>NZ_JAJUBH010000004.1:0-589129 GCF_021353155.1 Caballeronia sp. PC1
ATGCGCGACGTGGCTGCGCGAGTGGCTGCGGTGATTCGTGTCGACGAGATCTGGCTAGCAGTCGATCCGCTGGACATGCGGGCCGGCTTCGACACGGCGTTGGGGCGCGTGGTGAAGGTGTTCGGCGCCGCGCATCCGCACCACGCCTATCTGTTCACCAACCGCCGCGCCAACCGACTGAAGGTTCTCGTCCACGATGGCATCGGCATCTGGTTGGCAGCGCGCCGGCTGAACGAGGGGCGGTTCGTCTGGCCGCACGCTGGCAGCGAACCCAAGCAGCAGTTGCTCACGCACGAGCAACTGGCGGGCTTGGTGCTCGGGCTGCCGTGGCAGCGCATCGGCCAAGATGGCGTGATACGCATAATCTGACGCGTTAAGGGCGACGTATACAGTTCTGCTTCTCGCGTTTGCGGGGTTCTGGCAGACTGGTCTGCATGAACCCGCCGGCCGACCTCGACGACCTCAATCCAGAGCAGTTGCGCGCCCTCGCAGCGCAACTGCTCGCCGAGGTCCACGCCAAGGATCTGGAGGTAACGGAGAAACGGCGAGAGCTCGGTGAGCTAGAACGGGAGCTGCATTACCGACAAACTCGCATCGACCAACTGACTCACGAGATCTCCGTGCTCAGGCGCCAGCAGTTTGGCCGGCGCAGCGAACAGCTCAACAGCGAGCAAATGAGCCTGCTTGACGAGGCGATTGATGGCGACCTGGCTGCCATTGAGATAGAGCTCGAAGAGCTCGAGCCTTCACGCAAGCGCCAACACGAACCGTCCAAGCGCGCACCCTTGCCGCCGCAGTTGCCGCGTGTCGACATCCGTCACGAACCGGACAACACGGTGTGCCAATGCGGATGCGAACGTGTTCGTATCGGCGAAGACATCAGCGAGAAGTTAGATTACGCGCCGGGCGTGTTCAAGGTGGAGCGACACATTCGCGGTAAATGGGTATGTCGCCACTGTGAGACGCTAATCCAGGCACCCGTGCCCGCGCACGTCATCGACAAGGGCATCCCAACCACCGGACTTCTAGCGTCGGTACTGGTCAACAAATTCGCAGATCACTTGCCGCTGTACCGTCAGGAGCAGATCTTTGCTCGGGCGGGCCTGGCGATACCGAGATCCACGCTGGGAGCGTGGGTGGGCACATGTGGCGCGCAGTTGCAGCCACTGGTCGACGCCCTTCGTCGAGAGATCTTGCAGCAAGGCGTGTTGCACGCCGACGAAACGCCGGTGCAGATGCTCAGCCCCGGCAAGGGAAGACGCATCGGGCTTATCTGTGGGCATATACGTCCACGCAATTCAGTCACCTTCGCGCGGTGGTGTACGACTTCGCGGGCAGCCGAGCTGGAGAGCATGCCCGTACGTTCTTAGACGGCTGGCGTGGCAAGCTGGTGTGTGATGACTACGGCGGTTACAAGGCCTCATTTCTTCAGGGCATCACCGAAATCGGCTGCGCAGCTCACGCGAGGCGCAAATTCTTCGAACTGCACGCCAATCACAGCAGCCAGCTTGCTGAGCAGGCGCTACCGTTCTTCACCGAGCTCTATGACATCGAGCGCGATGCCGCGACCTTGGATGTCGAAGCTCGACGCCAACTTCGTAAAAGCCGAGCCAAGCCCGTGTGCGACGCGCTCTATGAATGGCTTGTCACACAGCGGAAACTCGTTTCTGACGGATCGGCCATTGCGAAGGCTTTGGATTACAGCCTGAAGCGCTGGGAGGCGCTGACGCGCTACCTCGATGACGGGCACGTACCAATCGACAACAATTGGGTCGAAAATCAAATACGCCCATGGGCCATCGGCAGGACCAATTGGTTGTTTGCGGGGTCGCTTCGCGCAGGCCAACGTGGGGCTGTGATCATGAGCCTCATTCGCTCAGCGCAACTGAACGGGCACGAACCCCACGCGTATCTGAAAGACATCCTGACACGCTTGCCGACCCACAAAGCGTGCGATATCGCATCTTTGCTGCCTCATAACTGGCAGCCTCTCACGTCTGTCGCGTAGCCCTTCGCCCGTCAAGACGGGTTCGCTGGCCGCTTACGGACCAACACACAAACGAACAGATGAGCATTCATTCAGCGGGTTGGGCGGCAATCGTCGCAGCCGCAGGCGTCGGAATGCAGTTCTACATCGCTCGCCGCTCGCTCAAACAAGCCGAGAAGATATCTCGCGACACGCTCGACGTGCAGCGCGTCTCCACCGCACGCACTGCATCCACCTTCATCGCTGAAAAGCGCCAAAAATGGATAGACGACCTTCGGGGCGACGTGTCCCGTTACGTGTCGCTGACCTTGGAGATTGCTGAGGGCTGGAAAGCGCTTTTCTCGAAGCTCGGCGAAGAGCACGATAAGCGTTGGGATCAAGATCCTCAAGGAGTGTTCGACTTTTGTGAAACGCAGCGCAAGGATTTCGTCGCGTATAACGCCAAGAGTCTCAGCGAGCAGCATCAGATTCAGGTGCGCATCGTCTTGCGGCTGAATAAGGTCGAAGATGCGCACAAGGGCTTACTGGATGCCATTAACGCTCTGCGTGTGTATTTGCACGACCTTGAGCGTTCTGCAGAAGCGGGTAAATACGATGCCAAGGAAACGTTCGATAGCATGGCGCGATCCATCGACATTGCCACGAACTTAACAAACGTCATTCTGCGGCAGGAGTGGGTTCGATTGAAGCGTGAGGTCGCAGCGCCTGAGCAATTGATCCTGGACATTCTCGACGCCAAAATGCCTGACCACGCAGCCGTTGAAGCGGCGAAAGAAAATCGGGAGCACAGCGTCGCCTCGATCCTGTCCGGCCATGTCTTGTTGCACAAGAGCTTTTCCGTAGATGGGCTGGCCATCGGTGGAAAAGGTGGGCAACCTAACAACAACGACAAAGGTCTCTGAACTCAATCAGTCAGCGTCTAGGTCACTCGATCGGGCAGATATCGGTTCAAAGCCGATGACTTCAATTGGTTGTCGAGCGAGGGTCCTCCTTCCTGACACTGCGACTCGAGCGCTGGAGCTGAAAGCTTCCAGAATGTCGTCATAGAACTCTTCGGAGAACGTGAAGGTAATTTCTGCGCCGTCTTTGGTACCACGCAAGATGAAAGACAGCTTGCCCTTATCCAATTCGTCCACGAAACCTTCGAATCCCACAAGGACTCGCTCTGCCGCCCTTTGCGTCGCAAGAAAGAGTTTCACTCGCTTAGTTGCAGTGCGCTTTAACACAATGGGTTCAATGCTCTGCAGCATTCTTCCCTTCACTTCGACCGATTCTACAACGCCATGCATGGGGGGAACGAGTTTCTCCACTGCTTCGGCCATAACAACGTCTGGGTTTGAATCGGTATCCCCCTTCGCCCATTCAAGAGCGCGCCGGAGTTCATCTCCATCTGCCTCGTAGCCGAAAGCGTCGTCAGAGAGATTGAGATGGCTCTGTGTGGATGACAATCCTTCGTGGAAGGCTATTTCAAAGCTGTTGAAGGCGAACCTTTGTGCGGGTAGATCGTAAAAAGTTCGCCGGGAATTATCCGGTCGGCCCTGCGTCGTTGCATCGCGATTCCGTCGATCGAAACATTTCTTGAGTGCAGCCGGAACTGCATCTGCCGCCCGCTTAATTACACTTGCCGGAACATTCCCTCGACGAATATCAGGCCCAATCATCCTGACGGCCAATAGCGGCATAAGGTGCGGCCAGAGCATGATGTCCCTTTCGGGTTTGAATCCGATTGGGACGGATGCGAGACCATTATCCAAAACATGACATGACAGACTGTCGCCTTGGAACCCCTGGTCCACTACCCACACCCAAGGCTGATCCAGAACTTCCAGCACTGATCTCGTTCCCGACGTCAAATCATCGAGCAAGAGGCTGCTAGTCGGCGCGACCAAAAATCGGACCGTTTTCGACTCCACATCTACGCAGGACTCGTAGACAAGATGCAACTTTCCCTGCACCCTAAGCGTGAAAATCTTTGGGCCGTCGAGTTCATAGAGAACATGCTCGGGTTCAAGGCTTCCAAACCTACTTGGATCCTCTGACGCTCCGTCAAACGTCCATAACATGGCTTGCCCCTATCACGAGAACAGTGATGCACGATCAACGTCTTCGAACGGCCACCATGTCTGATGGTTCGGCAATGTACTGTGCGTGTCGGCGATTTCTCCGTGGTCGGCTCGAAGCGTTGCTCTCGCAACGTATGTCCCGATTGATGGAATCAGTCGCATGGCGTGTTCGCAGTCCGATTTCTTCGGAAAGACGGATAGCCCGAATCGCTTGCACGCGGCATCGCCCCGAGCATTTGGGCGCAATCCCATCTCCTCGTAGGTAGCAAAGTCGCCTGCGTCCGGGACACTGGTCTTGCAGGCGTGGTAAACATCGCCGCCGCATGGCTTCGCGGTTGCGAGTGGACAATCAGCGGGAAGCTTGCTAGGGAAGCTGGACATTTTCTTGTTTTTTCGTTTTTCTGCGCGATTATACCAGTACAGCGATTAGACCCTCGAACTTAGACGCTCCTCGCTGCCTCGGGTTTCCGTCGGAACCTGACCGTGTAAACGTCCGATGAGAATGGCCATGCTCTCGCGGGCACAAATGCGACGGTGTCCACAGAGTACCGGCGACGCACCGCGACCAAAAACGCGGCATCGTCGAGGAGACGCTAACGGAGGGACGTTCAGCGGCAGAAATTGCACCAGTCACGAAGTAAACGCAAGAAGGGAACATATCGGCGGAGGCGGGGCATACGCACTTGTTGCGCGTCATGCACGAGAAGCCCGCGCTCGTCTCTACGAGCGACATGACTTCCAACGTGCGAGACGCGTATCTGAAAATTCTATGACGTCCACCAACACCGCGTGATCGAAAATCCAAGGTCACGACGGTCGTTTCCAATATGCCCCTTGATGCGAAAGCGCGGACGCACATCCTGCCCAAAAATCGGCATGAACATTCACGTCGAATGACTCGATCATTCGCTTACGGCCTCCACCGCGGCATAAGCAAAGCCCTCCTCACAGAACCAGTTGGAATCTGCAAGCGTCGTGTATAGCGCGGCTTGCCAACAATTTTTATGGTGCTTTCCCCAAGAGTCGGCATCCTCGGTCAACAGGAATTTCACCTCGTCCTTGCCTCCGCGCACCCACGCGTTTGTGAGCTTTCCTGCAATACCGGAAAGAATGGTGCCGGCCTGTGATGCGTATAGCTTCGCGAGCTCGAACTTCTCGAAGTGCAGCTTCAGGCGCTTCAAATGCATTTGATCGAAATCGCCCTCTACAGATATTCGGAATCGCACGGAGGGCGGTTGCGAATGCTCCAAATCAGCGACCAACCAAACTCCTGACGGTAAGACGTCGAAGTATGGGTGTATTAGCTGCTCAACATCGCTCTCGGGAAAATGTTGTAATTTAGTGTGATTGCACTCCGAACACGCAGGAACAAGATTAATGGGAGTCACTGCGAAAGCGGGATACTCCGACTTCGGTAGGTAGTGGTCTATGGTTGATACGTCTCTGTGCCCGCACAATGGACAGATTCCATTTTTGGGCGCCAACATGAGTTTGTCGTAGTACGACTTCCGAACAGGCGATGACTTTCTCGCGAAAACTGTATCGTATAAATTCTCCATTTCCTTCGTCGAGATACACGTCCCAACCCCGTCTGTCTTAATTACCTCATGAAAGGCCAGAATATCTGCCTTTTGTCTGTACTGATTTTCCGCGGTCGTGATCTCGGCGATGTCCCGAAGACAGTTGAAGGTTGGGACGGCGGGTGCGGCATAGGTTAGGCAACCTTCCGATCATGGTCAATTGATTTCGAGCGTGACCGTTTCAAGGCCGCAGCGAGAATCCAGAGTTCATTCACGCCGAGGATTTTTCGGAAGTGCTTCTCAGCTTCCAGGAAGCCCGCGGCTGTCCAGCGCAACGCCATGTCGGCGTCGCGATAGCGCTTCACGCGCCCCGCGACACGGCGCACCGCGCCGTTGGGATTCTCGATGATGTTGGTCGTCGACAGCCCGCGCATGAGCGCCGGCGTCAGGCCCAGCTTGTTCACCGTGAAAGTTTCCTCCAGCCCCTCGAGCAGTGCGGCCGAGGCGTCCGGATAGTCGGCCTTGAGCCACGCCGCGTGCGTCTTGAGCTTGGCGATGCCATCGTCGGTCGACAACTTGTAGGCGGCCTTCATGATCGCGGCGGTTTGCGAAACGCTCTCCTTGGGCAGGCGCTCGAGGACGTTGCGCTGCTTGTGCACACGGCAGCGCTGCACGTGGGCGCGTTCGCCGAAGAACTCCTCGATGGCCGAGCGCAGCGCTTTGGAACCATCGATCACGAACAGGTATTCGCGATCCGCAGGCACGCCGCGCTCGATCAGTCCGCGCAACAGATCCTGACGACCTGGGCGTTCTCACTCGACCCGCTCGCGAGACCCAGGAGGTGTTTCTCGCCGGGGCTGTCCACGCCGATAGCGGCGATGATGTGACGTGAGTCGACGATGATGCCGTCAAGGTAGATCGCCAGAAAGTCCTTGTCATCGAAGCGCCGCCCCATCAGCTCGGTGAGCGCCGTCTGGCTGGCCTTGATGAACTCGCGCGAGACGCTGCTCTTGGAGATGCCAACGGTGCCGGCCATCTCGGGCAGGACCTTGGCATATTTGCGCGTCGACACGCCCGTGACCATGATCTCGTGCACGCGCTCGGCGAGCCGCGGATTCTCGTTCAATTGCTCGTAGGCGGGGACCGGCACTTCGCCGCCGCCACGACGCCGAAGGCGCGGCCGCTTCACGTTCAACTTGCGTTCGTCCATCACAATCTGGCCTTGCTGCGAGCCGTGCCAGCGGATCTCGCCGCCTCTGCGGCCCGGATGCTTCTCGCCGGCGACTTCCGTCGCCGAGATCACCAGCAGTTGCTCGACAAGGCTACGGCCGGCTTCGTGCATCAACTCGTCGATGCTCGCGCGGGTGTTCTGAATCAGATCGAGCATGGGCAACAGGAGCTGACTGTTCTCGGCAAAACAGGCACGCAGTCCTTCCGGGTCCTGCTTGGGCACCACGTGCAACGGCGCGCTGGCGCTTTGGGGCTTCTTCTTGGTACGCTTCATTTGGCGGTTCTCCTTGGTTCCCTGTCCGGGAAGTTGGTCGTCGAAACCCGATTCTCTCGGATTTCCAACGGGGAACCGCCGCCTTCAACCTTCAACTACGCCCGGGACATTGCCGTGATCTCGGACGCAACGCATTGAAGGCGAGCTTTAAGGTTCTTGTCCCTCTTGACTTTGAGGCAATCTGCAAAGACTTGGGCCACGGCGTATTTTGGTCGCTCTATTACTCTCATTTCTTATCCGTGCTTCTCTGCGGCAATCAATCCCCGTACGATGGCTCTAGCTTCCGAGCCCAATTCGCCCGAGAAATGGTCGAGTATGTCCTCATATTTTTTGCTCGCCCTAACAGCTTTTTCGAGCAGGCTGTGAAAACCAGAACGAGTCACATCCAAGCCGAACACCTCACTCGTCAAAATTCCAACGTTCTCCCCAAACGTCTCGATTGTCGGTCGCTCTGCCACCGATACGGCACCCGAACGGCGCAATTTCCAGGCGCATAACATGGGTACTTCTTGCAGAACCACGGGAGAATGTGTTGCGACCAAGGCGACCCCGTTGCGCTTGCCAAGCAGATCGGCGATCGCACGAACAAAAGCAGCCAGGAGAGGCGGGTGGAGATGACCTTCGGGTTCGTCCAAGATAACGAGAGTGCGCTCATCGACTAGTTCGACCAGCCTAGTCATCGTCAATAAGACTATCGCATGGCCAGAACTCAGCTTCCTAAACAGCTTTCTAGCAGCGGCCTTCCAAGCTTCATCCTCCAGATAAAGCAGATGTCGGACGTTAGCTTCTTTAAACAGCGAATCGGTTTCGAGCGTGTCCAGAGCTTGCACCCACCGTCTCGCCCTCGGCCCGCTTCGGCATAATTCGAGACTGTCGACAAAATCATCGGCCAACATAACCGGTGTTTTTATGTGTGAGCCCCCTTCGACATCTTCCTGAGCCTTGGCTCGCAAACCAATTTGTGAAGCTCGTATGCCGGAATCACCAACAGAAGGTGGATGGAAGTCGTCAAACGCGCTAAATGATACAGATACTACACCAGCGAATGTCCACTTCTCCGCATTGTCTCCGAGCCGCTCCAGTCGCCCATACTTCGGCTCTACACTATCGCCTCTTAGAACGGACGTTATTAGATTCTGAATGCAACGAGTCTTTCCAACACCATTTCTCCCGATCAACACATGAACGTTTGTGGGCGGTTCGCTGTGCGGTCGAACCTTGAAAGTGAGAGTCGGCGGACTATCTTCCGCTGTGCTACCGGGGAGCGTATAGCTGAATTGAAACCTCGTGAGGATCGCGTCGCCGTTCGCGAGGCGATGGTAGCGATATCTTACATTGCGTTCCTGAACGTCTCTAAGAAGAGACTCGGACATTACGTCCTCGTTCAGGTTTAGGTCAAGGGTAGTGAGATCGTAAGCGCAGTCGCGAAGACCTTCAAGAACGCGAGTTCTGAAGAGTTCGTCATCAATTTCATTCAAAGTCTCGTAGTAATTTTCACTTTGCCCAACGGAAAAGTGCTTCGGCCCGAGCGTTGCAAACTCAGACTCGAGGGTAGGTGCGCGGAAGCCGGGTGCCAACACTTCGCGTTTACTTTTCGGACGAAGACCGACCTCACCGATCTTCGCAGAACCAAGAAAATGGTCTACATTTTTCGCATCAATGACGTGTACCGAGAATTGCGTACGGTACTTATCCCAGTCGTCCCAGTTGTCCGTTACCAAATACACGTGGCTTGTCTTCCTCAACGACTCTCGTGGCAGACTGGCTACAACGGAGAACAGCGGTGATTCATCCGGCATCATATTCGCCATGCTTCCTATCTCGTTGAACATCTGGTGTCGGCGCCATTTTACTGGATGAACTACAAGCACTGTGAGATCGAGGGGCAGTCGCGGCTTGAACTACTCAACAGGTAGGCGAACACTCACTGGCGCGTTGCGAGTGCTGTAAAGCTCATTGAGAGGCGGCGAGCGCTGCACAATTCGCCCCGCAAGCCTGCCGTCGGGAGAAACCGATGTAAGCGGACGACCATAGGTCACGATTTGCTGCGATCCACGCTCAGCACAGATGCTTTTTCGACCGGCTAAGCCACACGTGAGTTGGGCAGCCCCACCGACGCAGTGGACGCAACGGAGCCGCAAGTCCATGTTTGATGGCACTGCTTCTTGGTGAATTGGGGGTCGCTTAATGGTCGGGCGTTCTCATTGGCCGACTATGAATTTCGGGGAGGCTGAACATCCAACGTCGGGAAAGCGATCTGCAGCAGCCGAGTGAAGGGCGGTGCCTGTACGTCTGCAAAGGCCGAGCCGCGTTCGTCGTCGGGAAAGGTCTCGTTCAGCCATTGCACCTGTCCTTTTGAGCAAGTTCACTAGGCGGAAGTATCAATCGATGACCGCGAGAAGCTTCTCTTCCTTCGCTTGTCTCTCTCAAAAAAAACACGCGGCCGAGGATCGCTTCGTCACTTCTTCCAACGCGGTGAGCACGACCGTGATCTGCTTCGGCTCAAGGCCCGTTGCCACGTGCTTGGTGCGCGATGACTCAGCAAACTGATCGCTTGATTGCGCTGGCAATGGCTGCAGCCTTCGTCGTCGGATCTGTTTTCGGGGCGGCGGCCTGCTTGGGTGCAGTGATCACCTTCGAGACAGAAGTTGCGGATGCGGGTAAGCAAAGTCATGCGCATGTGCGCGGCGCGAGGCACGGACACTATGTTGAATGGCTCGCCGGTCTGCACACAATGGAGCCCGGTCCTACCGCCTTGACGGTTCGAAGGGGTCGACGCGCTCAGGCTCGTAACTCAATCCATCATTCGCGCTCTCAAATTTTGATCGATTTGCCTCATAGCGCCAAGAGAGCACTAAAGTTAATTAAGAGCTTGCCGTAAACCACTCCAGGTGGGCCTGTCATGCCGCATCGACGGGGAACGAAAAGCAGCGGCCGAACGGACGCGATAAAAACCAAGAACTGAGGGGCGAATGTCAATCGCATTTGGCAGGGCAAGGCCATTATGGCTTGCCACGATCACTATTTTTGCCGTGACGGGGTGCGCCAACACTGGCGGCCTTCAAAGCAACAACAGAGAGGGCGCTTCTGGACAAAGCGACCTCAATATCTTCGAAAGCACATTCGCCAATCCCGATCCCTGTGCGAACAGCAGCCGGAACACCGGTATTGCAGTGGGCGTTGGCCTTGGCGCGATTCTCGGCGCAGTCATTGCGCCCAAGAATAAAGTGGCGGCAGCGGCCATCGCGGCGACGGCGGGCGGTATCGCCGGCGGACTGGTCGGCCATGCTGTCGACAGCCGGCGCTGTGCGCTTTCTAAGATTGCAGCTAAGCACGATCTCATCTATACGGCCGCTCCGCTCGAAGTCCGGGCGGCAGACACGGGCAAGACTGAACAGATCGGAAGCTCGTTCACGATCGTTGATACGACGCGCCACACGCAGTTCGAGACTGGTTCCGCGGAGCTGACACCCGACGCGAAAGTCTACTTCGCCGAAATCGCAGAGCAATACCGGACATCGACCCGTGTAGCAGAGGCCTCGGGCGATGGCGACAAGGCTGCCGCAGCCAATGCGAAGATTCTGTTGATCGGCCACACGGACGACACGGGCAACTCGGAACTGAACGCCGCTCTATCGGAGCGCCGCGCGCGCACGGTGGCCAAATTGTTCGCGGAACACGGCGTGGCAGCGGGGAACGTTTTTTATCAAGGCGCGGGCGAGACCTTGCCGATCGCGGATAACCGGACCGAGGAAGGACGCGCGCAGAATCGTCGCGTCGAGATCGTGGATCTGGCTGGCGCGAGAACCGACATCCTGCAAAGCTACGCGAGCAGCCGCGTTCCGAAGTATCAGTATTATCGGCCGTTGTCGTCGCAACAAGACGATGCCCGCGTGCAAGCGGCGAGCGTGAAACCCGGCCAGACGCAGACGGCGGTCGCACAGAGGCCCGCACGTCCGAAGAAGGCGCAGACGAGCACGACCCGGATCGCCGCAGCGCCGTCGGGTTCGACTTCGAAGCCCATCGAAGCTGTCTCGACGGTGACAACTGATAGCATCGACTTCGGCTGGCGCGAAACGATGCCCGCAGCAATCGGCCTTCGTTTCGCCGCCACGCCCGTCTCGCCTTCTTTCTCCTTGATGTCCAAGGCAGTCGCCGACGAAGCGCCGGTCACGAAGAGTTGCATGAACGATCGCCCGCGCGTTTCGCACGCGATGAAGTCAGTTGCGGACGATCAGGCCGTGCCTGTGAGGGACCACGTGCAGAACTTGTACGGCAGCAGCTGGGGCGCAACGCTGAACGGACAGTATCTCGCGCTGAAGGACGTGTCCGTCCTCCGCAACGGCTCGACGGCTGGCACGAAGCCGACGTTGCTGGTCTGGAAGGACTATCAGCAGAGCGGCGGTTTGGCAGGCCCCGCACAGGTGCGCCTGTCTCCAGAAGTCAATGCCTACGCTGTGGATGGCGGCGTACTGTATCGAGTGTTCGTCAATAACGCGGGCGTATTCGATTGCGCCGACATCATCTTCGCGAACGGCAAGGCGACTGCAGGCGAACTCGTGCGCCATAAGAGCAGCCAGTATTTCACTGTCGAATACGTGCCAGTCATCGCACGCACATAAGAATAGGAACAAACGATCATGATGGACCTCATACAGGCCAATCTCAGCACCGTTATTTGGTGCGTCGTGGCCGCCGTCGTTGCGGTCGGCGCGTTCGCATACCGTTCGACGCTTGAGTTCTGGCTGAACCACTGGAAATACACGTTTCCCGTGCTAGGCAAGACTGCACGCCTCGCGCGCCATGGGATTCACGGACAGGGCGGGTGGACCGACTCGGAACGCACGCTCTGTGGCGACTACAACAAGTTCATCTCGTATCTGTCAAAGGAAGAATTCAACAAGCGCAACGCATATCTCTCCAAGGCCGATGACAGTGGTCGCTCCCCGACGCCGGTGTGGCTTCTCGCGCTCCTGACCGTGCTGGTCATCGCCGAAGGCCTTGGGTTTTCATATCTGCTCGGAAGCTGGATGGCTCGCGACGGCAGTGCAAATACGCACACACTGCTGATGGTGGCGATCGTACTCGTGCTCTGCGTGATCATGGTGTTCCTGACGCACGTGGCCGGGCATCAGTTATACCGCTCGAATCTTGTCGTCCGTAGCCGCAAGCAGTGGAAGCAAGACAAGACCCAGGAGCGCTTCTCAAGCCGCAAGGTCAAGCTCGACGATGACCAGTCGCTCGACGACGGCGAACCGGACTATACACAGGTCGTGAATCGCATCGGCACCAACCACAGCTACTTCATGGTGGGCGTGACGATTGCAGTGATTGTGATCATCGCTGTGACGTCGACTTGGATGCGCTGGAGCAATCTCAACGCCGAGCAGACGCGTGAAGCAATGGGCATGAGCCAAAGCGCCGATGCCGGCAATCCGTTCGCCACGGCCAATGCAGTCCCTGCGGAACTCATGTCTAGCCAGAAGGCTGCCGATGACCGGGCGCGCGCGGAAGAGTCGTCGTCGACGCGCAGCGAAGGCGCCGCCGCGTTCATCACGCTCGCAGTGATTTTTGTGGTGACGCAGATCGTCGGGATCTTCGGCGGCTTCGCTTGGGGATTCGGCGGTCGCGAGAGCCGCGCCGCGTGGAAGACGACGAAGGGCTTCACCACGTTTGAGGACTACAACAACTACTTCGCACCGCTGCGCGCGATCACGCAGTCACAACTGGAAAATCTGCAGAAGCGGATGGCCGAGAACGCCGACATTTCGGGAAAGACGTTCACGAAGACCTTCCGCGACTACGCGATAGAGTTGCGCGCGCAGTCCGATCTCGATGCTGCTCCGGTTCGCGCGCCTGCCAACACGCGAGCAGATGAACGTGAAGCCGCTCGGCCCGTGACGCCGTCTCCCGTTGCCAATGTCGCGGCCAGCGCCACGATCGATGAACTCGTGTCGGAAATCGAGGGGACAGCCGATCTCGCGCGCAAGAAGGAGCTGATCTATCGCCTCAATGAACCAGTGCGGACACAGGTCATCGCCGAGATCAAGTTGCGAAAGGAGCGCGCGGAGCAGGCCAAAACTGCGCTCGAATCGCAGCTCGACGATTTGTTCAAGGTTTGACTGCGGCCATGAAGCGAATTGTCAAAAGCTCATTTGCCGCGGCCGCAATGACCCTGTCCGCAAGTACCGCGATGGCAGGCATTAGTAACGACATTCCAAGCTGTTACGCGGCCAATCACATCAAGCCGCCTGCGAGTCGAGTCGACCGTGAACTGTTCATGGCGATCGATCAGACCACCGTCTTCGATGAGAAGCTACAAGCGCAGATCGCCGCGACCGCGGCTACCGCCGTCAAGCCGGGGAGCGCCTACACGCTGATCGACTTCTCGGCATTCTCGCAAGGGCACTACACGGAAGTGGTGACACGCGGAATCATCGAAGCGCCAATATCGGCGAAGCTGCGCGACGACGTGAGCGAACGCGCGCTACGCACGTTCGACGCGTGCATGATAGGCCAGTCCGCGTTCGCCAAGAAGTCATTGCTGGCGGCGGTCGTGCAGATCCAGTCGACGGCGACCAATGATCTTGCGAGGTCGGACATCCTCGCCGCGCTGAAGGACATCGGCGACAAAGTGCGCGCCTCTCCGGCCGCCGACCGCATGCTCTTCCTAGCATCGGACATGCTCGAAAATAGTTCGGTCGCGAGCTTCTACGCTCACAACACCGTCCGGCGCGTCGATCCTGCGGTGGAGCTGAAGAAGGCGAACGTGGCGGGTCTGATCGCCGATTTCGGCGGAGCGCGTGTCTATGTGATCGGCGCTGGGCTGCTCTCCGGCGATGCGAAAGCGCGCAGCGCATATCGCGATCCGCAGACGATGACGGCGCTCAGGCAGTTCTGGACGCTGTATTTTCAGCAATCCAATGCGAAGGTGCAGGAGTTCGGCGCTCCTGCTCTTCTCAGCCCGATTTCGTACTGAACGGGCAACAGGACGCTTACCTGGGCGATTGCGCAATATCGAAACTCAATCCCCGGGCTAGCGGATCATCGTTAGCCGAGGATCGAGCGCAAAGCGTTCGTGGTTTCTCAAGGCGATTTGGTCTGATGCTGAAGCAACGTTGATCAGCAAGTTCCAAGAATGTTTGCTGACGGTACTCGGGACTAAGGCGAGCGGGCTTGCAGCCAACAGCGCGTCGCCGAATTTCTGTTGATTTGGACTGACGGCACCCGGGTTCAACCAGTGCGGATTTGGAACCTCGGAAGGGAGGAGGATTTTGACAGCCGTGGTTCCGAGTTCAATCTCTAGTAGTCGATGGGGCACGCTATCCAACACGTCAAAGCCCTTGTGCACAGCAACTTCCAATATCGTAGTAGCAGGGTCCAGTGAGGCATAGATCACTCGTTGTCCGGGCGACGACCACCGTCCTCCAACGAGAAAAGCGCCTTCGGCCGTGCTCCAGGTAGGGAAGTGCTTCTCTCGTTCGAGGCGCCAAACGGTAAGCGCGCTCGTCCCAAGCCCCGCCGGCAAAGGCGTCAAGAGTACACCCCGTAATCCATGCGGGTGAGCAGTGTCTTAACTAGTTCGGCACCCTCGGAGCTTTGCAGCAGTTCGACTGGCCGACGCTGATCGAGCCCGATCGCGGGCTGCGATAGCCATCGCTCTGCGGCTTCTTTCGATCCGAGGACATCAATCGCCTGTTCGGTAATGGAAGCAAGCCTGAGTAGCCGATCCGTGGCATTGCTGTCGAGCAGGCGGCTTTCGTCTTTGCCGCGCTGCAGGGTTCGCTCACTCACGCCGATTGCGAGCAGTAACGCTTCACGCGTGACGACACCATACTCATCGATCATTTCGCGCGCGAGGGCCACCGGTAGCCCCCTCGTTACGACGTCGTGAGCCTGTAACGGGGTCATATCAGCAACTCTTGCCATGTCCCCGAACTGGGACGTCCCGTTGCTTACATATGATCCGAAAGAAGAAATGCGGGTTTGAATCGCAAGGACGAGGCTCCGAAACGGCTTTCCGGTTTCGCTGTCGCGGACTGTCAGCTTCATTTCGATCTCCATTCTGCCACGTGTCGTTACATTTTACGCCACGTGGCCGCATTTTCACAGTTTTCCATCGCCGCTATTACGGGTGGGCGCTTCCGTCGAAAATTTCAATGGTCTGGGTAGGCGGCGATGCTCCGTGCGACCGTCAGGTGCAGATTACGTTTCTGCGGGAATCCAATGACCAAGGTCTCACGGCGGCGTCGTCGCGGCGCTTGTGGAGCGCTTCATCGGCTTGCGTCTGTTGACCGTAGGATGCTGTGGCCATGCGACCGCAGCCCGCGATTGGGTCCGATTGTGTGCTAATGGCCGGCGATTGAGCGTGATGACGTGACATATCTGAATTAATCTAGCCCGTTGTAATTAGACGAAACCTTCGGCCTGCCGATGTCGGAGGGTCAGTTTTCCGCGCTGACGAACGTCGATATTAAGTATCCCACGAAAAGTTGATAGAAACAATTATGTTAAATTGATCGTGCAATTGACGCGGGTTTTGCCGGTCAGCGCGGTTGACCGGGGCGATCCTTTGCAATCTGCTCCCGCCTACGCGCGAGCCGGATCTTCTCTTGACCTGCGCCATACTCCGCTTCGACAGCCGTGACAACGCCGGCGATTGCGCCGGTGAGATCCACGCGGACATCGCCTTCGACGAGACAGGTCCAATATCGTTGGCCACGACACCAGAGCTTCAGGCCGTTACGAGCGTCTCGTTCGCTGAGGCCAAGCGACGCCGCTCTCGCAAGCACGTCCTTGAGAATGCCGACCTTGAGCGGGACCTTTGGTGCCGGACTGCGCGGAAACGCCCGCGGGAAAAGTCGCTGCAACGTATTGATCGCGCGCGCGGCCGCGTCGGCAGACGTGTGTCGAGGCTTCGGTGGCTGCTTGATATCCCGTGTGGCGTCCACTGGCGATGACGTCGAGCGTGAAGCAACCGTTTTGCTGGTCGCGCCATGGTTCAGCTGCGCTTTGAGCGCAGTGAGCTGTTCGAATCCCATCGTGCGTACCTTAAATCAGACTCCTGATTTTACCAGTCACCTTCAAAGATCGCCGCCGTCAGTCCGCGTCCTCGCTGTCGTCGCTCCGGCAACCATGGTGGAGACTGCTTGCTCAAATTGTTCTCACTCACCGCGGAGACGCCGGCTCGAAAACGTGGCAAGTTCTTATGGACGCTCGTCGCAATGACGATGATGTCGCTCAGCAAACCCATCGCGCTGCATGCCCGGTACCCAGATCTGTACGAGCGCGGCCCGTCCGGCGCAAAAGCGGCAGATATTGCACCTGTTGCACTTATTGCATTTATCGGGTACTCTGGTTTAGAAAACTAAACGAGGGGTGTCCCATGACAACGACGAATCGAATTCGCGAGGTATCTCCACCTCCGATGAGTCAGCATGATCTCGAAATGGCGCGGGTTGCACAGCGTTGCATTATGGAAGCGCTCGATCACTCGCGTGCGGCCGCGATTACATTGACGACCGACACGGGCGAGCATCCGTCTATCGACGTGCCTCCAGCGGCGCTCAAGCTAATTGGTCAGCTTCTGGGCGCAATGAGCGAAGGGCGTGCGATCTCGGTCGTGCCAAGCCAGAAAGAGTTCACGACCGTCGAAGCAGCCCACTTCCTCAACGTTTCACGGCCTTTCGTGATCAAGGAAATCGAAGCGGGAAGACTCCCGCATCGGATGGTCGGGACGCATCGGCGAGTTGCTTTCGGAGATCTGATGGCCTACGCCAATCGAATGCGCGAGCGGCAAGAATCTGCATTGGACCGTATGGCAGACAACGCACGTGATCTCGGCCTGGATTACTGATGGCGGGGAATGCGCGCTACACAGCCATACTTTGCGTATTTCGGACGAAGGTGACCGGCCGTTTCGGGATCGTGACCGGTGATTTCGGCAACGTGACCGGCCGTTTCGGGAACGTGACCGAACGAACCGGACGGCAGGACTGGCGTTGCGCATGACATCAACCACGCGAGCTATGCTCGCCGGCTTTTGCCGGAGAGAGCATGCCCGCGCACCGGATGAACATGCGCATGATCAAGGATGTTTTACGACTTAAGTTCGACGGCGGTTTCTCGCATGATCGAATCGCCGCGTCGCTGGGAATTTCCAAGGGCGTGGTCACGAAGTACGTCGGACTGGCGGGTGCCGCCGGGCTGGATTGGGCGATCGCCCGTGATATGGACGAAGGCGAGCTCGAGCGACGGCTTCTTGGCAAGCCCACCGGACCCGCAGCCTATGCACAGCCCGACTACGGTCGCATTCATCAAGAGCTGCGCCGCAAGGGCGTGACGCTGACGTTGTTGTGGGAGGAATATCAGGCGGAGTTCGCGAATCGGAAGACCTACCGTTACACGCAGTTCTGCGAGCACTATAAGGCGTTCGCGAAACGGCTGAAGCGCTCCATGCGGCAGATCCACCGTGCTGGCGAGAAGCTATTCGTCGACTTCGCCGGTCCCACTTTGCCGTTGACCACAGGGCGCCGCGCGCACATCTTCGTGGCCGCCATGGGCGCATCGAGCTATACGTTCGCATGCGCCACGCCGGCCGAGACGATGGAGGACTGGCTGAGTGGTATCACCCGCGCGCTGACCTTCTACGGCGGCGTTCCACAACTGATCGTGCCGGACAACCCGCGCGCGATGATCGCCGACCCCGACCGTTACGAGCCGCGCGCGGGCGACACCGTGCTGGACTTCGCGCGTCACTACGGCACCTCATTTCTGCCTGCACGCGTTTATCGCCCGCAGGATAAGGAGTAGGTTTCACATTGCACCTTGTTCGGTAGTTGGAGCGGCGATGAAGGTTGGTTGTGTAGCTTTGCGTCCACCCGTGCCTCTTACGAACAGGACATTCCCTGGAGGTTCGTATAGGCAGCGGTGATCATGCCCGTACACGTGCCGCCGTAGAAGCCCTTGCCGTCCCCATTGGTGGATCGTAGTTTGGCTAACTTCGAGTTGCGTGGCGAGTTCGGCGCCGGTGAGCAGGCCCCGCGCGCGTAGTCGCTCATATCGACTCGGCAGCCCATAGGTGGTCCGTACCAGAGCCACCTTCCGCGCGGTGAATGTCTGGTGCTGCCAGTTTGTATATCCGAGCTCGTTAAGTTGTGTGGCGACCTGCTGATCGGTGCACGTTTCCAGGAGCCCATCAATGACGGTGACGACCGCCGGTTGTGTCTTGCGTACAAGTGCCATCGACCTGGGTTTGTCGACTGCGAGTGAGATCGTGCGGCCGCCGCGGAAGCGCACATGGATCGAGACCTTCTCCGACTTCACCAGGGTGACGTCTTCGATGAGCAGCCTTAGCATACGCTTGCGCTCGACGGATTCGATACGTCTGTCGTTCCACACGACGGCGAAGTCATCCGCGAGAGCCCGAATGCGCGCACGAGCCTCGTCGCCAAGCAGATCCTGATCCGATCGGCGCTGGCGTTCGTGTTCCTGCTGTAGCACGTCCAGTCGACGAAGGCGATCATTCCAGTCAGCCTCAAGCGTGTCGGCAACCATCCGGTTTGCTGAGTCAACGTTCATGTAACGACGGCGCGCGAGCTCAGCTTCGTAACGCGCGCGTTCCAGTTGCTTCAGGCGCATGGAGTTGGCCTGCTCAATACGTTCGGCGATCTCGTCCTCGACCGCTAACGCCACTTCGATGGCTGCCGGCCCAACCGTCTGAAGCAGTAATGCGCTGATGGCATCATCAATTGCGCGTCCACGTACCGACTGGCAAGGCTTGCCAGCGTCATGGGCAGCGACGTCATGACATACGTAGTAAGGCTCAAGCCTGCCGCTTACCTTCTGGTAGCGCACGCGCATTCGATTTCCGCACAGCCCGCAGATGACTCGCCCTTGTAGTAGTCCATCGCCTTCGCGAGGGACAGTACCTCGTGCGAGCGAACCAAATCCGTTTGCGCTTTGCCTGAGCGTAACCTGATTGCGCTCGAATTCGTCCCAGTCGATATAGCCGACGTGAGCGCTGCGGATGAGCACCTGCCAGTCGGATTGTGCAACCTTAAACTGCGTGCTCGTCAGGTCAGCCTTGCGTCCAATACGTGTCCGCCCATACACAAAGGCCCCAGCGTATCGGGGGTTGTGCAGAATCTGCAGGACACGCGATGTGTTTAGCCCGCCCCATTGCACTTCGCCTTTGCCGATGCCGCGGCGGATGCGCCGCGGGAAGACCCAGCCTTCGCGACGGAACCGGCGCACAACCATGCTTGCCGAGTGCGTTTGCCGGTAAGTATCGAACAACAGTCGCAGGCTCGCGTGGATTTGCTGATCAGGGTCAAGTACAACCGATCCATTTGGATGGTAGACCAGTCCGATGGGCAGCGGGAGTTCGAGCTCGCCACGTCGCGCCTTGTTGCGCATCCCACCCTGCAACCGCGCGTTCAGAACGTGCAATTCGGCCTCGCTCATGGTTCCCTTCAGACCGAGCAGCAGGCGGTCGTTGAAGTAAGCCGGATCATAGACGCCGTCTTCGTCAAGGATCAGAGTGTGGGTCAATGCGGCAAGTTCGATGAGCCGATGCCAGTCTGCGTTGTTGCGCGCGAGACGTGACACCTCCAGTCCGAGTACTATGCCGGCGTGACCGATGGCGACCTCCGAGACCAGTTGCTGGAAACCGTCCCGGTCTTCTGCGCTCGCGCCGGACAGACCCAGGTCGCTGTCGATGACGTGCACGCGTTCGATGGGCCAGCCCAGCGATACGGCACGCTCGCGTAATGCGTACTGGCGCTTGGTACTCTCGGTGTTCTCGAATACCTGTCGCAGCGAAGATTGCCGCACGTATAGAAAGGCGTCGCGGCGCAAGTGGTCGGCCGTGACTTTCTGGTACGGGTCAGTAGACATGGGCGAGCTCCGAATGGGTGCGCAGAACGAGATTGGCCAACAGACGTACCAATTCGTCGCTGGATGGGAGTGCGCCCATGCGTTCCTCTTTGCGAGATTCAGGAGCGTCGCTGGTCGCAGGGGCCGTCATCGCAAGCATGGAAAGTCCATGCAGCATGCCGTGGTAACGAATCGCCGCCATACCCTCTGGGCAAGGGGCGCCTTCTATCACCGCGTCGCGTAGCGCCTCGTAGGCAGCAGTCAAGGTTTGCGCGAGGGGATGGGTGGCGACAGATGGTTCTACGGTTTTTTTTTGCGTGCGATCGCGCGTTCGATGCTGCGGGGGTGGACCGAGATGCCAAGCTCGGATTCCAGTTGCTCGGCTAGTGCGCGGGCGTGAATGGAGCCGTCTCCTTCGAGATGTCGTTCGACGAAGGCCATCGCTTCGAGATTGAGCTTGTGTGCGCCCTTGGGCCCACGCGGTTTCGGCATGAGTCCGGCCAGGCCGTCGCGCGCGAATGCTGCCTCGGCCTGATAGAAGGTCGGGCGGGACACGCCGAACAGCTCTGCAGCGTCGGCCTTCGAGGCGCCGTCGACGCTGACGTGGCGCAGCATCTCGTACTTGACCTGGATCAGATCGCGGGCGTCGAAGAAATCGTTCGATTGAAACCAGGGAGCCCGCACCCGCTCGGGATGAGGGTTCAGCACGCCGAGGCGCCTGAGGCGGTCCTGCTTCGAATCGAGCTTGGTCAAGGTCACTGTGCCGGCTAAAGCTATGTAATTTAAAATATGCCGCATTTATTTCAATGTCAAGGCCTGACCAGCCATGGAGTCTCAGCCATACTGCCGAAATAACAGTATGCGCGCCACCGTCGCCAAGCGTCTGAACAACAGACGCGGCGTTATTTACCTTACACTGCCGGCATAATTTATTTGACACGACCGAGGACCTCCGGCTTTAGGTCGTCGATCAGCGCGCGCAGCCTTCGGAGGTCCTCGACACGAAACTCGGAGCGTCCCGCTGCGGTCTGAGCGAACGCGTCCGGTTCGTCCACATCAGTCCATGAGGCCAGTATCGATACTAGCCGGCCATGTTCGTCATAGAACATCACACGATCCTCTCCCCAGTTCTGACGGCGAGTAGCCAGCTGGATCCGGGTACCGCGCAGGGGATGAAACGGATGGGTGATCTCGACCGTTACAGTCGCGCGACCGTCATCACGACAAGCAGTTGCTGACTTACGATAAGCCGAAGGTCGAAGTGGCGGTTCAGGTGGTCGAACGTTGGATCATGGCGCGCTTGCGTCATCGCCAGTTCGAGTCGGTCCAGTCGGTGGACGACGCGATCCGCCCGCTACTGAAGAACTTGAACGAGCGCCCATTTCAGAAACTGCCGGGATGCCGCGCCAGCGCGTTCACCGAATTAGACGCGCCGGCCCTACAGCCACTGCCGGTGCAGCCGTATGAGCTCGCGCGGTTCAAGGCAGTGACGGTCCACATCTTGTGTGGCGGAGCGATTTCTGTGGCCTCGGCGCTGATGAGCTGCTTCCAGCGGAGATCCTCGCAGTCTGAAGACCACAGAAGCAGGTCTCGATTTGAGGAGCAATATTACCTTTCCGCTTTTCTTGCGGAAGGAGGGCTCATCATGTTCGATCAACTTTTCAAGGACCCGGCTGCAGTTTCCCGTCACACCACCGCACCGCTCTACGGCGAGCGGGTTCGATACCTCGAGTACATGCAACGCCATTGGGCTTCACGCAAGACCTTAATTCGCAATGCAACGTACATGCTGCGGATAGGAGAGGCATTGAGATGGACGTTACCGGATTCCTTCACCGCTGCTCAACTTGGTAAGCTCGCAGATCGATGGCGTAACCGGCGAGCGACTAACCCTACCCGCACCGATGGGGAAGCATCCCGAACGGCGTATGTTTCGACAGCGACGAACTGGATGCGTTTTCTTGGACGACTGCAAGCGGTGACCAACGAGCAGCCTGGCTCGGAGCAGATCGCAGCCTACGCTCGCTTCATGCGCGACGAGCGTAACCTCTCCGCACTAACAATTCGAACGCGTAGCGGTCGCGCTTCCGAGTTTCTCCGGCTCGCTAATGCCGAGGGTTATGACATCTCTCGACTTGACTGGGAAGCCGTCGATCTCATTCTTGCCTCGAAGGAAGCCGCGATGGTCTGACACGCGCGTCGATGCAAACCTATGGCTACAACATTCGAAGTTTCATCCGCTATTTGGAAGAACACGGGCAATGCCGACCCGGTTTATCCTCGTCAATACAACCGCCGCGGGTATATCAAGGCGAGGCGCTACCTGCCGGTCCGGCTTGGCCGGAAGTCCTTCGTGTCCTTGAGAATCTCGAGGGGAACCGGCCCGGCGCGATTCGTGATCGCGCGATCTTGATGATGTTCGCGGTGTACGGATTGCGAGTGGCCGAAGTGCGCCGACTGTGTCTCGACGATTTTGACTGGCAGGAAGCGCTTTTTCGCGTGCACCGTTCCAAGCAAAGCCCACATGTTGCAGTGTTTCCACTGGCCGGCGACGTAGCGGATGCTCTTGCGAGGTATCTGCGCTTCGTTCGAGTGAAGTCTGATCGGCGGGAGCTGTTTCTCCAGCTGCGTAGTCCATATCAACCACTTGGCAGCAGCGCGATCTGGCAGATTGTGAATCGTCAGCTGAGGCCAATGGATCTGTTGATCAAACACAAGGGACCGCATTCCTTGCGGCATGCGTGTGCGACCCAGCTTCTCGGACGAGGTCTAACCATGAAGGAGATTGGAGATTTCCTCGGACATTGCCATCCCGCCACCACGGCGTTATACGCGAAGGTCGACATCGACGGCTTGCGCCAGGTGGCTGACGTTGATCTCGGGAGGTTTCTATGAAGCTCGCTGCTGCAATCTCACTGTATATGCAGGTTATCCGCGCCGGTGGATGCAAGGGCGATAGTATTCACGGCGTGCTCGTCTTGTTTGCCAAGTACGTGGGAAGTGAGCGGGAACTCAGTTCGATATCTCAGACGGAGGTTCGGGCATTCCTCGACGGGAATCTCCCGATCAGCCGATATTGGCATCGCAAGCATTCTGCTCTCGTGGGCTTTTTCCGCTTTGCGCTCGCACGCGGTTTGGTATCTGCCATTCCTCTACCTACCCGGACACCACGTTGCTATCAGGATTTCCAACCCTATGTGTATTCCGAGAACGACGTCGACCGACTGATCGCTGCGCTTGAGTGTGCACGCGCGACGCCGATTGAAGCACGCACCCTTCGAGTCCTCGTGCTGCTTTTATACGGGACCGGCTTACGATTGTGCGAAGCACTGAACCTATGCCTCGCAGATGTGGATCTGCCACAGCAGTTGCTCACGGTTCGCGACACGAAGTTTTACAAGACACGATGGGTTCCAATTGGAATGCAGCTCGTCCACATCCTGCAAGAATACATGGTGGCGGTTCACCCATCCGTCAGCGTCGAAGCTCGCGACGACATGCCACTGTTTGTCCGTCATGACGGTGGTCGGCCAACCGGGAGCGGCGTCCGGCGCGCATTTGCGAGGCTCAGGTCAAAGGCTGGCGTTCGGCGCAACGACGGCGCCCGGTATCAGCCGCGTTTGCACGATATGCGAGCAACGTTCGCTGTACATCGCTTGACCAGCTGGTATCAGCAAGGTGCCGACGTGCAGCGACTTCTTCCTCTGCTGTCAATCTATCTCGGACACGCGAGCATAGCGGCCACCCAGGTCTATCTGCCTATGTCTCCGGAACTTCTCGTGGAAGCGTCGAACCGACTCGGACGATACGTCGCGCTGGAGAGCCAGTCATGAACGATCTGAACCTGTTGGCCCCATGGATCAAACGCTTCCTGGCCGATTACCTTGTCACGGTAAGAAGTGTGGCGCGAAGCACGCAATTGAGCTACCGCGACACGCTGGCCAGGCTCATTCGCTACGCTGCGGGCGAACTACGAACGCGTCCTGACCTGCTGAAGATCGACGACATCAGCAGAGACCTGATCAATCGATTTCTCCCAACAACGACGGCCGGTAAAGCTTTGTGCGCGAGAACCGTCAACCAACGTCTCGCGGCCTTACATAGCTTCGCGCGATTCGTGGGCGAATACGGACCAGAGCACCTTGAATGGTCCGGGCGTGTCTTAGCGATCCCATTCCGTAAGTTCGCGCGCCCCGAGATTCCCTACCTTGAGAAACCTGAGATGGATGCGCTTCTTGCTGCTGCAGACTTACGAACGGCACAGGGAACGCGTGACCATGCGCTGCTGATGTTCCTGTACAACACTGGCGCGCGAGCGACAGAGGTCGCTCAAGTTAAGGTGCAGGATCTGCAATTGCAGTCGCGAGATGGCAACGGCAACGCGTTTGTCAGATTGCTTGGCAAAGGCAACAAGGTTCGATTGTGTCCCCTCTGGCCGCAAACGGCAGCGGAGATCTCGGCACTGATTGCCGGTCGGCCAGCGGACCAGTATGCTTTCTTGAACCGGCGTGGTACGTCGATTACTAGATTCGGAGTCCACTCCCTGGTGGAGCGCTGCGCGAAGCGCATCGAGACGAGGTTCCCTGCGGTCGGCGCGAAGCGGGTGAGCCCGCACACGATTCGCCATACAACGGCTACCTATCTCCTGCGCTCGGGTGTCGACATCAACACCATCCGCGCGTGGCTCGGCCATGTGTCGCTCAACACCACCAACATTTACGCACAAATCGACCTGGAGATGAAGTCGCGCGCCTTGGCGCAACTACAGCCATCCGGCGAGGCGCCGAGGCCCCGAATTGAATCCGACCTGCTGCGTTTCCTGCGCTCACTGTAACCGGATTTCTGTGGCCTCCAGACTGCGGGGATCTCCGCTGGAAGCAGCTCATCAGCGCCGAGGCCACAGAAATCGCTCCGCCACACAAGATGTGTTCTGTGGTCGACCACAGAACACATCGACTACCACATCGAGATCGATAAACATCGCTACAGCGTTCCTCACGCGCTTGTTGGACTCAAGCTCGATGCGCGCATCACAGCGGGTGCCGTCGAGTTGTTGCATCGCGGTCGCCGTGTGGCCAGCCATGCACGCAACGATCGCGTGGGAGGCTACACCACCGTCGTCGAGCACATGCCGGCGGCACACCGCGCCCATCTCGAATGGACTCCGCAGCGGCTTATCCACTGGGGTCAGCAGATTGGCGGCGCCACCGGCGCGCTCGTCGCGCGGCTTCTGCAGGAACAGCGCCATCCCGAGCACGGCTATCGGGCGTGCCTTGGCTTGCTCTCGCTCTCACGTCGCTATGGTCGCGACCGTCTCGAAGCGGCGTGCGCGTTGGCGCTCGAATTGGGTGTACATCGTTACCGCCACGTGCGCGACATCCTCATCAACAACCGCGACCGCGCGGCAGCGACCACGCCTGTCGAATGGGTCAGTCCGAGTCACGCGCATGTACGCGGCTCCAGCTACTACCAATAAAGAGAACCCGCCATGATGATGCATCAAACCTTGACGCAACTACGCACCCTCAAGTTGGATGGGTTCGCTGACGGATTGGAAGAGCAACTGACGCAGCCCGGCACGGCGGCTCTGAGCTTCGAGGAACGCCTGTCGTTGCTGGTCGACCGGGAAGCAAGTTGGCGCGATGATCGTCGCCGCACCCGACTGCTCAAGCAAGCGCGCCTGAAGTATCCGCAGGCCGCCATCGAAGATCTCGACACGCGCGCTGGTCGAGGCGTGGACCCACGTTCGCTCACGAGCCTGGCTCTCGGTGACTGGGTCGACTCGGGATACAGCCTGCTCATTAGCGGCCCAACCGGTGCCGGTAAATCATGGCTCGCTTGCGCACTCGCGCAGTATGCCTGCCGACGCGGGCACTCCGCGTTGTACCTGCGCGTTCCGCGTCTCGGCGAGGAACTGCGCGTCCTCCACGGCAACGGTGGCTTCACCAAATGGTTGCTGCAGGTCGCTCGCGTTGATGTTCTCCTGCTGGACGATTGGGGTATGGCTCCCCTCGACGCGATGGTTCGAAACGATTTGCTCGAGATGATTGATGACCGGTCTGCCGGTAAAGCCACGATCGTGACCAGCCAGCTACCAATCGAACACTGGCATGGCTGGATAGGCGACGAGACGATCGCCGACGCAATGCTAGATCGCCTTATGCAGCGACATCACCGCATCAAACTGACGGGCGAATCTCTGAGAAAACCATCTCCGAAACCCAGCGTGCTCGAACCAGAACTCGACCAAAACTAGCAAGGAAATCTACAATCGACACCGCGCAACGCCGACCGCGTCAAACGGTCACGTTCCCGAAATCGGCGGTCACGTTCGCCGAAATACGCAGCCAGACTTCAAGACCATCGCAGACTTTCGCCGCGACAACGGTCCGGCTATTCGCAGCGTGTGTCGCCGTTTCGTCGGGTTGTGCCGAGGGCTGAAGCTGCTCTCCGGCGATACAGTGGCCATCGATGGCAGTAAGTTCAAAGCTGTGAACAGTCGTGACCGGAACTACACAGAAGGCAAGATCGACAAGCGTCCGCAGCAAATCGAAGAAAGCGTGCAACGCTACCTCGACGCGATCGAAAGCGCAGACCGCACCAGCCCAACAGGTTTCGATGTGAAGACGGTGCGCTTGCACGAGAAGATCGCCCGCTTACGCCAACGGATGCGAGAGCTCGAGCAGATCCGAAAGCAGCTAAAAACCCAACCGGACAAACAGCTACCTCTCACAGATCCGGATTCACGCTCGATGACCAGCGGTGACAAAAGAACCGGAACAGTTGGCTACAACGTTCAGGTCGCCGTGGACGCGTAGCATCATCTGATCCTTGTACACGAAGTGACGAATGTCGGAGGCGATCACGGACAACTTAGCGGAATGGCGATTGCGGCAAGAAAGACGATGGGCAAGTCTCAATTGAAGGTTCTGGCCGATCGAGGTTATTTCAGCGGTCCGGATATCCGGGCGTGCGAACTGGCAGGTATCACGGCGTATGTCCCAAAGCCGCTCACATCAGCGTCAAGAAAGAAAGGCCTTTTCACCAAGCGCGACTTTATCTACGTTGCAAGGCACGATGAATATCGATGCCCCGCCGGCGAACGTGCGATTCGTCGATTCATGACAGTCGAACATGGCATGAATCTTCAAGTTTACTGGTCCAGCGCATGCCCGCATTGTCATTTAAAGGAGCGATGTTCGCCCAGCGACTATCGCCGCATCCGACGATGGGAGCACGAACACATACTCGAAGTCATGCAGCGACGGCTCGATCGGAAGCCAGATGCAATGACAATCCGACGAAGCACTGTCGAGCATGTTTTCGGCACGCTTAAGCAGTGGATGGGTGCGACACACTTTCTGACGCGGACGCTCAAGCCGGTGAGCACCGAGATGAGTCTTCAGGTGCTAGCCTACAACATCAAACGCCCCGATGGGCGGGCAAATTCCCCCACCTGTGGGCACCTCGAAATCCCCCACCTAGAGACACGCGGAGCATGATGCTGACGCGGTCTGGCAGGACGTTACCGTGCACCTCTCGAAGAATGAACAAGAGGGGTGGCTGGAGTGAACGTCTTGAAGCCGCATCTGCAAACAACCATCGCCACACTCGTCGCCGCGGGCAAATGTCAGCGGGAAATCGCCCGGGTTACCGGGGTTGATCGGAAGACGATTCGCAAGTACCAAGAGCAATTCGCAGCGGCGCAAGCAAATTCCCCCACGGTGCCCACCGGCTCCGCGCTGCAAATTCCTCCACCATGCCCACCGACAAAGGGCAGCCAGATATCAGCTTGCGAGCCTCACCGGGGGTTCATAGAGGCTCAGTTGTGGCTTCGGCGCAATGCCATGGCCATCTACCAGGATCTGGTGGACCGATTCGGCTTTGCCGCCGGATACGACAGCGTCAAGAGGTTCGTCCGGACAATGCGTCGGCACGAGCCGGCCCAGTTCGACCGGCTGGACTTCATGCCTGGCGAAGAGGCGCAGGTTGACTATGGCGAAGGCGCCCTGACCAGGGTGCCGGGCACCAACCGATACCGCAAGCCCCGGCTGTTCGTAATGACGCTGCGTTACTCGCGGCGCAGCTTCCGCCGCGTCGTGTGGAAGTCCAGCAAACAGGTCTGGGCTGAACTGCACGAGCAGGCCTGGCGTCACTTTGGTGGCGTCACGCAATACGTCGTTCTGGACAATCTGAAGGAAGGCGTAGTCAAACCGGACCTGTACGAGCCGGAGCTCAATCCAGTGTATGCCGCCATGCTCGCTCACTACGGCGTAGTGGCGGACCCAGCCCGCGTACGGGATCCGAATCGCAAGGGCACCGTCGAGAGCGCAATCCAGCACACCCAGGGCACGGCCCTGAAGGGGCGACGATTCGAATCGATCGAGGAGCAAAACGCCTTCCTTGATCAATGGGAATCGAACTGGGCGGCCAGAAGGATCCACGGCAGCACCCGCCGCCAGGTTCAGGCGATGTTCGAGGAAGAGCGCCCCCATCTGCGTGCCTTGCCCGCACGCGGCTTCGAATACTTCATCGACAAGGTCTACACGGTCTGCGACGACACATGCGTACGGGTGGATCACAGCAGTTACGCCGCCCGACCGGCTCCCATCGGCAGCCGGGTGCTCGTGCGCAAGTTTGCCCGTCGCCTGGAAGTCCGTAACCTCCAGACACAGGCATTGCTGCGCACGCACGTTCTGGCCGACAAGCCGGGATCGGTGGTGTTGCCGCAGGATGAGCGACCGTTCAATCCCTCTCGGGAAACGCGCCGCATCCTGTTGCAGGCAAAGGCGATCGGGCCGTCCGCCGAGCGTTTGTGTCAGCAACTGTTCGACACCGAAGGACGAATCGGTCAGCGCAAGCTCTGGGGGCATCGTCGGTCTCGTCCGTCGGTACCCCCGCCGCCTGATCGATTCGGCGTGCGAGATCGCCATGAGAGAAGGTGTGACCAGCTACAAGCAGGTCAAAGCGCTGACCGAGCGTCTGCTGGAGCAGGCGCTGGCTGACCTGGACACGCCCCTTCAGGGCGAACTGCCCTTGACTCAGGAACATCACCTCATCCGGGACGGCGACGACTATGCCGACCTGTTCACCCTCGGCGCCAGTCATAGCGCCGCCATGTCATCACCCAACGGAGATCTCCCTTGAGCATGAGCCTCGCTGAAATTGACCGCGCCCTGCGCGAACTGCGTCTGTCTGGCATCAGCGCGACGCTGGAAACCAGGGTGCTGCAAGCCCAGGCCAGCCAGCAGCCGTTCCTCGAAACCTTCTCCATGATTCTGCAGGACGAGCTCGATCGGCGGCAATCCAGGCTTCTCGAACGACGTTACCAGCAGTCCGGTCTGGACGAGCGAAAAACCTTGAGTGACTTCGACTGGTCCTTCAACCCCAAAGTACCTCGTCGGGCTTGCTTCGAGTTACACACCCTGAAGTTCGTCGCCGACAGCGACAACGCATTGCTGATAGGAAAAACGGGCACCGGCAAAAGCCACGTCGCCAAGGCCATCGCCTACAACGCCACCCTGCAGGGAATGAAGGTGCGCTACGTCGAGTCCGACACCGTGTTCGCCGGCTATGCTGTGGAAACACGGGCCGATCAGGACCGTCTGCTCAAGGCACTCGTTGAGCCCGAACTCCTCGTGCTTGACGATCTGTTCCTCGCCAAATGCATCCCTGATGCCGCAGCCGAACTGCTGCAGACCCTTGTTCACCAACGATACAAGCATCGCCGCAGCATTCTCGTCACATCCAACCGCATCGTCCAGGACTGGGGGCGCTACCTTCGCGACAGCACCATGGCCTCGACGATTCTTGACCGTCTCCTGCATCGCTCCAAACTACTCGAGTTTGAAGGAAAGAGTTATCGCCTCCGGGAAGCAGCGACCAGGCTTGCCGTCACTGAGGAATCCGACGCATAATCCACTGGTCCTGCCTGGGGGAATTTAGCCGCCCACAGGTGGAGGAGTTTGAACTGCCCATCTGGGTCAAACGCTTCATAAACATATTCGGAGTCGCGATAACCATGAGCGCGATGAAGATGGTCGGAAGCTAAGGCCCGAGGGGCCTGTCTTTTCGCATATGACGTTTGGATGATGGTCGTCAGGTTTACCGAAATACTCACGGCAGGCGAATGGAACTCGTCCGACTTACACCGGACAACACGCGTACATGGGTCGCGCGGCGGTGCTTGAAACGCCGACGGCCCGCATCCTCGTCACGGAGCGTACGCACGAACCGTGGGATCTAAGCATGTTCGAGAGCGTCGGTATCGATCCGCGTGCCGCCAAGTTCTTGATGTTCAAGTCGCGCATGTATTGCCGCCCTGTGTTTGTGCCGATTTCGGGTGGCCTCGTTGAATGCGATAGCCGTGGCGTCACGAGTTCCGACTACGGCCTTTTCTCGTTCAGAACTTGAAACGACCGGTCTATCCGCTGGATACGGGCATTGAATTGATCGGTTCAAGCGGGTGGTGACGCGGGATCAGATCGCCGCGTTCCAGGGCAACTTGCTGGGTTTCGGCCTGATTCGCCAGCTGTGAGCGTTAGCGGTCTAGAAGTCCGTGTGGTGTCGGAGGAGCACTTCGTCGTCGCGCGCTGACCCGCTTCGAGTGGACGGGCACACGTCGGAATGCTTTCCTTGGCGTGCCACCACGGGGAGGTCGGCCAAGGTCTGGGCTATGGTCACCGACCGCTTCACGATGCCAGGATCGGGGAGACCCGAATCATCAAATACGCTAGGATTGATGGTGTAAGTTGGCGCGACTCCCTCGCGGGGCCAGTGACCCTGGGCGCAAGGGCGGTTCAGAGCGGCACGTCCTCGATTAGATCCAGACACACGGCGCGGATCCTGCGATCGACGAAATAGCTTCCGCCCTCGGTATAGCGCAGATAGAGACGGCCACAGGACGAACATTTCCACAGGCCGCAGCGGTTGTACGGAAAGTAACGCGGCGCGATGGGCGCATCGGCCGCCCAGTAGGTGGTCCCGTTGGGAAGATATTCGGAGTAGGTCGGTTCGGGATCGTCTTCCGGCAGCAAGGTGCCGATCTCGCGGAACTGCGCTTCGTCGAGGGAAAGCGGCTGGGATTGCCAGCCGTCGAGCGGAGTCTTCGTGCATGTGCAAGCACCGGAGGCTTTGGCCTCCGCGCGTCGTGCGTGCTCGATCAGTGCTGCGGTGTTCAGATAGTCAGCCATGGCGGCGTGTCGTCGATGAAGCGAACGTTCAATCATGCGCGCGTCCGCCGTGTTTAAGCAAGCCGTACTAGTTGCTGCGATGAACGCCGCGAACGTGGCACATCGAGCGCACACTATGCTCGTTGATATGCGCCCGTATGAACGCATGCTTCGCCGTTATCCCTTCGCAAGGATTCTGAAGAAGGGTGCCGCGTGCTGGAACTTCTGGTTCGGGGCGGCTGCACGGAAATCTCGATTGATAAAATTCTCCAGCGCAGGGCTTATTTCCCCACGGTAGCAGCCGTAGCGACGTCGTCTGATCGAGGCTGCGATCAGACCTCCTGTTGCATCAAGCGTCGCACCAGTTTCTCCGAGATGAGCAGTCGGTGCCTTATCCGGGCTGCGCGGATTCAACGATAGCCGTAACAGAGGTGATTGCGCTCGAAGATGTCTGCGATGACGCGACGCGCACCCGCATGCCTATCAGCGACGAGCCAACGTGCACGGTAATAGCAGTAGGAACTGCGAGCAAGCCCCAAGACGGCTAAAATTCCGGAAGAAACGGTTTGTTTCAGGGCATCAGCCAGCATCGTCTTCTCCTGGTTGCTCAGGAGTTGCAGGTCGATTCCCATTCCTTTTTGTGTGATTCAGAGACATCGTTTCAACTAGAATGAAGCGATGGACCGCGAGATCGCAACACGATTACGGTGGGAATCGATGTATCACGAGACCGGCAACGCCGGTCTCGTATGCGCACGGTGTGGCTATCTCGAGACCGACACTTCGCAAGTGGTTACGACGCTATCAGGATGCTGGAGAAGAAGGTCTTCGTTCTCAAAGTCGCCGCCCTCTCAACAGTCCAAACCGGAAGGTCTCCGAGGCTGACCGGGCGACGATTCTACGACTGCGTTCCGAACACAAGGGAGCACGGCGGATCCAGAACGAGTTGCGACTCCGCGAGCAAAGAGACTTGTCCCTTGCAACCATTCACAAGGTGCTATGCGAAGCGTCTGTGAAGCCGTTGGTACGTTCCCGGCGGCCGGCACATCCCAAACGCTATAGCCGCCCGGTTCCTGGGGATCGGGTCCAGATGGACACAATGAAGATCGCGCGAGGCGTCTATCAGTACACGGCCATCGGCGACTGCTCGCGCTTCCGCGTACTGGCCGTCTATCCCCGCAGAAATGCCCGTAATACGCTGCTTTTTCTTGATCGCGTGATCGAGGAGATGCCGTTTCCTATCCAGCGTATCCAGACCGATAGGGGCGGCGAGTTCTTCGCCGAACCAGTGCAGCGGCGTTTGATGAGCGAGTGCATCAAATTCCGACCGATTCCGCCACGCTCGCCACACCTCAATGGCAAGGTCGAGCGCTCGCAGCTTGCTGACCTTAACGAATTCTGGTCCCACCATACTCCAACCGAGGATGCGATTGACCGGCGAATTGAGGAGTGGCAGTTCGAGTACAACTGGGGCCGCCCACACGGCTCACTCGGGGGCAAGACGCCGGTTGACCGAATCGCGGAAGTGAGCGAAATCACACCTCTCGCGGAGCAGGTGGAAAGCGCTTACGACGAGGAGAAAGAGCGAATCCGACATCGCGAATGGCGAGTCGACAAGATCCTTGCCCAGCATCATCGGCGCGCGCTTGATGTTGCGACTCCGGTAGAAGACGCGAAGTCTAGAACGCCAAGAAAAGCGGTCTTCAAGAAAGTGAAATGATGTCTGTGAATCGCACACATATGGACATTCCAATGCGCCATTGCACCGTGTCACTAGACGATAAGCCCGTCGTCATAGAAGGCCGCGCCATCGACGTCCACCTTGCGCGACATCCATGATAACCGTCTGCACCTATCTTCCTTCAAGTAATCGGTCGCGCTCGCGCCGATCAACTGTGCAGCTCGAGCGGGCTGGAATGGCAGTCAATGTCCATCTCACTGCGGGTTACGCTTCATCACGGCGAACCCGCCACGATCACGCCTACCGGTCTGAAGCCATAGCTGCGCACCGCGTCTTCGGACCACCTACGCAAACACCTTCGGCTGCGCGTCGGCAGGAGCATAGCCGCTGATCCGAGCGTTGCGGGACGAGTGAATTCCGCGGTGAGGCTCCCCTGTTGCCCAAGAAGGATCTCCAATATGATTCACCGTTGGCTTGCCAACTGGATGCATGGACATCTCTGAAAGTGTCGACAACAAGCATGAAAGGCGGGCCGCGTTTCCGTCCGACCGGCCGGCGAGGGAAAGCGACTGCATCCCGACTCTCGCGAACTCGACCCGGCGACCGGTCTTCGGGCAATCAATTCAGTCTCGAGAGAGCCAGGTTCGAAACGTCTGCCTCCGGCTCTTCGATCCGCCGGCGCACCACGAACATATAGACGATGGCGGCCCCGAACGCGACACCCGCGCTGATGAGAAACGCGTTGACGAAGGAATGCGTCGTGTCAACGACGACGCCCGTGATGAACGGCGCGAACGAACCACCGAAGTAGCCGCCGAAATTCTGGATGCTCGCCAGCGACGCGACCATGTGCCGTGGCGCGGCAACCGTTGCAAGCGCCCAGCACGCGCCGCTCGCCATGTTCACGAAGAACATTGCAGCGCAAAGGTAGACCATTGCCAACGTCAGATTCGGCGTGAACGCTGCGGGAACGGTGAAGAGGGCCGCGCCGACAAGACCCACGCAAATCGGCCATTTGCGGCTGCGCATGGGCGCCATGCCGCGCGCCATCAACCCGTCGGCGACGAAGCCGCTCGAAAGCATGCCGAGCGTGCCGAACAGGTACGGAATCGATACGAGCCACCCCGTGCTCGCTATCGACAGATGCCGCTCGTGTTCCAGGTACGCGGGTAGCCAGGTCAGATACAGCCACACCATGTAAATCACGCCCATGTTGCCGAAGATCATGCCCCACGTCGTCGCTTTGCTGAAGAGGCTGCGCCATTCGAGCATCGTCATGCGGCGCTCCGCCCGTTCGCCGCTTTCGCCGTCAGTGAGATAGGCGAGTTCGCGTGCGTCGAGCGGCATCGTGCGGCGGTCGCGATAAAGCAGATACCAGCCGATCGACACGACGATGCCCAGCACGCCCATGATGATGAACATCGCGCGCCAGCCAAACAGGAGCAGCAACATGGTCAGTACCGGAGGCGCGAGTGCGGGACCGATTGTGGACGACGTGATGAAAATGCCCGTCGGCCTGCCGCGCTCATGCACTCCGAACCATTCGCTGACGACCTTCGCGCCCGCCGGAAAGTTCGGCGACTCGCCAAGGCCGAGCGCCACGCGCGCAGCGAGAAACTGCGTCAAGCTCGACACGAGTCCGCCGCACAACTGGGCGGTCGACCAGACGAACATGCCGACGCCGAGCATGATCCGTGCGCCGAAGCGGTCCAGCAACACGCCGATAGGCAACTGCGCGAAAGCATAGGCAAAGGAAAACGCGGAGAGGAGCAACCCCATCTGCGAAGCAGACAAGCCCAGTTCCGCACTCACCGAATGATTCGCGATTGAAAGGGTGCTGCGGTCAAGATAATTCACGATGCCCGCGATCGTCAGCAACGCGATCGCCATGACCTGGATTCGCTTCAGGCGTGTCGATTTCTCGTGCATGGTGTCTCCTCCCGAGTTTTTATCCGAAGGCCGCGAGACGTTGCGGCCGTTATCGCTTATTCGCGACTGCAGGCGGTCAGGCGGCTGCGGTCAACGCGGGCGAGCCTGATTGATCACCACACGCGAATACGGACCGAGCACGGGGCCGTCGCCCGCCACGGTCGTACGGCGGAACACGCGGCGATACTTGCTCATGTCGTAGGCTTCGGCCTTGTGCAGCATGGTGCGGTTGTCCCATACGACGAGGTCGCCCTTTTCCCACTCGTGGAAATAGGTGAACTGCGGCTGCGAAATGTGTTCCACGAGTTTGCGATGCAGCGCGCGGGCTTCGTCCAATGGCAGACCGCTGATTTCGTTGCCGGCGTTTGCCGTCAGGTACAGCGACCGCTCGTAGTTGCGATCGGGATGTACACGAACGAGCGGGTGACTCACGGGCGGGACGGCTTCCTTCTCGAATTTCGTGAGAGGCGGGAGTTCGGGAAAGAGCCGCCGGCCGAATTCGTACGTATGAACCATATGCAGCGGCTCGATTTCGTCCTTGAGATCCTCCGGCAACGCGGCATACGCCGAGACCATGTTGGAAAAGCCTGTGCGTCCGCCCGGCGCGCCCTTCGGCATCACTTCGATTCCGTAAAGCAGAGAAACATACGCGGGCACATAGCGATACGAACTGTCCGTATGCCAGCGCGCGTTCACCTTCTGGAAAATCACGCGGAAATCGGTTTCCGGCAGGCTTTGACCGTCTGCGGCTACGTTCGCCACGTGATAGACCGATGGCGCCGATACGGTCTTGTCTTCCTCCGGGAAGTCTTCGAGCGGGCCCCACAGCTTCGAGAATTCGATCTGCTGCACTTCCGTGAGCGACTGCTTGCGAAAGCACAGCACGCCGTATGTCGCGATGGCTCGCTTCATTTCTGCGATCGTCTCGGGAAGAATCGGCTGCGCGAGATCGAGACCGGTCACTTCTGCGCCCAGCGCGTCCGCCAGCGGCGTAATGACGTAATCGGTATTGAGTTCGGCTTGCTCCATCGTCTTCGCTCCTTGGAAAAGTTTCGGTTCCCTTCTGGTATGTGACTGGCATGCCAGTAATGAGGCGATAGTAAGGCGCTTGTCGTGCAGCCTGCAACTGCGAGAAAACCCTATCTACGACGGGAGCTTAGGCCAGGCCGGGACGAGCGATCAGTCAAGGGGCAGCGGATGGGGGAGTGTCGACTGCGCGAAGGTGGTGAGATAGTCGATGAGGCGGTTCGAGGCGCGCCCGGCACGCGCCGGATCGCCGGAAGCAATCGCCTCGACGAGGTTGCAGTGCACCGGACCGATCTCTCCGAGCGGATTGTGCTGGTCGTGGTGATAGAACCAGAAGCGGCGGGAGACCGTGTGCAACGTCGAAGCGAGCGCGGCCGCCGTGGCGTTGCGCGCAGCCTTGGACAGCAATTGATTGAGTTCGGCGTCTAGCCGAAGGAATTCGCGCGTGTCGCCATCGGCGACCGACCGTTCCGTGCGCTCGAAGTTAGCCGCGAAAGCCTTACGCTCCAGGGCATTGGACCGCCTCGCCGCCGCCGAGCTGAGTAGCCGGTCGAGTTCGCGTCGCGTTTCGAGCACTTCGAACTGGCGGCGCACGTCGATGGTCGTCACAACCACGCCGCGCCGGGGAATGATCTCCACCAGGTATTCGCGCGCAAGCCGTTGCAGCGCCTCGCGTATCGGCGTGGTGCCGATGCCGAGTTGCCGGCTGAGAATGGCTTCAGATACGAGCGCGCCCGGCGCCAGTTCCAGCGTCACGATCATTTCCTCCAGACGCCGATAGGCTTCCTGGTTGAGCGTGGTCGCGGACTCTTGCCCAGGTGCCGTGGTCGTTGGGGTGCCTCTGACGTCCTTCAGGCGCTGCACGTGACGGTCTCCGGATGCCGTATTGAGCCAAGCTGGCAATATACCGCTTATTTGCGCGACCAGGTCCACGGCGCGTCGCTGCGCTCGCCGCTCTCGCCCGCGCGGGGGCTCGCATCCGATCAACGATACACGCCCGCGCTCAGCTCACCGGGCCCAAACCTCAACAGTCGCAGGAATTCTGGCCCGAGTTCGTCGAGACGATTCACGCCGAGCAATCCCATATCCGCATGAATCTCTGCCTTCACGAGACCGATGGCATGCTCGACCCCGTCTTGGCCGCCCACGCACGCCGCGTAGTTCATTGGCCGCCCGATGAAAGCGCATTTCGCACCGAGAGCGACAGCCTTCAATACGTCGGTGCCGCGTCGAAAGCCGCTGTCGATCATGAGCGGCATGTCCGGACACGCTTCCCCGATGGGAGCCAGCATGCGCATCGGCGAGACCGATCCGTCGAGTTGGCGGCCGCCATGGTTGGACACGATGATGCCGTCGGCGCCGAGGTTTCGCGCGGTCGCGGCATCGTCCGGATGCAGAATGCCTTTGATCACCAGCGGTCCCTTCCAGCGCGCGCGAATTTCGCGGATCGCATCCCAGTCCAGGTGCTCACGCCCGCTGAAATCCCGGTTGGCTCGACGCGAGAGCAACGGTTCGCCCCTTTGCGCCGAGGCATTTTCGAAATGCGGCATGCCATGACGAACCAACGTGCGCAGGAACGTGAAGAGCGACCAGGTCGGATGCGTCAGGCCGTCGCGCAAGAGCTGAAAGTTCGGCCTGAGCGGAGTCCTGAAGCCGTTGCGCATGTTGTTCTCCCGATTCGGCACGACCGACGAGTCCACCGTGACGACTAGCGTCGATACGTTGGCGGCGCTGACTCTCTCCACCAGCGCGCGCATCTCTTCGAGCGTTCTCGGCATGTAGACCTGAAACCATGTTCCCGGCGCGGCCTCGACGACTTCTTCGAGCCGGAGGAGCGACGCCGCGCTGAGAATCATGGGCACACCGCACGCGCGCGCCGCCTGCGCCTGTGCGAGGTCGCCCCGGTAGCCCGTCAACGAACTGATGCCCATTGGCGCAATGCCGATGGGCGACTCGTAACGCACGCCGAAGAGTTCGATCGACTGGCTTCGCTGCGCCACGTTGCGCAGTACGCGCGGGACGAAGCCGAGTTCGTTGAAAGCCGCGCGGTTGTCCGCGAGGGACGCATTGTCTTCCGTCGCGCCCGCGACGTAACCGAAAAGAGGGCGCGGCAGCCTTCGCCTGGCCGCTGCTTCGAAATCGGCGAGCGACAGGAAGCCGCGCATTTGCCGGGAGACGCTTTTGGATTGCCTGATTGTGATCATGCCGCGCAACGACCTTCCATTTTCCAGTGGTCCCCGCGCTCGTCGGTCTTCGTCACGAGCGCGCAGACCGTTTTCATACGCCCCAGGAGGGCAGGCTTTTGAGCAAAATCAGCGCGTGGCGGTGACCGCATCGTTGCCGTCGCGTCCCGCCAGACCGAGACGGAACCACACGACCAGCGCCCCGGCTCCGAGCAACAGCAGGCTGATGGCCGGCACGAGCATCGGTGCTGATGTACTGTGCATCGTCTTGCCGACCCACGGCATGATGTTTTGCGCCAGGAAGCCGCCGACGCTGGAGCCCGCTGCAATGACCGCGAGCGCCGCGGCGCCGCCCGCGCCCTTCATGAACGATGCAGGCAAGAGCCGCGGCGGCAGCGCCCAGAAGCACGGGATCATCAGATACAGGCACGGTGCGCCGGCCGAAAGCGCCGCGAAACGGACCGCATTCGAAAACGGCCCGACGCTCGCGATGAAGCAAAGGATGCCGAGGAACGCGGCAGCCAACGCGGCCGTCAGCACGGTGCGAGGCGTGCGCAAGCGGCGCGGCAGCCACAGCAGCATCAGTGATGTGAGGAACCACGGAATCATGTTGAGCATGCCGTTGACACTGCTCGATACGCCAAAGCCCCGGACAAGGGTAGGGAGCCAGTAGGCGATACCGTAAATCGCAATCGAGATCGTGCCATAGCCAATCGAAAAGAGCGCCACGGTCAAGAGTGAACCGAATGACCAGGCGCCGCCCGTCGTCTGAACCGGCGCCGGATCACGGCGCAGACTGTCCTCGATGACTTCCATCTCGCGCTCGGAAAGAAAGCGCGCCGAGCGCGGGTTGTCCGGCAGGAAGTACAAGGAGACGAAAGTCAGCAACACGGCGGGCGTGCCCGTTGTGAGAAACACCCACTGCCAGCCTTCGAGGCCGAGCCATCCGTGCAGTTCGAGCGAGAAGCCGCCGATCAGCGAGCCGAGCATATTGCCCATGCTGCTGCCAAGCGTGAGCAATCCGATGATGCCCGTGCGCTGGCGCTCCGGGAACCACATGCCGAGATAAAGAATGATGCCGGGGTAAAGCCCCGCTTCGGCCGCGCCCAACAGGAAGCGCAGCACCTGGAACGCAGTTTCGGACGGCGTCCACGCGAGCAGCAGTGTCGCGACGCCCCACGTGAACATGATGCGCGAAATCCAGCGGCGGGCGCCATAGCGATGCATCGCCAGATTGCTCGGCACCTCGCACAACAGATAGCCGATGAAAAACAGCGACGAAGCGAACCCATACGATGCCTCGCTCATATGCAGGCTCGTGAGCATCTGCAATTTGGCGAAGCCGATGTTTGCGCGGTCGATATAGGCGGTGAGAAAGATCGCGATGAGAAGCGGCACGAGCCGCCACGCCACGCGCGTGAAAAGTTGAGCTTCCGCACTACGGTTTGTCACTATGGTCTCCATGCCCGGCGGCTTTCTCCGCTCGCCGTGGCGCTCAAGGATATTGCAGTTGCGCCGCGCACCGAAGGCGTCGCGCAACTGTTTCGGCTTTGCCGCCTAGTTGCTGCTGTTTGCTTGCCAGGCCTCGAACTCTGCTCGCGTCGACTCATCGGGCGGATAGAGGCCAAAGGTGGAACGGCCTTCGCGCACGCGCGCATCGACCCAATCCTCGAAAAGCGTCATCGCGGCCGCTTCCTCGGCGATTTCGTTCGCCAGATGCGCTGGGATCACGACGACGCCTTCCGCATCGCCGACGACGATATCGCCGGGATACACGGCGACATCGCCGCACGCGATCGGCACGTTCAGATCGACAGCGTGGTGGTGTATCAGATTCGTCGGCGCGGACGGACGGGCCGCATGGCACGGGAAGTCGAGCGAGCCCAGATCCGGCGTGTCGCGAAATCCACCGTCGGTGACGATTCCGGCGACGCCGCGCATCTTCATTCGTGTGATGAGGATGCCGCCCGCAGAAGCGGCGCGCGGGTCCTTGCGGGAATCGACGACCATGACGTGCCCGGCCGGAATTTCTTCGACGCCGCGCCGCTGGGGGTGACTGCGATCGTTAAAGACGGAAAGGGTGTCGAGGTCCTCGCGCGCCGGGATATAACGAAGCGTGAACGCCTCGCCGACCATCCGGGCGGCCGCTGGATTGACGGGTAGCACGCCCTGGATGCAGACGTTGCGCAGGCCCCGCTTGAAAAGTGCAGTGGTCAAGGTCGCCGTGCTGACGCCACGAAGGCGCGCGCGGTTCTCGTCGGTGAGCGAACGGATGGTATTCAATGGAAGCGTCCTGTTGAAGATGAAGCGAGTGTGGCGACTCGTTAGAACTTGTGGCGCACGGCGAAGCGAACGGCCGCCTGCTGGTCCGACGACGACGGCGTGAGGCCGTTGAGCGACGCGCGCGCCGCATGGCCGGTCGAGTCGGTGCCCGACGCGTGCTGCAAGACGCCGATCAGATAGAAGTCGGTCCGCTTGGAGACCGCGTAGTCCGCAGCGAGTGCGCCCTGGTGATATCTGGCGTCATGTGCGCCGCTGTTCTTCGTGTAGCTGTAGGCGGCACCGAGCGACAGCGCCGGCGTCAATTGATATTGGAAGTCGAGCTCGGCGCTGTTGAAGGTCGCCGTGCCGCTGGCTCCTGCGGGGTTCAGGATGGATACGGTGCCGCTCAGGTTCTTGAACCGGGTGTTGGAGTAGATGGCCCCTAGCGTCGCACGGCCGATCGCGTAGGTCGCGCCGGCGCCAATGATCTGCTCGGTTTGCGCCGACGCATAACCACTGATCACGGGCGAACTGCCGAAGTTGTTGCTCGTGGCCGTGGCGCCGACCGCCGTGCCGAAAAACGAAGCATTGGGGTTGCGCGCATTGAGGTAACCCGCGCCGACGTTGAGCGAACCGCTCGAATAGCCGACGCCCATCGACCAGATCTGATTCGCGCCGACGCTACCGGGAACACCGCCGAAGCTATAAAGCCCTTCGGCCGAAAAACCGTTCCAGTTGACGGTGCGATATTTGACCGCATTGTTTACCCGGTTCGCGTTGTTCAGGTTGTCGACATCAGCCGGATGCGCGCCGATGCTTCCTGAGAACATCGCGCTCGGCATCAGCGCATGCACATAATCGACGACCGGATCGTACTGGCGGCCGAGGGTAACCGATCCGAACTTCGTGGACAATCCGACATAAGCCTGACGGCCAAATTCCAGTGAGCCTTGGCCCATCCTGCCGTTGTTCACGTCAAAACCGTTCTCCAGCACGAAGATCGCTTTCAACCCGCCGCCGATGTCCTCCACGCCGCGCAGCCCCCAGCGACTGCCGCTGAGTATGCCGCTGGAGAGGCTATACAGGTTATGGCCGTTGCCCGGGCTCGTTTGCACGTTGCTCGTGTAGTTCACGCCTTCGTCGACGATGCCGTATAGCGTCACGCTGCTTTGCGCATGCGCCTTGCCGGCCGCCGTCAAGGCGCATGCTGCGGCGAGCCCCGCCAATGGAAGGTGTTTAAGGTAGGCGCGAACTTGGACTTGCTGTTTCACTCAATGTCTCCAGTTTGTAATTGCTTCGTATCGGAAGAATGGATGTAGCGTGAATTAGTCAGAACATCAGGTTGTCAGACAAAGTGCAGCAAAAAGACGGCGGCGCCCTTGTTGCCTTTGGGCGCCGGCGATTCAGTCGTTGCTAGTCAGGTCGATGCCTTGACGCTTGGCCGCCGCGCGCAGATGGCGCTCGGCCGAGGCGGCTGCCTCAATGCAATCGCCGCGTTCGATGGCGTCGAACAGTTCACCGTGCTCGCGCCAGGCGAAGTCGCCTGCGTGGTGAGCCGTCTTTTCCCACTGCGCGCGCCGCGCTATTGCGAGTTGGCTATGCAGGAAGTCGTGGAACGCGACAAAGTACTCGTTCTTCGTCGCCGCCGCGATTGCGCGATGAAAGGCGACATCCGCCGCCGACGCCGCTTTGGAATCGTTGCGTTTCTTTTCCATTTCGCGGATCGCGTCACTCATATGCTTCAGGTCGGCGCGAGTACGGCGTCGCGCGGCGGCGGTAGCTGCCTGTGTTTCCATCCACAGACGAAGCTCGAACAATTGCGGAAGATCGATCCGGTTGCCTTCGTGGCTGGGAAGGCGAAAGACCGTGCCTGAAGGTGTGTCCGAGATGAACGATCCGGCACCCCGGCGCGCAATCAGCACCCCATCGGACTTCAACTGAGCAATCGCCTCGCGGACAACCGATCGGCTGACATTGAGCCGCTCCGAGAGTTGCTGCTCGGTCGGCAAGCGAGATTCCGCCGGGAAGTTGCCCGCCTCGATCTCCGCGCGGATTGCTCCTACTACCCGCTGCACCAGCGAGTCAGGTCTTTCAAGCTCAAGCATTGCGTCGACGATTAATCAGGTTGTCCGACAATAACACGTCGCGAGCGGTGCGTCAACGTGACCTGTCGTGCTCCACTTTCAACTGCATTCGGCGTTCAAGTTGAATACTGCAGCATTGTTCGACGTGCCCGTGCAGCTTGTTTGGGCGTCAGATATCCGAGTGACTTGCGGGTTCGCTCGGCGTCGTATAGATTGCACGACTTGCTCAAGCTCCTCGGATAGCATTTCTGATTCAGGGCCAGCGTGTTGGCGGCGCCCGCGCTCGACAACAGCGATCCGTTCTCGCTTCCTCTTGCGCACACTTAGCCCTGACCTGACGTACGGACGCCAGACGCTTCTGGTTCGTCAACCGGCTATCAACGCTGCCAGCGATGAAAGCGGCAACGCCGTAGCGGCGCTTCTGCGCCACGATGGACACCATCCGCCTCACCGGTGCCCTTTCAGCCGACGACGCGGAGCAGTTCCAAGAGGGGCAACACCAGCTCTTCGAGTTTCGCTCTCAGCGCCGCGCGTAATGCTGTTCGATGCCTTGCGCGAGCTGTGTGACGAGCCGCTGCATCGCCACCTGAGTCCGCCATGCGACATGTGGCGTCACGATCAGATCCGTACGCGCGCAGGTCAACAGCGGATGATCGATCGCTGGCGGCTCCTGCTCAAGGACGTCGAGCGCGGCATTCGCGATCAGCTTGCGGTCGAGCGCCTCGATCAGCGCCCCCTCGTTCACGATGCCGCCGCGCGCGGCGTTCACGAGCGACGCGCTGCGCTTCATTCGCTCGAATTCGGCGAGACCGAACAGATGCCGCGTTTCGTCGGTAAGCGGGCAGTGCAGGCTGATCACATCCGCTTCGCGCAGCACCTCATCGAAAGCAGCGTACCCTTCGCGCACCACGGTGGCGTGCCTTCGCTCGGCGAAGATCACACGCATGCCGAACGCGCCGGCCAATTCGGCTAGTCGCTTTCCGCCGTGACCGGCGCCGACGATGCCGAGCGTCGAACCATGCAGATCCTCGATCGGATGCAGTTCAGCGTAGAAAGTGGGCGACCCACTCCAGGCCCCACCATAGACGTCGCGCCAGTAAGGAACGAGGTTGCGGCGCAGCGCGAGCATCAGTGCGAACGCGTGCTCTGGCACGGAGATCGTCGAATATCCCGGACACGCGATTACTTCGATGCCCCGTTGGCGGCATGTTTCCATATCCAGATGATTGACGCCTGCGGCCGGGACACCAATCACTTCCAGTTGCGGCAATTGCGCGAGGACTTCGCCCGGCAGCGGCACTTTGTTGGTCACGACGATCTGCGCGTCGCGGCAGCGCTCTACCACCTGTCCCGGCGTGCTGGACGAATATTCGACCCAGCGATGTGGAAACGGAAAATCGGGTAGATCAGCCGACAGCGTCGCGCGGTCCAGAAACACAATGGTTTTCAACAGCGACTCCAAGCTCATTAACGTTCGGGCGGGCTCGTGGACACGGTGTCGAGCATGCGCTTCTTCCCCGTCTGCACGTGATTCTCGAAAGCCTGTGCAGCCGCGTCGGCATGACCCGCACGCAGCGCTTCGAAGAGCTCGCGGTGTTCTTTCGAGGAACGCTGCATTTGCGTGAACGAATACACGCCCTTGTGAATGTAAAGTGTCAGTTCGTCTTCGACGGCCTGGTTAATCGTGATCAGCCGCGGATTCTTGGTCACGGCCATTAATTGACGATGAAACTCGGTGTTCAGGGTTTGATACAGATGGCTGCTGCGCTCGGCAACGGCGGAATCCATCTGGTCAATAAGAAGGCTTAGCACCTGCTCCTCGTCCGTGGTCAGACGCAGCGCCGCGAGACGTCCCGCCGTGCGCGCGAGCCCCGCTCGAATCTCGTAGAGATCCATGGCCTCTTCGAGCGATAGCCGCCGAACTTCGGCACCCCGATTGGGGACGATTCGCACGAGTCCTGCCTGTTCGAGCGAGCGCAGGGCCTCGCGCGCCGAATTGCGGCCGACGCCGATCTGGTTTGCGAGTGCTTGCTCATTCACACGTTCACCGGGGCGCAAGTCCCCGCGCTGAATCATGCTGCGCACCTGTTCGCGAATGTCGTCGAGCTTCGACGCAATCACCTCAGGCGCGCGCGCGTTCACCTTGCCGTTCGCTTCACTGTTGGACGCGTTTTTCATGTCCGTTGCCCTTTGTGCGCCATTCAATACTTTTTATTTTGCTTGCAGAAAACCTGTCGATACCCACGGTACCAGCACTATCACGATGAGGGCCGCTGCCAAAGCTCCCAGATAAGGCCAGACGCGGCGCATCGCGGTCGACGGATCGACCTTGCTCACCGCGCACGCCGCATAGAAGCCGAGGCCAAGCGGTGGCGCGAACAGGCCCAGTCCCATGGCGAATACCACGACCATTGCATAGTGCACGTCGGAGATACCCATCGCGCGCGCAATCGGGAACAGGAGCGGACCGAACAGTACGATCGCGGGAATTCCTTCCAAAAAGCTGCCGAGCATCACGAATGTAACGGCGGAGATTGCCAGGAAGCCGAGCGAGCCCCCAGGCGCTGCCATCATCAGGCTCGCGAGTTGCGCGGAAAATCCTGACTGCGTGAGGGCCCATCCCATCGCGGTTGCGCAACCGATGATAATCAGTATCGCGCCGGACAGCGAGGCCGACTCCACCAGAATAGGATAGAGCCGGCTCCAGTCGAAGCGGCGGTACAGTAACAAGCCCGCCGCGCAGGTGTAGGCGACGCCGATCGTCGCCACTTCCGTCGCGGTCGCGATCCCTTCGACCACTGCGGCTCGGATCACGAAGGGCAGCGCGAGGGCAGGTAGCGAGACCAGAAATGCGCGGCCGATCTCAACTCGGGAGGCCCGTTGCACGCCTTGCAGGATTTCCCCGCGGCTTTTGAACCAGACGACTGCCGCCAGCGCTACCGCGCCGACCACGGCCGGCATGAAGCCGCCTGTGAATAGCGCTGCAATCGAAACGCCGGTGACCGAACCAATGGTGATCAGCACCAGACTCGGCGGAATGGTTTCGGACATGGCCGCCGAGGAACTGAGCATTGCGACGAGGTCGCCTTCATTCGCGCCGCGCTTTTTCATTTCCGGGAACAGGCCCGGCGCGAGCGCGGCCATATCCGCCACCTTCGAACCGGAGATGCCCGACACCAGGTACATGGCGCCAATCAGCACGTAGGCGAGGCCGCCGCGCTTATGTCCGATCAGCGAGGCGAGGAAGCGGATCATCGCTTCGGCGAGCCCCATCGCCTCCATCAACGCACCGAGCAGGATAAAGAGCGGGACGGCGAGCAGGATCAGGCTGGACATCCCCTGATTCATGGTGCTCACGACGATCGACAATGGAGCGCCAGTGACGGTTGCCAAATAAGCAAACGTGCATACGCCAAAGGCGACCATGATGGGCACGCCGAGACAGATGATCGTAATCACGCCGACGGCGAAGAAAAGAATCAGGCTGACTGCGGTCAGTGGCGCGAGTGCTTGCCGTGCAAAGTAGAGGGCAACAGCGACCCCGCCTACCAGCGCGACAGCCTTCACGCAATCGCGCAGCGACGAGCGTTCGAGCAACCGGGTAATGGCGAGGACGAGCATCAGGCCGGCGGCCACGGGAATCGCGGCTGCGGAAACGGTGTTTGGCAGATCCAGCGCCGGCGTACTGATGATCCACTCGTCCATCGCCCACTCGGACGCCGGCCGCACCAGCAGCAGTACGAACGTCATCACGATGAAATTTCCAAGCGTTTCCGCAAACGCGCGGCGTTGCGGCGACATTCTGGCGACGAATATCGTCAGGCGCATATGTTCGCCGCGCCGCAACGCCACCACCGCGCCGAGCATCGACAGCCAGATGAACAGGATCGACGCGAGTTCGTCGCCCCAGATCAACGGATCCCGCAGCACGTAGCGGCAGGTAACGTTCGTGAGCAACAGCACGACCTCGGCCACCAGCAGCAACGCGGCGGGCACTTCGGTGATCCACTTGATGGCCGTTTCCAGTGCGCTGCCGACGCGCACGACTTTCGATGTCGCATGTCGGTCTTTCGGCGCGCCGACCTTGTGGGCGAATACCTGCTCGGGATGAACTCGGGAAGTCATGGCTCGCTCTCCGGAAACTCTTCGATGGTCCGCGCTCATGCGAACTTCTGCGTGTACTTTTCGAGCAATGCCCAAGCTTCATCGCCGTATTTCTTGCGCCACTGATCGTAAAAACCGGCTTTCTGAAGCGAGGCACGGAACGGCTGGATATCGGGCCTGTTGAACGCCATTCCGTGTGTTTGCAACTTCTCGATCAGCGACGTGCTCAGTGCGGCGACGTCTGCGCGTTCGGCCACTGCGGCCGAATTCAGGTGTGTCGCCACAATGGTCTGCAAGTCCGGCGGTAGCTTCTCCCACGACCGGGCGTTGCCGAGAAACCAGAAGCCGTCCCAGATATGGCCGGTCAACGAACAGAACTTCTGGACTTCATAGAAGCGTCCGGTTTCGATCAGCGCGAGGGGGTTTTCTTCTGCATCAACGACCTTGGTTTGCAGCGCCGAATACGCCTCGCTGAAGTTGATGCTGGTGGGCGAGGCATCGAGCGCCTTGAACATCGAGGTCCAAAGAGGGCTGACCGGCACGCGAATCTTCAGGCCTTTGAGGTCGGCCGGGCTCTGCACTGGCTTGACCGAGCTCGTGAGATGCCGAAAGCCGTTGTCCCACGGTTTTTCCATCGCGACGAGCCCGACTTTCGAGATCGCCTTGCGGATGTGGCTCCCGAGCTCGCCGTCCATTGCTGCCCATACCTGGTTGTAATCCTTGAACGCGAAGCCGATGCCGTTGATCGCCGAGACTGGCGCGAGCGTCGACAGCACCACGCCACCTTGGGTAAGGAAGTCGATCGCGCCCGATCGAACCTGCGACAGCATGTCGGTGTCCGTGCCCATCTGACCGTTCGGGAAAATCTGCAACTCGACACGGCCGCCGGATTCCTTCTTGATGGCGTCCGCGGCTTCCTTTGCGCGAATGTTGAGCGGATGGGACAGCGCGAGGTTGTTCGCGTACTTCAGCTTGAACTGCGCTGTCTGCGCCCGAGCGAGCGACGGCAAGGCGCCGGTCCCCGTTGCCGCCACCGTGGCGGCTCCGAGCGTTTGCAGAAAGGTACGACGGGAATACAAACTCATTTTCGTCTCGCTCCATGGAAAGGAAATGCTGGATGAGGCATTCGGCAGCGCCTGTGTCGTTCTTCTTATGAACCTCGGCTACTGAGAGTGCATGCGACGAATCGCATTTCGCTGACACAAACTATAAAAGTGTTGACACTTTGATGTCAAGGTGTTGATATAAGTAAAAGAGTGCATGCAATAAAGTCCCCGGGAAAGCACCTACAAACCGGGACGTCTGCGATACCTGTCAGGAGGAAGTAAATGGAACTAGAGGCGCACTACCGCGAGCACGGCTTGCTGCTCGGACGCCGCTGGCAAGCCGCGACGGCTGACGACGGCCAGCTTTCAATCAATCCGGCGACGGAACAGCGGCTGGGCTATATGCCACTGGCCAGCCAGGCTCAGGTCATCGAGGCCGTCGACGCCGCGACCGAGGCCGCAGCTGCCATGCGCAAGCTGACGCCATGGGAGCGCTCAGCGCTGCTGCGCCGCGCGGCGACGCTCATCCGCGAACGCGCGCCGCAGCTCGCGCGCATCGTGGCGCTGGAAACAGGTAAGCCGATCGCACAGGCCAGTGGCGAAGCCAATGCGTCCGCTGAGTCGATCGACTGGTTCGCCGATGAAGCGCGCCGTGTGTTCGGCATGTCTTACGAAAGTCGCGTCAAGGGTGGACGGTATCTGGTGCATTACGAGCCGCTCGGCGTGGTCGCCGCGTTTACGCCGTGGAATTTCCCGCTGCTCCTGCTGGCCCGCAAGATGGGCCCGGCGCTGGCCGCCGGCAACGCGATCGTGATCCGTCCATCAAACGAAGCGGCCGGCGCGACGATGGCACTGGTGCGCTGTTTCGTCGATGCCGGGTTCCCCGGAGGCGCAGTCAATCTGGTGATCGGCAAAGCGGACACGATTACGTCGACGATCATGGCCGACCCGCGCGTCGCAAAGATCAGCTTTACCGGCTCGGTGCCGATCGGCCGACAGATCGTCGAAATGTCCGCGAAGACCCTCAAGAAGGTCACGATGGAACTCGGCGGCCATGCGCCCGTGATCGTGCATCGCGACGCTGACATCGGCGCTTTTGCGCATCTCGCATCGCTGGGCAAGTTCCGCAATGCGGGTCAGGTTTGCGCCTCGCCGACACGTTTCTACATCCATGAATCGATCTTCGATAAGACCGTGAAAGCGCTGGTCGAGCGCTCCAAAGCGCTTCGGGTCGGCGATCCGTTGCAGCAGAACACCGATCTGGGTCCGCTGACCACGTCGAAGCGCCGCGACGCAATCGAACGACTCGTCGATGAAGCCGTGAGTGAAGGCGCCGCCGTGCTGTGCGGTGGCCGGCGCCCCGCGCAATTCGGGCGCGGCTGGTTCTACGAGCCGACGCTCGTCGCCAACCCCACTTCGCACATCGGCCTGATGAACGACGAGCCGTTCGGCCCGGTCGGCACGCTCACCCCATTCACTACGATGGACGAAGTCATCACCGAGGCGAACCGGCTGCCGTTCGCGCTCGCGGCGTATGTCTTCACGCGCTCGATGCGCAACACGCTGGAAACCACGGAGCGTCTGCAGGCCGGCGTAGTCGGCGTGAACACGTTTGTAGCGTCGACGGCGGAGACGCCATTCGGCGGCAGCAAGGACAGCGGATTCGGCCGGGAAGGCGGACCGAATGCGATCCGCGAATACATGGACAGTAAATTCATCAACCTGGAATTGGCGAACGACGAGCCGCTCGACGCCACCGCCTGAATGGGATTGATCATGCGAAGCATCAAGAATCACGCAAAAGCGCAACTCGCCGCGGGTGAACTGGCACTCGGCATGGGGCTGCGCCAGGCCCGCACCGTCGACATCGCGCAGATCGCGCAGACGGCGGGTTTCGACTGGCTGTTCATCGATATGGAACACAATTCGATGGACATCGACACGGCCGCGCAGATTTGCGCCGCTGCTCTGGTGGGCGGTGTGACGCCGATCATCCGTGTGCCGGGGCACGAGCCGTTCCACGCCACTCGTCTGCTCGATACCGGCGCGATGGGCATCGTTGTGCCGCACGTGAGTACGCCTGAACAGGCCGCGCGAATCGCCGACATGTGCCGCTTCCCGCCTGCCGGCGGACGGTCGATCCCGGGCATGTTGCCGCAGGTCGGCTTCCAGGCACTTCCGATCGCCGATGTGGTTCGCGCGATCAACGACGAAGTGCTGGTCGTGGCGATGATCGAAACCCGCGAAGGGCTCGAAAACGCCGACGCGATCGCCGCCGTGCCCGGCATTGACGTGCTGCTCGTCGGCGCGACCGATCTTGCGGCGGATCTCGGTATCACCGGACAACTCGGCCACGTGCGTGTGGCGGCCGCCATCGACGCCGTGTGCGCCGCATGTCACCGGCACGGCAAGGTGCCGGGCGTGGGCGGCGTGTACGACGAGGCATTGATGACCGCATACGTGCAAAAAGGCGCGCGTTTCATTCTCAGCGGCTCGGACCTTGCGTTCCTGATGACGGGGGCGAAGTCGCGTTCGCAGATGTTGCGCGCCATCCCGCTCGGGCAAGCGGAACAAGAGACGGCGCAACGCAAGGCATCCTGATCGGTCAAGAAGGAGACATAGTGAATCCCGAATACGCAAGCAATCTGGTCAAACGGCGCGACCTGAAACCCTATCTGAATGCCGATCAGTTCGAGTTTAGAGATTCGGTGAATCGGGTGCTGACGCGCCATGCATCGCCGGAATACGTGCGCCAGTGCGACGAAGAGAAGCGCTTCCCACTGGAACTCGTGAAGGTGGCCGCCGAACAGGGTTGGTTCGGCATCACGCTGCCCGAAGAATACGGCGGCATCGGCGGCTATCTCGACATGGCCGCTTATCTGGAAGTCGTCGCGTATCACACCATTGCGCTCGCGCGCTTCTGGAACGCCAACGTGAACATGTCGGGCGGCGCGCTGGCGCGCTTCGCTACAGACGACATCAAGGCGCTGGTGTTGCCGAAGCTGGCCGAAGGGCGTGCCTTTCTTGCCTTTGCGCTGAGCGAAAACGGCTCCGGGTCGGACGCCGCCTCGCTGACCACGCGCGGCGTGGCCGACGGAAACGACTTCATTCTCGACGGCACCAAGATGTGGATTTCCGGCGCGCTGCAGGCCGACTACATCCTAACCGCGGTGCGTACCAATCCGGAAGCGAAGAAGCACGACGGGATCAGCCTCTTCCTCGTACCGAAAGAATCGAGAGGCCTGACCATCAATCCGATCGATCTGCTCGGCGGCCACGCTATCCGGACCTGCGAAGTGGTGTACGACGGCGTGCGTGTCCCGCAAGACATGATTGTGGGCGGCCTGCACGTCGGCTGGAAGAAGCTCACCACGGTGCTGTCGAAGGAGCGCATTGCGTTGTCGGCGATGTGTGTGGGCGGCGCGCAGGCGGCGATCGATCTTGCGCGCTGGTATGCGAACGACCGCAAACAGTTCGGGCAGTCGATCATCGATTTCCAGGCCGTGTCGCATCTGCTCGCCGATATGCAGACGCGCGTGGATGCCGCCCGGCTGATGGCGTTTCGGGCGGCGAAGCTGCTCGACGAAGGCGAAAACTGCGACGTGGAGTCGTCGCAGGCGAAGTACTTCGCGTCGGACACCTACGTGCAGGTCGCGACCGACGGCATCCAGATCATGGGTGCCAATGGCTACTCCGCCGAATACGCGATGCAGCGTCATTACCGCGAAGCCAAGATGTTCCAGATCTTCGGTGGCACCAATCAAATTCAGCGCAACATCGTGGCACGCGCGCTCAAATCGTAAGCGGAGACAGACGTGACGGCAGTTCGGACGTTGGAGAAATTCGGCTTTGGCGTCGACCACGCGCAAGCCGATGTAGTCGTGGTCGGCGGTGGCGGCGCGGCGTCGCGTGCTGCCGTTTCCGCGGCACAGGCGGGTGCGAAGGTCCTCATGCTGGCCAAGGCGCCGGTCGGACAGGGTGGCAGCACGGTGCACGGCGCTAGCGAAATCATGAGCATGGGGGCATCCGGCTACGGCAGTCCCGACGACAGCGCAACGGTGCACTACGAAGACACGATGCGTCCGGCAGCCGGCTTCATCGACCGTGACCTGGTGCGCGTGCTGACAGAGGACGCACCGAAGCGCATCGCTGACCTGATCGAACTCGGCGTGCCATTCGACCGCGTCGACGACGGCTATAAGCTCATCCGCAGCGACTTCGGCAGCTATGCGCGCGCGCTCGGCGTGAAGGGCAAAACCGGCAAGGCCTTCGTGAGCGCGCTCGCGGACGAAGCCAGAAAGCTCGGTGTCGAGATCCGTCAGCCGGCGGCGCTGATCGACCTCCTGCGCGATTCGACAGGGCGCGTGAGCGGCGTGGTTGCGATGGACCTCGATTCGCGGCGGCTGCTGGTGGTCTCAGCGCGGGCCGTCGTGCTTGGCACGGGCGGCGCGCACGGTCTGTTCTCGCAGCAGGTGTCGACCGCGGAGATGACCGGTGACGGCCAGGCGATCTGCTTCCGCCACGGCGCAGAACTCGTGAACATGGAGTTCCACCAGTTCGGGCCGGCGATGGTGCACCCTTACGTGCAACTTTTCAGCAAGTCGTGCTTCATCCTGCATCCGAAGATGCTCAATCGCGACGGTCACGAATTCCTCCCGGACTATCTACCGACGGGCGTGACCCCCGAGGCTGCGATGGACGAGAAAGTGTTCCCGTTCACGATCTCGAACGAGTCGCGCTATATCGATATCGCGATCGCAACGGAAATCGCGCAGGGCAGGGGCACGGAACGCGGCGCGGTGCATTTCTCTTTCGCCGACATCGCCGAGGAACGGTTGGCGGCCACCATTCCGAACACCATGCGCTGGATGCGCGCCAAGGGACTCGATCCGAAGCGTGACCTGCTCGAGGTCGGGATTGCTTTTCAATGCCTGAATGGCGGTGTCCGAATGACCAGCACCGACGCGATGTCGACCATCCAGGGGCTCTTCGTGATCGGCGAACTCGCGGGCGGCGTGCGCGGTCCAGATCGTCCGGGCGGCAACTCGCTTGCGGAAGGGCAGGTTTTCGGCCATCGCGCAGGCGCGGGTGCGGCCGCATTCGCACGCGGCAGCGCGGCGCCGGGCACGTCCGATGTGGCGCCGCTTGCACGGCGCCTCGAAACGGCGCTCAAACCGAATGCGTCGTTCGACGCTCAACGTATCGCCTCCGATCTGCGCGCAGCGATGCAGGCGCATTGCCTCGTCGAGAAGACGGAAAGCGGCCTGAACATCGCGTTGGCTGCCGCTCGCGAGGCGCGCGCGGCGTTCGCCTCAGGGGGCGGGGCCACGCCGCCGCAAGTAATCGACGCGTTGACGATCGACAACATGGCGACGACTGCCGACGTCATCGTGCAGGCGTGTATCGAGCGGCGCGAATCGCGCAGCAGCCACTATCGCACCGACTGTCCTGAGCGCGACGACGCGCATTTCAGTCACGCATTGACCATCACGCGCGGTGAGGCCGACCCGTTCCGTCTCGCCTTCGACGTGCTCGATTACCCGCGTGCCGAACTCACGGACGCATCGCATTCCCAGGTGGCAAATCATGGATAAGAAGCCAGTCGGCCCGTTGTCGGGCTACCGCGTTCTCGATCTCACCGTCATGACCGCGGGTCCGGTCGGTACGGTGCTGCTCGCCGATCTCGGCGCGGACGTGATCAAGGTCGAGGAACCGAAGGCCGGTGACCTCTCGCGCAATCTCGGTAATCAATTCGTCGCAGGGGAAAGCGTCCAGTTCCTGTCGCAGAACCGTAACAAGCGCAGCATCCGCCTGGACCTGAAGTCGCCGAAAGGACGCGATGCATTCCTGCGCATGGCGGAGCAGGCGGATGTCGTCGTCGAAAACTTCCGACCGGGCACGGTGGATCGGCTCGGCATCGGCTACGAGGCCGTGAAAGCGCGCAATCCGATGATCGTCTATGCAAGCGTGTCGGCGTTCGGACAAAGCGGTCCTTACGCCGCATGGCCCGCGAACGATCCGATCGTGCAGGCCGTGGCGGGTCTCATGGACATGACGGGCGAAGCCGGCGGCAATCCGGTTCGGCTCGGGGCACCGTTGCCCGACTTCGGCGCGGCTGCGCTGATCGCGTTCGGGATTTCGGCGGCGTTGTTGCATCGCGAACGGCACGGCGAAGGGCAGCGCATCGATACGTCGTTGCTGTCGGCTGCGCTTTTCAGCACCATCCCGCGCGACGGCGAGACGCTGAGAAGCGGCAAAGCGCCGGAGCGCCTCGGCAGCGGCCATCCGACAATGGTGCCGTATCGCAACTATCAGGGCTCCGATGGCCGCTATTTCTTCGCGGCCTGCTTCACCGAAAAATTCTGGCAGAACCTTTGCCGGGCGTTGGGCCGCGAAGACTTGCTGAGCGATGAACGCTTCATCGGCAACACCGCGCGGACAGCGAATCGGCACGCGCTCGACGTGATCCTCGAACAGCAGTTTCTGCTGCATACCGCAGAGTACTGGGTGGCGCATCTAAGTGCGGCGGACGTGCCATGCGCGATCGTGCAGGACTATCACACCGCGTTGACGGAAGACCCGCAGATCGCGCATAACCACGCGGTCGTTGAGATCGAACATCCGGTTGCGGGCAGGGTGACGAACATCGCGAGTCCGGTGAATTTTCACGGCAGCCCGGTAGCTTACCGCCGTGCGCCTCCTACGCTCGGACAACACACGGCTGAAGTGCTTGTCGAGTTCGGTTTCGCCGAGGATGAGATCGCGGCACTCGAAGGTCGTGAAGCGGCCGTCGCCGGAGCGAAGTCATGAAATCGTACACAACGGACTACGTGATCGTCGGCGCGGGAACGGCGGGTTGCGTGCTCGCAAACCGCCTGACCGAAGATCCGAACGTCAAAGTGATTCTTGTCGAAGCCGGCGAGCGCGATCGTCACCCGTTCATCCACGTACCGGCCGGTTTCGTGCGACTGCTCGATCATCCAACCGTGACATGGCGCTATCGCACGCGGGCCGACGCCGAGACCAGCGGCCGTGCGATCCTGTTTCCGCGCGGACGCGGACTCGGCGGGTCCAGTGCGATCAACGGCCTGCTTTATGTGCGCCCGTTCGCGGAGGATATCGATAGCTGGGAACAGTCAGGCGCCAAGGGCTGGACCTTCGGCAACTGTCTGCCGTTCTACCGCCGCTCCGAAACGTGGACCGAGGGCAACAGTCCGAAACGCGGCACGCAGGGTCCGATTCAGGTCAGCCGGGTGAAGAATCCGCCGGAGATTTGCGGTGCGGTCGTGCAAGCCGCCCAAACGGCCGGTCTTGAGTTTGTAGACGATCCAAACAGCGACACGCGCGGTCCGTCGATCTGGTACTACCAGCAAACGCGCGACGGACGTCGCCGGTCCAGCGCTGCGCGCGGTTATCTGCGGCCCGCAACGGCGCGGCCGAATCTCACGGTGGTGACCGGCGTCCAGGTGTCCGGGCTCGAAATGAACGGGACGCACGTGAGCGGCATCAATGCGACGACCGCAGGCGCTTCCATGCAGTTTCGCGCGACCCGCGAAGTGATTTTGAGCGCCGGCGTGATCGGCACGCCCAAGCTGCTCGAAATGAGTGGCATCGGCGATAAGGACGTGCTCGACAATGCGGGCATTCGAACTCGCATCGCATTGCCGGGCGTCGGCAACAATCTGCAAGATCACTATGTAGTTCGGCTCGGCTATCGAGTACGGGGTGCAGGTACCGCGAACGAGCGCTCGCACGGACTCGCGCTCGCGCGCGAGATGATGCGCTACGTCGTGTCGGGCACCGGCGTACTGACGTATAGCGCGGCGATCGTCGGCGGCTTTGCACAGACGCCGCTCGCGACCCGGCCTGACGTGCAGTTCGTGATTGCGCCAGGCAGCTTCGTCGAGGGACGGATTGGCGTACTGGAGTCTGAGCCCGGTGTCTCCTGCGGCGTCTGGCAGATGCGCCCGGAAAGCCGCGGGCACGTCCATATCACCAGCAGCGACATCACGGCAGAGCCGACGATCGCACCGTCCTACCTCAGCTGCGAACTGGACCGCAACACGATGGTGGAAGGACTCAAGATCGGCCGCCGGATCTTCGCGCAGCCCGAGATCGCCCGCTATATCGTCGACGAAACCGTACCGGGCCGTCACGCGGACACCGACGAGGCGTTATTGCAATACGTGCGTGACAATGGCTCGACCGTGTATCACGCGGTTGGCACGTGCCGGATGGGAGAGGACGAAATGAGCGTCGTCGATTCTGAAATGCGGGTGCGCGGAACGACCGGCCTGCGCATCGTCGACGGCTCGGTGATGCCGTCGATAACCTCGACCAACACCAATGCGACGGTGCTGATGCTGGCCGAGCGCGCGGCTGACCTGATCCGTTCGCCGATGACGACGCGCACGGCTTCGACATATTCGAAGGAGACGGTATGAAAGTGCTGGTAGGTGTAAAGCGAGTGGTCGACTACAACGTGAAGGTCCGGGTCAAGTCGGACGGCACGGGGGTCGACACTACCAACGTGAAGATGTCGATGAATCCGTTCGATGAAATCGCGGTCGAGGAAGCGGTGCGGTTGAAGGAAGCCGGCGTGGTTAGCGAGGTGGTGGCGGTTTCTTGCGGTGTCACTCAGGCGCAGGAGACGCTGCGTACGGCGCTGGCGATCGGCGCGGATCGTGCTGTGTTGATCGAGTCATCCGAAGACCTGCAGCCTCTGGCCGTTGCCAAACTGCTGAAGGCGCTGGTCGACAAGGAAAAGCCTTCGTTGGTATTGCTGGGCAAGCAGGCCATCGACGACGACTCGAACCAGACCGGGCAGATGCTTGCCGCTTTAACTAACCTTCCGCAAGCGACGTTCGCGTCGAAGGTGGTTGTGGCTGACGGGAAGGCCACCGTGTCGCGCGAAGTGGACGGCGGAGCTGAAACGCTCTCGCTGACGCTTCCCGCCGTGGTGACAACAGATCTGCGTCTGAACGAGCCGCGCTACGTGACGTTGCCGAACATCATGAAGGCGAAGAAAAAACCGCTGGAAACGATCAGGCCCGAAGACCTCGGCGTGGATGTCACTCCGCGTCTCAAGACGCTGAAAGTCGCCGAGCCGTCCAAGCGCTCCGCCGGCGTGACAGTGCCGGACGTGAAGACGCTGGTCGAGAAGCTGAAGAACGAAGCGAAGGTGCTTTAGATAGAACGCGGAGAAAGGGCAAATGACGAATCTTGTTAGCCTGGTAATAGCAGAACACGATAACGCGTCGATCAAGGCAGCGACGCTGACTACCATTGCCGCCGCGACGAAGCTCGGCGGTGACATTCACGTGCTTGTTGCGGGTCACAACGCGCGAGGCGCGGCCGACGCGGCAGCGAACATCGCGGGCGTCAGCAAAGTATTTCTGGCCGATGCGGCGCACCTCGAAGTCGGTCTCGCGGAAAACATCGAAGCGACCGTGCTGAATATCGCAAAGGATTATTCGCACATCCTGGCTCCGGCTACCGCCTACGGCAAGAACATCGTGCCGCGTATCGCCGCGAAGCTCGACGTCGCACAGATCAGCGACATCACGGCAGTCGTTAGTGCTGATACGTTCGAGCGCCCGATCTACGCGGGCAACGCGATCGCGATTGTGCAATCGGCTGACCTCGTCAAGGTCATCACGGTGCGCGCAACGGGCTTCGATCCGGTCGCCGCGGAAGGCGGCAGCGCCTCGCTCGAGAAGATCGAAGCCGCAGCCGACGCAGGCATCTCGCAGTTCGTGAGCCGCGAAGTGACGAAGCTCGATCGTCCGGAGCTGACGTCGGCAAAGATTATCGTGTCGGGCGGCCGCGGTCTGGGCAGCGGCGAGAACTACACGAAGGTGCTGGAGCCATTGGCAGACAAGCTCGGTGCAGCGCTGGGCGCATCGCGTGCAGCTGTCGATGCGGGCTACATGCCGAACGACTATCAGGTCGGGCAGACGGGCAAGATCGTCGCGCCCCAGTTGTATATCGCGGTCGGCATATCGGGTGCGATTCAGCACCTCGCCGGCATGAAGGACTCGAAAGTGATCGTCGCGATCAACAAGGATGAAGAAGCGCCGATTTTCGGCGTCGCGGATTACAGCCTCGTCGGTGACCTGTTCACCCTCGTGCCCGAACTCGTCGGGAGCCTATGAGGCCTTTGATGACTGGCTGCTCGCGTTCACTGGCGGAGAAACCATTGGGTCTTTCACAAGAGGTCCGGCGAAGCGCAGCCATTGCGGCGAACGCCGAAGATGCGGACATCTGGCGATGGTTTGCGAACCTTGTCGAGGAGCGCCGCATTCGCTGGTGTCTTGCCAATGGTAGCTGGTTGGTGAGCGTCGATCATCGTCACGTTGCCACGGATAAAGACTTCGACGTGGCCATTCGTGGTGCCAAAGTCCGCACTCAAAGAAGCAATGACGAAACGCTTCGAGGCAATCTTCTACGACGAAGCGTCGCGTGAACTGGCAGCGCTTGCGGCCGTGCCTGTCGCCAATCGAAATTTTATACCGCCGACGTTGCCGTAAGCCATCGCGCGCTTTTTTGCTTATTCAACGTGCGGAGACACCTGGTGTTCCTACCGGCTCATGGACGCCATCGCTTACTGTCGGCTTTGGCCGGTGTCCTTAGGTGACAGCACGGAATGTCCGTTCCCGCTCTGATACCTGCGGTGTGGCATCGGGCATGGTCGGTCTGGCGCCGTCTCACCTTCCGTCGCATGCAACTAATCGTCAATCTTTTAATGCACCTTCGCGCTACGGCGAGGGTGGGCGTTTCAGTATCTCTCAGCAAAATAAGGCGCTAGACCGTCAACCACTCGAAAAATCAGCCTGCGTCAGGCGGACCGGGCGCGTTGACCGCGCCCGCAGCTTGCGCCGCGCGACCGCTTCGATCCGCGCGAAACCGTCCCTGAACACGCTCATCAGTCGGCTATCGTCCGCGTCGTGCGGGAGCCAGAAAAAAAGACTTCCAAGCACCCGCGCGTCACGACGCACGTGACGCTTTCTCCGCGCCAATCGATGTCGAAGCTGAGGGCCTGTTTGTCTGTTGAGATCTGGGGTTCGGGCACGGGGACTTTCATGAGCAGAGTTACGGGTGACGGACAGCATCGGCGGTGCGTTCACCCGACGCGTTAGACGAACTGCAATGCAGGCCGCGGGCAAGACGCAGATCGTCGCGCGTCTGATGGTCGAGGAGTTGGCTTTTTATGGCATTCGCAATGCACAGGACGTGGCGACATGCCTGAATGGCTACGATCAGACTGCCTATCCCGAAGGCAGCCAATGGAGTTTTACACGCTTCTACGTTCCGCAGGCGTTTGATGCGGGATATCGACTGGTCAGTGACGCCGATACCCTGTGGAACGCATTCGAGACGGCGCACCATAAGGCCAATCTGCCGGGGAAGCTTGGGATCCCGATGGAGTCCCTGCTTGCCGCCAGGTTATAGGCGGCATCTTCCAGTCCTTCTCGATGTTGCGCAAGGCCAGATACAGCAGTTTGCTGGCAGCTTCGTCGCTCGGGAAGTGGCCGCGATTCTCGACGATCTTGCGCAACTGCATGTGCATGCTCTCGATGGCGTTTGTAGCCGGCATGATAGGGCTTGGTGCCTCATCCATCCCTGCCGCGATTTTGGCGTATGGTGCGACCATCCGGGACAGGGGCACCGGGGAGCACTTCGGGTGGGCAGGCCGTTGATCGTACGATGAGCCGTGAGCTCGTGTTAGTAGTTGGCCGCCCCTGCGACCCGCCCGGTTACGCTGCGAGCGCGAATCCGTAGTTGTCGTGCTGTCCCACCGGCTCCCAAGGTAACGTTTCATGGGAGACAGTTATGCGAATCATTGGTCTGGATGTATCGAGATCGGTGGCCGAGGTCGCGTATCTCGAGAATGGAATACTGAAATCCGGCGGTCGCGTTGGATTAAGACGCGACGAGCTTAAGCAATTTGCCTCTCAACTCCGGCCGGATGATCATGTAGTGCTGGAGGCCACCGGTAACACTGCCGCTATTGTCAGCGTACTGCAGGCGCATGTCGGGCGAGTGATTGTCGCCAATCCCCTGCAAGTACGGCTGATCGCCGAAGCGCGAGTCAAGACGGACAAGATCGATGCAGCCATCTTGGCCCAATTGTATGCCAGCGGCTTCCTGCCGGAAGTATGGATTCCAGATGAAGCAACGCAGGCCATGCGTCGGCAGGTCTCGCGCCGCGCGCAGATCGTGCGCCAGCGGACGCGCCTGAAGAATGAAGTCCATGCGGTACTCGCCGCACACTTGATCGAAAGGTGCCCGGCAACGGACCTGTTCGGCAAGAAAGGGCGGGGGTGGCTGAGTAATCAGCTTCTGCCCACCGACGAGCGGATGGGCGCCGAGCAACGGCTACGCGAACTCGATCGGCTTGGTGAGGACCTCCGCGAAATCGAGCGCGTGCTGGCACAATCGGTCATGGAGGATGGGCGACTACGCAAGATGCTTACGATCGCCGGTATAAACACGACGGTGGCTATCGGCCTGCTGTCTGCCATTGGGGATATCGGGCGATTCCGTACGCCAGGGAAACTTGTCAGCTATTTTGGTCTCAATCCCTGTGTCTACCAGTCCGGATCGCAGCCGGCTAGGCACGGGCATATCAGCAAGCGCGGTCGCTCTTATGCGCGCGCCATGCTAGTCGAAGCGGCGTGGGCGGCGGCGCAATCGGCCGGGCCGTTGCGCGCCTTCTTCCTGCGCATAAAGGATCGACGCGGACAGCAGATTGCCGCTGTCGCTACCGCGAGTAAGATTGCGATCACGGTCTGGTACGTGCTCACACGTGATGCGGCGTTTGCGTGGGACCGTCCTGCGCTCACCGCCCACAAGCTCCGCTCGCTCGAGCTTCAGGCCGGACTGTCTTCACAGCGCGGGGGGCGCAAGGGTTCAGCCGCCGCTTATAACCTAAAGAGCGTACGGGACCAGGAACGCGCGGTCGCTGAACAGGCAGAGCGAACTTATCAGCGATTGTTTTCGCGTTGGAAACAGGCCGGCCCCAAAAATTCCCGCTCTTAATGATGGCGTCCAACTCGCAAGGGCCCGGAAAACACCAAATAAATGGCTACCGGGCTTGTCGATTTCATCCGTCGTATAACCCCGCACACGCGGGGTGGTCGTGGCTACGACCCCGGACGCCGAAGATGTCACGCCGCGCTACGAGACATGGCACTGCTCATATTGGCGACACCCTGTCCGCGAGTGCGCGACCGGGCTTCCTCGCTGGGCGGCAACCTCCTGAAGAGGTACCAAGTCGCGCGACACAACGACGGCTTGAAGCCTGCTGAGTCCACACGGCATGGCGTTCGTAGTGCAAGGGGACGAGCAGGAGTGACGCGCTCACGTTGGTTGGCGGATACGCCATCGCCGCGATCGGGGTGGCGTTAGCCAGTGCGTTGCCCGACACCTACTTTTCCTAACGCTGCATGATCGCTCGCTTGCCAGAGCTACCGCCGACTCAGGACATACCCGAAAACGACTACATCAAATTAAATTTCCTTTGACGCAACGTGAAAAATAATATTTCATATAGCCACACTTCCTAAAAACCGCTGGAGACTGCTGTGTCACATCGATTCGCTGCCCGATATTTGGTCGAAACCTCACTCGATCCGCAAGATGCCGCCGCTGAAATGGCTGGCGAGTCGTCGACGGCCACCTTTGTTGCGATTCCCGGCGAACGTGCGTCGATTGCCGAAATGCACGGCGCACGCGTCGATCAAATCGTCGACGTTGAAACGCCGTCGGCGGGTCCTATTGCCCATCCGCCGGCCGCGTCGGTGCGCCGCTGCGAGGTCAAGCTTTCGTGGCCGCTGGAGAACACCGGCGCATCACTGCCGAACATGCTCGCCACGTTTGCGGGCAACATCTTCGATGTGCAGTCGGTCAATGCACTGCGGCTCATCGACGTCGAGCTGCCCTCGGTGCTCGCCGATACGTACAGGGGTCCCCAATTCGGTGTGGAAGGTACGCGACGGCTCACGCAGATCGAGCACATGCCCATCGTCGGCACCATCGTGAAACCGAGCGTCGGACTGACGCCCGACGAAACAGCCTGCCTTGTGGAGCGGCTCGCCGATGGCGGGATCGATTTCATCAAAGATGACGAACTCATGGCGGATCCGCCGCACTGTCCGTTCGATCAGCGCGTCGACGCCGTGCTTGCCGTGCTGCGTCGCTACACTGAACGCACGGGGCGCAAGGTGATGTACGCGTTCAACATCACCGGCGAAATCGATGACATGCTGCGGCGTCACGACAAGGTCCTGGCGGCCGGCGGAAACTGCGTGATGGTCAGCCTCAACTGGATCGGCGTGTCGGCATTGGCTCACTTGCGACGGTATGCGCAACTTCCGATTCACGGGCATCGCAACGGTTTCGGCACGATGAGCCGGGCGCCGGGCTTTGGCGTCGACTTTCGCGCATGGCACAAGCTGTTCCGTATCGCCGGTGCTGACCACATCCACGTGAATGGCCTCGACAACAAGTTTTATGAGCCAAACGAATCGGTGGTGCGCTCCGCGCAGGCTTGCGCCGCGTCGGTGTTCGCCGATGGCGGCCCCGCGTGGCCCGTCATGCCGGTTTTCTCGTCGAAGCAAACAGTCTGGCAGGCACTCGACACCTATCGTGTGGCGAACTCGACGGATCTGATCTATGCATGCGGCGGTGGCATCCTTGGTCATCCTGACGGTATCGCATCGGGCGTGGAGAGCATCAAGGACGCCTGGGCGGCGGCGATCGAGGGTGTCCCGCTCGAGGACTATGCGCGCGCACGGCCCGCGCTCGCCCGTGCGCTTGGCTCTTTTGCAGCGTGAGCGCCATGCACGGCGCGTCCATTCGGCACCGACCACGCTGTGCTCCGATCGCGTTTTACGGCGACGATTTCACCGGAGCGGCGGCCAATCTGCTTGAATTTCATCGCAGAGGTCTACGGGGCATTCTATTCGTCGAGACTCCGAATTTCGAACGATTCAAGGAAGTCACCGCTGACTTGGACGTCGCAGGCGTGGCGGGTATTGCGCGATCGTTGCCGCCGCACGCGATGGCGGCCGAAATCGAGCCGGCCTTGAAGCTGTTCGAGGCGGCCGGTGCGCGAGTCATCCAGTACAAGATCTGCGCGACCTTCGATTCGTCGCCTGAGCAGGGGAGCTTCGGCACGGTGCTGGAACTGGCGCGCCAATGCCTCGGTGTCCAGAACGTGCCGATCGTTGCAGCGCATCCGGACTTCGGCCGATATACCGCATTCGGCCATCACTTTGCAACTTATCGTGGCGAAGTCTTTCGCCTCGACCGGCATCCGAGCATGGCCGCTCATCCCGCCACGCCGATGCACGAGGCCGATCTGCGAGTCCATCTTGCGCGGCAGACCTCGTTGCCGATCGGCATATGCGATTTTACGGAACTGCGTCGCGCTCCGGTGGACCGGATCGTCGCGTTGATCGACCAGCTCGATGCGAATGCGACCACCGCAAAGGCGGCCACCCTGTTCGACGCGATCGAGGCTGCCGACCTGCGGAAGATAGCGCATGCCGTCTGGTATGCATCGGCACGACGCCCTCTTTTCGCGATTGCTTCGCATGGCCTCGCGGCGGGGCTCGCCGCGCACTTAAGCGAGCAACGTCCGCAATCCGATGCTGGCGCGCCGCAACGTCCGGTGGACAGCATCGTAGTGCTGTCGGGTAGCTGCACCCCGCACACTGCGGCGCAGATTGCCTATGCCAGATCGCAAGGATGGCTGGTGCGGCGTCTCGCGCTCGCAGAGATCGCGGTACGTGGAGAAAATGAGCTCGCCGATTCGCTGGCGCTCGAGATTTGTAACGCATTGGAGCGTAAGCAAAGCGTGGTGATTTGTACAGCTGCCGGTCTCGACGACACGAGCATCGCGAGGGGAACCGAAGTGTGCGAGCAATTGGGCGCCGAGTCGTCGGCGCTCATCGGTGCACTGTATGGTGCGGTGCTGCGGCGGGTGTCGGCGAGGCGGCGTTTGCCGCGTTTCGTCGTGGCCGGCGGGGATACCTCGAGCCAGACGATGCGTCGGCTCGGCATCGACGCGCTCAGCGTGGATGCAATCAACCCGACTTCCCAGGACGCTTTCATGCGCATCCACGCCGCGGACCCAGCGCTTAATGGCGCACAGGTGCTGCTGAAAGCCGGCCAGAACGGCGACGACGATCATTTCGTGCTAGCCCGCGAGGGCCGGCATTGGCGATGACCGAAGGGCCGGCCAAGCTATTCCAGCCAATAAAACCGGGTGCGCGCACCCGCCAACAGGAGACACAGCAATGAAGCTCAGCCAGGACCAGATCAGTCAATACAACGAAGCCGGCTTTCTGGTTTTACCAGGCATCTTTTCAACCGATGAAGTGGACGTGCTGCGTCGGGAAGCCGCTGATATCACCCAGGTGCAGCGCCCCGAAATCTGGCGCGAGAAGAACGGCGCGCCGCGCACGGCGTTCGGCTGCCACAAGTACAGCGATATTTTCCGCACTCTTTCCAGCGACGCTCGCCTCGTGCAGCCCGTCGAACAATTGCTTGGCGAGTCGCTGTACATCCACCAGTTCAAGGTAAATCCGAAGGTCGCGTTCGATGGCGATACGTTTCCGTGGCATCAGGACTTCGTCACGTGGCACGAGGACGACGGCATGCCCGAGGCGCGCGCGATGAATATCGCGATCTTTCTCGACGACGTGTACCCGACCAATGGAGCGCTCATGTTCGTGCCTGGCAGTCATCAACGCGGCATGATTCCGACCACTCCGAAGGAAAACAACCGCCGCTGGATGGACTTGAAAGACGTGGAGAACGTGATTCGCTCCGGTAGCGATATCGCAGTGGCGACGGGTGGCGCGGGCAGCGTCCTGATGTTTCACGGCAATGCCGTGCACGGCTCCGCGGGCAACATGACGCCGTTGCCCCGCCGCATCGTATATGTCACGTATAGCGCGGTCACGAATGCCATTCGCAAGCCGACCCGGCCGGAGTTTATCGCGCACCGGACATTCGAGCCGGTGGTCGCCACGCCACCGGAAGCGTTCGCGGAATACGTTAGCAGCCTTCACGGCTAGCGCGGGCACGCGCGCAGCCACAAAAAACAGACAGGCGTCGTCAGCGCGCCCAGGAGACAACGATGGACCAGCACATGAAAAACCCGCGCGGCTCGAACCGCCGTATGGTGCTCAAAGCGAGCGTAGCGGCGGGCATCACGGCGGGCTTTGCTGCCATTCTGCCGCGCGGCGTCCGAGCGGCCGAGTTCAACTACAAATTCGCGACGGCGCTCGATGCGGGGCACCCGCTCAACAAGCGCGCAGGCGAAGCACTCGAGCGAATCCGGGCCGCCACGAGTGGACGAGTCGACATCAAGCTTTTCCCCGCCAACCAGCTCGGTTCCGATGCGGACACGCTTTCGCAGACTCGCAGTGGTGCGGTCGAGTTCATGACGCTCGGCCACGGCAATCTCGGCAACTATGTGAAGTCGTCTGGAATCGCCAGCACCGGCTTCGCATTCACCAACTACGAACAGGTGTGGAAGGCCATGGACGGCGCGCTCGGCGCCAAGATTCGCGACGATGTCAACCGCACCGGACGGATAGTCGCGATCGGCGGACTATGGGACAACGGTTTCCGGCAAGTCACTTCGTCCTTGCGTCCGGTGCGTTCGCCGGCGGATCTCGCCGGCCTGAAGCTTCGTGTGCCGCCTAATCCCGCCTACACGTCGCTCTTCAGTGCGCTTGGCGCGGGTCCAACGCCGCTCAACTACAACGAGCTTTACAGCGCCTTGCAAACGCACGTAGTGGACGGCCAGGAAAATCCTCTGGCGCTGATCAACTCCGGAAAGTTCTACGAAGTCCAGAAGTTCTGCAGCCTGACCAACCACATCTGGGACGGCTTCTGGACGCTCGCCAACAAAGACGCGTGGAACCGTCTGCCGCCCGACTTGCAAAAGATCGTCCAGACCGAGTTCGCTCGCTCCGTTCAGGACCAGCGAGCCGACATTGTCGCGCTGAGCAAAAGTCTTCAAGCGGACCTCTCGAAGAGGGGGCTGCAATTCTCGACGGTCGATCCGGCCGCCTTCCGCACCGCACTTGGGAAGACACGTTTCTACGCCGATACGCGTGAGAAGTACGGCAACGACTACTGGGCGTTGCTGGAGCAAGCCGTGGGTAAGCTTGGCTGAGGCGAGCCGCTTGCGAATTCAGGTACCTAAGTGAAGGCCAGGAGACCGATGATGAAGTCCCACATGACGCAAACCGCGCCCTTTCGGGCGCCCGCAGACAACCTCGCGGCGAGGATCGAGAGCGCGCTCGTCTGGGCAATAGAAGCGGCGGCCGCATTGCTCGTACTAGCGGAGGTCGTGCTGTTGTTTAGTGGTGTTGTCTCGCGCTACGCGCTGCACCGTCCGCTCGACTGGTCGGACGAACTGGCGTCGCTTCTGTTCTTATGGCTCGCCATGCTCGGATCTGTCATTGCGTTCTGGCGTGGCCACCACATGCGAATGACAGCACTGGTCGATCGGGTCAGCGCCACAACCCGCGCTTTTTTCGATGTTCTCGCGATAGCGGCGTCCCTCGGCTTCCTGCTGCTGATTCTCGCGCCCGCGTTGGGCTATGCGTATCACGAGGCTGATGTCGCGACGCCGGTGCTTGAACTCTCGTCCATGTGGCGAGCCGCAGCAATGCCCGCAGGTGCCGCGCTGATGACGTTGTCGGCAGTTCTAAAGCTTAGGCGCGTCGCCAACTGGCGCGCGACGCTGGCCGCCGTGATGATGGTCGTGGCTATTGGCGCAGTCCTGGCTATCGCTCGTCCCTTGCTTGGCCAACTGGGCAATTACAACCTGGTGATTTTCTTCGTGGGCATCGTAACGGTGACGGTGCTGGCAGGGGTTCCCATTGCGTTCGCGTTTGGTCTCGCTACCTTCAGCTATCTCGCGCTGACAACATCGATGCCGCTTACGGTAGTCGTCAGTCGGATGGATGAGGGTATGTCGCATGTCATGTTGTTGGCTGTGCCGCTCTTCGTATTTGTGGGTCACTTGATGGAAATGACCGGCATCGCGCGTGCAATGGTGGCATTCCTCGCCAATCTGCTCGGGCACGTGCGCGGTGGCCTTTCGTACGTGCTGATCGGCGCGATGTACCTGCTGTCTGGCATTTCAGGTTCGAAAGCTGCGGACATGGCCGCGGTAGCACCGGTGCTGTTTCCTGAAATGCACAAGCGCGGTTCGGATCCCGGTGATCTGACCGCATTGCTCGCAGCGACGGGGGCGCAGACGGAAACCGTCCCGCCGGGTATTGTGCTGATTACTATCGGCTCCGTAACAGGCGTCTCGATCACGGCGCTGTTCACCGGCGGCTTGCTGCCGGCAGTGATTTTGGGGCTCGCGTTATGCGTCGTAGTATGGTTTCGCAGCCGCAGCGAGACGAAGGAACAAGCGGCGCGCCCTGCCTGGAATGTAATTGGCCGCAGTCTCGTGATCGCGCTGCCCGCACTGCTACTGCCCGTCGTCATTCGCACGGCAGTAGTAGAAGGCGTGGCGACGGCGACCGAGGTGTCGACAATCGGCGTGATATATGCGGTGGTGGTCGGGCTGCTGATCTATCGACAGTTCGAATGGCGAAGACTTAAAGCAATGCTCGTCGACACCGCCGCACTCTCAGGTTCGATTCTGCTTATCATCGGCACGGCGACGGGCATGGCCTGGGCGCTAACACAGTCTGGCTTCTCGCATGACCTTGCCGACGCCATGTCGCATCTCCCTGGCGGTGCTGCGACTTTCATGGTGGTGTCAGTCGCCGCATTCGTCGTGTTGGGCAGTGTACTGGAAGGCATCCCCGCAATAGTCCTGTTCGGTCCACTGCTGTTTCCCGTTGCGCGCACGCTCGGTATCAACGAGGTACAGTACTCGATGGTCGTCGTGCTGGCTATGGGAGTCGGCCTGTTCGCGCCGCCTTTCGGAGTGGGATACTACATGGCATGCGCGATCGGCCGCGTCGAGCCCTCGCTCGCAATGCGCCGAATCTGGGGCTATCTCGCGGCACTGATTGTCGGGCTGGCAGTGGTCGCGGCAGTGCCTGCGGTGTCAACGGTCTTCCTTTGAATCCGGCCTTAACTACCAGTACAAACTCGATCCATGAACTCCGCCAACGGAACCATCGCGCTCATACGCGGGCGCCTGCCGGAACTGAACCCGGCGCTGCGGCGGATCGGTCTGCATATCGTGCGCGCGCCTGCCCAGGCGAAGTCGATGACGATCCGCGAAATGGCCGAGAAGTGTGAAGTGTCGGAAGCCACGGTAACCCGCTTTGTGAAAGAGTTCTGCTTCGACAGTTTCCAGCACATGAAGATATCGCTGGCCGAAGAACTGTCACGCCGCCGGCAGGAACTACCCGCTAGCGAGACGCGTGAAATATACGATCACATCAAGCCTGGGGATTCGCTAGATATCATCCTGCGCAAGGTGCACGGCGCGCTGCGCGAGACGCTCGACCAAACCATGGCGAAGCTGCAGCCGGAGGTCGTCGCGCGCGTCGTGCAAGCATTGAGTGAATGCGAATACGTGGTCTTCTTTGCGACCGGCACCTCAGCGCTTGCCGCAGAAAACGGCGTGGTGCGATTCTTTCGAGTCGGCAAGAAGTGCATCTTCTACCGCGATCAGAGCATCCAGCAGTTCGCATCTGTGAATTTGGACGACAAATGCGTCGTATTCGGCATCAGTAATTCCGGACGCACGAAGACCACGGTGCGCGCGCTTCAGATCGCGCGGCAACGGGGGGCTCATACGGTCTGCATCACGTCTTTCCCATCGTCGCCGATCACCCGTTACGCGGACATTTCGCTCATCACCGCGGAGCAGGCCGATGCAATTGACCGCCCCGAAGCGCCCGAGTCCACCACCGCCAAGATTGGCCAGATCGCGGTGCTCGACGTGCTCTACTCCGCCTACGCTATCCATCATCATCGGGACGCGGTAAATGTACTCGCCGAAACGGACCGCTTTGTCGAGGAAGGCAAGGTGTGAGGGGGCGTTCGAAGCCCATGCGCATTTTTTCGGCGCCGGACGGTGCTCCGGCGCTGCCCACGACCGCGTCAGACACGGTCTCGCAGCGGGAACGGGTATTCGGTGTACAGCGAATGTCACGCCACGGTCGCCAGTTGCCGTCCGGCGGGCCGAGATCGGCTTCGACTTCGCGCGCGTCAAGTAGATCTTCACTCGGCTCACGTACTCCTCCCGAGCAGGATCTTTGCTGAAGGCCGAACATACTTTCAGACCCGATCCGCGCCAAAACCAGGATGGCTGCGCCACTTGCTTTCGATTTGCGCATCGTTTCAGCTCGCAAAGTCATTCGAAATGATCCGAAAGCGCGCGGGCACGTCGCCGCACGAACTCCGCGGCGCCGATGCACGCCGCCAGCCACGCGCCGCCCGACGCGAAACCGCCGATCACATCGCCGGGAAAGTGCACTCCGATCACCACGCGGCTCACACCGATCGCGAGCACGATGAAGCAGGCAAGCGCAACTATGAGCGGATCGCGGCGCGTCGGCGCAAGGCGCAGCAACACGTAGGCGCACATTCCATAGCAGACGATCGAGCCGAACGTATGCCCGCTCGGAAACGCGAAGCTTTCGGGCAGCGGCACGCCCGCGCCGGTGGGACGGTCGCGGCGCATCATCGCTTTGAGCGCCTGATTGAGCAGGCCGCCCGCGCTCGTGACCGCGGCGAAATAGACAGCGAGAGCGAAGCGACGCGTGAGCAGCAGCCACGCGCACATGAACGCGGACAGCAACGTCAGGAACCACGGATCGCCGAGATGCGTGAGCGCGGCGAAACATCGCGCGGCGAGTGCGGGAGTACCGTCGCGCAGGGCGTCGACCATGCGCTGATCCGCCGATGAAAACGCGGTGCCCCGCGCGATTCGTGCCGCGATGGCGATGAACACCGCCGCGCCCGTTGCGCTGACGATGCCCGCCGCGACCGCGACAGCCGCGGCAGAAGCGCGCCGTCCGCGCGCGGCCAGAGTCCACGCGCCGGCCACGAGCGCCGGACCGCCGAAAAGCGCGATCGCGATGATCGCGGCTACATGGCGTTGTGCGATAGCCGCGAATTCCATGATGTCCTGTGTTATCTCGATTCCGCGACGCGCTGCACGGCCTTGGCCGGCTGAGGACGCGACTGCGTTGTGAGCGGTTGTTCCCGGCCGAACGCCTGCACGCGCGCGACGGGCTCCCTTGCCGATGCGCGCCTCGTCGTCCCACATCGACTCCCTGGCGGCAGTCATGCGCGCCCGGCGTTTCGACGGTCAAGCCGAGCCCTATTCTCGCCGATGCGACCGCAACCAGATCAAGATACCCGAATACGCGAAATCGACGTGATTGGGCCATAGCCATTCGCATGCGTAAGGACGATGCGTTCGCCCGGTTCGTCCTCGACGCCCACTTCGTGCGGGTCGCAAGGACACGACGCGTCGGCGAAGCCACTAGTGGACTGTAACGTTTAAATGGGAAGTATCATTGCGTCTTGGGAGGACGCGATGAACTTGACCGAAAGCGAAATCATGGAACTGCAGCGGCGAGCCAGTGCGAGGACCGTGCGAGCGGATTCGGCACGTCGCGCTCGCCTGATCTTGCTGCTCGCTGACGGGCTGACCTGGTCGGAGATCAGAGCCAAGCTCGATTGCAGCGACAGCTACATCGATCGCTGGAGCAAGCGCTTCGCTGCGGAGCGGTTGGCGGGCTTGTTCGCTCGTCACACCGGGCGCGAACGCTACAAGGTGACCGATCGCGTGGAAGCACGAGTGCTTGCGCGTACGACCAGGCACACGCCCGCGGACGGCTCCACGCACTGGTCCACGCGCAAGCTCGCGGCCGAACTCGGCGGCGACATCTCGCACATGACTGTGGCCCGCATCTGGGCCAAACACGGCATCAAGCCGCATCGGCTGGAGGGCTACCTTGCCTCCAATGACCCGGACTTCGAGACCAAGGCGGCCGATGTCATCGGGCTGTATCTCAACCCGCCGCAGCATGCGGCCGTATTCAGCGTCGACGAGAAGACTGCCATTCAGGCGCTCGATCGCAAAGACCCTGTGCTACCCCTGTCGCCGGGACGCGCCGAGCGTCACGGCTTCGAGTACCTCAGACACGGCACGCTTTCGCTGTACGCCGCCTTCAATACAAAGACTGGCGAAGTCCTCGGCAAGACGGCAACGCGGCATACCTCGGCCGAGTTCGTAGCGTTCCTGAGCGACCTCGTGGCCAACCAACCCCGCGGCAAAGAAATTCATGTCATTGCCGACAACCTCTCGGCGCACAAGACCCGGCAGGTCGATGCGTTTCTCAGCGAGCACCCGCAAGTTCATATGCACTTCACCCCGACCTATTCGTCCTGGCTCAACCAGGTGGAGTTATGGTTCGCCAAGATCGAGCGTGACGTGATCTCGCGCGGCGTGTTCACCTCGGTACCCGATCTCAAGCGAAAGCTCATGCGCTACATCCGCAAATACAACGAGCAACCCAAACCCGTAAAGTGGAAGTACTTTGACCCAACACGTCGAATTACTCCCGTTTCAATCGTTACAGGCCACTAGTGAGCGGCCGCTGCACTTTGTCAAGAGACACTCGGCGTACCGAGGGTCGAACGACTGAAACGGGTCGAAGTTTGACCGTTCCGCAAAGCGCACAATCGATCTCTCTTCGTTGAAGAGGCGATTGTCATGGAAACGCTTAATTCTTCCGGCACTCGTCGGGTGCCGTGGAATAAGGGAAGGCTAACCGGCCAAAAGCCTCCGCTGAAGCTGCGGGAAATCTGGGCGATTCGAACAAGGCTGCAGATGTCGTCCAACGCTCGCGAGTTGGCGATGTTCAATCTTGCGATCGACAGTAAGCTTCGAGCGTGCGATTTGACGCGCTTGCAAGTGCAGGACGTCTACATGGGAGGTCATGTCGTAGCTCGCGCGACTTTCATGCAACAGAAAACGCACCGACCAGTGCAGTTCCAAATCACGGAGCAGACTCGTCAAAGTGTCTCTGCCTGGATTTCGGCGCGGGGATTGAAGCCCGCTGACTATTTGTTTCCCAGTCGACTGCATGCCTCAGCGCACGTGTCGACGCGCCAGTATGCGCGCATCGTTCATCGTTGGGTCGCGTCGATCGGGCTTGATGACACCGCGTACGGTACGCACACCATGCGACGAACGAAAGCGTCGTTGATCTATCGACGCACCAAGAACTTGCGCGCGGTTCAATTGCTCTTGGGCCATACAAAAATCGAAAGCACCGTGCGATACCTCGGGATCGAGGTAGACGATGCTCTCGAAATGGCTGAGCAAACCGAAGTGTGATCGCCGGTGGCCGGCGAGCGTGCGCTTGTCGGCCATGTGCAGTCGTTGGTTTCCACGGCATGAAGGACAGTCGAACGGCGGCTTTGCACCGTATAGCTGTCCGTCACCCAGCCATTGTGATCAAGACATCTCCGTGCGTCGAACGTATCCCTCAACGGTTTAGCCGCTGTCCTAGCTAATGCGGATAATGCCAACGCGAGACATGACGTTAGATGAGCTGCCTCAGCGGCTTCACACTGTCTTCTAATGCGACCAGACAAGCAGTCAGACCACCGCTACATACGGCGGCCCAAACCAACTGAGTTATGCTGACAGTTCATCGCAATTGAAGTCGTGCCGCTTGTCTTACTCGATCTTGACTTTGCCCGGTGCGCGCGCTGCTATTTCGCACGCGAGTTGGACGAAAGAGCCTAGCGCAGCGGACGGGTGAGGTTCCTTCCAAGCAAGGTAGAGTTCGCTTTGCGCGTGCTGTTCACGCAGCGGACGATAAACGACGTTGTCCATGTGCGTTCGTTGAACCGACGCAGGTACGAGCGTCACACCAAACCCGGCGCTTACTAGGCCAAGGGACGCGTAGATCTGTCCCATTTCGAAGCTTGCGGAAGGAGAGAAGCCCGCCAGGGCGCACAACTGGTTGATGGTGGCGTGATAGTCCGGCGCGACATCTTTCCGGTAATTGATGACGCGCAGGTGCATACAGTCCTTGATGGAAATCTGCCGTTTCGCTGCGAGAGGGTCGTCCTTCGCGATGGCAAGGTAAAACGGCTCCTGAAGCAACAAGACGCTGTTCAGTTGGATATCCGACGGCAAAGAGCGAACGAAGGCCAGATCGACGTCCCCACGATCCAGCGCATTGATCTGTTCCGCAGAGGAGAACCATCGAAGTTCGACTGTCACCGCGGGGTAACGCTGCTGGAATTCACGCAAGAGCGGCGGCAGCAGCGTGTACGCGATGTGCTCAAAGAACCCGACCGCCACCCGGCCGATTTCCCCTCTTGCTGCGCGTTGCGAATCCACGATCGCGGAGTTTGTGTCCGCCAGAATTCGCCTGGCCCGTTCTTCGAAAACTTGGCCCGCCGATGAAAGGAATACGCGTTTGCCCCGGCGCTCGAAGAGCGCCACGCCGAGTTCTTCTTCCAGTTCCCGTATCTGCCGGCTCAACGGCGGCTGGGCCATGTGCAGTTCCTCTGCCGCCTTCGTGAAGTTAAGTGTGCGGGCCACCGTCAGAAAGTAGCGAAGATGACGCAGCTCCATTTGAAACCTTCTAGGTATTGATACGCAACTTATTATATCTTTTACATTGGGCGCGACGGGTCGTAGGATCATGACATCACATCAATAAATCAGAAGATGCCCTTATGAAACTTACCGCGTCACAATTGGAAGCGTACGAACGCGACGGATTCGTTGTCCTCCCGGAGCTTTTCTCGGAAGAAGAAGTCGAGCATATGAAGAGCGAGTTGCGCCGGATCCAGAAGATCGACACCGACCATCTCGTCCGTGAAAAAACGGGAGGCATCGCAAAGACGATCTACAAAGTTCACGAAACCGAAAGTCCGACGGCATCGGCGGTCTTTCACTCCGCCGTGCGCTCCCCCAGATTGCTCGAGCCGGCACAACAACTGATTGACGATCCCGAACTCTACGTCTATCACACGAAGTGCAATCTGAAGACGGCAATCGACGGTTCCGTATGGCAATGGCACCAGGACTTCGGCACCTGGCATATCGACGGCGTGAAAGAGCCGCACATGACAACCGCGTTGGTCATGCTCGATGAGCCGACCGAAATGGGCGGATGTCTCTACTTCATCCCGGGAAGCCATAAACTCGGTTCACTCGATCCGACGTTCGACGAGGCAACCGGTTACCGCTTCTACGTGGTACCCAAGCCGACGATGCTCGATATCTTGTCCAGCCATCCCAAGGCCGTGCCTATTATCGGCCGCCCGGGGACAGTCGTGTTCTTCGACGCTAACATCGTGCATTCCTCGGGTCACAACCTGTCCGGTGACGATCGATGGCAGGCCTATATCGTCTACAACCAGGTGAAGAACAAGCCTGAACAAGTCGAACAGCCGCGACCGGATTATGTGCGCTCGATCAATTTCCTTCCTCTCGAGGTTGGCTCAGACGAGATTCTCGACAGAGTTCAGATCGGCTGAACTTGCGCGCGCGTCGCTCGCCAGGACGCATGTTCCTGGCGAGCAGCGGCAAGTCACATCAACAGGGTAAGCCTTATCTCCTGAGTGTCGCCGACGCGTGACCTCGCGTTTTCTCTCCGAATGCGGCCATCGCAACGACGCGTCAGGCCTATTGCTCTATGGACGCAAGTGAAGCGATACGTACGCAAGTGCCGCACAAGGACGCATGAAAGGTAAGCGACATGAAGGTCATAAAGATAAAACTAGAAGAAGCGCGAGAGACTATTTCCGAAGCAGCGTTTCTCGAAGCTCTGCACGTTGCGGGTCTGGAGGGCGAGGTCGACGCCAGCCATGCGACGCGCACGGTACTCGCAACGGACAATTCGATCTATCAGCGCAGACCCACGGCTGCGATTTTCCCTCGCAACGCCGCTGACGTTGAGCGCATCGCGCGGCTGCTCGCCGAGGAGCGATTTCGAAGCGTCGTGGTATCGCCCCGGGGCGGTGGCACCGGGACCAACGGGCAGTCATTGACCGACGGTATCGTCGTCGACCTGTCCCGCCACATGAACCGCATCATTGAAATCGATCCGATTAAACGCACGGCAAGGGTTCAGGCAGGCGTCGTCAAGGACCAGTTGAATGCGGCTCTCAAACCGCACGGATTATTCTTTGCTCCGGAACTGTCCACGTCGAACCGCGCCACGATTGGCGGAATGATCAGCACGGACGCCAGCGGACAAGGCAGCTGTACCTATGGGAAAACGCGCGACCACGTCATCGCTCTGAAGAGCGTGTTGCTTGGAGGCGTTCCGCTCGTCTCCGAGCCGGTCGACGATGCAGCACTGGAACAGCTTTGCGCACGGACGGATATTGTTGGACGGGCCTACAAAACAGCCCGCGAGATTTCCGACAATCAGGCTGAACTCATACGAGACACATTCCCGCCGCTTAATCGCTGCCTGACGGGATACGATCTCGCGCATCTTCGCGAGCGTGACGGAAGGCTGAACCTGAATAGCCTGATTTGCGGCGCGGAGGGTACGCTCGGCTTCGTTGTAGAGGCGACAATGAACGTGTTGCCGATACCGCTTCATTCGGCGCTGGTGAATATCCAGTATGAAGGATTCATGGATGCGCTGAGGGATGCACGCGCTCTGATGGAACATCGGCCGCTGTCCATTGAGACGGTGGACTCTACGGTACTCGCGCTAGCTCGCGATGACGTTGTCTGGACTTCGATATCCGAGTTCTTTCCGGACTATAACGACGAGCGAAGCGCTCAAGGTATCAACCTCGTTGAATTCAGCGCCGATGATCTCGGTCAGTTGCAAAGCCGTGTCGCTGAATTTGCAGAGCACATCAGCACGGACCGGAGCGTTCGGCGTCTTGGCCACACGATCGCCTGGGGACATGTGGCGGTCAACCGTGTTTATGCAATGCGAAAGCGCGCAGTCGGCCTTCTTGGCAACGTACGCGATAGAAGGCGGCCTCAGCCGTTTGTCGAGGACACGGCTGTTCCTCCGGAGCAGCTCGCGGAGTACATCGCAGAGTTTCGCGCGTTGCTCGATTCCCACGGTTTGAAGTATGGAATGTTCGGCCATGTCGACGCCGGCGTGCTGCACGTGCGTCCCGCGCTCGATCTTAGAGACCCCGATGATGCTGCCTTGATCAGGCCCATCTCGGATGCCGTGTCGGCGCTCACCATGAAGTACGGCGGACTTCTTTGGGGAGAGCACGGGAAAGGCGTGCGCTCGGAATACGCACCGACCTTCTTCGGGAGCCTTTACCCTTCCTTGCAGCGAATCAAGGCAGCGTTTGACCCATATAACCAGCTAAATCCCGGAAAGATCGCCGTACCGACAGGCGCTGATAGCACACTTCTCAAGATTGACTCCACCACTTTGCGAGGTGAACTCGATCGCGAGATCAGCGACGCTGTGTGGGAAGCGAACGGTGACGCCGTCCGATGTAACGGCAATGGCGCTTGCTTTAATTTCGATCCGGACGATTCGATGTGTCCTTCATGGAAAGCGACACGTCAACGCATTCATTCTCCGAAAGGCCGTGCGTCGTTGATGCGTGAGTGGTTACGTCTGCAGGCAGCTGCAGGTACTGATCTGATCGCTCGACCGCGTGCGAAGCGCTTGCCCGTACGTTTTTTGAATTCGCTGCGTCGCGGTCGAAACAAAGATGATTTTTCGAACGAGGTGTATGAGGCGATGACCGGCTGCCTCGCCTGCAAATCTTGCGTCGCTCAGTGTCCGGTCAAGGTTAACGTGCCGGAGTTCCGATCACGATTTCTGGAGCATTACCACACACGATATCTTCGCCCGGCTCGCGACTACATGATTGCTTCTCTCGAACACACGATTCCACAGCTGGTCTCCGTGCCCGGGGGGCGACAGTTTTACAACGGCGTTGTGGACAGCCGGTTCGCGCGACTGTTGCTTAAGCACTTTGTCGGAGTAGTCGACACACCGATCATTGCCCAGAGCGAAGCCAGCAAGTCGAACCGATGTGCTATCGCGACGCCTGAGACTCTGATGCGGATGAATGCAAGCGAACGGAAACGTTGCGTGGTCATGGTCCGCGACACTTTCACAAGTTTTTTTAGTGGCGACGTCGAGACCGCATTTGTCGAGCTCGCGGATTCTTTGGGATTTCGTGTATTTTTTGCGCCCTTTCATCCGAATGGGAAGCCTCTCCACGTTCTGGGCTTTCTGACACGGTTCGCGCAGGCCGCGCGCAAGAACGCCCAGACACTGCTCGATATTGCAAATACGGGTGTCACGCTGGTTGGGGTCGACCCGGCCATGACGCTGACGTATCGCCAGGAATATTCCAAGGTACTCGGAAGCGAAAACGTCCCGAATGTGTTGTTGCCACAGGAGTGGCTCGCGACTGCGATCAGTTCGTCGCACACGCCCAAAGCGGCACGCGCGTCGTTCAAGTTACTACCTCATTGCACGGAGAAGACCAACGCCGCGCAAGCTACAGCGCTCTGGAAAGCGGTTTTTGCCGCAGCAGGTCTGGACGTGGTGATGCCCTCAACAGGGTGTTGCGGGATGTCAGGCACTTACGGTCATGAAGCGAGGAACGTGACTACATCGACCGACATCTTTGCGCTGTCGTGGGCGCACCAGATTCCTGAATCCGATTGCCCGGTCAGAAACGAGGAAAGCCGGGAGGTCCTGGCGACAGGCTATTCCTGTCGCTGTCAGGTCAGGCGTCTGCGAGGCAAGACGCTTCGTCATCCATTGCAGGTGCTCGCGAACATCTACCGCCGATAGTCATTAGATGTAGCTCGGGACGTAGCGCTGTTCAATGTGAAAGCAAATACCTATTTTTCGAAAATATAAGGAGACGGAATGATCGAGAAGTCGAAGAAATTAAAGCGCATACAGGTGGCGTCAATAGCGCTTCTGACGCTGGCAGGGATTGTCAATTATCTCGATCGGAGCACATTGTCTATCGCGAACCATTCCGTCAGCAGTGAACTCGGGTTGTCAGCATCTCAGATGGGAATATTGCTGTCTGCCTTCTCGTTCGCTTACGCCTTTGCGCAACTGCCGGTCGGGGTGCTTCTCGACAAGCTTGGTTCGCGAGTGATGCTCGGACTGGGAATGTTTGTCTGGTCCGCCGCTCAATTTAGTGGAGGGCTGATAACGAACCTCCATCAGTTCATCATTGCGCGTATAGCGCTCGGAGTAGGTGAATCGCCAAACTTTCCGGCTGGCGCGAAAGTGATTAGCGAGTGGTTTGGAATTCGTGAGCGGGGTCGGCCGACGGGTATCTTCATTACTTCGTCGACGATCGGGCCGGCTCTTGCACCCCCGATTCTGACTGTCATGATGCTGTCGTGCGGTTGGCGACAAATGTTCATGATCATGGGTGGCTTCGGAATCGCGGTGTCGATCGGCTGGTACCTGATCTATCGTGACCGCAAAAACGTGACGCTCTCGGACGGAGAAGCCGCCTATCTGAACGAAGGTGCAAGTGACACCAAGGTCGAGCGAAAGATGACGATGTCGGAATGGCGTAATTTGTTTCTGACGCGTACCACCTGGGGCATGATTCTCGGCAATGCGGGCATCATCTATATGCTGTGGCTGTACCTGACATGGCTGCCTGCGTATCTTGAGCGTGAGCGTCATCTGTCGCTCGCAAGCACCGGATGGCTGGTGTCCATCCCATATCTCTTCGGCACGATTGGCATGTTATCGAGCGGATTCGTTGCAGATGCGTTGCAGGCCCGCGGTATCGCGCCGATTAAAAGCCGAAAGTGGCCTATCTGTGTCGGTCTGATTGGTGGGGCTTTATTTACGGTTCCCGCTGCGTTCACACCGAATCTGACACTTGCGATTCTCTATCTCTGCGTCGCGATGTTCTTTGTCCAGATGGCATGTGGCGCGAGTTGGGCGCTTGTGTCTGTGGCTGCGCCGCGGCACATGGCGGCATCCCTTGCGAGCATTCAAAACTTCGGCGGTTATTTCGGCGGCTCGTTCGCGCCTTTTGTCACCGGTGTTGTCGTCGATCGGACGCATTCGTTTGTCGACGCGTTCCTTATCAGTGCTGGAATCGCGCTCCTGGCTGCGCTCGTCTACGCACTGATGGTTGGGAAGCGCGTCGACGAGCCGAAGGTCGCCGTGTCGGCACCGCCGCTCGCGACGTAACCAGTTTGCGCAGGCCGGTATAACCGTTCCATAAGATTTCCGGCACACGGAAGACTTTCTTTCATTTGGCGAAGTTAAATGAATCAGTATAGAAACCTGATCAACGGTGAGTGGGTAGCTGGCGAACACTGGCGACCCAACGTAAGTCCGTCGGATAGCAACGATGTAATCGGTGAATACGCCGACGCCAATGTGCTACAGACCGAGATCGCGGCCGCTGCGGCACGGCAGGCCTTTTGCTCATGGTCAAAGAGTGGTCCACAGGAACGCTTTGACTTATTAGATCAGACGGCTTCGATCATCCTGTCTCGGAAGGCGGAGCTGGCGACGCTGCTATCGCGAGAAGAGGGCAAAACGCTTTCGGAAGCTGCCGCCGAAGTGCAGCGAGCGGGACAGATCTTCAAGTTCTTCGCTGGAGAGGCGTTGCGAACCGATGGCGAAATACTTCCATCGATCAGATCCGGTCTGACGGTTGAGGTCACTCGGGAACCGATAGGGGTAGTTGGACTCATCACGCCGTGGAACTTCCCGATCGCAATACCGGCCTGGAAGATTGCACCGGCTCTTGCATATGGCAATTGTGTCATGATCAAGCCGGCAGAGCTGGTGCCGGGGTGTGCGTGGGAACTCGTGAAAATCCTGTTCGACGCCGGGGCTCCGCCTGGTGTCGTCAATCTGTTGATGGGACCCGGCGCGGCCGTGGGCGAAGCGCTCGTGCGGTCTTCCAATGTCGATGCAATCAGCTTCACGGGATCGGCGATGACGGGTCAAGCTGTCGCCGAGAAATGCGTTTCGAGCGGGAAGAAGGTGCAGCTTGAAATGGGGGGAAAGAATCCCATGGTCGTGCTCGACGACGCCGATATGGACGTCGCTGTCGAAGCCTGCATCAACGGATCCTTCTATTCGACGGGGCAACGTTGTACTGCATCGAGTCGTCTGATCGTCGGCAGCGGCATTCATGACGAGTTCGTCGAAGCAATGCATGCACGCATGAGCGTGCTCAAAGTGGGGAACCCGCTGGATTCTCAAACGCAAATAGGGCCGGTCGTCGATGCGAGACAGCTAGCGCAGGACGAACATTATATTCGACTCGCAAAGCGTGAAGGCGGAAGCGTGTTCGGCGGTGCCCGTGTAGATGCCGACACGGAAGGATTTTTTCTCACGCCTGCGTTGGTGACCGGAACGCACCCATCCATGACGATCAATCAGGAAGAAGTGTTCGGCCCGGTTGCGTCGGTCATTCGGGTCAACGATTATGACGAGGCCCTTGCCGTAGCGAACGATACTCGCTTCGGATTGTCCGCAGGAATTTGCACGACGTCGCTCAAGTACGCAAGCCATTTCAAGCGAAACGTCGAGGCCGGCATGGTGATGATCAACACGCCGACGGCCGGGGTCGACTACCATGTGCCGTTCGGCGGCCGGAAAAAATCCAGCTACGGAGCGAGAGAACAGGGCAGCTATGCGCAAGAGTTCTTCACGACGGTGAAAACCGCTTACATCGCGGCTGGTATCGGGTGATCTAGCAGGCCGTTGAAATATCCCTTCGTGAACGCGCACTCGATTATTCGGAAGAGCTAGCGCGATGCAGTGTTCCAAATGAATTGACGCCGACTTTTCTGTGATTCAGATGCTGCCGATGCCGCTTTCCTTCTCGCTTACTCTTTCAAGCTGCCCTGGCAGCAAGCGTTCGCATGCGGGTCAAGTTGTACGCCGCCTGAGTCAGCACGAAGAGCTGGTCGACTCGCTTCAGACCTCGATACATCGCCTGCCGAATCTTGCCGACTGTCTTGCCCCATCCAAACACCTGCTCGATGCGTTTGCGTTTGCACTGACTGATTGCATAGCCGGGCCATCGGGTGGTTCGAGCGTCAATCGCAGAACCGCCCGCGCGTGCATCGTTTTGCGCCACGTGTGGTGTCACGTTGTTCTCCCGGCACGTCGCCACGAATCCGGCCGTATCGTAGTTCTTGTCGGCGCCGACCGTTATGGTCTTACCGGCAAATCGCGCAGCATCCCCAAGCATCTGCGCGGCCGCGTCCCGTTCGGCCGTGCCGTTGGCCTGCGTGACTTGTGCGTTCACCACCAGACCATGCCGGTTATCGGTCAGCACGTGACCCATGTAGCAAAGCACCGCGCCCGTGCCACGACTCTTGCGAAACAGGCGCGCCTGAGTGTCCGTGCTGGATTCATGGGTGTCGTTGCTGCGTTTCTCGCCGCGCCAGTTCTCCTGCGAGCCGCCCCGCCCGCAGGCGGCGAATCGTCATCCGGTTTCGTCTTGGGCACGAAGCTCTTGTGCCCCGCCCACGCCTGAATGAGCGTGCCGTCCACGCTGAAGTGTTCGCCTGACAGGTGACCTCGCACGCGCGCCGTCTCGACAGTTTCGTTGAACAGGCTGACCATGACATCGTGGACCATCAGCCGGTCGCGGTTCTTGCTGAAGGTGGAGTGGTCCCAGACCGCATCGTCCATCGCCAGTCCGACGAACCAGCGAAACAGCATGTTGTAGGAGATTTGCTCCATCAGCATGCGTTCGCTGCGAATCGAATACAGCACCTGCAGCAACAGCGCGCGTATCAGCTTCTCCGGCGCGATGCTCGGGCGACCGCCCTTGGCCTCGCTCTCGTACATGCGCGAAAACACCTCGTCCATGCGCGTGAGCGCCTCGTTCAGCCACAGGCGAATCGGTCGCAGCGGATGATTGGCCGGAACGAAATCGTCCAGTCTGGACATCGTGAACATCGATTCGGTATAGCCGTCGGGGCCGCGCATCGCTTTGGGCTCAGTGTCGTTCGATTCTTTAAATCAACGTTTCTCCCTTGCGCACGGATGACCCGCGCAGAGGGTATTTCAACAGCCTGCTAGTCTTACTGTGTCATAAAATGTGTCGACGCAGAACTGCAGAATGGGCATCGCTGGAGCCGCTTAGCGACGTGCGCAGCGATGCACCAGCGCAGCGTGGCGATCGAGTCAGTCACGTGGCGCTGCGCGCGCTGGGGAGCCGCGTGGCACGTAGTCCGAGGGTAAGCCAGATGTGTCGCGGATCGCAGCGTTTTTTTTACCGCTTCCCTGAATGAGGCGCTGAGCAACGAGGAAGCCGTATGCGGCAATGCATAGCGATGCATGGTGATGAAACCCGCGCCAGCCGCGCCCCTCAAAGTGCCCGAGGCCAAATTCCTGCTTCAGGTCCTGGTAATCACGCTCGATGCGCCAACGCATTTTTGCAACCTGAACGAGGCGGTCCACAGGCGTGCCTGCGGCCAGCGTCGAGAGCCAGTATTTGATTGGCTCGGGCTCGCCATCGGGCCATTCAACCAGCAGCCATTCCTCGTCGCGCGGCGTGGGCCGCCAGTAATCGCGGTGTGAGGCGCGCACCCGCACCGCTGCGAATCGCGAACTGAGCGTAGCGCGCGTGCCTTCACGCCACGAAACCGTACGATAGCGGGAAGCGTCAAGCCCGACGGCCAACTCCTTGACCGATGCCGGTTCATGCCGCGGTACACGGCGCTGCAGACTTCTCGGTCGGCCAGGCTTGCCGCTGGATGGCTCGGCAGGCAGCGGCGCAGTGCCTGGCGCCCATACACGGGTGCTCGATTGGATACCCACCGCATATTGCAAGCCGATTTCGCTGAGGGCATCGCGAAACGCAGTGTCGTTTCCGTATCCTGCATCGGCCAGTACGACACCGTCCGGTGCACCGCTTTGCCGGGCCTCGCGCAACTGCGCGAGTGCGATCTGCGGCTTGGTCGCAAACCCGATCTCATCGGGCACGCCAGCCTGCGCCCGCCGTGGCGGATCGTCGGCCCATTCCTGTGGCAGATAAAGCTGATAAGCCACCGGCAGGCTTGCCTCTTCGGTGGCCACCGACAGGCTCACGGCCACCTGGCAGTTATCCTGTTTGCCCAGTTGCCCACAATATTGCCGCGCCACCCCAACTGAATGCTTCCCCTTCTTCGGGAAGCCCGTGTCGTCAATGATCCAGTAAAGGCCCTTTGTCGGATCCATGTGCGGCAGCACCCAGCGACGCACTTGTTCGAGTAACGCGGCGTCAGACCATTCCGACTTCGACACGAAGTGATGAAGTGATTGGTGCCGCGCACTCACGCGCTGAGGTTCCAGATGTGCTGCCAGCGGCTCCACGCTCTTGCGCCGGATCGGCAGCATCAAGCCTTGGCAATAGCCAATCAACCCGGAGTGGCGATCGCTATGTCTGACTGCCTCACATAGATGTTCCAAATACTCGTCGAACGACGTCTCCCAGTCCATCACTTCCTCATGCAAAGGATGAAGAAGCTCCTATAATGCCATGTGTTTATGACACAGTAAGACTAGAATCCTTCACCTCCTTTGTATGAGATGAACTATCTAGGAGCAAACCGCCGAGGTCTTTAGAATTAAACGTTCGGATCCTAGCCCGGAATCGCCGCCCAGAAAATGAAGGGCCCTGTCTTCCGCAGCGCTTGGAAGGCCGGGTCAGCCGTCGGAGCAACCTGATGTCGAGCGTATGGGTTGGGCTTGCTTTATCGCACTCCGTGAGCACGGCGGGGTATGGTCGCGCTGAGGTCTGAAGCAACCCGGTATCCGATGATGCATTTGTCGCCGCTCGGGGAATTCCGAAAGAGATTCGCTAACGAAACGCCGTCTGACTGCACCGGCTGAATGCCCCTTTTTGGCCATGAGCCTTGGGTCCGTTTGTTGCCAGTGGTAGACCGGGTTCATGCGGTCGCGCCTTCGCACGATTCGGTGCTCGGCCAGATTAGTTTGGATTGCCTGAGCAAGGACATGCATGAAGAGATGGAGCATCTTGATCGCAGTGCAGTACGGCGTCACTGCGGGCGCGGATCCTTATACTCGCTCGAACGTCAAGATGCCTGTTCCTTCGCGCTCATCGACGGAATTCCTGTTTAGTTCCGTCTTGAGCGTCAGAGTGTCGCCACTGATGGTGTAGATGCGTACCTGCGTCCCGTTTTGCAACAACTTTCGGTTGTTCAGAATGACAGGGTGGGTTGCAGCTCTCTATCCGGCCTTCGTGCAGCCGATAATGCCGCTGCGGGCCCCTATAAAATCCGCTGACTCATTCCTCATTCTTGCAACGAGCTCGAAGCTCGAGTCAGTATGCAGGTTAGCGAGTCCCAGGTCCTACTGACTAGTCATCACACTCGATCGCTGCGCAAACTTTCGATGTTCACCTGGTGCTCTAACGTTGATCGTCTACACGAAGCGCAACGATTTATGCGGGCTTCACACAGACGTAGTCCCTCCGGTACGGCCTGTCGTGCGCAAGCACTGCCCAGATTGTGCGTGCCATCTTGTTTGCAAGCGCGACGATCACCACGTTCTTGGGTCGACGTTTGATCATCTGTTCGACCCATGGACCAGGTTCTTTCCCGTGTTCCAACACCGATCGCGCACCGTGAATCAGCAGCGTGCAGGTATGTGTCGCCGCGCTTCGATATGCCGTGCAAGATCACCTTACCCCCGGACCCGTTTGCTAGGGTACAAGACCAGCCCACGCCGAGACTCCCTGCCCGAACTGAATGCCTTCGGGTCACCCAAGGTCGCGACGGCTGCTGTCGCGGTCAGCAACCCGACGCCCGCGATTTCGCTGATGGCCTTAACCGCCTTATCCTCTTTCTTCCATTCCCGCATCTGGCGTTCAATCTGCGCGACCTGTTCGTCGAGTTTCTTCAACCCAATCCACTGCTCGCGAAGTGAGTCGATAACAACCGCAGGCAATCGCTCGGCAACTCGCTCAAGTACGGCGGGAATCGCCCGGTCAAGAGCAGCACGACTCTTGCCCATTATCTCGCCGTGCTCCGTTAGCAATCCACGCAGGTTGTTGACCTGCATCGTGCGAAATTTGATGAGTTGCTGGCGCATCCGATGCAGCGACAACATCGCCTGTTGCGTCTCGTCTTCACTGCGACTGGCTTGCCCGGTTGCTGAACGGCGAGCCAAATCGCGCGCGCGTCAGCGGCATCGCTCTTGTTGCGAATGTTGAACGCCTTGGCGAATTCCGCTGGTATCAGTTTGACCTCGTGCCCCATTTTGATTAGCTGCCGTGCCCAGTGATGCGCACCGCCGCATGCTTCCATTCCGATTAGGCACGGCGCACGATTCGCGAAGTGTTCTAGAAACATCGCTCGCTTGATCGGCTTGTTCACGATCTCTCCGCTTTCCGGATCAACGTAGTGCACTTGGAAAACCTGCTTGGCGATGTCAACGCCTACGGCCATACTATTCATGGTGGATCCTCCGGTTGCCGGGAAATGCTTGCATTTTCCACCTGGGCACATTGATGCTGTTAGCCCGTGAGGATCCACGCCTCCGCGCATACGATCACGGGTGGGACGCGTTCATTTCATTCAGTATGAGCGAGATCACATCAAGGTGTCTATTCATGAGAGATGCGCCTTCGGAACGAGCGTGTCTTTCGTCTGCTTTCTCAAAAAGGTTGGACACTGCACTAATTTTCGATGGCCGCCATTCGGGTTTCGCCACGTTGAGAAGCAGGCGGAATTGACCGCCCGCCAACTCACTCAGCGTAGCGGCGTCACGCCATCGGCGACGCCTGCCGGCATGCAGATGTGCTTGATTTCCGTGAAATCGGCGAGGGCATCGTAGCCGTGCAGGCGGCCAAGACCGCTTTGCCGGTAGCCACCGGTTTCCGCTTCGGCAAAGAGCTTGTTGTGGTCGTTGATCCACACCGTGCCATTGCGCAGCGCGCGCGCGATGCGAAAGGTGCGCGCGCCGTCGTTGGTCCACACGCTCGCGGAGAGGCCAAATACGGTGTCGTTGGCTTTGTCGATTGCCTGCGCTTCAGTGTCGAACGTCTCCAGCGTGACTAACGGTCCGAAGATTTCCTCTTGGCAGAAGAACGCTTTCGGGTCGCTGTGTTCGACGAGCGTCGGCGAGAGGAACGCGTGTCCTGAGCGCGTGCCGCGCAGCAGTACGCGATCCGCTTCGTCGCAGGCACGGGCAATGGTTCGATCGACCGCGTCGCGGGTGGCCGCGTCGATTAGCGGACCGATGTCCATTGCCTCGTTGATGCCTTCGCCCACTTTCAGCGCTTCGAGCGCACGCGTCAGATGCTCACGCATCTCCGCCGCTCGCCGGGCATGCACGAGCACCCGGCGCGCGGCAGTGCATTGCTGACCTGAGATGATCGTCGCGGCGCGCGCGATACGCGGCGCGATCGCGGCGACGTCGGCATCCTCGAAGACGACACAGCACGACTTGCCGCCGAGTTCCAGCGAGAGCTTCTTCATGCTTTCGGCGGCGGCGGCCATGATCTTCTTGCCCGTCGCGGTCGATCCGGTGAAACTCACCACGTCGACGTCATGCGACTCGACCAGCCGTTCGCCCGCCGCATAGCCGATCTCGTTGACGAGGTTCACTGCGCCCTTCGGCAGCGCGGTCTGCTCGAAGCAACGCAGCATGGCTGCGATGACTAGCGGGGTCTGTGCGGCGGATTTGATGATCGCCGTGCAGCCAGCGGCGAGCGCCGGCGCGAGCGAGCGCACGAGCAGCACCGCGGGCGCATTCCAGGGCACAAAGATGGCCGCGACGCCAGCGGCCTCACGCAGCATCGTCGAGATTGTTCCCGGTTCCGATTCCAGCACGTGCCCCGCGATGTGCCGAGCGAGTCCCGCGTAATATCGGACTTCGGAAATCGCGGCTGCGATCTCGCCGCGCGATTGCGCGATAGCCTTGCCGTTTTCGCGCGTAAGAAGGGTTGCAAGCGGCTCGCGTTGCGCATCGAGTGCGCCGGCCCATGCGAGCAGCACGTCCTGACGCAGGCGCGCGTCCTGTGCCCATGTCGTGCGGTCGAACACGTTCCGTGCCGCGGCGATGGCCGCATCGGCTTCCGCCGCCCCGCCGTCGGCGAACTGGCCGATGCTTTCGCCCGTAGCGGGGTCGATGCTGTCGACCGACGGCATGCCGACCCATGCGCCGGCTATCCAGTGTGGTGCTTTCATGCAGTTTCCTTGGAGGTAAGAGGGGCGTTTGTGCCGGACGCGTTCGACACGCGATGCAATTCGTCGGCGATGATCTCGATCAGCGCCTCGGCCGCAGCGGACAATGGCCTGCGCGGATGGCTCACGCGCACGATATGCCGCACGATGCGTGGCGCGAGAATGGGATAGGCCCGCAGCGTCCCACGCTGCACGGCCCGCCCAACGGCGATGCGCGGCAGGATCGTCGCGAAGCGAGTGCTCTCTACGAGCTTCACGATCGTGCTGAGCACGTCGATTTCGAAACGCGGCGCAAGCAGCACGTCTTCGTGCTGTGCGGCGGTATCGAGCACGCCGCGCAGGCCGTGGCGCTTGGTCGGCAACACGAGTTCGAGTTCGGGTAACTGCGCAAGCTCGATCGTGTGCGGCAGGTCTGGGCCGTGCTGCACGCTCGTCGCGAGAACCATTTCTTCATCGAGCAGCGTCTGCGAATCCAGCGACAGGCGCGCGCGGGGCTTGTTGATGAGGGCCGCATCGAGTTGGCCACCCGCGACCCAGTCGATGAAGGTCGCGCTGAAGCCGTCCGCCACCGTCACTTCGACATGCGGATAACGCGCATGAAAGCGCGAGAGCGAATCGGCAAGCACGCTTTCCGTCACCGATGCGATGAGCCCGATGCTCACATGTCCCGTCACCACTTCGTCGCGCTGCTGAAGCTGCTGCCGCGCGTGCGCGAGGTCGCGCATGATCGGCAGAAAGAGGCGATACATCAGGCGTCCAGCGGCGGTTGGCGCCATGCCGTGCGCGCCGCGCTCGAACAATTGCTGATGTAACTCTTCCTCCAGCTTCGCGATTTGCATGCTGAGCGCGGGCTGCACGATGTTCAGCCGTTTCGCCGCGCGCGTGACCGATCCGTCCTCGAAGAGCGCGATGAAGTACTGGATTTGTTTGAGGTCCATTTCTCGTTCGGATTGACATCAATAAGACTAATGACATTCTGTCGCGTTATCAGTCGGCGTGCGCCGCCTGGCTTGCCGGCCATTTCCCGTAATGCTCTGCCGTGCGTACAGGCGTCACCAGTGTATTGATATCGATCTGAAAGTCCGGTGTCATCGGGGCTAACGCTGATATCAACATTAATGATTCAAAACATCAAAAAACACTATTAGAACTTATATCGCGATCTCGCTAACCTTCATTTCACCCCTTGCCGCGCGGCGCTCCGGCCGCAAAAACGCAGGGGACAGATGGAGACGCAGATGAATATTCGCGATGCCGCGACGCACGGCACCTCTTCCACTTTTGCTCTTCCGTGGGCTTCGAATCGTTCAGCGACGTCAGCGCTCACGCTGCGCGACTGGCTCGCGCATCTCGCGAAGACCGGCCGCCTGGCGACCATCGAACGGCCGGTTGCGCTCGAACACGAGCTCGCTGCGATCGCCAAACGGCTCGACGGTACGAAGGCCGCTTTCTTCACGCAGCCCGGCGGCAAGGACGTGCCGGTCGTCTCCGGCTTCATGTCGAAGCGCGGCTGGATCGCGGAGGCGATGGGCGTCGAGGAAGCGGGACTGCTCGCGCGCTTTTCGGCGGCGGTCGCGCAGCCGGTCGCATCGAGGGTGGTCGATCGAGCGGACGCGCCCTGTCAGGAGATCGTTCATACGAACGGCATCGACCTGCACGCATTGCTGCCGATTCCCACCCACAGCGAACACGACAACGGTCCGTACATCACGGCCGGTCTAGTCATTGCGCGCAATCCGCGCACCGGCGTGCAGAACGTGTCGATCAACCGCATTCAGGTGCACGGTCCGGACCGCATGGCGATCCTGCTGCTGCCGCGCCATCTGTACGCCTTCCAGAAAGCCGCGGAGGAAGCGGGCGATGCGCTCGACGTGGCGGTCGCGATCGGCGTCGATCCGCTGACGATGCTCGCTTCGCAGGCGATCACGCCGATCGATCACGACGAACTGGAGATCGCCGGGGCGCTGCATGGCGCGCCGCTGCCGGTCGTGAAATGCGTGACGAGCGGCGTGCATGTGCCGGCGTTCGCCGAGATCGTCATCGAAGGGCGTATTCTGCCGAACGTTCGCGAGCCGGAAGGCCCGTTCGGCGAGTTCCCGAAGTACTACAGCGCGAAGGAAGCACGCGAGGTGATCGAGGTGACGGCACTCACGCATCGCCGCGATCCGGTCTTTCATACGATCGTGCCCGCCGAGATGGAACATCTGTTACTCGGCGCGATTCCCCGTGAAGCGACGTTGCTCGCGCATCTGCGACGCAGCCATCCCGGTGTCACGGATGTGCATCTGTCGGTCGGCGGCGTGTGTCGTTATCACCTCTGGGTGCAGTTCGAAAAGAAGCGCGAAGGCGAAGCGAAGAACGTGATTCTGTGCGCGTTCGGCGCGCATTACGACATCAAGCAGGTCGTCGTCGTCGATACCGATGTGGACGTGCACGATCCCGCCGAAATCGAATGGGCGATCGCGACGCGCTTTCAGGCCGATCGCGATCTCGTCGTGATCGAGGGGGCGCAGGGTTCGCCGCTCGATCCCTCCACGACGGTGGGCCAGCCGGCGGACGCGCCGCCGCATCTGCAAGGCGTGAGCGCGAAGATGGGTCTCGACGCGACGCGCCCCGTGGTCTATCCGGAACATGTGTTCACGCGCGTTCGCATTCCTGGGCAGGACACGGTCGACCTCGACGCGCTCTTGGCCCGCGACAACGCCGCTTTCGAAGCCTACCTGGGCCGCGATCATGACTGAGCGAAACAAGTCGCGCATCGTGGTCGGCATCTCGGGCGCGAGCGGCGCCGCAATCGGCGTGCGCCTGCTCGCCGCGCTGCGCCGGCTCGGCACGCACGAGACGCATCTGATCGTGTCGGCGTCGGGCGCGGTCACGGCGGCGCAGGAGCTTGGTCTCGGACGCGGCGACCTCGATGCGCTCGCCGACGTCGTCCATAATGTGCGCGACATCGGCGCGGCGGTGGCGAGCGGCTCGTTCCTGACCGACGGCATGGTGATCTCGCCGTGTTCGATGAAGACGCTCGCAGGCGTCGCCAACGGTTTCGCGGACAACCTGCTCACGCGCTCCGCCGACGTGATGCTCAAGGAGCGCCGCCGCCTCGTGCTGGTCGCGCGCGAAACGCCGCTGAACCTCGCGCACCTGCGCAACATGACGCTCGCCACCGAGATGGGCGCGATCGTTATGCCGCCGGTACCGGCGTTCTATGCGCATCCGAAGACGATCGAAGACGTGGTCGATCACACGGTCGGCCGCATTCTGGATTTGTTCGGCATCGAGCACGGCGAGATCGCGCGGCGCTGGAGCGGTCTCGCCGACGAGTTCGCGAGCTGCGACGAAGGAGCCGCGCGATGAACCAGCGCGAGACCTCTTTCGCGACTATCGACGCACGCGCCGAGCAGGAGCCACCTGCGAAGCGCCACGTCGGCCGCTCGATGCAGCGCCTCGAAGATCCCGCGATCCTGACCGGCCGCGGCCGCTACGGCGACGACATCGCGATCAAGCCCGGCACATTGCACGCCGCAGTGCTGCGCTCGCCGCACGCGCACGCAGAGCTCGTATCGATCGATGCGCAAGCGGCGTCGAAGCTGCCGGGCGTTCGCGCTGTCCTTACGCGCGACGATCTGCACGCATGGTCGCGGCCGTTTGTCGTCGGCGTGAAGTCCCCCATGGAGCAATGGTCGCTCGCGATGGATCGCGTGCGTTATGTCGGCGAGCCGGTGGCCGTGGTGATGGCCGAATCGCGGGCGCTTGCGGAAGATGCGCTCGATCTCATCAAGGTCGAATACGCGATGCTCGATCCGGTGACATCGATCGAAGAGTCGATCAGGGACGATGCGCCGGTGCTGCACGACCGCGTCGGCACGAACGTGATCAGCGACCGGCATTTCCGCTACGGCGATCCGCAAGCAGCGTTTGAAAAGGCGCCGCATCGGGTGAAGTTGGTCGCGCACTACCCGCGCAATACGTGTGCGCCGATCGAATGCGGCGTGGTGATCGCGGAGTATCTGTCGGGCGACGAAGGCTACGACGTCACCTCGAATTTCATGGGTCCGTTTTCGCTGCACGCCGTGATGGCGATGGCGCTCAATGTGCCGGCGAATCGTCTGCGTCACAAGGCGCCGCGCGATTCGGGCGGCAGCTTCGGCGTGAAGCAGGCGGTGTTTCCCTATGTCGTGCTGATGTGCCTCGCATCGCGTAAGGCGGGCGCGCCGGTGAAGTGGGTCGAGGACCGGCTGGAGCATCTGAGCGCGGCAACTTCGGCGACCGCGCGCTTTTCCACGATCGAAGCCGCCGTCGAAAGCGACGGACGCATTACTGCGCTCTCATACGATCAGCTCGAAGATGTCGGCGGCTACGTGCGCGCGCCGGAACCCGCGACGTTCTACCGGATGCACGGCTGCCTGACGGGCGCGTATGCCATCGACCACCTCGTCGTGCGCAATCGCGTCGTGCTGACCAACAAGACGCCGACCGGACTCGTGCGTGGTTTCGGCGGTCCGCAGGTCTACTTCGCGCTCGAACGGCTGATGCAGCGTATCGCGATCGAACTGAAGCTCGACGTGCTCGACGTGTACCGCCGCAACTTCGTTCCTGCCGATGCGTTTCCATATCGCGCGGCGGCGGGCGCGCTGCTCGACTCAGGCAACTATCAGGAAGCCTTGCGCCGCTCGCTCGCGGAAGGCGGCTACGACGAACTCGTCGCGCGGCGCGAGGCGGCGCGCAACGAAGGGCGGTTGTATGGCATCGGCTTTGCGGCAATCGTCGAGCCTTCCATGTCGAACATGGGCTACATCACGACCGTGATGCCCGCCGACGCGCGCAGGAAAGCCGGTCCGAAGAGCGGCGCGATCGCAAGCGCGACGGTGAGCGTCGATCTGCTCGGCGGCGTGGTTGTGACGGTGGCGTCGACGCCGGCGGGGCAGGGACACATGACCGTGTGCGCGCAAGTCGTCGCGGATGTGCTCGGGCTCGATCCGAAAGACATCGTCGTCAACGTCGAGTTCGACACGCACAAGGACGCGTGGTCGGTTGCGTCGGGCAACTATTCGAGCCGCTTTGCGGGAGCAGTGGCGGGCACCGTACATCTCGCCGCGATACGGGTGCGCGACAAGCTTTCGCGCATCGTCGCGAAACAGTTCGGCTGCGCGCCCGAGGAAGTCTGCTTCGATGGCGCGCGCATCTATATGAAGGGAGCTGAGGATCGCGCGCTGGCGTTTGCGCGCGCCGCAAGCAACGCGCCGCACTGGGCGCCCGCGCTCCTGCCCGAAGGCGAGGAACCGGGCTTGCGCGAGACCGTCTTCTGGACGCCCCCGAACATGGAAGCGCCCGACGAAAACGATCGCATCAACACGTCGGCGGCGTATGGGTTCGCGTTCGATATGTGCGGCGTCGAAGTGGATCGCGCGACCGGCCGCGTGCGAATCGACCGCTACGTGACCGCGCACGATGCCGGCACGCTCTTGAACCCCGCACTCGCCGACGGCCAGATTCGCGGCGCGTTCGCACAAGGTCTCGGCGCGGCGTTGATGGAAGAGTTCCGCTATGGCGCGGACGGCAGTTTCCAGTCCGGCACGCTGGCCGATTACCTGATGCCGACCACCTGCGAAGTGCCCGATCCGCTGATCGTGCATCTGGAGACGCCGTCGCCGTTCACGCCGCTCGGCGCGAAGGGTCTTGGCGAGGGCAACAACATGAGCACGCCGCCGTGCATCGCGAATGCAGTCGCCGATGCGCTCGGGGTCGACGATATTCGCCTGCCGCTCACGCCGTCGAAGGTGATGGCGCTAATCGGCATCGACGATCCGGAGCCGTCGCGGCCCGAACTGCGCGACGCGCCCGCGAAGAAGCCGGCGACGCCGGGCGGCAAGGCGCTGACGGCGCAAGGCACGGTCGATTTGCCCGCGACGCCCGAAGCGGTCTTCGCCGTCTTGCTCAACCCGCAAGCGCTCGCGAAGGTCATCCCCGGCTGCCATGCGCTCGACGAAACGGCGCCGAACCAGTATCGCGCGGATGTGACCGTCGGCGTCGGCATGATCAAGGCGCGCTTTGAAGCGCGTATCGGTTTGTCGGAGATCGACGCGCCGCATCGGCTGCGGCTTTCGGGCGCGGGCATCTCGCCGCTTGGCAGCGCGCGCGGCAATGGACTCGTTGAACTCACGCCGACTGACCACGGTACGCGGCTGTCGTACGACTACGAAGCGCAGGTGTCGGGCAAGGTCGCGGCGGTCGGCGGCCGCATGCTCGAAGGCGCGGCGAAAGTGGTGCTCAAGCAGCTCTTCGAATCGCTCGGAAGACAGGCCGCCGGCCGGCCGGTGCAAGCGGGCGGTTCATGGCTATCGCGCTTCATCGCGCGTTTCAGGAGCCGCACATGAAGCCCGCCCCGTTCGATTATTTGCGCGCTATGTCGACGCACGATGCACTCGATGCGCTCGCTCAATTCGGCGAGGACGCGCGCGTGCTCGCGGGCGGACAGTCGCTGATGGCGGTGCTCAACATGCGGCTCGCGCAACCGCGCGTGCTCGTCGACATCTCGCGTACGGAAGAGCTGAACGCGGTTCATGCCGACGACAAGACGGGGCAATTGCGCGTGAGTGCGGCGGCGACGCAAGGGTGCGTCGAATGGCGCAAGAGCTTGTTCGACGAAGTGCCGATGCTCGCGATGGCGTTCCCACATATCTCGCACTTTCAGATCCGCAATCGCGGGACCGTGTGCGGTTCGATCGCGCATGCGGACCCGAGCGCCGAACTGCCGCTCGTGCTTGCCGTGCTCGGCGGCGACGTGACGTTGCGCTCGAAGAAGAAAAAGCGCGTGCTCGCGGCGCAGGACTTCTTTCAAGGCATGTTGATGACGGCGCGCGAACCGGACGAACTCGTGGAGTCCGTGCGCTTTCCGCTAAAGAAGCCGGGCGAGCGGTACGCGTTCACCGAATTTTCCGCGCGTCACGGCGACTTCGCGATGGTCGCGTGCGCGGCGGTCGTGACGGACGACGCGATCCGCATCGGGGTGGGCGGCGTCGCGGACCGGCCGACGGTCGAACATTGGCCGCGCCTCTCAGGCGACGACCTGCGCGGGGCATTGAACGATTTGAGCTGGAAGCTGGGCGCGCAGGACGACGCCCACATCAGCGCGAAATATCGCCGGCATCTGGTCCGGCAACTGGGATGGCGCGTGATTGAGGAGGCGAAGTGAGCAAGACATCGACGAACATCCTGCGGCAAGGCGAAGCGCAGCGCATCACGCTGACGCTCAACGGCCGCGAACGCAGCGGCCATTGCGAGCCGCGCGAACTGCTGTCGGACTTCATTCGGCACGAACTCGGCGCGACCGGGACGCATGTCGGCTGCGAACACGGCGTGTGCGGCGCGTGCACGGTGCACATCGACGGCGTTGCGGCGCGTTCGTGCCTGATGCTCGCGGTGCAAGTGCAAGGAAGGCGTGTCGAAACGGTCGAGGGTCTCGCACCCGACCAGACGCTCGGCGACTTGCAGCAGGCATTCCAGCGGCATCACGCGCTGCAGTGCGGCTTCTGCACCGCGGGCATTTTGATGTCGTGTGCGGACTATCTGCAACGCGTGCCCGATCCGAGTGAAGAGCAGGCGCGCGAGATGCTCTCGGGCCATATCTGCCGGTGTACGGGCTACACGCCGATCGTCGAGGCGGTGCTCGACGTTGCGGCATGTCGCAATGGTCGCGTCCGCGGCGAACAAGGCCAGGAGGTCGAGCATGTTTGATCTCGGCCGCACGTTCCTGCAAAGCGTCGAGCGCAGCCCGCATGCGCTCGCGCTCGTCGATGGCGATACGCAATTCACCTACGCGCAGTGGCACCGCGTCATCCTCGATGTCGCCGAAGGCTTGCGCAAACTCGGTCTCTCACGCGGCGACCGGCTGCTCGTCGTGCTGCAAAACCGCTGGGAGATGGCGACGCTGCACTGGGCCTGCCAGTTCGCGGGCATCGTGATCGTGCCGCTCAACTGGCGCGCCAAACCCGACGAACTCGACTACTGTGTGACTGACGCGGGCGTGAAGGCGATCGTCTACGAACCCGTGTGCGCGGATGCCGTCATGCAAAGCAGCGCGGCGCAAAACGTGCCGCGCATCGGACTCGATGATGCCCAAGGCCGCACGACCTCCTATGACACGCTGCTCGTCGAACGCGCGCATACAGGCGAAACCACCGACGCGAATGCAGACGACGTCTCGCTGATTCTCTACACATCGGGCACGACCGGCAAGGCGAAGGGTGTGCCGCGCCGTCACCGGCACGAACGCGCGGGCGCGCTTGCGCATGTCGCGCAGAACCTGTACCGGCACGGCGAACGCACGCTCGGGGTGATGCCGCTCTATCACACGATGGGCGTGCGCTCGCTGCTCTCGATGGCGCTCGTCGATGGTCTCTTCGTCTGTGTGCGGCGCTGGAACGCGCGGCTCGCGCTCGAGTCCATCGCGAAGCACGGCCTCACGTGCCTGTATCTCGTGCCGACGCTCTATCACGACCTGCTCGCCGATGGCGCCTTCGCGAACATCGATACCTCGTCGGTGAAGAAGCTCGGCTTCGCGGGCGCGCCGATGAGCGATGGCCTGCTCAAGCGCCTCTCAGGCGCGTTCGAGCCGGAACTGTTCGTCAACCACTACGGCTCGTCCGAGGTCTACACGTTCAGCATCGACCAGGACGCGACGAAAAAGCCGGGCAGCGCGGGACGCGCGGGCATCAACACGCGACTTCGCGTCGTGAAGCTCGACGCGAAGTCGCCCGACGATCTCGCGCCGGTGAACGGGGAAGGTCAGATCATCGCGGACCTGCTCGGCGACGAAGCGTTCGAAGGCTACTGGAACCGCCCCGATGCCAACGCGAAGTCGCTGCGCGAAGGCTGGTACTTCACCGGCGACACCGGCTACTTCGACGAAGACGGCGACCTGTACGTCTCCGGACGAGTCGACGACATGATCATCAGCGGCGGCGAGAACATCTCGCCGGTCGATATCGAATCGGTACTTTCGCTGCATCCGTCGGTCGATGAAGTGGCCGTCGCGGGCGTGAAGGACGAGCGCTGGGGCCAGCGCGTGGTCGCGTTCATCAAGCGCCGCGAGTACGTCGATTCAGCCGCGCTCGACGCATGGTGCCGCGAGTCGGACCTCGTCAACTTCAAGCGTCCGCGCGACTACGTGTTCGTTGACGACATCCCGAAGTCGCCGGTCGGCAAGATCCTGCGCCGCAAGCTTTCCGCAGGCGAATATCAATGCGATGACGGTCCGTCCGCATCCGCTGCACACCACACTGAAATCACGAAGGAGTAGACCAACATGACCGATTTGATCCATCGCGGCCAGGCACTGCTGCAGGACCTCGACGGCTTCTCGATCGAGATAGACGCCGGGCGCGAGCGCGCCGACATCATCCTGCATCGCCCGCCGTTCAACGTGATCTCGATGCACGCGCGCGACCAGTTGCGCGTCGCGTTCGAGGCGCTCGACGAAGACGATCGCGTGCGCGTAATCGTCGTGCGCGCGAAGGGCGAGCACTTTTCGAGCGGCGGCGACATCAAGGGCTTTCTCGAAGCTTCGCCCGAGCATGTCTCGAAGCTCGCCTGGAATATCGCCGCGCCCGCGCGCTGCTCGAAGCCGGTGATCGCGGCCAATCGCGGTTTCTGCTTCGGCGTGGGCTTCGAGTTGTCACTTGCGTGCGACTTCCGCATAGCGAGCGAGACCACGTTCTATGCGCTGCCCGAACAGAAGCTCGGGCAGATTCCGGGCTCGGGCGGATCGGCGCGCTTGCAGCAGATGGTCGGCATCGGCAGGACCAAGGACATCGTGATGCGCTCGCGCCGCATCCCGGGCAAGCAGGCGTACGAGTGGGGCATCGCGGTCGAGTGCGTGCCGGATGCGGAACTGGAAGCCGCTACCGATGCACTCGTCAACGAGTTGCGCACGTTCTCGCCGCTCGCGCAACGCACGGCGAAGAAGCTGCTCAACGATTCCGAAGATACGCCGCTCTCGATCGCGATCGAACTCGAAGGGCATTGCTATAGCCGTCTGCGAACCTCGGACGATTTCCGTGAAGGCGTCGAAGCGTTCCATGGCAAGCGCAAGCCGGTGTTCCGCGGTTCCTGAGAAGCCCGCAAAAGACGAGGAGACAGGCAAATGGATCGTTTCGACTACGTGATCATCGGTGGCGGATCGGCGGGATGCGTGCTCGCGCATCGGCTGTCGGCGGTGCCGTCGCTGCGCGTCGCGTTGATCGAGGCGGGCGCGGATACACCGCCGGGCGCGGTGCCCACGCATATCCTCGATAGCTATCCAATGCCCGTCTTTTGCGGCGATACCTACATCTGGCCGGATCTGAAAGCGAAGGCGACGAAGACATCGGCGCCGCGCGTGTATGAGCAGGGCCGTGTGATGGGCGGCGGGTCGAGTATCAACGTGCAGTCGGCGAATCGCGGCCTGCCGCGCGACTACGACGAGTGGGCCGCGAACGGCGCGCCGGGCTGGGCATGGGACGACGTGCTGCCCTATTTTCGCAAGCTCGAGCGCGATGTGAATTTTCCCTCTGGCGAGTTGCATGGCAGCGATGGTCCGGTGCCGATCCGCCGCATCATGCCGGAAGACTGGCCCCCATTCTGTCACGCGTTCGCCGATGGTCTGCGCGCGAACGGCTTCGCCACCTTGCAGGACCAGAATGCCGAGTTCGGCGACGGCTTGTTTCCAGGGGCGTTCTCAAATATCGACGACAAGCGCGTGTCTACCGCTGTCGCGTACCTCGACGAAGCGACGCGTAAGCGGCCCAATCTCACTGTGTATCCGAACCTGCGTGTCGAGCGGATCGTGATGAAAGGGACCGCCGCTCAGGGCGTGGTCGCGGTGGCTTCGAACGGCGAGCGGGTGCATCTGGACGCCGATGAGGTCGTGATCTGTGCGGGCGCGCTCCAGTCGCCCGCGTTGCTGATGCGCGCGGGCATCGGCTCGAAGCATGAGCTCGGCGAGCTCGGCATTGGATGCCTCGTCGACCTGCCAGGCGTCGGGCGCAATCTGCAGGATCATCCGTCGCTCACCTTCTGCCATTTTCTCGAACCGCGCTTTCGTATGCCACTTTCCCGGCGCCGCGCAAGCATGACAGCAGCTCGTTTCACGTCGGGCGTCGATGGCGGCGAATCGTCGGATTTGTATCTGTCGAGCGCGACGCGTGCCGCGTGGCATTCGCTCGGCAATCGGCTTGGTCTTTTCTTTCTCTGGTGCAACCGGCCGTATTCGCGTGGCCGCGTGCAACTCGTTTCATCCGATGCGGCGGTCGCACCGCGTGTCGAGCTCAATTTGCTCGACGATCAACGCGATCTCGATCGGCTTGCGGTTGGCGTACGGGTGCTCGCGAAGGTCGTCGCGGCATCGGGCCTCGGTCACGATCAGCGCGATTTCTTTCCCGCGGCTTTTTCGCCGCGCGTGAAGGCGCTAAGCCGTGTTGGCGAGGGCAACGCGCTGCTGACTTCGATGCTCGGCACGCTGCTCGATACACCCGCGCCGATCCGCCGCCTGCTGATCGAGCGCTTCTTCACGCGGGGGCTCAGGATTTCCGCGCTGCTCGCCGATGAACGCGCGCTCGCGGATTTCATCCGCGCGAACGTCTTCGGCGTATGGCATGCGAGCGGAACGTGCCGCATGGGCGACGCGCGCGAGCGCAGCGCCGTGACCGACACCGAGGGCCGAGTGCACGGAACGCGAGGCTTGCGAGTGGTTGATGCATCGCTGATGCCGCGACTGCCTTCGGCGAATACCAATATCCCGACCATCATGATTGCCGAGAAGATCGCCGACGCGATGGTCACGGGACGACGCGCAGGCAGCGCATCGACGACGCCGCCGCTCGCCGCCGCGCACTGACAAGTTTCTTTAACGGCAATAAGAGCACGCCACAACTACGTGCCTTCAACACGGGGTCGATCGAGAGATGGCCCGGTGACATTCAAGGAGATGGAAATGTCCGTAGCAGCGCAAAATGGCGCCGCCGCACCCGCTGTCGATCAGCGGCAGGTGATGGGCGCAGTGATAGCTTCGTGTCTCGGCTGGGCACTGGATTTGTTCGATCTGTTCGTGCTGTTATATGTCGCGCCAGTGGTGGGGCGTCTGTTCTTCCCCTCTGAGCACGCGATGCTTTCTCTCGCCGCCGTCTATGCATCGTTCGCCGTGACACTGCTGATGCGCCCGCTCGGCTCCGCGCTCTTCGGTTCTTACGCCGATCGCCGTGGCCGTAAAGGCGCGATGATCGTGGCGGTGGTCGGCGTCGGCCTGTCGACGGCCGCGTTCGGCCTGCTGCCGACCGTCGCTCAAGTCGGCCTGCTCGCGCCGATTCTCTTCCTCTTGCTGCGCCTCATCCAGGGCGTGTTTGTCGGAGGCGTGGTTGCTTCCACGCACACCATCGGAACCGAATCCGTCGCGCCGAAGTATCGCGGCGCGGTGTCGGGACTGATCGGCGGCGGCGGGGCCGGGCTCGGCGCGCTGCTCGCGTCCGTAACGTTCCTCGCGATGTCGGCGCTTTTCCCCGGCGACGCCTTTGACGTATGGGGCTGGCGCTGCATGTTCTTCACCGGCATCATCAGCTCGGTGCTCGGTCTCTTCGTGTTCAACAGCCTTGAAGAGTCGCCGCTGTGGAAGAAGCTCGCCGCCGAAAAGGCTGCGAAGGCCGCCGCGCAGCTCAAGGGCGCGCCCGTCGAAGTCGTGCGCTCGCCGCTAAAGACGCTGTTCTCGCGCGACTATCGCAAGATTCTTTTCGTCAACCTGCTCCTGACGATTGGCGGCGGCAGCGGCTATTACCTGACATCGGGCTACCTGCCGACGTTCCTGAAGGTAGTTAGCCACGCACCCAACGGTGCGGCCGCGGCGATCCTGATGATCTGCAGCATTGCGGTAGTGATCGCGTCGATCGCGGCAGGGCACCTCAGCACGTTCATCGGCCGCAAGGGTGCGTTCGTGTGGATCGGGCTGATCCGGCTCATCGCGTTGCCCGCGCTGTTTTTGCTGCTGCCTACCGCCGACAGCATCATGATGGTCGGCGTCTATGCAGTCCTTCTCAGCGCGCTCGGCAGCGCCGGCTATGCGCCGATCCTGATCTTCCTGAACGAACGCTTCCCGACCTCGATCCGCGCGACCGGCACGGGCCTCTCCTGGAATATCGGCTTCGCGATCGGCGGGATGATGCCGACGGCCGTTTCGCTGGTGGCGAAGGACGCGAGCCAGTTGCCGATGACGCTAGCGATCTTCATCGGCGCGATCAGCGTGATCTTTCTCGTGGGCGCATTCGTCGTCCCCGAGACGCTCGGCAAGCTCGAAAGCGGTTCCGCGCGCAATCCCACCTGAGTCATTGGGCATAACGGCGGACGCCAACGGGCGCACGCCTTCATAACAGCCGGAGACATCGATGAAATACGAAGAAGACGTTCGCGCGCGTTCCTACAAGTTTCGTGACGAGTATGTGAATGCCACGCCATGGTGGTATCGCGGCGAAATGCACCTCGGCTTCACATTGCTCTTCACCGGCGGCGTGATCGTGTATTGCCTGATGCAGCTTCATGCGCCGACGCTCGCGGAATGGCTGGCGGTCATTCCGCTCTTTCTGTTCGGCAATTGGGCAGAATGGGCGGCGCACCGCTACGTGCTGCATCGTCCGACGAAGTATTTCAGCATGATCTACAAGCGCCATTGCGCGGTTCATCACCGCTTCTTCACGCATGTGACGCTTGAATACAAGGGCCACCGTCACTGGCGCGCGCTGCTGTTTCCGCCTTTCGCGCCGGTCGCGTTCGTGCTGGCGGCCGTGCCGTTCGCGCTCGTGATCGGGTTCGTATTCTCCCGCAACGCAGGCTACATCGCGCTGTTCACGATGGCGGCGTACTTTCTGATGTACGAGGGCCTGCATACGCTCTCACACTTCACCGACAGCCCGTTCCTCGACCGCGTTCCGCTCGTCAACACAGTGCGGCGCCTGCACGCTACACACCACGATCCCGAAGTGATGGCGACACAGAACTTCAACCTCACGTTCCCGATCTGCGACACGCTGTTTGGCACGCGCAGCGACGTTCCGAGTAGTGCGCGCGAACCATTGGAACGCGGCCGCTAAGGCGCTTGTTTGCCCAATACACCCGTCGTCACGCGCTTTATCTCGTCAGTGATGATTGCGATGAGCGCCTGTGCGGCGGGACCGATCGGCCGCTTTGGATGCGTAACCTGGATGATGTGCCGCACGATCGGCGGCGATGTGATCGTGTGTGCGCGCAGCACGCCTTCATCCACCTTGCGCTGCACGACCACGCGCGGCAGGATCGTCGCGATATTTCCCTGCTCGACGAACTGCACGATCGAGCTGAGCAAATCGATTTCGAACTTCGGCTTGATGACGATATCGGCGGCCATTAGCGCGGCGTCGAGCGCGCCGCGCAGGCCGTTGCGGCGCGTCGGCAGCACGAGTTCTACGCCGGACATATTCGCGAGATCGATCTCCGGCGGCAACGCGACGCCGTGTGCGGCACTCGTCACGAGCACCATTTCCTCGACCAGCAATGGCTCGACATCGAGGGCGAGGCGACCGCGCGGCTTGTTGATGATCGCGGCATCGAGCCGGCCTGCCTCGACCGCATCGATGAGCTGTGCGCTGAAGCCGTCGGCCACCGAAACCTCGACTTGCGGAAAGAGCGCATCAAACCTCGCGAGCGACTCCGGCAAGACGCTTTCTGCTTCCGACGCCACCATTCCGAGCGAAACGCGGCCCGTGATGATCACGTCGCGCCGGCTCAACTGCTCATGCGCGTGCTCGATGTCACGCATGATCGGCGTGTACAGGCGATACATGAGGCGCGCTGCTTCGGTCGGCGCCATGCCGTGCGGGCCGCGTTCGAAGAGGGTCTGTCGCAGTTCGGCTTCGAGCTTTGAAATCTGCATGCTGAGCGCGGGCTGCACGATATTGAGGCGCTTGGCCGCGCGCGTGGCAGAGCCATCCTCGAAGAGGGCGATGAAATACTGAATTTGCTTGAGGTCCATGACGCCCGATCAAGGTGGGAAAGCCGAAGACTGCGAGTGTAGCCACCGGTCGAAGCGTGCTATCAACGCAGCGGCGAGCCGTCGAAAATGCTCAAGACGCGCCTGTGCGACACGGAAAGCGACGAGCTGGTGCACGATTATCGCCATTGAAGGATGGTTTAGGCGATTCTGTTCCGCACCGACGTCGAAAGTACTCTTTAGACACTCCCTGTCGAAGCGCAACAGAGTGCTCGGTTAATGCGACAGTACCGGCCTCGTTGTGCTTGCCATCGGTTGCGGCTTCGAAGGAACCATCATTGGTGAACTGCTCAGCCACGTCCGAAGGGTTGTCTGATGCGGTCGCGTCGTACCGAGACGCGCTTCGCTTGCGACCTTATTGCCTCGATCATCAATTGGTTTGCGACCGTTTGCGGCCGTGTTCGACAACTCCTTCAGCCATCAAAAAGGTGAAACTTGAACGCTCCGATTCGCTTCTCCAACGCGTGGTCAGCGCCATACGCGTGCTGGTAGCGCGGCGCAGGGTGCGCACATCAGCGACTCGCGCGAGCAGATCATCGATGTCTTCGACTTACCAAACTTACCGGTGAGATGCTCACGCGCGGCTGTCTGGGAACGAAGGCGGCACTTGGCCGGACGGACGGCCCGTCGAGCAGACGGCGGACGCGCGGCTGGCTCGCTGGATCTTCGATCCGTCCCAGACCGATGCGTGCGCCGCGAGCGAACCGCTGGGCGACCTGACTGACGAATTGTCGCGCATTGACGATTGTATGATGGGGCAGCATTATCGAAATGGATGGTTGGCCGCGCGCGGCGACGAGCCGGGCGCGACGTTTTCGCGGATCGCGCACGTCGATCACGACCGCCCCACAGACGCGGACATTTGGACGCTGCGCATTTGCAATGCAACCCCCTCAGCCGGTGTTCATGCCGTGGTCGTCCGATGCGCCGAAGGCGAGGGCTGGATCCTCGCGGCTGTGTATCGCGGCTGCAACTCGCGGCCGGGAAGCGCCCAGCGATCTTCCGGTGCTCGATGCGACGACCGTGTCGGTCGGACAGATCGCGACCGCGGCAGTGCATTATTGTGTGCCGAACGGCTTTTTCGGTAGCTGGATCGACGAGCGCGAACTTGTCTGAGCTTGCTCAATTCCATCTTTCATTGCACGGGAGTGTGTGATGAACATGTTGCTGGCGTTCGCCCCTTTCATTGCGTTCGTCGTGATCGAGCGCACCGTCGGCTTGTCCGCGGGTCTTGCGGCTGGCGCAGTCGTGTCGGGCGTGATGCTGGCGCGAGATTTTCTGTCGCCCGGGCGGCGCACCAAGATTCTCGAACTTGGCACGTTTCTGCTTTTCGGTGCGCTGACGCTATACGCGGTCGCGTACGGCGCGTCGTGGTCGGTGCCGGCGGTGCGACTGCGCGTCGATGGCGGACTGCTTCTGATCGTGCTGGCATCGATCGCGCTGCGTCAGCCGTTCACACTGCAATACGCACGCGAGAAAGTCGCCCCTGAACTTTGGACTTCGCCGAGTTTCATCCACGTGAACTATGCGATCACATCCGCCTGGGCTCTAGCGTTCGCAGCGATGGTCGCGGCCGATCTGTTGATGGCCTATGTGCCATCGGTGCCGCACCCGGCGGGCATCGTCATCACGATTGCGGCGCTCTATGCGGCAATGAAGTTCACAGGCTGGTATCCGGCGCACCAGCGATCTGCGCACCGAATGTGAAGCGCTGACTATTCGGTCTCAAATGCCGATGTCGGCGGCGGATTCAACCGGTCGATGCAACGATTTGGTTAAATCGCTCAGCTGGTGTATCGAAGTTTAGGGTTTTTCGAGGACGTTCGTTGAGCCGCCTGGCTACGGCATTTAGCTTAGTCTGTGAGTAGGCAGATAGATCGGTACCCTTAGGGAAGTATTGCCTCAGAAGCCCATTCGTGTTTTCGTTCGAACCGCGTTGCCAGGGATGCTGCGGGTCGCAGAAATAGACCTCAATGTCGGTAGCGACAGTAAAGCGGTTGTGATCGGCCATTTCCGAACCCCTATCCCACGTCAGCGATTTATACAGTTCCCGGGGTAACTTGCTGGCGTGTCGTATTAGCGCGTCAACCACAGCCTCAGAGTCCTTGCTGGCGACTTTCACCAGCATCACGAATCGACTTTGACGTTCGACGAGAGTTGCAATCTGGCTCGTAGCGTTGCCATACAACAAGTCTCCTTCCCAGTGCCCGGGGATTGCGCGATCCTCCGCCGTAGCAGGGCGTTCACTAATGGACACGGCGTCGCGAATGTTCGTGCGGCCTTCGGTTTTCAGTGTGTGATGACGGGACCGGCGCATGGTTCGAGAGCGTCGCAAGTGCTCAAGCAATTCCTTTTTCAGGGCACCACGAGCTTGAATATAGAGGCTCCGATAGATTGTCTCGTGCGACACCAAATAGTCCTTGTTGACCGCATAAGCATGTCTGAGCCAACCAGCAATCTGCTCAGGGGACCACTGCAGGTTGAGCTTTGCAGCGACGACTCGCGCCAGCGTCTGGTTGCGCACCAATTTGCAAACCTTCGGCCGACGCGCCCGCTCCCACGCGATCGCATCCGCCTGGCTTGCTCGATAGCCTTGGCCGCCTCCGTTGCGCTGCAACTCGCGACTTATAGTGGAAGGAGCGCGTCCCAGCCTGGCTGCGATCGACCGAATCGATAATCCGGACACCAGGAAGCGGGAAATCTCCTCGCGCTCCGCGAGCGTCAATGCCTGTGGCGCGCGGTGCCTTTGCACCGGCTGGATGCCGCCGGTCTCCGATAGTATCCGCTGAATCGAAGAATGCCCGCGATCGAACAGCTTGGCAATCTGATGAATCGTATCGCCCTTGCGCCATCGGTCCCACATCAGCGCTTTCTGGGTCTCGGAGTAGTAGATTCTCGGTCGCTGCTTCATTTGCAACACCTCCGCTGCTCATGCAGATTCTAGGTGTTGCATCGACCGGTTGAATCCGCCCCGAATGGAAGTCACTCTCCCAGATAGGCTCCATTACCATCAGCATCGCCCTTTGCACAATCCGATCCCGCAGACGAGGGATGCCGAGAGAGGTGGCCTCATTCGTTCGGACAGGATCCACCAGTTTTTGAGTGGAATCGCTGAGGCAATCAAGCTGCCGATTTTATCGCTGGCAGCGTGGCGAAGTATGCTTCATCCGGTGCCTGATCGGCCAGCCTGGAATGAGGCCGATTCTAGTTATACCAGCTCAGGTAGTTGCCGATTGAGCGGCGGGCGTGGCTGACCGAGTCGTAGGCTTTCAGATAGACCTCTTCATATTTGACGCTGCGCCACACCCGTTCAACGAACACGTTGTCACGCCAGGCGCCTTGTCCATCCATGGACAGAAGAACGCTCCGGCTGAGCACCGCGTCGGTGAATTCGGTCGCGGTGAACTGGCTGCCTTGATCCGTGTTGACGATCTCAGGCAGGCCGTATTTCGCAAACGCTTCCTCCAGCACCTCGACAGCATGGCAGCTCTCCAGCGTGATCGCCACCCGGTGTGCCAGCACCCGACGACTCGCCCAGTCCACGACAGCCGTCAGATATACGAAGCCGCGCGCCATCGCGATATAGCTCGTATCGAGCGCCCAGACCTGATTGGCCCGGTCGATTTTCCGGTTGCGAAGCAGGTACGGCCAGATCCTGTGGGCTGCATGCTTGCGGCTCGTGTTTGGCTTGCGATACAGCGCTTCGACACCCATGCGCTTCATCAAGGTGCTGACGTGTCTGCGTCCGCCCTTGATACCTTCGCGACGCAGCAGCCGTGCCAGCATTCGCGCCCCCGCAAATGGATGCTCGAGGTGGAGCTCGTCAATCCGGCGCATCAATTTCAGATCCGCTTCGCTGACCCCGCGCGATTGGTAATAGGCGCTCGACCGGCTGATGCCTACCAGCCGCGCCTGCTGTGTCACCGGCAGGGCGTGATCACGATCGATCATCGCCTTACGCTCAGCAGTCCCGCCTTGCTGAGCGCGCTTTCTAAAAAATCGTTCTCCAGCGTCAACTGCCCGATCTTCGCGTGCAGTACGGAGCGGGTTGCCGATGTGTTCGACGCGGGCAACTCGGCGCCAGCGGCACCGCCAGTCGACGTGAAGGCCTTAAAATACGTGCTCGGTGGTCCTTGTGAGTGCGTTTGTCGTGGTGGGCCGCGCGGCGAGCTAACCAGCGACCGGCGTTCTTTAACAATCTGGAGTCTAGAGACATGCGGCTCGTGTGGTTTCCTGCCGCCCGGAGGAAAAGTCGTTTTTTGACAAACTTGCGGAAGTTGCCAATAAGGCAAGTGTATAGCCCAAGGTGTAAAATGAAGGCAGGCGACTTGACCGATTCAAATGGGTTCTTGTCCGGTTTGACCAAGTCGGGTCATAGGCTGACATCGCGGGGGGCCACTGTGCTCGATGAATTGCATGACTTGCAGGTTGGGGTGAAGTTGAAGCACGCCCGACGCGTGAAAGGGATGCGGCTAAAGGAGCTGGCCGACATGGTCGGCTGCTCAGAGGGATTTCTGTCAAAGGTCGAAAACGACAAGGTTCGTCCCTCGCTTCAAATGCTCCATAGCATCGTATCTATACTCGACACGTCTATCGGCGAGCTCTTCTCAGCGCAGGCGGACGACAAGCATCGAATCATGCGCGTGGCGGACCGACCGACCATTGGGACCGCTGGGCTGCGCAGCGGCCCGGGCATCACGCTCGAAAGTCTCGTGCCCGCAGCTACGATGAGCCTGCTATTCGGCTCAATCCATGTAGTCGAGCCAGGAGGGAGCAGCGACGGCAAGATTGAGCACAAGGGTGAAGAGATTGGCTACATACTTCAAGGCGACTTGGAGTTGACCATCGAGGACACGACCTACTTTCTGCATCCCGGTGATTCGTTCTTCTTCCAAAGCCACCTCCCGCATGGGTACCGAAATCCAGGCAAGGTAACTACGAAAGTCGTTTGGATAAACACTCCTCCAACCTTCTAAGCTTAAGAGGTGCCGGAAAACTGGATGCTTTCCTAGTGCTTTCCCTATTGGAAAGTAACTTGACCAACTTTTTGGCTGAATCTATCCTTGGTTCAACGATAACCAACGGAGCAGCCAATGTCGCGCACGTTTAAACATTCTTTTGGCCTCGACTACCCCGCCGAGCAAGTCTGGCGGGTCGCTGGGTCGTTCGGCACGCTCGAAGCCATCAGTTCGGGCACCGACACGTGCACTCTTCATGACGGTGGCCGCGTTCGCCAGTTGACTGCCGGGAGCGCCATCCTCTGGGAGCGCCTCCTTTCCTTCTCCGAGTCAGACCGAACCCTTAGCTACAAGATTTTCGACACGAAATCGCTGTCGGGTCCATATGGCGTAGGGTACGTGGGAACTTTGTCGGTTGAGCCGACTGGCGCCCGCACATGCAAATTCGTGTACCAAGGTACGTTTGAAGTGCAGCCAGGATTCACTGACGACCAAGCCTCTGATGCTGTGCGCGCTTTTGGGGAAGACTGCGTGAGAGGCATCGGACGGTTCCTTGCCAACCAGAGCCAAGCGGCCAGCATTTAACGCGCTCCGACGGGGCGGAGAACTCCAACTCGGTGCGCTGAAGCGCTCAGATGCACCGGGTCGTTGCAATAGCAGTCAAGCTTCTTGCCTGAATTAGACAAAATCTCAACTGGCATGAAGTTCGCTTTAAGAGTTGCCCGACATGAAACTATCTGTCCTCGTAAGAAAGTAACTTGACTGCATAGCAGACCCTTTTGCTTACAGCTCAAATCCGCGCTCCCTCAGGCGGGGGGACACCATTTTCTTAATTTTCAAGATGGTAGTGGAGGAAGTGCAAGATGAGTGAGCGAAGCGTCAGCCAATTTTCGGCAAGTGAAGCACACCCCGAGGACAGTCTATCGGTTGAGCAGCATGGAGTTGATGTCATACCGGCCAACGAACGAACGTCGACTCTGAAGGACCTGTTTTTCGTGTTCGTCGGGTCCCAGATGTGTTTCGGCATTATCGTCATCGGCTCGCTCCCAGTCACGTTCGGGTTGAGCTTCTGGAATTCAGTCACATCCATCACCGCGGGTCTGCTCGTCGGTTCGATGCTTTTTGCGCTGCTCGCACCATTCGGCGCGCGCACTGGTTGTAGCGGCTCCATCGCGAGCGGAGCACATTTCGGTGTTCGTGGCCGGGTCATAGGCACCGCAATCGCAATCTTCACAGGACTTGGCTTTACGGCGCTAACAGTCTGGACAGGAGGCGAGGCAATCGCCACGGCCGCAGCACGGCTCTGGGGTTGGCCAATTACGCCGAACCTGCTTGCAGTCGGAGCGGCAATCATCGGCGCCCTCGTGATTCTCGTCGCCCTCATTGGTCACAGCATCATCGTCGCAACTGAACGACTGGTTAGCTACGGTGTCGCGGCCGCCCTTGTCGTAGTGGGAATCTCGCTGTTTTCTGGTTTTCATCCGTCGTACGCAGGTGGAACGCCACTGTTAGGGAGCGTGGGTTCGACTTGGTTCCTGTCTATGGCCATTGCAGCTGCCTTGCCGGTGTCGTATGGCATCTTCCTTAACGACTACACGCGATACATCCCGGAGGACATCAGTTCTCAGAAGCTGATGTTCGCGGCCGGAAGTGGAATGTTCGTTGGCTGCTGGATTGCGCTGGTGTTCGCAGCGGCCGTCACGACCATGTTCAAGGCCGTTGATACACCCTTTGTTGGCGGCTTGGTCAGCATGGTCGCGTGGTGGGGCGTCGCGTTGCTCGCACTCGTCGGCATCATCGGGAGCCAGCCACAGGGCAGTCTCTGTATCTACGGCGCTGGCCTAGGGCTTCAAACATTGTTTCCGCGACTTGGCCGTATCGGCGCGACAGTCGTTCTCAGTGCCGTGGCAATGGCGCTGGTTTTCGCCGGCATCTACGGCGTCAACATGGCCAACATGATTATCGCGTTCCTGGCACTCGACCAATGTGCCTTGGCGCCGTGGCTCGTTATCAACTTGGTGGGCTACCGATTTGTCGCGAAAGGCCGCTACCAATCGGCCGAGTTGTTCCGCTTTGGCGAGCGGGCTGGTGGCCAATACTGGTTTTCGAGTGGTTGGAACGTGAATGGGCTTATCGCGTGGGCGATTGGGCTGATAGTTGGGCTTATGTTCGTTCACACGGACTTCTTCGCCGGCCCGTTGTCGAACCTCGTGGGCGGCGTGAGTCTCGAATGGGTCTTCGCTGGCGCAGTTGGCGGGCTGGTTTTCTACGTTCTCGAAAAGCGCAACGGGCGCATCGCGTAGCGGCGAGGGCCATGCTCGACCGCTGAAACAAACTTGCTTAAAAGTCAATTTTTGCAAGCCCGGAGGGCTGCCGAGCGTGCAGCCATCTCATGACCAGAATCAAAAATCAACGTTTTGCTCTCGTACGTATCGGGTTAACGAGGGTTGGTAGAACGCCTGACGGGCGTACACTTTAGGAAAGTGACTTAACTAAAATGCAACAACGGCAAGGCGGACACAGCAACCCAACTCCGATAGCTGGCGCGAACGGCGCCTCAATCCAACTTGAAAGGCAAGGAGCGTAACCCCATGGAATTGAAGAACTCTGATTGGTACGAGATTGCGCGGGACACGAACTGGACTCCGAAGTACGTGACCGAGGACGAGCTGTTCCCGCCGCAGTTTAGCGACCCCTACGGCATTCCCGTTTCCGCGTGGGAGACGTTCGACGAGCCGTACAAGGTCACCTATCGCGAGTACGTGAAGACGCAGCGGGAGAAGGACGTCGGCGCATACTCGGTCAAGGCGGCCCTCTCGCGCGTCGACTTCTACAAGAAGTCGGACCCGGGCTGGAAGGCTCTGCTGCAAATGCATTTCGGAACCATTCCGTTTGTCGAGTACGGCTCGGTTTCGGCCTTCGCCCGCATCACGCGATTCGGTAAGGGCCCCGGCATGCGCAATATGGCGAACTTCGGCACGCTCGACGAGATTCGCCATACGCAGATTCAGATGTTCTTCGGTTACGAGTTCCTGAGCGTCGACCGCGCGTTCGACTGGGCTCAGAAAGCCCCGAATAGCGACAACTGGGTCGTCATGAGCGAACGTCACTGCTTCGACGACGTTGAGCATACGCGTGACGCAGTGTCTGCGGCCATCATGACCAATTTCTCGTTCGAGCAGGGCTTCACGAACCTTCAGTTCGTGGCTCTCTCGGCCGATGCGCGTCGCTATGGTGACTTCAGTTTCGCGACGATGCTCCAGACCGTTCAGTCCGATGAAGCACGCCACTCGCAAATTGGCGAGCCACTGATTCAAATCATGGTTGAGAACGGCAAGAAGGCTGAGGCGCAGAAGCTGATTGACATCTCGTTCTGGCGCGTGTGGAAGCAATTCTCGGCGCTGAGCGGCATCGCGTTCGACTACTACACGCCGCTCGACAAGCGTGAGTTCTCGCTCAAAGAGTTCGTGCACGAGTTCGTAACGACGCAGTTCCTACGCAACCTGGAAGCGCTCGGCCTCGAGAAGCCCTGGTACTGGGACCAGTACTTCCTCCCGGACGTCGCCACGTACCATCACGCTCAGCAAATTGGCATTTACATGTATCGCGACACCGAGTGGTGGGACCCGATTGCAGGCGTCTCGCCGGAAGAGCGTGAGTGGCTGGAAACGAAGTATCCGGGATGGAACGACACGTTCGGTCAGGTGTGGGACGTCATTACGGACAACCTCAAAAACGGACGCATGGACCGTCTCACGCCGAAGCCTCTGCCGATGATGTGCGCGATGACCGGCTTCGAACTTACCGGCATCCCGGGCAAGAAGTGGAATGTAAAGGAATGCACGCTCGACCTCGAAGGCCATCGCTATCACTTTGGCTCGCCGGTCGACAAGTGGATTTTCGAGCAAGAGCCGAGCCGCTACAAGGGCTACAAAGGCTTCATCGACCGCGTCGTCGCCGGCATGATGCCGCCGGGACCGGACGGTGTTTTCGAATACATGAGCATGTCGCCGGAAGAACGTGGAACCTGCGGCGAGAACTTCAAATGGGCAAACGCTATTAAGCGCGCGGCCTGATTTTGACAAGGATGGAGTTAGATATGTCGAATTTCGCGCTGGTCTGCAACTACGAAGGCGACTACGGGATGAAGGTCCTCATGTTGGACGACGACTACTCGATGGAAGACGTCGCGCGTATCGCGAAGGAAAACATCGCCGGCGTCTTCGTTCCAGAGCCGCTGCCTGGTACGAAACTGCGTGTCCGCCGACACGGCGAAGAAGAGTTCTTGCCCGAATCGATGACTATCTCGGCGGCCGGCTTCATCCAGGCTGAGACGGTTGACATTGTGCACGTGAAGAGCTGATTGGCTCCAAGCGCGACATAGGGAGCTACAAAAATGCTGCAACGTATCTGCACAACTGAAGATGTCTGGGAAGGCGAGTTCCAAGAGTTCGCGGTAAAGGACATTGATGTCATCGTGGTCCATGTCGAGGGCGGTGGATTCCGTGCTTTTGAATCCAAGTGCCCTCATCAAGACCAGAGTCTCGGAGAAGCTACGCTCGAAGGTAATGTGTTGACTTGTCCGGCGCACCTGTGGCAGTTCGATGTGACCACGGGTAAGGGCGTGAATCCCGCTGGTTGCAAGCTTCGTGGTTTCGCGTGCTCCGTTGAGGGCGACGAAGTCATGGTCGATGTCGAACAATCTTTGGAAGTTTCCGGCACCTGACTGGGCTCGAAACGGAGGAAAACATGAGTGACCACCACAATGCCGATTTCGTAGGGCCAATCATTGGTCTTGGCGAAATCGCAGATGCTGCAGCTGAAGCTGTCTACATCGACAACCCGGGGCGAGAAGTTCGCATCGAAAAAAATTCGGGTTATGTACGAGTGGAAGCGCGCGGCGAGTGCACGTTGACTGTCCAGACGATGTCCGAGGTACTCGGCCGCGACTTCCGCTTGGGCGACCTTGAGCGTTCGATGCCCGGATTCGCGGGCTTTATCCGAACCTCCGACGACGCAATCAGCTTCTTGGCACATTCGAGAAAGAAGGGGCAGTGACATGGGAATCGAACGCGGTGGACTGAAGACGTGGAGCGCGCTGGCTGGTAACAAAAAGCGCCCGAGCGAGTACGAAATCGTCACGTACAAGCTGCATTACCGTAATCGCAAACCGGACGCTGCCTACGAGCAGAGCCCGGACAGTATGATGAACCGGTGGTATCGCAAGCATGTACGCGACTCGCTGTTGAAGCACGACGACTGGGACGCGTTCCGTGACCCGGACCAGGTCACGTACCGCTCGTACACTGCGATGCAAGACGCTCACGAAGAGTACGTCGATGGCCTGCTCAAGAACCATACGGACACCGGCCACGACAGCAAGCTCAAATCCGAATGGGTGGAGAAGCTGAAGTCGCACTACACCCCGCTGCGTTACTTGATGACGACGCTGCAGATGGGCAGCGCGTACATCGTGCAGATGGCACCAGCGAGCACGATTACCAACTGCGCAGCGTTTCAAGAAGCGGACTCGTTCCGGTGGCTCTCCCGTACGGCATATCGTACGAAGCAGTTGTCGCTCGCTTACCCCGAAGTTGGCTTCGCAACCAGTGAGCGCGGCGCTTGGGAAGACGACGAAGCATGGCAAGGCTTCCGAGAGCTGATGGAGAAGGCACTTGCGACCTACGACTGGGCTGAGAACCTCTTTGCCATCAACGTCGTTGCTGCGCGAGCAATCGACGAAGCAATTCGTCAACTCGGACACACGGCCCAAGCCAACGGCGACACGCTGACGGCAATGCTGTGCGACGCACAGCTCCGCGACGCCGAGCGTTCGCGCCGTTGGACCTCGGCTTGGCTGAAGCACGCCCTCGGCCAAACAGGGAACGCGGAAGTGCTGGCTCAGTGGAAGGCGAAGTGGGAGCCGCTTGAATCGAAGGCCCTCGAAGCGTATTGCAGTTCGCTGTCAGGTGAAACGGGTGCTGTCGCTGCCAAGCGTGCGGTTACTCATTTCCACAGCCAGGCCGGGCTTGCCTGAGCTGAGTTCCACCTGATGCGCCGAAGGAGACAGGGATGACAATCGAAGAGGGCGGGGCAGCAGTCGTTGCGGACTCTCGCGTCGAAATTTCATGCAAGGACGGCAAGTCGTTCTTTTGTGACGAAGGCGACACGATTTTGTCGGCCGCGCTGCGCTCCGGCATCGGACTCGCATACGAGTGCAATGCCGGTGGCTGCGGAAGTTGCAAGGTACTTCTCGAATCGGGAGATGTCTTTGACATGCAGCCTGACGCTCCAGGCATCAAGCCGAGGGAGCGGGAGCGGGGCAAGGTACTCGCCTGTCAATGTAAGCCGACCGGCCCATGCGCCGTGTCGTTCAAGGAGGACGCGGAGTGTATTCCCAAGATTGCACCCCGGATTGCAACTGCGACGTTCGTGGGTTCTCGCGCCGTTACTCATGACCTGCGTGAGTTCACCTTCCGTGTTTCTGGCGGAATGAACTTCATCGCCGGGCAGTACGCCCTGCTGTCATTGCCCGGTGTGAATGGAAGGCGGTCTTATTCCATGTCAAATCTGGCGAACGAGGATGGCATCGTGCAGTTCATGATTCGACGTGTCCCCAACGGGAAGGCGACGAAAGTTCTCTTCGAAGACCTGCAAGAGGGCGCGGATTGCGTAATCGACGGTCCTTACAGCTCCGCATTCCTTCGGGAGGACACGACGCGAGAGATTGTCTGCATCGCCGGCGGTTCGGGTCTGGCGCCGATGGTCTCGGTCGTTCGAGGGGCACTGGCGTCATCGGCTCTCGAAAACGTTCGAGTCCACCTGTACTACGGTGGTCGCGAACCTAAGGACATCTTCTCGTTGGACCTCTTCGATGAGTTGGCCGCGGCACAGCATCGGCTTGAGTTTGTCCCAGCCTGCTCTTGTGCGCCAGAACTGCTCGAGGACTGGACTGGCGAGCGCGGCTTCGTGCATGACTGCGTTGCGAAGAACCTTGCAGACAAATTTGCGAATTGCGAGTTCTACATGGCTGGACCTCCGCCGATGGTCGACGCCGTGCGACGCATGTTGTTGCTCGAGCATTCCGTGGCTGCCGAACGGGTCCACTACGACCGCTTTTTCTGAAATCTTTGAGAGCTATTGAGCACGCTATGACAGACATCGCCGCAGTATCGACAAAGGAGCAGCAGCGTTGGGCGTTCCCGCAGGTTCGGAGGGTGGGTTCGACAATCTATGTCGGACTGCAGGTTCCGGGCGCGGAGCTTTCCAGCATCGAAGACCAGACGCATCACGTGTTCAAGTCTTTGGTTTCCGCGTTGGAAAGCCAGGGCGGTTCGATGAGTGACCTGACGAAGCTTCACACGTACTATCAATTCGAGGGAGAGGGCCGAGATGTCACGGATTATTGGGAGCAGATGACGGCAGTCCGCCTCCAGTATTTGGCTAACCCCGGTCCGGCAGCAACCGCACTTCGTATCGCTGGTCTGTGGCCCGCGGGTCCGCTCATCGGTGCGGATGGCATCGGCGAGGTTGGCGGCGCCAAAAAGCGAATCATGCCGGACCACGCGTGGGATTGGAGTATCCCCACACCGTTTTCGCAAGGGTGGCTGGTCGGCGACAAAAAGGTCTACGTTGGTGGCCAAATATCTGCCGACCGGCAAGGCAAGGCTCTTGCTGCCGGTGATGTGGTTGCGCAAGCAAAGAACGCGCTTGAGTACATTCGCCATGTGCTCATGGACGCGGGCTCGAATTGGGACGACGTCGTCACGCTCAAGATTGCGTACCAGCACACCGGGGACGACACCGAAAGTCGCGCGCTGCTCCAGGAAATCATCAAGCAGGCAGAAGAGCTCTTTCCCAACAACAAGCCCGCGCTCATTCCATTCGGAGTGAACCTGCTTTACGAATGCCTTGTTCTTGAGATTGACGCACTCGCGGTTAAGGGAAGCGAACGTCGCGCGCTCAATGCACCTGGGAGTCAGACGTGGAAGGCACCTGAAGACAACTTCGAGATTGCATGGCAAGTCGGTGACGAGATTTACCTCGGCGGCATTTCCGCTCCTGGCGGGGCCTCTCTCGACGCCCAATTGGAGGCATCGATGGGTCGCGTCGGAGAAACCCTTCGTGCGGCGTCCTCCGATTTCGGTGACCTCGTGAAGCTCAACATTTATGTGAGCGGCGACGCGAAGTCAGCGGCTCGAGATATGGAACTTGTTGCCGGCACGCTGGAGAACTTCCTTGAAAAAGGGAAGACGGTAGTCTCCATCGTACGAGTCGAGGCTTTGCCTCGTCCGGGCCAGCGTGTCCAGGTCGACGGCGTGGCAGTCACCAACCAGTAACAGTTCACCAATAGGACCGAGAAAACATGATTAAGAATCCCTTCCCCTGGCCGAACGGGGCTCGCTGTGCAGTCGTGTTCACGTGGGACATGGACTCGGACAGCATTTTGCACCTCGCTCATCCGAACGACGCCGACACGCGTCTGTCGACAAACTCCATGCTTCGCTATGGCCCGCAAATTGGCGTGCCGCGAATCATCGACGTTTGCAAGTCGTTCGGCGTCAAGCAGACGTTTTTCGTTCCGGGCTGGTGCGCAGAACGATACCCGGAAGCCATCGAACTCATGGTGAAGAACGGCCATGAAGTGGCGCTGCATGGCTATCTGCACGAATACCCCAACGAATTGTCGGCAGAAGAGGAGCGTTTCTGGACGGTCAAGGGCGCCGACGCAATCGCGAAAATTGCCGGCAAGCGTCCGGTTGGCTACCGCGCTCCTTGGTACAAGTACTCGAAGGTGTCCACCGATATCCTCGCGGAAGAAGGATTCAAGTGGGACACGTCGTTGATGGGCGATGACAATCCGTATGTCATCAAATCCGCGAAGGGAAGCCTCATCGAACTGCCGTCTCGTTGGCAACTGGACGACTGGCCGCAGTTCGTTCACAACCATGACCTCGACTTCATGATGCCGATTGCATCGCCGCAATACGCGATGGAGGTCTACATGGCCGAGTTCTATGCAATGTGGGAGCACGGCGGCATCTGGGTCAATTGCTTCCACCCGTTCTGTACGGGGCAGGTCGCTCGGATGATGATGTTCTCCGAGATGATTGGCAAGATGCAGGCCAAGGGCAACGTGTGGTTCGCGACCGGTGAAGAAGTGGCTGCATATGTGCAGAAGATGATTGACGAAGGGAAGTACGACCCGCGCGTCGACCATCTGCCGTTCTACGAAGGCCGTCTCCCCGAGCTCTCTGGCGACTACTTCCAGAAGTCGCGTTAATCGACGTAGGGGAGGATTCCATGTGTGGGCTGTGTGCTGCGCTGAACGCTAGCAATGGGTGGAACGACGTTGCTGGCAAGTCTGAGTTTGCTGTCAACGGCAGACCGATGACCCGTCGCGAGGAGCGAGACTTTCTCGTGGGAATCGTGAATCGCACACTAGCCCACTATGGAATCTCCGTGAATGACTGGGGCGGCAGCTCTTACGTCGTCACCAATCGTGATGGCAAAAGCGCGAACGTCTTCAATCTGAGTGGGGTCTGGAATGCGGCGGATGCGGTCGCCGCACTTCCGACTGACCCGCTGGACGAGAATCTCCTCAACAGCCTCGAAAAATCCATGTTGGGGCAGCAATGAGTCTCCGCGAAGCGACAGTCATAACAGGGTTCCTAGGAAGCGGTAAGACGACGCTTTTGAACCAGATGCTTGTGCATCCGCAGAACGCGAGGTCTGCCGTTCTTGTCAACGAATTCGGCGAGGTCGGCATTGACAACCACCTCCTTCGATTCACGTCGGAACGCGTAGCTGTCGTGGCCGGCGGCTGCATCTGCTGTTCGGTTCGGGAAGACATCGAAGAAGCCGTCAGACATCTTCTTGAGCAGGAAGAACAGGGGGTGATTCCTCCGTTCGAGCACTTGTATGTGGAGACGAGTGGACTGGCGGACCCCGCTCCGCTAATTCAAACCTTTCAGTCGTCGCCCGTACTCCGGTCGCGTTTCGAGCTCACGAGTGTAGTTGCGACCGTCGACGCGGCGTTGGGCACGGAGACGCTCAATCGTTTCACGGACGCTGCTCGTCAGGTCGCGCTTGCTGATGTTGTGATTGTCACCAAGATGGACCTTTGCGATGCGCCAGGTAATGTCGAGCGACTTGCTGCCGAAATTAAGGCAGTCAACGCCGACGCAAAGGTACTGGTTCCGAAAACGCCGGAGCGTAACGAAGTTGTCTCGATGCTTTTGGACCAAGTCCGTGCCGCTCGGAATATCGAGCCTGCTCGGAATCTCTCGGGCACACGCGTTCACTTGCTTAACACCGGTATCACCAGCTTCGGGCTGGTTATTGAGCAGCCACTCGATTGGACTGCCTTTGGAGTTTGGTTGACGTGGTTGCTCCACCGGCATGGCTCGGATGTCTTGCGAGTGAAGGGACTTTTGTGGGTTTCGCAATCGGAAAGCGGCCCTGTCGAGTTTCATGCTGTACAGCATATGGTGTTTCCTCCGAAGCACCATAACGAATGGGGAGCGACGCCGCAGCAATCCCACCTGACATTCATCGTCAACAACCTCGAAGCATCCCTCATCGAGCGTTCGCTTCGTGTCTTCATGCGACTCGCGGGAGAGAAAGGGCTCGGAAATGAGGGTCGAAATGCAGCGATGCCACTCGGAGCCGGCAGGACAATTGGCGGTCGACCGGTTCGCCGCCCAGGTGCTCCTAGATGGATGAAGTAACCCCTCGCTGCCACTGAACTAACCTTAGAGATTACCTCCGCCAAACGCTGTTTGGCGGATGGCTGAGTGTTGCCGAAAAGAACGATTTACGGAGATAGTCAAATGGATGCTTCAGTGAAACTGCTTACGGCCACGCCCGTTGAAGCACTGGCTCTGACTAAGGACCTTGTCCGCATACCGTCAATAAATCCCCCTGGCAACGAAGAAGCATGCGCGAAATACCTTGCGGAAGTGCTCGCTGACATTGGTTTCGAAGTCCACTTGCATTCGTTCGGAGCTGGTCGATTTAACCTAGTCGCAAACATCCACGGCCGGCAAGGTGGGAAACCCATCGGATTTACGGGGCATTTTGATGTTGTGCCGTTGGGGACGCGGAAATGGAACTTCGACCCTTTTGGCGCGATTGAAAGTGAAGGGCGTGTGTACGGCCGTGGAACCAGCGATATGAAGGGAGGCATTGCCGCGTTCGTCGCTGCTTGCTCGCAAAGCATCGAGGAGCTACGTGAGGGAAACGGCGTCCAACTGATTATCACGGGAGGTGAGGAGACCGGATGCGATGGCGCGAAGGCGCTTGCGGGCTCCTCCGGGCTGCTGAAGCCACTCAGTCTTCTCCTTGTCGGAGAAATGACGGCGAACTATCCTTTTGTCGGGCACAAAGGGGCGCTTTGGGTCCGTGCGTCTGCTACCGGCAAGACAGCGCATGGCGCTATGCCGGAGCAGGGCGACAACGCTATCTATAAGGCGACTCAGGCCATTCAGAAGATACGCGGCTTTGGAATCGAGGAGTCGACGCATCCGTTGATGGGCCACGCCACCATGAACGTCGGCACCTTCAAGGCCGGCACGAACGTGAACTCTGTTCCCGACCGAGCGGAATTCGAGGTGGACTTCCGCACAGTTCCGGGCATGGACCATCAATGCGTCTGCACACGACTGTCTCGTTTTTTGACCGATGACATTGGCCTGACGTCGATGGTCGATGTGCCGCCGTTAAGTACCGACCCCGAAGCGTTGGCGGTCAAGAGGGTGTTCGGGCTATGCGAATCGCTCCATCACCAGCCTATCGTTGCTCGCGCGGTGCCGTACTTTACTGACGGCAGCGTCTTGTTACCTGCAACCGGAAATCCGCCAACAATTATTTTGGGACCGGGTGAGCCCAAGATGGCTCACCAGACAGACGAGTATTGCTACGTGCACAAAATTGCCGAGAGCGTGACGCTCTATCGCTCCATCATCCAAAGCATCAGTAACGACCCGCTCTAAAGAGCCTCTCGCAGAGGGGACGCCAGTCCTTTCGAGAGGCCCCTGCGACGAAACGCGAGGAATAGGTGTTTCCTCCAAGGCAAGTTACTTGACTTGGATGGCAAGGGTCAAATATAGTTGTTTTAACCAAGCCGGAGAGAACGCAGAGCGTCGCCGAAGGGGACTTAAAACTCTCAGGCAAAAGGACGGCTTGGTTGTTGATTGCAATTATGCGTCAGCGAAATCTCTGGAGAGAGGCCTGAATCAGGTCCACCGAAGGGGCAAGGTCGCGAAGCGACTCTAATCTCTCAGGTACCAAGGACAGAGAAAGAGACATCCGTATGGATGCGTTTCATTCTGTCAACCTCGAAGAGATATGGCCACCAATACCGTTAGCAGTTTGCTGCGCACGCCGCTCGCAGCTAGCCATACAGAGGCCGGTGCACGAATGGTCGATTTTGGCGGGTGGCAGATGCCCGTCAATTACGGCTCCCAGATTGAAGAACATCATGCGGTCCGCACTGACGCCGGGATGTTCGACGTCTCGCACATGTGCGTCGTTGATTTGAGCGGTCCCGATACGCGAGAACTTCTTCGCAGGCTCGTCGCGAACAACGTCGATAAGCTCAAGGTTGCAGGTAAGGCGCTTTACACATGCATGCTCAATCAACAGGGCGGCGTCGTAGACGACCTCATCATCACTTTCCTGAATGAAGACTGGTTTCGTCTCGTCATCAACGCGTCCACCGCAATCACTGATATTTCCTGGATTCGAGCTGTCATAGCACGGAGCAATCTGAAGGTGACGCTCGTACCGCGCCGCGGCGATTTGGCCAGCCCGGAATTGGCGCTCGCCATCATCGCGGTGCAGGGTCCACAAGCTCGAGAGAAGTTCTGGCGTGCGGTTCCAACGACAAAATCCCTCACAAATGAGTTGAAGCCATTCAATGCAGCCCTCGTTAGTGATTCGACCTTCGGCGAACTCATGGTTTCGAGAACTGGCTACACCGGGGAGGATGGCTTCGAGATAGTTTCGAGGGCCGATGCCGCTCCGCTGCTTTGGAAGACGCTGTCTGAAAACGGCATCCGTCCGGCCGGCCTCGGCGCGCGTGACACCTTGCGGCTTGAAGCAGGTATGAATCTCTATGGCCAAGACATGGACGAGACAGTCTCCCCGCTCGATGCCGGCCTTGCATGGACCGTCGATTTGAAATCAGACCGTGAGTACATGGGTCGACAAGGCGTTGAACATCGCGGCGTTTCAGCGCAGACGATAGGTGCCGTCGTGTTCGGCGAAGGCGGGGTTCCGCGAGCGGGACAGGCCATTCACGTAGCAGGTGGGGAAGGGGTCGTAACGAGTGGCACCTTTAGTCCCACGATGCAACGTCCAATTGCAATAGTTCGAGTTCCCATGTCGGTCAAGCCGGGCGACGAATTGGTTATTTCCGTTCGAGGAAGAGAACTGGCCGCCGTCGCCGTCCGCTTGCCGTTCGTCCGAAATGGCGGCGTCCTCTCACAAGTCTGAGCCTCACTTATAACGGCCTCTTGTACGAGTGCCATACAAAGAACATCGGAGAAGAACATGGATTTTCCGCAAGAGCTTCGTTACACCGCCTCCCACGAGTGGATTCGAGTTGAACCCGACGGTATCGCTGCCATCGGATTGACGTCGCACGCTGGCGAGGCACTCGGTGACATCGTGTTCGTGGAGCTCCCGAACGTTGGCGCGGATGTTACTGCGGGTTTGGCTTGCGCGTTGGTCGAGTCGGTGAAGGCTGCGTCTGACATTTATGCTCCGCTGACGGGGAAGGTAACGGCCATCAACGAGACCGTCAAGAACTCGCCCGACACCATGATGGAAGCGCCCTACGAGAACTGGCTCTTCAAGATTTCCTTCGATGGCGAGCAGCAACTCGCTCCGCTTTTGTCTGCCGATGACTACGCCCACGGCCTCGAATAAGTTCGCGCGCCCATTCGTAACTCTATAGGTAAGGGACTATGAACGAACCACATCCGAAGTTTCTGCACGACGAGCAGCTCGAGTCGCTCGAAGCGCGCGATGCATTTGTTGCCCGACATGTCGGCCCGAATTTGGAAGACCAGGAAGCAATGCTTCGCGAGCTTAGTTATCGAACGAGGGCAGAGTTGATTGACGACATCGTGCCCGAAGCCATCCGCCGACGCGAGCCGCTCGCGCTCGAACAGTTTGCGGGAGGTCTGCCGGAAGAGGAGGCGCTCGCTTCCTTGCTGCAGATTGCACAAAAGAACAAGGTTCTGAAGAACTTCATTGGACAGGGCTACTACGGCACGCACACGCCGAAGGTCATTCTGCGCAACATCTTGGAGAATCCGGCATGGTACACGGCATACACGCCATATCAGCCAGAGATTTCTCAAGGTCGACTTGAGGCAATGCTGAACTTTCAGCAGATGGTGACCGACTTGACAGGCCTTGATGTCGCAAACGCGTCGATGCTCGACGAAGGGACGGCGGCAGCAGAAGCCATGACACTCCTGCGGCGAGTTGGCAAGAGCGATTCCAACGTGTTCGCGGTCGCTGATGATGTCTTGCCACAGACCATCGAAATCGTGATGACGCGTGCCGCGCCTCTGGGTATCGAGGTGAGAGTGTGTCCGGCGAATGAGCTTGCTGCGCAAGATGCCTTTGGTGTGCTCGTTCAATACCCGGGCGTGAACGGCGATGTGATTGACTACCGCGAGCTTGCGCAGAAGGTGCATGTGCAAGGTGGTTTTGTGGTTGCGGCTGCGGACCTGCTCGCCCTTACTCTCATCAAGAGTCCCGCCGACTGGGGTGCTGACGTTGCAGTCGGGACGTCCCAGCGTTTTGGCGTGCCGCTTGGCTTCGGTGGTCCGCACGCTGGCTACATGGCAGTGAAGGACGACTTCAAACGTTCCATGCCGGGTCGACTTGTCGGAATCACGATTGATGCGAATCAGAACCGCGCGTATCGACTCGCACTGCAAACTCGCGAACAGCACATCCGTCGCGAGAAGGCAACGTCGAATATCTGCACGGCGCAGGTTCTATTGGCGGTGATTGCGTCGATGTATGCGGTCTACCACGGCCCCCAAGGGCTGAGACGGATTGCGACGCGAGTTCATCGCCTGACTTCGGTGTTGGCAGCGGGGGTCAAGCGTCTCGGTTACAAAATCGAGAACGAGACGTTCTTCGACACGCTCACCATCTCCTCGAACGGACGAACCAGCGATATTCACGCGGCAGCCGAAAGCCGAGGGGTGAACCTTCGTCGAGTCAGCGACCATCAGGTTGGCATTTCGCTCGACGAGACGGCGACGCGAGCGGACGTATTGGTGCTGTTGGAGGTCCTTGCTCAAGCTCGACCGGTGCCTTCGTTTGGCGAGTGTGAGGGCGCAGCCGAACTAGGCTTCGGCGCAGACATGCATCGCGTCAGCAGCTATTTGACGCACCCGGTGTTCAATCGCTTCCATTCGGAGCATGAAATGCTCCGATATATCCGCAGTCTCGGCGACAAGGACCTGGCGTTGGACCGGTCGATGATTCCGCTGGGTTCGTGCACGATGAAGTTGAACGCCACGAGCGAAATGGTCCCGGTGACGTGGCCGGAGTTCTCATCGATTCACCCGTTCGCACCCGAGTCGCAAACGGCTGGCTATCGCGAGATGATTGGGCAGCTCGAGGCGATGCTGTGCACCGTCACCGGCTATGCTGGCGTGAGCATTCAACCGAACGCTGGTTCCCAAGGGGAATATGCGGGACTGTTGATTGTGAAGGCCTATCACGAGGACCGAGACGAAGGTCACCGAAACATCTGCCTGATTCCGTCGTCGGCTCATGGTACGAATCCCGCATCCGCACAGATGGTGGGATTCGAAGTCGTGGTTGTCGCGTGCGACCGTGACGGGAACGTAGACCTTGCGGATTTGAGGGCGAAGGCCGAGCAACATAGCCAGAAGCTCGCTGCCATCATGATTACGTATCCGTCGACTCACGGCGTATTTGAAGCCAACGTTCGGAAAATTTGCGAGATTGTTCATGAGCACGGCGGCCAGGTGTACGTCGACGGCGCCAACATGAACGCGATGGTTGGACTGGCGGCGCCCGGCGGCTTCGGCGGAGACGTGTCTCACCTGAATCTGCACAAGACGTTCTGCATCCCGCACGGCGGAGGGGGACCCGGCGTTGGCCCGGTTGCAGTGGGCCCGCATCTGGTGAAGTATTTGCCGAACCAGCATTGCACGGGATATGAGCGCGAGGCGGAAGGCATCAGCGCCGTGTCTGCAGCTCCGTTCGGCTCGGCAAGTATTCTGCCCATCTCCTGGATGTACATCGCCATGATGGGCGCGGCTGGACTTCAGGCAGCCTCAGAAGTGGCGATTTTGTCCGCTAACTACATCGCGAAGCGACTCGCCCCGCATTTCCCGGTGCTGTACTCCGGAGAGAAGGGACTCGTCGCACATGAGTGCATCCTGGACATTCGGCCGTTGCAAAAAGCAACCGGAATTACGAACGAAGACATCGCGAAGCGTCTCATCGACTACGGCTTTCATGCTCCCACGATGAGCTTTCCGGTCTCCGGCACGCTCATGGTTGAGCCGACGGAAAGCGAGTCGGTTGAGGAAATCGACCGGTTCATCGACGCGATGATTGCTATCCGGAGCGAGATTGAGAAGGTCCAAACCGGCGCATTCGACAAAGTCGATAATCCGCTGAAATGCGCACCGCATACTGCGCAGAGCGTGACGAGCAATGAATGGTCACACGCATACTCTCGCGAAGAAGCCGCCTATCCGATTGCATCGGTTGCAGCCCGCAAATACTGGCCACCGGTAGGTCGCGCGGACAACAGCTACGGCGACAGGAATCTGTTCTGCGCGTGTGCCCCGATGGATGCCTATTGATTCTGTCGTCGTTCGATATGAGCGAGCCGATTTAACGTATTCAGGAGATGAAGATGTTTAGCGACGGATTGAGCATTCAGCAGTTTGACCCGGAACTCGGCGACGCAATCAACGCAGAAACGCATCGCCAAGAGTCGCACCTTGAACTCATCGCATCGGAAAACTACGCGAGCTCACGCGTGCTGGAGGCGCAGAGCACCGTCCTAACCAACAAATACGCGGAGGGATATCCCAATAAGCGCTACTACGGCGGGTGCCAGTTCGTCGATGTGGTCGAGCAGCTCGCCATTGACCGTACCAAGGCTTTGTTCGGGGCTACTTGGGCTAATGTGCAGCCGCACTCAGGCTCTCAGGCGAATGCTGCGACCTACATGGCGCTTCTGCAGCCTCACGACACCATCCTTGGCATGAGTCTGGCTCACGGTGGCCACCTGACGCACGGCGCTTCCGTGAACTTCTCCGGAAAAATCTATAAGGCGGTGCAGTACGGCATCGATTCGTCTGGTCGAATTGACTACGACCAACTTGAGAGCATCGCGGCCGAATGCAAACCGAAAATGCTGGTCGCTGGGTTCTCAGCATATTCGCGATACCTGGACTTCGCGCGCTTCAGAGCCATTGCAGACAAGGTGGGCGCGCTACTCATGGTCGACATGGCGCACGTGGCCGGTCTCGTCGCTGCGGGCGTCTATCCAACCCCGTTGCCGTACGCCGATATTGTGACGACGACGACCCACAAGACGCTTCGAGGTCCGCGCGGCGGTCTAATCATGGGGCGCGCAAATCCTGAGATTGAGAAGAAAATCAATTCGATGGTGTTCCCAGGCGCTCAGGGTGGCCCGCTTATGCATGTCATCGCCGCGAAGGCTGTAGCCCTGAAAGAAGCGATGCAGCCGGACTTTGTCGAGTATCAGAAGCAGGTGGTCGAAAACGCGCGAGCGATGGCAGATGCCTTCATCGGCCGTGGCTACAGCATCGTCTCGGGTGGCACCGAAAACCATCTGTTCCTTGTCAACCTCGTTGACAAGGGAATCACGGGTAAAGCGGCCGACGCAGCTTTGGGCCAAGCCGGCATCACGGTCAACAAGAATGCGGTGCCAGACGACCCGCAGTCGCCGTTCGTCACGAGCGGCATTCGAATTGGTACACCTGCACTCACCACGCGTGGGATGGGCAAGAAAGAGGCTGTTCTCGTCGCCGGTTTGATTTGCGACATCCTTGACGACCTCGAAAATCAGGAGGTTAACGAGCGGGTCAAGGCGGACATCGCGCGACTGTGCCGGGATTTCCCGGTTTACCCCCAAGCAGCTCAGCGCAAGTAAGGGGGCGAAAATGGCGCTGAGCGTATTCGACCTCTTCAAGGTGGGCATTGGCCCTTCCAGTTCTCACACTGTGGGCCCGATGCAGGCCGCAGCTCAGTTTGTCCAGGGAATTGAGGACGACGCTCAGCTCTTCGCGCGCGTTTGTCGTGTGAGGGTTGAGCTCTACGGGTCGCTCAGTGCCACTGGTAGGGGGCACGGGACGGTATCTGCTGCGATTCTGGGTCTGGAGGGTCAGCATCCGGAGACGGTCGACGTCGATTCCATTGAGCCGTCGATTGCACGCACGCGGGAAACTCGCTCCATCGAGCTCGGCGGGAAACGGACCATCGAGTTCGAGGAGAGGCGGGATATCGTTTTCTTCCGAAAGTCGCTTCCCGCTCACCCGAATGCCATGAAGCTGTTCGCAATCGGAGAGGACCGCGAGACGGTTCTGCGGGAGGAGACTTACTACTCAATTGGTGGTGGGTTCATCGTCAATGCATCATGCGGTGGCGTCGTCGCGACCGCGGAATCGCAGGAAGTTCGGTTCCCATTCAGCACTGGGGTCGAGCTCTTGCAGATATGCCAAAAGGAAACGAAGAGCATTGCCGAGCTTGTGATGGTCAATGAGACCACCTGGCGACCGGAAAACGAGGTAAGGGCGCGACTGCTGGAGATTTGGGGGGTGATGCAACAGTGTGTCGCACGTGGATGCACGACTGAGGGCGTAATGCCCGGGCCATTGCAGGTAAAGAGAAGGGCTGCTGCGCTGTACCGGAAACTCACAGCTTCTCCGGAGAAAGCGATGCAGGACAGTCTCTCGGTCATGGACTGGGTCAACCTCTATGCATTGGCAGTGAATGAAGAAAATGCTGGCGGTGGGAGAGTCGTGACTGCGCCGACCAACGGCGCTGCTGGCATCGTACCCGCCGTGCTGCACTACTACTCGAGATTTGTCCCGCACGCGGATGAAGAAGGCGTTATTCGCTTCCTGTTAACTGCGGCGGCAATTGGCATGCTTTACAAGCTCAATGCCTCCATCTCTGGTGCCGAGGTCGGTTGCCAAGGAGAAGTTGGTGTCGCCTGTTCAATGGCGGCCGGCGGACTCGTCGCTGCAATGAAAGGCTCTCCCGAGCAAGTCGAGCACGCAGCAGAAATTGGGATGGAGCACAACCTCGGCCTGACCTGCGACCCCATCGGTGGATTGGTTCAGGTGCCATGCATCGAACGCAATGCGATGGGCTCAATCAAGGCAATCAACTCGGCGCGAATGGCTCTGCAAAGCGATGGCCAGCACTATGTGTCCTTGGATAGTGTCATCAAGACGATGGCGGAGACCGGCGCGGATATGAAAACCAAGTACAAAGAGACTGCTCGGGGAGGCCTTGCGGTCAATGTCATCGAATGTTGAAGCTCGGCAGCGGTCCTTCTCCGCGGTTCGAAACGGTGCCGACTCGTTTACAGAATTAGATTCACAGGTTCGCGTGGTTCCGGACTGCCGCCGCATCTTCTTCCGTCGACTGTCGAGCGCTTCGAAGGGCGAGAGCCTTGATATCGATGTTTTCGTTCCCTATGAGCTCTCGCCGTCGGCGTCGGATAGCATAACTGACGTCTTCGACTACGAATGCATCTACGAGGTTGTGAAGGGCGTAGCGGACGGGTTCGGACTCTCTATCGGGGTAGAGATTGCAAGGCGCTTATTTGCATGGCGTCAAGTCAAGGCGGTCACGGTCCGCGTTACGTCGCAGGTCGACTCTCAGGTTTAGTAAGGTTGATTTGCTTTGCCGGTGCGGAATTCGGAGGGTTATGCATACAAAATAGGATAACGAAGATTATCTTGTGAGATTGGAATCAAATAAATTCAAGAAATCAGCTGTTAATAGAAGGAAGAGAGAGTAATTTTGCGCAAAGTTCTGATGTCGATCGCGGTATTGAGCGCATTTGCGATGGCGTCGCAAGCCTTCGCTCAGTCGAGCGTCACGCTCTATGGAATCATCGATACATCGATTCAGTACACTCATAACACGGGTGGCGAAAGTAATCAGATAAAGATGCAGGCGGGCCAAATGTCGATCAGTCAGTGGGGCCTGAAAGGAACTGAAGACCTCGGCGGAGGCTTGAGCGCGCTCTTCACCCTGGAAAGCGGGTTCGACGTGAACAATGGCGCGCTGTCGAGCAGCGGAGTGCTGTTCGACCGGAAGGCATATGTGGGCTTGTCGCACACGAGCTTAGGTACGGTCACTCTCGGATGTCAGATGGACGTCCTTCAAGACCTGGTCGTGCCCGTACAAGGCGACAATTTTCTCGAATTTCTTACGGCGCCGGGCGATGTTGACCTGTCTGATGGTTCCGTCAAGGTTAGCAATCCGGTGAAGTGGACAAGCCCGGTCTGGGGTGGCCTTCAGGTTGCGGCAATGTACGACTTCGGGAAGGTGGCTGGCGCGACGGGTTCCCGGCAGTCGTACTCGGCAGCGGTCAACTATGTGACTGGTCCTCATACACTCGCGGCCGGCTACATTCATGCTGACAATGGCAATCCAGTTTTTCGACGCGGGGCGCAGGCAGCATGACTTCCATTTTCTTCACGCCCGTGAACGCCGCCTATGCGAGTGCGAGCAAGTTCAATATCGCCCGAGCCGGTGCCGCATACGTGATAGGGCCGGTGACGGTCGGTGGCTACTACAGCTATTCGCAATACCTGGCCGATGGCTCCGCGACCTTCTCGTCGGCGGAGCGTTTCAACAACGGTTCGGCCTTCGCCTATTGGCAGGCGGTGCCGGACGTTTCGCTGGAGGTCCGGTACAACTATTTGAAGTCGCATGGCGACTCGTCAGCCACGTACCACCAGGCGACAATCGCGGCGGATTATCTGTTGAGCAAGCGGACAGACATCGACGCTTCGGCCGGCTATGGCCACGCGTCTGGTTCTAACGGGTTGGGCCCGGCTCAAGCGGTCATCGCAGACAGCTATACCGAGGGCGGAAAGTCCACTCAGGAAATCGTGATGGTTAGCATCCGGCACAAGTTCTGAGGACCCTTTGTCTGGCAGCGTTCTCCTCATTTCGTAATTGACTAGGTTGTTGGAGCATTGAGATGGAAGATTCAATCGCTAGAGGCACTGCGTCCGGCATCGGCGGCTCTCCCGCCGGACAGAGCAATAAGGCGCTGCGTTACGATGCGACGGTGAAACAGAAGTCTCAAGCTAAGACGGCCCACATTCCCATCAAGGTCGTCCCGATGGAGCGATTGCGCAAGCCCGAATGGATTCGAGTCCGGCCTGCGATGGGGAATTCTCGGTTCTACGAGATTAAGCGGATATTGAGGGAGAACGCGCTCCACACGGTCTGCGAGGAGGCTAGCTGCCCAAACATTGGAGAGTGCTTTGGCAAGGGCACAGCGACGTTCATGATTATGGGCGACAAGTGCACTCGCCGGTGCCCGTTCTGCGACGTCGGTCACGGCCGTCCGGACCCACTAGACCCGGACGAGCCGTTGAATCTCGCGCGAACTGTCGGCGCGCTGAAGCTGAAGTATGTCGTGATCACGAGCGTTGACCGGGATGACCTTCGTGACGGCGGCGCAGGACATTTTGTCGAGTGCATTCGACACGTGCGCGAACATTCACCGAACACACGCATCGAGATTTTGACGCCTGATTTCCGTGGGCGTCTGGACCGCGCAATCGGCATCTTGACCGCCGCGCCTCCGGATGTCATGAACCATAACCTTGAGACCGTACCGCGCCTTTACAAGGAAGCGCGACCGGGCTCGGACTACAACCATTCCCTGAAGCTGCTGAAGAACTTCAAGGCGTTGCATCCTGAAGTCACGACCAAGTCGGGCCTCATGGTAGGACTCGGCGAGACAGACGAGGAAATCTTGCAGGTGATGCGAAACTTGCGGGCGCATGACGTGGAGATGCTTACAATTGGGCAATATCTGCAGCCGTCGGAGCATCACTTGCCGGTCCGTGCCTACGTGCATCCTGACACATTCAAGATGTATGAGGAGGAGGCTTACAAGATGGGTTTCACGCACGCGGCTGTTGGTTCAATGGTGCGCTCGAGCTATCACGCCGACCATCAGGCGTACACCGCAGGCGCTGTCGAACGATAGTCGCAAGGGAAGATGGTCACTCAAGGAGTCAAGAGGCCGCGGGCGTACTAATCGCGGGGAGCAGGTCACTGTCGCATCATCGATTGATGCGTTTAGCGAAGGCCCTTATATTGAGAACGGTTATTGCCGTGTGTCCGGACGAGTTCGAACCGTCGCTTCTAGACGAAGCTCGATAAAGAGAGCGGTGACCTTTTAGAAAACAATGCCAGATTCATATCCCCTCGGTCGAGGGATGCTCGTTTCGCTCACGGCTTCCGTCCTCTTTGCGGTCATGACCGCGTACACGAAACTGCTATCGCCGCTCTCCGGACTAGATATATTTGCTTGGCGAGTGGTGTGGACAGTCCCGTGCGCAATATTGTTCGTCACTGCTCGCGGAAGCCTTGCATCGCTTAGAGCACTAACAATACGCGGCCTGTGTGAGCCAAAATTTGCTGCGATGCTCCTCACGTGCGCGGCACTTCTCGGCGTGGAAACATGGTTGTTCTTGTGGGCGCCGCAGCACGGGCGGATGCTGGATGTGTCGATGGGATTCTTCCTGCTACCCATCATAATGGTCATCGTCGGCCGAGTCTTCTATGTCGAGTCGCTTTCGAAGTTGCAGTGGATAGCCGTCGGATGCGCGTCGATTGGCGTAATACATGAATTTTTCGTCACCCGGTCATTCGCATGGCCAACGCTGCTCGTTTCCCTCGGCTATCCACCGTATCTGATGCTTCGACGCAAGATTGGGGGCGACTCCTTCGTTCTATTAGCCGCCGAAATGGCCTTGATGGTGCCAGTAGCATGCTTCGTCATCTGGTCGAACTCCGGTCAGCTCAAGGCTCCAAATCAGTTCGGCCTGTGCTTATTCCTGCTGCCTGGGCTGGGAGTCATCTCAACGTTGGCGCTGGGCAGCTATTTGAAGGCAAGCAGAATGCTGCCGATGGCGGTTTTCGGGATGCTCGGATACGTTGAGCCGATTCTGCTGATAGCGGTGTCCGTTCTGGTTCTTGGGGAGAGCATCACGTCGTCTCAACTGCAGACGTATATCCCAATTTGGATTGGGGTGTTGTTGATGGTCTTCCACAGCGCGCGGGGCTGACCTTCGCGCCGGCTTTATATAATGTCACTGGCGCATTCGCTTCGAACCAGAATACGCGGTACGCACCTTCTCGAACAGTTCGGGCATCGCTGAGTTCACACCGGGGACCGGTGTCAGCGACTGCCTGAGGCTGCTCGAAGGCTTCCTTCTGCATGTAGCAGCGTTCCCGTCCAAGTCCGCAGACGCGCCGTGACACGCCCAAAAGCCTAAACTAGCTCGCGAACGCTTCGTCGACGAACGGGCGAGGTGATACCGGCCATGGACGCAGACTACTGCGCCTTGAGCAAGCGTTAACATGGTCTTGCGAACACTTGCGGCACAGCGTGCAGTTTCTTCCCCTGCAAGGGCTTGTGATGGGCGAAGCGACGGCAGCCGAGGCGCTCTGTTGCGGGCGGAGCGCGTCCAATAATCGGACAAGAATTAAACCAACTATTTGGTTGACAACCGCTTTTTATCGCCTAATGTGTTAACCGTGTCGAGCAGTTGACCGGCGATGTTTCACAAACGTACGTGATCAAGAGGACGAGAGCCATGGCGGAGCGCTATCAAACCTTAAAGCGGGCGTACAGCGGCTATCACCGCAATCAGGTCGGACCCAATCTTGAACTCGCGCAAGTGGGACCCGATACGCCCGGCGGCGAATATCTGCGTCGCTTTTGGCATCCGATCGAACTGTCGTCGTCGGTCCAGGATCGTCCTGTCGCGCTGCGCGTTCTCGGCGAGGACTTGGTGCTTTTCCGCGATCTGTCTGGCAATTTGGGGCTCCTGGACAAACATTGCCCGCATCGCGGTGCCTCGCTCGAATTCGGCAAGATCACTGAATGCGGAATTCAATGCTGCTATCACGGCTGGCACTTCGCGTGCGACGGAACGTTGCTTGAAACTCCCGTCCAGCCCGACGCGAGATACGCCGGCAGGCTCTTTCATGCCGCCTACCCTGTACGTGAATCGGCTGGGCTCATTTTCGCTTATATGGGACCGCCGGATCGAACCCCCGATTTCCCTCATTTTGATTTCTTCGACGATGACGTCGAAGGCCGGATCCTTTACAAGCGGCCATCACCCTGCAACTGGATCCAGACACGCGACAACGAAGTCGACAATGATCATGGCTATTTCCTGCACACCGTGATGGCAGGCATCCAGCTCACGACCGCCCACCAGGAACTGGCGAAGATCAATCTGTTCGAGACGCACAGCGGTCTGATCACCACGCAAAGCAGACGAGTGGGCAAGAATATATTTGTGCGGATCAACGCGATGATCCTGCCGAACTTGTCTCGGATCGCATGTATCGAGGACGGTCAAGGCAACATGGTCTTCGACAGGCGCGGTCCGATCGTCCACTGGTCGGTGCCCGTGGACGATGAAAACTGCTTCGTGATCGGCTGGAATACCGTGGCGGCGAATCTTCCCGACAAGAAGTTAAACGCCTATATGGATCGGGAACGTGCAGCCGGGCACGACCTCTATACCCACCCACAACTGAACTTCACCTTCGGCCAGGACGGCGAACGGTCCTATGCCGAACGCCAGCGCATCCCTGGGGACTGGGATGCATGGGTTTCCCAGGGGCCGATTCATATTCATGCGCTCGAGCACCTTGTGCCCGGCGACCGCGCCATCGTGAGGTATCGCGGCATGCTGCGAGACGGCATTCGCGCCGTGGCCGCTGGCGAGGATCCCAAAGGGCTGGTATCTCGTGTGACCCGTCCGCTCGAGACGTATGCCTCGAATACTGCGATTCCAGTTCCACAGGCCAGCACCCTTGCAGACGATGCGGCCTTGATTGATGAAGTTGAGCGAGAACTGGTGGCAAGAACCCTCGATGGCACTTATCGAGATGGATATCGCCATCCTCGACAGGAGCAGGAATCAAGCGTCGAAACCGACCGTTAGTGCTGCGTATCAGTTTGTGATCTTATGGATTCGAATAGGGATTCGGATCCCTCTTAACAGGGGCGAAAAATGAAGCTGAAGGGAAAGAAAGTTGCAATCTTCGTTGACGACTTCTATCAGGTCGTCGAGTTCTGGTACCCGTACTACCGCATGAGAGAGGAAGGGGCAGATGTGAAGGTCGTATCCCGCGCGGAGACTCATCTGACGCGACACGGCTACCCGTCTCAGAAGCGCGATCTCACTCCATCCGAGGTCGCGGCGCAGGACTTCGATGCGGTGGTTATCCCCGGCGGCTATGCGCCGGACTACATGCGTGACGATGCCAATCTCGTCAGGTTTGTCAAGGAAATGAACGACGCCGTCAAAATCGTGGCGGCGATCTGCCACGGGCCATGGGTTCCCATTTCGGCCGAGATCGTCAAAGGTCGCGCCTTGACAAGCGCCAGTTCCATTCGCACCGACGTCACCAATGCCGGCGCGCGGTACGTCGATCAGGAAGTCGTCCGGGACGGTAACCTGATCACGTCGCGCGCGCCGGACGACCTGCCCGCGTTCTGCCGCGAAATCATCTCGGCGCTAGCATCGACAGACGAGCGTTGAACACGCGACCCGCATCGCGATTGGTCGCGAGGCAACGCAAGAATGTTTATGTGGCCGGCGCCGGATAGCGCTCGGGATTGACGCGCCGATCCACACACGCAACTGAATGAGGGCCAAGTTTGCCCTCCATCTTTTCCTAGCGGGTGGTTAAATGAAACTCAAGACGAAGGCTGGCTGGCTCCTTGGCGCGGCTTTGCTGCTGCTCGCTTTCATTCTTCCGAGCTGGGTGCAGGCTGCGGAGTCCAATGCAGTCTCGACCGAGCAAACAAAAGCCTTGACCCCGATCAAGATCGGGGTCGTCACATGGATCGGAGTCGCACCGCTGTATTTGGCACAGCAGAAGCAGTTTTGGGCGAAGCGGGGACTCGACGTGACCATCGTTCGCATTCAAGGCGGCAGCGACCGGGTTGCCGCCATGCGTTCGGGCGGCATCGACGCCGCAGGGCTTGCGGCCGACGCGTGGGCACGATTTTTTAACCTGGGTACGGACGCCCAAATCGTCCTGGTGTTGAATGAATCGAAGGGCGCGGACGGGATAGTGGCCCGCAACGACATCAAGAATGTAAAAGACTTCAAGGGCAAGAAGGTCGCGTTCCAGTCTGGGATCAGCAGCGAGTTTCTTCTTGGAACAGTGCTTAAGAGCGCTGGTTTGACCATGCACGACATCATCCCGGTCGATCTGGACGGAGGCGCGTCAGGTGCCGCGTTCGTCGCACACCGCGTTGACGTCGCAGTCACGTTCGAACCCTGGCTTTCCAAGGCGAGCGCGGCGGGCGGACGGGTCATCGTCAGCTCCGCCGACTACCCGGGTCTGATTGTCGATGCGGTTGCTTTCTCGAACGATTTCATCGCCAAGCACCCCGATTCCGTCAAAGCATTTGTTGCCGGCTATTTTGACGCCGTCGACTATATGCACACGCAACCCGACGACGCCGCGGCCGTGATGGGCCAGTTCGTCGGGCTGTCGCCCGCGGACTTCGAGGCGCAGGCAAAGGGTGTGCATTTTTACCGCCGGGACGAGATGAGGTCGTATGTCGACGCAGAGGGGCCTCCCAGCATTTCCGCCGTCTACAAGAACGCCGCAGAATTCTGGAAAGCGGCTGGGCAGATTTCAACGATCAAGGCCTCGGGCAAAGTCATTAACGCGTTATTTCTCGCAAAATGAAAGACGCCATTGAAAGAAGCGAGCCCGAAGCGGCCCGTAGTCGAGTAGATGTGGTTCGGAGACACCACGTCTTCCGGGCCCGACGATGCATGATTGGACGGCACCATGCGTCACTCCAAGGAAGACCTGAGGACCATTGAGATGAGTCAAGCCCAGCAGCAAGTGATCAACCATGGCCCGCGGACCGCCTGGCTCTCGGCCCTTCGCTTGCTTCTCTCCCGAATGGAGAAATACACGTGGCCGAACGTTACGGTCGGGCGTTCAGCCGCTGTGGTACTCGGTGTAGTCGCGATGGTAGTCGTCTTGGCGATCTGGGCCGCGCTGTCATACTCTGGTTTCGTCGAACCGTTCTTTTTGCCGACGCCGTCGGCTGTCCTGAGCCGAGCGATACAGGTGTATCTGCACGAGGGCTACCTCACGGATATCCGGGTGAGCGTCGTGCGAGTCTGTGGCGCGTTCCTGGCGGCGGCAATCGTGGCCGTGCCGCTGGGAATCGTGATCGGCGCTTTCGCAGCCCCTGCCGCCCTCCTCGAGCCGCTGATCGGTGCGATACGGTATATGCCGCCAGTGGCGTTCGTGCCATTGCTCATTGTTTGGCTGGGTATCGGCGAGACAGAGAAGTGGAGTGTGATCTGGATTGGCGTGTTCTTTCCGCTGACGCTGCTCGTGGCCGCCGTGGCCAAGAACGTGCCGCACGAGCAGATTCAGGTCGCCTACACGCTCGGTGCGCGGCGCCGGGAGGTTTTCTGGAAAGTGCTCGTTCCGGCAGCGTTGCCGGGCATCTTCGACACGCTCCGGATTACTCTCGGCTACTCGTGGACCTATCTCGTTCTTGCCGAAATCATCGCTGCGGAAAGCGGCATCGGCTATCGCATTATAGTCGCGCAGCGCTATCTGCAAACCGACGGCATTCTGGTCGGGATATTGACCATTGGCCTGCTGGGTGTCTGCACCGATGTGTTGATGCGCGTCTTGTATCGAAAGCTGTTCAACTACAGTGGAGGGGCCGGACGATGAAAGCGCTGTCGATCGAGCAACTGGTTGTCGACTACAAAGCCCCGCATGGCCAGCCACCGCTGAACGTCGTGGACCATATCGACCTTGAACTGGAGGGCGGCGACTTCGTTGTGATCGTCGGTCCGTCAGGTTGTGGAAAGAGCAGCTTACTTCGCGTTGCCGCCGGCCTGGTCGAGCCGACCAGTGGTCGGGTCCTGGTCGGAGGCAAGCTCGCGGACCGTCCCGGCGCGGACCGGGGGGTGGTGTTTCAAAGCTACAGCCTCTATGAATGGCGCACCGTTTTGGGCAACGTGGAGTTCGGGCTCGAACTTGCCGGATGGGGTAAGAAGGAACGACGCAATCGAGCCCGAGATCTGATCCGCCTGGTGGGCCTGGACGGTTTCGAAGACGTCTATCCGCGCCGGCTTTCCGGCGGCATGCAACAACGTGTTGCCTTGGCGCGTGCGCTTGCGCCGCAACCGACAGTTTTGTTGCTCGATGAACCTTTTGGCGCGCTGGACGCGCAAACACGAACACAAATGCAAGAGCTATTGTTAAACGTGTGGCGCGAGGTGAAGACCACAATTCTGTTTATCACGCACGATCTGGACGAAGCCTTGTTCCTTGCAGACAGGGTCTTCATGATGTCGCGGCGGCCGGGACGATGGCTCAAGGTCCTGAACGTCGACCTGCCGCGTCCGCGCACCTATGAAATCACAACGAGTGCGATGTTCTGCCAATACAAGACCGAGCTCCTCAGTATGCTGAGGCAGGAAGCGGCAGCGGCCGAAGGGCCCTGAGTTCTGCGCCACCTATTGTGTATGGAGTTCGTCCGACGACTCGTAACAGCGAACCATGGAGACTGAAGGAACATTGAGACGCTATCGGCAATCGTGCAGCGGACCCGTCAAGAGACACCCGAAAACAGTTCATTCTAGCCGAGCGAAGCGACGGCTCTGTCCGATGATCAGATCAAGAGCATCAACTGGTTCGAAGGCATGCAGGGCACCTTGCCGAAAGGCACGCGGGGTGGTGCATTTCCCACCAAAGAAGCCGCCGGAACCTCCGGCGACGCGGGACACGGAAAATAGCAAATGGCTACTCTAACTGTCAAGGTCAACAGGGTCGCGCAGGAATCTCTCGATATTAAGTCCTTCGAGCTGATTAGCGCGACCGGCGATCCGTTGCCGCCCTTTGCGGCCGGTTCCCACGTCGATGTGCACATCGATTCCGGGCTGATCCGCCAGTACTCCTTGTGCAACGGTCCCGATGAGACGGATCGCTACCTGATCGCGGTGAAGAAAGAGCCCGAATCCCGGGGCGGTTCGCGGGCCATGCACGAACGGATCAGGGAGGGCGATGTCATTGCCGTCAGCGCACCGCGCAACAACTTTCCTATCGAGCAGCAGGCCAAGCATCATCTGCTTCTTGCGGGTGGTATCGGCATAACGCCAGTATTCTCTATGGCTCGTCACCTGCTTGCTGCAGGCGAATCATTCGAACTGCAGTATTTCACGCGTTCGATCCAGCATACGGCGTTTCACGCGTTGTTGTCCGGCTTGGATTTCAAGAGGCGGGTGACTTTCCATTACGCCATCGAGCCTGATGCGCTTCGGGCATACTTGCGCAAGCTGCTGTGGCATCGTCCCGAGGGTGCGCATCTCTACCTGTGCGGACCGCGCCAGTTCATGGACCTGGTGGAAACCACTGCCGCGCCCACCTGGCCGCCGGAGGCGGTTCATCTCGAATACTTCGCCGCCGACCCCATGTCGTTGACCGGGTCGCAGGAAACGTTTCAGGTCAGGCTTGCGCGTTCCGACACCACATTCGCAGTCCCTGCCGGCAGGTCAATCGTCGAGGTGCTCGCCGAGCATGGGGTTCACATCGAGACGTCCTGCGAGCAAGGGGTGTGCGGCACTTGCCTGACCGGCGTGCTGGACGGGGTTCCCGATCATCGGGACGTGTTCCTGACGGACGCGGAGAAACAAGCCTGCGACAAGATAATGCCTTGCGTTTCCCGTGCGAAAAGCCTGCTGCTCGTACTCGACCTGTAAGCCGCGTCGCTTGTCGTTTAGGTATTCATCTACGCTTGGAACTGGAAGATAGAAGGCGAACTGTGAGTGTGCCACTTGATTTCAACTTCATCCAATGAGGGGCTCCGTACTTTCGCTCTCTGATGAGGTACCAACACTGGCGTCCTGGAGGGTGTAACTGAACGTCGGGATGTGTTTTTAACCGAAGCGGAGAAACGCGTGCGATAAGCTGATGCCCTGCGTTTCACGCGCGAAGAGTCCAGTTCGGGCGCTGGACATTTGAATAAATCAGGAATATTGGATGCGGAATCCGGATCATACACGCGACGTACTCTTGAAGGCGGCACGCAAAGAGTTTGCACTGAAAGGCTTCGGGGGTGCGCGCATCGACGAGATCGCGCGAAGCGCCGGCATCAACAAGCAGGCACTCTACTATCATTTCGGTAACAAGGAGGAGCTGTTCCGGGTAGCGCTCGAAAGCGGCTATCGCCAATTTCGCGGACGCGACCGAGAATTTGATGTCCATGCTGCTTCACCGGAAGAAAGCCTGAAAAGCCTGATCGAGCTGACGTTCTATGACCTGCATCAATCTCCGGAATTGATCGCGATGATTATGGAGGAGAACCGCCATCAGGGAATGCATCTCAATCGGGAGCATATCCGCGCGATCAACGAGCCCCTGGTCAGCACGATATCGGTCCTGCTCACCCGTGGGGAACAGGACGGGACTTTTGTCCGGGGAATCGATCCGGTCCAGTTCTATGTCTCGATGTTTTCCCTCGTAATGTTCTATTTTTCGAACGTCCATACGCTCTCAGCTGTGCTCAATCGCGACCTCGAGAGCGAGGAATGCATGCGTGACCGGCTCAACCACATCACAGACTTGCTGCTCAAGTACGTGAAATCCTGAAATATCCAAACACCGCGAGGGTGACTATGCTTCTGCCGTTCAGTCTCGACACTTATGATCAGCGGTATCAGCGCGTGCTGGAACGCATGAAACAACGCGACCTCGATGTGCTGCTCGTCAATCTTCCCGACAACCTGAGCTATCTGTGCGGGCATGAATCGATCGGATATTACTGGTATCAGGCGCTCATCATCGCGCCGGGTCTGGAACATCCGGTACTGATTACACGCATTAGCGAAAAAGCCAGCGTCGACGAGACATCCATATTGCGTGGAACGATCTACTACAGGATGCACTTCGACGACCCGATTCAAATGCTTGTCGAATTCCTGACGAAGCATGGCCTGGCGGCCAAGCGCGTGGGCATTGAAATGCAGGCGTTCAACATTCGCCCCGCGCATTGGGATCGCATCAAGGAAGTGCTGCCAAATACGCTCTTTCACGATGCATCAAACATCGTGCTGGAGGAAAGATTGGTCAAATCACCGGAAGAAGTGAGTTTCCAGCGTAACGCCGCGCGCATTGCCGATCATGCGATGCAGGCGGCCTACGGGGCATTGCGTCCGGGCGTCACTGAAATCGAAATAGCCGGTGTAATATCGAAGGCCATGGCGGACGTGGGTGGCGAGTATCCCGCCTTCCCGGTGATGGTCGCCTCAGGCCCCCGCACGACGATGATTCATGGTCTGCCCGGACACCGGCCTCTGGTCGCCGGGGATCTGGTCACGATGGAATTCGCGGGTGTGTATCATCGCTATCACGCGGTGCTGATGCGCACGGCGATCATCGGCCGCCGGCCGCGCCGCTTGGGCGACGTGGCGGATTGCGTCAAGGAGGCAACCGAGGCGGCCATTGCTTCCGCCGCCGCCGGCCAACTCACCCGCGTCCCGAAGCATGTTGCAGATGAAAAGCTCAACCGGCTCGACCTCGCGCGCCGGCGGGTGCATCGGGTCGGATATTCGATCGGGTTGGGATTTCCTCCGGCGTGGGTCGAAGCGATGGCGCTGGAAGACTCCGATCCCTATACGCTGTGCGAGAGCATGAGCTTCACGATCGAACCCAATCTCTCGTTGCCTGACGAGGGATTCGGCTACAAGATGGGTAGCACGATTCTGTGTACGGCGGGCGGCGGCGAGTCGCTATCCGGTCTTGATCACGATCTGGTGGTGATCGACTGAGCGGCTCGGTGATCGAGTTCAGTCCACGTGCGACGCGACGACGTTCGCTCTCAATTTAGCTGCGAGACCCGATGGCTGCTCTGCCCAATCTTGCCGGTCTTTCCGCGGATCTCGCCGCCGGTCGCATAACGAGCGGCGCGCTGGTCGAACAGTGCCTGGCGCGTGCCACCGACCCCGATGGTGAAGGCCATCGGGTTTTCATCAAACTATGGGAGGACGATGCGCTGGCACAGGCACGCGCACACGACCGCCACAGGAAAACCGGCGTCGTCACGTCCGCGATCGCGGGTATCCCGATCTCGATCAAAGACTTGTTCGATGTAGCTGGGGAAACTACGCGGGCGGGCTCCAAGGTGCTTGCTGACGCCCCGCCAGCCATTCACAGTGCCACAGTCGTGCGACGCCTCAAGGCGGCTGGCGCGATACTGATCGGCCGCACCAACATGGCGGAGTTTGCATTCTCCGGCGTGGGCCTTAACCCACATTACGGCACGCCTGGGAATCCGTGGGACCGCGCACGCGTGCCTGGCGGCTCCTCCTCGGGCGCTGCGGTGTCGGTTTCGGACGGCATGGCGGCGGCAGCCATCGGATCGGACACGGGCGGTTCGGTCCGTATTCCCGCGGCGTTGTGCGGCCTCGCCGGCTTCAAGCCCACCCAGAAGCGCGTACCGCTCGATGGCGTCTTTCCGTTGTCGACCACGCTGGATTCAGTGGGGCCGATCGCGAGAACCGTCACCGACTGCGTGCTGCTCGACCAGATTCTTTCTGATCAAAGCTCGACGCAAGCAGGGCAGGCGAGCATGCGGGGCCTTCGATTTGCGGTGCCAAACAGGCTGGTGCTGGATGACCTAGATGCGCATGTCGCGAGCACGTTCGAAAGGGCTCTGGGCACAATCAGCCGCGCGGGCGCCTGCATCACACACATCGATCTCGCACTGTTGAACGAAATTGTTGACGCCAATCGCCAGGGAGGCTTTCCTGTCGCGGAGGCATGGGCTCAGCACCAGGACCTGATGACGCGCCGTGGGGCGCTATATGACCCACATGCTCGCGAGCGCTTCACACGCGGTGCGACCCTAAGCGCATCCGACTACGTTCGCTTGTGCTGGAAGCGTGCGTCACTCATCGAGCGTGCGACCGTACAAATGGGCGCCTATCACGCGCTACTTGTTCCCACCTGTCCCGTTGTTGCTCCCCGCATAGACGAATTGGAAGCGGAAGACACGGCGTTCTGGTTGAATAACGCGCTTCTGCCACGCAATACAGCCTTGTTCAATTTTTTAGACTGCTGCGCTGCTACAGTGCCGATCCAACGCCCCGGGGAATTGCCGGTCGGACTCATGCTTGTTGGCCGACATCTCGATGATCATCGGGTGCTCGCAATTGCTCAAGGGGTGGAGGCCGAGTTCTACTCCGAGCCCGGTTGACAAAGCGGCGTGCCGCCTACGCTAGGGTGGTCACATGGAGACCGCGAAAGAGTGGGGACTACGCCGCGGTACGGTGCGTATGATCGTTGCCGTGAGTGCCGGATATACCGTCGCTCGACGGCGCCGAACTGACGATCGTTCGAGATAACCTGCGCCACGCGTCAATCTCGACGACGTCGATCTATTACCGGCAGAAAGTCTCGCGGACGATCCCACCGCGCGAGCTGATGGACGAGGAGCTGTTTGGTCGTATTGTGAAAATACGTGGTTAGACGTTGTCGGAAATACTATCCCTCCTGTCACAGATCTCGAGAAGAAATAAGCGCGAGCAAGCGGTTGGTGGAATCCATGAAACGCAAGGACGCCGGCGGGCTACGCTCAGCAGCTACGGTAACGTCTGATTCCGTCGCTGGCCCGCTAATAAGCGCGAGCCGAAGCGCGGCGCACTAACGCTGCGAGCACTTAAATCCGGTCAGCGCAGGCTTAGTCTCCGAATCTTGATAAGCTTGCGTATTTCGGGAGGTTGAACTCCCATTTCGGTGAAGTCGAACAGGCCAGGAGGGAGGTGCTGCGTAGTGCTTAGATTGTACGGCGAGTGTTCGCGATCAGGCTACTTTCTGATCGGCGCGTTCTTTGTTCGAAGCATGAGAAAACAGAGACGTCCTACAGCATCGTTAGAGACCGCTTAGCAGCTCAGCCGGTCGTCATCAGGTGGGGGAATTGAAGTGCCCATCTTGGGCGAGTTTAGGTGCCCGCCAGGGCGCGTCACGCTGCTGAGCGAGGCGGGCCATGAGGCGCTCACCGCGATTGCCGTGATAGACTCCGAAGGAAACCGGCGCGTCTCGTACGGTCTACTGCGGAAAATCGTGGATATCTGATCGAAGTCCTGTCAACACGGGATCCGCGGACGCATACGTTCCGTGCGTTCAGCAATCCCACGTTTCGAGCTGTTCAAGTACGTCCGCTGTATCGATATCGTCGATGACGACTACCAAGCCCTCGGACTCGAGCGTCTCTCGGTGCGTGTCGTATTTGGCGCGTTGTTCGTCTACGAGTGGCTCAAGTTCGCAAATCAATCCGATACTGCGCTTTCTCGACGCGCCGCAGCAGAACGAGCGATATCAGGACGATGACGACCGTGATCGCGGCGAACGTCATCGTCGCACGCGCGATGCCGAGGCCTTGCACCGCGATTCCGATCCCGATCACCGGCAGGGATATTGCCACATAAAGCACCACGAAGAACGCCGATATCACTTCGGCCTTGCGCTCGGCCGGGCTGCGATTCGACAGCTCAGCCAATGACGCCCGGAAGCTGATTCCCTGCCCGATTCCGCACAGCATCGTCCCGACCAAGAACGCAGTGGTCGAACGCTGCCACGCGCACACGGCTAGACACACCAGACCGACGACGAGCGCCACGCAACCGACACGCTGCCGCCATTTTCGCGCGATGCGCTTCTCGACCGCCTGCCCGATCGCCGAGCAGATGAAGATCAGAAACACCGCGAGCTTTGTCCAGAATCGGTCCAATGACGAACGCGATCAATGCGGTACCGGCAGCAACCCACGTTGCGATCGCTGCTTGCTCGGCGGGGTCCCACTTGTAATGCGCACCGATCTCCGGGAGAAGAGTGCCGAAAAGAATAAAATCGTAGACCGCGAAGACCCACGCAAAGAAGGCAACGATCGTTGCTCGCTTTACGTCAGTGGGCAATATTGGTTCGACCTTGAAGTCGTACGGATTCGTGTACTTAGCCATTTTGACTAACTCCATCGCCCTTACGGAAAAGTTGATTCCGAATTTTGGGGTAAATAGGACTACATATAAAGACATATACCGGTACGTTGATATTCACCCAGGCTTAACGTACGGGTGCGACGCCTACGTCACGGCAACCGGTTAGATCATGTAGTCGCCGCCGTTGGGATTGATGGTCGCGCCGAGGAAGTAGGAGCCGTTGTCGGATGCGAGTAACACTGCGGCGGGAGCGATCTCGTCTACCGAGGCTGCCCGGCCGATCGGCAGCTCAGCAAGCTTCGCGCGCCGGAACGTTTCGGGGAGGCTGCGAAACAGTTCCGTATCCACCGGGCCGGGACAGATTGCGTTCGCTGTGATCCCCTGATCAGCGACTTCGTACGCGAGCGACCGAGTAAAACCGATTACGCCAGCTTTTGCCGCAGCGTAATGAGCGAGCTCTTTCCCGCCCTTGTGCGCTAGCTGCGAGCTGATGTTGATGATTCTGCCGTGCTTGCGCTCCCGCATCCCGGGTAGAACCGCTCGAGTACACAAGAAGACGCTGCGCAGGTTAATCAGCATCATTTTGTCCCACATATCCGTGGGCATCTCCGACACGAGGGAAGCGGACTCGATCCCCGCGTTATTGACAAGGATGTCGATCCGGCCAAGTGCGGAGATCGCGGCGTCGACGGCTGCATTGACCTGCGACTCCTCGCCAACATCCGCCGCGATGGCGATGCCTTTCACGCCGTAGTCGCGAATCTTCGCTGCAGTCTGCTCCGCATCTTCTTTCCGGCGGTCAAGTACCACGACGTCCGCGCCTTCTTTTGCGAACGCAAATGCGATCGCTTGGCCAATGCCACGCGCGGCGCCCGTGACCAAAGCCGTCTTGCCAGTTAGGTTGCCCATAAATCCTCCGAACAGATATGAGATGGTTGACTAGTGGCTTTGGATGGCGAGACCGCCATCGACCATAACGGTTTGGCCCGTGAGGTACCGGGCTTTATCCGAAGCCATGAATGTGATGACGTCTGCCATATCTTCAGGCTCGCCAACGCGGCCCAGCGGAATTGAGGCCGATACAGCCGCCAGGCCCGCTTCGCCTTTTGAGTGCTGCTCAGAGAGCGCTTGCGCCGTTCGGATAAATCCGGGCGCCAACCCATTCACGCGGATACCGTGTCGCCCCAACTCCACTGCCAGGCCGCGTACCAAGCCGACCACGCCAGCCTTAGCTGCTGAATAATGTGCATGTTCGTCCCACCCATATGCGACGCCCATGATGGAGGAGACTGCGACGATGCTGCCTGATTTCCTCTGCTTCATGCCCGGTAGCGCTGCGCGGACGATGCGAAAGACACCTTTCAGGTCGATATCCATGGTGAGATCCCACTTCTCGTCCGTCAATTCGTCCAGGGGGACTTTATGGGCGATACCCGCATTCGCGACCACTGCGTCCAGCGCTCCGTACTTCTTTTCAACGGCCGCCACGATCTCGTCGCAGGCCGCGGTATCGCGCACGTTGAGTTGGTAGAACGTGGCGTCTCCACCGGCGTCGCGAATTTCCGCCACGACTGCTTCGCCCTCGGCTTTGAGGACGTCGGTCACGATCACCGTGTAGTCGAGAGCGCCGAACGCTTTGGCGGTAGCGCGCCCGATCCCGATACCGGCCCCGGTAACTAGAACGACTTTGCGCGTGTTGATGCTGATGTTGCTCATTGTGGAATCCTCAATATGAACTATTTCTAGGCGTCTGTTTCCGCCGCTGCTCCGTGTGGACGGAACGGGGCATCACGGAAGTGCGTCTGTCTTGGTCGGCCACGCTATTTACGTGAGTCAACTATAGAGCCGCCGTATTCGTTTGCAATAACGCCTAAAACAAACAATTCCGTATTGTGGACACAGGTATAAACCCCGATACGTCGGCTTTTTCACTTCGGACGCCACTTTTTGGCATCGACACGACACCAAAGAAGCGTTCATAACTCGCTGATTGTTGGTGCAAAACCCGACGGATCATGGTGCTTCATGCACCGGAAACGGGCTGCGGGACTTATACGTGCAATTCAACGTGTGCCTGGCGGGATCCACGATATGGAGCACGGAGAGCACCGGCAATGGAGTTGAGGGTGGAAAGGGCTTGAGTCAAACGCCGGATCCTTGGGCGCACGTGCGTAGCGCGCTGGGCGAATACGAAGAAGGGGGAACAGACAAACGGAGCGACGGCCGCAACGCGCGACCGTCTGAAGGAAAGACAATCAGAGAGATGCTTCGGCCAGCGCAAAAGCAGCGAGACTGGATAGCGAAAGGACAAGAGCGCCTCGCATCGCTTTTTTGCAAAATCTGCAGCTTTTCTACAAAGCGTTCCCCAGTAAACGCGATTCTACGCGATAGCTCGTTCGCCGATCGCTCCCGGATGAGAGCGCGGAAAAGCGATATCGACCGAGCAGGGCGGCGAGCCCGTGGTCCGGTAACTGCCCCGAGCAGACTACGTGCTAGTAGTGCATCCATGAAGCGGGCACACGGATGGCTCCGGATGTGCACCCACCATCATGAATAAGCGCAAAACATCACCGCTTGGATTTCCGGTTCCTAGCGGCTTTCCGATCTCAACCGCTGATAGTACGACGCTATTTGGAAGGTGCTGGTCTAGCAGGGAAGGACCGGGACGAACACCATAGGACGTCAGCCAGCAAAGAAGTGCTGAGGTAATGCAGGAGACCAGCGGTCCCACAGGTACGCCTGCGGGTTTCCCGACGCCGTCATCGCCGAGCGTTCGATGCGGCTCATGCTTTTTGCAGTCGCCTTCAGGAGAAGAATATGAAAGCCGTTGTGTACCGAGGTCCTCACCAGGTCGCAATAGAAGATGTGCCGGATCCCAAGATAGAGCGTCCGACCGACGCCATCGTCAGAATCACCAGTACCAACATCTGCGGGTCCGACCTACACATGTACGAGGGCCGAACCGACTTCGAGCAAGGTCGCATCTTCGGTCACGAAAATCTTGGCGTGGTTCAAGAGGTGGGACCGGCCGTGGAGCGGATCAAGCCCGGAGACTGGGTGTGCCTGCCATTCAATATAAGCTGCGGCCACTGTAAAAACTGCGAGCGCGGCCTGACGGCGTTTTGCTTAAGCGCCAACCAGCCGGGCATTGCGGGCGGTGCCTTTGGCTTTGCGGACATGGGGCCATGGCCGGGCGGACAGGCCGAATATCTTCGGGTACCTTGGGCGGACTTCATGTCTTTGAAGCTGCCGCCAGACGCAGAGCAGAAGCAGACCGACTACGTGATGTGCTCCGACATCTTCCCCACCGGTTGGCACGCGACCGAACTCGCCGGCATGCGGCCCGGCGACGCGGTAGTCATCTATGGCTCGGGACCGGTGGGTCTGATGGCCGCGCACTCGGCCATGATCAAGGGGGCCCGCAGCGTCATGGTGGTCGATTGCCATCCCGACCGGCTCAAGCTCGCAGAGTCGATCGGCGCGATTGCGATCGATTATTCGAAGGAAGATCCGGTGCAGCGGGTCATGGATCTGACGCACGGCATTGGCGCGGATGTGGGATGCGAATGCGTCGGCTACCAGTGCCACGATCCGGCTCCGCAACGCCACGAACACCCCAACCTCACGATGAACAATCTGGTGTCGTCGGTCAAGTTCACCGGCGGGATCGGAGTGGTCGGCGTGTTTGTTCCGGAGGATCCGGGCGCGCAGGACGAACTGGCGAAGAAAGGTCAAATTGCATTTGATTGGGGCAAGTGCTGGTTCAAAGGCCAGCACATCGCCACCGGCCAGTGCAACGTCAAGGCATACAACCGGCAGTTGCGCGACCTTATTCAGGCCGACCGCGCGAAGCCATCGTTCATTGTTTCTCACGAGTTGAAACTCGACGACGCGCCTGACGCCTACCAACACTTCGACGTACGCGAGCACGGCTGGACCAAGGTGGTCTTGCACCCCGGAGCCTAACGTAGCCAAGCGGCGATGGTAGCCGAGCAGGGAGGTCATGGAAATCCGCAATTAGGAGCGCGAACCGGCCAGTTGAATCGGGGCGATGCAGCCCATGGTGCAGTTCCGCGACTCGTGGACATGCGTGGAGTGGGGCGCAAGTGTCACAAACATTTCTCAGCGACCAGTTGCACGGACCAGTCCGCGTAGCGCGGCAGTACTCATGGGAGGGGTTCATCATGGCAAGCGGCATCGGTGCTATGCAAGGGAGCGGCTCATTGCGGCGCGGCCGCCCTTCTTCGGGCACCTCGGCCGGTGAGCCAAGGCAACGCGTTAGCTGGATCCCCGTCGCGCTCAGCGCGGCCTTGATTGTGTCCGGGCTCGCTGGCCGGAGGAAGGGCGCGGTGGCTCTCGCGGTCACTGTTTTCGCGGGCGTGGCCGCGGTGGGTGCGGTGCGCGGCGCCCCGCTCCATCGGGGCAGAGCGGACAGCGACGGTCAGGGCATCACCGGCGTCAAGCCAGAGGTGGAGCGCGCGATCACGATCGGCAAGACGGTGGACGAGCTTCGCCATTGCTGGCTGGACCCGCGGACGCTGCCGCGGGTCATGGCAGGGTTCGCGACGTTGCGCGCGGCCGGCGACGGCCGCACGCACTGGATCTTAGAGGCGCCGTTCGGTCGCGCCTACGAATGGGAGTCCGAGACTGTCGACGGGCCCGGCAAAGGCATCGGTTGGCGCTCGCTTCCTAATGCCGCCATTTCGAACGAGGGATCCGTCCGCTTCGACCCCGCCCCGGCCGACCGCGGCACCGTAGCGACGCTGCACGTTCGCTTTGACCCGCCCGGCGGCATCTTGGGTGACGCCTTGCTCAAGCTCCTGGGCACCACACCGCTGGACTTGGTCGCTGACAGGGCGCTGCGGCGCTTCAAGAGTCTTGTCGAAACCGGTGAGATCCCGACCACAGAGCGACAGCCCGCTGCTCGCGCGAACCAGCGCTAAGGAGACTACTCAACATGCGAGCACTCTACTGGAACGGCGTGAATGACCTGCGCGTCGGCACCGTAAAGGACCCCGAGATCGTCAACCCCCACGACGCCATCCTGCGCGTCAGCATGTCAACGACCTGCGGCTCGGACCTGCACTTCATCGACGGCTACATCCCGACGATGAAGCCCGGCGACGTCATCGGCCACGAGTTCATGGGCGTGATCGAGGAGATCGGCCCTGAAGTGAAGCGGGTAACAAAGGGCGACCGCGTCGTTGTTCCCTCATTCGTCGTTTGTGGCCAATGCTGGTATTGCCAGCATTCCCTTTACTCGTTGTGCGACAACACGCATCCCAAGCCCGAACTGCAGGCGCCGCTTTTCGGCGGACATACCACGGCAGGCATCTACGGCTACACCCACGCCTTCGGCGGCTATGCGGGCGCGCACGCGCAATACGTGCGGATACCGTTTGCCGACAACGACTGCTTCAAGGTTCCCGACGGCGTTGCGGACGAGACGGCGCTGTTTCTCTCGGATGCGGCGCCGACTGGCTACATGGGCGCCGATTTCTGCAACATCCAGCCGGGCGACACGGTCGCGGTCTGGGGCTGCGGCGGCGTAGGCCTGATGGCGCAGCAGAGCGCACGACTGATGGGCGCGGAGCGGGTGATCGCGATTGACCGCTTCCCCGAGCGGTTGCAGATGGCGCGCGAGCACGCCGGTTCCGACACCATCGACTACACGCAGGTGAGCAGTGTTTTGGAAACGCTCAAGGAGATGACGGGCGGGCGCGGCCCTGATTCGTGCATCGACGCAGTAGGGATGGAGGCGCATGGCACCGGGCCGCAGTACGCGTATGACCGCGTCAAGCAGGCCCTGCGCTTGGAGACGGACCGCGGACAGGCGCTGCGTGAGGCCGTGATGGCCTGCCGCAAAGGTGGCACGCTGTCGGTGCTCGGCGTCTACGGGCTGATCGACAAGTTCCCGATGGGCGCCATCATGAACAAAGGGATGACGGTGCGCAGCGCCCAGCAGCACGGGCAAGCTTACATGGACCGGCTGCTCGCGCACGCACAGAAAGGCGAACTAAATCCTGCTTACCTCGCCACCCACCGCTTCTCGCTGGAAGAGGCGCCGCGCGGCTACGACATGTTCAAGCATAAGACCGACGGCTGCGTCCGTGCGGTGTTCGCGCCGTGAGTTCGCCGTACATCGCAATGGCCGCATGAGGAGAAGAATTCATGACCCGATTTAAAGCCGCGTCCGCCGTGGTGGCGATGACACTTCTTGCGAACGCATCCTTCGCCCAGGAGCGATCTAGTGCTTCGCCGGACACGGCGCGGCTGCAGCAGGTCGCCAGCTTTGAGCACCAGGTCACAGGAGTGACCGTTTCGAAGGATGGCCGCATTTTTGTCAATTTCCCGCGGTGGACAGAAGATGCACCGATCTCGGTTGCCGAGGTGACCCGCGACGGCCAGATCAAACCTTACCCGGACGAGGAGTGGAATTCTTGGCGCAATGACAAGAAGAACCAGATGTCCGCCGGAGATCATTTCGTGTGCGTCCAGAGCGTCGTGACCGATGCGCACGGCGGCCTTTGGGTCGTTGATCCGGCCGCGCCAGCCACAGCATCGATTGTGGCGGGTGGACCCAAGCTCGTGAGGATCGACCTTAATGCGAACAAGGTTGCGCAGGTGATCCGCTTCGACGAGACGGTCGCACCTCAGGGCAGCTACCTGAACGATGTGCGGTTCTCGCCCGATGGGCGGCATGCTTACCTGACCGATGCTGGGGCCAAGGGAGCTCTCGTTGTGGTGGATCTACGGACCGGCAAGGCTAGACGGGTGCTCAACGGCCACCCGAGCACGCAACCGGAAAAGGATGTGGTGGTGAAGACCGATGGGCACGAGTTGCGCCGACCCGACGGCCGTGGGGTCGAATTCGCCGCTGACAGCCTCGCCCTTTCCCCCGATGGACGGACGCTCTATTGGAAAGCCCTGACCGGCCGCACGCTCTATCGCATCGCGACGAGCGCCCTGCAGAACCCGCGTCTGTCAGCGAAGGACCTCGTAGCCCGCGTGGAGCGCGTCGCCGAAACAGAGCCGACGGACGGGGTTTGGATCGACGAGCGCGGGCGGCTTTATGTGAGCGCTATCGAGCAGGACGCAGTCAAGGTCCGTGACGGGGATCGCGTCACTACCCTCGTACAGGACAAGCGGCTGCGCTGGCCGGATACGTTTTCGGAGGGACCCGACGGGACCATCTATGTCACCAGCTCTCGCATCCAGGACATGAGCTGGTTCAAGCTCGAGACCGGCCCGCGCCTCGAGACGCAGCTATGGCGCATCGAGGGGACGGGGCCGCGGCAGTGACGGGATCTGTCGATGTTTTCACAGTCGCGCGGTGACACTTTTATGTCGCCATGGTGACAGATTTAATGCGGCCTACGGAAGGATATGATCCGCGACCTCCCCCTGCGGACCGACATCCTGCCGACTGGCTTCCACGGCGAGATCGCTGCCGGAGTGCGGGCCAGACGGTTAGCCGCAGACGAAGTGGGTTTGGAAGCGAAAGCTCATCATAGGAGATCGAAACATGACGAATGAAACTCTCAAGGGACTGAAGATCGCGATCCTGATCGAGGAAGAATTTGAGCAAGTCGAAATGGTCGAGCCCCGTAAGGCGCTCGACGAAGCCGGCGCCGAGACGCGCATTGTCTCGCCCAGGAATAAGCACGTGCGCGCGTGGAACTTCACGAAATGGGGAGACGAGTTCCCGGTCGACGTCGCCCTCGACCAGGCCAAGCCGCAAGACTTCGACGCGCTCCTCCTGCCCGGCGGCGTCTTGAACCCGGATGCGCTTCGGACGGAGCCCAAAGCGGTGGCTTTCGCAAAGGCTTTTTTCGATGAGGGCAAGCCGGTGGCATCGATCTGCCACGGCCCGTGGACCATCATCGAGACCGGCGCGGCGCACGGCCGGCGCATGACCTCTTGGCCATCGCTCAAATCCGACCTTAAGAATGCCGGAGCGGACTGGGTGGATCAGGAGGTCGTCGTCGACCAAAAGCTAGTCACGAGCCGCAACCCCGACGATATCCCCGCATTCAACCCAGAAATGATCAAGCTGTTCAGCAGTGCGCGCGGGCGGCGGGGTGCTGCATGACATCGTGGGGAGCGCAAGCGAGAGCGTGGAACTGCGCCGGCTCGGTTCCACAATGCGCGACGTCGCGGTAATCGGGCGGGGCACTTGGTACATCGACGAGGCCGACCGTGCCGCCGCGTTTAGAGATCCGTAGGGGGTCGTCGATACCCTAAAACGCCATCAACAAGGAGGCAGGGCATGGTCAGGACAGCGTTATTCGTCCGGCTCGAAGCGAAGCCGGGCAAGGAGCAGGAAGTGGAAAGCTTCCTGATGGGCGGACTGCCGCTCGTCGAGCAGGAACCGGCGACGATCGCGTGGTTCGGGCTGAAAATCGCGCCGTCGGTGTACGGCATCTTCGATGCGTTCCCCGACGACGCCGGCCGCCAGGCGCATCTCTCGGGCAAAGTAGCCGAGGCGCTGATGGCGAAGGCGCCCGATCTCTTCGGCAAACCGCCGGAAATCATGAACATCGATGTACTCGCGGCGAAGCTGCCATCGTAGCCGCGTCGAGTTCGAGTGCGGGACTTCCTTGCGTTGCAACGCATGAACACCCTGCCCGTCGATAAAACTGCGGAAAGCCTGCGCGGCTTCGTGCGCGTACGAGGCGCGCGCGAACACAACCTCAAGAACGTCGATGTCGATCTTCCGCGCGACGCGCTCGTCGTGTTTACCGGCGTGTCCGGCTCTGGGAAGTCGTCGCTCGCGTTCGGCACGCTCTACGCGGAGGCGCAGCGGCGCTATTTCGAGTCGGTCGCGCCTTACGCGCGGCGGCTGATCGAGCAGGTCGGCGTGCCCGAGGTCGATGCGATCGAAGGGCTGCCGCCCGCCGTCGCGCTTCAGCAGCAGCGCGACACGCGGAGCACGCGCTCCTCGGTCGGCAGCGTGACGACGCTTTCCAGCCTCGTGCGTATGCTCTATTCGCGCACCGGCCACTATCCGCCGAAACAGCCGATGCTCTACGCCGAGGACTTTTCGCCGAACACGGTTCAAGGCGCGTGCCCGACGTGCCACGGGCTCGGTCGCATCTACGAGGTCACCGAGAAATCGATGGTGCCCGGCGACTCGCTGACCATCCGCGAGCGGGCGATCGCCGCCTGGCCGCCCGCGTGGCATGGTCAGAACCTGCGCGACATTCTGGTGACGCTCGGCTACGACGTCGACACGCCGTGGCGCGACCTGCCGAAGAAGGCGCGTGACTGGATTCTCTTCACTGACGAAACGCCGACGGTTCCGGTCTACGCCCGGCTCACGCCCGGGGAAACGCGCGTCGCGCTGAAACGCAAGCTGGAGCCGAGCTATCAGGGCACGTTCACCGGCGCGCGCCGGTACGTACTGCACACGTTCGCGAACACGCAGAGCGCGCTGATGAAAAAGCGCGTGTCGCAATACATGGTCGGCAACGTGTGCCCGACGTGCAACGGCATGCGGTTAAAGCGCGAGGCGTTTTCGGTGACGTTCGCGGCGCTCGATATCGCCGAATTCTCGCAGATGCCGCTCGCGCGCGTCGCCGACCTGCTCGCGCCGATCGCGCGCGGCGAAGCGCCAACTTTCCCATGGCAGGATGTAATTCAGATCGTCCAACAAAGATCGTGGGTGCTGTGCCGCGAGGTGCGGCTCCGGCGTGCCCGAAAGGACTCACAAGATGCTACCTAATACGCGTAAATCTACCGGCGCGGAAACGCATGGTGCCGAGCGCGGACTTGACCGCTTCGAGGGATTCAGCGACGCGGTTTTCGCAATCGCGCTGACCCTGCTGATCGTCGAGATCAAGGTCCCCGGATCTCCCGAGGGCACGCATGGCTACAGCGACCTGGCAAGCGCCATGGCGGAGCAGTGGCGCGAATATCTCGCGCTCGTTCTCTGCTATGTCGTGATCGGGGCCTACTGGTTGCAACACCATTATTCGGGTCGCATTTATGCTAAGAGTGATCACTGGTTCGGCATGATCAACCTCCTGTTCCTGCTGGCGATCGTCGTCATTCCTTATCCAATCCGCGTCTGGTGCTTCCACCTCGGCACGGGCTTCGAGCCCGCTGCGTCAGTGACCCTGGTTGCCGGTCTTGCCCTGACCGCCTGCACCTGGATGGCGAAGTGGTTCTATGCAATGCCAGGCCGCCGGCTGATGGACGAACGGCTCGCGCCCGATTTCCTCCAGCAGATGACGCGCCGCTACGGCGTTGCGACGCTGGTCCAGATCGCTGCAGTTCCCGTCGTGATCGCGGCGTGGCGCATCGGAGTGGCCATTGCACTGCTGTGCGTCGCCTTCTTTTTGCTGCCACAGCCCACGCCGCGCTACAAGCCCAGAGAGGAGCCGAGCGAGGCTGAGAAATTAGACAAGTAGCTATTTTGCGCGAGGGTTAATCCAGAACCAGTAGGCGAAGACGAGGGGAATGACCGGTGAAGAGCACTTCAAGATTTTCTTTGATCGCTGAATTTCACTGGTCGCTTTCCAGCGATGAGTTTGCAGAGCGGACTGACGCAGCCCGACCCGGAGCGGTCACTGGGCCTGCCCCCGTCGCATGACTCCCCAACGAGCTTCAGCGGCCATTCGGTACCGGCTCAAGGGCCGCCCCCGGGCGAACGACGACACCTTGTCAGAAGCGGCTCGCTGAAGTCCAAGACGCATCCCTAAGCGGAGCGCCGCAGCGACGTGTTCGAAGAAGCGCGAATCACGCACATGTAGATGAATTCAAGCCCACTTCGGCAAAAAAAGAGCCTATAACTCTAGCCAGCGCGGATAACCCTGCGGTCGAGGAGGCGAGATGAATCGATGAATCAGAAGACCTATCAGAACGAAGCCGGCGCTTTCAACGAATCGACAAATCAGGAATACGCGGACTGGGGTCGCCTTGATTTCCTTGCAGATTCCGGGTTAGGGACGACCACGCCTGATAAGGCTTTGCCCTGCGTCCCTAAATATATTTCAAATAAAATCAATTGCTTGCTATCTACCCTCTCGAAGGTCGCAATCGAGGAATTTCGAGTCCAACCACAGCGGCGACGAAGGCGAATCACAGGCAACACGCGTCGTACATGAAGCGGCGGATGATCCGAAAGCGACCGAAAAATCAAGGAATTTCGGGCCAACAGACCGGTGGAACACGTCGGGAGCAAAACCTTGACGCAGGCGGTTTGGAATTCTAGAACGGCTGGATTTCTCGCGAACGTACGCCTACGCCGAGCCGGCGGCGCCACAGTGGGGCCAAACGGACTACGCGGAGCAACCCGCGGCGTTGCAAACGCAAGTGCGCCGCTTGCAAACTGTATCTCGGCTGCGCGACCCGTCGGCAGAGATCGGGCATGCCTTAAAGAAGGCTCGAACGACCAGGACGTCGTTCGTCGACCTGTTCGGGCGAGAAGGCGAGGCAAGTCAAGTCTTCGTTGAGCTTCTCGAGCCTCGTGAGTAGGTCGGCCACTGCGGAGAACTGGTGACGCAGAAGGTGACGGCTTAGCAAAAGTTGCTCGAGGCGCCTGCGCCAATAAAGAAGCGGGAGAGCCGAATTGGGCTCGTGAAGGACCGCTTCGATGGCAAGTCGAATGTGGGCAATGTCGGCGTCGATCATACGGAGTTCGAATGCGCCGACGATGTTGCTGTCGCGGGTATCCATGTCTCGATAACGGCACCGACGCTCCATTTCTGAAGCGCAATCGACATTCTACGAAACTTCCAAAGTGGCAAGTTGGTCCGGTCACGCGAAAAGCTCCTCTCACAATCCTCAGGAAGTTGGCTCAAGCCAGGAAACCGACGTGGTCGCTGCGAAGCTGGCGCCAAGTCCGCGCTACCAGCCGTCAACCGGAGGAGAACTCGGTGGGAGACTCCGCTCATCGAAGGGCGGAAAGGAGCCACGGCCTTCACCAACGCGAGCGCGAATACCAACGGTATGAGCCCTGCAGTACTAGCTGATGTCTGAGCTGAAGTGCGGGGGCGCCTTCGCGCGTTGCGTCGCCCCTTGAGCGAGCCTTGTCGACCCGGATCATTTCAGCTCGCGACTCGCAACCGTGTCGTTCGAGGCGACTGACTTGGCACTGATGTCTTGCGCAGGGTGCGCCTAAATCTCAGCGAGTGGCGGCCCACAGCAACGACAGGCCTGAAGACACCATCAGCGCATCGACCAGAACTCGGAATGTGTTTGCCGACATGCGCGCGACGATGCTGCGCGCGCAAAATGTGCACGCCATGATCGACGCGCCGGTGATCAACCCCTGCACGACAATTTGCGCCGGCAGGGCGCCGAAGTGGTGAAAGGCGGTGACGTTCGCACCGTACACAGTCAGCGAACCGGCTGCTTCGGTCGCGAGAAATGCGCCCTTCACAAGACCCTAGTTCATGAAAAGCGGACCGTGATCGGTCCGGTCGATACGACGATACCTGTCCAAAATCCGACCGGCGCGCCGATGAAAGCGAGTTGGAAAACTGGGAGGCGCATGGCTCGACGGGCAAGCCACCGCCGCGTGGGCACCATAGCCAGAAAGAAAAGACCGAGCGCGAGTTCGACCGCGTGCGGCGGCAGCGCGAGCAGTGTGCGAACGCCTAGCATCGCGCCGGACGCGGCCGTCGCACTATACGCGACGCGCGCTTTCCAGTCGATCTCACGCCACCACGACAAAACCTTGCCGAGATTGACCATGATCGCCATGATCGGAACGGCCTGTTGAGGGCCGTAGATGATCACGAGTACGGGCATCAGCAGCATCGACGAGCCGGTGCCGATCACGCCGCTCAGAACACCAGCCATCAAACCCACACTCAATACGATCGAGTATCCCATCAGGGTCTCCGCGAACCAGCGCAGATTTTAAAGGCAGACGGGGCGGGTGACTTCGCCTCCACGAATCGTGGGAAACGCGATTCGCGCTCGACAGCGGACCACCCACCACACCCGACAGCGAAATGCCGAGAAAGAACAGCGCGCAGACTTGCGAGCGCGGCCGCGCCGGAAGCCAGAACGTCAGATAGAAGACAACGCCCGGATAAAAGCCCGCTTCCGCCACGCCCAGTATGAAGCGCGCGATCAGGAATTGCTGCTCGGTCGGCACGAACATCTTGACGGCGGAAATCAGCCCCAGACAATCATGATGCGCGCTATCCACACGCGTGCGCTAAAGCGTTGCAGCGCGAGATTGCTGCGAATCTCGCAGAGGCAGTAGCCGATGAAGAAGATGACCGCGCCGAGGCCGAAAGCGCGGTCGGTCAGGCCTAGTTCGACCGACATGCCCGCCTTCGCGAAGCCGACGTTCACCTTATCGAGAAACGACACGATGTAGAGGATCAGCAGGAAGGGCAGGCGTCCATTCCATCTCCATCAGTGAAGCGCATTGTCGTCGATGCATGAAAGAGACCCCCTTGCGGACAAGCCGCGCGCGCAGATCTCTATCGACTGACAGGTTGATCGCCTGTATGTGCCCTCCGATCAACGCCGCTTGCTTCCATCAGTAATCGGGCAAGTGCGCTCGACAGCTGATGCTGTTGGTATGGCTTGTTCAGTCTTGGCCATCTCTCTTCGTCGCCGACCGGCAACTCTGCGTATCCGGACGTGATCAGGACCGGGATGCGAGGTCGTAGCTTTTGAGCCAGTTCCGCGAGCTGCGCGCCCGTCTTTCCTGGCATCGAGTAGTCGGTCACGATGATGTCGATTGAGGCGTCGTCCGCCAGCTCCGTCATGGCGGCATCGGCGCTGCTTGTCGGCACTACCCTATGCCCCATGTCTTCGAGCAGGAACGCGGTGCTGTCGAGAATAAGCGGATCGTCATCGACAAGCAAGACAGTAAGTGGGGCTGTACGGGCCTCAGCCCGGCGTGACGACGTCTCCTGGCGGAGGGGAACCGAGTGGACATCCGCAGCCACCGGCAGAAGAATTTCGGCGGTCGTGCCCGCGCCGGGTTTGCTATGAAGCCGCAATGTACCGTGCAGCTGCATCGCAAGGCCATGTACCATGGATAGACCCAGGCCGGTCCCTTTGCCAAGTTCCTTCGTCGAGAAGAACGGCTCTCGCGCCCTCGCCAGCGTCTGAGGATCCATTCCGGTGCCGGAATCGATGACCGCGAGCCGAGCGTAAGTCCCGGGTCGAAGTTCAATGTCATGGTCCAGGGAGACAAGCTCAGCAACGATCGACAGCTTGCCGCCGCCAAGCATCGCGTCGCGCGCATTTACCACGAGGTTCAAGATGCCGAGCTCGACCTGGTTTGCGTCGATGAGCACCGGCGGCAGCGATGACGGAAGACGCAGAGCGAGCTCGATATTGGACCCGGCCGCGCGAACGATCAGATCGGCCATGCCGCGTAACAGGGCAACGAGTTCGCGCGGCTTGACGTCCAACTCCTGCCGGCGGGCAAAGGCGAGCAAGCGCTGCGTAAGCGCTGAACCACGTTCCGCCCCCTGTAGCGCGTTCGCGACAAGGCGGCGCGAACCGGTGTCGCCTACACGTTTTGACAGTAGCTCGAGATTGCTGATAATCGCCATCAACAAGTTATTGAAATCATGAGCCACGCCGCCAGTCAGCTGCCCCATCACTTCCATCTTCTGTGCCTGACGCAGGAGGTCTTCGGTCCTTTGACGCTGCTCCATTTCCTCGAACATCAATCGATTCGCCTCTTCTAGCTGCGCGGTACGAGCCTTTACCCGCTCCTCAAGCGAGTCATTGAGCAGGCGCAATTCGTCAATTCGAGCGCGTGCTTCGTATTGGCGCAAGCGCTCGCGCAACGCAGTGCGCGCGACGCTGAGGAATGTCGTCGGGTGGAATGGACGTTCCAGGAAGGTTACGTTGTGCAGGATCTCCAGCAACTCATTTGCTGCGGGGTTGTGCTCCGGGCGGCCGCCGTGCTGCGTGAGGAGGATGAAGGGAAAATCGGACCAGCTTTGCTGCGCAAGCACCCAGGCATGGACGCGGCGCATATCGGCGTGACGCAACGCTTCCTCTGTCACTACCGCAAAACTGGCGTGATCTCCGATCGCGCCCTCGAATTCGCCAAATGTATGGCACACGACTGACGGGATATCAGCATCGCGTAACAGATTGGCTGCAAGCAAGCCGTCCCGTCCACGGGGCGCAAAGATGATTGCCCACGTGAAGCTTGGTTCAGGTTCTGCCATGGTTTTCTGTCCGGGATTCCATGAGTGGCGCCGACGTGCCTACGAATGTCGGTACGCCGCGCAGAACGCCCTGAAACTGGTTAAGCGGGTCGCCTAGCGACAAGCCAGCGCCGCCAATCCGAAATTCCCGTATCGCGTCCTCGTGTGTTCCCGTGCGCTTCTTGATTACCGACACTGCGCGACGCACCTTTCCCATGGCCTCGAAATAACGAAGCAGTATGACCGTGTCCGCAAGGTAGGTCACGTCGACGGGCGATTTCATGTCGCCGACAAGACCATGTTGAGCGACGGTCAGAAACGTTGTCGCCCCGGTGCGGTTCAGATACTGGAGCAGCTCATGGATGTGGAGAATAAGTGCATTCTCTTCGGGCATAGCCGCCTGATAGCCGTTCAGACTGTCGATCGCGACGGTTTTCGCCTGAGCATGATCGACCGTCTCGCGCACGCGATGCGCGAACTCACCTGGCGACAGTTCGGCGGCATCGAGTTGCTCGATGTGCAATTGCCCGGCATCGCGCATCGTGCGAAGATCAAAGCCCATACCTTTCGCCCGGTCGAACAACAGGCCGAGTTCCTCGTCGAAGATGAAGTAGGCAGCCTTTTCACCCCGCCGGACGGCCTCCGCGATATATTGAAGAACGAAAGTGCTCTTGCCTGTACCGGACGGCCCGATGATCAGCGCGCTTGAACCTTGAGTCAGCCCACCGCCGAGCAGAGTATCAAGTTCCGCAATCCCACTTTCGATGGTCCGCGGCTTGTGTTGAGCACGATGTTCTGATGCCACGAGTCTGGGAAACACGTGCACACCGCCTGTCCTGATAGTGAAATCGTGGAAGCCGCCACGATACGCGCGACCACGGTACTTGGATATGCGAATGCGTCGTCGCTCGGCTCCATAGCTGGGGGCCAGTTCCTCGAGCTTCATCACACCGTGGACTACGCTGTGCACGGTACGGTCTACGCCCTCCGTGGTCAGGTCGTCCAGCAGCAGCACCGTGGCGTGATACTGAGAGAAGAAGCGTTTTAGCGCCATCGCCTGTCGGCGATAGCGTTGCGAATTCTGAGCGAGCAAGCGGATCTCCGACAGGCTGTCAAGCACGATGCGGGCGGGCTTGATCTCTTCTATCCTGTCGCAGATCCGTTTCACCGTTTCCCCAAGCTCGAGGTCGTATGAATGGAACAACGTCTGATGCTGGTCGGTTTCCACACCTTCTGGAGCGAATTCAAAAATGTCGATTTCCGGGCCAAGCGTCCAGCCGTGGGATGTGGCACCTGCGCGGAGCTCATCTTCGCTTTCCGACAGGCTGACATAGAGCCCGCGTTCGCCTTGTTCGGCGCCGGTAAGCAGGAAACGCAATGCTATCGTCGTTTTCCCCGTACCTGGATTGCCTTCGAGCAGAAAGACCCTGCCACGGGCAAGGCCGCCCGAGGTGACTTCGTCGAGGCCTGGGACGCCAGTTGCTGCGTCGATTGTGTCAAATTCATTGTTCAACTCCGGCACCTCTTGCAAAAATATCCTGGCTTAACCACCCGCAGAATCCCCAGATGCCCACCCGGAAAGGCGGCGGCTCCCGTTTTGCTGCGGAAATCGCGGCGGCGCCTGCGAGCGTCAAGGCGACTTTTGACGGCTGCGACTTTTCTTTATTGGACGGGCAGGGGAGCCATCAGGAAACCCCCGCCTTCGGGCCCAGATGATTGCCTCACTACGTCGATGCAGGCCGAGCTTTGCATACAGGGAGGTCACGCGATTGCGAACAGTATTCGGAGAAACGTTCAATTGCGCTGCGATCTCTTTGTCAGTAAAGCCTTCGCAGAGCAAAGAAAGAACATCACGCTCGCGTGGTGACAGATCGGAGAGCTCAGCGTCGATTTTTCCGCTTGGTCTGCTTCCGCGCAGAGTGTCGAGCTTATCAATGATTGAACGACTGAACCATGAAGCATCCTGCATAACGGCTTCAATCGCCGTGATCAGGTCCGTCTCTGTGCGCTTGCGATCAGTGATGTCCTGGAAGACCATCAATACGCATTCCTGACCGTGTATAGGAACAGCCTCGGCAGAAACGAGGCAGTCCAGTGCTGATCCCTCCCGGGTTCTCACAGTGAACTCGGCGCTGCGGAGGCTTCCACCTTTAGCCAGCACTTGCTCGATGTCGGACTGCGCGTCCAGTTGATCCCAAAAACTCGACTCGCCCAACGTATGACCAAGTATTTCTTCGGGTGTGAGGCCCGTGAAAGAGAGGAATGCATCGTTGGCCTCAAGAAGGCTCAATGTATCTCTGGCGTACACGATCATGGGGATGGGTGCCATCCGGAACGCCTTTGCAAATTGTTCCCCGCTCCGTCGCAGCGCATCCTCCGCCTTTCTGCGCGGCTCGAGATCCATGAAGGTAAAAAGCATGCACGGGTCGTCACCCATTTCCATGGGCTGGCCGGCGACGATGACAAGCTTCGTCTCGCTCTTCGGAAGCCGAAGCACGGCCTCCATTTGCGGAATGGTCCGGCCTGCGGTCAGTCTCTCGATCGCAAGCTCCTTCTGATGCGCGCCATCAAGAACATCAAGTTCATAGACGGACTTGCCGAGGACCTCTGCGCGCGCGTAGCCGGTCATCTCCAGGAAGCCTTGGTTGACTTTCACGAAACGAAGGTCATCCAGCCGGCAGATTACGGCGGGGGCGGGGTTGGCGCCGAACGTCTTTTCGAACCGTTCCTCGGCGCTCGCCCACTGGGTTGCGTCATGGATGACAAGCACAAGGCAATCTGGCTCGCCCTCCGAATTGGTGATGACCAGACTGCGGACTCGATGCACCCAGCGCGGCTCCTCCTCGTCGGCCTGTGCGACTTCCACTAGTACGTCGCTAAATTCCTCGCCCGCTACGACCCGGTCCAGCGGATAGTTTCCTGATCGAACCGGGTGATTGTTTCTGTACCGCAACTGGAAGCGTTGACGGTATTCTGAGACCGTTGTCCCCAGTTCGGCGATGTGCTCCACGCCGTGCATATCCAGGGCAGCCTGGTTGGCCCAGCGAATCTTTTGGTCGGGCTCAATCAGGATGACACCTTCACTCAAGCCCGCGATGATCTGCTGGAGTTGGTGGCGGTCGGTATGTGGGCGTTGTGCGGGCGAATCCATCAAGCTACCTTCCTATAGTGCGCACCGCTGACGGGTGCCTCACTTTCCTTCCGCCCGCGCGGCGCATCTTGAGCGGGGCCGCAGCACAGGAACAAGTCCTGCGCGACTTTGAGTGTGGCAGGAATTATGTGCGAAGGAAAATCCTACCGATAGAGTCAGATGCACCTACCATTTTGGGTGCATTTGCACATTGACTTTTGGTAGTCGGCCCTAATTGCGGCGGGCTCTGCTTAATTGAGAAGTATTTACAGTGCCTGCTGTCGAAAGTGAGTTGGAGGTCGTTGTGCAACGCCGAAAGAAGGTCTTGCCGAGTGAGGCGCGGGGCTCCGTTAAGGAAGCGATTGGAAAAGTAAACGGTGATGTTAAGGCCGAGGCCGAAGGCGCCGCCGAAGTGAAAGCGGCGCGCGAAAGAAACGGCGAAGCATCGCATTGCGACGATCAAAAGGAGAAGGAGAATCCCGCGCGACGAAACTGCAGCTCGACTCGGAACACGATCAAATAGCCGGTTCGCTTGCATCCGCTTCGCGGCAGCGACGTGGTCCTCGAACTGATCACGCTGTTTGCGCTGGATCACGTCCAGCTCGTCACTCGCGCGCTTGTGGATGGCGGCCATGCGCCGAACAAACATGTCGGCGAGATCGTCGCGGGCGCGCACGCGCATGCGGTTGAGCAGCGCGACGATCAATGTGTAGCGCTTCTCGGGCAGTGTGTCGTTCCTGAGGGCCGACGCATCGAGCGCCATCGTCTGATTCGCGAGCGAGCGCAGCTTCGAGGCGGGAATGCCGGCGACGGCCAGTGAAAAATCGCCAATCTCGTCAAGCCAGGCAATCTGGTTGTTCAGCAGGAGATCGATACGGAAGCAGACTGCGACGGACGGCAACTTGCTCGACATGAATCAGAACAAGCGCATGGCGGAGAATGTTCACCATGCACTCGGCTTTACAACGCATGCTCGAAGCGATCGACACCAACAAGGCACAACTGCACGCGACACGCCCGCTTTCCCCTCCCGCCGTGGCATCGCTGCAGCAAAGGCTGAGGCTCGAATGGACGCCTGATGCGAACGCAACCGAGCACCACACGCTCTCACTGCGCGATGCCCAGGTCGTACTCGACAATTTGAAGATTGGCGACAAGTCGCTACGGCAGCACTGCGGGATCATGGGCCGTTCCAACGCGATGCGCTACATCGAGAAGTTCCTCGCAACCAAGAGCCAATCTCGACCTGGCAGATCCGCAACATCCACAACGCCGTGCCCAAGCGCCGCGTCGGTGAGGAGGCCTGTCGCTACCGTCATGTGAATGTGGCGATCGCCGACGCGCGAACCACGCCGCCTGACTTCCTGGATCTTCCGGGCCGAACTGGCAGCGTTCGTCGAGTGGCATGTGAGAGCAGGGGACCTGCATCCCATCGAGCACGCAGCGGAACTTCATACGCGGCTCGTCAGGATCCATACGTTCTTTGACGGAAACGGAAGAACAGGTCGCCTGCTTCTGAATATCGAGTCGATAAAATCGAGCTATCCGCCGGCTGTTATCCGCAATGCAAGCTACGTTTGACATAAAAGGAATTATCGCATTTATTAAGTATGCAGATGTATAGTTCGATGGTTCCGTTGACCGTGCATGGTTTCACGTGAAATGTCACTATTCACGCGCCAAAAAAGCACAAAAAATGCACTGATCGACCTTTTGTTGTCCATATTCTGGCGGATCTGGCTTCCGATGTTTAGCCGACGCGTCAGCACGTGCCCGTCGATAACGGAAACGCCAATATTAGTGCTCGAAAGTGGCACCCTATATTTATGCTAAAATTGTGCTAATTATGTGCTTGGAGCGAACCATGAATTCGGATACCGGTGCCATTCCCAGTGCGGATGTGAGCTTTGACCGTTTCATGGCGTCATTACGCGATCCCGAAGACCCGGCTCCGATTGTCTCCGCTCGACGCTTCGGCGAAGCCTTGCATATCGACTTGCAAACCCTTGCCCAGCAAGCACACGTACATCGGAACACGATCAGCCGGCAGCCTGCATCCGAGAGCGTACAACGATTCCTCCGCGACGCTCTGCGGGTCATTCGCGCGGCCACGGATATCTCAGGCGACGTCACGAAGGCGCTGTTCTGGTATCGAAACGAACCGCTGCCCGTGTTCACCTACAAAACCGCCGAGCAATTGGTGTCCGAAGGTCGGGCCGATGACGTCCTTCGCTACGTTTCGTCGCTCGAGGCGGGCGCGGCAGGATGATACTCACAGAATTGGCCGGGGTAACTGTCTATCGTATGCATGTTCCCAGGTGGGCTGTTGCGCCGACCAGCGGCGCGGGTGCGGGAACGCATGGCGGTCGCGCGAATCGTGTCGGACTCAATGCGCTCTATCTGGCCCTGGACCACGACACGGCCATCCGAGAGTATCAGCAGCTAACGTTTTTGATGCTGCCGGGGACGTTGGTCAGCTACAACCTCACGGCCGCTCCGATAGTCGACTTCACGGGCGGATACGAAAGCGGAAAGTGGTGAGCTCGACGGAAATCGGGACATCGGGCTTCCTCGCCTCGCCGACGGAATCAATATCGATACTACGCGTGACGTCAACGCCGAAACTTATTAGCTACTTCAAGCTTTGTGGTGAGCTAGAATACGGTGCAGTCGTCACCAAAGAGCACCTCACCATTTCAGATGGAAAGCTGGGTAGGAGAGATTGAACGTGAGTGGAAACAACTTCGCAGCGCTGACCCGATACTGGATGTCGAGAAATTCTTCAAGCACGTGATTGCCGCGAACAAGACCGGCTTTCTCTCGCTTGAGTCACTGGCCGCCATAGCGAACGCGCTCTTGACCAGCACCCTCTCGGGCGCACCACTCCTGGGGCGTCGCCTTCTCGATCGGGTAGGTGTGAATCGCCATCCGACGTTGCGCGTCGCACTTGCCATCTCGCTAGTCACATCGACCGGCGAACACGCGGACTACACAACTGGCAACGCGATCCTTGAAGATGTGAAAGGACGACACCGCCGAGGCTCGGCTTCGTGGCATCGCCGCGGCAGCTCGCAGACAGTGCACGGATCGGCCGGGGCATAGACGCAGACGCAAATCTTGCGCGCACGCTGTAGGAACGGGCAGTGGATCTCGGCCACAAGGCTTCCGCACATAACTTGGGGTTGTATTGGGAGGGAGCATGGGGCGCACCGGGCACGGGAGCGACGCTCAATCGTCAGAAGGCCATCCAGATGTATCGACGCGCAGGTAATGACGTAAGGTGCCTACGCCGACTTCAAGCGCTGCAATAGATCACTTGCCGTCCTCTCCTGTTCCCTCTGAACAAGAAGTAGAGGACGTCTGCAGCGCGCGTTTCGGGGAAGAAGGGTTCAGGAGATCGTGTAGCGAGCACCGCTCACTTCGCTCGAGTGTGCAGTAGCAGCGTTGACATGATGTTGCTCCTCTCGGCACACGAACATGTCTCGGCGCCCGTGAGTCCGTACCGAACATACGGGTTGCCCCGCACAACACCTCTGTCGGTCCCCACTGCGTCCAAATGCAAGGAATGCTTTCCTCGATACCGATCGAACCCTCTTTGGTGTGTTCAAAGAAAGGGATTAATCACGGTCAATCGGTCGAAAATGACTTGACCGTGGTGCATGTCCTCGCTGTAGAGAACTTCGCAATCGTTGAGCAGCGCGAACGCGATAATGCAGGAGTCATAGAACCTAAATCCGTAGTGCGCTGCGACGCGGCGTGCTTCTTTGTGAACTTCGAGAGTCAGCGGCACGACTTCGCAAAGCACCTCGACATCTTCCAGAATGCTCTCGATTTCCGGCCACGGAAGGCCCATTTTCCGGCTCATCACGAGCGTGACCTCATTCATCACCTGAGTGCTAATGACTGGTTTCGACTTCTCGCCAGCCACTAACTCCTCAGCCTTGTCAGCCTTCGCAGCATCGTTAGAAAACAAATAGACGATGACATTGCTATCGACGGCAAATCGGTTTGGCGCCGCGACTGTCATTCGGAGCTATCCCGTTCACTGAGCGATTCCCGATCGAACTTGAAGTCCGCGGGGAGCCGTCCCCGATATTGCCGCAGGCGCTCGATACGTTGTGCAACGGTCGGCTTTCTCATCACCGAAAATGCGCCAGTGTTGTGAGCGTAAATCTCGATATCGTCTCCCTCCTTCAAATCGAGGGCGTCGACGACGCTCGCAGGCAGTCGCACGGCAAGACTGTTACCCCATTTTGCGACCTGCATGATCAGCTCCTTGGATACACGTAGGGACAATTGTATATCCAGACGCGTGTTTCCTCAAGTTAGACGATTTGTGTGGATCGCTGGGCGATCGATTGCCGTATGCCAACGCCACGCGCACCCAATGCCGTTTGACCGACGCGAACCTTGGCCGACTCGTCCAACTCAGCGAGGTCGATAGCCAAGAATTTCAGGGCCGCTTGCCTTCAAATATCGGATCAAACTTTGCCCTCCGCGGAGGCAGACATCAAACCGCGTCGCGTAAAATTGCGATCAATCATCGCTTGTCGTGCGCCCTAGCCTCAGATGGATTCAGCTGTATCAAATCGCTGCGTCGAGCACGTTTGAAGAATCAATGGATCTCGTTTGCCGTTTCCAATTCCGCTTCATGTATTTCGAAGTACGAATGCATGTTACTTATGTCAAATATTGGACGCTATTACTTCTCGAAGTACTTGCGAAATCATTGAGACCGGTGTCTGCCAATTTCTGTTATCGACGAGAACGGACACCTTCCTGCAGCGCTTTTCGCGGCGGTGAGTAATTTCAATCCGACGACAGAAAGGAGCGGCGCATTGCAAGTTTGGGGGCAATGGCGTTAAAGAAGTGTTCGACGTTCATCGCCTCATCTTCGCCGCCTGGCGTCGCGCGTGAGCTGAGCCGCCTTCGTAGGCCTCGTCCTCCGTCTCAAAGCGAAGGTGGCTGTCGCAACGAAGCTGGCTGACGTTTGGCCCGCTCAAATCAACGTCGACACATGCATAAGTGAAGCCACCGGCAACTAGCGGTTGAGCAACAACATGGAATCATGGCTTCAAACTTTTAACATCTGTGAAATTGCGAACCCCTGTAGTGGAGAACGAGCGTATCAAGTGAGCAGCTACCAAATGGTCTACGATGTCGCTCTCTTGCACGATTTTCTCCTCGCTGTAAAGACAGTTGATAGGTCAAAAGCGAACCTTTGCATTGACGCCCTCCTATGTCTAGCGATCAATGAACGAGCGTAGCTTATCTGCGCGACTAGGATGCATCAGTTTGCGGATAGCCTGGCTCTCGATCTGACGAACGCGTTCCCGCGACACGCCCAGATGCGAGCTTACTTCGCCAAGTGTGAATTCGGTGGGCACATTGATGCCGAAGCGCATGCGAAGCACTCTTGCCTCGCGTGGCAAAAGCGTGTTCAACGCATCGTCGATGGCGACACGCATTCCGGTCCGCACGACGACCTCAAGAGGCGATTTCACGTTCGCATCCTCAATCAGGTCCCCGAGCGTTGCGTCAGCGTCATCATTCGCCGGCGTTTGAAGCGAGATCGGATGCATCGCCATCTTCTGAATGCCCCGGATTTGAGCCTCTGGTAATTCCATACGTTCGGCCAAAGCTGCGGGCAGCGCGGGCTTGCCAGTGTGCTGCCGAAGTTCATTCGAAATTCGGTTGAGCTTGTTGATAATCTCCATCATATGCACAGGTATGCGGACGGTGCGCGCCTGGTCCGCGACCGCGCGCGTGACCGCCTGGCGAACCCACCAAGTTGCATAAGTCGAGAATTTCCAGCCGCGCTTGTATTCGAACTTGTCGACGGCCTTCATCAGGCCGATGTTGCCTTCCTGAATCAAATCCAAAAAATGTACGCCGCGATTCACATATTTCTTGGCGATCGAGATCACGAGGCGCAGATTGGCCTCGATCATCTCGTCTTTTGCGCGCCGCATGCGTGATTCAGCAGCGAGCAGATGCCGACTGGTTTGCTTTAACCGCTGAATCGGCATTGCCGCATGCCGTTCGATATCCATCAATTGGTACTGCTCGGCCCGAACAGCGGCCACGCTGCGTTCCAGCGAAGCGCCATAATCGAGCGATTTCGCAGCGGTTTTGGTCGTCCAGTCGAGGTCGGTTTCGTGGCCGGGGAACAATGCAATAAACTGCTCACGCGGCATGCTACACCGGTCGATCGCAATGCTGGATATTCGCTGCTCGATTTGACGCACGCGCGCCAGACGCTGCTGCATGTCGTCACAAGCCTGGCCCACTATGCGAGCTGTGAAGCGCACGCGCCCCAGTTCCTTTCGAATGGTCTCTAGAGCATTCGGGGCATGGGTCTCTCCCGCTTCGCGCAACTGATCGACGCACTCGCGTACCCGCCCAAAGAGCGCAAGTCCGTCGGTCATTAGTCGCGTCAACCGCAACTGGTCCGCATTGTCCTCGGCTTCAGAGTCGCTTTGGCAATTGTGGGGCGCAGATTCGTCGACCTCCGCCGCTGCTGGCATGCTCTCGTCATCGATACCGTCGATCATTTCGTCGATGCCAAGCTTGCCCTCCGCAACTAGTTGAGCGCTTGCGAGGATCATCGAGATAGTGGGGGGACAGGACGCGATCGCCTGAATCATCTCATTCAGACTATCTTCGATACGCCGGGCAATCTCAACCTCGGCCTTACGCGTCAGCAACTGCTTTGCGCCCATCTCGCGCATGTACATGCGCACTGGATCGGTGGTCCGGCCGAATTCGCTATCCACAGCGGAAAGCGCAAATTCATCGTCTTCGCCCGACTGATCGTCAAGGGTATCGTTCGAAACCGCGTCGTCGAGCAGCAGCGTTTCGGTGCTGGGCGCGTGCTCGTAGACGGCGAGACCCATTTCATGGAAGGCGCGTGAAATATCTTCGACCATGGTCATTTGCGCAAGGTCGCCGGGCAAATGATCATTGATCTGGGCATGTGTGACAAAGCCTTGATCCTTGCCGATACGGATCAAGGCGCGTATCGCCCATTCGTGTTCGTCTGTGCCTTGCTGCCGATCCGACTTCACGGGATCTGCAGAAATAGGCGTTTCGACCAGCGGCCAACCTGCCCTTTTTAATCGTCGCGATGCTGACATTTTGCGCGTAGCTTGCGGATCTTCCGCTGCTTCCTTTCGATGCGAACTGGACATTCTCTTCTCACGACGAGCGTCTTTGCTAATGTGAGAACGTCAACCAGAGGCGTGATGGCCTTCGCAGACGAGATCACGGCGTTTCAATCCACGGACGCCAACTCAACCGAAACGAACTTGAAGCCATTCCTGCGCCCAGTTCTTGGCAAAGGCAACGGCTTCATCACGCAGGTCGAAGCCGGCGAGGTCGCCGCTCACAAAAAGCTCCGTTTCACCTCCGTCCTCATTGTTGGTGCAAATGCGCGCATGCGCCATATACTCCCCATCGGCTCGGCGTGGTGTCGGATCGATGCGAAAGTTGCAGGTGTTGGGTTGCATATCGTTTCCTCCCTGATCGCCGCGAGAAGCTCCGAATCGCGGCTATTACTGGTTACGACACGAGGCTTTCCAGCAGGTCTCGATTGAAGCGACTCACGTCGTGCTGGCCATTCCGTGTAGTATTTGACGCCGCGAAGGGTACTCGCAGTTCTAGTCAAGGAACGTCCTTTCCTGCGGACATGTATCGATCATCTGCTCGGCGTATGCAATCGATGCGCGCCGCGCGTCGCCGGCGCTCTGGAACGGCTCGTCAGGACTTATCTTGAAAACACGACCGCGCGATGTGCCGGGCTTCGCCGATGGTTCCTGAATGCGCACGGCAGCATCAAATTCGTCGTCGTAGTGGTGTGCCTGTCTGGCGACGGTGGGCCGATGCGGAAAGACGAGCGGATAAATTTCTAAGCCACGATAAAGACGGACTTCGGGTGTCATTGAATGATCTCGCGCCGCACTCATGCGGCAAATAGGTAAAGGTGAGCAGAGCAGTATCGGCAATGCTGGCAAAACTGACCGCGTTGCACGGTCTCCGATCTGACGCCGATCCCGTTTAGGGCCGGCGGTTGAGCGCTGACGAATGCTGCGAAAAGGCGCTCGGCTCTCTGGATTCACCCATCCTACGCCGTTCGAAGATTTTGTATAGCGAAATTTCTCTCTGAATCCTCGTCATCGTGGACAAAGTGGGGGCCGGTGGGCCTGCGCGCTGTTCTGTAGCTCAGAATCATCTGACTCGGCTCTCTAAACGCGCGAGAGTCGGCACGCCGGTCCTAATCGGGAATCTCGACCTGTTAGACTGACAAGCGTCGATACTTCTGACAATGTACAAGTGGAACAATGCCCCAGGCGGATACAATGAAAACCCAGGCGACTTTTGTTCACGATCGCGGGCTTAGAGGCTTCTCGCACTTGCTCGAGGAAATGCGTCTGCATTCGTCGGCAAGGACTGTTCGACCTGCGCGCCCTTCGGATTTGACAGCGAGCCAGAATCTGGTCGCCGAAAGAATTCCAAGAAAGGGCTCGGTATTCCGGTTGTGACGCCGTCCGTAACACGCTCGCCCCAGGACACTTTAGATCAACGAAATAAATACTCTTTCGAGTCCGTTTGACGCAGCGCCGCTGATGTGCAATTCGCGTGTTGGAGCCGAATCTGAAATATCCGCCCTGAGCGCCGACAGCGAATCGCAACGCGCCGCCATCTTAAGGCCAGGCGATCGTGTAAGTCGACAATGTGAATAAAACAGGGTCCTTGACGCACCGACGCCGAGGTGATATTGTGGGTCGCGAAAATTCAAGAATTCGATTGCTGTTCATCAATAGTTCCGTTCCCCTCCGCGGTATTCGTTGCCCTCTCCTTCCTTGATGCTTCCGCTGCTCCTCGTGGAGCAATATCTCTATTTTTTCAAGGACGATCATGGACACCGGCATCGTAAAGTGGTTCAACGACAGCAAGGGCTTCGGCTTCATCACCCCGGATAGTGGCAGCGACGATCTTTTCGCACACTTCTCCGAAATTAGCGGCGAAGGTTTCAAGACGCTCGCCGAGAACCAGAAAGTGAGCTACGAAACAAAGCGCGGCCCCAAAGGTCTGCAGGCAGCGAATATCAAGCCGCTTTAACGCAATGTTTCGCCCGGCGTCGCGACGTGGACGCTCGGGCTCATCGCCCGCCGCCGAGCGGAACCCCGCCTCCCCCGCCCTCTGCGTCTCCTCCTACCCTGGTAGGACGCGCTCTAAAGACGCCCTCGCTTATCACGACGCGTGCCGCCCGATGCAGATCCATGCGCCGATCATGGGGCGCGGCGCGCGTAATCCTCCATATATAGAACTACAAAATGCAAACCCAAAATTCCCATCATCACTATCGCGGCTACGCCGTTCATCCATCTGCGCATCGCCTGCCAGACGGTTCGTTTTCGTCGAACCTCCTGTTGTCACGCCTGCGGTCGGGGTCTGCCGATGCGCAGTACCGATTTTTTTCGCTCGACTATTTCGCCAGCGAACGTGAGGCAATCCGACACTCCTCTGATTGGGCCCAAAACTGGGTTGACAACTGCGGGTAGTCGTAACGCTGACTCCGCCGAAGCGGACCGCTACCCGCGCGAAATTTAATCCGGGCACGCATTTGCGGGTATAGTGGGAACGCCCTTGGAGAAAGATCATGTCAACCTTGCCGCCTCGCATTTACAAGGGCTTCGAGCTGCACCCCCTTGTCTTCGCACGCAAATTCGATCAGTTTGACCGGCATTCCCGCTATGACGAAGGCTTTGAGGTCGCGGTACGCGTGTCCCGTCAAGAGGCCGCTGGCGCGGCCGGCGCGAGCCGTGTATTCCGGTTGAAGCTGGCGGCGGCAATCTCAGATTTCGGCGCTGCACGACGTGCCGCATGGCAGCAAGGCGAGGACATCATCGATGGAAAGATTGATGGCGCGGACGTCAGCGATCTGTAACCTCAGGTTTTCTATACGTCCAAACCACATGAACACCTTATCACCGCCATTTGATCGAGCGAGACGCTTGCCCTTGGCCGCTGGACTGAATCAAGCGAGAGCGCTACGTATTTGAGAGTTTGGATAACGAAATGTCTTGCGAAAGCCGATGCGCTTCGCGCGATTCGGTCCGGCCATAGCGCCTGTGCATGCGCATGCGCATGCACAACTGGCGATAATCAAAACCGCTACCGCACAACCCCATAAAGAGGCGCGTGATTTACTTCAAGGAGCGTCTCATGTATCGCATCATTCCCTATCGTGGCTTCGAGATTCACGTCGCGTTAGCAGTATCCGCCGAAGACTTGTATGACGTGACTTTACAAATTAAGGGCGGTGGCAATCTCGGCGTACTCGGAGCGCGCGGCCACAGCATCAAAATTCATAACGGCCCGTTCACACGGAGATGGTCTTATCTCATTGCGGAAAGCGCCGGGCAAGCTGCGATCGACGCGCTGCTTGGCCCCTCGAGCGCGGACTAACCGCAGGCTCCAATTCAGGGCCATGTGCGCATCCAAGCGCTATTGAATATGCCACATCCGCAATCTAAATGACCGACCGAAAACGAATCAGCATAGCCGAGAGCAACGAACCCGAGATCCCCAAGCTCAGCGAAGACCAATCTGCCGAGGACGCCTTGCTTCGCGGCGACCGCGATGCTGCCCTTGGCGGTCGCCCGTACGATAAGACCGTCGCAAACCTGCCCGATAGATCGACGGCCGCCACACGCCAGACGGCGCTGGGTCTCGCCTGCTCTTGCGTCAAGCCTTCTTCGCCTCGGACCGGGCAGCAATAGGTACGGTCCAACTCGCGCTATCGGTGTGACTCGCATCTTCGCTCAGATCATCCATCTGCTTTCTGGCCTGGCCGCCGACCCGTTGAGCGTCACGCTTGGCGTCCAGAACGGGATCGTCCGTTGCTTTGCCAACACCCTCATTGACTGAACCTTTCTTGCTGTTCACCTTTTCCCCGAAAGCCGTCACTCCCTCTTCATTCGCCGTCGTCTTCCGTGGATATTTCCACGCAAGGCGGGCTACTTTAAACATGCGCGCACCGATGCCGGTGGTAGTAAAAACTGACGTCCCGTCGAATGCTTACCGGAGACAAGCACTCGATTACGCTTTGAAGCGCACTGGGTTTTCCGGAGACCTCAACTCCTGAGAGAATGAGGAAATGGAAAACATCGACAAAGCAACACGGAAGACAGCGCCGAAGTGTTCGGCCGAGGTGCGCGAGCGAGCGGTTCGTATGGTGTTCGAGCACCGTTCGGAATACGCCACGCAGTGGGAAGCGATTCAGTCGATCGCCGGGAAGATGGGCGTTCGCGCGAGACCCTAAGAAATTGGGTCCGTCAAGCTGAGAGCGATCGTGGTGAGCGAGCAGGCCCTGCGAGGCAAGAGGAAGATCGGATCCGCGAGCTTGAACGAGAGGTCCGGGAACTGCGCCCGGCGAACGAGATCCTGCGTAAGGCCTCGGCCTATTTCGCACAGGCGGAGCTCGACCGCCGACCGAAGCGATGATCGCATTCATCGACGATCACCGGTCGGCTTACGGAGTCGAGCCGATCTGCAGAGTATTGCCGATCGCCCCGTCGACTCACTACCTGTATGCGTCGCGGCGCGCTGATCCACGTAGGCTGCCAGCGCGGCAACGGCGTGATGTTTTGTTGTGCCAGCACATCCGCCGCGTTTGGGAAGAGAACTTTCGCGTGTACGGTGCGCGCAAGATCTGGCGACAGTTGCTGCGCGAAGGATTCAGAATTGCGCGTTGCACCGTTGAACGGTTGATGAGGCGACTGGGCCTGCAGGGTGTACAGCGGGGTAAGTCGATGCGAACCACCGTGCTCGATGAAAGCGCGCCTTGTCCGCTTGATCATGTGCAGCGTCAGTTCAAGGCGTCAAAGCCCGACGCACTGTGGGTTTCCGACTTCACCTTTGTCGCGACTTGGCAAGGATTCGCGTATGTTGCCTTCATCGTTGACGTGTTTGCGAGACGCATCGTGGGATGGAGGTTGTCGAGTTCAGCGCGTACCGATTTCGTATTGGATGCGCTGGAGCAAGCACTACACGAGGCCCGACCAGCAGAAGGTTAACCGTTTGGTACACCATTCGGATCGCGGGTCGCAATACGTTTCCATTCGATACACGGACCGGCTAGCTGAAGCAGGGATTGAACCGTCAGTCGGCAGCGTAGGCGATTCATACGATAACGCGCTCGCTGAAACGATCAACGGCCTATACAAGGCAGAAGTTATTCATCGCCGTGGCCCGTGGCGTAATGTGCAGGCGGTCGAACTGGCGACGCTTGAATGGGTGAACTGATTCAATCACCGACGTCTGCTTGAACCTATCGCCAACATCCCACCGGCCGAAGCGGAAGCCCGTTACTATGAGCAACTCGCTGGAGTGCCGATGGCTGCGTAACTCCAGCAAAACGGTCTCCGAGATTCCCGGTGCGCTTCACCCCGCAACCGAGTCGTTCGGGCTCACAAGGGTGCGCAGTGGACGTCGAACTTGATCAGCTTGGTCGGGCCGAACGTATTGCTGATGGCGACATCGGCGGCATCGCGACCTCGCGCCATCAGCACGCGGCCAATACGCGGCACGTTGTTGCGCGGGTCGAAGGTCTGCCATGAACCGCCCACATAGGCTTCGAACCAGGCCGCGAAATCCATCGCGCTATACGGTGGCGGCACGCCGACATCGCTGATGTAGCCGGTGCAGTAGCGCGCCGGAATATTCATCGCGCGGCACAGCGCCACGGCCAGATGAGCGAAGTCGCGACAAACACCCTCGCCTTCCTCAAACGCCTCGAACGCGGTCTTGGTCGGTCGTGCGAACCCGTATCCGAACTTGATGTGGTGATGCACGTAGTCGCAGATCGCCTGCACCCGATCACGCCCTGGAGCAGTCGGGGCGAACAGTTTCCACGCCATGGCGGACAACAGGTCGGTTTCGCAATATCGGCTGCCGAGCAGAAACACCAGGCATTCATCCGGCAGCGTCTCGACAGGATGCTGATGCCCGACCGGCTCGCGCGTCTCGGGTCGATCGGAGATTTCAAGCAATGCGCTGGTGGACAATGAGATCAGCCCCGACGGCGCGACGATTCGGCTGCACAGATTACCGAAGCTGTCGCGATACTGCGTGATCGGCACGGGTGGATCGACCACCAGCAGATCACCTGACAGCACGTCCTGCGCGCGGGAGAAGTGCGTGTTCAACATCAGCATCATCGGGGTCGGCTGCGCACATTCATAGATCAGTTCATAGCCCACGCGGAGTTTCATCGAACCATCCTTGCATTGAGAAGTCATGGGGCGCGGAGGCGCAAAGATGTTTCCATCAATTGTCTTCAGTTACGCTCACGTCTACGTCGAGACTCCGGAACGAATGCATCGCGCCGTGCCATGTTCCCCACAGCGGCAGCGCCTGATCCGAATTCGATCCTACAGCCACACGAATCAGATGCCGGTTTCCGATGATGCTGTTGGTCGGATCGAAATCTACCCAGCCGGCACCGGGAAGATAAATCTGCAACCATGCGTGCGTCGCACCGCCGCCCAAGGTCGTGTCGTGGTGCGGCACGAAGATATCGCCGCTGACAAATCGTGCCGCCAGGCCCAGCGAGCGGACCGCATCCATCATGAGCACCGCGAAATCCCTGCAACTGCCGCTGCCCAGCCGTAACGTCTCGGCGGGTTGGTTGACGCCCTTCTCGACTCGCCGCACGTACGTGAAGCTGTTCTTGATCTCGAGCGTCATGCTGCGCAGCAAGGTCATCGTTTCGGTCGAGCCGCTCGGTCTGATGAAACGTCGCGCCCATCCGTCCACATCGTCGGTGAGGATCGGCCGGCTTCGCGCGTTCACGAGATTCGACGCTTCCTCGCTGGTGTACGCGAAGGGCCACTTCGACGGGTACCCTTCCAGCGAATAATCGGGCGTGGCGCTTCGTAGTGTTCGAGTGTCACCTCGCTTCGGAAGACTAATTCGGACGCCTCACCCGAGAACGTGACGACTGCGACCGAATTGTCGAATACATCATGCAACCAATGCAGGCGATCGGGCGTCGGGCTAATCAGCAACTGCGTACTCAGAAGACGTAGATCATGACTCGCACGCGGGCGGAACATCATGCGATGTTCCCCGAAGCGCACAGGCTCTGAGTAACGATAGGCGCCTTAATGCCTTAATGTGGCACTGTGAGACGTTTGGGGGCTGCTCATTGCGTCACGCCATGACGAGACTTGGCGACCATTTCGCTCCCAAGGGGTCGATCCACGGAAAATGCGCCAATGAATCAACCGAGACTCGGAAGCGCGTCAAATACCCGGAACATCGAATGAAAAATGCAGCTTCTACCGGACGGCACGATAATACCTTCGAAAGCGCCGACATGAGGTAAGACTGACCCACGCATGAGAGCATGCAAGTTACGGCGGCACTTCGGCTATTTCTTCTTCGTAGCGCTCGTCGATCCCGAAGTCTTCAGAAACGGGATTTTGAACGGATCGGCCACCGGAGATGACAGTTTTTTTGTTTGTTTGGGCTTTTTTGCTTCGCGATTACTTCGCATTTGACCTTTTGCCATTTTTGCGCCCCTGTGTGTCGGCCACGGAACGGACCGCCATTTGGTCCATTCTGAGCGCATTTTTAATCGCTGTCGCGATCTATTTAATTGGCTCGACGACAAGCCCCGAGAGCCGTGTCCGCAAATTCTCTCGATGTATCGCCCGTCGAAGTCTGACGATTGTTCTTGCTTTGTTCCGCCATGCGGCGCACGCTCGTCTGGCTGACTGCACACGCTGCGGCCTTCACCAACCTTCCCTTTTATTTTCGAACATCAACATGCAAAAACGAATCCCGACCGACCCCGCCGCGCCGTTCAGAAAGCAAGACCTCACGGCAACTCAAAAGGCTCGCGCAGAAGCCTTGCGGCAGGCAGAGTCCGACCGTGCCGAAAAGCGACTTGAGAACGATGCGCGCATCGACGTCAATGCCGCGAAGTGGCGTTTTCTCTCATCGACGGACTAGATCGCTTCAAAGCTTCCCTCAGACGATGTATCGCCGCGACGTACTTGTTCTGCCATTCCGGTTATTTTGGCGAGATGCGTCGAGCATTTTAAGAGCAGCACGGCCTGGAAGCGCTTGTTCGGGATCGTTTGCCGGACGATAAGGTCGCCGTCCGACCGAAGGAGAGGACGGTTACAGACAGATCGCATGATGGAAATGCCAACGTGAGCCGCTAGATCAACTCCATTGGGGCCGGCTAACGGCTTACCCTCACCGCCTGCCGTCGTGCGTGAGCCGAGCCGCCTTCATAGGCCTCGTCCTCAGTCTCAAAGCGAAGATGACTGTCATAGCGGATCTCGCTGACGTTTGAACCGCTCAAATCTACATCGACACACGCGTAGGTGAAGCCACCGTCAGTAAGCGGCTGAACCACAATATGGAATTCATGGTTTCCAACTTTCAACATGCGTGACATCGAGAACTCCAGTAGTGGTGAGCCATCGTACCACGCGATGAAGAATCAACCCGCACTCTGGTCGCCGCGGCTTCGCACGGTTACCAAAGGCCTATGCCGATCCCGAGGTAACCCCTCGGGGGTCTTAGCCTTTACGATATCCAAGTCCTCAGGAGTACTATTCAAGGCCCGACGGGCAATACCCGGTCGAGCAGGCGGACGAAGTCTGATTACCCCAGCACGAAACTGCCGGCTCCCCCACGCGGAGTCGGCAGGAAGGCTACTTAGATCGGCGTGATGTTCGCGGCTTGCAGACCCTTAGGGCCGCTCTTCGTCTCATAGCTGACCTTTTGATTTTCTGCGAGCGTCTTGAAGCCTTCGGCGCGAATCTCCGAGAAATGCGCGAACAGGTCATCGCCACCCTTGTCGGGTGTGATAAACCCGAAACCCTTACTGTCGTTGAACCACTTGACGGTGCCGGTATCCATGAAACTCTCCTGAAGATGGACGAACAAATGGGACCGCGAGACAAGTCCCGGAATAAAGGATCAAGGAGGGAGAGGACAACGAACACCGCAGGCTGCGGTCAATGATGAGCAGCAATCGCGCTTCTTGAAGACTTCCCAAGGAAAATTACGCCTCGCCTCGAAAACCGTCAAGGTCTTTCGGCTGGCCGGATGAACCGGATGGGCACCGAAGCGATTCGTCTAACTGCACGTTCCTTGCCCCCGATGGGTCCGCGGGTCCGGGACAGCACATCCCGTTTACCGCGCGACCCTCACCGGCATTGCAGGTATAGTGGATCTTCAACCTCGAGGAGACGCTCCTGTCAGCATCCCCGCCCCTTCTTTAAAAGGGCTGAACTTCATTCTCCCGTGTTCTCGCGCGCATTCAGCCGCTTCGACAGGCATTCGCGCTACGACGAAGGCTACGATGTCGCGATTCGCATCTGTCGCCCGGAGACATTGGGGAGGCTGGCACGAGCCGCGTCTTCAAGCTCGATCGGCTAGATTGTTGACGCAAATGCCCGTTTGATCCACATGCCGAACTTCGTGTGGTCCGGCGCGCTCGATGTCGAATCGTCGCTGCGGGCAGGAGTTCGCGGGAAAAGACGGCTCAGTGCGATGCTGGCATACGGATCAATGGGATGTCGGCATCAACATGAGTGAACTCCCAACTTCGGCCCGCACCGGCCGGTAGGCAAGGCAAAATGGCCAGGCAGCTAAGCGACCGTCGCGCGAGCCGGAGCGGACAGAGCGCAGCTAGATATCGACATCGCTGGGCTGCCATTTCCATGCATGACGACGTGCAGATTCCGCTGTACAAAATTCACAGCGAGGGTAGGATGAAGCTACTGACTTTGTAGCGGCCAAATCTCACTGCCTTCCAGCGCCCGGTAGGAATGTACCGATATCACATCGAAGACCGTGCAAAGCGGTCAAAACCGCTTCACGTAAGTCCGATCGAACAGCTCTCCCATTCGCTCACGTACAAACGACATTTGCGGTGACTGCGCCTTGGGCGTGCTATGCGCGACATTTGCGCTTGGCCCATGGGCACTCGCCGCGAATGAACTGCAACTGTTCGCTGTCGTTGTAGGCTGAAATAAGGGAACTCAATGCAAGGCAATCTTGAACGGTTCGAGGTCGATCCCACTCCACGCAGTGCCGACGGCGAGTTTATTGCACATGTGAGGATAAGCATCAGCGGTGCCTACGGAAGTGCAACCGATGTCGTCCTGAGCGGCGATCTGGCAGAGTTCGACTCGCGCGCCGAGGCCATTGACCATGCCAACCAGTGGGCTCGAAACTGATTCGGCTTGTGCTTTGGTATCGGGCCGGGTGACGTCACTCCGCTGCGCGGATGCGACGCCTGAGGATGCTGCAGCAGCATGGCTCGCGGCTAGCTTGCCTGGTGCTCTGCGATTGCGGTCGATCGCTGAGGCGATGGTATCAACAAAGGGTACACGCATGTGGGTCGGTTAGGTTCATGGCCGCACTTCCGATCGAAGAAGTGGGCCGCGCACTTCATCAATGGATCGATGAAGCACGTGTCTTCATTCCGGGTCACCAGCGCACCGGGACATCATGTGCGCCGTGACGACGTGGCTCGAATTGCATCTCGCGCGGCTCCCTCGTCCGAAACCGGATGCGAAACGTCTACGCGAGATGATCGTGCACGAGCAGAGGTAGAATTTTGTTGCTTCTCGCTTCGCAAGGATTGCCAACGACCGGGAGGTCACGATGTGGAAGTGCGTCCGTTGCCTGCTTGAATTACCCGCTCAAAGCGTTGAGCCGGCGATCGATGCCTTCGGCATCTATTTCGTCTGTCCTGTCTGCAGGCGACGCAACAGGCTGGTGAACGAAGGAAGGAGGGGCCACGTTTCTTTGCAGCAGCCGGAACTGTCCGCGCCTTGCTCGCCAACAAGGCCGATCCTACGGCTTGGCGGTGACCTCTTTTTCCGCCACGAGATTCAATGCAGGTCCTTCCAGGTCCAGGTCACGCGAAACTGCATGGTCGAGGTCTTCGATTCGGACGGATCCCTGGAAGGCGATAGAGCTGCACTTCAGACGCACTTTTTGCGAATCGTTGCGGTGGCAAGCTGCAAAGCGAAACGTGGCTTTAGCTCACCCATCAAGATACTGAACACCGACTTTTTCTGAGTCGTGCAAGATGAGGGTTCTGACATATGGCAAACCGCCTCCTGCGTTATTGGCGTGCTGATCGGTTTGAGCCCTCGTGAAGTTCGTCACGCTCCAGCGCCTTCCTTCTTCCCGACAGCGGGAGCGTTTGTTAAACCGCGAGTTTTCGGCCGAAGTCCTTAGCCGTTGAAAAGAACGCGGACAATGGTGGCTCCAGACCGCGCTTGCACATCGCGAGTGAAGTTGCCCGTCCCCCATCGCGGTGCTGTCTCATCACTGAGTGCGCCTGCCAAGCGGCAATTGACGTGCTTCGGTCCCGCAGACGACGAATAGCGGCAAGCGTCTATATCGTCTCTACATTGCACGCAATATGCTGTCGCCTCTGAGCCGAGCCACCAATCTTTTCCACGGCCATCGCGCGAGACCCCTCAAGAGGACACGCACTCATGAAAACGAACTCTGTCGAACTATACGCAAGCCCCGGTGGCGAAAGATGGCTGCTGCATATCGGCGCCGACGAACGGCCTGTTGTGCGCCATGTTCCGAACGCCGCTTCGGGCGGCAATGCGTCGGAGATGTCCGTGGTAGATTTTCTGTCATCGGATCAAGCAACGCCGCTACGCGACGCTATGCTTCAATTGATTCAGCAACTCGTTCTCAGTGGCTCGAGTTCGAGTCGTTGCTTGTCCGATGAAAGCGCGGGGGTCTCGAAACACGCTGCCGAAGCGCTTCTGCTCACAGTGGCGCGCATCAGGACCTTCGCACAAAATCGACATCTAACTAACGCGAGCGGATTTTTTTTCGCTCGCGATGAGCGGCTTTTTCTCATGACGAGCCGTCACGTTGTCGAAGACGAGGCTAGCAAACATTTTCCTGAGTGGATTGAGATAAAACTGCATGGTGATGGTGACAATCTGGGCGCTTCGACATGGTTTTCTATACCTCTGTACGCGAAGGGCGTTGGCCTTTGGCGAGAAGGCTCAGATGACGGTGGCGAGATCGACGTTGCCGTTTTGGAGCTTCGAAGGGATCGGCTACCGAAGACCGCGACATTCGACGCGTTTGGTCCCGATCATCTTCCCAAGGCAGACGGTGTGAAGCCGATTGGCACTTGCGTGCTAATAGCCGGCTTTCCCTTAGGGTTTCACGATTCGCCGCACGATCTCCCTGTCGTTAGACAAGGCGTCATAGCGTCGGCATTCGGCCTCCGCTTCCAAGGAAGAGGATGCTTCATCACCGACGCGCGAACGCAGCGGGGCACGAGCGGCGCGCCGGTTGTGACGAGCGATTCTTCCAACGGACGTCCGGTAAAAAGCTCGGGTCTGCCTTGGGTGCTTCTTGGAGTTCATTCGTCGACCATCGATATGGGCACGCGGGACGTGCAAATCGATGAGACACTCGGTCTGAACAGTGCCTGGTATTCGGACATTCTTTTGACGCTCACCCGCCAGCGATAACGGCCGCTGTGCGCCAAAATTTGCAGCTACGCGTTCAGGGCTCGTTCTTTATACGGCTCCGCGGAGTTCGCTGAACGTCATGAACATCGACACTACTGCGATCGACGATGCGGTCGTCGCGCTCCTGTACGTGACTCGCCCATACTTCCGGACACGCCTTCCAGCCAACCGGCGCGTCCCCGCAGGGTGCGCTTGCGCCGGACGGGTGTGCCTTTAGCCGTTCGGCAAGCACCCAGAAGACCTTCGGCGCCGGTGTGAACTACACCTTCGGCCCGGCAGTGGCGGGCTTCGTCTACTCGCACACCAAGCTCTCGCAATTCTTCCAGGATTCGCTGAGTGGATCTTTCCTATACCCCGGCGGGCAGTTCAACTTTCCCTACTTATGGGCGCGTAAATTCCCCCACCCCGTGAAGCAGGACGAGATCGTTATTTAGCTCGCTTTCGTTTTTCGTGCAAGGGTTTCGGCGGCCTCCTTGAGGCGATAGCTGCGCCCGTCGAACTCGAGCAGGTGGCAATGATGCATGAGCCGGTCGAGGATTGTGGTGCTCATCGTGTTGTCGCCGAGATAGGCACCCCAGTCCTGGACGATCCGGTTTGAGGTGACGGCCACGCTGCGATGCAGCTTGTAGCGTTGATGGATAAGCGTTTGCAGCAATGTCCCCGCCTTGTCGGGGATCGTGCGCGAGAGGAACAGCTCGTCGAGCACGAGCAGATCGCACTCGAGGATGGCCCGTAGCCTCGCCTCGCGCTGGGCCGGTGGGCTCAGCACGTATCGGTTAAAGAAGTCGTCCGTCTCGATGTATTGCACCTTGTGGCCGTGCAGGACAGCCTGGTACGCCACGGCCTTCGCAACGTGGCTCTTGCCAGTGCCGGTTTTGCCGATGATCAGCGCGTTCTCGCCGCAGGCCACGAACTTCAGGGTATGCAGCTGGAAACAGGCTTGCCGCGGCAGCTTCGGGTTGAAGGACCAGTCGATTTCGGCAAGCGTGAGCTTCTCCTCGAGTCCGGACTGCTGGTAGCGTCGCTCGATGAGCCGCGACTGGCGCCGGTCGAGTTCGTCCTGCAGAATCAGCGCGAAGGTCTCGAGGAACGGCTGCTGGCTGCCTTGTGCCTGCAGCACCCGGGTCTCGAGCGTGTCGCGCACGCCCGACAGGCGTAGCAGCCTGAGTGCGCGTTCGATGTCGGGTAGCGTGGTGGTCATTCAGTTTCTCCCGTTGTGGAGGGGTGGGTGCCGGCACTGTGCTGCGCGCCGGCGTTGAAGAGCGCGCCGTATTCGGCGGCGGGCCGGATCAGGGCATGCTCCTGGGTGAGTGGCAAGGCGAGCTGCGGCGCACGATCTAGGCGCTCGAGCGCCTGCTCGAACAGCCGCTCGACGACGGCGCGCACCTGCCGGTAGCGATAGAGGTGATGACGCAAGGCGTGGTCGCAGGCCTGTTCGACGAGCCAAGTGGGGTACTTCTTCGCCAACGCGACGATGCCCCACATGCCGCGATGGCCGACGCGACCTTCGGCGTCGAACAGGTGCTGGCACAGTGCCTTTGCCCTCGGTCCGATGTCGCCGGCGCTGGCCAGCGCCAGGCTTGTCTGGCGTGACGGGTTGAACGGGCGTTCGCTCTCGGGAAGCCCGAGCGAGCCGGGCTCGGTGTGGCGGGGATGCGTGCGCAGCAGTTTCTGGGTGCGGCGATCGCGGATCTCCAGGGTGGTGTCGTAGACGCGCACGCACACGAGAGAACCGATGGGCGCGGGACGCGCGGCATAGTTGCTGCGGTCAATGCTGACGATGGTGTCCTCGTTGACGGTGCGCACGACCTCCTTGAAGTAACGGAACCCGGTGAGCGGCAGCGCCTGCAGATGCGGCTTCTCTTCCTGGAACATCGCCTGGACTTGCCGCCGCGCGCTGCCGTGGATGCGTCTGGCGGCCCAGTTCTCCTTCCAGTGCATCAGGAATTCGTTCTGGGCTTCGATGGACTCGAAGCGGCGACCCTTAAGGGCCGTGTCCTGCGTATGCTTGATCGCGTGTTCCACGGTACCCTTGCGATTCGGATCCCTTACGCGTGCAGGGTCCGCGACGACCCCGTAATGCTCGAGCATCGCGGCATAGAGCCGGTTGATTTCCGGCTCGTACAGGTCCGGTGTGATGACGCCCTCGCGCAGATTGTCAAGGACTACGTATTGCGTCGAACCTCCGAAGTACCGGAAGGCCTCCTCGTGAAGCTGTGCCCACACCTGCTTGCTGGACTTCCACACCACGCGTCGGAAGCTGCGTCGCGAGTACCGCAGGGTCATGACGAACAGACGCGGTTTCCGGTATCGCCCCGTTTTTGGATCGAGAGCTGGGGCGCCCTCACCGTAGTCGACCTGACTTTCCTCGCCGACGATAAATGCAAGACGGTCGAACGGCTCGGGGTCGACGTGACGCAGGGCGCGCACGAAACGCTTGACGCTGTGGTAGCTCGCGGTAAAGCCGAACTGATCAACCAGATCCTGGTAGATGGCTTGGGCATTGCGCTGCAGGCGCACCTGCTGCTCGATCCATTCGCGATGGGGTTCGCTGGACGAGCGGGCGAAATTGAAGGGTTTGACCGGCGCTGCCCGAGCAGGAGCCGGTGGGCGCGGGGATGGAGGAGTTTGAGGTGGAGGAATTCGAGCGCCCGCCGGCTCAGCCACGCTGGTGGGCGCGGAGGTGGGGGAATTTGCGCCGACCGCCTGTTGGGATTCGTAGATCGCCTGATAGCGCCGGATCGTCTTGCGATCGACGCCGGTGAGCTCATGGATCTTGTGCTGGCTCGCGCCGCGCTCGAGCAACGTGAATATCGTGCTTTGGAGATGCTGCTTCAAAACGTTCACTCCCTGATCTCCTTCTTGTTCGAAGGAGAAGAAAATAGACGTCCTGCAGCATCGTTAGCGACCGCTCAGCAGTTCAGCCGGTGGTCATCGGGTGGGGGAAATTGAAGTGCCCATCCCTGGAATGATATGAACGGCCCCGGCCTTCTTGAAGGCGTGCGTGGGGTGGATCCTCACGGGCCGACGGCATCAGAGTGCCCAGATTGGAAAATCATGAGATCTTCACAGGCAACCCGGAGGATCCAAAGTGAACTATACGACCGTCGGCGTGGACATCGCCAAGAACGTGATGCAGATGCATTGGATCGATCCCGACACCGGTGAGGTTGTCAACAGATCGATCAAGCGCACAGCGTTTCTCGAGCATTTCGCGAACCGCACACCCTGCCTGATCGGGATGGAGGCATGTGGCGGCGCTCAACACTGGGCTCGCGCTCTCACTAAAATGGGGCACCAAGTCAAACTGATGCCCGCAAAGTTCGTCAAGGCATTCAACATCGGTAACAAGAACGATCCCGCAGATGCGCGAGCGATCTGGATGGCAGCGCAGATGCCGCGTAAATCCGTAGCCGTCAAAACTGAGGGCCAGCAAGCGGTCCTCGCCATGCATCGCATGCGGCAGCAACTGGTGAAATTCCGAACGATGCAGATAAACAGCCTGCGTGGACTCCTAACCGAATATGGCGAAGTGATGGGCAAGGCTCGCAGCGCGCTGAACAAGGCAATACCGGATGTTTTGGCCAGGTTGTCGGAGCGGCTGCCGGCTATGCTGATCGATACGCTCCGCGAACAGTGGAAAGGCCTAACCAAGCTCGACGAGCAGATCGTTGAAATCGAACGACGGCTGCAGACTTGGATGAAGGAAGACAAGGCATCCCGGGCGATAGCTCAAATACCCAGCGTTGGTCTGTTGAGCGCGACCGCAGTTGTCGCAACGATGGGTGATCCCGGGTCGTTCAAGTCGGGCCGTGAGTTTGCCGCGTGGCTCGGTCTGGTACCCGGACAAACAGGAACCGGCGGAAAAGTTCAGCTGCTGGGTATAAGCAAGCGTGGCGACACCTATTTGAGAACGTTGCTGATCCATGGTGCGCGTAGCGTTCTATGCAATACCAAACAGCCTGGAATATGGCTCGAGCAGCTGAAGAAGCGGCGGCCACTGAAGGTCGCGGCAGTCGCACTCGCCAACAAGATGGCACGAATCATCTGGGCCATACTTGCGCACGATCGACCTTACAGCAAAGATCACGTGAGCATTAAGCCGGCTTGAGGCTTTGTTGTCTTTAACAAACTCTCTGATACAGGATAGCCCCCGTCAAAAGTTGCGTTGGCAATCAAGTGTAATGACTGAACAGGTAAGACCGGGACTCGTGAAACCTGGAAATTCCAACGAGCTTCGAGCTCTTCCCTGGAATGAGGCACGAGTCAGCGGATTTCATGGGGACCCGCAGCGGCGGTATGGGCTGCAACAAGGTCGCATATAGAGCTGCAACCTATCCTGCTCGTCAAAACATGAGAAAACCTGGCGCAAAAGGGGCCGTTCATATAGGGGAGTTTGGGTGCCCGCCAGGGTTCCTATACATATCGGCGGTAAATTCCTTGAGGTCGAGTGCGACTAACCCAACGCTGATTGAGTCACCTCGTCGATCCACGTGGCACGAATTGTACTGAATCATTTCGAGTAGCCTACCTCATGGCTTGAAGAAATTGAGAGGCGCCGGCCGTCAACCGTCTAGTCGTCGCAACAGCAAACAAGAACGCGATGCAGAAAGCGCAGACGATGCACGGGGCGAACCTGCCGTGGATATTTTCTCGCGCGGCGCGCAGATTGCTACCCTATAGGTATCCGGCAAGCTTTCGGGCCATGAGCAATGACGCTCGCCAGGGTATGCCGAGCGTGCTGTGAACCACTATCCTTCTACTTCGCCTGATTCCCCTACTCTTCTGCTCGTCGACGATGAGGCAAGCGCGCTCGAAGCGTGGGCCTTGCTCCTTTCCCTGCATGAATTCAGCGTTCACACCGCTTCGGACGGTAACCGAGCCCTCCAGCTTGCGAAAGCGACATGTCCCCATTTGATTATTACCGACTTGATGATGCCGATAATGGACGGCCTGGCCCTCTGCAGGGCATTGCGCGCGGACCCAGATCTGGCGAAGATCCCGATCATTCTTTGGACCGCCGCTACGCGTCCACTCAAAGAAAAGGGCGCGCTAGGCTTGCTATTCGAGTGCTGCCTGACAAAGCCGGTGGCATTTGAGACGCTTGTTGAACATGCGCGCACGCTCATCGGTCCGCTCGCGCCCCGGATCTGATAGGCCGGCTCTATTACCGTTAATTCGATTGGTCGAGCATCTCATGGGAATTAATCCGGATGTCACGTTAGAGGTCAGGTCAAAGAGCCGCGTTTCTGTCACCTGCAGCCCGCGTCAACGCACCTAGAGTCGCCTCAACGACCAGTTGTCGAAACAAGTGGGCAGCCCTGAAGGCCACCGCTCGGACGAATTTTGGACCCTGCCGCAAGACCAGCTAGCGAGGGACACCGGCGCCGGACGGCAGGAACAGGCTGCCAGTTAGCGATTTGGCAATGTCGACCTACCCGGGGCTCCGATATTCGGACACTGCTGCGGTGTCTTGCGGCAATGCGACCGGGTCGGCATTTGCCTCTCAGGCTCTTAGTGCCTTCGCGAGATCAGCCAAGCGGTACGGCTTGTGCATGAAGGTGAAGTCACTTATCGAGCCGTGCTCGCTTCGCAGCGCCGGAAGTGGATAGCCTGAAGTCAAAACGACCTTTATATTGGGAAACCGTGAGCGGACCACACAAGCCAGCTCCAAGCCGCTGATCCCGTGGGGCATGGTGATATCGGTGAAGACGACGTCGATGTCATGCCGCTCTTTGAGTATCTCAGCCGCCTCGGAGGCGCTGCTCGCAGCTACGACCTCGTACCCAATGCTTCGAAAAAGCTCCGCCGCAAGACCAAGCACCTCCGGCTCGTCTTCGACGAGGAGCACCGTCTCGACCTTCGGTGTTGAGACGGCGCCCACCGCGTCCACGGACTCGGCCATCGGCAACAATAGGTCGACGGTCGTGCCGACGCCTTCCTGGCTAGAGATCACGACATCACCGCCGGATTGAGTAATGAACCCGTACACCTGGCTCAGCCCAAGACCCGTGCCCTTGCCCGCCGGCTTGGTAGTAAAGAACGGCTCGAACGCCTGAGCCAACACATCCTGAGGCATACCCGTTCCTGTATCCGACACTGACACTTTCACATAGCGGCCGGCTGGTAACACAGACGTCGGCGCCTTCGATCCGATGACTTCGGTCGCTACAGTCACGGTGCCACCGTCTGGCATGGCATCAATCGCGTTCACCACGAGATTGAGCAGCGCCGCCTCGAAGCGTGGCGCATCGACGGAGGCGAAGGCTGGCTGATCCGATGGTTTCACTTCGCAAGAGGCGGTGCGCGTCCCGGCACGCACCAGCATGGGTTCGAAATCACGGATCAAAGCCGCCAGATCATGCACTTCAGCCTGTAGCGGCTGTTGCCGCGCGAAGGATAAGAGCTGCTGCGTGAGTGCGGCGCCGCGGTCGATCGCGCGCCGCATGCCCTCGATCATTTTCATGTCGAGTGGCGTGCGCGACTGCATGGCTAGCACCTGAAGACCATTGGACAGTACCGCAAGGAGATTGTTGAAATCGTGCGCCACGCCGCCGGTCAAGCGTCCAACGGCCTCCATCTTTTGCGCCTGAAAAAGCGCCCCATTCGCCTTCTCGAGCGCGGCTGCCGCCTCCTTACGCTCGGTGATGTCGCGCGTCACTTTGGCGAAGCCGATCAGCGTGCCGGCTTCATCCCGTATCGCATCCACCACCACATGGGCCCAGAAGCGGCTGCCATCTTTCCGCACGCGCCATGCTTCACGCTCGACGCGCCCCTCCCTCGCAGCCGTCGCGAGAATAGACGCAGGCGCCCCCGCTGCCCGGTCCTCGTCTGTATAAAAACATGAGAAATGCTGGCCGACGATCTCGGCGTGGCTGTATCCTTTGATCCGCTCGGCGCCGACATTCCAGCTTGTCACAATGCCCGCCGGGGAGAGCAAGTAAATGGCGTAGTCGGTGACCCCTTGAACGAGGATGCGGAACTGATCTTCCGTGTCACCCACAGCACCTAGTGTTTTGTCGATGTCGACCATGATGCCGGCCCCGGTCCAGTGCGATCGCTTGTTGAGCTTCCAATTTTACGCATCGTGGGAACGAGCGCCCACCGTTTCAGGTCGCTCGAATTAGATCAGCTCATGCCAGGAATCAATTCGACGCGTCTTCTCAGACGCTGGCGTGTCCTCGTGCAAACTACGCCAAGGTAGATCGAACTGACTCTGCAACACAAGTCAGAAAGACTGCCGATCCCCTTTCCGCACTTGTGACGATGGATGCTTCGGCATGCCGCCGAGGTGAAATGTGGCGGAGCGGCCGTGACCCGAGACAACGGACCTCGCCCGACACGCGAACCGAAGGTCGGCAGGGTTGACTTTTGAGACGCCGAGTGTTACGTCCGCCGGACCCGCAGCGCGTGGTGTCGCTTTCGCGGAGGCGTCCATGGTTGTGAGGTCAATCAGTGTCCCGGTCCGTTCTGCTAGACGCCGCTCAGCACAATCGTACTATCTGCGTTCGCTCCGGCACCAAGAATCGTCGTGTGGGCCTCGATGCCGTTGCAGCGCCAGTCGGCATGCAGATCGGTCTGACCGTACCGCCCCGAGTAACCAATGCTCATTTGGTCGCGCACGTACTTACATGTATCGCTGCCATCGCGTTGACGCACAAGATCGCCGGTCGCATTGCCGGCGGGCGCGCCGCAGTTCGCGCCATACGTTCAAATACATCGTGCTCGGCGAGATCGAATCCTTCGCCAGGACTCGCGCACCATGCTGCGGGCGCGAAAATGCCGGCTGCGCACAGTTGTCCCTGGAGTATTCAAGCAGTCCGCAGTCTCCTCGACGCTCATCTCTTCGATCGAACGCAGTACAAAGGCGACACGAACGGACTCGGGCAATACATCGACCTTGCGTTCGAGCGGCGCGCGAACCTGCGAGCGGGCGGCTTTATCGAAGGTATTGTCGTCGCACGTGATCACGGCATCGGCCCGTTCGACGTAGTCGGGCGCATCCACAATCGGAATGACATTGTGACGCCGCGCCGAGCCCCGCAATCGCGCGTAACACTCGTTGGGCACGAGCCGCGACAGCCACGTGAACAACCGTGCATCGTGGCGAAACTGGCTCATCTAGATCTACGCAACGTATCAGCGTTGTTGACGAGCCGAAAACCGGAATTGACGCCCGCGGAACATAGAAGCGCGAGAAACTCCAGTCACTCTCTTCTGGATGAGCTGTCTGATCCGAACTCCATTGCACTGAAGCAATGCGAGAATTCCTTCAGACGACTGGCCGACCTTGGATCAATCGAGCCATTGCAGTGACCGCGTTTTCGATCAACCGGACGACCGGAGTTGGCGGCGGATTCAACCGGTCGATGCAACACCTAGTGGCCTGTAACGATTGAAACGGGAGTAATTCGACGTGTTGGGTCAAAGTACTTCCACTTTACGGGTTTGGGTTGCTCGTTGTATTTGCGGATGTAGCGCATGAGCTTTCGCTTGAGATCGGGTACCGAGGTGAACACGCCGCGCGAGATCACGTCACGCTCGATCTTGGCGAACCATAACTCCACCTGGTTGAGCCAGGACGAATAGGTCGGGGTGAAGTGCATATGAACTTGCGGGTGCTCGCTGAGAAACGCATCGACCTGCCGGGTCTTGTGCGCCGAGAGGTTGTCGGCAATGACATGAATTTCTTTGCCGCGGGGTTGGTTGGCCACGAGGTCGCTCAGGAACGCTACGAACTCGGCCGAGGTATGCCGCGTTGCCGTCTTGCCGAGGACTTCGCCAGTCTTTGTATTGAAGGCGGCGTACAGCGAAAGCGTGCCGTGTCTGAGGTACTCGAAGCCGTGACGCTCGGCGCGTCCCGGCGACAGGGGTAGCACAGGGTCTTTGCGATCGAGCGCCTGAATGGCAGTCTTCTCGTCGACGCTGAATACGGCCGCATGCTGCGGCGGGTTGAGATACAGCCCGATGACATCGGCCGCCTTGGTCTCGAAGTCCGGGTCATTGGAGGCAAGGTAGCCCTCCAGCCGATGCGGCTTGATGCCGTGTTTGGCCCAGATGCGGGCCACAGTCATGTGCGAGATGTCGCCGCCGAGTTCGGCCGCGAGCTTGCGCGTGGACCAGTGCGTGGAGCCGTCCGCGGGCGTGTGCCTGGTCGTACGCGCAAGCACTCGTGCTTCCACGCGATCGGTCACCTTGTAGCGTTCGCGCCCGGTGTGACGAGCGAACAAGCCCGCCAACCGCTCCGCAGCGAAGCGCTTGCTCCAGCGATCGATGTAGCTGTCGCTGCAATCGAGCTTGGCTCTGATCTCCGACCAGGTCAGCCCGTCAGCGAGCAGCAAGATCAGGCGAGCGCGACGTGCCGAATCCGCTCGCACGGTCCTCGCACTGGCTCGCCGCTGCAGTTCCATGATTTCGCTTTCGGTCAAGTTCATCGCGTCCTCCCAAGACGCAATGATACTTCCCATTTAAACGTTACAGTCCACTAGAATCTGCATGAGCAGCGGAGGTGTTGCAAATGAAGCAGCGACCGAGAATCTACTACTCCGAGACCCAGAAAGCGCTGATGTGGGACCGATGGCGCAAGGGCGATACGATTCATCAGATTGCCAAGCTGTTCGATCGCGGGCATTCTTCGATTCAGCGGATACTATCGGAGACCGGCGGCATCCAGCCGGTGCAAAGGCACCGCGCGCCACAGGCATTGACGCTCGCGGAGCGCGAGGAGATTTCCCGCTTCCTGGTGTCCGGATTATCGATTCGGTCGATCGCAGCCAGGCTGGGACGCGCTCCTTCCACTATAAGTCGCGAGTTGCAGCGCAACGGAGGCGGCCAAGGCTATCGAGCAAGCCAGGCGGATGCGATCGCGTGGGAGCGGGCGCGTCGGCCGAAGGTTTGCAAATTGGTGCGCAACCAGACGCTGGCGCGAGTCGTCGCTGCAAAGCTCAACCTGCAGTGGTCCCCTGAGCAGATTGCTGGTTGGCTCAGACATGCTTATGCGGTCAACAAGGACTATTTGGTGTCGCACGAGACAATCTATCGGAGCCTCTATATTCAAGCTCGTGGTGCCCTGAAAAAGGAATTGCTTGAGCACTTGCGACGCTCTCGAACCATGCGCCGGTCCCGTCATCACACACTGAAAACCGAAGGCCGCACGAACATTCGCGACGCCGTGTCCATTAGTGAACGCCCTGCTACGGCGGAGGATCGCGCAATCCCCGGGCACTGGGAAGGAGACTTGTTGTATGGCAACGCTACGAGCCAGATTGCAACTCTCGTCGAACGTCAAAGTCGATTCGTGATGCTGGTGAAAGTCGCCAGCAAGGACTCTGAGGCTGTGGTTGACGCGCTAATACGACACGCCAGCAAGTTACCCCGGGAACTGTATAAATCGCTGACGTGGGATAGGGGTTCGGAAATGGCCGATCACAACCGCTTTACTGTCGCTACCGACATTGAGGTCTATTTCTGCGACCCGCAGCATCCCTGGCAACGCGGTTCGAACGAAAACACGAATGGGCTTCTGAGGCAATACTTCCCTAAGGGTACCGATCTATCTGCCTACTCACAGACTAAGCTAGGCAATGTCCCGGGCGTAGTTGAAGGTTGAAGGCGGCGGTTCCCCGTTGGAAATCCGAGAGAATCGGGTTTCGACGACCAACTTCCCGGACAGGGAACCAAGGAGAACCGCCAAATGAAGCGTACCAAGAAGAAGCCCCAAAGCGCCAGCGCGCCGTTGCACGTGGTGCCCAAGCAGGACCCGGAAGGACTGCGTGCCTGTTTTGCCGAGAACAGTCAGCTCCTGTTGCCCATGCTCGATCTGATTCAGAACACCCGCGCGAGCATCGACGAGTTGATGCACGAAGCCGGCCGTAGCCTTGTCGAGCAACTGCTGGTGATCTCGGCGACGGAAGTCGCCGGCGAGAAGCATCCGGGCCGCAGAGGCGGCGAGATCCGCTGGCACGGCTCGCAGCAAGGCCAGATTGTGATGGACGAACGCAAGTTGAACGTGAAGCGGCCGCGCCTTCGGCGTCGTGGCGGCGGCGAAGTGCCGGTCCCCGCCTACGAGCAATTGAACGAGAATCCGCGGCTCGCCGAGCGCGTGCACGAGATCATGGTCACGGGCGTGTCGACGCGCAAATATGCCAAGGTCCTGCCCGAGATGGCCGGCACCGTTGGCATCTCCAAGAGCAGCGTCTCGCGCGAGTTCATCAAGGCCAGCCAGACGGCGCTCACCGAGCTGATGGGGCGGCGCTTCGATGACAAGGACTTTCTGGCGATCTACCTTGACGGCATCATCGTCGACTCACGTCACATCATCGCCGCTATCGGCGTGGACAGCCCCGGCGAGAAACACCTCCTGGGTCTCGCGAGCGGGTCGAGTGAGAACGCCCAGGTCGTCAAGGATCTGTTGCGCGGACTGATCGAGCGCGGCGTGCCTGCGGATCGCGAATACCTGTTCGTGATCGATGGTTCCAAAGCGCTGCGCTCGGCCATCGAGGAGTTCTTCGGCGAACGCGCCCACGTGCAGCGCTGCCGTGTGCACAAGCAGCGCAACGTCCTCGAGCGCCTGCCCAAGGAGAGCGTTTCGCAAACCGCCGCGATCATGAAGGCCGCCTACAAGTTGTCGACCGACGATGGCATCGCCAAGCTCAAGACGCACGCGGCGTGGCTCAAGGCCGACTATCCGGACGCCTCGGCCGCACTGCTCGAGGGGCTGGAGGAAACTTTCACGGTGAACAAGCTGGGCCTGACGCCGGCGCTCATGCGCGGGCTGTCGACGACCAACATCATCGAGAATCCCAACGGCGCGGTGCGCCGTGTCGCGGGGCGCGTGAAGCGCTATCGCGACGCCGACATGGCGTTGCGCTGGACAGCCGCGGGCTTCCTGGAAGCTGAGAAGCACTTCCGAAAAATCCTCGGCGTGAATGAACTCTGGATTCTCGCTGCGGCCTTGAAACGGTCACGCTCGAAATCAATTGACCATGATCGGAAGGTTGCCTAACCTATGCCGCACCCGCCGTCCCAACCTTCAACTGTCTTCGGGACATCGCCAGCTAAAGGCCGTAGCCAGGCGGCTCAACGAACGTCCTCGAAAAACCCTAAACTTCGATACACCAGCTGAGCGATTTAACCAAATCGTTGCATCGACCGGTTGAATCCGCCGCCGACAAGCGCACGCTCGCCGGCCACCGGCGATCACACTTCGGTTTGCTCAGCCATTTCGAGAGCATCGTCTACCTCGATCCCGAGGTATCGCACGGTGCTTCCAATTTTTGTATGGCCCAAGAGCAATTTGGGCCGGCCCCCGCAAACACCGGACATGCGGCAACGCTTAAATTTTGAGGTAGTCTTCTGCCTATGTTTAAGCCTAGTCACAACGTGGAACCACTAGAAGTTCTGACCCAGCCGGAGCAGCGCCGCCGGCGTTCTGTTGAAGAGAAGCTCGCGATAGTTCGCGAGACGTTCGAGCCCGGCGCGACCGTTTCTGGCGTCGCTCGCCGGCATCAAGTAAATGCCAACCAGGTCTTCGGCTGGCGCAAGCTCTATCAGGACGGGAGTCTGTCGGCGGTCACTGCCGGCGAGCAGGTTGTGCCGGCATCAGACCTCGCCGAAGCAATGAAGCAAATTCGTGAGCTGCAGCGATTGCTGGGAAAGAAGACGATGGAGGTAGAAATCCTCCGTGAAGCAGTGGAGTATGGTCGAGCAAAAAAATTGACTGCGCGCTCACCATTGCTGCCGGGGGACGACCGTTGAAAACGGTCTGTGAAGTCCTGGGTGTGTCGCGCTCGAATCTCGCAGTCAAATCGAAGCGGTCGGCTGATTGGGTCGACCGGCGCAAGATGCCGGTCCTCGACGACATGGCGCTTGTCGCCGAACTTCACGAGCTGTTAGGCGACGTGCCGACATATGGATACCGACGGGCTTGGGCGCTGCTGAGGCGAAGCCGGGATGCGCTGGCTCAACCGCGCGTCAATGCAAAGCGGGTGTATCGCGTGATGCGTCGCCACGGCCTGCTGCTTGAACGTCGCCCTCGTCAAGTCTCGTCTACGCGTCGGCATGATGGCAAGGTCGCGGTGGACAGAAGCAACGTGCGCTGGTGCTCGGATGGCTTCGAGTTCCGCTGCGATGACGGTGCTCCATTGCGTGTCGTCTTCGCACTCGACTGTTGCGACCGCGAAGCCATGAGTTGGGCCGCAAGCACAGGCGGTTACACTGGCGACATGGTGCGTGACGTCATGCTTCAAGCCGTCGAGAACCGCTTCGCCGGCGCGTTGAAGACCGAAACCGAAGTCGAGTGGTTAAGCGACAATGGTTCCTGCTACATTGCCGACGACACATTAAAGTTCTCTCGGAAAATCGGACTGAAGCCGGTCACGACACCCGTCAGAAGCCCGCAAAGCAAGGAGTAGGTTTCACATTGCACCTTGTCCGGTAGTTGGAGCGGCGATGAAGGTTGCTTGTGTAGCTTTGCGTCCAGCGGTGCCTCTTACGAGCGGGACATTCCCTGGAGGTTCGTATAGGCAGCGGTGATCATGCCCGTAAACGTGCCGCCGTAGAAGCCCTTGCCGTCCCCATTGGTGGATCGTGGTTTGGCTAACTTCGAGTTGCGTGGCGAGTTCGGCGCCGGTGAGCAAGCCACGCGCGCGTAGTCGCTCATATCGACTCGGCAGCCCATAGGTGGTCCGTACCAGCGCCACCTTCCGCGCGGTGAATGTCTGGTGCTGCCAGTTTGTATATCCGAGCTCGTTGAGTCGTGTGGCGACCTGCTGATCGGTACACGTTTCCAGAAGCCCATCAATGACGGTGACGACCGCCGGTTGTGTCTTGCGTACAAGTGCCATCGACCTGGGTTTGTCGACTGCGAGTGAGATCGTGCGGCCGCCGCGGAAGCGCACATGGATCGAGACCTTCTCCGACTTCACCAGGGTGACGTCGTCGATGAGCAGTCTTAGCATACGCTTGCGCTCGACGGATTCGATACGTCTGTCGTTCCACACGACGGCGAAGTCATCCGCGAGAGCCCGAATGCGTGCACGAGCCTCGTCGCCAAGCAGATCCTGATCCGATCGGCGTTGGCGTTCGTGTTCCTGCTGTAGCACGTCCAGTCGACGAAGGCGATCATTCCAGTCGGCCTCAAGCGCGTCGGCAACCATCCGGTTTGCCGGGTCAACATTCATGTAGCGACGGCGCGCGAGCTCAGCTTCGTAACGCGCGCGTTCCAGTTGCTTCAGGCGCATGGAGTTGGCCTGCTCAATGCGTCCGGCGATCTCGTCCTCGACCGCTAGCGCCACTTCGATGGCTGCCGGCCCAACCGTCTGAAGCAGTAATGCGCTGATGGCATCATCAATTGCGCGTCCACGTACCGACTGGCACGGCTTGCCAGCATCATGGGCAGCGACGTCATGACATACGTAGTACGGTTCAAGCCTGCCGCTTACCTTCTGGTAGCGCACCCGCATGCGATTTCCGCACAACCCGCAGATGACTCGCCCTTGTAGAAGTCCATCGCCTTCGCGAGGGACAGTGCCTCGTGCGAGCGAACCAAATCCGTTTGCGCTTTGCCTGAGCGTAACCTGATTGCGCTCGAATTCGTCCCAGTCGATATAGCCGACGTGAGCGCTGCGGATGAGCACCTGCCAGTCGGATTGTGCAACCTTAAACTGCGTGCTCGTCAGGTCAGCCTTGCGTCCAATACGTGTCCGCCCATACACAAAGGCCCCAGCGTATCGGGGGTTGTGCAGAATCTGCAGGACACGCGATGTGTTTAGCCCGCCCCATTGCACTTCGCCTTTGCCGATGCCGCGGCGGATGCGCCGCGGGAAGACCCAGCCTTCGCGACGGAACCGGCGCACAACCATGCTTGCCGAGTGCGTTTGCCGGTAAGTATCGAACAACAGTCGCAGGCTCGCGTGGATTTGCTGATCAGGGTCAAGTACAACCGATCCATTTGGATGGTAGACCAGTCCGATGGGCAGCGGGAGTTCGAGCTCGCCACGTCGCGCCTTGTTGCGCATCCCACCCTGCAACCGCGCGTTCAGAACGTGCAATTCGGCCTCGCTCATGGTTCCCTTCAGACCGAGCAGCAGGCGGTCGTTGAAGTAAGCCGGATCATAGACGCCGTCTTCGTCAAGGATCAGAGTGTGGGTCAATGCGGCAAGTTCGATGAGCCGATGCCAGTCTGCGTTGTTGCGCGCGAGACGTGACACCTCCAGTCCGAGTACGATGCCGGCGTGACCGATGGCGACCTCCGAGACCAGTTGCTGGAAACCGTCCCGGTCTTCTGCGCTCGCGCCGGACAGACCCAGGTCGCTGTCGATGACGTGCACGCGTTCGATGGGCCAGCCCAGCGATACGGCACGCTCGCGTAATGCGTACTGGCGCTTGGTACTCTCGGTGTTCTCGAATACCTGTCGCAGCGAAGATTGCCGCACGTATAGAAAGGCGTCGCGGCGCAAGTGGTCGGCCGTGACTTTCTGGTACGGGTCAGTAGACATGGGCGAGCTCCGAATGGGTGCGCAGAACGAGATTGGCCAACAGACGTACCAATTCGTCGCTGGATGGGAGTGCGCCCATGCGTTCCTCTTTGCGAGATTCAGGAGCGTCGCTGGTCGCAGGGGCCGTCATCGCAAGCATGGAAAGTCCATGCAGCATGCCGTGGTAACGAATCGCCGCCATACCCTCTGGGCAAGGGGCGCCTTCTATCACCGCGTCGCGTAGCGCCTCGTAGGCAGCAGTCAAGGTTTGCGCGAGGGGATGGGTGGCGACAGATGGTTCTACGGTTTTTTTTTGCGTGCGATCGCGCGTTCGATGCTGCGGGGGTGGACCGAGATGCCAAGCTCGGATTCCAGTTGCTCGGCTAGTGCGCGGGCGTGAATGGAGCCGTCTCCTTCGAGATGTCGTTCGACGAAGGCCATCGCTTCGAGATTGAGCTTGTGTGCGCCCTTGGGCCCACGCGGTTTCGGCATGAGTCCGGCCAGGCCGTCGCGCGCGAATGCTGCCTCGGCCTGATAGAAGGTCGGGCGGGACACGCCGAACAGCTCTGCAGCGTCGGCCTTCGAGGCGCCGTCGACGCTGACGTGGCGCAGCATCTCGTACTTGACCTGGATCAGATCGCGGGCGTCGAAGAAATCGTTCGACTGAAACCAGGAGCTCGCACCCGCTCGGGATGAGGGTTCAGCACGCCGAGTCGCCTGAGGCGGTCCTGCTTCGAATCGAGCTTGGTCAAGGTCACTGCGCCGGCTAGAGATATGTAATTTAAAATATGCCGCATTTATTTCAATGTCAAGGCCTGACCAGCCATGAAATCGTAGAAATCCCACCGTATTAACGGTATTCCCGTCACCGCCTCCAAGCGCCTGCACCACAGTAGCGGCGTTATTTAGCTTACATAGACGGCATAATTTATTTGACACGGCCGAGGACCTCCAGCTTCAAGTCGTCGATCAGCGCGCGCAGCCTTCGGAGGTCCTCGACACGAAACTCGGAGCGTCCCGCTGCGGTCTGAGCGAACGCGTCCGGTTCGTCCACATCAGTCCATGAGGCCAGTATCGACACTAGCCGGCCATGTTCGTCATAGAACATCACACGATCCTCTCCCCAGTTCTGACGGCGAGTAGCCAACTGGATTCGGGTACCGCGCAGGGGATGAAATGGGTGGGTGATCTCGACCGTTACAGTCGCGCAACCGTCATCACGACAAGCAGTTGCTGACTTACGATAACGGGATGGCCGAGAGCTTCGTTAAAACGATGAAGCGTGATTACGTTTCGTGGATGCCGAAACCCGACGCCAGGACGGCGTTGCAAAACCTGGCCATCGCGTTCGACCACTATAACGAGTCACACCCGCACAGCGCCCTGAAATACCGCTCGCCTCGTGAGTTTCGTCGGCAAGCAGTTTCTCCAACCTAAGCGTGACCGGGTGTCCGGTTATGCGGGGGCAAGTCCAGCGTCTTTCCGAGACGCAGGCTGCGCGAATGTCGACAAGTGGGTGTGACACGTTCACCCGAAATGCGGTGTCCGGTATGGAGGTTACAACGGCCGTGCAGCGCACCGCCGCGATCGTCGCTTCATGGCCGTTTGTTCGCGTTTGGACGCATTGCCCACAGGCTCACGTGGATGACTTGAACATCCGCTTTGGAGACCGTTCATCGAGCTGGCGCTCTCGGCCAGCTCCGGTCGTTCATGGGATTTCGTCCATGGTCGTTGGAACGACGGCGTGCCCCTATAAACGGACAAAGCTCTGCGACTCTTGGCAAGGCTAAAACTCTCCGGCTGCCTGCCTATGGTTTCGACGGCGACAACCGATTTTTCTGGTTCGCAGGGGTGCCGACACGCCGACATATCATGCTTAATGAGGGCTTTTCCCCGCGACTACCAAGGCGAGCCGGTTGGAGAAGGGCCGTCCGCGTGTTGGCCCAGATAGTTGCGCAGGTGCTCGACGAAGCAAGCGATTTTCGCTGAAAGATTCAGCCGCTCTGGATAGACAGCGTAGATGTCAGCGGGCGGAGTTTCGTAGTCCGCCAATACCTGCACCAACCGTCCACTACGAAGGTATTTAGCGATATCCCATTCGGCACGCATCAGTATTCCGTGTCCCTCAAGCGCCCAGTTAAGCGCAACCTCCCCGTCGTTAGTGCTCAATTTGCCATGCACTTTGATCGTCTCGGTGCGCCCGGCGCGACTCAGACGCCAGTTGCCGTAGGCGGCTTCGTTTTGACGCAAAACGATGCATTGATGCTGCGTCAGGTCGTGCGGATACGCGGGCTCCCCGGCGCTGCGCAAGTAGCTAGCCGAAGCGACTAAAAGGCGGCGATTGGCGGCAATCCTTTTGGCGATGAGCCGCGAGTCTGGTATCTCACCGAACCGTACTGAGACATCGATGCTTTCGTCTGGCAGGCTAATCGGCCGGTCCGTGAGATGCAGTTGTACTTCCACCTCAGGAAAGTTCTGGCCAAACATCGAAATTGCGGGGCCGATATAGGAACGGCCAAAGCCGAGTGGCGCATTCACTCGCAAAAGTCCCCGGGGCGCTGCGCGACTGCTCGAAATCAGGCGCTCGACGTCGTCGATGTCGCTCAATATGCGCTGCGCATTAGCGAAGTAGACCTCGCCTTCATTCGTCAGACTGATACGCCTTGTGGTCCGGTTGAGCAGCCGGACCCCTAAACGGTTTTCCAGCGCCGATAACCGCCGTGACACGGCAGGCGGCGTCAAGTTCAGCTCCTGCGCCGTCGCCACCAGACTGCCTTGTTTGACCAACAGGCAGAAGAAGCCGAGCTCCGTGTCCATGATTCGTGAATTTTTTGCAATGATGTTTTAAGTTTAGCTCGATTCATATGGCTGCGCATTGGTTTTAATCTTGGTTCTGGCAACTGCCACATTGCCACTCCGCCCTTCGGAGATGGACCTTAAAGCCGCGGTAGACGGCGACACAGCTAATCGAAACAGGAGACATCCATGGAAATGGATTTGGAAAAACGCACCCTGCGCAAGGTTACTTGGCGCATCGTTCCGTTCATCATGTTGCTGTACTTCGTGGCCTACATCGACCGGGTCAACATCGGCTTCGCTTCCCTCACGATGCGAACGGACCTGGGCTTCTCCGCCTCGATCCTCGGCTTTGGTGCCGGCATCTTCTTTTGGGGCTATTTCCTGTGCGAAGTGCCCTCCAACATCATCCTGCACAAGGTCGGCGCCCGGATGTGGATCGCTCGGGTGATGGTCACGTGGGGCATCATTTCGGCCGCAATGGCCTTTGTCAAAGGGCCAACGAGCTTTTACATCATCCGATTCCTGCTGGGCGCCGCTGAGGCTGGTTTCTTTCCGGGCATCATCCTGTACCTCAGTTATTGGTTCCCGGCGCGTCACCGCGCGGGGGTGGTGGCTTTCTTCATGGCGGCTGCGCCACTGTCCACTGCGCTGGGGTCGCCGCTCTCCGCCGCCTTGCTCGAAATGAATGGCGTCATGGGTCTGCACGGCTGGCAGTGGATGTTCATTCTGGAAGCCATTCCTGCGCTAGTTCTGGGTGTCGTCGTGTTCTTCTACATGACCGATAAACCTGAGAAGGCGAAATGGTTGAAGGACGACGAACGCACCTGGCTCGTCAACGTCATGAACGATGAAGCTGCCAAGCGATCCACCACCGCCAAGCACGGCATCATCAGTGGTCTGGCTAATCCCCGCGTATTGGCCTTGTCGCTGATCTACTTCGGAACGTCCGCAGGCCTCTATACGCTGGGCATCTGGGCTCCGCAAATCATCAAGCAGCTCGGCGTGTCGTCCATGACGGTTGGCGTACTGAACGCCATCCCGCCGGTGGTCTCGGTCGTTGCCATGATCTTCTGGTCACGCCACTCGGATCGCACTGGCGAACGTACATGGCACGTCGCGCTGGCGTGTGTTGCGGCGGCCGTCGGTCTGGCGATTGCGGCCGTTGCCAACAGCGTTGTAGGACTGATTGCCGCCCTAACGCTCGTCAATATCGGCATCAGCTGCGCCAAGCCGCCGCTTTGGACCATGCCGACGATGTTCCTTTCGGGCGCCGCAGCGGCTACCGGCATCGCGACAATCAATTCGATCGGCAACCTCGGCGGCTTCGCTGGGCCGGCGATGATCGGTTGGGTCAAAGATCAGACCGGCAGTTACGCAGGCGGACTCTACTTCGTTGCAGGCCTGCTGGTGCTCTCCGCTGTGCTTACCTTGCTGCTTGCCCGCACACAAAAAGCGCCGATCACGCCCGGCAACGCCGCCGCGCACTGAAAACTAAGAACGTCCCCAATCATCAAGTTTTAAAGGAATGCAAGATGGACAAGGAAGCAGCCGTTCAGTCTGTGACGGACACCATGGCCAAATTCACTGCCTATATCGGAAAACGTCTGCCGACGGACGTCAAGGCAAAGCTGGCCGAACTGCGCACGCTGGAAACCAACCCGCTGGCGAAATCGATCTACGACTCGATGAACGGTAACCAAGAAGCGGCCGACAAATTGAACCGTCCGAGTTGCCAAGATACTGGCGTGATCCAGTACTTTGTTGAGGCCGGCGCCAACTTTCCGCTGCTGGGAGAGTTGGAAGAGATCCTGCGCGAAGCGACTGAAGGCGCCACGCAGATGGGACCGCTGCGCCACAACGCAGTCGAGACGTTCGACGAGAAAAACACGGGCACGAATACCGGGACGCAAATTCCCTGGCTTGACTGGCGCATTGTTCCGGAAAGCGATAGCTGCACGATCGACGTGTATATGGCCGGTGGCGGCTGCACTCTGCCGGGAGCGGCAAAAGTGCTCATGCCGGGGCAGGGCTACGAAGGCGTGGCGGAGTTCGTGATGGACGTCATTACCGAACGTGGCATCAATGCGTGTCCCCCACTGTTGGTTGGTGTCGGTGTTTCGACGTCTGTGGAGACCGCGGCGCGTCTTTCCAAGCTGGCGATCTTGCGGCCGGTCAACTCAAAAAGCGAAAACCCGCGGGCTGCGCTGATGGAGGAGCTGCTCGAAGAAGGACTCAACGAGATCGGCATCGGGCCGCAGGGGCTGACGGGTAACAACAGCGTAATGGGCGTGAACATCGAATCGTCGGCACGTCATCCATCAACCATTGGCGTTGCGATCAACACGGGGTGCTGGGCACACCGGCGCGGAAAGATTCGCATCAATGCCGACGCGTCCTACGAAATCTTGTCGCATGAAGGAGTGGCTCTGTGAAAAAGGTCCTCACCACACCCATCAAGAGTGAAGATCTTGAAGATCTTAATGTTGGCGACGTCGTCTATCTCACCGGTCGTCTTGTGACCTGTCGCGATGTGGCGCATCGCCGACTCATCGAACAAGGTCGAGAACTCCCTGTCGATCTCGCGGGCGGTGCGATCTTTCATGCTGGCCCGATTGTTCGAAAGAAGGAAGATGGCAGCTTTGAAATGGTCTCGATCGGCCCGACCACGAGTATGCGGATGGAGAAATTCGAACGCGAGTTCATCGAGCAGACTGGCGTCAAGCTGATCGTGGGAAAGGGCGGCATGGGTCCTGAGACTGCGGCTGGCTGCGAAGAGCACAAAGCCGTCCATGCCATCTTCCCGGGCGGATGTGCGGTTTTGGCTGCGACTCTCGTTGAGGAGATCGAGGGCGCAGAGTGGCAGGACCTAGGCATGCCTGAAACGTTGTGGATCAATCGTGTCAGAGAGTTCGGCCCCCTGATCATCTCCATCGACACCAAGGGCAACAATCTCATGGCGCAAAACAAGGCTGTGTTCAACGAAAAGAAGAAGCCGATTCTCGAAAAGATCAGCGCCCAACTCAGCTTCATCAAGTAAGTCCTCGCTCAGGTGGCTCCGGGGCGTTTGTCCTGGCGGCCTTGAACGAGGCACTGTACACACTCAACCCATGAAGGACGGAGACAGATATGAAAACGTATCGCATCGCAACCATCCCCGGTGACGGCATTGGCAAAGAAGTTGTTCCCGCTGGCCAGCAAGTACTCGAAGCGCTTGCCAAGTCCGACAAGTCGTTTGCCTTCGAGTTTGAAAACTTCGATTGGGGCGGCGACTATTACCGCAAGCACGGCGTAATGATGCCCGAGGACGGTCTTGATGCGATCCGTGACAAGGACGCCATTTTGTTCGGCTCGGCAGGCGATCCGGATATTCCCGATCACATCACGCTCTGGGGTCTTCGTCTGAAGATCTGCCAAGGTCTGGATCAGTACGCGAACGTGCGTCCGACGCGCATCCTCCCGGGCATCGATGCACCGCTCAAACGCTGTAAGCCGGAAGATTTGAACTGGGTAATCGTCCGCGAGAACTCGGAAGGCGAATACTCGGGCGTCGGCGGCCGCGTGCACCAAGGTCATCCGATCGAGGCCGCAACGGACGTGTCGATCCTCACTCGCGCCGGTGTTGAACGCATCATGCGCTTCGCATTCAAGTTAGCGCAGTCGCGTCCGCGCAAGCTGCTTACCGTTATTACGAAGAGCAACGCGCAACGCCACGCAATGGTCATGTGGGATGAGATCGCGCTGGAAATCTCGAAGGAGTTCCCTGACGTCAAATGGGACAAGGAACTCGTCGACGCGTCGACCGCGCGCATGGTCAACCGCCCTGATACGCTTGACACGATTGTCGCAACCAACCTGCACGCGGATATTCTGAGTGACCTGGCTGCCGCGCTCGCCGGTAGTCTCGGCATCGCCCCGACCGGCAACATCGATCCTGAGCACCGCTATCCGTCGATGTTCGAGCCGATTCACGGTTCCGCCTTTGACATTATGGGCAAAGGTCTCGCCAATCCGGTGGGCACGTTCTGGTCGGTGGTGATGCTGCTTGAACACCTCGCCGAATTCGATGCTGCCAAGCGCGTGATGCAGGCAGTCGAAAAGGTGACCGCTGATAAGACGCTCCATACGCGAGACCTTGGCGGTACCGCAACGACGGCGCAAGTCACCGAAGCGGTCTGCGCGCAAGTCCAAAAGACGGCTGCCAGCCAAGCTGCGTAAGCGAAGGTCCGTTCGGGTTCCGCGCTCGCTGTGCACGACGGCGGGCGCGGAAGAAGTTCGCGTACCTGAAAGTACGAGTCACCGCGCCGCACAAAGCCGGACGATGTAGCTCGTCCTGACGTTCTCTAAGCGTTTGAAAAAATATCGTAATGCGCGCGGACCGACCCGTAGCGTCAGCTCGCTTCGATCCAGGCCCCGAGCCAACCCGCGAGAGCCGCAATGAAACCCATCCAACCCAAAGGTCTGCCGGCCGAGATTAAAGGCGCGGACGTGGATCGTCTTCTAAAAGACATGTTCGATGCCGCGATCGCGACAGCGCAGCCGGCTTTGCGTGTGCCTCACTTTCTTCCGCAGCCTCCCCGTGGGCGCACGATCGTTATCGGCGCCGGAAAAGCCTCGGCAGCCATGGCAAAAGCCGTGGAAGATCGCTGGACCACTTCCCTCGAGGGTCTCGTTGTCACCCGCTACGGCTATGCAGTCGCATGCGATCGAATCGAGATCGTCGAGGCTGCACATCCCGTGCCCGACGCACAAGGTCTGGAAGCAGCCGAGCGCATGATGCGGCTTGTCTCGGGGCTGACTGCGGATGACCTCGTCATCTGCCTTATCTCAGGCGGTGGCTCTTCATTACTCCCACTTCCCGCGGAGGGACTCACACTGCAGGACAAGCAGGAAATCAATCAGGCACTCCTCGACAGTGGCGCCACGATATCCGAGATGAATTGCGTACGCCGACACTTGTCGCGCGTGAAGGGCGGCCGGCTTGCAGCTGCCTGTTATCCGGCGCGCGTGGTCAACCTGATTATCTCGGACGTCCCGGCGGATGCCGCCACCGATATCGCGTCGGGTCCGACGGTTCCCGACACGACAACGTGCTCAGATGCATTGGCCATCCTGCGCCGTTACGAGATATGTGCGTCTCCTGTAGCCATTGCGCTCCTTGAAGAGGGGTTATCCGAGAGCCTGAAGCCGGGCGACCCGCGCTTGCCTGAGATAGAAACGCACTTGATCGCGACGCCTCAACTCGCGCTCGAAGCGGCTGCCCTCAAAGCGCACAACGCGGGCATTGATGTGCACATCCTTAGCGACGCGATCGAAGGTGAAGCTCGGGACGTAGGTGCGGTCATGGCCGGGATCGCCAAGCAAGTAAGCCGACGCGGCCAGCCATTCAAAGCACCATGCATTCTTCTGTCGGGCGGCGAGACAACCGTAACAATCCGAGGGGACGGTCTCGGCGGACGTAACGTCGAGTTCCTTCTTTCGCTTGGCATCGCCCTAAAGGGTGAAGCCGGAATATATGCGCTCGCGGGCGATACGGACGGCGTAGATGGCGTGGAAGAAATCGCTGGCGCCATTCTGCGGCCCGATACCTTGCAGCGTGCCAGAGAGCGCGATATGCGTGCGGCCGATCGCCTGCAGAACAACGACGCGCACGGCTTTTTCCAAGCACTTGGGGACTCGGTTATTACCGGCCCGACGCTGACCAATGTGAATGACTTTCGTGCCATCTACATCGCCGCTCAGCGTGGCGACCTTTCAAGGAGCATATAACGATGCGCCGAACTCGAAATGCGAAGATTGTTGCGACACTGGGACCGGCTAGCACAAGCCGAGACATCATCGAATCGCTGTTCAAGGCTGGTGCCGACGTCTTTCGGCTGAATTTCAGTCATGGTTCCCATGAGGACCACCAACGTCGGCTCGAAGTCATCCGGTCAATCGAGAAAGACTTACGTCGGCCGATCGGTGTGCTTCTTGACCTTCAAGGGCCGAAGCTACGGATTGGCACATTTGCGAGCGGCCCCATATCACTTGCGAAGGGTGCGTCGTTCCGACTCGATCTCGACACCGGTACGCCGGGCGACGTGACGCGCGTCGCGCTCCCGCATGCCGAGATTTTCGCCGCGCTGAAAGAGCAGACTAACCTTTTGCTCGATGATGGCCGGGTTCAACTCCGAGTCGAGCGGTGCGGACCGGACTTCGCGGAAACGACTGTGGTCGTGGGCGGACCACTGTCGGAGCGCAAGGGCGTCAATGTGCCGGACGTGGTCTTGCCGCTCTCGGCGATGACAGAAAAGGATCGCCGTGATCTCGAATTCGGCCTGACCCTAGGCATCGACTGGCTCGCGCTGTCTTTTGTACAACGCGTCGAAGACATCCGAGAAGTTAGAGGAATCGTCGGCGACCGAGTTGGCATTGTGGCTAAGCTCGAAAAGCCGGCGGCGATCGGCAGCCTTGATGCGATCGTCGAAGAGGCAGATGCCGTGATGGTCGCGCGGGGGGACCTCGGCGTCGAAATGCCTGCGGAGCAAGTGCCGGCTATCCAAAAGAGGATCGTACGCGCCTGTCGGAAGGCCGGCAAACCAGTGATCGTTGCAACGCAAATGCTGGAGTCGATGGTGAATGCGCCGGTAGCGACCCGAGCGGAGGCGTCGGACGTCGCCACCGCCGTATACGACGGTGCAGATGCGGTCATGTTATCTGCGGAATCGGCAAGCGGGAAATATCCCGTCGAAGCCGTGCGGACGATGGATCTGATCATCTCACAGACCGAGCATGATCCTTACTACCGCGAGGTGATTGCCGCGTCTCATGACAAACCGCGCGCGACGCCATCGGATGCCATCGGTTATGCGATGCGGCACGTGACGGGCCTTCTCAACGCCGTTGCGACCGTCGCGTACACCAGTTCCGGTTACTCAGCTCTGTGCATGGCGCGCGAACGGCCCTGCGCGCCGATCATCGGCATGACCCCAGAGACGGGAACGGCTCGGCGTCTAGCGTTAGCCTGGGGCGTCCATTCGGTCTTATGCAAGGAGTTGGTCGACGCGGCCGAAGTCAGTGAGCTGGCATGCGAGACAGTTCGTTCGGAAGGCTTTGGCGAATCGGGTCAAACCGTCGTCATTTCCGCGGGCATGCCGTTTGGCACGCCCGGTACCACGAACCTTCTGCGCATCGCGCAAATTCAGTGAGGCACGACATGGCACCGATCAAAGACATCCAGGGCTTCGAGCTGCTCGATTCCCGAGGAAACCCCACCGTCGGAGCGCGCGTTACTCTCGCTGACGGCGCCGAAGGCTTTGCAATTTCCCCTTCAGGCGCGTCCACGGGAGCGCGGGAGGCGCTTGAATTGCGCGATGGAGACGTTGGGCGTTATAGCGGGAAAGGCGTACGCCGGGCGGTCAGTCACGTCAACGGAGAACTTCGGCGAGCGCTGTTGGGCCTGGCGGCCAACCAGGCAGCGATTGACAATCGCATGATCGAGCTGGATGGAACGCCAACAAAGGCACGGCTTGGTGCCAATGCCATTCTCGCCGTATCACTCGCTACGGCGAAGGCCGGTGCAGCGTCTTCCGGTGTGCCGTTGTATCGCTACCTTACGACGACAATCGCGCCCCGCCTGCCTCTGCCGATGATGAACATCATTAACGGTGGCGCTCATGCAGATAACAGCATCGACCTTCAGGAGTTCATGATCCTGCCCGTTGGAGCCCCCAGCTTTTCAGAAGCCCTGCGCTGGGGCGTCGAAGTCTTCCATGCGCTGAAGAGCGTGCTGAAGAAGAAGCAGCTTTCGACAGCGGTCGGCGATGAAGGTGGCTTCGCGCCCAACCTTTCGTCGAATCGGGCTGCACTCGACACGATCATGCTGGCCATTGAACAGGCTGGCTACAAGCCGGGTAGCGACATCGCTCTGGGGCTCGACACCGCAAGTTCTGAGTTCTTCACCAATGGAAAATACGAGCTCGCGGCCGAAGGCCGTACTTTCGATTCGCACGGCTTCGTCGAGTTTCTTGCCGATCTTGTAGAAAGCTATCCGATCGTGTCGATTGAAGATGGCATGGCCGAGAATGACTGGGATGGCTGGAAACTCTTGACTGAACGCCTGGGCGACCGCGTTCAACTCGTCGGCGACGATCTCTTCGTGACAAATACGGCCATCCTCGCCGAAGGCATCGAGCGAAAAGTTGCCAACTCAATCTTGATCAAACCAAATCAAATCGGCACGCTAACTGAAACCTTGGCGGCCATTTCGTTGGCTGAGGAAGCAGGCTACTCCTCGGTGATTTCTCATCGATCAGGAGAAACTGAGGACACGACGATTGCGGACCTCAGCGTCTGCACCACCGCAACTCAGATCAAGACAGGTTCGCTGTGTCGCTCGGATCGCGCGGCCAAATACAACCGACTGTTGTTGATTGAAGCGGAGTTGGGCGCCACCGCTTTCTACACAGGTGAACAGGCGCTGCCATCAAAAGCCTGCTAGAACGCGTGCGTATGGACAACGGACGATGGGACTGCCAAGAAGCGCCCACGTTGTAGCATCGAATGCGTCAGGGCCGTTGGGATTGCGCGCACATGGCTTCAGCAGAGCTGCAAAAAAACGCTCGATAAATGCCGGTTTCGAACGGTGTCGTTACAAGATCGGGGACGGGCCCGCCGCACGAAGCCCGCGGGAGAAACAGAGCGCGCTCAGCTTTTGTCGCTGTAAGCCGGACACTTTCGTCGTGTCTCACGGTTTACATCGGGCCACCGTGATGTTCGTCGATCGAAGGTTGTGTCGCTCGGCGATTGATTAGATGAGGGGAACCGCAGCCTATTTGCCCCTGAGGTATTGTTGGCGTGTTTCCAGGACCTTCATGGCCTAAATTTTTTCGCCTCCTTTTTAAGGACACATCCTCGATGCCTCCATGCAGCGCGGGCGCGCGAGCTCGCGAAACTGTTCCGAAATCATCGCTTCAGTCTTAATCGCGAGATGGGCCATCAAAAAGGCGCAGCAGTCGTGCGCTACCGCAGGCTTACCTACCTCTACGGCGTCAGCGGTTTGGTGAAAGGTCGCATACCTGCGACGACGTGAGCGTCCCAAGGACCTTGAAAGCTGCCGTTCACCTCTCGTGACTTGCAACGGCCGTAGAGGGTCGCGAAGACTCATTCGGACTTTGCGGAGGCCGGCATTCAAGTGCGCCGCGTCTCAAATGACGGTAGAGCGACCTGCAGCGGTCGGTCGGCGGCTGAACGCTGAACGTCAGCAAAGGCCGACAAGCGACCGGCATCAACATCGCGGCTGACGCGCCGATCGCGTTCTGATACCTTCTTGCTGAGTACCGGATCACCAGCTTCGCATATCATGTTAGCGATCGAAAATCGGTCCGCCACGACGCTGCACGATCGGTCTTTAACGCGAGCGTCCCTCGTTTTGTGCTCAACCGGCAATTGGGATTGGGGTTCTGAGCGCCTGCGGTCCCGCTTCGACCCGGATACCTGGGAACTTTCAATGGCCATTCCGAAGATCGGCTCTGCAGAATGGGTTGAGACCCAGATTCGGCACTACCTCACGACCGGAGACTATGACGGCGTCTTCGTCGGCTGGCCAGGGGACGCTTTGAATATCACTGCTTCACGCGCCACACAGCAGTTGCGCGCTGCGCTCATCGCTGACACTCTGCTCCGCGCGCGGGATTTCGACCATCCGAGCTCGATGCCAGAGCCAATAGAGCCGTGGCTTCGCGACAAGCTCAAGCCCATGGTGTATGGCCTCTTTTCCGCCATCGAACGGGAGGTCGTTCTCCGCACACTCGTAGGAGGCATCGTCTTTCTCACGCCAAGCAACATCGTACAGGTACTGACCAGGGAGAGGTGGCTATCTACCGCGTGGAAACTGGCGAACATCTATTTGGACAGTCTGGGTGCTATTCCGCTTCGAGAGGTGTCCGCTCGCGTTGTCGGCATGAGCCAGGACACTACTTGCTATGTCTCCCTGACCTACTTTCGCGATACCGATCCCTTCGCTGACTACGTCGTCCATGAAGCGGCCCATGTGCTGCACAACTGCCGCCGCGCAGCGATAGGGCTGGCAGAATCCAGGAAATGTCCGAATCTGCTCGACATTGCATTTAGCAAGCGGGAAACGTTCGCCTATGCTTGTGAAGCATACAGCCGGATACTCGTGTCAGCTGTCGGAAAAGCCGCACGGCAAGCGGCCCTGAGCCGCCACCAAGAATACGGGTTGCCTCCGGATGAGCGCGTCGACCATGACGAATATATGGCCATCCTTGCGGATGCAATCCAGGCTCGCAACGGATGGCGTCGCATCCGAGAGCGATGCGCACGTTGATGACGGTCGTCATATCCGGCTGAACCTCGGCTTTCACAAAACTGGAGCATGCAATGTCGGCCCCATCTCACGTCTACACCATCTCGTGCGTAGCCAAGATGCTTAATGAACCTGAGAATGGCTTGAAGAACTGGCCAATATGAACCTCGAACCGGAGGACGGCTGCTTGGGCGTCATAGTGACCTTGACGTGCCGCCCGACGAGGTGATCTCGATCACCGCCTTCACTGACGCTGGCATTGAAGCACTAAAGGAACTCGTAGCAGACGCTAAGCGTGCAGACTTGGGAACGTATGAGGACGCTGAGTGACAGCAAGAAGCTGGAAGTCGTTGCATCTAGCGGAACTGGCGAGGTCGAATAGATGTGACCTGGCGGTCAACGTGAGAAGGACCCCGGTCATGGTCCCGGCGACGCGAGCAGCAGTACGCATCTCGCATGCGGAAGTGGACAAAATGCGTCGCGGTGAAGCCCGCAACGTTGCATAATGGGACAACGCCTCTGCTGCGATATGCCTATGTCTCGCTCGACGACAAACCGCACCACTACGTGCAAACCGCCTCGCGGCACGTTGGCTCGTTATCGAGAACGAATTGTCGAGGTGCTGGGCGAGGCCCGCGGCCAACGCGTCATGATCCGGTCCGTCCATGCGGATGGAGCCGAGCGCCGCACTGCGGTGAAACTGGTCAATCTGCTACCGTTGGATAGCCAGCTCTTTTAAGTCGCGGACCAGTCCCCGCCCACCCACGCTCGCTAGCGCGTTCACGCGCCGTTGATCGCTTCTTTGAATACCTTAATGGCCGTTCTGACCGTTTTCGCGGCCGCCGTGCGGCCACATCGCTCGCCGCCGCTCAACCTCGCCGAAGGAGTGGCCGACTGATGCGCGTGCAGCGATGCGCGCGCCACAGTGGCGACTCCTGCGGCCTGCTATCATTCCGGGGTACCCATTGAACGCGGACTCCTTTCGTTCTCTTATTGCAGCATGTCTTATCGCAACCCTCGCTCGCAAGTATCTCGTTCGCCGTCCCGCAAACCCCTCAGTAAAGAGATGTTGCTGCCTCTGCCGTTATCCGCGGCGCGCACCGTTGCGTTGTCAAACCATTTGACTTTCGCAGCCTGTCGCGCCGGCGCTGGATCTGCGTATCTGGTCAACGGGTTGATCGAATTGGTCTACGTCACCTATTTCGTGCAAGATGCGGGCTACGGGGAGACGGAGGTCATCATCTATGGGCGCGCCGAAGCGGCTCTGGAGCGCTGCCTGCAGCGGGCGCAAACGGAGAGAGTATGGACAATCGGTGCGGCCGAACTGCCCTTGTTTGAGGCGGTCTTGCAAGAGGCCGATCGCCAACTAGCCGTTGCGCCCCGATACGTTCATTATGAAGCGCGGGAGAGGCTCAAGCGCTTTGCCGCGAGCGGGCGCGGCTCCCCGTTGATGTCCGCCGCCCCTGGTCATTAAAGTGAATATATTCGACCACCGGCGATTGCGCCCCAGTAGTCGCGCGAGTCACAGCCGCCTGCCGAACGCTGACGGACGGCTAGGTCTAAGCCTATTGAATTGAAGCAGCGACCGACGCTTTCAGCGACAACCGTTCGGTAACAACGATCGCCGATATAACCTTAGCGTTGAAACTCACGCATTGCATCGGAGTTCCACCATGAGTCAACCCCGCGGGCCGAATGCGGGATATCGAGGCAAGTCCAACAATCGGCGCCAACCTCAACATCCGGCTAGCTCTAGTCGCCCTGGACGGGTCCAACCGCCCTTCAAATCGAGCGATAGCGCACCCGCCCAAGCGTCCATCATTTGTTTCTCGTCGATGCCGTCGGCGCGGAGAATATAGCGTTAGGCCTAGATTCCAGCTTGACGCGGATAGGAGAACTCCTGCGGGGCGAACGTTTCACGCCCGAGACCGCCTTCCACATGGAAACTGCGCTCCGGCTGCCTTCCGGCTTTTTCGACCAACCTCATCCTGCACTTGCACCGGAAGTGATCGCTCGCCTGAAGTCGCCGCTCGAATTCGTGCGCGTAGACGAGGCTAGCGATGAAGGCGACGTTGAAGAGACCTCCCTCCTCCCGAATAATCAAAAGCCGTCACTGCCTGCGAGCAGTTTGTCCGAGGAAGCAAAAATGCGATCGAAGAGTTCGAAGGGCGCGCCTGCCGCGGTTAAGGCCCGGTCAGCGGAGACCCCTAAGCACGCAGGCGGCCGACCATCTATTGTTGGAGGTGCTTCAAACCAGAACGGGCCGCGTCAAGCGGCTCAGCGAGAACGAGCCCACTCGGAAGGCGCGGCCACGGTCGAGGGGATCAGGCGGGCCAACCTTCACGTCCTCACCGGACGCAACGGCTCCAAGGTCAAGCTCGGCGCAGTCATGGGACTGACCGGATCGAATATGGCTCATCGGCTGCACGGCAAAAAGCGCATGGATGACGTTGAAGCACAGCGCTTCACCGAACGGCTGGGTCTTCCCGAAGGCTGGCTAGACACGCTTCGTTCGGAGACCGACATCCCCGAGTCGGTGGTGCTGCTTCTCGCACCTGCATCACGCGCCCGTGGGCACAGTCCCGCGCTGCCGGCATCCGCCGCCGCACCGAACGACGACGCGCTTGACGCAGCCGCTCCCGCAAGCCAGAGCGACGTGGTCCTGTCTAGCACCCCGAGCGACGCGCAAGCCGCGGCATCGCCGACCGATGCGCCGGGCGGGCAAGGCGGCGTGATTGGTCGTGAGGAAAATGAACTCAACGAGGCAGTCGCCGCTCCCGCCGACGAGCGTTTTGGCGCAGACGAAAGTAAAGTTGCAGACGCCGTTGCTCGACCAGCGGAGTCACCGCTCGCCCATGCTGCACCCCCGCGAACCGCCGCGCCCGCCATCTCAACGTTGCAAACCCGCCTGGACGGTCTTGACGGAATAGCACCGATAGCAGAGGCTCTTTTGAAGACGCTTGCCGGCAAGGCGCGCACAGGACGGTTGGACGAATTGAAAGCACTCGAACTGTTGCAACAAGCAGTTCTGCTTTGACGAGTCGAGGGCAGTCCTAAACGCGGCGCTTCTCGAGTCACCGTTCGCGCTGCGCGTGATGCGTCTTGCCAAGGCAACGATCGACGACCACCGCCAAAAAACTCTTGGCTGGCACTGTTGTCGAGGTTCGCTGATTCCTCAAGCCCGAGACGCCGGAACACGATCTTCTTGGTAGCGGACTTCCTCTGTGGCGCGGACACGGCTCAACTTATTCGGGCGACACGTCCGGTCCGCGTGCGAATAGCCTCTGGTCCCACACGACAGGCTGCGGCGCCGAGACGACTAAACGTCCGGCATCCGGATGTGCCGGGTTGACCACGGCATTCCATTCCGCTCGCGCCACGACCGACGGGACCACCAGCACCGCCGATCTTCCCTCCTCGATCCACTTGTCGCCGAAACGGCGCGCGACCTTCGCATCAGGCGCATCCCAGCCCGCTGACAAGTCTTCGACGCTGGCGCGCTCGATTGTCACGTCCTTCGGGACCTCGACCTCGACCCATACGTGGTGCTTGGGTACCTTACCGATCCGCGCGTGCACCAGCACCTCGAGCATCGCCCCCGCGAAATTCAGCGCGCCGTAAATGACTGGACGGCCAGGGCTGTTGAAGCGGCCGCCGACCAGCATCGCCCCAGTGCCACTCCACACCGGATGACGCCGATCCGCAATTCTAAAAATCCGCATCAGTCTGGCACCTCAACGACTTCCATGCAGGAGGTCATGCCGGCAGCCCATAGAACAGCTTCCACAACAATTCCTCGACGCGCCGCGCGCCGAGCTCGCTCAAGGCGACCTCCACTGGCGTGCGCCCTTCGAGCAACGGGTGCATCGTATTTAGAAACTCCCGCGCATCACCCTCGTCGTCCCATACATAACGCGCGGTCGCGACGATTCGTGCGAGCCGCTCCGTCTTCTCAGACTCGTCGGGACTGAGCTTGTCGCGGCGACGTTTGAAGGTCGCCTCCGGCACGATGCGCGCGAGCAAGGCCCGCCGTTCCTCGGCGCTGCGCGCCGCGTGCTCGACGCCTTCTTTGAGCGCAGACTTTGGTAGGCCCTCACGTACCTGCGCGTCGAGCTCGGCCACCGAGTGCGGGACGCGCGGCAGCGCCATCACGGCTGCGATCTGTTCCGGCGAGACCAACAGCATGCCAACCTCCATATGGATCATCTGATCCTTCATTATAGACCAAATGATACGCTCTCGCGACTCGCCCGCGCGCGGTTGTCGATGTCCGAGCCGCTCATGCGCCCGGGCGCGTAGGTCCCCGCGTCGTGGGCCCAGTTCCGTTTCAGGCGTCGTGCCTTGCGCCCGCGACGGCGCTCGCCGAGGGCAACCGATTGGGCGTTCCCGCGATCACGCCACCGAAGGCGCCTACTCGGTGATTTCCGGTCCGCTGGTTTTCAGGACGGCAGACGGGCAATCGCTAATCGACTCGTCTGACGGGATTGCACGGTGTGGGAGGGAAGCGGCGGCGCTCCAACGCCCTCCCCATGCACCGGCGGACATCATTTCAAGCGTGATAAGTCGTATTAGCACGCTTGAGTTTAATGGTGGTGCTTGCCATTGACGACAAGCATCGTCGGAGCGAGTCCATTCGGTCGGCCGGCGGTTCAACTCATAGGTACTACATACCAATTTGCGTTCAATAGATCAATGGGCATCGCGAATCTACGCCACGCGGCGCGTGTGATTCGGGTGGATCTCCCTTGTTGCTTGTTCGATATCGTCGACACAAAACTCGAGCGCAGACAGCAGAGCAAGCTGTGCGGGGAGCAATGCATAGCCGACACGCAGATCACGGAGGCGTGCCCTCCAGTAGCAAGCGCTTATGGGCAACGTAGCTTTCTTTGATGCCCGCACCGCCCGCACTACTGCCTGTATATGGGCAAGTTCACGATCGGCTTCGAGGGAAGTCCGTTTCCGTGGCTCGGGCGACGGCGGGCGGATTCGCCGGAGGGGATTCGCGACATTCGTCTTCATACGTAGGGCCTTTCGCTGATTTCGTTGAAATCAGCGTACGCAGGCTCACGGAAAGTCAAGGGCGAGTACCAAGCCTGTGGCCGGGCAAATCCTGTTGATGCAGTTCGCAAGCCGACCGGCCCCGCCGATGGGAATTGGCACCTGTTCGATTTTCAGTCCGAACGCGCCGAGAACAACGACGTGTCGGCGCAGAATCCGCCGATCATCGACAGTCTGGTCCAGCAATGGAACAGCTACATGAGTTCGGTGGGTGGCGTGGAACCGCTGCGGCCGCGCGGCTACTACTGAGCGCGCGATGAAGGAGGCGCTGGAAAACCCTGGGCGGCGCGGGCGCCCTGACGGTCGCGTTGTTCGCGGCTGGCTTCGGTGCCGCGCTTGCGGTGAACGACGAGCACGGCTTATCAGCGCAATCTTGCACGCACGTACGCTCGCGCCGCTCGGTGCCGAGCAGCGATGCGAACGTTACTCGGATCTGCCGGCCAGGTGGCGCGACGGCCCGCGTGCGGGCATGGTGCCTTCGCGCGGCCCATTCACAGGCAAGCCGGACCAATGCGCGGCGGTGCCGCTCGATCCGCTCGTGCCCGATCATCTCCAGCATGCGGTGCTTGAGGAACGGGCGCGGAACCGGTTGGATCGGTGGCAGGCTGTATCGGCCGGACCAGCACTCGGAAGCGGTCCGTGCGCCATGCCGTGATCGTTGACGAGTCAGCGGCGGCGGCCGTGCAGCGCAGGCGAGTGGTGTTGCGCATCAAGCACGAGCTGTGGAGCGCAGTCGTGCTCGATGGCCTGATGCGCGATTTTGCGAACCCGCGTCAGGCGCTCACGATGATGCCTCCGAACGGCTACCGCACCATCGGGCGCGACAACTTATGCCGGCTTGATGTTCGAAGCCTGCTTGCCCTTCGGGCCCATCTTCTCGTCGTAAGTGACCTTCTGCCCTTCGGCGAGCGACTTGAATCCGTTCGACTGGATTTCCGAGAAGTGTGCGAACAGGTCTTCGCCGCCTGCATCCGGAGTGATGAAACCAAAACCCTTTGCGTCGTTGAACCACTTAACCGTACCAGTTGCCATTTTCAGTTTGACCTTAAAAGTAAAAACACGGCGCCGCCCTCGCGACGCCGCCGCTATCTTGGCCGCGCATGGACGCCAAGGCAATCGGCGATTCGGACTAAAAGGAAAATACTTCGTGTACGATGCGAAAAACCTATCGTTGTCGATCCATGTTAGGGTCACTATATCGGGGCGGTGCAGGTAACGCGGCCCGAGGCGAAAAGGGACGGCATGACAATCCGGCAGCACACCGCCGTCGTCTAGCTGACGAAGACGATGTCGTGGTCGGCCGAATTTCCGCACGAGAAATACGCGATGCGCCCGACCCGCAGTTGCAGCAGCACTCGTTCGAGCCCGAAGACTTCGCTGCCATCCCTCTGCCTGCCGATTACAGTCGCACGAAACGCCTCGGTTCCCTCTCGCTTGATCGCCATGAGGCGACGAATCGCGCCCTGCCGAGTGGTGAAGTATCGATTCATGAACGTTCGCGTCGTCTTTGCTCACACGATGGTAGCGCGGCCGCCCTTAAGCTAATGTTATGCAGGACACACCGCAGTGCGACAGCGTGGGAAATGAATCTGCGCCACCATCAAATAACCATGACATTCAAGATCAAAGCAGCGGACCTCAAGCGCATGGAAGAGGGGCTCGATATGCTCAGCACGCAGCGCGTCAGACTGGGACACGCGGTGGGCGTGTTCAATGAAGCACTCGTCTGCGCGTGCGCGACGCTTCAGGCCGCGGTCGATGACTACAATCAGCAGGGTCGAGATGTGCGCGCGGCTTTCGAGAATGTGTACCGGCCACTCGAAAAACCCTACGCCGAGCGTTCGGACGACTGGAAAGACGGCGAAAAGGGCACGGCCGTGAAAGAATGGCTCGACACGCTCGAATCGTTCCCTGAGAACATCGTCGATGTCTCGCTTGACGAGTTCATCGACGAACTTGAACTCGAAGACTTGGTCGGCGATGACCCGAGGGACGACTTCAAAGACGTGGGCCAGGAACCGGGTGAAGCATGAAAGCCGCTCGAAGAAAAATCACAAGCGACCCCGAAGCCAGTCGGCGACTGCTGGCCGAGAAAGCAACCATCACTTTGGCGTATTACGATAGCACTTCGACATCCACGGACGACCGCATTGGAACCTTTGACATCACCGCATGGACTACGAGGGTTTGCGCACCTGATCGAGTCGTTGACGCAGAAGCATCAGGATCCTGCCGAAAGCCACGCCGTATCGGACTCAAGTAATTCGCTCGGTACGAAGGATCCTCTGGTCTCGCAAGTGCTCGAGCAGGCAGAGGCAACGCTACGGGCAACATCGCAGCGCGTGTTTGTGTTTCCGTCCGACAAAAAATCTCCAGCGGCCACGCGAAAGTCAGGCCGGTGACGCAAACAGACCACGTCACCGATGCTGCACTTTCCGTGTTGCCATGTAGGCGTCAAACAGCCCGGTATGCAGCCGACTCAGTTCTTCGCGTAAGGTCACCAGCTCATACTGGTCGCCCTCATGTTCCCGCCGCAGAATCTCCCCGAGCAGGGCGGTCGCACGCGACGCCGGCAAATGTCGCTGGACGCGCGCCTCGCACAGCCGACTTGCGAGCGCTGGCTTGACGACCAGCAGCCACGCCGGAAACCACATATAGTCCTCGATTTCGCCTGTGCCGGAGAAGTCAGCATCGAAGCGCCGGCGCAGCGCATCGAGCGAAGCGTCCCGAAGCCCGGCAATCAATGCGGCGAACCGTGACGGTGCCAGCCACGCCAATTCTGCAAACAGCGGCCATACCGCATCGAGACCGCCCGCTCGATAGCGTGCTTCGGTCATCCAGCCGAGTGGCGACGGGATGCGCCACCACGATTCGATCGTGTTGACGGCGTCGGTGGCCGCCGCCCAGTTCACTGCTCGAAGCCATAGCGGCGCGGCGTGACTTTCGCTGTGGGTCGCGCAGAACGCCAGCGGTGCAGCACGCTGAGCGAGCGAGCGCCAGCAAGGTGTCGTCCACGCGTGAACGTCCTGTGCGGGCAGCACCCGTTGGGCCGCAGGTATCACAGCATCCTCGAGGTGTCGACGGACCGCGGCCAGCTCCGCGTGGTCGGTCAGTGGAAGGCTTGACCCGTTCTCGAGTTCCCGAACAAGCGTCGTCATCGCTGGCAGCGCGCTGTCGTCAGGGTATTCGCTGGCAAGCTGCGTCAGTGCGGCTCGCGCGTCCTCCGCATGGCGACGCTGCAATTGCTCCACGACGTCATTGCGCAGTACCACGTCGCGGCTGTCCGCAAATATATCGAGCTGTTGCATGCTTTGCGGCATGGTCGTCGCGCTCAGGAATGTCGTCGATGAGAGCGAATAGGCTAATTCATTTCGACGCATCGAGGAAGCGGTTGCCGATGCTTTCGGCGGTCTTTTCACGGGCCACCTGGTGCCGCAGGTGCGCCTCACAACAAAGCGCCTACCGACGCGCATCCAGCATGGTGCCTCGACAGAGGCGAGCGCCGCACCGACATGCGTAAAGGCGCTTGAGCGCCGCCGTTCGGCGGCCTTCGACATCCAGTGCGTAGTCGATGAAGACCTCGGCGCCCTCTTCAATCCTGCGGGTCGCCCGAATGAAGACCCGGTCGCCCTCTTGCTCGGCTTCACAGTTCGGCGCGCAACTGTGATTGATCCAACGCGCGGAGTTGCCGCCTCGTGCGCCATCGATCATGCGTCCGTCGTCGAGTCCGAAGAAGAACGTATGTCCGTCTTCTGCGGCCGACCGTTCATACCGGCGCTGTGCCTCTTTTGCCGAGATGATCTCGCCTTTGTACTCGAGGATCGGATCACCCGAGGAAATTGTCACGGCGGCGAACACACCGCGACCATGAATGGGCGAATGACGGACTGCAATGCGGCGCATGGTTGAGACTCTGGCGTGAGAAGGAACGAAAATATCTGCGCTGAGGTGACGACAGGCATAATCGCATCATCGCACGTCAGCCTGTCAAGAAATGTCCGCTCCGCCTCGTCGCACGAAACTTAAACGCAAGCCGGCGCGCGGCACGTTGGTGCGCTACGAAGATCGGATTGCGGAAGTTCTAGGCGAAGCGCGCGGGCAACGCGTCATGATTCGCTCGATTCACCCGGACGGGCAGGAGCGCCGCACCGCGGTGAAATGGGTGAACCTCACACCGCTCGAGGCTCAGCTTTTCTGATCGATCGCGACCCCGTCAAATGGGCGAAGCGACCTGCAGTCGTCTCGCGTCACTCGGTGGTCGCGGCGCTCACGCCTGATTGACGGCGTCTTTGAAGCCTTTCCCGGCGGTGAACTTCACCGTCTTGGCCGCTGCGATCTCGATCGCCGCACCCGTCTGCGGATTCCGACCGGTCCGCGCGGCGCGTTGGCCGGTTCCGAACGATCCAAAGCCGATCAGCTGAACGGTGTCTCCCGCGGCCACCGTTTTCGAAATCGTCTCAAACACCGCGTTGATCGCCTCTTCAGCGACGGTCTTGCTCGTGCCCGACTCCGACGCAACTGCGTCAATCAGTTCCTGCTTGTTCATTGAATCTTCCTCTCTATTGAAAACAAACCCGATCTTCGTGATCGGCTATGAAAAGTGGCCACCCGCCGCTACTACGAGGCTACGTCGGTCGCATCCAGATCAAACAGATCCGAGGTGGTGCCCTGTGCGGCGAGCAGGTCGGGCAGAGCACCATTTCTAACCTTCGTCAGCGTGTCCGGCGACAGCCAGATTTCTTCCATCGCATCGAGGCCTTCCTCGATCATGCGTTGCAGAAAGAACGATTGTTTCCGGCCCGTTGCCTCTGCCAGCACCCGCAACCGCTGTTCGATGACGGGGTCGATGCGCACCGCCACCACCCTCAACTTATTCTCTGCCGATCTTCTCATCTGTTCGCTCCTTTGGGCCGACAACGCGCATGGCGCGCATTAGGCCTTGGATTGCGCAACCCCTCCGGCGCGATCCGGTCATTATCTACGGGCGACCTTTCACTCTCGCCGTTTTGCTAGCCACTGACTTTCGGGCGGCTCGCCTGGTGGGCGGACTGACTTCGGCGGCGGGTACGCGGCGCGTAGGCGGCCGCGCCGCGGTGTGCAGCGACTTCAACTGCTCCTGAAGTGACTGATGCGCCGCTTCGAGCGCGGCGAGCTTGCCTTGAAGCACCCCGTTCTGGTGGCGCGTGTCGCCCTGCTGCACCTGCAGCGCTTCGACGGTGCGACGATGCTCGGCCTCTCGCTTGTCCGCCCGCTTGGCCACCTCGGCCAATTCCTTCTGAGCCTTGGCCGTAGCGCTGCGTTCCCGATCGATCTCCAGGAGCGCGCGCTTTTCCGATGCGCGTAAGCGCTCTTCGGCACGGCTGGCGGTCTCGCGGAGCTTCTCCAGATCTCGCGAGAAGGTGTCGCGCACCTTCTCCAGTTCCCGCTCGCGCGCGATCGCCTCCTCGCCGAGACGCTTGATCTCCGCCTCGAGCGCCTTGCGAGTGGCGGCCTCTTCTGCCTGCTGCCGCTCCAGTTCTCGAATCTCAACCTGGGCCGCCAGCAGTGCCGCGGTACGCTGCTCGAGTGCCGTTTCCGTCCGGCCCAGTTCTTCCCGTGCAGCGACGACTTTTTGCTCTGTCTCGGCACGCTGCGCCTCGACTTCATCACGCCGGAACGTCAGTTCGGCCTGTGCAGACGTCGCCGCCCGGGTCCAGAGAGTCCCGATCAATTCGCCCGCCGCTTCGCTTAAATCCTTCGGCAAGTCCGGATGCTCGATGCGTACCCGGCTTTTCTCACGCAACTCGGCCCAGAACTCGCTCAGCACCGACGCCGGCGTGCTCATGGTGCCGCGGCGGACCAGGTTGTAGAGGCGATTGGCGGTCGGCGCAACGCCAAAGCGGAAGAACAGCAGGGCACACACCTCGCGGTAGAGCTCCCGCGTCTTGGGGAATTCGACCTTGAGCCGCTCGATATCGGCCGCGAGGCGGGTTTCGTCGGACGGGATTGGAGGATGAGCGTCGGACATGGATCATGTGGGCGGAATCGAGCGGTCATAATACAACGTATTTCGAATTGAACCTAACTAATACCGCGCTTCTATTTGACATTACGCGTATAATGTTGATAATTTCATGCTGAGCCCCCGCTAAAACGACCGTGACTTCAAAGCCCGCTGCGCCGACCCCACCGTACGCATTGCAGCCGACACCACTCGAGACGCTCGTCATTCCCGCCGAGTTGGACGGCTCCGCGGGGCTGAATCGGGCCGTGACCGGGCGCGCCCAGATTGCCGCCGATCACGACCTCGATGCGATCCGTGCATGGCTGTCACGCTCTGTCGACACCAAAACCACCTTCGAGAATTACCGCAAGGAAGCCGAACGGCTCCTGCTCTGGTCGGTCGTCGCGCTGGGCAAACCCCTCTCTTCTCTGACCCATGAAGACTGCTTGCGCTATCAGCAGTTTCTCGCCGACCCGCAGCCTGCCGGCACATGGGTGGCCGGGGGCGGCCGCAAGCATCCGCGCAGCGACGCGCGCTGGCGGCCGTTCTACGGTCCGCTGTCGCCGTCCAGTCAACGCCAGGCGACCGTCATCCTCAACGTGATGTTCTCGTGGCTGGTGCAGGCTGGCTACCTGGCCGGCAATCCGCTGTCGCTCTCACGGCAACGCACGCGCCACGCGGCGCCTCGCATCACCCGTTATCTGGAGCCGAGCGTGTGGCAGGAGGTCAAGGACTTCATCGCGACGATGCCCAAGCAAACGGACCGGGAAAAGTTTCACGCGTACCGCGTTCGATGGTTATTCACCCTGCTCTATCTCGGCGGGCTGCGCATTGCGGAGGTCGGCGCGAATACCATGGGCCAGTTCTTCGTAAGACACGATGCGGACGGCGCGCTGCGCTGGTGGCTGACCGTTCAAGGCAAAGGCGACAAGCAACGGCTCGTGCCCGCGACCCGCGAGATGATGATGGAACTGTCCCGCTATCGGCAGCACCTCGGCTTGAGCGCGCTGCCGTCGCCGAACGAAGACACACCGCTCGTGTTGCCGATTGGCGCCACGGCGTCAAACGAACGCACCGAGACGTGCGCGCCGCTCACGCGCGCGGCGCTGCACGCCATCGTGAAGGACGTGTTCGCGGGTGCCGCCGCGCGTCTGCGGGAGCGCGACGAGGCGCAAAGCGCGCGAGCTGATCTACTCGAAAAGGCATCCGCGCATTGGCTCAGACACAGCGCCGGCTCGCACATGGCCGACCAAAAAATTGACCTGCGCATGGTGCGCGACAACCTCGGCCACGCCTCGCTGACGACGACCAGCATTTACTTGCACGTCGACGGCGATCGGCGTCATCAGGAAACCGAAGAAAAGCACCGGGTAGACTGGTGAAACCGAGCGAGACCACCCAACCCATCCCGAAGGGTGCAGCTGCCGATTCCGTCCGCCTACCGCCACTCTGCTCATGAACGTCTCTGTGCCCGCACCCCAGATCTCGACCGACAAACAGACTCTTAGCTTCGTGATCGACTGGCGCGGAGAAAGCGTAACGTGCGTCGTGCCACGCAGGTGCCTGGAAGTGTTTTTCTGGCTCCCGCCCAACGCGGACGATAGCCGACTGGTAAGCGTGTTCAGGGACGGGTTCGCTCGGATCGAAGCGGTCGCGCGACGAAAGCTGCTTGCGCGCTCAACGCGCCCTATCCGCTTGACGGAGGGTGATTTTTCCGGTGGTTGATTGTCCAGCCCCTCTTCCTGCAGACAGGTCTTGAAATTAGCGAGCTCTTTGTATTCTAAGGCGCGTGGAAGCGCAGACAATTAGTTGCGTTCGCTGACGCTAACACGCGAAGCTGCGCTTTCGCCTCGAGCATTACGCGGCCTGAGCGACGGTTAGCGACACTTCTTCGGACGTCTACCAAGGCCGCCTCAAACGTTCTTACAATCTTGCAATCACTTCGCGCCCGTCCATTATGGTGCTCACCATTTACGGTTCCTGTGACCGTTGGATGGAGGCGTTGTTACCGGTGGAACTCCTTATCGCTTTTCAGAGAAGGTTAGAGCCTCCACCATGTAGGCGGCGGTGGATCGGGACTCTGGGGGCACCGGAGCGCGCCTTTTCGTTGTCAGATGAACTCGATACAACAAGTACTCTTCCTCAGTCGCTGCCCGCGTCGCAGCTAACGAATACGCCGTTGGCCGATACCGGATTACTCCGCGCTCAACATCCGATCGTCCGGGCGACGGAAGATACCATAAAGAATTATCGAGCTTCTTGAACTTGAAATAGGCTCCAGCTGCGGGGCGTGCTTGTCCGGGCGGGACGAAAGTGGTTGAATCGTATCTGACCACAAAGCCAAATGCTCGAGCCGAGTCTTCGACCCAGCGGATAGGATGCTTGGATTCCGACGTTAGTTCGTTGAGAACGGATAGGCTCCCATTTTGCTGCGCGAGGCCATAGAGGTAGAAGTTTGCGGCGTCGGTAGCGCTTTTCTGACTGGGCGACGTTAATGCCTTCCGCACTTTCCAGACGACTGTGTTCATCAGCATCTGCGGATGGCGCTCAAACAAACAGGCTAACCTGGCGGCATCAATAGGGCTGTCAATCCGTATATCACATCGTTCGTCGAACGCCTGAATCGATGCATTAGCAGAATCTTTTTCGGCCACCGAAGCATCGCTAGCTGCTAAGGCCGGACGAGCCAGATTTTCTACGGGAGAGCTAGTAACGCCGTTGCCATCCACTGAGATTCTAACGGCGGCATCGACTGCTTCGCTGAGCTCAGAAAATAGTCCAATGCCCGCCATCATCGATTCCTGAACGGCCGCCAACGACGCAAGATCATAGATCCTCGCAAGCCGTTCAGACGCGAGGGCCGATGGCGATGCTTTGCGTTTCGCGAGCGTCTTGGCTGGTAATAATCGCACGTTACTGAGCTGCGTATTGGAATCGACTGCCTCATAGAGCGGTGCGATAGCGCTCTGGTAACGCCGAAGAAGCTCGAGCAACGGTACCTGGTCCGCTCCCGGTCCGTAAAGCGGTGCATCATGATGTACGTACAGCGAGAGCGTTTCCCGGTAGTTATGGATCGCGAATCCGTGCGAAACCATCTCAAGATGATGTGACGGATCGTAATTTCCATCACTGATACACGTTCCCAATAAATCATCGATTCCCTCCATGGTGCCCGGCATCGCCGCTAATACACGTACGTGCGCATCGCACCAGTCGGAGTGGGATTTGTTGACACGGTCCATCAAGTCGAACGCCGGGCGATAGAAGGTAGTATCAGTCCTCGTGCCTTGTTGCACCGCATCATTTGTTCCGTTCAGACGGCCGCGAGTGAGAAACGGACTTGGCACTTGCTGTGAAAGAGAGCTCAGAGTATGTAACACTGAATTACATCTGCCGAAGTCGCTGCGGAGTTCGGGATTTTCGTCGAAGGCGGTCTTGAAGACGTCATAAGTGAACGAGTCGGACGCCGAATCAGAGGCGAGATCCGTGAGCTTCCTAGTCACGGAGCGACAGGCTTCTAGTCGGTCCTCAACCGGTCTGATTGCGAAGGCTATCAACGTTATAAGTCTCGCATTGATCTTCTCGAGTTCAGACATCACCTCGCGATGTTGCTTTATTAGACGTTCGTCGATTTGCCGAAGACGAGTCAATTGCTCCAACTGCACTCTTTTTATTTCCTCCATGCCCTTTCTAAGTTCGCTCATCTCTTGTCGCAGAGCGGGATCGGATGCCTGCGCCCCTGGTTGCCCGAACAAAGACAGTGCCCCACCAAGTGCAGTGATACCAGACATAGGATTCAACGCAAAGCCAGTAGCTACGTTAAATAAGCCTTGACCAATCTTTACAGCTTTCTCAACGTGTGGAGGCACTTCTCCTCCGACGGCGCGTATAAGGCCGAAGGTTGTCGTAGCGATGGTCACTACATTACCGACAGTCTCTTGCCTAGCGTATATGGACGCTTTGCGATTTTCCTCGTCGACAATCGGCTCAATTTTTCTCAATAATTCGTTACGTTGCTTTTCAGAAAGGCCTAGATCCATCCCTGATTTCAGTGCTTGCGATTGCTCGCTGGCTGACATGCGCGAAAACAACAGACCATTAGTCGTCTGCAGCGACGTTTTCATGCTGCTGACTTCCGCGTGCAGGTACTCGCCTTCTTTTCGCTGGTTCGCGGCAGCTCGACGCCAATACGATACCGCCTCTCCGGTTTTAGCAAGCGCAGCCTCTCCAGCAGACACTCTGTCTCCTAATTCTCGTATTTCCTCCTTGCTTAGAAGTCGAGTGTTCACCAATCCTTCGCGAAGAGCATCGATGAAATCTGGCGTGGCAGCGATAAGTTCTGATTCGCTTAGACTGTGCGGTGGACGCTGATCGAACATATCCGCGATGCCACCGGCAATGGATCTCAATGCTTCCCTACGATCGCTCTCATTGTTTCTCCATAGCATCGCTAGAGTATCCCTATACTCTTTCGGTCGTTTCGCTCTCAGTTGCGCGCCGTAACTTCGGTAAATATCCTTGATATTAGATCGGTGCTTCATCACCGCTGCGTCCGTGGCACTTTTGGCGGCATTTCCCACCGCAGCGAAACCGACGTTGCCGATCGTTCCGGGCAGCGAGCCCCAGCCTGTCATGGATATCGCCGTAGCGCCGAGCTCAGCTATCGAGGCCCGTTCTTCGACTCCCTTCCAGTATCCCGTGTCAGACTCAAAGCTCTGTCGTTCGAGCACCAGCCGCTCTTGCAACGCCTGGCTGGCAGACGTCTGCTTGGGCATAGAAATTACTGGTCGCTCCCGACCTGTCGTCGGGTCAACATATAGATCGCGCTTGCGATACATCAGCATCTGCGCAGGTACTGACGCTGTAGGTGATAATCTCGCTGCGAGTTCGCGCGAACCATTGTTCTGCGTTTCGCATTGGGCAACCGAGGATGAAATCCCAAGCAGACTGACAACGCCAATAGCGTAAGGCCAGCGTCTGCTATTCAGGCCGCGAAAAGTCATTGTCGTGCCGGGGAGGCTTGACCGCGCCGAGCCCCCGACGCCGCTACTGCCGATTTCGCCCCTGGGACGTCCGCACGAAGGGCATCTAATTGACTGCCGAGCGCATTGACCTTAGCAGACAAGGCGGCCGCGTCACTCGCGGCGGTCCGCAGCACTGCTCGCAACGCTTCATTCTCCTTTTCAAGCGCGTCGAAAGCTTTTCTCATCGTATCGGCGGTATAGACCGGTACCGCAAGCCGTCGGTATTCCTCGCAAGTCCAGACGCGAGCCTGCTCAATGGTCTTATGGCCTCTCACATAATCAGTAGGAATATTAGGTCCGGGCTTTTGGGGACCATATCCTGTCGTTTCAAGCGATACCAACGAGGGGTATTCGTAGCCGATTAGACGCCACGTCCACCATCCTAAGAATTGGTTGCCTTGCGGAGCTTTTTTTAGGCTGACCAATGTTTGAAAATCAACTTCAACGTCGGAGATTTTAGGGCGCGGCACCATGACAATCCCAGCCTCCTCCGGATTGAAGGCACGGTCCGGTTTGCAGTCTCCTAACGCTGGCAAAACTTGCGGCGGAGTTTCGGCGTTGCAGGCCGCCCTAGTCAGAAGAAGTACGGCAAGCAAAAAGGTCCGTAACATAACGAGGCTGCCAGTTTGCTGCAGCTGCGGCTTAGGGGCAAAGCGAGTCGGGCCGGAAACACCCTTGTAACGTATCCTATACAATCGTTAGCCGTTTGCAACCTAACTCGGCTAACGCCCCACGGTGGGGCTTCATTCCGCACGGGCTTGTGGGGTTCGAATTATTCGGGACAGTCGGGCGACGGCACCACGATCCAGAGAGCAGAGCCGACCAAGGTTACCAATCTGACCGAGGTGCAAGCCATTGCCAGCGGCGGTCATCATAATTCGGCGCGATAAAAAAATCTGCGTGTCCGCTTACGGGGCAAACTGCCGTGTGAGCGTCCTCGCGGGTGAGATCGCGAATGTCTAAAACTGGCGGCGGATTCAACCGGTCGATGCAACGATTTGGTTAAATCGCTCAGCTGGTGTATCGAAGTTTAGGGTTTTTCGAGGACGTTCGTTGAGCCGCCTGGCTACGGCATTTAGCTTAGTCTGTGAGTAGGCAGATAGATCGGTACCCTTAGGGAAGTATTGCCTCAGAAGCCCATTCGTGTTTTCGTTCGAACCGCGTTGCCAGGGATGCTGCGGGTCGCAGAAATAGACCTCAATGTCGGTAGCGACAGTAAAGCGGTTGTGATCGGCCATTTCCGAACCCCTATCCCACGTCAGCGATTTATACAGTTCCCGGGGTAACTTGCTGGCGTGTCGTATTAGCGCGTCAACCACAGCCTCAGAGTCCTTGCTGGCGACTTTCACCAGCATCACGAATCGACTTTGACGTTCGACGAGAGTTGCAATCTGGCTCGTAGCGTTGCCATACAACAAGTCTCCTTCCCAGTGCCCGGGGATTGCGCGATCCTCCGCCGTAGCAGGGCGTTCACTAATGGACACGGCGTCGCGAATGTTCGTGCGGCCTTCGGTTTTCAGTGTGTGATGACGGGACCGGCGCATGGTTCGAGAGCGTCGCAAGTGCTCAAGCAATTCCTTTTCAGGGCACCACGAGCTTGAATATAGAGGCTCCGATAGATTGTCTCGTGCGACACCAAATAGTCCTTGTTGACCGCATAAGCATGTCTGAGCCAACCAGCAATCTGCTCAGGGGACCACTGCAGGTTGAGCTTTGCAGCGACGACTCGCGCCAGCGTCTGGTTGCGCACCAATTTGCAAACCTTCGGCCGACGCGCCCGCTCCCACGCGATCGCATCCGCCTGGCTTGCTCGATAGCCTTGGCCGCCTCCGTTGCGCTGCAACTCGCGACTTATAGTGGAAGGAGCGCGTCCCAGCCTGGCTGCGATCGACCGAATCGATAATCCGGACACCAGGAAGCGGGAAATCTCCTCGCGCTCCGCGAGCGTCAATGCCTGTGGCGCGCGGTGCCTTTGCACCGGCTGGATGCCGCCGGTCTCCGATAGTATCCGCTGAATCGAAGAATGCCCGCGATCGAACAGCTTGGCAATCTGATGAATCGTATCGCCCTTGCGCCATCGGTCCCACATCAGCGCTTTCTGGGTCTCGGAGTAGTAGATTCTCGGTCGCTGCTTCATTTGCAACACCTCCGCTGCTCATGCAGATTCTAGGTGTTGCATCGACCGGTTGAATCCGCCGCCGACATGCGCCTCGCGGTCCAAATGTCGTCATGTCAGGGCGTCAGCGATCGGCGTTCTGCCATTCCTGCGAATCATCGACGCGATCGCTCGGACCATTTTCGATGAAATCATCCTGAAAGGTCTGTCCGACCAAGCGATCATAGTCCGCCGGTTCGCTTTCGACGATGGCTCTGAACATTCGAATCAAGGCGTTGCCGTCTTGTAGGTGTGCTACGACAACCCGAGCAGTACGCAGAGAAATGGATTCGCGGACGGGCGGAGCCGCACTCCCATCGTGCAGCTCGAAGGCAAAGCGATGAATCTCCTGATGCCCTTCCGGTAGCTGACTATGTCCCCAAATTGTTGCTCTCATCCTTTGCGTCCTGATATGTTTCTACTCGAGGAACGCAATCCTGGTGCCCATCGCGTCGCGGCGCCTTGGTCGAATAGCCGGCGCAACGGCAAGAGGATCAACCGCGGACAAGCCTCAAGGCCGCGGTCAGGTTCCAAAGGGCTCGGGTTTGCGACAGAAGCCTGCCAAGGCTGCCGCCTCACCCCGGCATTGAGGCCGTTACCGATCGATGCTCTTCAATCTGGGAATTGGCGGAAGAAACAGAACGCACGGCGGCGAGCGGCGCAATATGTGGACAGCGCGATTGAGTTGTCGCTGGCGCTTGTAGAATGGACGGCGTCCATGTACAAAAAATGAACGATATGTCTCGCACCGAGAACCCGGATGGTCCCGCCGCTGAGCACTGGGCAACGGAGTGGGCCAGGTCCGTCACAGAACTCGCAGTATTCGCCATAACGCCCGATGGCATCATCTCGACCTGGAACGCCGGAGCGGAGGTCATCTATGGCTACCGCCCCGACGAAATCATCGGAGCGCATTCGACCGTCTTGCTTCCCGATGATCCAAAGGAGCGAGAGGCGTTTGAAGCTGAACTGCGCCAGGCGCGAGAAAAAGGTAGCTCCGCGATCGAGGGCTGGCGTAAACGAAAGGACGGATCGGTGTTGTGGGCGAGCGTCGTGACAACTGTGCTCATGGATCCAAACGGCACCCCAGTTGGCTTCGCAAAGCTTGTACGCGACGAAAGCGAGAAACGGAAGGCTCACGAGGCGGTAATCGAAAGCGAGCAACGATTCCGATTACTCGTCGACGGCGTTTCTGACTACGCGATCTACATGCTGTCGCCAGACGGTTTTGTCACCAACTGGAACAACGGCGCACGGCGCATCAAGGGCTACAGCGCGCAGGAAATATTGGGCTCGCACTTTTCCACGTTCTACACGCCGGAAGACGCCGCCGCCGGCCTGCCGCAACGTGCACTCGAGATTGCAGCCCGTGAGGGACGTTTCGAATCAGAAGGATGGCGTGTGCGCCGCGACGGGACACGATTCGTCGCCCACGTAGTCGTCGATGCGATTCGCGACGACTCCGGCACCCTGCTTGGATTTGCGAAAATTACTCGAGACGTCACAGAGAAGCGAGAAGCCGACAAGCTTCTCGAGGAGACAAAAGCCGCGCTTTTTCGGGCGCAAAAGATGGAGGCGATCGGCAGGCTGACAGGAGGCGTGGCCCACGATTTCAACAACGTGCTGCAGGTTTTGCGTGGCAATCTCGAACTGCTCCAAACCCGTTGCGCCCGGGATCAGTGGTCAATGGAGCGCTTCGGAAACGCGATTCAGGCGGTCGAGCGCGGCGCAACGCTCGCCTCGCAATTACTGGCGTTTGGTCGGCGCCAGGCGCTTCGGCCGGAGCCCGTCAACCTCGCAGCTATGGTCCGCGGCACGGATGATCTGCTGCGCCGGGCACTTGGAGAAACCATCGAAGTGGAAACAGTGGTGTCCGGCGGCCTCTGGAATGCGTTCGTCGACGTTCACCAGCTTGAGAACGTCCTATTAAATTTGGCAATCAACGCGCGCGACGCGATGCCCGATGGCGGCAAGCTGACGCTGGAATTGTCGAATGCGATGCTTGACGACGACTACGTGCGCTCGCTTTCAGACGTGCCGGCTGGTCAATATGTATTGCTTGGCGTGACCGACACCGGATGCGGCATGTCGGCCGATGTGCTCGAGAGAGCCTTTGACCCGTTCTTCACCACGAAACCTGAAGGCCAAGGAACCGGGCTGGGTCTCAGCATGGCTTACGGCTTTGTGAAGCAGAGTGGCGGACACATACGTATATACAGTGAGCCGCAGCATGGCACAACGGTACGGATCTACCTGCCGCGAACGTCTGCCGAAGCGCGCGAAGCGACTACTAGACTTAATGCTCCCGCCATGGGAGGCAGTGAGACGGTGCTCGTCGTCGAGGACGACACTAAGGTGCAAGCGACGGTAATCGCGATGTTTACCGACCTTGGCTACACCGTGTTGAAGGCAGACAACGCCGATCAAGCCATTGCAGTGCTCAGCAGCGGCGTTCACGTCGATCTTCTCTTCACAGACGTCGTGATGCCGGGAACGTTGAAGAGTCCCGAAATGGCACGACGTGCTGTTCAGCTGCAGCCACATTTGCGCGTTCTTTTCACCTCCGGCTATACGCAGAACGCAATTGTTCACGGCGGCCGGCTTGACCCCAACGTTGAGCTCATCAGTAAGCCGTACAGCCGCAAGGAGCTCGCGGCCAAAGTCCGACAGGTCTTGGGCTCCGAGGGACTGCCTCTGAAAGACGGCGCAGACTCTGTTTCTACAAGCACGCCCGACGTCGCGGAGCGCATAGCTCTTCGCGTGCTGGTCGTAGAAGATGACGAGCCGACGCGCGATGCGGTAAGCGAACTGCTGCGAATGTTAGGGCATTGCCCGACAACCGCGTCCAGCGCGCAGTCCGCACTCGACGCATTCGATAAAACCCCGTTCGACGTGCTTCTTACCGATGTGCACCTGCCCGACCTTTCCGGTATCGAATTAGCTCATCGCATCGCGACGGTGCACAGGGGTATCTCGGTTATTTTCGCATCCGGTGACACGGGCAATGTCCCGGGCGTAGTTGAAGGTTGAAGGCGGCGGTTCCCCGTTGGAAATCCGAGAGAATCGGGTTTCGACGACCAACTTCCCGGACAGGGAACCAAGGAGAACCGCCAAATGAAGCGTACCAAGAAGAAGCCCCAAAGCGCCAGCGCGCCGTTGCACGTGGTGCCCAAGCAGGACCCGGAAGGACTGCGTGCCTGTTTTGCCGAGAACAGTCAGCTCCTGTTGCCCATGCTCGATCTGATTCAGAACACCCGCGCGAGCATCGACGAGTTGATGCACGAAGCCGGCCGTAGCCTTGTCGAGCAACTGCTGGTGATCTCGGCGACGGAAGTCGCCGGCGAGAAGCATCCGGGCCGCAGAGGCGGCGAGATCCGCTGGCACGGCTCGCAGCAAGGCCAGATTGTGATGGACGAACGCAAGTTGAACGTGAAGCGGCCGCGCCTTCGGCGTCGTGGCGGCGGCGAAGTGCCGGTCCCCGCCTACGAGCAATTGAACGAGAATCCGCGGCTCGCCGAGCGCGTGCACGAGATCATGGTCACGGGCGTGTCGACGCGCAAATATGCCAAGGTCCTGCCCGAGATGGCCGGCACCGTTGGCATCTCCAAGAGCAGCGTCTCGCGCGAGTTCATCAAGGCCAGCCAGACGGCGCTCACCGAGCTGATGGGGCGGCGCTTCGATGACAAGGACTTTCTGGCGATCTACCTTGACGGCATCATCGTCGACTCACGTCACATCATCGCCGCTATCGGCGTGGACAGCCCCGGCGAGAAACACCTCCTGGGTCTCGCGAGCGGGTCGAGTGAGAACGCCCAGGTCGTCAAGGATCTGTTGCGCGGACTGATCGAGCGCGGCGTGCCTGCGGATCGCGAATACCTGTTCGTGATCGATGGTTCCAAAGCGCTGCGCTCGGCCATCGAGGAGTTCTTCGGCGAACGCGCCCACGTGCAGCGCTGCCGTGTGCACAAGCAGCGCAACGTCCTCGAGCGCCTGCCCAAGGAGAGCGTTTCGCAAACCGCCGCGATCATGAAGGCCGCCTACAAGTTGTCGACCGACGATGGCATCGCCAAGCTCAAGACGCACGCGGCGTGGCTCAAGGCCGACTATCCGGACGCCTCGGCCGCACTGCTCGAGGGGCTGGAGGAAACTTTCACGGTGAACAAGCTGGGCCTGACGCCGGCGCTCATGCGCGGGCTGTCGACGACCAACATCATCGAGAATCCCAACGGCGCGGTGCGCCGTGTCGCGGGGCGCGTGAAGCGCTATCGCGACGCCGACATGGCGTTGCGCTGGACAGCCGCGGGCTTCCTGGAAGCTGAGAAGCACTTCCGAAAAATCCTCGGCGTGAATGAACTCTGGATTCTCGCTGCGGCCTTGAAACGGTCACGCTCGAAATCAATTGACCATGATCGGAAGGTTGCCTAACCTATGCCGCACCCGCCGTCCCAACCTTCAACTGTCTTCGGGACATCGCCGTGACACGGTTCAAGACATCGACCCCGGCGACTTTCATTGGCAAAGCCTTCGCAAGCCCTACGCCGTTGACCAGTTGGAGGCAGCGCTTCGTAAAGCGCGGGAGAATAACCCTTGACGGAGAATGTTGGCACGAGGACGGACGCAGCCAGTACGGCACGACTAAGTCGCGCGCTGCGCTCTGCCGACCATGTCGACGCTTCGTCGCACTCGCAGTGCGCAGCTGCACCGCAGCTTTGACGGGCCGCTGAGCAACGAGGAGCGGTCATCCGAGGGGCAGGCTGACGGGACCTAAGGAAGTCCGCAATTGGCCGGTTGCCGAAGATGGAGATGGGAGCGGCGAGGACTCGCCACGATTACCCCGCGAACTGTCGCACGCGGCTCTTCCTACAGTCGCTTGGTAGGCAACGAAAGGCAGCTACCGTAGGTGATCCTACGTTGGCACGCGGCTTTGTAGTTACGGAATCCGGATCCGCTTCGTGAAATCAGCCTCTCGCGCTAATTGCTACCCTCCCAATTACGCTGCTCGACGACGTCTCCGCGTACACGCCGCGTGGCGTCGTCGGCGAGTGCGATGGGTCTACTTTCCGACTTCCTGCTCGGTCAACTCCTGCTTGGCCAACAGCGTCAACTTTTCATCCGTTGCCTTCTCTTCCTGGAGCGTCTCCAGAAGCAGCGTCATTCCGTCGTTGTAGCCAAGCTTCTTCGCGAGCGTGGCTAACGTCCCGTAGGTCGCAATTTCATAGTGCTCGACCTTCTGCGCGGCTGCGATAAGCGCGGCGTCCAGGATGGGGCCCTTCTCGATTTCTTCGATCTGCTCCTGTCCTTCTTCCACCAGTCCTTCCATCGCGAAGCACTTGATCCGCTTCAGCTCGATCCCCGCGCTTTCCACCACCTGATCGATCCGCTCGATCCGCTCGATCTGCCCTTGCGTTTCTTCGAGGTGCGTTCTGAAAGCGGCGGCCAGGTCTTCGTTGGTTGCGGCGCGAGCGAGCCGCGGCAATGCTTTCGTCAGTTGCTTTTCTGCGCGGTAGACGTCCGAGAGCGAATGAATGAACAGATCATTGAGAGTTTGGTCGGCACGGGATTCTCCGTTGATGTAAGGCGCAAGACCGCGCCCGCGCTTGTTCGCAATCCCTATGCCGCGCGCGAACGAACGGCGCGGACAGAACCGCTCTTGCAATTCCCTCCGCGAGTCGCAGCGAAGCATAAAGACATGCTCCCTCGCCGGTAATCGAGTCGCGCAGCGCTGGCTCTCGACTGAAGCATGCAGTGCGCGGCTAGGCATTTGCGTCGCCAAAGCCGTCCTACCGAAGCATTCCTGCCCGCGCGACGCTAACTGCCAGAAGGCAATTACCGGCGATGCCGACCAAGCCCAGCACCATTAACGCTCCACTCGGTCCAAGTCCGCTAGCAAGCCCGCCCGCAAACAACGTTCCGACTGGCCAACATCCGATTCCGACGGTCACCAGCCCGAAGACACGGCTGCGCATGCCATCGGGAACCGACTCGATCACGACGGTCGTCTGATGGATGTTGTACGCGGCGCTTCCCAGTCCGCCGATGAAGAAAACGGCAAGCACCAAGACCAGCGAACACCGATGCGCGCTCGCGACCCCGGCAATCGCGATCGCGAGAAAAAGCAGGATCGACCCGCTGAGTAACCAGGGAAGAGATCGCCCACGCATGCGAGCGCTTCCGATCACCGCTGCGGCGACAAAAGACCCGGCCGGCTCTGCCGAGGAAAGCACGCCGATCATCAAGGCCGAGAAGTTGAAGGTATCTCGTCCGAGAGGTGTAAGTAGGACGTTGTAGCTGTAACCGCACAAGTTTGTGACGACCGTTACGATCAAAAGCGCCGTAATCATTTTGCTGTCTCGGGCATATTGCCATGCTTCGATGAGGTCTCGGCGCGTTTGAGGCAAGGAGAGTCGCGCCGTCGACGCCTGCCCGGTCGTGAGCCTGGACACGAGCACAGCGGCGCAAAGAGACGCCGTCCCAGAGAGACAATACGATATTGCGATTCCAAGCGCTCCGTAGACCGAGCCACCCAGCAGAGAACCGATGCATCGCGTCGCGTAGTTGGTCATGCTGTCAATGGCGACCGCACGAGCGGCCATCGACGCGCCTGCCGTCTCGGCGATCATGCGCCGTCGTGCCGGCATCTCGGTGGCATAGACGACACCGCTCACCAACGCGGCAGCGCATAGGTGCCACGTAGACAGCACCCCGAGCCAAGACAGGACCGCGACTGTCGTCGATGAAGCGCCAGTCAACAAAAGACCGAGAAGCACGATTTTCTTTCGGTCCACCGCTTCGGCGATGACGCCCATGACCGCGCCACTCAAAAGAAGCGGCAAACTACGGCAGGCGGAGACCACTGCAACCTCCACGACGGAATGTGTCGCATTGAAAGTGAACAGCGCAGCGGCCAGCATTTCCAGCCACATCATCGAAGCCGACACCGCGCCGGCCGTCCACAGTGGTACGAAGCCGCTCGCACGCATCACGCTTGTCGGCGGCAGTGATGGACCTACGGTCAACTGGGCGTCTTCCATGTCTCGATCGTTAAAGACAAGCGGCGTTGCATTCCGGCGCCAAACCGGGGCGGCGGCACGCCGATTGCGCCGGTGCGCATGCCCTATGCGCGGATCGCGTTCAATATTCGATACGTACTAGTCGAAGTGGTCCGCGCCTCACCGTATTCCACTTTGCACATGGGAGGCAAGCATGACCGACAACGACCCCGTCGACGCTCTGAAGACCGAACGAGCCGACAGTACCTACGATTTTCCAACGAGCGCAAGCATGGCTTCTGGCGAACACAATCAAGCCTCCGCGAAAAACGACGAGCGCAATTTTCGTGAAGCATCCAAGTCGTGGGACGCGGGAGGCGACGGTTCGTCGTCGAGCAATTTACGCGCGAGTGCAAAAGAGGTGCAGGACGCCATCAGCCAAAGGCACCGGATCGCCTCCGACACGACTGACGATTTCGTGCATGAGAACCCGTGGAAAGCCATCACGATGGCCGCACTGGCTGGCGTGGTCGTGGGCATGCTGGTTTCGCGTTGAGCGTGACGTTTCCCTGCCGATCAACATCCATCCACAGGAGAAGAGAATGAATGTCCCCGCTACCGAAGAGCAGGTCCGTACACTCGCCTATCGGCTTTGGGAAGAAGCCGGCAGCCCGGATGAGCGCTCTGGCGATTTCTGGGCGATGGCACAGGAGCAACTGGCGAACGAACCGGGCATGGGCAACAACACTCGTGACCAGGCGTGTGCCGGCGGGGAAGGAAGCGGACCCGCCTCGTGATACACAGCCCAACGCCCATGCCGGGCCGCTAGCCCCACGAGCGCGCGGGCCGCTCCATGCGTGGGCATACCCTTTGCTCGAATGACCCCGTAACCGAGCCATCGTAGCCAACGCGTGGTTCGCCCTTGTACACCGGCGGCATTGCCGCATCACGCCAGCGCGCATTCGTTGCGCTGAGGCTCGAAACAGCAGGACTGCAAGTGACGCCACGGCGCTCCTCCCAGTCGTTTTGAGCACCCACATTTCATGAATCGACGCTTGCGCGGTCCACGCAAGGACTTCGCTCGTCCCTACGAAAAGGAGTTTCTCCATGTTCGTGCACAACAAGCGCTTGCAATACACCGTTCGCGTTGCGTCTCCGAATCCCGGACTTGCCAACCTGCTACTCGAGCAATTTGGCGGGCCGCAAGGCGAACTCGCCGCTGCTTGCCGTTACTTCACTCAGGCTGTCGCCGAAGACGATCCGGGACGCAAGGACCTGCTCTTCGACATCGCCACCGAAGAACTCAGCCACCTCGAAGTGATCGGTTCGATCGTCGCCATGCTGAACAAGGGCGCCAAGGGCCAGTTGGCCGAGGGCGTCCAGTCCGAAGCGGAGATGTATCGTTCGCTGACCGGCGCGGGCAATGACTCGCACATCACCTCGATTCTCTATGGCGGCGGTGCACCGCTGACGAACTCGGCGGGCGTGCCTTGGACCTCGGCGTATATCGACACCATCGGTGAGCCGACTGCCGACCTGCGCTCCAACATTGCCGCCGAAGCACGCGCGAAGATCGTCTACGAACGCCTCATCAACGTGACCGACGACCCGGGCATCAAGGAGGCACTGGGCTTTCTGATGACCCGTGAAATCGCGCATCAGAAGTCGTTCGAGAAGGCCTTGCATTCGATCCAGCCGAACTTCCCGCAAGGCAAGTTGCCCGGCAATCCGGAGTTCACGAGCGTGTACTTCAACATGTCCAAGGGCGACGACGCGCGCGGCCCGTGGAACGAAGGAGCCGACTGGCAGTTCATCGAGGACCCGCAGCCTGCGGTCGACGGCGGCGACGGCACGGCCACCGTGAACGTCTCCGAGCAGGACATCCAAACACTGCAAGCGATGGCGTCGCGCACGGCGTCGGACCCGGCTGCGGACCCGACCACCGGCGCGGAACTGGGCGCGGGCAAAGCGAATCAGGTCTGATGACGCTCTGAATTGAAACTCGCAGTGCGGGGGCGGCGACTGCTGCCCCCGCCCATTACGCAAGGAAACGAAACATGAATACCGTGACATCCAAGGGGACCGTCGTCGTGCATCGAAGCCCGATCGACTGGATCTCAGGCGCGCTTGTCATCATCGGCGCGCTGAATTGGGGGCTTGTCGGCCTCGCGAATGTCGATCTCGTCGTGGCCCTCTTTGGCGCGGGCACGGCGGGCGCACGCATCGTCTACGTGCTGGTGGGACTGGCCGGCATCGTCATGTTGATCCGCGCTTTCGTCAGCATTCGTCCCCACGGGCTCTCGCATCGCTGAAACGCCGAAAACCGGCCGATCCACTGAATCTCTTCTAGGAGCAATCATGCTTTTACTCACGCTTGCCCTGCCGGGCCTCGACCTTGCACGCGCCAATGTCGAAACGTGTCTTCGCCTCACGCTGACCATCAACGACGCGTTCAGGCAATTCAGCGAACTCAACCGGAAGACGATCGACACTGCGCTGGCCGGCGAGAGCATTCAGTACCGCACCGGCGGTGCCTATCAGCCCGCATTGCTGGCGCGCTGGCCGAGCTATGCGCTAAATTACGCGGCCGAAGCATTAGCGACCGTGCATGCCGCGGCGGCGGACGTCGCGGAGACGCTCTGCGCGCCATCCGGCCGGCCTGCGCGCCTCGTCGGCGACGACAGCGTTGTGACCGTTCCGGACGCCGTCGCACCGCGCCCGAGCGTGATTCTCGATGCGCAAGGTGAAGTGGTGAAACGCCTGACGCCCTGAACGTCTCAGACGTTCTTCGTTCAACCCGCAGGAATGACAAACATGACAAACGAACCCTCCGATCCCGTCGAACGGGCGCAAGCGGCGCGAGGAACTCGGCGCCGGCGATGTCGAGCAGAAGCCCGACGGTTCCATCCGCCAGCGCGAACACGGCAGCATGGACGCAAGCCTGGTTCCGAAAGGCAAGGATCATCCCGAAGAAGGCGCTTATACGCCCGAACACGATCACAAGGACCCGGATCTCGAACCGGATTTCGAACCGATCTGCCGTTCGCAACGAGGCGCCTCAACGCGGGCACAGCGCGTACCGTTGATTGTGGCTGATCGAGAGCCCCTTTTGCGCCAAGGCCGCCGCGGTGTAGTCTACGACCCCGACAGGAGGCGAGGCGCTCGGAGCAGCGGCGATGGTGCTGCTCGCTCGCGCGCCCCCCTTGGAGTTCCCTGTCCGCGCTGGCACACCGATCACGCGTGGCTGCTGTCTCGTCTTGCTGGGACGGTGAAATGGGGCCCGTCGAGCCGCGCATCTCCAGTGTGCTCTTTGCAACGCACTCTGTGCGTTTTGCATGCGTGGCGTGAGAGAGGCGGCGCTTCCGCAACCGCCTCGCGTTTCGTTGCCTCGACAGAGGGCAACGATGCGCCGCGCATTGCGATGCGCGAGATAGCAACCTGCGCCATGCACGCCAGCCACGCGATGCGCTGGAAAGGCACGGCTTTCGTACTGGCGCGCCGGGCGCGATCGGTACGCTCATTGCTGGAAGCTGCTACTGCTCACACTCGGAGGATGCACGTCATGAAAGCGCTCGTATGGCAAGGCAAAAAAGACATTCGCTATGAGACTGTGCCGGACCCGCTCATCGAACATCCGCGCGACGCGATCATCAAGGTCTCGACGTGCGCGATCTGCGGCTCGGACCTGCATCTGTTCGATGGCTTCATGCCCGGCATGAAGTCCGGCGACATCATGGGCCACGAGTTCATGGGCGAAGTCGTCGAAGTGGGCAGCGAGAATGCGGCGCTTAGAATCGGAGAGCGCGTCGTGATTCCTTTCACGATCGTCTGTGGCGAATGCGATCAATGCAGGCGCGGCAACTTCTCCGTCTGCGAGCGCAGTAACCGTAACAAGGAAGACGCTGACAAGGTTTTCGGTCACGCTACTGCTGGCCTTTTCGGCTATACCCATTTGACGGGCGGCTATCCCGGCGGGCAGGCCGAATACGTGCGCGTGCCGTTCGCCGATAAGACCCACGTCAAGATTCCGGACGGCCTGACCGACGAACAAGTGCTCTTTCTCGGCGATATCCTCCCGACCGGCTGGCAGGCGGCCGTGCAATGCGAGATCGAGCCGACCGACACCGTCGCGATCTGGGGCGCGGGGCCAGTCGGACAGATGGCGCTGCGCAGCGCGATCCTGCTCGGCGCAAAGCAGGTCGTCGTGATCGATCACGTCCCCGAGCGCCTCGCGATGGCGCGTGCCGCGGGCGCGGTCGGCATCGACTTCAAGGAAGAGAGCGTGCTAGACCGCCTCAAGGAACTGACGCAAGGCAAAGGCCCAGAGAAATGCATCGATGCGGTCGGCATGGAGTCGCACGCGCCGCGCTCCCTCGACGCGCTCTACGATCGCGCCAAACAGGCCGTGATGCTCGAATCGGACCGGCCGCACGTGCTGCGCGAAATGATCTACGTATGCCGGCCCGCGGGAACGCTCTCGGTGCCGGGCGTGTATGGCGGCCTCATCGACAAGATTCCGTTCGGCGCGGCGATGAACAAAGGCCTGACTTGGCGCATGGGCCAGACGCACGTCAACCGCTGGACCGACGATCTCTTGTGGCGCATCCAGGAAGGGCAGATCGATCCGTCGTTCGTCATCACGCATCGCGTGTCGCTCGCCGATGGACCCGATATGTACAAGACATTCCGCGACAAAGAAGACGGCTGCGTAAAGGTTGTGCTCAGACCGTGAAAGTGGCAAGCCGAGCGGCACAGGCTTTGCGCACTGCCACGCATATCGACCAGGAATGCGATCGCCATGGCGCGCACCGATGACCCCTTGCTCATCATCTCCCCCCATCTCGACGACGCCGTCTTCAGTTGCGGCGAGGCCGTTGCCGGCGCGCCGGGCGCAATTGTCTGCACAGTATTCGCGGGCGCGCCGCGCGAAGCGCACGTCACCGGATGGGACATGCAATGTGGCTTCACGAACGCGCATTGGGCCATGCGGGTGCGCCGCGAGGAAGACGCCGCCGCGCTCGACGCGCTCGGCGCGCGCCCCGTTCACCTCCACTTTCTCGACTCGCAATATGCGGGCGACGACGTTGCAATACCCGATGCCATTGTCGCGGCGCTGGTCGATGTGATCTGCACGACGGCCTGCCGCGCGGTCTATATTCCGCTCGGCCTCTTCCATTCGGACCACGATCTTGTGCATCGCGCATCCCGTATGGCATGGCTAGCCGATCCGGCGCTTCACTGCATCGCGTACGAAGACGCGTTATACCGGCGCATGGACGGCCTTGTGCAAGCGCGCCTCGCCGCTCTCGCCAATGACGGCATCGTCGCGACGCCTGTTTCGTGCCGCATCGATACGGCATCGCTCGCACGTCATCACGAAGCGAAGCAGCGCGCGGTGAGCTGCTACCACAGCCAACTGAAAGCGTTCGGCCCTAGCGGCTACGACGATGTCTTCGCGCCCGAGCGCTTCTGGACGCTTCAGATCCCAAGGTATGACCGCTGAACGAGCCGTTAATGCCGACGAGAATTGCGCGCGGCTTTCCGTCGTCGTGCTGACTTACAACCGTGCCGATCAGGTGCTCGACACGCTTGCAAGACTTGCCGCGCTGCCCGACCGCATCGATATCGTCGTGGTCGATAATGCCTCTACCGATGGCGCCGCCGCGCGCATTGCGGAGAACTTTCCGTTAGTGAAGCTCGTTGTCGCGCCGCGCAATCTCGGCGCGGCGGGGCGCAATCTCGGCGTCGCGCGCGTGCACACGGAATACGTCGCATTCTGCGATGACGATACGTGGTGGAGTCCCGGCGCGCTGACACGCGCGGTCGAAGTGCTCGATGCCGCGCCGCGCGTCGGCGTGCTGAATGCGCGCGTGGTCGTAGGCGAGCACGGCGCGGCCGATGATACCTGCGAGCGCATGCGCGACAGCCCGCTGCCGCGCGATGGGCTGCCCGGCCCCGCCCTCATCGGCTTCATGGCGGGTGCATGCGTGTTTCGCACCGAAGTCTTCAGGCAAGCGGGCGGCTACGAGCCGAGGCTTTTCATCGGCGGCGAAGAAATGCTCGTCTCGCTCGATGTGCTTGGTGCAGGTCACGAGATCGTCTATATCGATGAACTCGTGCTGCATCATCATCCGTCACCGCTGCGCGACAGCGCGCAACGGCGCAGACTGCTCGCGCGAAACGCCGCGTGGGTCGCGTGGATGCGTCTGCCTTTGGCCGAAGCGCTGCGCGCCACCTACGATGCGTTCAGGCTCATGCGCGCGGAACCGTGGCCGCGATCCGATGTGATGGCGCTCCTCCAGGGCGTCGCCTGGGCGCTCGCCAGGCGGCGCGTAATCGACGAACGTGTGAGGCAGATGCGTGAGCTCGTCCATGAAGACGACGCGCGCCGCGAAGCGCAGACGGCTGATAGAGGCCCTGTCGGTTCTACACGCGCCACGTAAAAGCGCGTGCGGGCGCAACGCACAAACGAAATTTGGTTCACTGCGCAACGAACCGCAAATCGTTTCGCACTTCCTCCGACACTCACAACGAGTGGCACAGCGAATGCTGAATCCTTGTGACTGATCCACGCGATTGCGCGCCGCGCGTACACGTCGGAAGGGGATCGCATAACAGGGAGGCATTCGTGAAGATCGGTTTGATCAGTGAACATGCATCGCCACTGGCGATAGCGGGCGGCGTCGATAGCGGCGGACAGAACATTTACGTGGCGAATGTCGCGCGCCAGCTCGTGCGTCTAGGCCACGACGTCGATGTCTTCACGCGCTGCGATCGCTCGCTGCTGCCGCTCGTTTCGCGCTTCGAAAACATCCGCGTGATCAACGTGCCGGCCGGGCCGCCCGTGCAATTGCCGAAGGAACAGCTTCTGCCGTATATGGATGCGTTCGCGAATTTCATGATCGACTTCATGCAGCAGGAAGCGCAGCCTTATGATGTCGTGCATGCGAACTTCTTCATGTCGGGCCTCGTCGGCTTGCGCATTAAAGATGCGCTCGGCGTTCCGCTCGTCACCACGTTTCATGCGCTAGGGCGCGTGCGGCGCTTGCATCAGGGCGAAGCGGACGGGTTTCCCGATGCGCGCTTCGATATCGAAGACGAACTCGTCAGGCGTTCCGACTCGGTAATCGCCGAATGCCCGCAGGACGAAAGCGACTTGATTCATCTCTACGATGCCGATGCCGCGCGGATCGATCTCGTGCCATGCGGTTTCGACCGCGCGGAGTTTCATCCGCTCGACAGACGCGAGGCGCGCGACAGGCTCGGCTGGCCGCACGACCGCTTTATCGTGCTGCAACTCGGGCGCATGGTGCCGCGCAAGGGCATCGACAACGTCGTGCGTGCGCTCGGCGTGTGCCACGCGGAACATGGAGAAAGCGCGGATCTGTACGTGGTCGGCGGCAACTCCGACGAAGCCAACGACATCGCGACGCCGGAGATCGGCAGGCTGCGCGGCATCGCACGCGAATGCGGCATCGACGCGCACGTGCATTTTGCCGGACGTCATGGACGAAGCGAGCTGAAGCACTTCTATAACGCCGCCGATGTGTTCGTGACGACGCCATGGTACGAGCCGTTCGGCATCACGCCGCTCGAAGCGATGGCGTGTGGCACGCCCGTCATCGGCGCGGACGTGGGCGGCATTCGCTATTCGGTCGCGCATGGCGAGACCGGCCTGCTCGTGCCGCCGAAGCATCCGGGCGCGCTCGCGCAAGCGATCGCCACGCTCAAGCGCGATGCCGCACTTGCGCGACGCCTGGGCGATGCGGGGCTCGCGCGCGCCAATGCGATGTTTACGTGGTCGAGCGTCGTGCATGCGCTCGCGCACGTCTATGCACGCGTGAGCGGCGCAGAATCGCAGGACGCCGCCCGCGTCGCAATGGGCGGAGGATCGCGATGACGCGCGCAGCCACTTTCATCGACAAAGACGGCACGCTTCTAGACGACGTCCCCTGGAACGTCGATCCGGACCGCATGCGCCTCGCGCCCGGCGCGCTCGATGCGCTGCGCGTTTTCGCGGCGCTCGGCATGCCGCTTTTCGTCATCAGCAATCAGAGCGGCGTCGCGCTCGGCAAGTTCGCGCCGTCTGCGCTTGATCCGGTCGAAGCGCGTCTGCAAGCGCTCGCGGCACGAGCGGGAGTAAGGTTCACGGCCATTTACTGGTGCCCGCATCACCCACAAGGCGTCGCGCCGGAATACACGCGCGTCTGCGACTGCCGCAAGCCCGCGCCCGGCATGGTGCTGCGCGCGGCGCGCGAGCATGCCATCGATCTTTCGCGGAGCTGGTTCATCGGCGACATCCTCGACGATGTCGAAGCGGGCCATCGCGCGGGATGTCGCTGCGTGCTCATCGACAACGGCAACGAAACCGAATGGTTGCGCGGCGACGGGCGCGAACCGGATATCGTCGTCACAGACATGCGTGAAGCGGCGCTTGCGATCGTCGCGGCGGAGTGTCCCGCATGAAGCGCGATCCGGCGAATCCATCGACGCTGCCACCGGTTGTCGAGGCGCACGCGCGCAAGAGCGCGGCAAGCGAAGCACGCGACTGGGGCGCGCACGTGAAGCGCATTCTGTGCATCCGTCTCGACAATCTCGGCGACGTGCTGATGACCACGCCCGCGCTGCACGCATTGCGCGGAGCGCAACCGGGAAGACATCTCACCTTGCTCGCATCGCGCGCGGGCAAGGGGGCGGCGCCTTTCATCGATGCAATCGACGACGTCATCGAATACGACGCGCCGTGGGTCAAGCAGGATGCGCCCATCGACGCCCTCGCCGATCTCGCGATGCGCGCGCGCCTCGCAGCCTCGCAATTCGACGCGGCCGTGATCTTCAGCGTCTACAGTCAAAATCCGCTGCCTGCCGCGATGCTGTGTCATCTCGCGGGCATTCCGCTACGGCTCGCGCATTGTCGCGAGAACCCATACGGCCTCCTCACTGATTGGGCACAGGAAACCGAGCCGCAGCATGGCACGCGGCATGAGGTGGAGCGGCAACTCGCGCTCGTCGCGCGAGTCGGCGCGCGCACCGGCGATACGCGCATGCGCTTCGCCGTGCATGACCACGATGTCGAGTCGCTCTCGATAAAGCTTCGCGAACGCGGCGTCGATCCGCATGCGCCGTTCATCATCGTGCATCCGGGCGCGAGCGCCGCCTCGCGCCGCTATCCGGTCGAACGCTTTGCGCAGGTCATCCAGCGTCTTGGCGCGCACCTGCAATGGCCGATACTGGTAACCGGCTCACGAGGAGAAAGCCTGTTATGCCGCGAAGCATGCGGATCAAATGCTCGCGCAATCGACCTTTCGGGCGCGCTTGAACTTGGCGAACTCGCGGCGCTGATCGACCGTGCACGGGTGCTTCTGTCGAACAACAGCGGACCGGTGCATCTCGCATCCGCGCTCGGCACGCCCGTCGTCGATCTGTATGCGCTCACGAATCCGCAGCACATGCCGTGGCAAACGCCGCATCGCGTGCTCTATCACGACGTGCCGTGCCGCTGGTGTTATCGCAGCGTGTGCCCTGAAGGGCATCACGCGTGTCTCGTTCAGGTCAGCGTGGACGAAGTCGTGTCCGCCGTGCTGGAACTGACGGAAGCCGACCCATCGCTCATCAACTCGACCCTACAGGCCAGCTAGCCATGTACACACTGGGCATCAACGCGGTATATCACGACAGCGCCGCGGCGCTTGTCAAGGACGGCGTCGTTATCGCGGCGGCCGAGGACGAACGCTTCACGCACGTCAAGCACGCGAAGCGCCCCGTGCCCTTCTCGACCTGGCAGCTTCCGTTCGATGCGATCGACTATTGCCTGAAGGAAGCGGGCATCGAACTCGCTGATGTCGATCAGATCGCCTATTCGTATGACCCGCATCTCTTCTCGGGCATGCCGAACGACATGAAGGCGAGCATCGCCTTGCCGATAATGCCGTCCGCGCAGGCGTTGAGCAATCCGTCGGAATCGCCGTGGGACCCGCTATTTCTGAGCTACATCGTCAATGCAAGGGCGCAATTGCTCGACGGCGCGCCGCATCATCTGAAGCAGCGCTTTGCGAGCGGCGGGCGTGCGATGCGCTTCGCGTGGCATAACATCGATCATCATCTGTGCCATGAAGCGAGCGCGTTTCTCGCCGCGCCGTTCGACGACACCGCCGTGCTCACGATGGACGGACGCGGCGAAGGCGTGACGACGAGCCTCGGGCAATTCAAAGGCGGCGAATACAAGCGGCTGAAGCAGGTGGAGCTGCCGCATTCGCTCGGCTTGCTGTATGAAGCCGTGACGGGTTATCTGGGCTTTCTGCATTCGTCGGACGAGTACAAGGTGATGGCGCTGGCTTCGTTCGGCAAGCCCGTGTACGTCGATCATTTCCGCGAGGTCGTGAAGTATCGACACGATGGCAGCTACACCGTCGATGCGCCGCGTCTCGTCGAACGCTTCGGTCCCGCGCGCGAACGCGGCGGCCCGCTCACGCAGCATCACTTCGATATCGCGCATTCGCTGCAAGCCGTGCTCGAAGAAACCGCCCTCAAGCTCGCGAAGTGGCTACATGAACAAACGGGGCTGCGCAATCTCGCGATGGCCGGCGGCGTGGCGCTCAATTGCGTGATGAACACACGCCTTCGCGACCGCGGTCCGTTCGATGAAGTGTGGGTACAGCCCGCCGCAGGGGACGCCGGCACCGCGCTGGGCGCGGCATTGTGGACGGATTATCGGGAACGCGCCAAGGCGGGCGATGGTGGCCGTAAATGGCGCATGGATCACGCGTATCTCGGCCCCCAATTCGCGGACGATGAAATCGAAGCGTTCCTCAAATGGACGCGCGCGCCGTATCGCAAGCTCACGGATATCGCCGCAGAAACGGCGGAGATTCTCGCGCAGAACCGCGTCATCGGCTGGTATCAGGGCCGCACCGAATTCGGTCCGCGTGCGCTCGGCGCGCGTTCGATTCTCGCGTCGCCGATTCATGCGGACATGCAGGCGCGTCTGAACGAGATCAAGGATCGCGAGGACTTTCGTCCGGTCGCACCTGTCGTGATGGAAGAGCACGCCATCGACTGGTTCGTGGATGCGCGCGTCGCGCCCTTCATGCTCTTCGTGTTCGATGTGCGCGATGAGATGAAAGCGCGCATTCCGGCAGTCACGCATATCGACGGCACCGCGCGCGTGCAGACCGTCAATCGCGCGCAGCATTCTCTATACTACGATCTTCTCGCCGCGTTCAAGCAACGCACGGGCGTGCCGGTGCTCGTGAATACTTCGTTCAACACGCGCGGCGAACCGATGGTCAATACACCGCGCGATGCGCTCGAATCGTTCTGGACGTCCCCGCTCGATGCGCTCGTGATCGGTTCGTTCCTCGTCGAAAAGCCGGGTGCGCGCGCATGAGCACGTATGCGGGCCATTTCGAAAGCGGCGAGATGCACGCTAGCGATACGCGCTCTGCCGCACGCGACGATTTCATTCCGGACGTGTCCGTCGTCGTGCCGACGTATCGCCGGCCCGCGATGCTCGAACGCTGCGTGCGCGCGCTCGCCACGCAGGCTTACGACGCGGCCCGCTACGAGATCATCGTGTGTGACGACGGTCCCGACGACGCTACTCGAGCATGCGTGCAGCGTCTTGCCGCAGCGCACGCGCCGCGCGGCCCGAAGATTCGGTATGTGGCGGTGACGGGCACACAAGGTCCGGCGGGCGCGCGCAATGCGGGCTGGCACGCGTCTCTCGCGAGACGCATCGCTTTCACCGACGACGACACCATCCCCGATGCGAATTGGCTCGCGAACGGCGTGCGCGCGCTCGATGCGGGCGCGGACGCGGTTTCGGGACGCATCGTGGTGCCGCTGCCGGAGCGTCCGAGCGACTATGAACTGGACGCGGCGGGACTTGCGAGCGCCGAGTTCGCTACCGCGAATACCTTTGCGACACGCGCGGCACTCGAACGCACCGGCGGTTTCGATGCGCGCTTCACCGCCGCATGGCGCGAAGACTCCGACCTGCAATTCGCGTTGATCCACGCGGGATTCAGGATCGCCCGCGCCGACGACGCGATGGTGCTGCATCCCGTGCGCCCGGCGCGCTGGGGCGTGTGCATCTCGCAGCAGAAGAAGAGCCAGTTCGACGCCCTGCTCTACAAGAAGCATCGCGCGCTCTTTCGCGAGCGCATTCGTCACGGTCCGCCGCTGCTTTACTACGCGATGCTCGCCGTGCTCGTCGTGGCGGTCGTCTCGCTGATCGCGGGCGGAAGCCGCATCGCGGCGTTCGCAGCGCTCGCATGGGCCGCGATGACACTTTGGTTCGCCGCGCAACGGCTCAAGACGACGTCGCGCACGCCCGCGCATATCGCCGAGATGATATGGACATCCGCGATCATTCCGTACCTGTCGATCTATTGGCGCATTCGCGGCGCGCTCAAGTTCAGGGTGTTCTTTCTATGATCGAACGCATCGTTATTTTTCGCGCGCTGCAACTCGGCGACATGCTATGCGCCGTGCCCGCGTTGCGTGCCTTGCGGCGTGCGCATCCGCATGCGCATATCGCGCTTGCCGGCTTGCCGTGGGCTGCAAGTTTCGTCGAACGATATGCGCATCTGCTCGATGAACTAATCGTGTTTCCAGGCGCGATCGGCTTTCCCGAGCAGGAAGAAACTGATGCTCATCTGCCGGCCTTTTTCGGCACGCTGAGCGAGCGCCGCTTTGATCTCGCGATCCAGTTGCATGGCAGCGGCGGCGTGGCGAACGATATCGTCGAAGGCATAGGTGCGCGCATGAACGCGGGCTTCCTCAAGCCGGACGAACCCATGCGCGAAGGCACATTCATGCCGTGGCCCGACGAACTGCCCGAACCCGCGCGCTATACCGCCTTGATGCAACGGCTCGGCATCGACGCCGACGCGCTCGATCTCGACATTCCCCTGACCGATGACGACACGCGCGAATGCGATGCGCTCATCGACGCGTGCGCTATCGATCGCGGCAAGCTCGTGTTGGTTCATCCTGGCGCGCAATTGCCTTCCCGCCGATGGCCCGTCGAGCGCTTCGGCGACGTGGCGCGCGCGTTATCGAACGCGGGCTGGCAGATCGCCGTCACGGGCGGCGCGGGCGAATCGCCGCTCACTGCGCGCGTCGCGAGCGATGCGGGCGCTCGGGCGATTGATCTCGCCGGGCGCACGTCGCTCGGCGCGCTGGCTGCGCTCGTCGCGCGGGCGCGGCTCATCGTCTGCAACGACACGGGGCTTTCCCATGTGGCGGCGGCGATGCGCACGCCCAGTGTCGTAATCGCGTCGGGCAGCGATACGCGCCGCTGGGCGCCGCTCGATCGTGCGCGGCATTGCGTGCTCGCGGATTGGCCTGCGTGCCGTCCTTGTGCCTTTCGCGACTGTCCCTATGGCCACGAATGCGCATTCAACATAAGCGTGCAAGCCGTGCTCGATGCGGCATGCGCGCAGCTTGAAAACATCGTTCTAGAGGAGACGCTTCACTATGCCCACGACTAGTTCCCGGCGCTTGCGCGTGCTCACATGGCATATCCACGGGAATTACCTCTATTACCTGAGTCAGGCGCCGCACGACTTCTATCTCGTCACGCGTCCCGGCTACCCGCCGGGCTATGCGGGCACGGCCGGGGCATTGCCTTTTGGCGCGAACGTGCACGAGATTCCGACCAGCGAAGTACCTTCGCAATCCTTCGATGTCGTGCTTTTTCAGCACAGGCAGCAATGGGACGATGACCGTCTCAACCTGCTCAACGATGCGCAACGGCGTCTGCCGCGCGTGTATATCGAGCATGATCCCCCGCAGGAAAACCCCTTCGAACAGAAGCACTGGGTGCGGGAGCGCGACACGCTGCTCGTGCATGTCACGCACTTCAACCGGCTGATGTGGGACAGCGGCGAGACGCCCACGCGCGTCATCGAGCATGGCGTGATCGTGCCGGACCACGTGCGTTACAGCGGCGAACTGGACCGCGGCATCGCGGTGATCAATCATTTGCGCCAGCGCGGCAGGCGGCTCGGCAACGATATCTACGAAGAAGCCGCCGCGCGCGTGCCGCTCGACCTCGTCGGCATGAGTGCGCAGTCGGCGGGCGGCATCGGCGAGGTCGGCAATCTCGAGCTGGCGGCCTTTAGCGCGCGCTATCGCTTCTTCTTCAATCCGATTCGCTGGACGAGCCTCGGGCTTGCCATCGTCGAGGCGATGACGATCGGCATGCCGATCGTCGGACTGGCGACGACGGAGCTATCTACCGTCATCCGCAACGGCGAGAGCGGCTTTATCCATACCGACACGCACGCGCTCATCGACGCAATGCAGCAGCTTCTGCGCGATCCGGCGCACGCGCGGCGGCTCGGCGAAGGTGCGCGGCGCACGGCGCTTGAACGCTTTCACATCGACCGCTTCGCCCGCGACTGGGACGAGGCGTTGCGCTACGTGTGCAGCTAACGAAACATCCTGAGAGGACATGACGAGATGAAAGAAGCGCATAGAAAGCGGATTCTGGTGACGGGCGGCGCAGGCTTTCTCGGCTCGCATTTATGCGAGCGGCTGCTGGCGCTAGGTCACGATGTGCTATGCGTCGATAACTTTTACACGGGCACGAAGGACAATATCGCGCATCTGCTTGACAGCCCGAACTTCGAGTTGATGCGTCACGATGTTACCTTCCCGCTCTATGTGGAAGTGGACGAGATCTATAACCTCGCCTGCCCCGCGTCGCCGATCCATTATCAGCACGATCCCGTGCAGACGACGAAAACGAGCGTGCATGGGGCCATCAACATGCTGGGGCTGGCCAAGCGCGTTCATGCGCGCATCTTCCAGGCATCGACGAGCGAAGTGTATGGAGATGCGCATGTCCATCCGCAGCAGGAGGCGTATTGGGGCAACGTGAACCCGATCGGTCCGCGCTCGTGTTACGACGAAGGCAAGCGCTGCGCCGAAACGCTTTTCATGGATTACCGGCGGCAGCATGGCTTGTCGATAAAGATCGCGCGCATCTTCAATACGTATGGACCGCGCATGCATCCATCCGACGGCCGAGTGGTTTCGAACTTCATGATGCAGGCGCTGTGCGGCGAGCCGATCACCGTGTACGGAGAAGGCACGCAGACGCGCTCGTTCTGCTACGTCGAAGATATGATCGACGCGTTCGTTCGCCTCATGGACACACCCGACGACTTCACCGGTCCGTTGAATCTCGGGAACCCTCATGAACTCTCGATGCTCGATATCGCGCGGCGCATCATCGCGTTGACGGGATCATCGTCGGAGGTCGTTTTCAAGCCATTGCCGATGGACGACCCCTGGCATCGCCAGCCGGATATTTCGCTCGCGCGTAAGCTGCTCGGATGGCAACCGACCACAGCGCTCGATGAAGGGCTCACGCGCACGGCGCAGCATTTTCGCACGGTGATCGAGGCGGCGCAGGCGCGAGCGATGCAGAAAGTTTAAGACGTCCTCGCCGTTACCCCCCCTATCGTCCCGATCAACTTCGGCGCGGGCACGGGCTTCGTCAGATGGGCTTGAAAGCCCGCCGCCTGCGCGCGGGAGCGCGCTTCCGCCTGCGTATGCCCGGTCAGCGCGATCGCGGGCATACGCTCGGCGAGCGATGCGCCGCGGCTCGCCTCTTCCTCGCGTATCTGGCGCAAGACCTCATACCCGTCCAGCTCGCCGCCGAGCACGATGTCGCATAAGAGCACGTCGGGCCATTGCGCCGTCGGCGAGTCGCGCAAGTGTTCGAGCGCCTCGCTGCCCGACGCGCACGGCACCACATGCGCGCCCACGGATTCGAGCACGGCTTCCAGCGCGTCGCGCGCTTCTTCCTGATCGTCGAGCACCATCACCGTGACGCCCCGCAACGCTTCGCCGTGCGCGGCTTCGTGTGTGCTGGTGTCGTCGAGTACGGGGCGAAGGGGCATCGTCGCGACATAGGCGACATGCTTGTCGATATAGCGCGGCGCAAGACTGCCGCCCGTCTCGGTTAGCGCGCTTTCGAGCCGGCGCACTTGCTGCGGCGTGAGTTCGGCGGGAGTCGGGCGCTGGCCCATCACCGTGAGGCTCGCGTGATTGCCTTCGCGAAAAACGCGCAACTCGATACGCTCCCCACGCGTCGCAGCGCTCATCTGCGCGCGGCACAATTCGGCGACGATCTGCTGCAGCACGCTCGCATCGCCCGACACGCGCAAGCCCGGCTCGGTGATGACGGTGTACAGATTCACGCCGCGCTCCGCGATCTCTTCATGCAGCGCATCGACAACGCCGGCCACGAGCGCATCGAGGCCGACAGCCTGCGCTGACACCTTGCGCTGCGCATGCTCCAGTTCGCCTTGCTGCCATTGCAGCGACCACATGCGCGCATAGACGCCGTCGCGCGCGAGCAATTCGTCATGCTGTCCCTGCTCGACGATGCGGCCATGTTCCATCACGAGAATCCAGTCGGCATCGGCGACCGTCGAAAGCCGGTGCGCGATCACGATCGACGTGCGTCCCTTCGCAAGACGATCGAGCTCGTTCTGAATCGCGCGTTCCGAGCGCGTATCGAGTGCGGAGGTCGCTTCGTCGAACACGATGATGCGCGGGTTCTTCAGGATGGCGCGTGCGATAGCGATGCGCTGCCGCTCGCCGCCCGAAAGCCGCACGCCGCGTTCGCCGACGCGCGTGTCGTAATGATCCGGCAGCCGCTCGATGAACCCATCCAGTTGTGCGGCGCGCGCGGCCTGCACGATATCGGCGCGCGTCGCATCGGGACGGCCATAGCCGATGTTATAGGCGATCGTATCGTTGAAGAGCACGGTGTCCTGCGGCACGATGCCGACCATCGCGCGCAGACTGTTCTGCGTGACCTGCGCGATGTCCTGCCCGTCGATGCGAATCGCGCCGACGGTCGGTTCGTACAGCCTGAACAGCAGCTTCACGAGCGTGGACTTGCCTGATCCACTGCCGCCCACTACCGCGAGCTTCTTGCCCGGATGCGCGCGAAAATCGACATCGCGCAGAATCTGCCGCGCCGGGTCGTAGCCGAATTCGACATGATCGAACTCGATCTCGCCCGCTGTCACGACGAGCGGCTTTGCGGCTTTCTCGTCCACGTCCTCACGGACGCGGCCGCGCGAAAGCAGAATCGCGAACATGCGCTCCACGTTCACGATCGCATCGTTAGTCTCGCGAAACACGAAGCCGAGCGTGTTCAGCGGATTGCAGACCTGCACGATATACGCGTTGACGAGCACGAGATCACCGACGCTCATTGTGCCTGCAACCACGTGTTGCGCCGCGCGCAGCATCACCGCCGCGATGCCCGCCGCGATAATGGTGCTTTGCCCAACATGCAGCAGCGTAAGGGCGCGCTGATTGGCGACGCGCGCATGCACCCACGCTTCCAGCACGGTGGAAAGCCGGTTCGTTTCGATGCGCTCGCTCGCGAAGAACTTCACGGTCTCATAGTTGAGCAGGCTATCGACGAGACGGCTGTCGGATTTCGCTTCAAGCTTGTTCACGGCGCGCTGAAAGCGCATGCGATAGCGCGTGAAGATGAGGGTCCACACGGAGTACAGCACGAACGTCACGGCGATGATCACCATGAACTCGATCGCGTAGCTGCTCACCATCACCGCGACGACCGTGCCGATCTCGATCATCACCGGGACGACGGTGAAGAACGCGGTGCCGAGCAGAAAGCCGATGCCGTCCGCGCCCTTCTGCACGTCGCGAACGACCGCGCCCGTTTCGCGCTGCGCATGAAAGCGCGCGCCGAGCGCATGAAGATGTGCGAACGTTCGCTCGGTGAACGACGCCACCGTGCGCTGCGTGACGATGCTGAAGACGATGTCGCGCGCCTCGTTCAGCACGTCGCCGAGATAGCGCAGCAGCACGTAGGCGAGCACAAGAAACACGGGAAACACGGCGCTCGTCGCGGGATGGCTGAACTCGTCTATGACGCGCTTGAGCATCATCGGCACGGAGACGACCGCGAGCCGAGCGCCGATCATCAAGACGATCGCGGCAGCCGTCTGATAGCGCCATGCCCAGACCGCGCGCCACAGATCGGCGGCGATACGGCGGCGCACCTGAGCGCGCCGCGCATCGGACGTGCCGGATGCAGCGTGAGGCGTCACTCCTTCCAGTCCTTGCGCTTCGCCGCGCCGGGAGCGGAAGCGCCGGGCGCGTGCTTCTGCTGCACGCGGGCTTCCTCGGCGCGTTTGAGCGTTGCGGGATCGGTGCCGGATTGCCCTGCCGCACCGGCGCCGCCGGCAACGCCAGCGGATTTGCCCGATGCGCCGTCGTCGGGCGACTTGTTGCCGGGCGGCGCGCCGTTCTGCTGCGCCCCGGCGCCCGCCGCGCCGCACAGGCATGCGCCAGCGAGCACGAGCGCGATTGCCGATCGATTAATGCGATTCATGGGTCATTCCTCGGCTGCCAACTCGTATCTGCGCCGCAACCGCTATGCCCGCCCGCTCCGCGCGTGCACGGAACCACACAGCAAACGTGGATCGTTCTATGCTCACGAAAGAAGCACACTAACTCCGCGGCGATGCCATGTATGCAATGGGCAACTATTTCATCGAAATCCTTCCCGAGCCGCTGCCCGGCGACGGCTGGACGGGCTTCGCACGCTTTTCCCGCCGCAACGACTACCGGCGACACGCGAGCGTGACGAAGGTGACGCTGCCCAGCCACATCCTCATGCCGACGATGGCGGCGGCGGGATCGGCGATCGTCTCTTGGGCGCGCGAGTTGGTCGAACACAGCGGGGAGGTTCTGGAAGTGTCCCTGCAGCTCGCGGAAGACACACACACGTAGTCATCCTTAACATTTCGCCCATTCGAAAAGAACTGGAACGCTCGATGCTGTAGCGATGATGAACTCAAGGAGGCTCATCATCATGACCGACACTCAGGCCTATCCCCGCCCGCCGCTGCCGTCGCAGCAGCAGGACAGTCGTCCCGGACTGACCGCGCCGATGGACCCGCCGCCCGATCACGGCGAATCGAGCTACAAGGGCAGTAACCGGCTCGAAGGCAAGACGGCGCTCATCACGGGCGCGGACAGCGGCATCGGCCGCGCGGTGGCGATCGCGTATGCGCGCGAAGGTGCGGATGTCGCCATCTCGTATCTGAACGAGCACGAGGACGCGCAGGACACCGCCCGCTGGGTGGAGAAGGCCGGACGCCGCGCGCTGCTCTTGCCCGGCGATATCACCGACCGCGCGCATTGCAGGGAGCTCGTCGCGAAGACCGCGGAAGCGTTCGGCCGCATCGACGTGCTCGTGAACAACGCGGCGTATCAGGCGACTTACGACAAGCTCGAAGACATCAGCGACGACGAATGGGACAAGACCTATTCGACCAATATCGGCGCGATGTTCCGCATCACGAAGGCCGCGCTCGCGCACATGAACGCGGGCGGTGCGATCATCAACACGACCTCGGTCAACGCCGATGCGCCGAACCCCGGACTGATCGCCTATGCGAGCACGAAGGGCGCGATCCAGAACTTCACCGGCGGCCTCGCGCAACTGCTTGCGGAACGCGGCATTCGCGTGAACTGCGTCGCGCCGGGACCGATCTGGACGCCGCTGATTCCCTCGACGATGCCGCCGTCGAGCGTCGAAAACTTCGGCATGCAAACGCCGATGAAACGCCCCGGTCAGCCCGCCGAACTCGCCGCCGTCTATGTGATGCTGGCATCGGACGAAGCGAGTTACATTTCGGGCGCGACTGTCGCGGTGACGGGCGGCAAGCCCATTATTTAGGGTCCGGCCGCACGACGAACCGCGCTCATTCCGGCGACGGCGTCGTGACCTGCATCGCCTCGCGCAGCAGGTCCGCGACCCGTTCCGCTTCCTCGATGCGCGCCTGTTCGATCTCGATCTGTTCCTGATTGCCCGAGCGCTCCGCCCAGCGTTGCCGTTCCATTGCAAAGATGACACGTTCGTACACGGCGCGAATGGCGGACCAGACCGCCTCCTCCGCGCGCGACTCGATGCCATCTTCCAGCGAAAGACCGGTGAACGCGTGCCCGGTATGGCAGCGATAACGCATCGGACGATCGTCCTTGGATGCGCCACAGCGCGCCGCCGCAATCGGGACAGGTCAGCGCCGAACGCTCGCCGACTTCGTCGAGCGCGGCGGGATCGGATATGCCGCTCGCGGCAATGCGAGCTTCCTGTGCCAACACGTCCTTGCTCATGGTTGCTTCCTTCGATACCCCGCCCGCCTGCACGCCTTTGACGGCGTCCAGAATGCACCGCGAGAGGTCGTGTTCGGGGCACAACGCGTCCGCGCCGCACGATTCGAGCGCGGCGCGCGGCATGCCGGGCGATTCGCAATCGGCGGGGTCCTGCACGATGGCGAAGCCCTGCTGCGCGCGGATATTCGCGAGTCCGGCCGCGCCGTCGTCGAGATCGCCGCTCATCACCACGCCGATCACGCGCGGGCCGTATTCGAGCGCGGCGCTGCGAAAAAGCGGATCGGCAGCGGGCCGCGCGAAGTTTTCCTTCGCGCCGTCGTTGAGCCAGACGCGGCCCTTCGACAGCACGAGATGCCGGTCGGGCGGCGCAACGCGAATCGTGCCGCGCTGGACCGTTTCGCCATGCGTGGCATAGCGCGCGGTCAACGGCCCCCAGGCGCTCAGCAAATCGGGCAGCACGCTCGCGTGCCGGCCGATATGCAACACGATGAAAACCGCCGCGGGCAAATCGGCCGGAAGCTGGCTGACAAGCATCTTCAGTCCCTGAAAGCCGCCCCGCGACGCGCCGATCACCACGATGTCCCGTTCCGCCATACGCCCTCCTTACCATGTAAGGGCAAGCAATTCGCGGGCGCGCGGCGCCGTTACGCGCTTTCTTCTTCGTGCCGGTCCGGACCGATGCCACGCGTTTCCGGCAGGCGCGGCAGGATCTCCGCCTTCATGCCGATCAGGTTCAGCGGATGCTTGAGCTCGTGCGACAGCATCGCGATGAAATCGTCCTTGAGCTGGTTCGACAGCGTTTCCTTCTCGCGCTCGGCGTGCTCGTGCGCGAGCGCCTCGCGGTTCGCATCCTCGCGCAGCTTGCGTTCGGTCAGATCGCGCGCGATCTTCGCGAAGCCCGTAAACGACGGGTCCGAGATCGGCGTGACCACGCCGCTGCAATACACGCGGCGCTCGTCGCGCGTGACGTGCCAGCGTTCGTCGTCGGCGCGTCCTCGCGCGCGGCGATCTCGCGCTCCAGCGCGGGCACCTTCGCAGCGCGGTCTTCCGGCGGATAAATCAGCGCGATGTTCTTGCCGACCACTTCCTTCTCGGAGAAACCGAAGATGCGCTCCGCGCCCGCGTTCCATGTGACGATCACGCCGGCCGGGTCCTGCACGATGATCGCGTAGTCGTTGGTCGATTGCGCGACGAGCCGCAGACGCTGCTCGCCGATGCGCGCCGATTCCTCGGCCTTGTGCCGCGCCGTGATGTCGATGAGCGTGAGCACCGCGCCGTCGATGCGGTCGTCCGCCGTGCGGTACGGCAGGAGGCGCATGAGATACCACCGGCCGTCCGAGCTTTCGACTTCGCGGTCGATCAGCTTGAGCGTCTCGAACGCCTGCTTCACGTCGTCCGCGAGCGAGGAATACAGCAGCGAATGCGTGATGTCGAACAGCGAGCGGCCGATATCGACATCGATCAGCTTGAACACGCGCGTCGCGCTCGTGGTGAAGCGCTTGACGCGAATCTGCTTGTCGACGAACACGGTGGCGATTTCCGTCGATGCGATGATGTTCTGCAGGTCGTCGTTCGCCTTGGCGGTATCTTCGACGCGCGCCTGCAGTTCGGCGTTGACCGTGGTCAGCTCCTCGTTGACCGATTGCAGTTCTTCCTTGCTGCTTTCGAGCTCTTCGGTGGCGGAGCGCAGTTCTTCGTTGATCGCCTGCAATTCTTCGTTGGACGCCTTCAGCTCCTCGACCGTCGTCTCGTGCTGCTCGATGGTCGTCGCGAGTTGCTCGCGGGTATGCTGCAATTCGCGTTCGAGTTGCACCAGAAGGGGGTCCTGCCCCTTGCCTTCGGGCAGTCCTTCATCGGCCATATGCTCTTGCACTTCGTCGAACAGAACCAGGAAAAAATCCGCGCTCACGCCCGCGTCGTGGAAGGGGCGCACCGTCATGTTGACCCACACGGCGCGGCCGTCCTGATTGAGCTTGACGCGCCGCGCCTCGACGCTGCCGCCCGTCTGATGCGCGCGAAAGAGCGTCGTGCGCAGATCGAGCCTGAGCTCGGGCAGCACGAGCGCCATGATGTTCGAGGACGGTTCGCCGCCACCGTGGCGCAGGAAACGGCCCGCCGTCGAGGAAAGATGAACGATCTCCGAATCGCGGTTCACGACCACGCTCGGCGGCGCATATTCCTCGAGCACGCGCTGATGCAGCGCCGCGAACGAGAAATTGCGCCGCTCCGGTGTCTCCGGCCCGCTCGCGATACTCGCCTGCACCGCCGCCGAAACAACATCCTCGCGCTGCGCCAGGGTCGCGGGCCCGAGCGACGGAAACGCGACCGGCGGCTTCACGCGGTTCAGCACCGTGCGCGCGCGGTAGAGGCGGCTTTTCTTATCGACGATGGTGAAGAGGTCGTCGGCCGTATCGGCGGATTCAGCCGTGCCGAGAAAGAGATAGCCGCCCGCGCGCAATGCGAAATGGAAGAGTTCGAGCACTTGCCGCTGCACGGCGCGATCGAGATAGATCAGCACGTTGCGGCACGAGATCAGGTCGAGATGCGAGAACGGCGGATCGCGCAGCAGGCTGTGCGCGGCAAACAGAATACGCTCGCGCACCGATTTGACGATCTGGTAGCGGCCGCCTTCCTGCTTGAAATAGCGGCGCAGGAGATCGCCGGGCACGTCGGCCGAGATCGAACCGAGGTAGGAACCGGCGCGCGCCTGCGCAATGGCCGGCTCGTCGATATCGGTCGCGAAAATCTGATAGGTCGTCTCGAATCCCGCGGCTTCGCGCGCCTGCGCGAGCAGGATCGCAAGCGAATAGGCTTCCTCGCCGGTGGAGCAGCCGGGCACCCAGACGCGCAGTTGCGCTTCGCCTTTCGTTGCATCGAGCAAGGTGGGCACGACATCGCGCCGCAGCGCGTCGAACGCCTCGCGATCGCGGAAAAACTGCGTCACGCCGATCAGCATGTCGGCGAGCAGCGAGGTGGTTTCGTCGGGATTGGCGCGCAGATAGTCGCGGTATGCGCCGATGTCGCGCAGCCCGTTCACCTGCATGCGCCGCTCGATGCGCCGCAGCACGGTTGCGCGCTTGTAATGGCGGAAGTCGTGGCCGGTACGCACGCGCAATTGCATGAGCACGTCGGAGAGCGCGCGCTCGGCGCCGCCCGCCGCGGGCGCGAGATCTTTCTCGGCGGCCTCGTTGCCTTCGGAAATCGGCAGATGGATGTTCTTCGCGTTGTTCCAGAGGTCGAGCAGCTTCTCCGGCATTTCCGCCGCGGGCAGAATGAAATCGACCTGGCGCGTGGTGATCGCGTGTTGCGGCATTTCGGCGAAATGCGCGTCTTCGGGCTTCTGCGCGACCGTGATGCCGCCCATCTCCTTGATGCGCAGGAGGCCCGCCGCGCCGTCCGACCCCGAACCCGACATCACGATGCCGATCGAGCGCGGGCCGTGCGCGGTCGCGAGCGTCGCGAAGAAGTGATCGATCGTCGTGGTCGAGCCGGTCGCGCCCGCACGGTCCAGCGCTTCCAGTTGCCCCTGCGACATCTCCAGATGCTTGCCCGGCGCATTGATATAGATGTGGTTCTTCTCGATCGCGGACGTGCTGGAAACTTGCTTGACGGGCATGTCCGTTACGCGCTGCAGCACTTCGTCCGCGCGGCTCATGTGATCCGCCGGCAAATGGACGATCACGACGAACGCCATGTCCATGTCGGACGGCGCGTTCTCGAAGAAATTGAGCAAGGCTTCGATGCCGCCCGCCGACGCGCCCATGCCGACCACGGCAAAGGCCAGAGGCTCAAAGTCTTTGGACGGCGCCGCCTTCGAACGACCATTGGCCATGTTTGAAGTTCCTTCGGGTTTTACCCACCACGATTCGCTTGTATTTTCTGAACCGGCTGGCGAGGAGCGCGCCGACCACGTCCATGCGCATTCGCTGCCGAGGGTTTCAACGGACCACGTTGTATTGTATGTAATGCGGCGACTTACGGTCTAATGTGGGCTGGACTTACATTCCCGACCGGTCAATTCGACCCCTTCGGCGACGAGCGGCTTGATCCGTTTGTCGGAGGGCGGCGTCCTTACGTAGAGGCATTGCAGCGATAAGCCCGCACCAATGCGCGAAACTCCATGATTTCCGGACGAATGGCGATGCGGTCCGAGCGGAAAAGTTTCACGCAGCGGCCGGCGAAGCCAGCAACGGAGATTGACTTCGTGATTGCCGGCCGTCAGCGCGCAGGCGCAAGCGTCATCGGCGAAGGAAAATGGCCAGCACGTCGCTTACGCGCCGAAGGCCGATGCTGGCGCAAATGATGGTCACAATCGCTGCGTACGGGCGCAGTCGAACATTGCCCCGGGCACAATGACGCAGCCTAGGTAGTTGACCGCGATCATGCTGCCATCCCTCTCGGCTGTCTCCACAACGAAGAACGATTACCGAAGCCTTGCTTTGACCGAACGTCGGATGCAATGGGCCGGTACCGGTGTTCTGAGTCTCACGGCAACTGGAACCTGTTCGTCGTAAGCGGCAAAGTTCGGGCGACTGCATCGAAGGCTGCAGGTCGTGCTGGAGAATCTCGTTTTCCGTTGGATTTGATGACGGCTGACTTGGACCCGTTCTCGTGCCGCGCATGTTAATACGCGATCCTAATAGGCAGCTTGACAGATCGCGTCTACGTCAGCGAAGTCAGTCTTATTGCCCTTAGCGCAGAGTCCGACGAAGCGGGTCATATCGATTAACTCATCTTGAGGCGGGCGCCGTGGCAGGGGCTGTGATAGAACGCATCAGCTTCGCTGCTTGGACATGCATCGCACCATTGATCTCCGACGGCTGCGGCTCGATCCTCGGCGCGCTTTTCATCACAACGACGTTGACGCGGGTCTCCATCGTGCTTGCAAAGCGTATGGGCCAACCAAGCGGGAAAACGCCGCGTCGAGATTTACTCGCTGGTACGTGATGCCCTTGCCGGCCACCGCTGGTCACAGCCTCTCAAAGGAGAGGAGTGTCCAGCCGGCTGCTTGAGATCAATATGTCGGGCGTTTGGGTGCTCATGGCTTTATGTGGCTCTTTGTGGCTGAGCATTCGATGCAGTGGACGATGGGCAAGCAGGGCGACGAAGTGAGACTCGTCTCTACTCCCAAAACGACGTCCAAGACAGCCGAGCCTTGTGCCGCACATTTCCGGGTCAGCCCGCATCCCGTTTGCAGTCGAAGGAGGGGCGAAGCGGCGCCGAGAATCAACAACTCTAGTACTTACTCGAGGCATAGGGCTCTGGCTCCATCGTGAATGACCTCGCTGTCGCGTTCCCACCCGCTAAAACCCTCACTAGTTCGCTATCGCTCGAATCGCTTCAACGTGACAGGCTCAACGCAGTTGAAGACGTCCATGACAGACGTTGCGCCATACACGATGACAGCGAAGCGGCGATTCCGACCATCATCAACGTGACGTCGCGCGGACATAGGGTCCTGCGACCGCAGCGGGCCGTGGTCGCCGCTGGTAGCCGGTAAAACCCCTATAAATCCAGGGTTAGCACTCGCCTAAAAATATGTAGACTCAATGCTTGTTTATGGACCTATTGAGAGGCGAATGGGTTAGCCTGTTGTCGGCAGACCGAGGGAGCAAATGAGAAGAACGTCGACCCAAATCCGAGGCATATGGGGCTGTCATACCCTCACCCTCGATGGAGAGATTGAACACCTGGAGCGGATTCTGGCGGGTGAAGGCGCGCATTCCACGTTTGCACGAACTTATTGGCGGGAGCGTGTGCTGCAAGCACTAGAGACTCCGGGCTTGATACCAGCACAACGAGACCGGCTTCGACGATTGCTTCGGCATATCGACAATCGGTCGTCATCCCCTTGACTATCCGCTGCAAGATGCCACCCGGCGACTCGACACGACCGTGGGCATACGAGCATGACGGAGGCGGCGCAGTCGCATTGGTTCTCTTCGCTGGTGCTGCGGGAGGTGGCCGGCCGTTTTCAGTTTCAGGGCAAATTGCGGGGATGACATTCGTTTCTTCAAAGCAACGACGAATGGCTTGATCCGTCGCGCCCCGTTCCATCACTATCGAACCCTCTTCCGCCACTCGGTACTCGTCTGGCTCTAGGTAGCATCGTGACGTAGAGCGGTTGCTGAACGGGGCCATGCTGTGGACCTGCCGAAAGCCGTCCCCTGCATGCCGCAAAGCGTTTCTCAATGCACCGTCAGTTGCCAACGCACCACAGGATAGGTCGCGCCCGTCGATGCGCCCGAGCACCGCGTCGTAAGGCCGTCAATGCGCGCCACAGGAACGACGGCACGGTCAGCGCGAGCGCCAGCGCGATGCCACGCCGCGCGCCACCACGCCCACGAAACACACGAGCGCCTGAACGAATTCGCTCTTGCGCAGCCGGTCGAGCCGCACGACGCCGTGAATCTCGCGCAGGTCCATGAACCTAACGAGCGCCGTCGCCGCGCCCGCCGCGATCAGCACGCCGGGAACTCGGCCAGACGAGTTTGAACAGCAGGATCAGCGCGAATGCGCCCATGGCGATGCCGAACGACGTCAGGTTCACTTTCGACGCCGCGATGCCGCCGATCAGATCGCGCAGCTGCTCGAAGAACGACTCGCCCTTGCCCTTGTAGCCGAGCAGCTTCGGCAGCTGTCCGAAGATGATCGACACAATGACGCCGTTGAGAAAGCCATGCCGGATCGGCAGCGACAGAAGCTCGGTGACGAAGCCTAGCTTGCATCGCCCAATCACGATGTTAGATCACGTCCGCCATCACCGCGAGCTTGCCGTCCGCGAGCAGCGCGCGATGCGCGTCGCCATGACTCAGCGGCACGATGCTCGCCGCGATGAGCGCGACGAGCGCCGAGTCCGACCGATTACGAGAAAGCGGCTCGGACCGAAGAGCGCGTACACGAGCATCGCGGCGGCGGACGCGTACAGGCCGTTCACCGCCGGCAGCCCCGCGGCTTCCGCGTACGCCATGCCGGCGGGCACGAGCACCGCGCTCAGCGAGAGCCCGCCGATGAAGTCGTGCACGAGCCAGCGCGGCTCGTACGCGCGCACCACGGCCAGCCCATCGATCCAGCGTAGCGGGTTCGTCATCGCGTGCCTGGGCATCGGCGTGGGCGTCGGCTCGTGATTGGTATGACCTCGGTGACCGGCTTCGGTATTCATTTTTCGATCCTGCAATGCGCAGGTAGCAAGCGCGATTTCACACCGGGAACGCGGCTTGCCTGACGCAGGCAAGCCTAGTCTTTCTTCAAAGGGGAACGGGTCATGAACACGCTCGAAATCGATCGTCTGCGCCCGACCCAGATGACGCACGGTGAGCGCCAGATCAGGCGGAAGACCGCCGAATACAAGGCGATGAGCGGCCACGACCTCCAGATGGCCATCGCGGAGAAGCCGATTGCGGTGGTGCTTGGGCCGGGCAGCGAGCCGTTCGTGATCGACCATCATCATGCCGCGTGCGCGCTGTCGCGGATCGGCGTGACGCGCGTGCCGTTTGTCCTGGTCAGGGATCTGTCCGCGTTGTCGGTCGCGGACTTCTGGGTGACGCTCGAGAACCGTTCATGGGTCTATCCGTACGACGCCGCGCGCCGCCGCGTGCCGTTCAGGGACATGCCGCGCCACATGGGGGATGCCGTGAACGACGAGTTCCGCAGCCTCGCGGCCTTCGTGCGCGATGCCGGAGGCTACGCAAAAACCGACGTGCCGCTCGCGGATTTTCGTTGGGCCGATTTCCTTCATGCGCACTTCGCACCGCCGCAAAGCGACGCGGAATTCGACGCCCTGATCGCGCCCGCGCTCGGCCTCGCGCGCAGCAAGGCGGCGGCGGGCCTGCCGGGCTTCACGGGCTGAAGCTCGGCTCGCCGGATCTATTTCGATTTCGCGGCGATGAAGTTCTTGACCGCGGCTTAGTCGGGCCTGAAGGTCACGCCATCGTTCAGAATGATGCCGTACGCACCCTGCCCGGTCGGAGGATCGTCGTAGAGCTCGAAGACCTGCAGCGATTCGATGTCGTACTTCGGTGCGATCGAGAGCAGCGCCTCTAGCAAGTTGTTATAGAGGAAGGTCACGGCCCGATCCGGCGTTCCGGGGAAGTCTGGACGGATGCCTATCTCATTGATCCAGATCGGCTTGCCGGATGCCTGCAGCGCGTCGATCACGTATTCGCGCCACCTGCTCAGCGAGCCACGACAGCCGAGCCCTTTCGAGCCAATCGCACGTCTGTCGAGCGTGCCTTGGTCGGACGGCGGCGTGAACGGCCCTTCCTATTTCAGCCGATGAAAGATCACGCGGCCCATGAGCTGGCCGTACATCGTCGCGCCCCACGTGCCCGTGCGCAGCACGAATGGCAGCACCATTTATATGCCGACAATGACGAGCAGATCGAGATGCGGCCCGAGCGCCCAGAAGTCGAAGCCCGGACGGCTTTACGTGTCGTCGGTCGAGCATCACGCGATCCGCGTGCGCGACGGCGATCGCTTAACCACGCTGCTGCGCGACAAGCATGTAGTCTGGCCCGACACGTTCTCGGAAGGCGCCGACGGCACAATCTACGTCACCGATTCGCGCATTCCCGACATGAGCTGGTTCGACCCGCAAAGCCCCGTCGCGTTACCGACGCGGCTCTATGCAATCAGGGAACCTAACGATTGTCTGCATCCACTAGCTGACGAAGACGATCTCCTGGACGTATGAGCCGCTGCAAGTGAAATGAGCGATCCGTCCGATCCGCACGTGAAGAAGCACTTGCTCGAGTCCGTGGACTTCCCCGCCGTCCTTCTGCTGGCCGACGACAGTCGCGCGGCTCGCCTCGGGCACGTTGCGCTTCAGGTCGATGATGCGGCGGATGGCGCCCTGCTTGTTGGTGAAGTATCGGTTCATGAAGGCAGCACGTGCGTTGTCGTGCTGCGATCGTAGCGTGGCTTACCTTAAGCGAATGTTATGCAGGATACGTTGCCGCGCGATCCGCGCAAAGTTGCACGAAGGGCGCCTCAGCAGCTTCGGATGACTTCCGTGAGTTCCGATGCGGTAACGGGCTTGCGCAGATAGCCGTCGAATTGACGCGATGAATCCATGTCGAATCCACGCGTGCCTGTCACCGCGACGATGCACGCCGCCGTAGATGCACCCGCGCAGCGCACGAATTCGCAAAGCTTGCGTCCGTCGATATCCGGCAAGCCGATATCCATGAACACGGAGTCGTAGCGAGTCTGGGCTGTCATGCGCAGCGCCTCGCCGCCGGTACGCGCGACGTGCGCATGATGGCCGAGCGAGGCGGCCAGTTCGGCGAACGCCGCTGCGACGTTTGCATCATCTTCGACGAACAGAAACAGCACTGTCGATTCCGGCCAACTGCGGCCAGCCCCCGGTGTTTGACAAGGCGCGCATCCTGCAGCAACATGAGCAAGTCCCGTACCTCTCGGACGGACTTCGCAACGGCGCTATCTCGGTTCGCGGCTCGGCACGGACGGCGTCGATATCGCGCCGAGCGTCGACGCAGCTTCGCCGTCCGACCAAGTCGCGATGTCCCCCAGTGCAAGCATCCCGACCAGTTGCTTTTCGCCGTTCACGACGGGCATGCGCCGTATCTGCAACGGTTCCATCTGGCGCATGGCGTCTTCAATGTCGTCGCTCTCAAAGCACCATTCCACCGGCTCGCTCGCCACTTCCTGCACGGCGCACGAAGCTACCTTGCCCGCCGATACCGCGCGAACCACGATATCGCGATCCGTCACGACGCCGTTGAGCCGCGATTTCGGATGTGTGCCGACGGTCTTTCAATCAATCGGCTCCGGCTGGAAATGTAGTTCTGCGCCTAGTCGTTGACGACTACGCCCTCGGAGCCGAGGCGATCGCTCTCGCGCTGTCGCAAGCAGGTCACGAAGCGCGTTTCGCTTTCAGCGCTGACATGGCGTTCGAGCGCATCCAGTCGTGGACGCCCGACGTCGCTGTGCTCGATATCAATATGCCGTGGCCAGACGGCTTTGAACTCGCGGCGCGTCTTCACGCTACCAGCCACGCCGGCGATGCGGTTTTGATAGCGTACATTAACGAAGGCGTTGTAAAGCCGATGGGAATAAAAGTCGGTTTTGACGGGTTTTACCGAAAAGGCAAAGGGGTCGCACCGTTACTCGCTATGATGCGCTTGTTGCACCGCTGTAGTTGGGGCAAAAAACAAGACCTTCCTGCAAGGGGCCGGGTTATCTGTGGTTGAACGCGGGACGGTCGTCCGGGCATCGGGCGCTTCGCTTGTTGGGCAAGGAACCATGCGGCATGACAAATAAGGGACATAGCAAGCGGGTCGGGCCGGATTTCGCCGTCGTCGGGATCGGCGCCTCCGCAGGCGGTGTACAAGCTCTTTTACGACTCTTCGAAACCGCGCCCTCGTCTGCGGGCGTAGCGTTCGTCGTGGTGTTACATCTATCACCAGATCATACAAGCCATGCTCACGATGTCATTCAGAGCGTGACTGGCCTGCGCGTCCAGCAAGTAAGTGGTCCAGTGCCGCTTGAGAAGAACAACGTCTATGTGATTCCGCCCGGCAAGCTGCTGTCGATGGTCGACGGATACCTTCGCCTAAGCGACGCCGAACCGCCGCGCTCGCCGCCTACCAGCATCGATGTGTTTTTTCGTAGCCTGGCCGATGCCCACGGAGCACGCGCTGTCGCCGTCGTACTTTCCGGTGCCGGAACAGACGGCTCGGTTGGCATTGCCCGCGTTCGCGAACAGGGTGGCATCACGATCGCGCAGCGACCGGAAGAAGCCGAGTATGGCGAAATGCCCCGCAGCGCCATTGCAACCGGGGACGTCGATCTCGTGCTTCCGGTGGCCGAAATCGTTCCGCGACTCCTTGGCTTAGTGAGAAACGCCGCGCAGATCGAACTGCCGGCCCCGTCGGACCCCGACGAAGCGTCCGGTGGCACGGATTCGCTCATTCCAGATGCCAACGCCATCGACGAAGTGCTGGAAATGTTGCGAGCACGAACCCAGCATGACTTTTCGAATTACAAGCGCGGGACGATCGTGCGTCGCATCGAGTGCCGCATGCAAGTCAACGGGCTCAAGACTTTGGCCGACTACAAAGCCTTTCTGACCGGGAGCGTTGATGAGACACCCAGACTGTTAGCGGACATGCTGATCGGCGTAACGAATTTCTTTCGCGACCCGACGGCCTTCGAGGCGCTTGAAGAGGCGTTGCGTAATCAGCTCATCAACGGCAAATACGGGCTCGAGGATCTGCGTGCGTGGGTACCGGCGTGCGCGACCGGGGAAGAGGCTTTCTCTGTTGCGATCGTGCTCGATGAAGTGGCCCGTCGACTGCCTAACCGGCCTCGTGTCTCGGTCTTCGCGAGCGACATCGACGAACGTGCGATCGCGATCGCAAGAGCCGCGAGCTATCCGGCGGCGATCGCGAACGACGTCTCCCCGGTTCGGCTGGCCAACTATTTCCACAAGGACGGGAACCGCTATCGGCTGGCCAAATCCTTGCGCGATACAGTCATTTTCGCCGCCCATAATCTCCTGCGCGATCCACCGTTTTCTCGGATAAACCTAATATCTTGCCGGAATCTGCTCATCTATCTCGACCGTCCGGCTCAAGCGCGGGTTGTCGAAGCCTTTCATTTCGCGCTGCACCCAGGGGGGCCGCTCTTCCTCGGCACAGCAGAATCGGCCGACTTCGCCCAAGAATTCTTCACGCCGCTGAACAAGCAGAAGAAGATCTATCGGGCAATACCGAGAGCGGCATCCAACGGTGTGGCCACCTATCCGAACTTTCAGGTTCAACCATTTATCGGTTTGGGTCAGACGTTTTTCCACTTGCCGCCCGACAAGCCGAATCCTTCGACCGCTCCGACGCAGGCGCAATCGCTTGACTTGTTTGGACCGCCGGTGATTGTTGTACGCACTGACGGGGCCATTGTCTATCGTTCTGCGAATGCAAACAGGCTGACGGAAGATTTGAGGCGCACGCGTGCATCGAATCTTGTCGATGTCGCTCGTAACGACGCCCACGCTCGAGTGCGCCAGGCGATTCAGCGCTGCATCGATTCCGGACATCGCGTCGAAGAGGAAGCTGTTCCATTTGCGACGGCGTCGGGCGAGATCGCGGTGAACCTTTCGTTCCGGCCATATCGCGACCTCGCACGGGACGAAGATCTTGTTTCGCTTACATGCGATCTACCCACGCCCCTTCCCACGGTCGACGTCACCGTGAGCCGCGAGCCTGGTGAGGATACGCTCGATTCTCTGAGGCAAGCGCTTGCTGGAAGCGAAGATCGCCTGCGCAGTTCACTGGAAGACGCACGAAGTTCGACCGAAGAACTTCGCGCATCCAACGAAGAACTGCAGGCCATGAACGAAGAGTTGCGTTCCGCCTCCGAAGAGTTGGAAGCGAGTCGCGAAGAGTTGCAGTCCCTCAATGAGGAACTGGTCACGGTCAACTCCGAACTTCTCGCGAAGGTTCAGGAGGCGGCAAGGGCCGGCGACGATCTGCGGAACCTGATCGCTCTGGTGGGCGTGGCTACAGTATTTGTCGACCGCAACCTCAGCATCAAGCGACATACTTCGCCTGCGGAAACCCTATTCAACATCTTGCCAAGCGACACCGGCCGACTGTTGGAGCATCTGACGCACAGACTCGAATATCCGGAGATGATCGACGATCTGCGCGCCGCGTTCCTGTCCCTCAAGACAGTCGAGAAAGAAGTGCGGAGCAACGATGGCAGAACCTTCCTTGCACGCGTCATCCCCTATCGCACCGACGACGACAGGATTGACGGGGCCGTGCTCGCACTCATCGATATTTCTGAACAGAAAGCCGCACAGAGCGAGGCACGGGCGAGCGAGGAAAAGCTAAAGCTCGCCGCGCAGGAAACCCAAGACTTTGCGATCATTGTGCTGAGTGATGACGGCGTGGTCGTAAGTTGGAACGTCGGCGCGAGCCGAATCTTCGAGTACCAGACCGAAGAGATGCAGGGTCGTCCGCTCGATGCGATCTTTACTAGTGAAGACGTTGCGGCCGGCATGCCTGCCCAAGAATGCAGCAAGGCGCGGAGCACGGGGCGCGCGGAGGACGAGCGCTGGCACGTCACAAAAAGCGGCGAGCGCGTCTTCTGCAGTGGCTTCCTAAGCCGCATCGACGTGCCGGGGTTTCCAGGCTTCGCCAAGATCGTGCACGACGCCACCAACCGAAAGCTCATCGAAGGTCGCAAAGACATGGCCCTCGCTCGGGAGCGCGCAGACCACACCGAGATTCGGAAATTAAGCCGCCTGAAAGACGAATTCATTGCGGTGCTGTCTCACTAACTCAAGAATCCTCTCAACCTGATTCACGTGAAAGCAGAGATTCTCGCTCGAATGCCCGAAGCGCAGCACGTCAGCCGCATTCAGGAGATCGCCGACGCGATTCAAAAGTCGGTCCTGAGCCAGGCACAAATCATCGACGACTTGCTGGACTTCTCACGGATTCAAACCGGCAAGCTCTCGCTGCGCTTTGCACCGACTGACGTCGCGAAGATTGCACGGTCGATAGCTGAAGCAATGCGCCATGATTTTGCCGCGAGCGAAATCCGGCTCGAGATGGACGTGCCTCCTGAGCCCCGCGTAATTCGTGCCGACGCCGTTCGGATTGAACAGATCATCTGGAATCTCGTGAGCAACGCCTTGAAATTCACGCCTGCCGGCGGAACGGTCACTGTCAAGCTTCGCCCGGAGCAAAACAAGCTGCGCCTGGAAGTGTCCGATACCGGGGTCGGCATCGGACCTGATTTGCTTGACTCGATCTTCGATATCTTCCAGCAGGCGCCCAATGTTCCGTCTCGTGTTCGATCCGCCGGGCTGGGAATCGGCTGTCCCTTGTACGCCAACTGGCCAAGCTTCATGGTGGCGCGGTAGAAGCATCGTCCGAAGGCGAGGGCCGAGGATCGCGTTTCGTGGTTTGGCTGCCAACTGATGCCTCGCTCGCACATCGACAAGCCAGCGGCTCGCACGCAGACCCGTCGATCTTCAGAGGCGTCCGTGTACTCGTCGTCGAAGATTCTGAAGATTCGTTGCAGGCAATGGCGGAGCTCTTTGCTCTTTATGAAGCAGAGGTCAGTACGTCACCAAATGCGCAACAAGCCCTGGAGTCGGCACAGCAGTCGCAGTTTGACCTCGTTATTACCGACGTTCATTTGGCGGATTCAACCGGTCGTCGCAACACTCGATTATTGAGCAGAACTCAGGTATTCGTCCAGGGCTTCGGCCGGTGTCTTCCAACCAAGCGTTTTCCGGGGTCTGGAATTCAGTGCATTGGCGACGGCCTGGATCTCTCGAGCGCTCCACCGGGACAGGTCTGTGCCCTTTGGAAAGTATTGCCGCAGAAGGCCGTTCGTGTTCTCGTTCGTGCCGCGCTGCCATGGACTGTGCGGGTCGGCGAAGAATACCTTTACCCCGGACTCAACCGTAAAGCGGGCGTGATCAGATAGTTCTTTTCCACGATCCCAAGTCAATGACCGCCACAACTGGGCAGGCATGTCAGTCACGGTCTTCTTGAGCGCATTGGCCATCGTGACAGCTCCGTAGCCAGCCAGCGCGGGACCGTTCTTCGTTCTGGGCATCAGCCCGTAGCCCTCCTCGCGAGGTAGATGGACGAGCATGGTGAACCGGCTTGTCCGCTCAACCAGCGTTCCGATTGCGGACCGGTTCAGGCCGATGATAAGGTCACCTTCCCAATGCCCTGGCACGGCACGATCCTGCACTTCTGCAGGCCGGCTGGAGATCATCACGTCCTCGCTAACGTGCGCCCAAGCCTTGGCCTGTGCCCGGGCCCTCGGCACGCGCAACGCCCGCCCAGTGCGCAGACAGCTGACCAGCTCGCGCTTGAGAGCACCTCGGCCCTGAATATAGAGAGCCTGGTAAATGGCTTCGTGAGAGATGCGCATGGCTTCATCATCCGGGAAGTCGGTCTGCAGCCGGTTGGAAATCTGTTCAGGCGACCAGCCATTGACCCATTTACGGGCACCGCGATGCGGTTTGTTTCTCCCTTTGAATGGTGCTTGCCGGGGCCCAGAAATCTCACGGCCATCAGCGTCGCGAACCTTGCCCTCCAGACGGTCCTGCACGTAGTGGCGCAGCCGTGGGTTAGTCACCAGTTTCGAAGGTTTAGGTCGTTTGGCAACCAGCTCCGCCTTCCACTGCGCAACCGAAGCCCGATACTCAAGCTGCCCGCCACGCGTTGCAGCGTTACGTGTCAATTCCCGGGAGACCGTTGATGGGCTGCGTCCGATACGACGAGCAATATCGCGCACCCCGACGCCTTGATGCGAAAGTAGTCCAATCTCTTCTCGCTCCGCGAACGACAGGTACCGCCCGGATATCGGGCTCAACATGGAAAGTGGCATGCCGCCATTATGACGGAACCAGCGAGTGCCTACTGCCTGCGACACGCCAACCGCCTCTGCAGCCTTCTCGCTCGTAATACCTGTTGCGATTTGCTCCCAGAATCGCCGCTCGATCTCACGTCGATGCGACGGCGCACCTGGCGAGCGCATCGCTCCTCGCCCTGTCAACTTACGCATCCAGCCCGCTGGTCGTCCCATAAACACCTCCTCGATCAAAGGTGTTGCGACGACCGGTTGAATCCGCCTTTGCCCGATCTTGATGGTTACGAGTTGGTGAGGCGTTTACGGCAGCTTGAATCCTGCTCGACCATATATCAAAGCACGCCCGAGGCCTTTACCGATCTGTTCCAACGCCTGAAGCGCGAGCGCATCATTCCTGCCTAGACCGTGTACTGCGCGCGGGATGCATCCGAGCGTGCGGCCGCCTTGCCAACGAGCGGATCGACTGCCGACTCATCCGGCTACCATTACGCCGGCACTGCACAGCGGCACGCTTTCCGTACAGCGACGGACGCCTCCGAACGTAGCATACTGAAGATGCGCCTTTCGACGGCGCATGTTCATCTCCAAGTGGGATTTGCCCGCCCCGCAGCATGGCGAGCATTTTTCTGCGGATGTCGCTTATTTCGCGCGTTTCGATGCAGCGTTGCAACGAGCCCGACGCCAAATCGAAGCATGGTATCGCTCTTGCTCTGGCGAAAGTTGTCCCAAGGGCTTGTACAGATGAACCCGAAAGTCGCGCAACAATTTCTGCTCTATTGCGTTCTCCCTATATGGCTTGCCGCCGGCACCGCCGACGCGCTCTGTCACGGGTGAGCCAACCTCCCTGACAACGCGAGCGTGCAGGAATCGCTGATGCATATCGCGCAGCTGACCGAAGGCGCGGGCATCGTGCTCTGCGCGCTCTTTCTTGACATCAACGCATCCGCGATCTGCGTGATCGCGGCGCTCATCGTGCTTCACGAGCTGACCGTTTCTGCCGATCTCCGTTACGCGTCCGCGGCTCGCGTCAACGTGTCCGTCGAACAAATGCTGCATAGCGTCCTGGAGATGGCGCCGGTAATGGGCTTTTGCCATCGTCTGTCTCGCGCGTCGGGATGCATTCGTGTCCCTCGTCAACGGCGGCGGCCGCTTCGTGCTCGCGCTGCGCGAACCGCCCATGTCCGCGGCGACGGTCGCCGCCGTGCTGGTCTCATGCGCCGCATTCGGCGTCGCGCCGTACGCCAGGAACTCGCGGGGCGTGCATCCGCGCGTCGCGCAGGCGCTCGACGATGCCTGCGACCGCCAACCGCTGAAAAGCGCCGGGGCATGTGATTCCCTGTAGCACATGCAATACGTACAACCTATCGATTCAACTTCACGCCGATGAGGTTGCCACGAGCTTTCGATGCTCGATATCGCGCGGCGCATCATCGAGCTGACAGGGTTGTCGTCGGAGATCGTGTTCAAATCTCCGACGATGGATGATTCGTGGCATCGACAGCCGGATATGGCGCTACTCGAGGCGCCCGGCTGGTCGCCGACGACCTCGCTCGACAACGGATTGCTACGCACGGCGCAGCGTTTACGCGGGGTGATCGAGGCCATGCAAGTGCGCAACGCTCCGTGCCGCCCGGCAATCGCGTCAACACCCGGGCACTCCATCGAAATGCGTCTTGCTCCGCGATGAAGCGTGCACCTACGGCCTGCACGCTCGGTGACCGAGGCATACCGATTGCTCGAATGGACCGCAACACCCTCAAGAGTGCTGAAGGAGCAGGCGATGCAAAACGAACCATCTGATCCCGTCGAGCGTGCGGACGAGCGCCGCAAAGCGCTTGGCGAAGGCGATGTAAGGGTAAAGGGCGACGGCACCATCGAACAGCGTGAGCACGGCAACATCGACCCGACTCTGGTGCCCAAAGGAAAGGATCATCCGGAAGAAGGTCCGTATGTCCCCGAGCACGATCATGTCGATCCCGACCTCGAGCCCTCGAGCCGCAGCGGCAGACCCGGAAAGGCCGACAGCCAGGCCTAGGTTCACGACAGCGTACCCGCCATTGCAGCGCAGTCGCCCGAGGCGTCCATGAAAGCACTCATCTGGCACGGCAAGAGGGATATCCGATACGACACGGTTCTCGACCCGCTCATTGAGCATGGCCGCGACGCGATCATCAAGGTGTCGACCTGCGCAATCTGCGGCTCGGACCTCCATCTGTTTGACGGCTTCATGCCCGGCATGAAATCCGGCGACGTGATGGGTCACGAATTCATGGGCGAAGTGGTCGAGGTCGGCCGCGACACACCTGGCGCATGGGCCAGACGCACGTGAACCGCTGGACCGATGATCTGCTACGCCGCATCCAGGAAGGACCGATCGATCCTTCGTTCGTCATCACGCACCGCATGCGGCTGGACGATGGTCCCTCGATGTACAAAACGTTCCGCGACAAGGAAGATGGTTGTATCAAGGTGGTCCTTAAGCCCTGAGGGAGCGTAGCTGACGGGACCGCAGCCTACCATGTTCAGGAAAAGCCGAGCGGTAACGCGGGAATCCGCGTCATCATCACCCTGAAACGCGACTGAGGGGTCATCGTGGACATGCCATTCTGCTCGCCTTCCATCACGACGATGATCCGCATGGATCACACGCATGTGATGGCCGCCTTTCATCGCTATCACGTGGAAACAGCGTGGTGGAGAAAGCGCGCTATCGTCGAGCTCGCCTGCACGGCGCTGGAAATACACGCGCAACTCGAAGAAGAGATCTTCTATCCGGCGCTCAGCGAAGCGATGGCCGGAGACGAGCGACTCACGAAGAGCAAGCCCGAGCACGACAAGATGCGCGAAGATATCGCGAAGCTGCGTTCGATGGGTCCGGAGGATGCCGCCTACGACTCCCGTTTCATGCAGCTCATGCGTGAAGTGATGCATCACGTCGCGGATGAGGAAACCGTGCTGCTTCCGACGGCCGAACGCGCGCTCGCCTCGCAGTTATCCGAGCTCGGCATGCGCATGACGAAGCGCCGCATGCAGCTCGTCGCGCAACACCGGCCCGGCGCGATCGCGGCGAATACCGTGGGCACGTTTCCGCTCGCATCGTTTGCGTTGATGTCGATCGGCGCGCTCGCGCTCGCGCACTGTCTGCGGCCCGCTGCCGGGCGCCGCGGATATCGCGCGTAACGGCGCTCAAGGTTCGCGCGGCGTGCCGTTCACCTCGACGATATGAACCGGGATCGACTTCGCGCCGGGCACCTTGCTTTCCTTCGCGTAGTGCCATAGAGGCAGCAACGGATTGCATTCCGGGTAATAGCCAGCGATGCATCCCTGCGGTATGTCGTACGGTTCGATGCGCAGACCCGCAACGCGCCGCTCGAAGCCATCGTCGGCGATCGTGCGCAAAGTCACGCGGTCATCCTTCCTGAGACCGTGGCGCGTCATGTCCGCCTCGCACATCAGGATCACCATGCGGCCGCCGCCGATGCCGCGAAAGCGGTCGTCGTGGCTGTAGATCGTCGTGTTGAACTGGCTGTCGCTGCGCAGCGTCATGAGCCGCAGCGATTGCGGTTCGCGCTCGGGCATGTCCGGGTCTTCACCGATGGTCTGGGGCACGAAGAACTCCGCCTTGCCGCTCTTCGTCTTCCACTTGCGCTCCCGTGCGGGCAGATCGCGCGGGAAGCCGCCCGGCGTCCACATTCTTTCGTTGAAGTCGTGGAAGGTCTCGGGATATGTCTTCGCGATTTCATCGCGCACCACTGCATAGTCGTCGCGCCAACGTTCCCAGTCGACGGTCGAGCGCTCGCCGAGCGTATGCTTCGCCAGCGCCGCGACGATATACGGCTCCGAGCGCGCATCGGCCGATGCGGGCTCGGCCACGCCGCGCGAGCCGTGAAAGCAGCCCGTGCTGTCTTCCATCGACACCGCCTGCGCGCCGCTTGCCTGCGTATCGATCTCGATACGGCTCAGGCACGGCAGAATGTATGACTTCTCCCCATGCACGAGATGACTACGATTGAGCTTCGTCGCGACATTGACCGTGAGCTTCAGGTTCCGCCACGCCGGTTCGATGCGCATGCGGTCCGGCACCGAGCGCACGAGATTGCCGCCGAGATTGACGACCGCGCTTACTTTGCCATCGAGCATCGCCTCGAAGGTCTCGACGATGTTCATGCCTTTCTCGCGCGGCGGCTCGAAGCCGAACTGGCTCGCGAGCTTGTCGAGCGGCGCGAGCTCCGGCTTCTCGGTGATGCCCACTGTGCGCTGCCCCTGCACGTTCGAATGCCCGCGCACCGGCGACGGCCCCGCGCCCGGCTTGCCGATGTTCCCGCGCAGGAAGAGTAGATTGCACAGCATGCGCACGTTCTGCACGCCTTGCCTGTGCTGCGTCATGCCCATCCCGTAGTGCGCCATCACCGCGTTGGCGCGCATGTATTCCGCGGCAGCGGCTTCGAGATCGGTGCGCGGCAGTCCTGCCACGCGTTCGATATCGTACCAGGACGCGGCGCGCACGTAATCTGCGAAGGCTTCGAAGCCGGTCGTATGCGCTTCGATGAAGTCGACATCCAGCACGCGCGGCTCGCCGCGTGTCTTCGCGTCGTCGTCGACATGGATGACGGCCTTGCAGAGGCCGAGCATCGCGGCCGTGTCGCCGCCCGTCTTCACCTGATGATACTGCGTGCTAATCACCGTATGCGCCGGCGTCATCATCTCGAGCGGCGATTGCGGATTGGCGAACTTGATCAGCCCAGGCTCGCGCAAGGGATTGAAGGTGATGATCGGCACGCCGCGCTTTCTTGCGTCTTGGAGCTGATGCAGCATGCGCGGACTATTGGTCCCGACGTTCTGCCCGAAGAAGAACATGAGATCGGTCTTCTCGAAGTCCTCGAGCCTGATCGTGCCGACGCCCACGCCGATCGCGGCCTTCAACCCGACGCTCGTGCTTTCGTGACACATGTTCGAGCTGTCGGGAAGATTGTTGGTGCCGTACATGCGCGCGAAAAGCTGGTACATGTACGACGTTTCCAGCGATGCCCTTCCCGATGCGTAGAACGCGACGCGCTTTGGATCGAGCGCCCGCAACTCGCGGCCGATATCCTCGAATGCTTCGTCCCAGGTAACGCTCACGTACTTGTCGGTGGCGGCGTCGAAGCGCAGCGGCGCGGTGAGACGCCCCGCGTCTTCGAGATCGTGGTCGTGCCATGCGCATAGCTCCGTCACCGTGTGCAGCTCGAAGAACTGCGGCGTCATGCGCTTCGCGGTCAGGTCCCACGCGGTCGCCTTCGCGCCGCTCTCGCAGAACTCGAAGGTATGCGGGTCCGCCGGCTTGGCCCACGAGCAGCTCACGCAGGCGAAGCCATCGGGCTTGTTCTGCTTCAGCAAGACCGTGATTTCCTTCAGCGGCACCTTCTCCTGAACGAGCGCGCCCGTGACCGCTTTCAGCGATCCCCATCCACCCGACGAATACGGGTATGCGGCGCTCTTGCGAACGCTGTTGTCTGATTCGGCCATGTCCTTTGCCTCGCACGTGTTCGATGTATTTGCACCACGCGTGAGCAAATGGCGTTCCCTTTCGACGGCCTTCGTCAAAGCGACCGCGGTCCTGCACGATACTCGCGATTTTCTGGAACAGCGATTGCTTAATCGAGCGTGGCTGTCTGGTTTCTGTCCATTTCCGACCAATCGCAACACGCTTGAGAAGTTGGCCGACGTACCATGCAAAGCGCCCTGATCCCCGCCGGCGTTCAGGCCACCCGGATTCTCGATCTCTGGCATCTGACAATCGCGGTCTGCTGCGCAGTCTTCGCGGCGATCCTGCTGGCGTGTCTGATCTCGCTGCTGCGCGCCCCGCGCGCCAACCGCGCGACGCCGGCTGATGTGTCTACAGTGAATCTCCCGCAGCCGCGCATGCGCCTGTGGGTGACCGCGGCCACCGGGCTCTCCGCGCTGCTTCTAGTCGGGCTCGTGCTCGCGGATGTGCTCACCGACCGTGCGTTGTCCCGCTTGCCGGTGGACAACGCGCTGCGCATCGAAATGACCGGCTACCAGTGGTGGTGGCAGGCGCGCTATCTGTCCGATGGCGGCGCGCCCGGCTTCACGCTCGCCAACGAACTTCATGTTCCCGTAGGTCGTCCCGTCGTCGTCTCGCTGAAAGCGGCCGATGTCATTCATACGTTCTGGGTGCCGAACCTGCACGGCAAGAAAGACATGATTCCCGGACGCGACGCGACCATCGAGTTCCGTGCGGACGAGCCGGGCGTCTATCGCGGTCAGTGCGCCGAGTTCTGCGGCTATGAACACGCGCTGATGGCCTTCTCGGTCACCGCCGATCCGCCCGCGCAGTACGAAACCTGGGCCGCGCGACAGCGCGAGCCGGCGATGGACACGTCGGACACCGTCGCCACGCGCGGCCGCGACGTGTTCCTGACGCAGGATTGCGCTCGCTGCCACAGCATCCGGGGCACACCGGCGCAGGGAACCATCGGTCCGGACCTGACGCACGTCGCAAGCCGTCAGTTCATCGCTGCCGGCACGCTCGCGAACAATCGCGGCAATCTCGCCGGCTGGATTCTCGATCCTCAAACACTCAAGCCAGGCACCGCGATGCCGCCCACACGCCTGCCGCCCGACGACCTGCAGGCGCTCCTAACGTGGTTGGAGACCTTGAAATGACGGACACGCCGCTGACCGACGGTCCGCACGCCGCGCCCGAAGTGCGCGAGGCGCTCGCGAGAACCTGGAGCGATCCGCCCGGCTTCATCGGCATGTTGAGCGCGATCAACCACAAGACGATCGCACGGCGTTTCATCGTCACGACCTTCGTGTTCTTCCTGCTCGCCGGCTTGCTCGCCCTCATCATGCGCACGCAACTCGCGCGTCCGGATCAGCGCCTGATCGGACCAAACCTCTACAACGAACTCTTCACGATGCACGGCACCACGATGATGTTCCTCTTCGCCGTGCCGGTGATGCAGGCCGTCGCGGCGTATCTCGTGCCGCTCATGATCGGCGCACGCAGCATCGCGTTTCCGCGCATGAACGCCTACGCATACTGGGTCTTTTTATTCGGTGGATTGCTGTTGTTCGGCGCGCTCGCCGTCAACACCGCGCCCAACGCCGGCTGGTTCAGCTACGTGCCGCTCGCCGGTCCCGACTACTCGCCCAACAAGGGCGCGGATATCTGGGCGCAGATGATCACCTTCACCGAACTGTCCGGCTTGCTCGAAGCAGTCGTGCTCATCACGACGATCTTCAAGATGCGCGCGCCCGGCATGTCGCTCAACCGTATGCCGCTGTTCGCCTGGGCCACGCTCGTCACGCAGTTCATGGTGATCTTCGCGATGCCCGCCGTCATGCTGTGCAGCACCGCGCTGATTCTTGACCGGCTCGTCGGCACGCATTTCTATAACCCGGCGAAAGGCGGCGATGTCTTGCTGTGGCAGCACCTCTTCTGGTTCTTCGGTCATCCGGAGGTGTATCTGGTCTTCATCCCGCCGCTCGGCTTCATTTCGTCGATCATTCCGACCTTCGCGCGCCGTCCGGTGTTCGGCTATCCGGCGATGGTGCTGTCGCTGATCGCCACCGCGTTCCTCGCGTTCGGCCTGTGGGTGCATCACATGTTCGCGACGAACATCCCCGAGCTCGGCAAGAGCTTCTTCACCGCCGCCAGTCTGATGATCGCGATTCCGTCTGCGATTCAGATCTTCTGCTGGATCGGCACGCTCTGGACCGGCAAGCTGAATCTGCGCGTGCCGCTGCTCTTCGTGCTCGCGTTCTTCTTCATACTCGTGATGGGCGGCATGACCGGCATCATGGTCGCGTCCGTGCCGCTCGATCTGCAGGTTCACGATACTTACTTCGTGGTCGCGCATTTGCATTACGTGCTGTTCGGCGGCGGCGTGTTTCCGCTCTTCGGCGCGTTCTTCTACTGGTTCCCGAAGTTCGCGGGGCGCATGCTCGACGAGCGTCTCGGCAAGTGGCAGTTCTGGCTGTTCTTCATCGGCTTCAACGTGACCTTCTTCCCGATGCACCTGCTCGGTCTCGAAGGCATGCCGCGACGCGTGTGGACTTATCCGCACGGGCTCGGCTGGGACGGCATGAATCTCACCGCGACGGTCGGCGCGTACATGATCGCGCTCTCCGTGCTGCTCTTCATCGTCAATGTCGTCAGAAGCGTGAGGAGCGACGAACGCGCTCCCGCCGATCCGTGGGGCGCGGGAACGCTCGAATGGAGCGTGCCGTCGCCGCCGCCGCCGCATAACTTCGATGCCATTCCGGTGGTGCACGGCCGAGATCCGCTGTGGGAACCCGCCGCGCAGCCCGCATTCGTCGCGGGTCTTGCTGCGGATGCACGCGAGGTTCTGGTCACGAGCGTCCTCGATGCGCAGCCCGATCACCGTCCGCTGTTTCCGAAGCCATCCCTCTGGCCATTCGTGAGCGCAGTGGCGACGACCGTGCTTTTCATCGGCTCCATTTATACACCGTGGGCGATCGTATGGGCATCGCTGCCCGTTGCGGTCGCGATGATCGGGTGGTTCTGGCCGAACCGCGCCGATAACCGGCTCGCCGTCGCGCGGGAGCGTCAGCCATGAACACTAATACCCGCGCCGCGACGCCGCGGCCCGACCGGCGCAATACAGGCGAGTTCTCGCTCGACGTGCGCGCGCTGCCCACCTTCGCCTTCAGTCACCGCAGTCTGATGTGGTGGAGCACGGCCGGCCTGATGCTGATCGAAGGCACCGTGTTCGCCATCGCGGTGATGATGTACTTCTATCTGCGCTCGCGCGCGCCCGCGTGGCCGATGGCCGTCGACGCGCCGCGCCTGTTGTGGGGCACGCTCAACACCGCCGTGCTGCTCGTGAGCCTGTGGCCCAACCAGCTTGCGAAGAAAGCGGCCGAACGCGGCGAGCGCACGAGAGCCGCCATCTGGCTCGCCGTCTGCCTCGTCGCCTCTCTGGCGTTTCTCGTGCTACGCGGACTGGAATTCGCTTCGCTGCACGTGAGCTGGTACACGAACGCGTATGGATCGGTCGTCTGGCTGCTGCTCGGCCTGCACACCACGCACCTGATCACCGATACCGTCGATACCGCCGTGCTCACCGTGCTCCTGTTCACCGGACCGTTCGAGAGCAAGCGGTTCGTCGATGTCAGCGAGAACGCGCTCTACTGGTACTTCGTCGTGTTGAGCTGGCTGCCGATCTACGGCGTGATCTATTGGGCGGCGCGGCTATGCAGACCTGGCTCGCGCTGCTCGGCGCTCCATCCGTCGTGCTCGGCTGCCTCAGCGTGAACTATGCGCTGGTGACGCCGGCATGCCGGCTCGGAGGCCTGGCGTTGCTGCACGGTGTGAGCGGCGCGAGCGCGATCGTGTGCGTGGCCGCGACGCTGCTCGCCTGGCAGCGCTGGCGCGACGCGCGGCGTGCGCTCGCCCTGCCGACACCCGATACCGCCGCTCGTCCCGCGCGCCCGGCGTTCATCGCCGCGGTCGCGGCAGGCGTGGGCGCGCTGTCGGTCTTGTCCGTCATCGCCATATCGATACCGCAATGGTTCCTGTCCGCGTGTTGAAACTCGCACCGCTCTGTGCGCTGCTCGCATGTGCCGATGCAAACGCGCACGTCCTCGCCGACACGCCCGAGACGTCGCCTCTCGCGTGGACGTTCGAGCCGTGGGTCGTCATCGTGCTGACGGTGAGCGTGGTCCTTTATCTCGTCGGATATGTAAAGCTGCGCAGGCGCGGCGCGCAAGGCCGCGGAAAGCGCGCCGCGAGGCTTGCCGCATTCATCGCGGGATGGCTCCCGCTCGTGGTCGCGCTGGTGTCGCCCCTGCACGCACTGAGCGAATGGCTGTTTTCCGCGCACATGCTTCAGCACGAACTCTTCATGCTGGTCGCGGCGCCGCTGCTCGTCATCGGCCGGCCGCTCGGCGTGTGGCTCTGGGCGTTTCCCGCGAACGCGAGAGTACGCATCGGCGCGGCGACGCGCTCGCGCTGGATCAGATTGCCGTGGCGCTGGCTCACATTGCCACTCGTCGCGTGGACGCTGCACGCCGCCGCGCTCTGGGTCTGGCATGCGCCGCGCTTCTTCGAGGCGGCGCTCGCGCGGCCCGGCATCCATACGTTGCAGCATGCGAGTTTCCTCGCAAGCGCATTGCTCTTCTGGTGGGCCGTGTTCGGCCGCGTATCGGCAGGTGCCTCGGAAGGCACGTCGAACGCGCACGCGATGCTTTCCCTCTTCACGACGATGGTTCACACCGGCGCGCTCGGCGCATTGCTGACGCTGGCGCCGGGCATCTGGTATCCGTCGTGCATCGAGACGACGCGCGCGCTCGGTTTCGATCCGTTGCAGGATCAGCAACTCGGCGGCCTCGTGATGTGGGTGCCGGGCGGACTCGCTTATCTGATCGGCGGATTGATCGTCGGTGCGCGCTGGCTGATGCGACGCCCGCCGCCGCGCTTAGGCGAGCGCATCGCCCGAGAGGGATGAGAGCATGCGCAAAGTTATCGTCGCGCTGTTGCCGGTCGTCGCGCTCGCTGCGTGCAAGGGCCAGCCGCCTACTTCCGACTCGATCACGGGAGGCAATCCGCAACGCGGCCTCGATGCGATCCAGCGCTACGGCTGCGGCGCGTGTCATCGGATCGACGGCGTGCCGGGCGCATACGGCAAGGTCGGCCCGACGTTGCAGAACATCGGCGAGCGCGCTTACGTGGCGGGCAAGTTGCCCAACACGCCGGACAATCTCCAGACGTGGATTCGCTTCCCGCAACGCATCGCACCCGGTAACGCGATGCCCGACCTCGCCGTGAGCGAGATCGACGCCCGCGACATCGCCGCATATCTGCATCACCAATGACGATGAACGTCCCACGCATTTTCCTCGTCCTGCTTCTGTGGCCCCTCGCCGCCATGGCGGACGACGCAGCGCCCTCGCCCGACCTGCTCGCGCGGGGTGCGTACCTTGCGAAAGCCGCGGACTGCGCGGGTTGCCATACCGCGTCATCGAACGGAGCGCCGTATGCCGGCGGGCTCGAAATGACTTCGCCGTTCGGCACCATCGTCAGCAGCAACATCACGCCGGACCGCGAGACGGGCATCGGCCAATACAGCTTCGAGGACTTCGCGAAGGCGTTGCGCGAAGGCGTGCGACGCGATGGCAAGGGCCTGTATCCGGCGATGCCCTATCCCGCCTTCGTCAAGATCAGCGACGACGACATGCGCGCCCTCTACGCCTACATGATGCACGGCGTGCCGGCCGTAAATCACCGGCCGCCTGAAACGAAGGTGCCCTTTCCGTTCAACCAGCGATGGGCGCTGCGTCTATGGCGCGCGGCGCTTGCACCGAAGGACCGCTTCGCGCCGCGACCGGGCCACGATGCCGACTGGAATCGCGGCGCGTACCTCGTGCAGTCGCTCGGGCACTGCGGCTCGTGTCATACGCCGCGCGGCATCGGCTATCAGGAGCGCGGCTACGACGAATCATCGAAAACGTTTCTTTCCGGCGGCATCAACGACAACTGGTTCGCGCCGAATCTGCGAGCCGACCCCGGCTCAGGGCTCGGCCGCGTCACCGCGGAAGACCTCGCCGCGTTCATGAAGACCGGTCACGGCGCGGGCATGGCCGCGTATGGAAGCATGGTCGAAGCGATCGAAGACAGCCTGCAATATCTGACCGATGACGACCTGCGCGCGATCGCCGTGTACCTGAAGAGCCTGCCCGCGACCGGCGCCGCCGACGGTGTCTTCGATCCCGCGCATGCGCAGCCCGGACGCCTGAAAGCGCGCGCGACCGATATTCCGCCCGCACAGGGCGCGGCGGTGTATGCAGGCTTTTGCGCGCAGTGCCATCGCGACGACGGCAAAGGCGTGCCGAAGGTATTTCCGGCGCTGGCTGGCAATCCGTCCGTCATCGGCGAGGACACGACTTCGCTAATACGGCTGCTCGTGGAAGGCGGCAACAGTCCCGGGACGATCCACGGTCCGCCGCGTCAGGCGATGCCGCCGTTCGCCGGGCGCCTGACGGATGTCCAGATCGCACAAGTGCTGACGTACGTGCGCGCGTCCTGGGGCAACGATGCGCGTCCGATCACCACGAACGATGTGGCGTCGATGCGCAGCAACCTGCACAAGTAGGTCGTCGCGGCCGCCATCGAAGAGCGACGATTCAATCGACGTTCACACGTCGAGACGGGCGCGATTTGGAATGTCGATTGCTCGACCGCGTTGCCGACGAGCGTGTGTCGCTGGCAAGCGCGCTCAACGAAGTCAAGGAGTCAGCGGTGGTCATCGAGGCGGTCTGGTTAATGGTGGTAGGCGCGCTGCTGATTCTCATGGCCGTCATGCGTGGCGTGATCTCGCGCCTGCCGATGACCGGCGCCATGGTCTATCTCATCGCGGGATTCGCGCTGGGCCCGGCCGGCGCCGGCCTGCTCGAGCCCGACATCGAAGGGAATCTGCGCCTGTTGCGCGTGCTGACGGAAGCCGGTCTCGTCGTCTCGCTGTTTGCGATCGGCATGCATTTGCGCGTGCCGCTTTCGAACGAACTCTGGCGGCTCACGCTGCTCTCGCAGGCCCGGCGATGATACTGACGATCGGCCTCGTGTATGTCGCCGCGCCCTTCGGCTTCGGCCTCGGCCTCGCGTCGGGACCCGCGCTGCTGCTCGCGGCGATACTCGCCCCGACCGATCCCGTGCTCGCCAACGAATTGCGCGTGCGCAAGGCCGGCGACGATGAGCCGTTGCGCTTCGCGCTTTCGTCCGAGGGCGGCTGCAACGACGGCGCCGCGTACCCGTTCGCACTGATCGCGCTCGCGCTATGCGGAAGCGCAAGCCCCGGCAGCGGCAATCCGTGGACCTTCGCTGCGGCGATCGCCTGGGGCATCGTCAGTGCGCTCGTCATCGGCTGGGGAATCGGATCGGGAGTCGTGCGCCTCGTGATTCGCCTGCGAACGCGCTACCGGCAGGCGCTCGGGCTCGAAGGCTTCATCGCACTCGGGCTCATGGCGCTTGCCTATGGCGCGGCGCTGCTCGTGCACGGCTACGCGTTCATCGCGGTGTTCGCGGCCGGCGTGGCCTTGCGCCGGCAGGAGCTCGCCGCAACCGGCAAGACCTCGCCCAGCAAGGCGCTCGAATCGGTCGAACGCGGCGAGCGCGAGGAAGCCGCCCGCGATCCCGAGCTCGCGCATGCCTACATGGCCGAGACGATGATGGCGTTCGCGCTCGAGTTCGAACGGCTGGTCGAATTCGCGTTGATGCTATTGATCGGGAGCGTCGCGTCGGCGCATTGGCAGGCGCTTCTTCACTGGCAGGTCATATGGCCCGCGCTCTTTCTGTTCTTCGTCGCCCGTCCGCTCAGCGCGACGATATCGCTCGCCGGTTCCTGCATGGACCGGCCGCAGCGCCTGCTTGCGGGATGGCTCGGCATACGAGGCGTCGGCGCCTTCTACTACCTGCTCTTCGCGCTCGAACAGGCCGGCAGGGAACACGTCCGGCCGATTGCGCCGGTCGTGCTCGCGACGATTGTCCTTTCCGTCGTCCTTCAGGGCGCGAGCGCGACCTCGCTCCTGCACCGGTACTTCGCGAATCGCGGTTCGACGTAACGCTTCTCTGGACAACCATGACATGCGTGGCCGCTCCATTTCCGACGAGACCGCAACTGCGCGTGGATCGCGGATTGGAGTCCGGTCGCGTCCCGCAACAAGCCCCCGTTTGATACCGGAAGCTTCCGGACACGACCATGCGTCGCGCCGTGCGCTGTTTTGGCATGACGCGTCCCTCACGGCGAGCGTGTCGTGGTCGGACTCACAACTGGGTTGCCTCGCCGAACAAGTCTGGTCGCTTGGCAGAGCACGCGCGGAAGATGTCTGCTCCATCAGCGGCGAGCACATCAAGCGAGGCGATCCCGTCTTCCGGCCGAGAAAGGCGCGACCACCCGCCATCAACGAACGCTCGGTCATCGCCGCACGTCACGTGCTCGCTGCGCCGCTCGCGGAGTGAAGCACGAAGCGTCGCGCGGCGAGTGGCCTCAGCGGGGCGCGCGTCGCGCCAGCGCGGCGATTGCGAATCCCGCGGCTAACGCGACATACGTCATGGCCAGCGCGCGCCTCGGCAAATGCGTCTCAAAAGCCGGTGTGAAGCGTTTCGGCACGACGTGGTAGTCGACCACATAAGCAACGAGCGCGGTCGCCGCGGCAGCGCTTACGATTCCCGCGGGACGGCTCCGTCGTCCGCACAGCGCTTCGAACAGCACGCCCCAGAACACCGCGCTGCCCATGTGGATCGTCGCGCCGAGCGCCGTGTAGCGGATGCTCGGCCTTTCCTGCGACGATGCGTCGGGCCACACACAATGCGTCACAAGACTTGCGCGACGTGGTTCGACGCGAGATTGCGAGTAACGCCGAGTCCGGCGTCGCCGGCGCTAGCGTCCTCGAATCGCATACAGCCGCGTCGGCAGCGCGCTCGGACTCTGCGGATCGAACCCATCGCGCCACAAGGAAGCTATCTCAACGACGTGCGTATCAGTCCGGACGGGCGTTTCGTCTACATCACCGATTCTGGCGTGCGCGGAGCGATCGTCGTGCTCGACACGGGGTCGGGCAGCGCACGACGCGTTTCCGACGGCGATCCGAGCACGCAGGCCGACAAGACCGTCACCGTGAAGGTCGATGGCAAGCCGCTGCAACAGACGGGTGGCAGGCGTGTGAGCTTTTCCGCGGACGGTATCGCGCTGACGCCGGACGGGCGTTACCTCTATTGGCAGGCGGTCAAGGGCAAAACGCCTTATCGCATCACAACCGATGCGCTGCAGAATGCGCAGCTCAGTCCGCAGCAGGTCTCGGCGCGCGTGGAGGCGGTAGGCATCGACGGACCCGCGGACGGGCTCTGGTTCGACGAGCGCGGACGTCTCTATGTTTCATCGGTCGAGCATCATGGGATTCACGTGCGTGACGGCGAGCGCATCGACACGCTGCTACGGAATCACGCTTTGATGTGGCCCGACACGTTCTCGGAAGGCGCCGACGGCACGATCTATATCACCGATTCGCGCATTCCCCAGATGAGTTGGCGATCCGCACGAGCTTCGGCGCGCCGGGCACGACGAGCGATTGCGCCGGCGCGCCCGGATCGATTGACCCAGAGGTTGCCATGCTTGTCCGCCACGACGGACTGCACGCATACCCCAATGATCCTGCGGCGTGACTTCGTCGCGGCGCGCATTGCGCCAGATATTCCATTCGGGATCGGGATAAGGACGCAGATCGCCGGACGCGCCGAGCTCCGCAACGGAGATGGGCGCATCCTCCGATCGGTCAGCGTCTGCTGACAATTCCAGGTGTCGGACCAGTTACGGCAAGTCTGCTCGCCTCCGAACTCGGTGTCGCAAGCAATATCGGTGCAGTCGCGACTTCTCCGCGTCGGTCGGACTGGTGCCAAGGCAATACAGCACAGGCGGAAGGTCGAACCTGCTCGGAATATCCAAGCGCGGTGACAAGAATATCCGTCACTTGCTCGTCCAATGTGCACGGGCATTCATGCTGCGCCTGGACAAACAAAATGGTCGGATCGCCGACTGGACTCGCGCAATGCTGGCGCGACGCCACTCGAGCGTGGTGGCTTGCGCGCTCGCCAGCAAGCTTGCGCGAGTTGCGTGCGCAATAGTGAGCCATGACACGGTATTCGAGCGACAAGCATCCGTTACCGCCGCATGACGGACGTAGAGTCGCAACTTTAGAGTCAACCCATCAGGTTTTGCGACTGCTGATAATTGATGACGTGAACGGCCAAACGGCCTGACGGACACCCTGGCAGGTTAGCAAGCTTCCAGATGCTGCTGCTGTTATAAGGACCGTCAGGCGCGATTCTCATCGTGGCGCGGGGACTATTCCTCACAACGACGCCGGATAGATTTGTGCAAGCCATCCACCAATCAAGATCACTGTTGCAAAAACGGGGGTGACCATAGATTAACCTGCTCATTGCTTCGACGACGAAAGGGAAATGGCTAAACCTATACTCGACGAGGAACTTTGGGCACTCATCGAACCGTTGCTGCCCCCTCCAAAACTGCGGCGCCATCGTTACCCAGGACGCAAGCCGCTCGACAATCGTGCGGTGCTCACAGGCATCCTTTTTATCTTGCAGACCGGCCTGCGGTGGGACCTGCTACCTCGTGAAATGGGCTGCGGCAGCGGTATGAGTTGCTGGCGCCGCCTGCGTGACTGGCAGGAGGCAGGCGTCTGGGACCAGTTGCACGAGTTGCTGCTTGCGCGGCTACGTGCCGCCGACCAAATCGACTGGTCTCGCGTCATCGTCGACTCCTCTTCAATCCGTGCTGTGGGCTCAGGTCAAAAACGGGACCGAATCCCACAGACCGCGCGCGACCCGGTGCAAAGCACCACCTCATCACCGAAGCGCAGGGCATCCCGCTCGCGGTGATACTGACCGGCGCCAACCGCAACGACGTCACTCAGCTTCAAGCGCTGGTCGAGGCTATCCCGCCCATCAGCGGCAAGCGTGGCCGACCACTATCGAAGCCTCGGGTCGTTCAAGGTGACAGAGGCTACGACCACGACAAATATCGACGTCCACTACATGCCGCCGGCATTGCAACCGAAATCGCTCGGCGCGGTCAGCCTCACGGCAGCGGGCTAGGCAAAACACGCTGGGTCGTGGAGCGAACCATTTCGTGGCTTCACAACTTTCGCCGGCTACGCATCCGCTTCGAACGGCTCGCTTTCATCCACGAGGCCTTCATGAAACTCGCCTCCTGCATCATCTGTTGGCGAAGATTGAGGAACTCATTTTGTTAAGACCTATAAGCGACGACCCGCGTGGTTGCCTCGACCGCGGCGACAGATACAGCGCCGGAGACCCGCATTAGCCGGAACTTTCGACACAGGAGAATGCTTTGGTTCGAGCACTCTACGTACCACATCGCGCGTGCCTCACGAGCCATTTCGCGTCCGAAAGGAGCGTCCTCCGGACATACGCCACGAGACATCGGCTCGCTCAACGCGCATCGCGCCAAATCCCTATCTGCTTAGCGAAATGAACGCTCCTCGAGCGCGATTATCTGCTTGCGCAGTTGCCATGAAACGGTATATACCGTTAATGCCAACACCACAACGTGAAGCCCGACCTCGGGACGACTTCAGCGCTCACCATGATGGACGTGAACCAGCTATTCGCCATGCCTGACAAACATCTCTCGCGCGCATTCGACGCCTCGCTCGATGCACTCTCGACCCATCTCCTGGAGATGGGTGGTCTCGTGGAAATGCAGATCGAACGCTGCCTGCGGCTGCTGAACGCGTACGATCCTGCGCTCGCGCTGCAAATTCGCGACAGCGAGCGGCTTCTCAACTCGCGTGAAATTGAAATCGACGATGAGATACAACATGTGATTGCCCGGCGACAGCCGGCTGCGTGCGATCTCAGGTTACTAATGGCGATGTCCAAGTGCGTGACGAACCTCGAACGCATGGGCGACGAAGCACGAAAGATCTCGAAACGGATGCGGCGCATTTCCGAGAGTGCTGAAGCGGCATTGTTCCAGGTGGCCGAACTGAAGAAATGCGGCGAGATGGTTCACTCCGTCCTGCATCGTGTGCTCGACGCGTTCGCGCGAATGGACACGGTGGACGCCGCGCGGATTGTGCGCGACGACAGAGCCATTGACGAACTGTTCCGCTCGTGCTCGCGCAGGCTCGCCATGCAGATGAACGCAGCGCCCGGAACCATCTCGGTCGCGCTCGAATACCTGTTCATCGCCAAAGCGCTCGAGCGGATCGGAGATCACGCAAAGAACATCGCTGAGTTTCTCGTGTATGTCGTCAAGGGCCGCGACGTGCGTCACCTTCCGCTGGACGAACTCGAACGCCAGGCGTTGGCCAATTGATGGCTTCATCGACGATCTCATTGGCGCGGTGAAGCGCTGAAGGGACCTCCTTCGAGAAGTTCTCGGAGCCGTTCGGCATCGAACGGCGCCTGTACTTTCTGATCGTTGTCGAAGTAACAGAAGATCTCGCGAGATGCGCGTCTTCGCGGCTTGCGCGCCGTGATAAGCCGTGCGTCCGCGGCCTGCGTTCCCTTTGCCCAGGCCATGATGCGATGCGCCCAGGCGTTGAGCGCCTCGTCGGAATATGCGCCGCTGTAAAGGGTTTCGGTGCCGTGCAAACGCATATAGAAGAAATCGGCGGTCACGTCCTCCGCGTACGGCCAGCCAGCCGTGGAATCCGATACCACCAGCGCAACGCCGTGTCTGCGCAGCAAGCTTACGAAGGTCTCGTTCAGAAAGCTCGGATGCCGGATTTCAACCGCGTGCCTCAACGCTCGCTTTTTCCTTGGCGCATCGAACCACGGTTCCTTGACTCGCGCGTCGTGCTGCTGGGCGAATGCCGCGGCGGAGACCGTATCCATGGGCAGCAGCGTGAGGAAGCGCTCGAAATCTTCCGCATGAAAGGCGAAGCTCGGCGGGAACTGCCAGAGAAATGGGCCGAGCTTTTCGCCAAGACCGAGTACGCCTGACGCGAAGAAGTTTGCCATTGCAGGGATAGCCGTTTCGTCGCGAAAGCGCAGCATGTGGGTGAGATAACGAGGACCTTTTACGCTGAAAACGAATTCATCGGGCGTCGCGTCGCGCCATGCACGCCAACTCGATGCACGTTGCAGCGAGTAATGCGAACCGTTGATCTCAATGCTCTGCACCCGGCGCGACGCGAACTCGAGTTCGCGCGCCTGTGCAAGTTTCGGCGGATAGAACACGCCGCGCCAGCCAGCATAGCGCCAGCCTGAGATGCCGATTCGCACGCGGCCTTTCATGACCGCACTTTCAGCGCAGGAAGCGCGGGAGTCGACGTCCCTGTGTCTCGCGTACATAGCGTCGCGCCGCCGCGACCAGCAGCACACCGGCCATCCCCATGAGCGCCGCGCGCGCACTCGTGGGATGCGTATGCGCATCGGTGTAGAAGCTGCGTTCGCGGACCCGGCCGTGTCGTCCGGACCGCTCGCTCAGGCCGGTGCCGCTTCCATAGAGGCTATCGCCGTCGCGCCGGGGCTCGCTCGTGAGCTGGGCCTTCATACCGAGCCGGCTCGTAATGGCGTCGTACACGCGCGGCGCCGATCGCCCGAACCAGGCCATGCCGCGCGACGCGCCACCCGCATAGATGACCCGCTGCGGATGAACCGCGGCGTGCAGTATGGCCTTCGCGACCACTTCGGGCGCATACACCGGCTGTGGCAGCTTCGGCTCGTGATCCAGGTAGCTTTTCGCATGCTCGACGAAGAGCGTGTCGATGCCCGCGGGCTTGACAAGGGTCACCGAGACCGGTGCATGCTCCTCGGCGAGTTCGATACGTAACGCATCGGTGAAGCCCTTTACCGCATGCTTCGATGCAACGTATGCGCCTTGCAACGGAATGGCGACATCCGATAGTTCGCTTCTGAGATTGATGAGCGCGCCCTTCCGTTTTCGCAAATGTTGCACGGCGACGACCGAGCCGTTGCAGCGCCCGTACAACGCGACGCTTGCATTGTTGATCCTGGTGTCGAAGCCGCCGAAGCGCGAAATCGCATTATCCGCGGCGGCCTGCAACTGTTCTCGGTCGCCGACATTGGCCACGGCATACGCGACGCTATCGCTTCGATCTCGCGACAACTCGTCGGCGAGTGAGGAAAGCGCCTTCTCGTCGCGCGATACAAGCATTAGCCTGGCGCCGCGTCTCGCAGCGGTGCGCGCGGTGACGAGCCCGATTCCACTCGTTGCGCCCTGGCGATGACCTGTTGGTCGAGAGGTTTGAGCCGGATTCGCATGGTGGCACTCGTTGCGTGGTAACGAATGCATGCGGTCAAGCATTGCGCGTTCCACTCGCGTCGATGATAACGGCGGCACACGACGTGCTGGATAGGCTTTTTTCGAGGCAGCGCGCACGCATCCAACTGGCAGACATAAGCGCCATACCGTTCGATCGGACTGAATCCGTTGCCCTGGTAGAACCTGATCGCGCGCTTGTTGACCGCTCGCGTCCCAGGACGAGCCTCCTGTAGCCACAACCGGCGGCGTCGGCCTCCAGATGCCGGACGATGGCCGTGCCGATGCCGGACGCACATTGTCGGCTGTAGATCCTTTTGAGTTCGACCGTCGATGCGTCGAAATGCCGTAATACGCCGCACCCGACCGGCTCTCCGAGGGCCGTGCGCGCCACATAGAACATGCCATTCGCCGAGCGAAACTCGGCGAGATCGAATCTCGACTGCCCGCCATCGCCCGAGAATATCACGAGCATGGCGCTGAGTTCATCGAGCAGGATTCGCCCGTCGATCGAGGCCGAACCTTCCCGCTGCACGGTTAACGCAATGGATGAATGAGCCATTCTCCCTCCCTGCTGTTTGCATACAGCAAGTCGAGGACCTGAGGCGCGCGGAACAGCGGAATGACGCTTGCTGAGCTTTACGGACTATTCATGCAACGCTCTAACCGCCATGACCAGTCATTTCGATATCCTCCATCTTCCCGCCATGCCGGTGCCCTTCCCCCTGGTCTCGACGCAGCCCGGGCCTTCCGCAAACGACGAAAGCGACGATCTCGAAGATTTGATCGATGAAACCGGTGCAACCGTCCATCGCAGCACCGACGAGGCCGGCAGCGAAATGGAGGCCGAGCCCGATCCCAAACCGAAGCCATCGTTGGACGGACGACTTGTCGGAGACGACACTTGCCGAGGGCGATTCCAAGTTTTGTGCGCTGCCGCGCACGCGGTCGAAGGCGTCTGCGCGTCTAAACAGCGCGCGACGTCACGCCTTCGATCGTCGCGATAAGTTTTGGCGTGGGCACCGGCTCTGTCAGATGCGCCGGAAAGCCGGCCGCCTGCGCGCGCGGGCGCGCGTCCGCCTGCGCATGACTCGTCAGCGCAATCGCGGGCAGGCACTCCATCAGCGTCGCGGCGCGGCTCGCCTCTTCCTCGCTGATGAGCCGCAGGAAGTCATAGCCGTCCTGCTCGCCACCGAAGACGATATCGCCCAGCAACACGGCGGGCCGCTGCGCGGTCGGCAAGCCGCGCGGCCCCGGCAGCGCCTTGTCGCCCGATGCGCACGGCACGACATGCGCGCCGACCGATTTCGGCACCGCTTCGAGCGCGTCGCGGGCATGCTTCCGATCGTCGGGCACTCTCGCGGTGACATCGGCCTCGATGAACTGACCGAGAGATGGACAGTCGCGCTCCTGCACGCCGCGCCTGCATCGCCGTCCAAGTCGCCACGCCGATCGATGCAGCGACCGCGCCGCCGAGCAAAGCATACCGTGGAAGCGATGATCGGTCCGCTTCATTCTTCATGGTGTTCCCATAGAGTTCGATGCTGACGTTGAGCGATGGAGCGCGACTCGTCGATGACCGAGTTGCGACTCCCCAATGCCGGAGACGTCTCGCCCACCGCTAAACGGCCGGTTTGTAGTCTGCAAGACCTCCCACATCCGCGAAGCAGGACGCAAGGCCGCAGCAACAGAATCAACAGAAGCTTGCGTCAGGGCGGTCAGCGTCAGCCGTAATTGACGCGCAATAAGCGTAGATGCGGACGCGCATGCAACAACGCGCGTCTGCGTTTCTTCAACTGTCGAGCTTTGACACCTGAGCCGCTGCTCGCAACAATCACTGCACGCCCTTTTTGGCAGCGAGGTCCTGCGCCATCTTCAGATGTTCTTGGATCGTCGGCAGCGCCTTCTGCGCGGCCTTTTTGAGGTCGGCGTTTTGGCCTTCTTGCGCCTCCTTTTGGAATGCCGCCACCGCCTTCTGATGCCCTTCAACTCCGACCTTCTGGATGTACATCCTGTCGAACTCCCGGCCCTTGAGCGGCTTGAGCGCATCGATGACCGACGCGTCAGAGTTATCCTTGGGCACTTCGACGCCGTGCGGCGCGGCCATCTTCAACTGCATGGTCAACTTCGTGTGATCGACCATCATGTGATGGGCAAAGCTTTTGACGTCCTTGTCCTGCGACTGTTTGGTCGCGAGCTTCGCGGTGTCGATCTCCGTGGAGCTCGATTCCGTCGCGGCCTGTACGAAGGCCTTGTCGACCGCGGGTAGCTCGTTAGCCTGGGTCGTGCTCGCTGCCTGCGTCTGTGCGAAAACGATGAGGGGCGCACCGCTCATCAGCGCAGCGTTGAGTACGGTGGCTAAAGCCGAGATTGCCTTCATGATCATCTCCGTGATAAATGAGCCAATAGCGCCGTTTCTGTAGCAATTTCGATACCGTGCCGGTTGCGGCGGCTTCCGCGGCCCCAACGCCGAGCCTTTGACGCGCCGTCCGACTTTGCGAGCGGTTCGTCGGGGTTCATGGTCGGCGGCGGAAAGGCTGTTCGCACGGCCCTCTCGCCGTCGTTTGACTCGGGATGGGGCATGTCTAGCCCTGCAGAGCGCAGCCCTTAGGCGGACGTTCCACCGCTCGTCCATCCGCGCGCCGCAACTCTTTCATCGCATAGCAGATATAACGCCCGCATCACGGGACGCTCGTAGTCGATGACCCCGATCGCCGTAACGAGCTCGAGCTCCAAGCGGCCGGCTTCAGTCTCGAGTATCCAACCGTTCCCACGCGCGAGCCGTGCTGCGATCCATGAAAGCTGCGCGGTTTCTAACCAACTGCCGAACTTTTCGTGAGCCGCCAACCATCGCTGTATCGCTTGCTCGCGGTACTGAACGCCAGGCCACGCACCCGACCTGTGGTAAGCGGTCATCATTCCCCAAGTCAGCCAACAAAGTAGTTGGACTCGGTCTCGGTGCTCGAGCGAAGGAAACAGGTTGAACATCGGTCATCTCGCGCTAGGGCACGCACTCTGCCCTCTCAAGTAGGAGACAGCGCATTTCACGGGTTATCTCGTTCGCAGGGCCGACGCCGCTAGAGGCTCAGCCGTTTTCGTGCCAGCACTTTCGCCCCAGACGATGCGTCGTCGCAAATTCGCGCGCCGGATTGTTTGAAGCCTATTTCCACCCTAACAAAATCGAATCCTATCGCTTGGTAGGCCGCTGTTAGACTTGGCGCAAAGACAGTCGAATTGTTCGGACGATAATTTGGTCGCCTGATCGTGGCCGGTATGGGTACACTAAGAGCTAAGCATCAAGCGCGCGCGGATCGCCGGTGAGCGTATCGGAAAACTATCATGCGAACTCAATCCATCTTGAAAGGGCGATTCACCGTTATCCCGGACTTTCAATTGGCGGCGCCGGGCAGCTACGTCGGAATCGTTCGGGTTACCGAGCAAACCGATGGCGGAACGAAGACTTCGATACGCAGAGGAACGCGCCTGTTCGCCTCTGCGCCCGACGCACTGGACGACGCGGCGCTTCAAGCGCGACGTATCGCGGCCGCACTGAATTAGCTGCCAGACTCGTACCAGTCAGCCAAACGGATCTCGTCAGTTGCGATTCTCACTTCCGAGGCAAATCCCGTTTCTTCGTACGGGCTATGGTTGCATCGAACGTCCGCTCGGTTCGGTTGAGAGCGCGCTGCCTTCCTGGTTGGGTTTTCTCGCCTTGAGTTCTGTACCTTTCGCCGGGGCGCGGACATGCGCGCATCGTCCTTCATGCAATGGTCTTTTTCAGGAGAGCGCCGCAGGACCTTCGCATCAACGGTGCGGCAGATCATCACAAAAACGCGAGCATCAGCGCCTGATTTCACGAGTAGTAGGGTCCGGGTAGCATGCGTTCGGTACGTCGCGAGATGCCCACAGCCGGTCATACTTAACGTGGACGGGGCCTGTTGCATCCCGCCGTGGTTTCTCACGCACCTCAATTCGATGTGCATTTTCCATCTCCATGCGGGTCAAATTGCCACCAGTTCGCAATGCCGATCCATCGGTCATCGGCAATCCAGTCCAAATTCACGATCAGGACAAGTTCGGATCAGGAAGTTCAGAAATGAAAAACGCGTCACCCGCGATCCTTAACGTGCTTCTTATCGTCCGTTCAGGGTCGCCTGCACCCCTTGCCAACGAAGCCATTTTCGACGCGCTAGAACGACAGGGTATCGACGTTCACCGCGCAGACGTGACGCGAGAAGGTTTGACCATCTTGTGCAAAGGAGACGTCAAGACGCTACGCCTCTGCGCAGAGCACCTTGCGTCGCTGTCTTTCGTGAAGGGCGTTTCAATGCAGCGGTGCGACGACGGGGGTGCATGATGGCCGGCGTCGCGCCTCGGTCAACCAGTGCCGCAGGGTGTCCGCGGTTCGCCGAAGTGACGCTGAAGGAACTTGACGCAGAAGGCAGGCAATGACGGACCCGGCCCATGGCTGCAAACGTCTGCCGCGGGTACTCGAACATGTGCGTGAAGTGACAATTATCCCGTTAGGAGCCGCGGGTCGCCGTGGACGGGCCGAAACCTGTTAAGAGCGACCGCTCATATCTAGCGCCCATGCATCCAGGGGCGCAGTTTCACAACGCTCGCCGCCATATTGAGAACACAGTTGCAGTAATCCCGCTATGCTGGCTGCCGGCAGAGTGACAAACCAGTTTCTCATTGAGCGCTGGATGCCTTCGTCAGATAATGCGTCGTAGGCGTAAGCGATAGTTCTCAACTTCACCGCGAGCCTTTCAACAGCGCATCTCAAAACAATGGAACGCTCGCTCGAAGGATGCAGTCGGCATAAAGCATTCATCACCCGATTTCGGCCAGTCGCTATACGCGCCGAAACCAAGAGCATCTGCTGGAAAACGAAGTACAGAGGCGCCGGGGAATCCTCTGGGATTCGTCAGAAGCGGAAGGAGCGTTGGACTAGCGCCGGGCAAGTTTGCCGCGCCGACCATGACACATGCCAGGCGCGTCCACCGAAATACCCCCAGCCGTGTGCCCTGCGCGCTTCCCGACGCCAACTGGATGACATCTCGGTAGCCCCTCGCTCCCTTGGCTCAATTTGCTTTGACACACATCACCCTTTGCCCGTAAGCGGCCGGGCAACTCACCTTGATCGTAGTTGAAGCGCTTGGGAGTATCGTGTCCACCAAAGCGAATAAGCGGACACGTGAACACTATCGAAGAAGAGGCGTTGCCGACGCGTCGCCGTCGTCGCCGCTACACCGAAGAATTCAAGGCGCGCGTTGTCGCCGCTTGCCAGGGCACCGGCGTGTCGGTGTCGGCGGTCGCGCTGGAACATCGGCTCAACGCGAATCTATTGCGCCGCTGGCTTGATCAGGCAGAAGGCAGACTTCCGAAGCGGTTGTCTGAGCGCCCGGTAGAAGCTCAATCGACACTACTACCAGCATTCGTTCCTGTAGCCATGGGCGCAAAGGAGGTAGCCTCGACGGAGATCCGTGTCGAAGTTCGCCGGGGAAATCAGTCGATAACCGTGAGCTGGCCGGTCTCCGAAGCCGCGCAATGCGCAATATGGCTGCGCGAGTGGCTGCGGTGATTCGTGTCGACGAGATCTGGCTGGCAGTCGATCCGCTGGACATGCGGGCCGGCTTCGACACGGCGCTAGCGCGCGTGGTGAAGGTGTTCGGCGCCGCGCATCCGCACCACGCCTATCTGTTTACCAGCCGACGCGCCAACCGCTTGAAGGTGCTCGTCCACGATGGCATCGGTATCTGGCTGGCAGCGCGGCGGCTGAATCAGGGCAGTTCGTCTGGCCGCACGCTGGCAGCGAACCAAAGCAGCAAGTGCTCACGCACGAACAGTTGGCGGGCCTGGTGCTGGGGCTGCCGTGGCAACGCATCGGCCAAGATGGCGTGATACGCATCATCTGACGCGTCGACGGTGACGTAAACAGTTCTGCTTCTTGAGATTGACCCGCTCCGACGGACAGATTTGCAGTTAAAGATTTGTCGTGATCCGGCCTCCGTTAAGCGTTGAGTCGCGGGTTGTCCACGGAAGGGCAGCGGGTCGCGTCTCACGACCACGACGCTGCCCGTCGGTGGGCAACTCGCAGGGTGATGCGGTCTTTGTCTTGGCGCTCAAGTTTTCGAATTCGAGCGGCGAACAATAGCCGATGCTGCTATGCAGGCGGCGTACGTTGTACCAGCCTTCTAAGAAGGAGAAGATGCGCCTCCGTGCTTGTTCATGGGTTGCGAAGTGTTCGCGCGACAGGAGCTCTGCTTCAAGCGTCCCAAAGAAGGATTCGCACATCGCATTGTCGTACGCGTCGCCGGCTGTACCCATCGACGGCTGCACGCCGGCTTCGCGGCAGCGTCGCCCAAAGGCAATGGATGTGTACTGGGCGGATTCAACCGGTCGTCGCAACACCTTTGATCGAGGAGGTGTTTATGGGACGACCAGCGGGCTGGATGCGTAAGTTGACAGGGCGAGGAGCGATGCGCTCGCCAGGTGCGCCGTCGCATCGACGTGAGATCGAGCGGCGATTCTGGGAGCAAATCGCAACAGGTATTACGAGCGAGAAGGCTGCAGAGGCGGTTGGCGTGTCGCAGGCAGTAGGCACTCGCTGGTTCCGTCATAATGGCGGCATGCCACTTTCCATGTTGAGCCCGATATCCGGGCGGTACCTGTCGTTCGCGGAGCGAGAAGAGATTGGACTACTTTCGCATCAAGGCGTCGGGGTGCGCGATATTGCTCGTCGTATCGGACGCAGCCCATCAACGGTCTCCCGGGAATTGACACGTAACGCTGCAACGCGTGGCGGGCAGCTTGAGTATCGGGCTTCGGTTGCGCAGTGGAAGGCGGAGCTGGTTGCCAAACGACCTAAACCTTCGAAACTGGTGACTAACCCACGGCTGCGCCACTACGTGCAGGACCGTCTGGAGGGCAAGGTTCGCGACGCTGATGGCCGTGAGATTTCTGGGCCCCGGCAAGCACCATTCAAAGGGAGAAACAAACCGCATCGCGGTGCCCGTAAATGGGTCAATGGCTGGTCGCCTGAACAGATTTCCAACCGGCTGCAGACCGACTTCCCGGATGATGAAGCCATGCGCATCTCTCACGAAGCCATTTACCAGGCTCTCTATATTCAGGGCCGAGGTGCTCTCAAGCGCGAGCTGGTCAGCTGTCTGCGCACTGGGCGGGCGTTGCGCGTGCCGAGGGCCCGGGCACAGGCCAAGGCTTGGGCGCACGTTAGCGAGGACGTGATGATCTCCAGCCGGCCTGCAGAAGTGCAGGATCGTGCCGTGCCAGGGCATTGGGAAGGTGACCTTATCATCGGCCTGAATCGGTCCGCAATCGGAACGCTGGTTGAGCGGACAAGCCGGTTCACCATGCTCGTCCATCTACCTCGCGAGGAGGGCTACGGGCTGATGCCCAGAACGAAGAACGGTCCCGCGCTGGCTGGCTACGGAGCTGTCACGATGGCCAATGCGCTCAAGAAGACCGTGACTGACATGCCTGCCCAGTTGTGGCGGTCATTGACTTGGGATCGTGGAAAAGAACTATCTGATCACGCCCGCTTTACGGTTGAGTCCGGGGTAAAGGTATTCTTCGCCGACCCGCACAGTCCATGGCAGCGCGGCACGAACGAGAACACGAACGGCCTTCTGCGGCAATACTTTCCAAAGGGCACAGACCTGTCCCGGTGGAGCGCTCGAGAGATCCAGGCCGTCGCCAATGCACTGAATTCCAGACCCCGGAAAACGCTTGGTTGGAAGACACCGGCCGAAGCCCTGGACGAATACCTGAGTTCTGCTCAATAATCGAGTGTTGCGACGACCGGTTGAATCCGCCCTGGGCCCCCTGGTCGGAATGCAAAATCACGCCCTCATGACGTCGCTGCTGGAGGGCCATGTCGAGCGCGCGCAACATCAGTTCGGTGTACAAGTGGTTCGACATCGCCCAGCCGACGATGCGCCGGCTGAAGACATCAAGCACCACGGCCAGATAGAGAAAGCCTTCTGTCGTCGGGATGTAGGTGGCATCTGCGACCCACAGTATGTTGGGCCCTTCAGCATTGAAGTGCCGGCGCACGAGGTCCGGCGCACGCTGCCCCCGCACGCTGGCGCGTTGTACGTGGCCAGCGCCGTCGGCTTGCTCCCCGTAGGTCCGCGATGCGCATCAGGCGCGCGACTCGCTTGCGTCCCACGTGCACTCCCTCGCGCGCAAGTTGCGCATGGATGCGCGGCGCCCCATACGTACCTCGCGAACTCGCATGCAGCGTACGAATGCGCGTCAGTAGTTGAGCATCGCTACGGGACCGCCTTGAAGGCTCCCGCACCAGCCACGCGTAGTAACCGCTGGTCGAGACTCCCAGCAGCCGCGCCATCGTAGCAATGGGCCAACGGGCCTGGTTTGCTCTCATGAATCCGTATCCTTCGAGGACACGGCTCCTGTCTCGCGGGCGAACCAGGCTGCGGCGTGAGAGAGAATGTCGCGCTCCGTCTTTAATTGCCGATTCTCGCGGCGCAGACGTGTGAGTTCTTGGCGCTCAGCCGTGGTCAACCCCTCCTGACGCACGCCGGCATCAATATCCGCCTGCGCCACCCAGTTGATTATCGTCTGCACACTAGGCTCGAACTCTCGCGCAAGCTCCTCGGGTGTTCGCCCCGCCTTCACCAGCTCGACTATATGAGCCCGGAACTCCGCCGGGTACGGTGCTCGATGCTTGCCCATTTTGGCACCCCCTTTTTCAAAGGATAGGTGTCCGTTTTGGCGGGTCACCCATTGAGAGGCCAAAGTCAAGGGGTAACAAGGCCACCCCACAGCCCGCGGCTGTGTCACGATAAAGCAGTCGCCCTGTACACAGGCGTTGTTACACGGATGACGCATCCGGTTTCTCGACAATCGTAGGTTACGACCACAACGGGCCGCACCAGTCACCCATCGGGATCAAGGTACGCGCCGGTCATGCTCGCGTGCACCCCTGGCTCATATCGAGCCCCAGAGAATCATCGGTGCCAGGTTCATGTCCAGGTGTCAACCGGTAGGGTTGCCGCCAAGGGCGGCACCAGACCCGGTGGGCTCATGGCCTGGGCGTCCCGGTAACAGACCTGCATACCAGGAGGGGGGCGCGGCGATCCAATCAATCTACTGGTTCGAAGCCAACCCGCAATGCGGACCCGTCGCGCCTTGCGTCACTCAGACAAAACATCGGCTCACATCGAACGGCTTACCCTCATGCATCATGTACCAGGCCGCACGGGCCAACTTGTGCGCGAGCGCCTTCATCGCCACGACGGGCAGACGCTGGGCCTTCTTCCGCTCGTAAAAACGTCTGGCCTGCGGGCAGCAGCGCATGGCGGCGGCGGCGGCCTCGATAAAAGCCCAGGCCAGATAGCGGTTGCCATTCTTCGCGTTGCCCTGGCCCTTCTTCCTGCCGTTGGAGACGCGCCGGCTCTCGACGCACCGGCAGTACGAGCTGAACTGGCCGGGGCCGGGAAAGCGCGCGATAGTCCCTGTCTCGAGCATGATGGTGGCCGCCAGGATTTCGCCAATACCGGGCGTGGTCTTCAGGATCACGAATTCGGGACGCAGCTTCACTTCGCGGTGGATGATTTGTTCGAGCGCGCCGATCTCGCTGCTGAGCGCGCGGATGATCGCCATGCTGGCCTCAAGCGCGCGCTGCACGTAGGGCGGCAGTTGCAGTGCCGGCACGGCAGTGCACTCGAGCCGCTGAACCTGCTCGCTGTTCATGCGCAGGTTCAGGTGACGCGCGAGCAGGCTCTCGATACTGAGGATGTTCACGGTGCGCTGGCGCACCAGTTGAAGGCGCTTGCGCGAGAGGTCGCGCAGTGTACGCTCCTGGGGCGGATAGATGTACCCCTCAGGCAGTAGTCCAAGGCGCAGCACATGCGCGAGAAATACCGCGTCGTGTTCATCGCCGGCGTACTTCAGGCCTTCGTACTGCTTGATAGCAGCGGTATTGGCGAGACGCACACTGAAGCCGGCCGCCATCAGGCCGTCGACAAGCCAGTACCAGTTGAACGTTGACTCCACAACCACCCCCTGCAACTCCTCGCGGTGGGGTGCCAGTGCGGCGATGATGAGTTGCAGATCATTCACGAGCCGTTTGCGATACAGCACGTGGTCCTGATCGTCGATGACGGCGACCACTGCGTTGTTCGAATGAAGATCGATGCCGCTATACTTCATTTCAGCCTCCTCAAGGGTCCTGTTGACCGTCGCAGTTCAACTGTAGACCCTGGCCGCTCCCTCCTTTGGGCGGACAGGAGGCCTCTCAATGATTATCAATCTCACGGTACCCCCGCCGCCTGATCGATTCGGCGTGCGAGATCGCCATGAGAGAAGGTGTGAGCAGCTACAAGCAGGTCAAAGCGCTGACCGAGCGTCTGCTGGAGCAGGCGCTGTCTGACCTGGACACGCCCCTTCAGGGCGAACTGCCCTTGACTCAGGAACATCACCTCATCCGGGACGGCGACGACTATGCCGACCTGTTCACCCTCGGCGCCAGTCATAGCGCCGCCATGTCATCACCCAACGGAGATCTCCCTTGAGCATGAGCCTCGCTGAAATTGACCGCGCCCTGCGCGAACTGCGTCTGTCTGACATCAGCGCGACGCTGGAAACCAGGGTGCTGCAAGCCCAGGCCAGCCAGCGGCCGTTCCTCGAAACCTTCTCCATGATTCTGCAGGACGAGCTCGATCGGCGGCAATCCAGGCTTCTCGAACGACGTTACCAGCAGTCCGGTCTGGACGAGCGAAAAACCTTGAGTGACTTCGACTGGGCCTTCAAACCCAAAGTACCTCGTCGGGCTTGCTTCGAGTTACACACCCTGAAGTTCGTCGCCGACAGCGACAACCCATTGCTGATAGGCAAAACGGGCACCGGCAAAAGCCACGTCGCCAAGGCCATCGCCTACAACGCCACCCTTCAGGGAATGAAGGTGCGCTACGTCGAGTCCGACACCGTGTTCGCCGGCTATGCTGTGGAAACACGGGCCGATCAGGACCGTCTGCTCAAGGCACTCGTTGAGCCCGAACTCCTTGTGCTTGACGATCTGTTCCTCGCCAAACGCATCCCTGATGCCGCAGCCGAACTGCTGCAGACCCTTGTTCACCAACGATACAAGCATCGCCGCAGCATTCTCGTCACATACAACCGCATCGTCCAGGACTGGGGGCGCTACCTTCGCGACAGCACCATGGCCTCGACGATTCTTGACCGTCTCCTGCATCGTGCGTATTTCGGACGAAGGTGACCGGCCGTTTCGGGATCGTGACCGGCGATTTCGGCAACGTGACCGGCCGTTTCGGGAACGTGACCGAACGAACCGGACGGCAGGACTGGCGTTGCGCATGACATCAACCACGCGAGCTATGCTCGCCGGCTTTTGCCGGAGAGAGCATGCCCGCGCACCGGATGAACATGCGCATGATCAAGGATGTTTTACGACTTAAGTTCGACGGCGGTTTCTCGCATGATCGAATCGCCGCGTCGCTGGGAATTTCCAAGGGCGTGGTCACGAAGTACGTCGGACTGGCGGGTGCCGCCGGGCTGGATTGGGCGATCGCCCGTGATATGGACGAAGGCGAGCTCGAGCGACGGCTTCTTGGCAAGCCCGCCGGACCCGCAGCCTATGCACAGCCCGACTACGGTCGCATTCATCAAGAGCTGCGCCGCAAGGGCGTGACGCTGACGTTGTTGTGGGAGGAATATCAGGCGGAGTTCGCGAATCGGAAGACCTACCGTTACACGCAGTTCTGCGAGCACTATAAGGCGTTCGCGAAACGGCTGAAGCGCTCCATGCGGCAGATCCACCGTGCTGGCGAGAAGCTATTCGTCGACTTCGCCGGTCCCACTTTGCCGTTGACCACAGGGCGCCGCGCGCACATCTTCGTGGCCGCCATGGGCGCATCGAGCTATACGTTCGCATGCGCCACGCCGGCCGAGACGATGGAGGACTGGCTGAGTGGTATCACCCGCGCGCTGACCTTCTACGGCGGCGTTCCACAACTGATCGTGCCGGACAACCCGCGCGCGATGATCGCCGACCCCGACCGTTACGAGCCGCGCGCGGGCGACACCGTGCTGGACTTCGCGCGTCACTACGGCACCTCATTTCTGCCTGCACGCGTTTATCGCCCGCAGGATAAGGAGTAGGTTTCACATTGCACCTTGTCCGGTAGTTGGAGCGGCGATGAAGGTTGCTTGTGTAGCTTTGCGTCCAGCGGTGCCTCTTACGAGCGGGACATTCCCTGGAGGTTCGTATAGGCAGCGGTGATCATGCCCGTAAACGTGCCGCCGTAGAAGCCCTTGCCGTCCCCATTGGTGGATCGTGGTTTGGCTAACTTCGAGTTGCGTGGCGAGTTCGGCGCCGGTGAGCAAGCCACGCGCGCGTAGTCGCTCATATCGACTCGGCAGCCCATAGGTGGTCCGTACCAGCGCCACCTTCCGCGCGGTGAATGTCTGGTGCTGCCAGTTTGTATATCCGAGCTCGTTGAGTCGTGTGGCGACCTGCTGATCGGTACACGTTTCCAGAAGCCCATCAATGACGGTGACGACCGCCGGTTGTGTCTTGCGTACAAGTGCCATCGACCTGGGTTTGTCGACTGCGAGTGAGATCGTGCGGCCGCCGCGGAAGCGCACATGGATCGAGACCTTCTCCGACTTCACCAGGGTGACGTCGTCGATGAGCAGTCTTAGCATACGCTTGCGCTCGACGGATTCGATACGTCTGTCGTTCCACACGACGGCGAAGTCATCCGCGAGAGCCCGAATGCGTGCACGAGCCTCGTCGCCAAGCAGATCCTGATCCGATCGGCGTTGGCGTTCGTGTTCCTGCTGTAGCACGTCCAGTCGACGAAGGCGATCATTCCAGTCGGCCTCAAGCGCGTCGGCAACCATCCGGTTTGCCGGGTCAACATTCATGTAGCGACGGCGCGCGAGCTCAGCTTCGTAACGCGCGCGTTCCAGTTGCTTCAGACGCATGGAGTTGGCCTGCTCAATGCGTCCGGCGATCTCGTCCTCGACCGCTAGCGCCACTTCGATGGCTGCCGGCCCAACCGTCTGAAGCAGTAATGCGCTGATGGCATCATCAATTGCGCGTCCACGTACCGACTGGCACGGCTTGCCAGCATCATGGGCAGCGACGTCATGACATACGTAGTACGGTTCAAGCCTGCCGCTTACCTTCTGGTAGCGCACCCGCATGCGATTTCCGCACAACCCGCAGATGACTCGCCCTTGTAGAAGTCCATCGCCTTCGCGAGGGACAGTGCCTCGTGCGAGCGAACCAAATCCGTTTGCGCTTTGCCTGAGCGTAACCTGATTGCGCTCGAATTCGTCCCAGTCGATATAGCCGACGTGAGCGCTGCGGATGAGCACCTGCCAGTCGGATTGTGCAACCTTAAACTGCGTGCTCGTCAGGTCAGCCTTGCGTCCAATACGTGTCCGCCCATACACAAAGGCCCCAGCGTATCGGGGGTTGTGCAGAATCTGCAGGACACGCGATGTGTTTAGCCCGCCCCATTGCACTTCGCCTTTGCCGATGCCGCGGCGGATGCGCCGCGGGAAGACCCAGCCTTCGCGACGGAACCGGCGCACAACCATGCTTGCCGAGTGCGTTTGCCGGTAAGTATCGAACAACAGTCGCAGGCTCGCGTGGATTTGCTGATCAGGGTCAAGTACAACCGATCCATTTGGATGGTAGACCAGTCCGATGGGCAGCGGGAGTTCGAGCTCGCCACGTCGCGCCTTGTTGCGCATCCCACCCTGCAACCGCGCGTTCAGAACGTGCAATTCGGCCTCGCTCATGGTTCCCTTCAGACCGAGCAGCAGGCGGTCGTTGAAGTAAGCCGGATCATAGACGCCGTCTTCGTCAAGGATCAGAGTGTGGGTCAATGCGGCAAGTTCGATGAGCCGATGCCAGTCTGCGTTGTTGCGCGCGAGACGTGACACCTCCAGTCCGAGTACGATGCCGGCGTGACCGATGGCGACCTCCGAGACCAGTTGCTGGAAACCGTCCCGGTCTTCTGCGCTCGCGCCGGACAGACCCAGGTCGCTGTCGATGACGTGCACGCGTTCGATGGGCCAGCCCAGCGATACGGCACGCTCGCGTAATGCGTACTGGCGCTTGGTACTCTCGGTGTTCTCGAATACCTGTCGCAGCGAAGATTGCCGCACGTATAGAAAGGCGTCGCGGCGCAAGTGGTCGGCCGTGACTTTCTGGTACGGGTCAGTAGACATGGGCGAGCTCCGAATGGGTGCGCAGAACGAGATTGGCCAACAGACGTACCAATTCGTCGCTGGATGGGAGTGCGCCCATGCGTTCCTCTTTGCGAGATTCAGGAGCGTCGCTGGTCGCAGGGGCCGTCATCGCAAGCATGGAAAGTCCATGCAGCATGCCGTGGTAACGAATCGCCGCCATACCCTCTGGGCAAGGGGCGCCTTCTATCACCGCGTCGCGTAGCGCCTCGTAGGCAGCAGTCAAGGTTTGCGCGAGGGGATGGGTGGCGACAGATGGTTCTACGGTTTTTTTTTGCGTGCGATCGCGCGTTCGATGCTGCGGGGGTGGACCGAGATGCCAAGCTCGGATTCCAGTTGCTCGGCTAGTGCGCGGGCGTGAATGGAGCCGTCTCCTTCGAGATGTCGTTCGACGAAGGCCATCGCTTCGAGATTGAGCTTGTGTGCGCCCTTGGGCCCACGCGGTTTCGGCATGAGTCCGGCCAGGCCGTCGCGCGCGAATGCTGCCTCGGCCTGATAGAAGGTCGGGCGGGACACGCCGAACAGCTCTGCAGCGTCGGCCTTCGAGGCGCCGTCGACGCTGACGTGGCGCAGCATCTCGTACTTGACCTGGATCAGATCGCGGGCGTCGAAGAAATCGTTCGACTGAAACCAGGGAGCTCGCACCCGCTCGGGATGAGGGTTCAGCACGCCGAGTCGCCTGAGGCGGTCCTGCTTCGAATCGAGCTTGGTCAAGGTCACTGCGCCGGCTAGAGATATGTAATTTAAAATATGCCGCCTTTATTTCAATGTCAAGGCCTGACCAGCCATGAAATCGTAGAAATCCCACCGTATTAACGGTATTCCCGTCACCGCCTCCAAGCGCCTGCACCACAGTAGCGGCGTTATTTAGCTTACATAGACGGCATAATTTATTTGACACGGCCGAGGACCTCCAGCTTCAAGTCGTCGATCAGCGCGCGCAGCCTTCGGAGGTCCTCGACACGAAACTCGGAGCGTCCCGCTGCGGTCTGAGCGAACGCGTCCGGTTCGTCCACATCAGTCCATGAGGCCAGTATCGACACTAGCCGGCCATGTTCGTCATAGAACATCACACGATCCTCTCCCCAGTTCTGACGGCGAGTAGCCAACTGGATTCGGGTACCGCGCAGGGGATGAAATGGGTGGGTGATCTCGACCGTTACAGTCGCGCAACCGTCATCACGACAAGCAGTTGCTGACTTACGATAAGCCGAAGGTCGAAGTGGCGGTTCAGGTGGTCGAACGTTGGATCATGGCGCGCTTGCGTCATCGCCAGTTCGAGTCGGTCCAGTCGGTGGACGACGCGATCCGCCCGCTACTGAAGAACTTGAACGAGCGCCCATTTCAGAAACTGCCGGGATGCCGCGCCAGCGCGTTCACCGAATTAGACGCGCCGGCCCTACAGCCACTGCCGGTGCAGCCGTATGAGCTCGCGCGGTTCAAGGCAGTGACGGTCCACATCTTGTGTGGCGGAGCGATTTCTGTGGCCTCGGCGCTGATGAGCTGCTTCCAGCGGAGATCCCCGCAGTCTGGAGGCCACAGAAATCCGGTTACAGTGAGCGCAGGAAACGCAGCAGGTCGGATTCAATTCGGGGCCTCGGCGCCTCGCCGGATGGCTGTAGTTGCGCCAAGGCGCGCGACTTCATCTCCAGGTCGATTTGTGCGTAAATGTTGGTGGTGTTGAGCGACACATGGCCGAGCCACGCGCGGATGGTGTTGATGTCGACACCCGAGCGCAGGAGATAGGTAGCCGTTGTATGGCGAATCGTGTGCGGGCTCACCCGCTTCGCGCCGACCGCAGGGAACCTCGTCTCGATGCGCTTCGCGCAGCGCTCCACCAGGGAGTGGACTCCGAATCTAGTAATCGACGTACCACGCCGGTTCAAGAAAGCATACTGGTCCGCTGGCCGACCGGCAATCAGTGCCGAGATCTCCGCTGCCGTTTGCGGCCAGAGGGGACACAATCGAACCTTGTTGCCTTTGCCAAGCAATCTGACAAACGCGTTGCCGTTGCCATCTCGCGACTGCAATTGCAGATCCTGCACCTTAACTTGAGCGACCTCTGTCGCTCGCGCGCCAGTGTTGTACAGGAACATCAGCAGCGCATGGTCACGCGTTCCCTGTGCCGTTCGTAAGTCTGCAGCAGCAAGAAGCGCATCCATCTCAGGTTTCTCAAGGTAGGGAATCTCGGGGCGCGCGAACTTACGGAATGGGATCGCTAAGACACGCCCGGACCATTCAAGGTGCTCTGGTCCGTATTCGCCCACGAATCGCGCGAAGCTATGTAAGGCCGCGAGACGTTGGTTGACGGTTCTCGCGCACAAAGCTTTACCGGCCGTCGTTGTTGGGAGAAATCGATTGATCAGGTCTCTGCTGATGTCGTCGATCTTCAGCAGGTCAGGACGCGTTCGTAGTTCGCCCGCAGCGTAGCGAATGAGCCTGGCCAGCGTGTCGCGGTAGCTCAATTGCGTGCTTCGCGCCACACTTCTTACCGTGACAAGGTAATCGGCCAGGAAGCGTTTGATCCATGGGGCCAACAGGTTCAGATCGTTCATGACTGGCTCTCCAGCGCGACGTATCGTCCGAGTCGGTTCGACGCTTCCACGAGAAGTTCCGGAGACATAGGCAGATAGACCTGGGTGGCCGCTATGCTCGCGTGTCCGAGATAGATTGACAGCAGAGGAAGAAGTCGCTGCACGTCGGCACCTTGCTGATACCAGCTGGTCAAGCGATGTACAGCGAACGTTGCTCGCATATCGTGCAAACGCGGCTGATACCGGGCGCCGTCGTTGCGCCGAACGCCAGCCTTTGACCTGAGCCTCGCAAATGCGCGCCGGACGCCGCCGGTTGGCCGACCACCGTCATGACGGACAAACAGTGGCATGTCGTCGCGAGCTTCGACGCTGACGGATGGGTGAACCGCCACCATGTATTCTTGCAGGATGTGGACGAGCTGCATTCCAATTGGAACCCATCGTGTCTTGTAAAACTTCGTGTCGCGAACCGTGAGCAACTGCTGTGGCAGATCCACATCTGCGAGGCATAGGTTCAGTGCTTCGCACAATCGTAAGCCGGTCCCGTATAAAAGCAGCACGAGGACTCGAAGGGTGCGTGCTTCAATCGGCGTCGCGCGTGCACACTCAAGCGCAGCGATCAGTCGGTCGACGTCGTTCTCGGAATACACATAGGGTTGGAAATCCTGATAGCAACGTGGTGTCCGGGTAGGTAGAGGAATGGCAGATACCAAACCGCGTGCGAGCGCAAAGCGGAAAAAGCCCACGAGAGCAGAATGCTTGCGATGCCAATATCGGCTGATCGGGAGATTCCCGTCGAGGAATGCCCGAACCTCCGTCTGAGATATCGAACTGAGTTCCCGCTCACTTCCCACGTACTTGGCAAACAAGACGAGCACGCCGTGAATACTATCGCCCTTGCATCCACCGGCGCGGATAACCTGCATATACAGTGAGATTGCAGCAGCGAGCTTCATAGAAACCTCCCGAGATCAACGTCAGCCACCTGGCGCAAGCCGTCGATGTCGACCTTCGCGTATAACGCCGTGGTGGCGGGATGGCAATGTCCGAGGAAATCTCCAATCTCCTTCATGGTTAGACCTCGTCCGAGAAGCTGGGTCGCACACGCATGCCGCAAGGAATGCGGTCCCTTGTGTTTGATCAACAGATCCATTGGCCTCAGCTGACGATTCACAATCTGCCAGATCGCGCTGCTGCCAAGTGGTTGATATGGACTACGCAGCTGGAGAAACAGCTCCCGCCGATCAGACTTCACTCGAACGAAGCGCAGATACCTCGCAAGAGCATCCGCTACGTCGCCGGCCAGTGGAAACACTGCAACATGTGGGCTTTGCTTGGAACGGTGCACGCGAAAAAGCGCTTCCTGCCAGTCAAAATCGTCGAGACACAGTCGGCGCACTTCGGCCACTCGCAATCCGTACACCGCGAACATCATCAAGATCGCGCGATCACGAATCGCGCCGGGCCGGTTCCCCTCGAGATTCTCAAGGACACGAAGGACTTCCGGCCAAGCCGGACCGGCAGGTAGCGCCTCGCCTTGATATACCCGCGGCGGTTGTATTGACGAGGATAAACCGGGTCGGCATTGCCCGTGTTCTTCCAAATAGCGGATGAAACTTCGAATGTTGTAGCCATAGGTTTGCATCGACGCGCGTGTCAGACCATCGCGGCTTCCCTTCGAGGCAAGAATGAGATCGACGGCTTCCCAGTCAAGTCGAGAGATGTCATAACCCTCGGCATTAGCGAGCCGGAGAAACTCGGAAGCGCGACCGCTACGCGTTCGAATTGTTAGTGCGGAGAGGTTACGCTCGTCGCGCATGAAGCGAGCGTAGGCTGCGATCTGCTCCGAGCCAGGCTGCTCGTTGGTCACCGCTTGCAGTCGTCCAAGAAAACGCATCCAGTTCGTCGCTGTCGAAACATACGCCGTTCGGGATGCTTCCCCATCGGTGCGGGTAGGGTTAGTCGCTCGCCGGTTACGCCATCGATCTGCGAGCTTACCAAGTTGAGCAGCGGTGAAGGAATCCGGTAACGTCCATCTCAATGCCTCTCCTATCCGCAGCATGTACGTTGCATTGCGAATTAAGGTCTTGCGTGAAGCCCAATGGCGTTGCATGTACTCGAGGTATCGAACCCGCTCGCCGTAGAGCGGTGCGGTGGTGTGACGGGAAACTGCAGCCGGGTCCTTGAAAAGTTGATCGAACATGATGAGCCCTCCTTCCGCAAGAAAAGCGGAAAGGTAATATTGCTCCTCAAATCGAGACCTGCTTCTGTGGTCTTCAGACTGCGAGGATCTCCGCTGGAAGCAGCTCATCAGCGCCGAGGCCACAGAAATCGCTCCGCCACACAAGATGTGTTCTGTGGTCGACCACAGAACACATCGACTACCACATCGAGATCGATAAACATCGCTACAGCGTCCCGCACGCGCTTGTCGGACTCAAGCTCGATGCGCGCATCACAGCGGGTGCCGTCGAGTTGTTGCATCGCGGTCGCCGTGTGGCCAGCCATGCCCGCAACGATCGTGTGGGAGGCTACACCACCGTCGTCGAGCACATGCCGGCGGCGCACCGCGCCCATCTCGAATGGACTCCGCAGCGGCTTATCCACTGGGGTCAGCAGATTGGTGGCGCCACCGGCGCGCTCGTCGCGCGGCTTCTGCAGGAACAGCGCCATCCCGAGCACGGCTATCGGGCGTGCCTCGGCTTGCTCTCACTCTCACGTCGTTACGGTCGCGACCGCCTCGAAGCGGCGTGTGCGTTGGCGCTCGAATTGGGTGTGCATCGTTACCGCCACGTGCGCGACATCCTCATCAACAACCGCGACCGCGCGGCAGCGACCACGCCTGTCGAATGGGTCAGTCCGAGTCACGCGCATGTACGCGGCTCCAGCTACTACCATGTATGGACGCCCCCGGTTTGCCAAGCGGTCTTTTCGTGATGAGCAAACAGAGGAGATCGCAGCCATGTATCCGGACTCTCTACGTTGGATTTATCTTCCAACGGTCCCTGATGGAATGCGCTGATCGGTTCCCCAACAATGAATCGCGCTGTTAGCGCTTTGGTAGTAGCGGGATCTACCGACCACGGTCCAACCTGTTTTGCCATCACTGCATGAACGCCTTAGCAATCTGTGGGGGGTGAAACCTTCCTTACTACATTGATTTCTAGCAACTCGTTAATGCACTCAAGCTGTTTGAACTGTCCTATAGTCCGCCTGATACTGTCGATCGCGAGCGAGAAGAGCCCAGACTGTGCGCGCGTTTCTGTTCGCGAGCGCGACCGCTGCTACGTTGAAATGCCGTCGCCCCAATAATTTCTGAAGCCAGATGTTTCCGTTTCGATCGACCTTATTCTGGAATGCCCTCAGCGCGGCGCGCGCGCCATGAATGAGTAAGGTTCGCAGATAAACGTCCCCGCGTTTGCTTATGCCGAGCAGTGTTGCCTTGCCGCCGCTTGATGATTGGGCCGGAACCAATCCCAACCAGGCCGCAAGTTGCCGCCCGTTTGTGAAACTTTTCGCATCCCCTATTGTGGCGATGAGCGCACTTGCCGTGATAGGACCAATGCCGGGGATACGCTCGAGCTTCTTGCTCATCTCGTTTGCGCGGTGGGCAGCTTTGATCTGCGCTTCAAGCTCACTAACCTGTTTATCGAGTTGATCGAGATTAGTGAGCAATCGATCAATCAATAACCGGAAATTACTGGGAAGTTCGTTGCTGGCATCTTCTATCAACTCCCGCGTGCGTCGGTGGACGTTCGCTATACCTTGCGCGAAGACTATCCCAAACTCAGCAAGTAGGCCACGAATCTGATTCGCCTGTGCTGTACGCGCGATAACGAAACCCTGACGAGCTCGATGTACGGCGAGTACCGCCTGTTGATCAACATTTTTAAGAGGCACGAAACGCATGTTGGGTCGCGCTACCGCCTCGCAAATCGCTTCGGCATCCGCAGCATCATTCTTATTGGATTTAACGTACGGCTTTACGAACTGAGGGGCCATGAGCTTGACGGTATGGCCCAACGCCTGCAGCTTGCGCGCCCAATGATGAGCTCCGCCGCATGCTTCCATCCCGATCAGGCAAGGCGGCAGGTTCACGAAGAAACTTAGCATGTGATCGCGTTTAAGCTGTTTCTTCAATGCGGGTTTGCCGTTCTTGTTCACACCGTGAATCTGGAAGACGTTCTTTGCAAGATCGATTCCAACGGTCGTAATGATCATGGTCGCACCTATCAATTCGAATAGTGACGCGGCAATTTTGACAGCCTTCGCGTTACGTCGGGTGGGGGCGTCCATTCCATTAATAAAGAGAACCCGCCATGATGATGCATCAAACCTTGACGCAACTACGCACCCTGAAGTTGGATGGGTTCGCTGACGGATTGGAAGAACAACTGACGCAGCCCGGTACTGCGGCTCTGAGCTTCGAGGAACGCCTATCGTTGCTGGTCGACCGGGAAGCAAGTTGGCGCGATGATCGTCGCCGCACCCGACTGCTCAAGCAAGCGCGCCTGAAGTATCCGCAGGCCGCCATCGAAGATCTCGACACCCGCGCTGGTCGAGGCGTGGACCCGCGTTCGCTCACAAGCCTGGCTCTCGGCGACTGGGTCGAATCTGGATACAGCCTGCTCATTAGCGGCCCAACCGGCGCAGGTAAATCATGGCTCGCTTGCGCCCTCGCGCAGTATGCCTGTCGACGCGGGCACTCCGCGTTGTACCTACGTGTGCCGCGCCTCGGCGAGGAACTGCGCGTCCTCCACGGCAACGGCGGCTTCACCAAATGGCTGCTGCAGGTTGCTCGCGTTGATGTTCTTCTGCTGGACGATTGGGGAATGGCTCCGCTCGACGCGATGGTCCGAAACGATTTGCTCGAGATGATTGATGACCGGTCTGCCGGTAAAGCCACGATCGTGACCAGCCAGCTACCAATCGAACACTGGCATGGCTGGATAGGCGACGAGACGATCGCCGACGCAATGCTCGATCGCCTTATGCAGCGACATCACCGCATCAAACTGACGGGCGAATCTCTTAGAAAACCATCTCCGAAATCCAGCGTGCTCGAACCAGAGCTCGACCAGAACTAGCAAGGAAATCTACAATCGACACCGCGCAACGCCCGACCGCGTCAAACGGTCACGTTCCCGAAATCGGCGGTCACGTTCGCCGAAATACGCACATCGCTCCAAACTACTCGAGTTTGAAGGAAAGAGTTATCGCCTCCGGGAAGCAGCGACCAGGCTTGCCGTCACTGAGGAATCCGACGCATAATCCACTGGTCCTGCCTGGGGGAATTTAGCCGCCCACAGGTGGAGGAGTTTGAACTGCCCATCCGGGCGCAGACTGTTCATCTGCATCGTGCGGAACTTGATCTTCTGTTGCCGCAACCGATGCAGCGCCAATACGGCCTGCTGGGCTTCGGTCTTCACAGCGACGGGCTTGCTCGGCATCTGCGTGGCCATCCAGATCGCACGAGCATCGGCAGGATCATTCTTGTTGCCGATGTTGAAAGCCTTTACGAACTTCGCCGGCATCAGCTTGACCTGATGGCCCATCTCCATCAATCGCCGTGCCCAACGCTGGGCACCGCCGCAAGCCTCCATTCCGATGAGGCAAGGCTCGCGATTCGCAAAATGCTCGAGAAATGCGGCGCGCTTCAGTTGCTTGTTCACAATCTCGCCCGTGCCGGGCATCCACCCAGTGAAGCTGGAAGACGTTCTTCGCGATGTCCACCCCGACCGTCGTATACTTCATTTCGGACCCTCCGGTTAGCCTGTGAAGACCTCAATGATCTTCCATTTGGGCACTTTGATGCCGTCGGCCCGTGAGGGTCCACCTCCTCGGCGTCACCCACCTGGTAGGTGGGGGCGTTCATTCCATCTGTCGTTCTCTATTACGCGGCATCTGCGCTGCCATCCAAATCGCTCGCGCATCTGCGGGATCGTTCTTGTTACCGATGTTGAAGGCCTTGACGAACTTTGCGGGCATCAGTTTGACTTGGTGCCCCATTTTAGTGAGAGCGCGAGCCCAGTGCTGAGCGCCGCCACACGCCTCCATCCCGATCAGGCAGGGTGTGCGGTTCGCGAAATGCTCGAGAAACGCTGTGCGCTTGATCGATCTGTTGACAACCTCACCGGTGTCGGGATCGATCCAATGCATCTGCATCACGTTCTTGGCGTGTCCACGCCGACGGTCGTATAGTTCACTTTGGATCCTCCGGTTGCCTGTGAAGATCTCATGATCTTCCAATCTGGGCACTCTGATGCCGTCGGCCCGTGAGGATCCATCCACTTGCACCTCAGGGCGGGGCCGTTCATATCATTCCAGGTATGGTCACGTCAAAATCCCCCCGTTAACGACCGCCGGCTGAGCGGTCCTTAGCGATGCTGCGGGACATTTATTGTCGTCTCCTTCGGGGAAGAAGGAGACCAGGGAGTGAATGTCTTGAAGCAGCATCTGCAAAGCGCGTGATTCTGCCTCGCCATCCTCCTGACCAACAGGCACGATCGAAGGCGTCCACCAACAGTTCTTCCAATTGGCAGCTTCGGTAAGCCTCCGTGTATACCGAGCAGCACCAGATGGCAAAAAGAACCTCACCCCAGCATCAACAGAGCAGTAGACGAATGACATTTGACCGCTCGATTCGCGCCTTGGCACCGAGGGCGAGTGGCATTCGTCTGTCGATATATGGCCAGGATATCGAGGGCGCGCTACTCATGGATGAAGCCGGGGCGGGGTAATCGCGACTCCTGGACGCTCGCTCGGCCGATCGGCAGGTCGATGTGCCGGGGGTCGTCCTGGCCAAGAGATGACGCGAATCCGCGGCATGAGTTTTGCGCGCGCATCTATGCCGTTACTCGCCACCTTTTATGGAGAATCGCCATGGCCGTCGCAACCCTGAATGATCTTTTTATTCACGGACTCTCGGACATCTACAGTGCGGAGAAGCAGTTGACCAAGGCACTGCCCCGACTGGCCCGGGCTGCAACCAATCCTGATTTATCGGCAGCGTTTAAGACTCACTTGGAGGAGACGCAAGGACAAGTGGAACGGATCGATAAAGTAGTCGAAAGCACTGGCATCAAGCTTAAGCGCGTCAAGTGTGTCGCCATGGAGGGACTCGTTGAAGAGGGCCAAGAGCAGATCGAGGAAATCGAAAAAGGCCCGATTCTGGATGCCGCGCTGATCGCGGCGGCTCAGAAAGTTGAGCACTACGAAATCGCTGCGTACGGCACGCTGGCGACGCTTGCGAAAAAGCTCGGTTACACCGACGGCATGAATCTTTTACTGGAGACGTTGGACGAGGAAAAGGCAACAGACGAAAAGCTGACCATGTTGGCTAAGCAAGAGTTGTCGAAGGAGGAGGTGGGCAAGTAATGGGCTACGGCCACGGGTGAAGAGCCGCGGATTGAAAGATGCGAACAGGGTCTCTAGTGGCCTGTAACGATTGAAACGGGAGTAATTCGACGTGTTGGGTCAAAGTACTTCCACTTTACGGGTTTGGGTTGCTCGTTGTATTTGCGGATGTAGCGCATGAGCTTTCGCTTGAGATCGGGTACCGAGGTGAACACGCCGCGCGAGATCACGTCACGCTCGATCTTGGCGAACCATAACTCCACCTGGTTGAGCCAGGACGAATAGGTCGGGGTGAAGTGCATATGAACTTGCGGGTGCTCGCTGAGAAACGCATCGACCTGCCGGGTCTTGTGCGCCGAGAGGTTGTCGGCAATGACATGAATTTCTTTGCCGCGGGGTTGGTTGGCCACGAGGTCGCTCAGGAACGCTACGAACTCGGCCGAGGTATGCCGCGTTGCCGTCTTGCCGAGGACTTCGCCAGTCTTTGTATTGAAGGCGGCGTACAGCGAAAGCGTGCCGTGTCTGAGGTACTCGAAGCCGTGACGCTCGGCGCGTCCCGGCGACAGGGGTAGCACAGGGTCTTTGCGATCGAGCGCCTGAATGGCAGTCTTCTCGTCGACGCTGAATACGGCCGCATGCTGCGGCGGGTTGAGATACAGCCCGATGACATCGGCCGCCTTGGTCTCGAAGTCCGGGTCATTGGAGGCAAGGTAGCCCTCCAGCCGATGCGGCTTGATGCCGTGTTTGGCCCAGATGCGGGCCACAGTCATGTGCGAGATGTCGCCGCCGAGTTCGGCCGCGAGCTTGCGCGTGGACCAGTGCGTGGAGCCGTCCGCGGGCGTGTGCCTGGTCGTACGCGCAAGCACTCGTGCTTCCACGCGATCGGTCACCTTGTAGCGTTCGCGCCCGGTGTGACGAGCGAACAAGCCCGCCAACCGCTCCGCAGCGAAGCGCTTGCTCCAGCGATCGATGTAGCTGTCGCTGCAATCGAGCTTGGCTCTGATCTCCGACCAGGTCAGCCCGTCAGCGAGCAGCAAGATCAGGCGAGCGCGACGTGCCGAATCCGCTCGCACGGTCCTCGCACTGGCTCGCCGCTGCAGTTCCATGATTTCGCTTTCGGTCAAGTTCATCGCGTCCTCCCAAGACGCAATGATACTTCCCATTTAAACGTTACAGTCCACTAGTTCATCGCGACATTGGGAGGCTGTTGCCCGTGGTTTTGAGAGATGAAAAGCCTCGCATGGCCGTTATGCCACGCGAGGACGCGGCTCACGACGCCGAAAGGGCTCGACGCGCGAACTCCCTCAGGCGTGCTCGGCAGCACAGCCATGCACAGGAGACGAATATGGACCTACCGCGGCAAGCAGTTTCCTTCCTTACCTCAAGGGGGCTAAAGCTGGCAACGGCCGAGTCCTGCACCGCAGGGTTCATTGCATCCTTGATATCGTCCGTTCCAGGCAGCGGTAGCTGCCTTGACGTGGGCTTCGTCACCTATTCACCCTCTGGTAAAGCCGGTTTTCTCGGAGTGCGGAAGGAAACGATGGAGCGGTACGGCCTGACGAGCGAGGCCGTTGCCCGCGAGATGAGCGAGGGCGCGCTGCAGCAGGAGGCATGTTGCGCAGATGTCGCGGTCTCCAACACGGGCGTTGCCGACGCCGCGCCGGGCGGCGGGCCGCCTGCAGGCACTCAGTGCTTCGCGTGGTCGTTTCGTTCACGGACCGGAGACGTCGCGACCTTCAGCGAGACGAAGAAATTCGAAGGGGAGCGTAACGAAGTGCGACAGGCCGCAGCGCACTACGCGATCTCCCGTATCGAGCATTACTTCAACCAGCAATCGACTCGTAATCCTGGAGGGAAGAGCGATGAATAACAATCCGAACGATTGGCGGGCCTGGCAGCAGCAGATAATCGACGAACTCGGCGTCACCGCGCAGTTCGACGTGGACGTCGAGCGCGAGCGGCGGGTCGGCTTCTTGTGCGATTACCTGGTATCGCAGGGTCTTCGAACCCTGGTGCTCGGTATCAGCGGAGGCGTCGATTCCTCGACGGCAGGCCGTCTCGCTCAGTTGAGCGTCGAGCGTCTACGGGCACGCAGATACGAGGCGCATTTTGTCGCGGTAAGACTGCCTTATGGGATGCAGCGCGACGAGGACGATGCCCGGCTCGCGCTGGATTTCGTGCGGCCCGACGAGACTTTCGATGTCAACGTGAAAGGGGCTTCCGACGAAATGCTCGCGGCGCTCGAGCGCGCAGGCGCACAGTACACGGATGATTTTCAGAAGGACTTCGTGCTGGGCAACATCAAGGCGCGTGAGCGCATGATCGCGCAGTACGCAATTGCTGGCGCACGCGTGGGGGTCGTCATTGGCACAGACCACGCTGCGGAGTCGCTGATGGGGTTCTTCACCAAGTATGGTGACGGCGGCGCCGACGTTCTGCCACTCTCTGGACTGACCAAGCGACGGGTGCGCGCCCTGGCGCGCTCCATGGGGGCGACGGAGCGGCTTGTCATGAAGGTGCCCACTGCTGACTTGGAGTCGCTCACGCCGCAGCGGCCCGATGAGGACAGCTACGGCATTAGTTACGAAAACATCGACGATTTCCTCGAGGGCAAAGAAGTCAATGAAGAGGTGCTCACAACGATACACCGCTTTTATACAGCGACTCGTCACAAGCGCTCACTTCCCGTCGAGGTCAGTCGAAGCTGACCGCGCGGGCAAATCTGTGCTTTCGGAGTATCGGTGAGCGGGTAACGCAGGTCTACCATAAGCGACAGCGGAGTGATGTGGCATGGCTTCGGTGCTTCTGGTCGACGATGACATCGGGTGGCTGGGTTCTCTCGGCGTCGCGATTGCGGCGGAAGGTCATATTGTCCGAACTGCAACCGACGGCGAGCACGCTTTATTGCTCGTGAAGTCGTCGCCGCCGGATATTGTAGTAACGGACTGTGCTATGCCGGGCCTGGATGGTGTACGGTTAATCCGTTCAATGCTTGCGGACCCGAATCTAGCGCAAATCCCGGTGATCCTCATGTCTGATGCGCGGCGGCGCCCAAACGTACCTTGTGTCTGTTTTATGAGCAAGCCCTTCGCAGTGCTCGCCCTGCTTCGTCAACTGAAATTAGTCGAACGACGCCGACGTGGAATTAGACACGCAGTGCTAAGGCGAGCGGCGAGCCACTTCTCGCGCATCCGATGATAGCTCTGAACTGCTTCATTAAACGCGGGCCGGCGCAGCGTGCGCGCATCAAAAGAGAAGATTCCTCATCAGGACCGGCGTTCTACCTTTCTGCTTGAGCTTCGAAAGTGCCAGGGGGTTACGCCGCCGTCCAGCAGGAGGGCGACGTTCGTTATCTAGGCTCGATTGCCGACTTCGCCCGGCTGCTCATGGGAACGTCGCGGCCGTTGTTACGAAGGGGCCAGCCCACTATCCTCGGCATCGCAGGCCTCCGGTCAACCAATATCGACTCGATCGTCGTATCGGGAGCACGAGCGTGCTGCTCGAGACGGCTGATAGTTGTCCCGTCGTCAAGCAGATCGTCTTTGTCAGCGTCTTCCTGCCTGGGGGCGGCACTCGCATTGCTTTAGTGATTTGGGGCGACGTCTCGCAAGCCGCGCCACCGCGTGAGGCAGTCTCATTTGATACTATGTTTTTGGGCGAATTTATTGCCTGGGGGCCAACATAATGGGAACCGCCGACGTTGCGGAGACCGGGTTTGCCAACGGTTGGGATTTCGCTCGATTTGGCCGCGTATTGGACGGGCGGTTTCAAGGTTGAAGTGCAACAGCGGCTTTAATGTTTAGAGCCATGAGGTTGAGCTGCCGAAGCGAGTGTTGCGGCGAAGACCTCGAGCGGCGAATGGAAGGCGTGAGTGGCGCGAGGCCTGCTGTTCAGACTGTCGGCAATGGCGTCAAGTTCGTCCTGACTGTAGACGGAAAGGTCGGTGCCTTTGGGCAGATACTGGCGCAGCAGGCCGTTGGTGTTTTCACACGTGCCGCGTTGCCATGGGCTGTGCGGGTCGCAGAAGTACGCCTTCACACCGGTGGCGGCGGTGAGCTCTGCATGCCGCGACATCTCCTTGCCTTGGTCGTAGGTGAAGCTCTGCCGTAATGGCTCGGCAATCGAATTGAGTTTGGTAGAGAAGCCTGCCAGCGCGGAAGCAGCTGTAGCATCTCCCATCTTCGCCAGCAGCACCAGGCGGCTGGTCCGTTCCACCAGCACTCCGACTGAAGACGCATTGTTGGCGCCCTTGATGAAGTCGCCCTCCCAATGTCCGGGCAGCAGTCGGTCCTCGATTTCGGGCGGCCGCACATGAATACTGACCATGTCCGGAATCTGTCCGCGTCGGTCTGTACCCCGTGTGCGCGGCATGCGTGTGCTGTGGCCGTGGCGCAGGCAGGCGATAAGCTGACGGCGCAGCTCGCCGCGCGGCTGGGCGTAGATGGCCGTATAGATAGTTTCGTGGGACACGTGCTGGGTCGGGTCGGTCGGATACATGCGCTTGAGTGTGCCCGATATCTGCTGAGGTGACCATTTCCACTCGAGCAGGGTAAGAACGATGCGCCAGCACACACTCTGCGGGCAGAGCTTTGTGGGACGGCGACCCGCACTCCGACGCGCGGCGCTGAGCACTTCTGCAGGTGCGGATGCATAGCCCGAAGGAGAACGATTTCGCCTCAGTTCACGGCTGACGGTGGACGGCGAGCGGCCGAGTATCCGGGCCATGGCCCGGATACTCGAACCCTGCAAATGCAGGCTGGCAATGGTCAGGCGCTCTTCGGGTTGAAGCTGTTGATACTGGGTCTTTTCGTGCATCGCAACACCCTATACGAAACAGGTGTTGCACTTCAGATTTGAGGCCGCCTGGTGATAAAGAATGTGCACCTGCCACTTGAGACTTTGTTGCTTCAACCATTGCGTCACGATTGCGATGTCCGGTGATGTAACCGCGCGATGGTCTGTGAGAAAGCCGACGAAGTTGCGCAGAATACCTGCATAGTTCTTGTGCGTAGCCGGGTGGCGAAAACCTTGCGTCTGCAAAAAGAGCTCGATGAGGGCTGCGTTGTTGGAAGATAAATGAGTCATGGCAAAAAGCCTCCTGGCAGAGCTAGTGCAATGCATCATTGAATTGGCACCCCAGGTGTGTTCAGATGCAGGTCATGGGCAAAATGAATCTGACCGATACCGAACGCGAGCAACTGCTGTCGGCGGCGCGCAGCCGAACGGTGCGTGCGGCGGACGTACGACGTGCGAAGTTGATCCTGATGCTCGAGGACGGCGAATCGCGCGACAGCATTATGCGCACACTGGGTTGCGACTCGCGCTTCATCGCGCGCTGGTCGGGGCGCTTTCTTTGCGAGCGACTATCTGGCATGTATGGCCGACATCCCGGGCGCGCTCCCAAGCAGCCGCCAGCCAGACTTGAGGCGCGTGTGCTCAACCGCACTCTCAAGCACAAACCCGCCGACGGCTCGACACACTGGAGCAGCTATAAGCTTGCGGCAGAGCTCGGCGACGTGTCGGTCTCGACCGTGCAGCGCATCTGGCGCAAGCATGGGGTCAAGCCGCAGCAGTTGGAGCGGCACATGGTCTCCAACGACCCGGACTTCGAGGCCAAAGCAGCCGACGTGATCGGGCTTTACCTGAACCCGCCGGCGCATGCAGCGGTGTTCTGTGTGGACGAGAAGACCGCGATTCAGGCACTCGACCGCAAGGACCGGATGCTGCCGCTGTCGCCGGGGCGCGCCGAGAGTCACGGCTTCGAGTACAAGCGCAACGGCACGCTCAGCCTGTTCGCGGCGTTCAATACTGCGACCGGCGAGGTGATGGGCAAAACAGCGCCGCGCCACACCAGCGAACAGTTTGTGGCCTTCCTGACCGACGTCGTGGCCAGCCAGCCCAAACGCAGGGAAATCCATGTCATCTGTGACAACGGAGTAGCCATAAGACGGGGCGGGTGGCCACCTTCCTCAGCGCGCATCGCAACGTACGTCTGCACTTCACGCCGACCTACTCGTCGTGGCTTAACCAAGTGGAAAACTGGTTCTCGCGCATCCAACGCGATGTGATCGCCCGGGGCATCTTCACTTCAGTAAAGGATCTGAATCGCAAACTCATGCACTACATCCGCGAGCACAACAAAAATCCTAAGCCGATCAAGTGGAAGTATGACGATCCTTCACGTCGAATTCGCCAGGTGCCAAATCAATGACGCAGTCGACTAGTCCGATGGATCGCAGATCTTCGGTCGCGAGTTTCAGATATCCTGCGGTCGCCCCGGCGGACGTGTGACCCAACACGTCGCCGATGATCTTGAGTGGCACGCCAGATCGCAGCAAGCTAACGGCACGCGCGTGGCGAAACGCGTGAGGGCCCTTTCCTTCCTTGCGGAGTGATCCCGGCTGCTCGTAGACGCGCATTCATGATGCAGTTGAGGATCGATCCATTCTTGAATGGACGGTACGGCACCTGGATGCGCAGGAATACCTCTCGATAAACGCTGGGCGGTCGCGCCTTCTCCAAATATCGGAGCAACGCTTCGCCCGGTTCGGGTAGCAATGGCAGTCCAGACGAGGTCCCTGTCTTCGTATGGCGCACGCGAAGCATGTCCCGCCTCCAGTCGATGTCCTCCAGGTGTAAATTGACAACTTCTGCAGCACGTAAGCCGTAGGTGGACAACAGGGACAAGATGGCGTAGTCGCGCAGGCCGACCGGAGAGACGTCCCTCCGAGTCACCTCCGGAACTCGCGTCACATCTTCTGTCCGCAGGGCGACTGGGATGCCTTCGTGCTCATAGATGTGTGGCCCAATCACAGTGCCAGCGAGATCAGCGGCAGTTCGCCCGGTGCGCCACAAGTGACGAAGAAAATCACGAAGGCAGACGGTCCGATCTTCTATGGATGCGCGTCGCAGCCCGACACAACATTGCTTCAAGTACGCGTCGAGTTCTTGAACGCTCAAGTACTTCAGACGCTGCTCGTCTGCGCGGTGCCCAAGTGAACTTAGAAATTTCAACGCATGCATTGTGCGCTTGGCTCGAGTCAGCGGGTGCAGTCCGCGTAGGTCGCGCAACCATGTGTCGTATTCCCTAGCTATATCGCGATGGAAACCTTCGAGTGGGGTGCTAGGCGGGTCCGGGACGGGCCAAGCACCGCGCACGAGACGCAGCATCATATTGATGGCACCGGTGTATCGATGTTGCCACTGCTGCAGCGGTGGCAGATTACTGTTTCGCTTCCGCGAAAGTCGATATTGCCCGCGCAAGAACTGGGTCACATGTCCCGAGGAAACGGTTTCGATAGACAGTCCATTGCGGTGGCAGTAATTGAGGAACTGACGCACCCGAGCCGGATACCACCGTTGGATCCGTAGGGAGTATCCCTCGGCCCGCAGATGTGCCAGCAGTTTCTCGATCAACCGCTCATCAGTTAATACCGGAGTGAACATGGGAACCTCCTTGGACGAGACCAAGCCCGAGGATGCCACGTGCCCATAATGGAAAGCAGATTTGAGAGAGAAGCACGGATCGCCAGCGGGCGCAACGGCTTCCTTCCCATTATGGCTTCCTTCCCATTAGCAGAAGCCGCGCAAGTTGATTTCGGCGCAGGTCCGACCATCACCGATGCACACACCGGCGAGGTCCACAAGACGTGGTTCTTCGTGATGACGTTGTGCTGGTCGCGGCATCAATACATTGCGTTTGTCCGCGATCAGAGCGTCGACACATGGTTGCTATGTCACCGTCACGCCTTCGAATGGTTCAACGGCGTAGTGGGACGCGTCATCATCGATAACCCCAAGTGTGCCATCGTCAAGGCCTGTATCTACGAACCCGAAGTCCAGCGGGCCTATGCGCAATGCGCCGAAGGGTATTCGTTCAAGATCGATCCGTGTCCGCCGAGGGACCCGGCTAAAACAGGAATTGTCGAGTCGGGCGTCAAATACGTGAAGTCGAGCTTCCTTCGTCTTCGCGAATTCCGTGATCTTGACGACGCCAACCGGCAAGCACGAGCCTGGGTGATGCACGAGGCCAGCACCCGGACGCATGGCACGACGCGCGAAGTGCCGCTCAAGCGTTTCGAGGATGTCGAACAGGCGCTGTTGCAGCCGCTTCCCGATGTGCCGCCCGAGCTGGCAACTTGGGCGCGCGTGAAGGTCCATCGCGACGCCCATTTGCAATTCGAGCGCGCCTACTATTCTGTGCCGTTCCGGCTTGCCGGTAAAGATCTGTGGCTCAAGGCGACCGCCAACATGGTGCAGCTCTACTACGAGCACGAACTGTCGGCATCGCATGTCCGCCAGACTACGCCAGGAACGCGTATCACTGTGGTCGATCACATGCCGTCAGCAGCACAGGCCTGGCAAATGCACGACACCCAATGGTGTCTGAGAGAAGCGCAACGTATCGGGCCGTCATGCCACGCGCTTGTTCACGCGCTCTTCGGCGATCAGGTTCTCATCAAGCTGCGCGCTGTACAGGGCGTGCTGCGCTTTGCTCAGCAGTTCGGCGCGTCCCGCCTGGAGGCGGCCTGCCGTCGCGCGAATCACTTCGGCACGCCGAGCTACAGAGCCGTCAAGCTGATCTCGCAGAAAGGCCTCGATCAGACCTGGCTGTCGATCGAACCTGTTGAATCAGGCGCGACCACCTACACCCACGGCGGCCGCTTCTGCCGCGATACCCAGACTCTCCTGATCCATTGAACATGAATCCAATTCCCGAACTCACGTCTTCTCTTAAGCAATTGCGACTGTCCGGCATCCTCGACACGCTCGAAGCACGCAACCATGAAGCCATCGACCGTAAGCTCGCCTATACCGATTTCCTGACGTTGCTTATCCAGGACGAGATCGCACGGCGCGATCATCGAAAGCTCGACGCCCGCATGCGCCGCGCGAACTTCCGTGGACAGAAGACACTGGAAGGTTTCGACTTCGACCGGCTACCCAATCTTAATCGCGCCGTCGTCCATGATCTTGCGACCTGTCGCTTCATCGATGAGAAGGTCAGCGTGCTAATCGCCGGTCCTTGCGGAACGGGCAAAAGCCATCTGGCGCAGGCACTGGGCCACTCCGCCGCCCGGCAAGGTCACGATGTCCTGTTCATGACTCAGACCCGGCTTCTCAGCACGCTACGCAACGCGCAAGCCGTGGGCTCCTACGAACGGCGATTCCAGGCGCTTGCCAAGGTGCCGTTGCTCATCATTGACGACTTGGACTGAAACCCATGCGCACGCCCGAAGACGAAGACTTCCACGATCTGTTTGCCGAGAGGTACGAGCGTACATCGACTGTCTTAACAAGTAATTTGGATTTTACGGAATGGGGCGACGCGTTCGCGACCAACAAAATGCTCGGCGCTGCAACGCTTGATCGCTTGCGACACGCGGCATACCGCGTCGTGCTCGACGGCGAGAGCTACCGTGTTCCACACCCGATGCCCGAGAGCAACAAATCAGCACTTGCGAAAGGAGGTAAAAACACGGATTCTTGATCCCCGTTCGAGCGCCGAATCAGGCGCCTTTTGCTAGCGCCATTACGCCGAAAACACCCGGCCCCTTTACGGCGAAAGGCAACAGCGCGGGCTCAACGAACCCGACGACACATTGAATGCTGACGGCGGACGTCGGCCCCCGTGTCCTGCAGCGCCTATATCTCGCCGGCGCGACCATCGGGGCGCACCATCTATCGGCTCGGCCGAGTGCATCGCATCGTGCTGCCGCTCTGATACAAAAAGTTACAAATCGAGTTTTTTCCACCCCTTGAATCGAAAAACGCCCACCCTTATTTCGTTTTTTCGCCAGGCTTGGCTCGGCCGCACGGTAGCACTCAGCGTGTCGCAATCGTGCGGCCGGATTCCCTTATTGGTGATCCTTTAATCGCTCAGGAGATGGAAATGCATATTCGTCCCCTCTACGACCGGGTTATCGTCAAGCGAATCGAAACGCAACGGACGACAGCTTCGGGCATCGTAATTCCCGATTCAGCAGCAGAAAAACCAGAACAAGGCGAAGTCGTCGCAGTCGGCAGCGGCCGGCTGCTGCAGGACGGCGCGCTGCGCCCGCTCCAGCTACAGGTCGGTGACCAGGTTCTATTCGGCAAATACGCAGGCCAGACAGTCAAGGTCGATGGCGAGGAGTTGCTTGTCATGCGCGAGGAGGACGTCATGGGCGTTCTCGAGGCTGACGCCGGTCCGGCGCGCAAGGCTGCCTGAACTTTAAATCGGATCCCCGACACTCGACTGGTGACGCCGGTAGTGCGACCAGTCAATGCATCGGTAGATCGCGACCCGCTGGTCAACACAAACTCCGGAGCAATAACATGAGCGCAAAAGAGGTCAAATTCCACGACACCGCGCGTGCCCGCATCGTCAAGGGCGTCAATGTGCTGGCCGATGCCGTGAAGGTTACCCTTGGGCCCAAAGGCCGAAACGTCCTGATCGAACGCAGCTTCGGCGCGCCGACCATCACGAAGGATGGGGTGTCAGTCGCCAAGGAGATTGAACTCAACGACCGATTCGAGAACATGGGCGCACAGATCGTCAAACAGGTCGCTTCGAAGACGGCGGACGTGGCCGGCGACGGCACCACGACGGCGACCGTTCTCGCACAAGCGATCGTCCAGGAAGGCATGAAACATGTTGCCGCCGGCATGAATCCGATGGATCTCAAGCGTGGCATCGACAAGGCCGTCGCGGCCTTACTCGACGAGCTGCGCACGTTGTCGAAGCCGATTTCGACAAACCGTGAGATTGCCCAGGTCGGCTCGATCTCCGCGAACGCCGACGAGGCGATCGGGACGATCATCGCGCAGGCGATGGAAAAAGTGGGAAAGGAAGGCGTGATCACCGTCGAAGACGGCAAGTCGCTCGAGAACGAGTTGGATGTTGTCGAGGGCATGCAGTTCGACCGTGGCTACATCAGCCCCTACTTCATTAACGATCCCGACAAGCAGGCTGCCTATCTCGACGATGCGCTGATTTTGCTGCACGACAAGAAGATCTCGAACATCCGGGATCTGTTGCCAGTGCTTGAAGCAACCTCAAAGGCTGGGAAGCCACTGCTGATCGTCGCTGAGGACATCGATGGAGAAGCGCTGGCGACATTGGTCGTTAATGCCATGCGCGGCATCCTCAAGGTCGCTGCCGTCAAAGCGCCAGGTTTCGGTGACCGGCGCAAAGCCATGCTCGAGGACATCGCAACCCTGACGGGCGCGACGGTCATCTCCGAAGAAACCGGCAAGCAACTGCAGAAGGCAGCCCTTGAAGATCTCGGACGAGCGAAGCGCATTGAAGTGCGGAAAGACGACACGATCATCATCGATGGCGCGGGCGACGAAGAGCGCATCGCGGCACGCGTGAAGTCCATTCGTGCGCAGATCGAGGAAACGACAAGCGATTACGACCGCGAGAAGCTGCAGGAACGGGTGGCGAAGCTCGCCGGTGGCGTGGCCGTCATCAAGGTCGGCGCGGCCACTGAGGTCGAAATGAAGGAGAAGAAAGACCGCGTGGACGACGCGCTGCACGCTACACGTGCCGCAGTCGAGGAAGGCATCGTGCCCGGCGGTGGGGTGGCGCTGCTGCGCGCGCGGGAAGCGGTGACGGGCCTGAAAGGCGCCAACAGCGATCAGGACGCGGGCATTCAGATCGTACTGCACGCGCTCGAGGCGCCGCTGCGCATCATCGCCGCGAATGCGGGCGACGAGCCTTCGGTGGTCATCGCCAAGGTGGTCGAAGGCCACGGCAACTTTGGCTACAACGCGGCCCTCGGCGAATACGGCGATCTTGTTGAAGCGGGCGTCGTCGACCCGACCAAGGTTACACGCACCGCGCTACAGAACGCCGCGTCGATTGCGGGACTGATTCTCACAACCGATGCCACTGTCGCCGAAGCGCCAAAAGACGATAAGGCGACGCAGACGCCCGCACGGGAGTTGGAGTATTAACCTGCAGCGGGTTGCTCGAAGTACCTGTTGTAGTGATGGCAGGTGCAATTAGTGCAATTGGTTCATTATCGGCGCCGCATTTTACTCCGTCGTGCGGCGCTGCTTTTTAGCAAACTGACATGAAACTCGAACTTCGCATTGATTCCAAGCCGCTCGAAGTCGAGCTCGACGATGTCATTGCGGCGCTCCTGGCGCTGAGGCTCGATTTGCCCGACGATGCGAACCTTGCCGACGCCCTCGCCCGTTATCTGAGCGAAAAAGGTGCGCCGTGGGTACTTGACGACGACCATATGCGCAAGCGCATTTTCCGTCGCCTGATCCTTGACATCGCCGACCCGGCCTTGATCATTCGACATCTCATGGCTGGTCAATGACTTGCGATGGAGCATGAAATGATGGACAAGCCCTACAAATCAAATGACTCGATGAGCCACACGAGTTCGGACGGTATTAACAGCGAGGCGATGCCCGATGGCACCGTCGCGCGCATCGTCTCCGAACTTGAGAATGTCGTGACGCTTATGCGCCAAAGCTCCATGCAACGCAGTTATGCGTCAAGTCACATCCATATTCCCGCGACGCCGTCGCGCATGGACATGGCGATTTTGATCGCCTTGGCCGAGACGTATGGCCAAGCCATCGTCGAAGATCCGCGCTTCTATCCCGTGATTTCTTTTGTGGCGGAGCGCGGCGGCGTCGCCCTCGTCCAGCAGGTTCTCTTCGGCGAATTGATGACTTGCACGCCGTCGGAAGCTGAATGCAATGATGCGCTCTGCTCGCTGCTAAAAGAAGCCCGACCCGCCTTTGAGTTTCTCTGCAGCACTTGGCCTGAAACCTTCATGGCTCAAGCAAACACCGCGCTGCGCAGGCTCGGCTTTTCCGCGCTCACGAGACCCGTGAGCACACAGCAGGCGAGATCAATTCGCCCAACGGATGACGGGGCCACCGCTGCGCGATAACCGTGGAGATGCGAGACGCCCTCGAAATTGGCATGACCTATAACGTAATCCCTTGCTCGTGGCGTACGCCATCTAAGTGATATGCCGAGAGATTCTCGAGCGCCTAGCACGGTGTTCCCCAACCTCCCATCCGGCGTGCTCGGCCTGGACCACCTCAAGTTTTCGCAACTGTCGGTGAGCGACGAAGTCGTCATGCGAGCGGCAACCGGCGGCCCTGCCGTAGAGGACGCTTTGGTTTCCATCCGCACGGGTACGATGCGCGCCGCGCGGCCCGCCATGAAGGTATTCTTCGATGGGTGTCAGTTTTGGCTGGCGAGTCACGCCCATCGCTATCAGGCCGCCCGCCTTCTAGGCGCCTGTCATCAGGAGTTCTGGTGTGACATCGAATCCGGGACGCGCAACAATGCGGTCCAGTATGCATCGAGGATTACGAGCGCAAGCCATACGCGTCATGGCGTACCGGTTTGATCGAGCTGATCGCCTCCTCTGGCTCGACCAGGTCACCACACTACAGGGTAAATCTTAGCATGGCACACGTGCGACAGTATTAAGTCTGGACTCCTTATGGGCCGTACTGGATTCGAACCAGTGACCAACGGATTAAAAGTCCGCTGCTCTCCCAGCTGAGCTAACGGCCCAACTTGCCCACGAAAGTGACGAATATGCTGCGGGCATCGCACTCAACGCGGTCATCCTAGCCAATATCAATCGTGCGGCTCGCCGAGCGTGCCGACTCCGACTTCGGCACGGTCAGTGTGAGTATGCCGCGGTCGAATTTAGCCAAGGCGCGATCCGGCTCGGCGTTTTCCGGCATCGGGATGGTCCGTGTAAAGCGCCCATGGGCCCGTTCGAGCCGGTAGCAGCCGTCCTCTTCGCTGCGGACATCCTGTTTCTTCTCGCCGCGCAAGACGAGCGTGCCATCCTCGACGCTTACGCTCACGTCCTCGCGCTCCATTCCTGGCAGCTCGGCTGTCACGCGCAGCACCTTTCCTTCGTCGACCACGTCGATACGCGGCTGGAAGCGCGATGAGCTGAAGTCGCCAAACCATCGTTCCAGCGCCCCGCGTCCGGCAAATGGGTCGTGGAAGAACTCTTCAACTGCGCGCCATGGATCGCGCGAGAAGAATCGAGGCACGTCAGGCCACGCCGAACGCCATTGTTCGCTGCCGGGCGGGCGCTCCACATTGTCCGCATCGGACTTGCGCGTCGACCCACGGAGAAATTTGAACGGGTTCCACTTTTTTTGATCGGTGTTCATGGTTTGCTCCCTGCGGATTTCATCAGCAAAGCGACTGAATTACCGGGTGGCGGCCTCTCGGACCGCCACCTCGAGGTCCAATGCTGCTCTTCCCGCTTGCCTACTCAGCCCGTACGTACTTCGATCCGGCGGGGGCGAGCTTCGTCCCGACGCGGTATCGTCAGCTGCAACACGCCGTCCTTCAGATTGGCATCGATCTTCGAGGCGTCCAGGTCGGACCCGAGCGAGAACGCTCGCGCGAAGTGGGGCTGGCGGATCTCGGCGTGCTGCAGCCGCAGCCCGGCCGGAGTCGGCACCACCGCCTCGGCTTCGATGAACAGATTACCGTCGTGGACCTTCACGTCGAGCCGGTCCTTCGTTACGCCAGGCAAATCCGCCCACAAGACGACGCCCTGGCTATTTTCAAAGATATCGACCGGCGGCGTGATGGTGATCCGACGCTCGGACGGCTCCCCCTCCCTGCCGACGACCGCGCTTTCGCCTTTCCTGGCAAGCTCTGTTGTGGCGTTCATGATGTCCTCCTTCGACTCTGACGTTTCATTGAACGGTAATAGCTCGTGGCTTGGATGCCTCCCGCTTGCCGATGCTCACCGTCAGGCAGCCATTGGTGTATTGCGCAGTAACTTTGTCGGGGTCCGCATGCTCCGGTAGCTCAATGACGCGTCGAAAAGAACCTACGAATCGTTCCTGCGCATAGGTGCGCATTTCTTCACCGTCGGTCGCGGGTTGCGCCGCCGCGCGCTCTCCGCTGATGCTCAATAGGCCCTTGTCAATTGACACGTCCAGACTCGTCGGATCGACTCCGGGCGCAAACGCAACGACCTCGATTGAGTCGTCGGTCGAGCCGATATTGATTTGCGGGAAGGCGCCGAAACGCCCAGAACGGATGCTGGAAGGGAAACCACCGAACATGCTCGCCATCTGCCGTTGCAGGCGATCGAGCTCGCTGAACAGGTCGGTCCCGGAATAGAGATCGCTCATGATCATTTCCTCCTTGGAACCAGCAGGAAGACGAACGGGCCTACGCGCTCCAGTCCGTCTACCGTGCCGCGGGCAAACAAATCGAAACACGCAGCGCGCCGAACTGCTGCGCGACTGCCTGAGCGAAATTCAAGATAGGATCTCGCGCCGAAATTTCAAGGGGATGTTGCGAGTTTTCTACTCTTGAAATCGGACGGGCGCGTCCTATATTTTCTCAACGTTCCCGACAGCCCTTGCGAGGACATTATGGAATTCGAATACGATTGGCTGACCCTTGGCCGGCACCGTATCCGGCTGCGCTCGACGAAGGGCTTCCCGACTGAAACGATGCGTACGGCGATACAGGTCATTCGGCTTGCGATCGACAACAATATGAGCGCGCGTGCGCGCATGGTCGAAGTCGTGGCGCGCAAGGAAGGCACTTACGAGATCTCGGTTGGCAGCACGTTCGCCGACGACCGCTTATGCGCGCCCCAACTCGAAGCGGCGATCGCGACCGTCCTTGGCCTGCAACCCGCGCAGGTCAATATCCTCGTAACAGTGGTGACGCAGGAAGAGGTCGATCTGCATTTCGGTGTCTACGAGAGGATGCTCGCCGAAAAGCTAGGCGTGGTGCCACCACTTCAATAGCGCATCGCTCACCCAGTTCGGGGCGTAAGGGCCGCGGGCGCGACACCGCTTGATGCTGCGAGACTTAGCCTTAGCGCGCGCACGCTTGATCTTGATCAAGCCGCCGCCCTGCACCAGAACGCCCAGTGGGTCGAGCCCCCAGGTCTCGGCACTCGGTGCACCGTCTTTGCACCTGTCGACCTTTACCAGACCGGAAACACCACGTCCGGCTGCGGTGAGAACTGTGTGCCCGAGCGAGGACAGCTCACGCGCCCCTTGACGGCCACCCGCTGGTCGAGATAGGGAAGCAGCAGTGTGGGAGCCGGATTGCCACCGATACCGAGAAGGATATCGGTGACCACGTTGTCACTACAGGGCGAGGTCACCGGTCGATCCAGCAAAATCGTCGTATAGTCGCCGGGCGCGTACTGGCCGCTGCCACGCTGGATGGTACCGGTAATCCAGATATCGTCTTGTAGCGGCAAGGTGCGCACCGGCGCACTCGTCGGCTCTGCGTCGCCGGACCAGCACATAGCCAACGCCGCCGCGGTCACGACAAGTATATGTTGCATGTTCATAGCCAAACCTCTTACCCATCAGTCCCAGCTGACGAACACCGCGGCGCTGCGCCTGGCGCACCGCCGGTCCGATCATACGAGCGCTCTCCCAGGGGTCACGCCAGCATCCGATCCTTGACGGCCGAGTGAGCGTCCCGGCGTCACCGCTTACGATTCACCTCCTTGAAGTCTGCGTCAATCACACCATCATCCTGGCGTGGCCTCTGGGATTCGTGTTGCCCCGCCGTTTCGCTCGGACCGCTTCCTTGCGATGGTTTGTCCGCGTACATGCGTTCCGCGAGCTTTTGCGACGCCGTCGCCAGCGCGCCGATCCGGGCCTGTATTTCTTCCCTGTGGGACCGTTTCAATGCATCTTCAAGGTCCCTGATTGCAGCCTCAATCTCGCGCTTCTCGGCGGCGTCAAGGTTCTCACCATATTCAGTCAGTGCCTTGCGCGTAGTGTGGACCAACGCATCGCCCTGATTACGCGCATCGACCAGCTCGCGCAGCCGGTGATCTTCTGCCGCATGCGCCTGCGCTCCCGGACCATCTTTTCAATTTCGCCTTCGGACAATCCTGAATTCGCCTTGATGGTGATCCGGTTTTCCTTGCCGCTGGCCTTGTCTTTGGCCGATACGTGCAGGATGCCGTTCGCGTCGATATCAAAAGTCACTTCGATCTGCGGCACGCCACGGGGGGCTGGCGGGATCCCCTCCAAAGTGAAGTCGCCCAGCAGCTTGTTGCCGCTCGCCATCTCGCGTTCGCCCTGATACACCTTGATAGTGACCGCGGCCTGGTTGTCGTCGGCGGTCGAGAAGACTTCTGAGACCCGGGTCGGAATGGTAATGTTCTTCTCGATCATCTTTGTCATGACGCCACCGAGCGTTTCAATGCCAAGCGAGAGCGGCGTCACGTCGAGCAGCAAAACGTCCTTGCGCTCCCCGGACAGTACCGCCGCCTGGATGGCCGCCCCGACTGCCACCGCCTCATCGGGGTTAACATCCTTTCGCGGTTCCCGCCCAAAAAGCGCTCAGACCGTCTCCTGCACCTTGGGCATACGCGTCATGCCACCGACAAGAATGACGTCATCGACCTGTTCTGCCGTCAGACGCGCATCTTTAAGCGCAACGCGGCAAGGCTCGATCGTCCGCTCAATCAGGTCCTCCACCAGCGATTCGAGTTTCGCGCGCGTGAGTTTCACGCTCAGATGTTTGGGTCCCGATGCGTTCGCTGTGATGTACGGCAGGTTGATCGCAGTCTGCTGACTCGACGAGAGTTCGATCTTGGACTTCTCGGCCGCCTCCTTGAGACGCTGTAATGCGAGCACGTCCGTCGAGAGGTCGACGCCCTGCTCCCTTTTTGAACTCGCCAACCAGATAGTCGATGATGCGTTGGTCAAAATCTTCGCCGCCCAGAAAGGTATCGCCGTTGGTCGACAGCACTTCGAACTGCTTTTCTCCGTGAACATCGGCGATCTCAACCAGCGAAATGTCAAAGGTGCCTCCGCCAAGATCAAAGACGGCAATCTTGCGGTCACGGCTTTCGCGCTTGTCGAGGCCGAAGGCGAGCGCAGCGGCTGTGGGCTCGTTGATGATCCGCTTGACCTCGAGACCCGCAATGCGGCCAGCGTCCTTTGTCGCCTGGCGCTGGCTATCGTTGAAGTAGGCGGGCACCGTGATGACGGCTTCAGTAACCGACTCGCCGAGGTAGTCTTCGGCGGTCAGCTTCATCTTGCGCAGGACTTCGGCCGAGACCTGTGACGGTGCGAGCTTGCTCTCGCGCGCTTCAACCCACGCGTCGCCGTTCTCCGCCCTGACGATCTTGTAAGGCATGAGCCGAATATCCTTCTGCACCTCCTTCTCCTCGAAGCGGCGGCCGATCAGGCGCTTGACCGCAAACAGCGTGCTTTTCGGGTTGGCGACCGACTGCCGCTTCGCGGACGCGCCCACCAGCAGCTCACTACCGTCGAGATACGCGACAACCGATGGCGTCGTGCGGGCGCCTTCTGAATTCTCAATCACCTTAACCTGCTTGCCTTCCATTAACGCCACACAGGAGTTCGTCGTGCCGAGATCGATGCCAATGATCTTGCTCATGATGTCTTCACCGGTATCAAAACACTTCAATTACTGATCGCTTGTCGCCGCTGGTCAGCCGGTCTCTAGGACACTTCTTGCGCCCTCGCAATTGCGCGAACATCATCGTCGTTGCTTCTCTGGCTCTCGAACGTCGCGCCGCGTTGCCTGCTCGAATTTTTGCGAAAGGCTCGACGCTGGCGGCAGCACACCTGGCATTACGTAGCCAGCGGGCTCGTCCGACGCTTGCGGGATCAACCGTAGCGCTCCAAGTCTCGCCCGAAGGAACGCGTCGGCATGCGCCAGCCCCTGTTCAAGTGCCTGCTCCGTCACACCGGCTACCTGGGCGGCAGCGCCTACTGCAAGCCCCTCCAGCCGGCAAAGGACAACTGCGCGGCGCCAGGGTGCCGGCAGTTCCGAAAGGGTCGCGAGCAGCGCGCGGAGTTCTTGCTCGCTCACGGCCTCCTCGGGCGTCGCGTCCGCTGCTGGCATGACGTCTTCAAGACGCAGGACTTCATCGGGCTGCCAGTAGGCAAACAGTATTTCCTCGTCCTCTCGCGGCTCGCGCAGCTCGATCGGCAGTCTGCCCTCAAGCGAAATGCAGCGGCCCGCCTCGTCCTGGCGACGGCTCACTTCGTCGGCGAGAACGCTCAGCGTTATTTGGTACAACCACTGCAGCGGGTTGAGCTTACGTGAGCGGGTTGCCGACTGCTCACACGCACGGGCCAACGCCTCATCCACGATCTCGTCGACGGATGGCTCACCCGGGTCGAGTTCGCCTCGCGCCTGCAGGTCCGAAAGCTCCCGCTGCACAAAGCGCTGCAGTGATGCGAGCAGCGGGCGAACGAGGCTGCTGAAGGACGCCGTTTCTGCGTCGCTTTCTTCGTTCAGTGCCGTCTTGAGTTGCCGCAGGCCGACGCGCCGCTCCTTGCGACGCCAGGCGTCCTCGTGACGCAGATGTGCAACGTGGCGTTCAACCTGCCGATCCAGCTCTGTAAAGGCGTGTTCGATTGCCTTTTCCAATCGCGACGATTCCTCTGCGCACGCCAGCGTCGCGCCGGACAGCGTCATCTGCAAACGAACGCGATAGAGACCATGGTGGCGGCTCCTGTCCAGGGTTGCGTGCAAACGGAGCAGTTCGGCCGGAAAGTGAGACAAATGCGGGCCGAGCACCCTTTCAGCGAGCCGCTCGATCATCTGATGAAGATCCGGACGTGAAAGCTTCGCCACGTTCCGGTAACGAATGACCGTTTTCATCTCAAGCCTGTCCACGAATTGTTTCGCTGCCGATCGACAATTCTCGGCGCACACTCCGCAGAAGCTTTTTTCTCATCGGCCACTGCGATGGGAAGCCGCCCGCACCCCCGGCGCAAGGATGCGACGTCCCGACTGTTCCGCGTCGCCCTGCGGCGCCGGTTAGAGGCCATCCTGGCGCGGCACCGCCCGCTCGGCTTTAAGCGCTGCGGAGCGCGCACGAGGATATTCGCGCCGCCGCTGTCGCCGACGTTCGGCTTTGCCCTATGGCCCGTGGATGCGAGACGGAGGCTGGCGAATCAATGGCGCGAGGGAACGCCCGAGACGAGCGCCGGTCGCAATGCGCGAGCAGCGACATGCAGAAAAAAGCGCTGAAGTTTGAGAGCGACGCTCAGTGCCATCGATGCAATCCGAGCGCAGATAGACGTGGCTCATCGTCTTCTCCTTCGACGCAGCAAGGAAGAGAACGGGCTTGCGCGCTCCAGTTCGCCTGCCATGCTGCCAGCAAACAAATCGAAACACGCAGCGTGCGACCGATCGGGCGGCGGACACACTGCCTGAGCTATAAATAACGTAGTAAAGCTCCCGGAAAAATTCAAGTTGCCGCGGACGACGGACAGGGCAGCAGCGCCGCCGCGAGTGACAACGCGACTTCCGTCTCACGTCGAAGGGCACGAACGGCGCTGGGGTCGAACGCAGTGCGCGGCCACAGACGCATTCCTTACGCGGCCCTCAGTCACTGCGTGTCAGGCACCGCCAATAAAGGCGTGGCCCCCGGCTGCGACGAGCCTCGGCGACGGGCGCCGACGCCGTTGTGACGGGTTCATAGCGCCATGGTCCCATTCCGGTGATCGAAGTCGTCGCTCATAACCATCGCATCATCGCTGCTGCTCGTTCTTCCGGTCAAACTTTAGGCTTGACAATCGTCGCTTTGCCCATATCGCCCGCGCAAAGGGATCGATTGGGAGGACATAATGAAATTCGATACTGATTGGCGGGCACTTGGCAAGCACCGGATCCGGCTGCGTTCGGCCAAAGGCTTCCTTACGGAAGTCATGCACCAACTCGCTGAAGTGACGCGGACCACCGTCGACAACAATATGAGTGCGCGGGCGCGCGTCGTCGACATCGTCTTCCGGCAAGAGAAGACATACCACATAGCGGTCGGCTCCACTGTGGCGGAGGACCGGATCTGCGCGCCGCAACGGGAGCCCGCTCTCGCAGCGGCGACGGACCTTGTGCCCGATCAGATCAATTTAAATGTCCGGATCAAGGCCCAGGAAGAGGTCGAGCCGTATTTTGCGGTGTATGAGCGGATGCACACGGCGTGCCGTCGCGCGCCGTACGATCGTCTAAGCTCGGTGCGAAGTTTTATTCACGCGCCCTGCACGCCTAGCCGGCTCTGGCGGCCTTATTAGCCGCGCCCGATCGCGAAAATAGGATCCGGCGCACTCGGCGTGCGGGTTCGGAAATTCCGCTGGTATGACGACGCTGGAGGCCTGGTCGCATGGCCCCCACCCCCGGTGCAATGACGTCGAACGAGGAAATCCTACTCTGCTTGCCCGCGGCATCAAGGACAATTTACCAACCAGCCGGGACCGGCGCTTGTTCGCTTGCCAGTGCTGCCCGCGCACGTGGCGAGGGTGCCGCGAAAAGCCAACACACCGAAACCCGGTCGCTAAGAGCGTTGCACGCTGACGCGAGCGTGGACTGTTTTTTGCATGCACTAACGGCTGTTGGAACAGCCAACCACACCTGAGACATATGTCAGCGATAATTGATCAGCCAGATCCGGGCCGTATCTCATCGGGCGTCGACGGCCTGGACGACATCCTGGGCGGCGGGTTGACGCCGCACCGCATGTATCTTCTCGAAGGCGCCCCGGGTGCAGGAAAAACAACGTTGGCTATGCAGTTCTTACTCAAGGGTGCCGAAGTCGGGGAGCCAGGCTTGTACGTGACCCTGTCCGAGACAAAGGCCGAACTCGTGGCCGTCGCTGAAAGTCACGGCTGGGACACCACCCGCGTCACGATCATTGAACTGCTTACCGATGAGGGCCTCGATCCTCGTTACGAACAAACGATCTTACATCCCGCGGAAGTCGAATTGGGCGAAACCGTCCGTGACGTTATCGCGCGGGTTGACGATTTGAAGCCGGTCCGCCTTGTCTTTGACAGCCTGTCCGAACTCCGGATGTTGTCGCAGAACCCGCTGCGATACCGGCGTCAGATCCTCGCCCTGAAGCGCTATTTCGCAACCCGCGCCTGCACGGTGATGCTCCTTGATGACAACACCTCGGAACCCGGCGATCTCCAATTGCATAGCATTGCGCATGGCGTGATCAGCCTTGACAATTTGGTGCACGATTATGGCGGCGAACGCAGGCGGCTGCGCATTGCCAAGATGCGTGGCATTAAGTTTCGCGAGGGTTACCACGACATGACGCTCGAAACGGGGGGCATCAAGGTCTATCCTCGCCTCGTCGCCGCGGAGCACCACAGCGACTATTCGGCGAACGCATTGAGCACTGGGACACCTGGGCTCGATGCGCTCCTCGGCGGCGGCCTTGTCCCAGGCACAAACACGCTGTTCGTCGGGCCATCGGGCGTCGGTAAAACGACCACCGTCGCCTCATGTCTGCTGGCTGCACTCGAGCGCGGACAAGCCTGCGTCTATTACCTTTTTGACGAGACACGAACCACGTTGCTACGACGGCTAACTAGCCTCGGCATCGATCTCCGGCACCACCTGGAAAGTGGGTTGCTGACCTTGCGCCAGGTCGACCCTGCCGAAATCTCGCCGGGCGAGTTCGCAAGCGAGGTGCATCGCAGCGTTGAGCAGGACAACGCGCGGTTTGTCGCCATTGATAGCCTGAACGCTTTCTTGCAAGCCATGCCTGGAGAACGCTATCTGCTGCTGCAGATGCATGAGTTGCTCACGTATCTTAATCAGCGCGGCGTCATCACCATGCTGGTCTTGGGGCAGCATGGTGTCATCGGCGAGATCCAGAGCGACATTGATATCAGCTATCTTAGCGATGTGGTCGTGCTGTTCCGCTACTTCGAGCGTCGGGGCGAAGTGCTCACCGCGGTGACCGCGGTCAAAAGTCGCGCGAGTGGGCACGAGCGCTCGATCCGCCAGTTCCAACTCGGCGGCCGCGGTCTGATCGTCGGCGAAGCGTTGCGTGATTTCGAAGGCATTCTGGGCGGTCTCCCTAGGTACCAGGGGGAGACGGCTATGCTGCCCCCTTCGAACGGCAAGAAGAACCCCTCCTCCGACTAGCGCAATGGAATTTCGCGTTCTCATCATGGCGCCCTTCGGCCGCGACGCCGATGTCATCGCCGACGTACTCGCGAGCGACGGTCGAAGCTGCTTCACTTGTCTCGACTCGGAATGTCTATTGAAGGAACTCCAAAGCGGCGCGGGCGTTGCGATCGTTACGGAAGAATCTATTTCGGACGATGGCGCGCGCGCGCTCGGAGAGTGGCTCGAGCATCAAGCCGCATGGTCCGATCTCCCCATCATCCTGCTCTCCGGGCGTTTCGCCGGACGCCGTCCCGCAGCGAGCCTCGACCTGCTCGAACGGCTTGGAAACGTACTGGTTCTTGAGCGACCCTTGAACTCTGAGACTTTGCGTCGGGCGGTGACATCGTCCCTGCGCGCCCGCGCTCGGCAGTATGAGTCGCGCAAGCATCTGGCGGAATCCGAGCAGCATCTGATCGAACGCGTGAAAGCGCAAGAGGCGCTCGAGCACCTGAATGAATCGCTCGAAAGTCGGATCAGCGAACGCACGCGTGAGCTTGCATCGGCGAATGATCGGCTCATGAAAGAGATCCATGAGCGCGCCAAGGTGCAGGCCGTGCTCGTGCAATCGCAAAAGATGGAAGCGCTGGGCCAATTGACCGGCGGCATTGCGCACGATTTCAACAATCTTCTTAATGTCATCATGGCCAACGCCGAGCTGCTTGCTCGTCTGAGCGATGATGACCGGGTGCGCAAGATGGCTGCGACGATCAAACGCGCCACTGAGCGTGGAGGCAAGCTCACCGCCCAATTGCTCACGTTCTCACGCACGAGCAATCTAGACTCGAAGGCCGTGAACGTTACTTCGCTGCTCCAAGGCATGCATGACATCATCTCTATCTCGCTGGGACCGGCCATCGCATTCTCTACCCATGCGGATGCGGAAGATCTTTGGACGCGAGCAGATGCCAACCAGTTAGAGCTCGCTGTGCTCAACTTGGCGATCAACGCGCGAGATGCCATGCCGGGCGGCGGACGCCTTTCCATCCACGCAGGCGAGCGACCGGCGCCGGACGAAACGCTTGCAGCAGGACGCTACATTGTCGTCAGTGTCAGCGATTCCGGGACGGGCATCGAGCCAAGTGTGCTTTCTCGCGCGTTTGACCCGTTCTTTACGACGAAGCCGGTTGGCAAGGGTACCGGACTGGGGTTAAGTCAAGTGTACGGAATCGCACGGCAGGCAGGCGGTGTTGCGCGCATTGACAGCGAACCGGGAAAAGGCACCACTGTAGAGATATGGTTGCCGCTCGTAGAAAAGCAAACGCAGGAAATCGTCGCCGGTTCAAGCTTAGATAGCCGCGCGGTGCAGGGGCGTCACATTCTTGTAATCGAGGACGACGAGGACGTCCGAAGCATGCTTGTCGAATGCCTGCAGGCTCTCGGATATACCGTTTCTCAAGCTCGGGACGGCGTTAGCGGTCTCGAGCGCCTTCGCGTCGACGATCCTGACCTGCTGATGGTCGACTATGCCATGCCTGGAATGAACGGATTGCAGGTCATAGAGAAAGCCCACGAATTGCGCGAAAATTTGCCGGTAATTCTAGCCACAGGCTACGCAGATGTCGATATTTCGACAATCGCTGATAAGCGCTTCACGGCGCTGCGCAAGCCATTTCAACTCGACGATCTTTCACGCGTGGTCCGCTCCGCGCTGAACGCGCCTGTATGAGGATAACTAAGCGTACCTCGGCCGGAGGACCTCGAGGATCTGCACGAAACGTCGTCGCCCGGGCTGCACTACATGAGGTTTCGAGAGATTCATGATGTTTCTCGTTTCATAATCCGGTGTCGTCGATTTGGCCTGACGCTCAGCACCGCCCTAGTACGTCTCGGGCAGGCGCGGGCGCCGGACGCTCCGACCATCGATACCTCGCAACAACCACGAGCCCCACCACCGCCAGAGCCACGCCGGCGTACACCGTCGTGAGGACATCGACGCCTGCGAGCGTCAGTCCGCCTACGAATGACCCGCCAGAAATGCCGAGTTAAACGCAGCGACGTTGAGCCCCGCCGCCGTACCGACCGCCTCGGGCGCCACACGTCGAGCCACGAGAACGACAGTGGCCTGCATGATGGGAGGAACGGCGAAGGCGAAAGCGCCCCAGACAAACAGGTTGAGCAACACCAGCACCGAGTGGTGTGCGGTGAGCGAGAGCGTGGCGACCGACGCGGCGGTGCCGGCCAACGCGATGTTTATGCTGAGCTTCGGGCCATATCGATCGGACAGACGCCCTCCGCCGATCGTCCCCACCACCGAACCGAGTCCGAACACCATCAGCCCAAGGGTTACGCCTTCGCTTCCGAACCCGGTCGTATGAGTCAACAGCTCCGAGAGATACGTGAACACCGCGAACGTCGCTCCCATGCCTAGTGCAGCGATCGCATAGAGCGGCATCAATGCGCGGCTTTTCAGCAAAGCGAGCTGCGAGAGGATGGTCCCGGCGCTGCGCTGAGGCGCAAGCGCGGGCAAAAGCCGCCAAAGACCGATGGTCGCCAGCGCACCCGTGGCAGCCACTGCCAGAAACGGCAGCCGCCAGCTCATCAGATCGCCGAGCCACGTTCCGCCAGGGACGCCGGTCACCATCGCGATCGTCAGGCCGCTGACCATGATCGCCACGGCCCTGCCTGACTTATCCGGCGGCACCAGCGCCATGGCAACCGTTGTGCCGAGGCCGAAGAACACGCCGTGCGCAACTGCCATCACGATCCGGATCGCGAGCAGCGCTGGGAAGTCTGTCGAAAGTCCGGCCGCCAGATTGCACAGCGTAAAGAAAGCCATCAGCGCGAGCAGCAATGCGCGGCGCGGCAAGCGCGCCGTCATGGCCGAGACCACAGGCGTGCCGACCGTAATGGCCAGCGCGTAGAAACTCACCAGCAAACCGGCCGTCGACACGGAGACGCCGAACGCCCTTCCAATATCGGGCAACAAGCCGACGATAACGAATTCCGTCGTTCCGATTGCGAACGCGGCGAAAGCGAGGGAAAACACGGCTGCGGGCATGATGAACTCCTCAATGAAGTCATTCGGGCTGGCTTCGCGATGACTGGAACGCCGACGGGCCAGAAGCGCTCTGTCCCGCCCGACGCTCAGCTACCGCGGCGCCACGCTTCAAAAGTCTTGAACGGTGGGGCGAATCACGATTTCGTTGACGTCGACCGAGCTGGGCTGCTCGATTGCGTAGGCGATGGCTTGCGCAATCGCGTCGGCGGGGATCGCCATCTTGTAGAAGTCGACGACAAAATTGCGGCTGTCGTCGTGGCCCGAACCGAACTTCAGTTCTGTGTCGATCGCACCCGGCGATATGACGGTCGTGCGGATGTTGCCGCCCACTTCGTGACGCAGACCCTCAGAAATCGCGCGCACCGCGAACTTCGTTCCCGAATAAACCGTGCCTCCGGGGCTGAAGACCTTCAGGCCCACGACCGACGCGATATTGACGAAATGGCCCGACTGCTGTTTTTCGAATACCGGCAGCGCCGCAGCGACTCCGTACAGGAGGCCCTTGATGTTGATGTCGATCATCCGGTCCCACTCCTCAGTCTTGCGCAGAGACAGGGGCGCGATCGCCATCAGGCCAGCGTTATTCACCATGACGTCGAGGCGGCCATGTTGCGTTACGACGTCGCTGGCCAGGCGGTTGACCTGCTCCTGATCCGTCACGTCCACCTGATGGATCGAGACTCGCCCGCCTTTCGACAGGATTTCCGCGGCAACACGTTGCAGCCTGTCGATGCGCCGAGCGGCCAGCGCGACAGTGGCGCCTTTGGAGGCAAGAAGTTTGGCGGTGGCTTCACCAATTCCGCTGGAAGCACCCGTAATGACGACGACTTTGTTTGCCATGATTTCTCTCCAGGAAGTTGAACTGCTTGAAGAGAAGTCTGGTCCCGATCAGCATTTTTGATTAGACTGGAATATATGGAATGTCTTTTCCATGCGTGCAAAAATCCCCGCGACGCCATCCATGACCGCACTCGCCGACCTCAACGACATCGCCGTTTTCGTGCGCGTAGCGCAGTTCGAGAGCTTCAGCCGGGCCGCGCGGGCACTCGGCATGCCTGTCTCAACCGTTAGCCGCAAGGTGACCGCGCTCGAAGAACGACTTGGCGTGACGTTGTTGCAACGCACGACGCGCAAGCTCAGCCTGACGTCACAGGGTCGCGCCTACTTCGATCAATGCAGCGAGCCGCTAGTGTCGCGAGTTAGAAATTCATTGAATTATTCGCTGCCTGTACTACGGTGTGATGGACGGCACGTCCTTCAGAGAGGTGGCGATGAGCGGAAGACCCAAGGCGGAACTCTTGTTGAGTGAGTCGGAGCGCGAACAACTCAAGGCGTTGACGCTGCGTCGCAAGACAGCGCAGGCGATAGCACTGCGAGCCAGGATCGTGCTGGCGTGTGCTGAAGGCATCGACAATAGAGCCGTTTCAGCGAAACTGCGAGTTACACAGCAAACCGTTTCGAAGTGGCGTGCGCGTTTCGTTGCTAGTCGGTTAGATGGTCTGCTCGATGCGCCTCGGCCCGGCGCGCCGAGGACAATCGAGGACTCGCATGTCGACGCGGTCATTACGAAAACGCTGGAATCCCTGCCTGCGGGCGCCACGCACTGGAGTACGCGCACGATGGCGCGCGAGATGAATCTCTCGCAGACGGCCGTTTCGCGAATCTGGCGCGCGTTCGGCTTGCAACCGCATCGGCAGGAGACGTTCAAGCTTTCGAGCGATCCACTGTTCGTTGACAAGGTGCGCGATATTGTTGGCCTGTACCTGGATCCGCCGCTTAAGGCAATGGTGCTGTGCGTGGACGAGAAGAGTCAAATTCAGGCGCTGGATCGCACGCAACCCATGCTGCCGCTGGCACCGGGCATTGCTGAGCGACGTACCCACGACTACATGCGCCATGGCACGACTACCTTGTTCGCGGCACTGGATATCGCCACCGGCGAAGTGATTGGCGAGTTGCATCGACGTCATCGCAGCAGTGAATTTGTGCAGTTCTTGCGCACTATCGACGCGAGCGTACCGCCCGATCTGGATGTCCATCTGGTGATGGACAACTACGGTACGCATAAGACGCCCTCGATCAAGAACTGGTTCGCACGTCATTCGCGGTTTCATGTGCACTTCACTCCGACTTCTGCCTCTTGGCTCAACCAGGTCGAACGTTGGTTCGCCACGCTTACGGAAAAATACCTTCGACGAGGAACCCATCGTTCGACACGCCAACTGGAAGACGCGATCCGCCACTATCTTGAGGTTCATAACGCGAATCCTCGACCGTTCGCCTGGAGCAAATCGGCCGATGAAATTCTGGCGAGCGTCGAACGGTTTTGCACGCGGGTGCGCAACGCATCGGAGTGAACGTCATGGACATTGATACTGCTGCAGTTGACGACGCAGTTCTCGCACTTCTTTACCTGACGCTGCACGATCATAACCGTGCTTGGAAAAGCTTCGATTGGGATGTGATGAATCGGCTATACGAACGAGGCATGATTGGCGATCCCGTCAATAAGGCAAAGTCCGTTGCGCTTACCGACGAGGGTCTCCGCGAATCCGAGCGCCTCTTCAAGCAACACTTCGTCCCCTCAAGCAGCAAGAGCTATTAATTAAACGAATTTCTAACTCACGACACTAGGTCATCTGTATGACGGCGAGCGCGTGATCACCCAGACGCAGAAGAAACCGGAGGGCGTGCTACGCATCTCCGGTCCTGTGATGCTCGAACAGGAACCGTTTTACGCCTTCCTGTCGGCATTTTTGAATGGGCGGCCTCAAATCTGAAGTGCAACACCTGTTTCGTATAGGGTGTTGCGATGCACGAAAAGACCCAGTATCAACAGCTTCAACCCGAAGAGCGCCTGACCATTGCCAGCCTGCATTTGCAGGGTTCGAGTATCCGGGCCATGGCCCGGATACTCGGCCGCTCGCCGTCCACCGTCAGCCGTGAACTGAGGCGAAATCGTTCTCCTTCGGGCTATGCATCCGCACCTGCAGAAGTGCTCAGCGCCGCGCGTCGGAGTGCGGGTCGCCGTCCCACAAAGCTCTGCCCGCAGAGTGTGTGCTGGCGCATCGTTCTTACCCTGCTCGAGTGGAAATGGTCACCTCAGCAGATATCGGGCACACTCAAGCGCATGTATCCGACCGACCCGACCCAGCACGTGTCCCACGAAACTATCTATACGGCCATCTACGCCCAGCCGCGCGGCGAGCTGCGCCGTCAGCTTATCGCCTGCCTGCGCCACGGCCACAGCACACGCATGCCGCGCACACGGGGTACAGACCGACGCGGACAGATTCCGGACATGGTCAGTATTCATGTGCGGCCGCCCGAAATCGAGGACCGACTGCTGCCCGGACATTGGGAGGGCGACTTCATCAAGGGCGCCAACAATGCGTCTTCAGTCGGAGTGCTGGTGGAACGGACCAGCCGCCTGGTGCTGCTGGCGAAGATGGGAGATGCTACAGCTGCTTCCGCGCTGGCAGGCTTCTCTACCAAACTCAATTCGATTGCCGAGCCATTACGGCAGAGCTTCACCTACGACCAAGGCAAGGAGATGTCGCGGCATGCAGAGCTCACCGCCGCCACCGGTGTGAAGGCGTACTTCTGCGACCCGCACAGCCCATGGCAACGCGGCACGTGTGAAAACACCAACGGCCTGCTGCGCCAGTATCTGCCCAAAGGCACCGACCTTTCCGTCTACAGTCAGGACGAACTTGACGCCATTGCCGACAGTCTGAACAGCAGGCCTCGCGCCACTCACGCCTTCCATTCGCCGCTCGAGGTCTTCGCCGCAACACTCGCTTCGGCAGCTCAACCTCATGGCTCTAAACATTAAAACCGCTGTTGCACTTCAACCTTGAAACCGCCATGACTATCCGCAGATCCAGGTGGACCTGTACTTCACGAACGCATTCATCGACCTGATTGCCGAAAACGTCGACGTTGCTATCCGTTTTGGTGAATTGCAGGACTCGAGCCTCGTCGCACAGCGCGTGGGACGAAGCGTGCGGCACCTCGTCGCGTCGGCCGACTATGGGCGCAACCATGTCCTCCCCTCGAGGCCCGACGAGCTGAGCCAGCATCCCTGCGTGCTGATCAACGCCCGCAACAACGAAACGGAATGGCAACTGGTCAGCGGGCGAAAAGCGGCGAAGGTGCACGTGAGCGGCCCCGTCGCCGCGCGCGACTTTCACATTGTCCATGCATTCGCCCTCCGCGGGCACGGCATTGCGCTGCTTCCGTCGAGCTATTGCGACCCGCATATCGCCAGCGGAGAACTGGTGCGGGTACTGCCCGACTGGGCGTCGCCGGAGCTATTCGTGCATGCCGTCTATCCGACGCGGCGCTTCATGCCGTCGAAACTCAAGGCGTTCCTTGATGCACTCAAAGCATGGGACGGGCCGCTTTGGCTGCCGTTGCGGTGAAGGGATTAGTACTAACGCCAGCCGAGCGCCGGAGCGACGTGCGTAAGGATCGATTCGATCACGTGTGCGCAGTACTCCACGCCTAGCTGGTTCGGCACGGTCAACAGTAGCGTGTCGGCTTCCGCAATCGCCTCGTCGGCTGCGAGTTGCCTGACGAGCGCGTCCGGCTCTGCCACATAACTACGGCCGAAGATCGTCCTGATGTTGCCGTCCAGCAGTCCGATCGTGTCGTCGCTGTTCGCGTCACGTCCAAAGTACCTGCGGTCGCGATCGTTCACCAACGCGAAGATGCTGCGACTTACCGGCACGCGCGGTTCGCGCGCGTGGCCGGCTTCCTTCCACGCCTGCCGGTAAGCACGAATCTGCTCCGCCATGCTGGACATGGAGCGGACGGCCCGACTCGTCGTTCTTCAGTGTCGAGCATTGCAGGTTCATGCCCATCCCGGCTGCCCATACCGCGGTGGCATCCGATTCCGAGCCCCACCAGATGCGATCGCGCAACCCTTCGGAATGGGGCTCGACGCGTAGCAGGCCCGGCGGGTTGGCAAACATCGGGCGGGGATTTGGCTCAGCGAAACCTTCGCCGCGCAGCACCTCGTAAAACACTTCCGTGTGCCGACGTGCCAAATCGACGTGCGTCTCACTCTCTTCCGGCGCATGGCCGAAATAGCGCCAGCCGTCGACCACCTGTTCGCCCGAGCCGCGGCTGATGCCGAGTTGCAGGCGTGCACCGGCGATCAGGTCGGCTGCGCCCGCATCTTCGGCCATGTACAGCGGGTTCTCATACCTCATGTCGATGACGGCTGTACCGATTTCGATTCGACTGGTTCTCGCCCCCACAGCCGCCAGCAACGGAAACGGTGACGCGAGCTGGCGCGCGAAATGGTGCACGCGAAAATATGCGCCATCCGCGCCGAGTTGCTCGGCGGTGACCGCGAGGTCGATGGATTGGAGCAGGACGTCGGACGCCGAACGCGTAAGCGAGTGTGACGAAGCAGACCAGTGGCCAAACGATAGAAAACCGATTTTTTTCATATCAGTGTTGCGCAAGCCCGAAAGGCAATGACCGCATCATGTGAATCGGGCAGACGGCGCTTGCATGCGCGCGGTCTGCCCGTTCGTTCTTTGCGGCTCAGGCCGGGAAGTCGGTGGATGCGGAAAGCGCCTTCCAAGTTTCCGTTTCCGCCGTCACATATGCATTCTTTTCCGCTACTGCCTTAAGCGTGTCCGTGCCGAGCGGCAAACGCACAGGCGGCGTCGCTGCATCGACGAGCCTGACCATCGCGGTTGCCAATTTTGCGGGATCGCCTGGCTGATTATGATTGATCTCGCCTGCGAGTTGCCGCAGTTTGCCCGACGTCTCTTCATAGTCGCCAATGATCGTACTGCCGACGGCTAGCGACGACGCATCCAGAAAGTCCGTGCGGAAGAACCCAGGCTCGATCATGGTTGCGTGAATGCCGAGCGGCTTGAGTTCGGCATGCAGCGCTTCGGTGATGCCTTCCACAGCGAATTTCGTCGAACTGTAGACGCCGACGCCTGCCGCCGCCTGATAACCGACGATGGACGACGTGTTGATCACATGCCCCGAACGCTGCTTGCGCATCACCGGCAACACGGCGCGTGTCACGTTGAGCAACCCGAAAACGTTCGTCTCGTAGATGCGGCGAACTTCAGCATCGCTCGATTCCTCGACGGCCGCGAGCAGCCCGAAGCCCGCGTTATTGACCAGTACGTCGATGCGGCCGAACTTATCGACCGCGGCTTCGACCGCCGCCTTCGCCTGTGCCTCGTTTGTCACGTCGAGCGCAAAGGTGAGCAACGCGGGCGACTCTCCAAGCCTCTCGGCGATCGCGGCGGCGTTGCGGCCGGTGGCGACGACAGCATTACCGTCGTCGAGAGCGGCTAGCGCGATGAGCGCGCCCAGACCGCGCTACGCGCCGGTGATGAACCACACGCGTTTGAACTGCTGGTTCGTGACGTTGTTCATGACTCTTCTCCGTGATTCGTGATGGATATGAAACGAAATGCATAGAGAGAAGTCTCGGCGTCACGGGGAGGTTTGATTAGACGGGCATGGATGGAATGACTTTTCCGCGTGTGGAAAAATCGCGCGAACGAAGGGACACGCGTGATGCGTCTTTCCCAGACGCAGGCTGCGCGAATGTCGACAACAGTGGGTGGGACACGTTCACCCGAAATGCGGTGTCCGATATGGAGGTTACAACGGCCGTGCAGCACACCGCCGCGGTTGTCGCTTCATGGCCGACCCTGTCGGATGACCGGCGTGCGAGCTTCGGCCTTTGCCGACGTTCGCCGCATCCGACGTGCGGCTGCAGCGCGCCGCTTTACGGTCATTCGCGGTTCGAGGCAGTTGATCGCCAGCGTCGGGGGGCTCGGACGAGTCTTGACGGCCAGTTTTCGACACACGCCGACGTACGCGAGCGGACACTCGAACGGCTGCTACGGCTGGCCAACGGCCGTCGAGGAGCAGCTTCGCTGTCGCGAGCCCATGCCGCTCGTGCCGCACTTAGCTACTTTGCACTGCCATTGATCCAAAAATACCGTATGTCACGTGGGCGATCATGTAACTACCCAATCGCCCGCTGATTCTGGCAACTGCGACGATTTCGCCGCGACCGCCGCGCTTTCAGGACACCGCGCGTAAGGATTCCGCGTACGACCAGTTGACGCCAGAGACATTGGCGACCGCCTGCCACGCGGCTTCCTGATTAGCGCCATCAAGGAGGTGCGGCTGGCGCTGCGCCTCAATAGGGCCTGTGAATTTCCCTTTAGCCGAGGCGAAGAATTGCCCTGAGACGTCGGTGCCGAACTCCGACGCCTGAAGGTACCGACGGGCCGCAGTCTCCGGCGTCTGATTCATGCCGGGAATGACGTTTACGATTGGGATCATCAGATATTTCACCGCCCAGCCAGCGTTTCGCCCCACATTGGTGGCGGTCGCCGCACCGGGCGAGACAGCGAACACGGCCATGCCAGGGGATAGTCGACGTGCCAGTGCCGCAACCCACCAGGCGATCATGAGCTTCGCGTCGGCATACGCATTGTTGGGTACATACTTCACGTTCGGCTCGTTGCGCACCAGGGCTTCCATAGCAGCGGTCAGGTCGCCTCCGTGGTATCTGGCAGCGAGGGCGGTCACGTCCGTGTACTTGAACATGGGTACGCCCCCTCGGGCGGGTTCCGCGCTGGCAATAACGATCCGCGCATTGGGACTTAGCAGGTTGGCGCGGAGTAACCCGACAGTTAATTGATGATGGCCGATGAGCGGGGCTTGAGAAGCCTCGACGCCTGCCGCAGTGATCACCCGCTTCTTACCTGGGACCAACCCGGCATTGAGCAGCAGGAAATCAATCGGCTGGCCTCGCTTGACGAGTTCGGCGAGGGCGGATTGAACGCTGGCTGAGATTGACCCGCTCCGACGGACAGATTTGCAGTTAAAGAATTGTCGTGGTCCGGCCTCCCTTAAGCGTTGAGTCGCGGGTTGTCCACGGACGGGCAGCGGGTCGCTTCTCACGACCACGACGCTGCCCGTCGGTGGGCAACTCGCAGGGTGATGCGGTTTTTGTCTTCGCGCTCAGGTTTTCGAATTCGAGCGGCGAACAATAGCCGATGCTGCTATGCAGGCGGCGTACGTTGTACCAGCCTTCCAAGAAGGAGAAGATGCGCCTCCGTGCTTGTTCATGGGTCGCGAAGTGTTCGCGCGACAAGAGCTCTGCTTCAAGCGTCCCAAAGAAGGATTCGCACATCGCATTGTCGTACGCGTCGCCGGCTGTACCCATCGACGGCTGCACGCCGGCTTCGCGGCAGCGTCGCCCAAAGGCAATGGATGTGTATTGGGCGGATTCAACCGGTCGTCGCAACACCTTTGATCGAGGAGGTGTTTATGGGACGACCAGCGGGCTGGATGCGTAAGTTGACAGGGCGAGGAGCGATGCGCTCGCCAGGTGCGCCGTCGCATCGACGTGAGATCGAGCGGCGATTCTGGGAGCAAATCGCAACAGGTATTACGAGCGAGAAGGCTGCAGAGGCGGTTGGCGTGTCGCAGGCAGTAGGCACTCGCTGGTTCCGTCATAATGGCGGCATGCCACTTTCCATGTTGAGCCCGATATCCGGGCGGTACCTGTCGTTCGCGGAGCGAGAAGAGATTGGACTACTTTCGCATCAAGGCGTCGGGGTGCGCGATATTGCTCGTCGTATCGGACGCAGCCCATCAACGGTCTCCCGGGAATTGACACGTAACGCTGCAACGCGTGGCGGGCAGCTTGAGTATCGGGCTTCGGTTGCGCAGTGGAAGGCGGAGCTGGTTGCCAAACGACCTAAACCTTCGAAACTGGTGACTAACCCACGGCTGCGCCACTACGTGCAGGACCGTCTGGAGGGCAAGGTTCGCGACGCTGATGGCCGTGAGATTTCTGGGCCCCGGCAAGCACCATTCAAAGGGAGAAACAAACCGCATCGCGGTGCCCGTAAATGGGTCAATGGCTGGTCGCCTGAACAGATTTCCAACCGGCTGCAGACCGACTTCCCGGATGATGAAGCCATGCGCATCTCTCACGAAGCCATTTACCAGGCTCTCTATATTCAGGGCCGAGGTGCTCTCAAGCGCGAGCTGGTCAGCTGTCTGCGCACTGGGCGGGCGTTGCGCGTGCCGAGGGCCCGGGCACAGGCCAAGGCTTGGGCGCACGTTAGCGAGGACGTGATGATCTCCAGCCGGCCTGCAGAAGTGCAGGATCGTGCCGTGCCAGGGCATTGGGAAGGTGACCTTATCATCGGCCTGAACCGGTCCGCAATCGGAACGCTGGTTGAGCGGACAAGCCGGTTCACCATGCTCGTCCATCTACCTCGCGAGGAGGGCTACGGGCTGATGCCCAGAACGAAGAACGGTCCCGCGCTGGCTGGCTACGGAGCTGTCACGATGGCCAATGCGCTCAAGAAGACCGTGACTGACATGCCTGCCCAGTTGTGGCGGTCATTGACTTGGGATCGTGGAAAAGAACTATCTGATCACGCCCGCTTTACGGTTGAGTCCGGGGTAAAGGTATTCTTCGCCGACCCGCACAGTCCATGGCAGCGCGGCACGAACGAGAACACGAACGGCCTTCTGCGGCAATACTTTCCAAAGGGCACAGACCTGTCCCGGTGGAGCGCTCGAGAGATCCAGGCCGTCGCCAATGCACTGAATTCCAGACCCCGGAAAACGCTTGGTTGGAAGACACCGGCCGAAGCCCTGGACGAATACCTGAGTTCTGCTCAATAATCGAGTGTTGCGACGACCGGTTGAATCCGCCCTGGGCCCCCCTGGTCGGAATGCAAAATCACGCCCTCATGACGTCGCTGCTGGAGGGCCATGTCGAGCGCGCGCAACATCAGTTCGGTGTACAAGTGGTTCGACATCGCCCAGCCGACGATGCGCCGGCTGAAGACATCAAGCACCACGGCCAGATAGAGAAAGCCTTCTGTCGTCGGGATGTAGGTGGCATCTGCGACCCACAGTATGTTGGGCCCTTCAGCATTGAAGTGCCGGCGCACGAGGTCCGGCGCACGCTGCCCCCCGCACGCTGGCGCGTTGTACGTGGCCAGCGCCGTCGGCTTGCTCCCCGTAGGTCCGCGATGCGCATCAGGCGCGCGACTCGCTTGCGTCCCACGTGCACTCCCTCGCGCGCAAGTTGCGCATGGATGCGCGGCGCCCCATACGTACCTCGCGAACTCGCATGCAGCGTACGAATGCGCGTCAGTAGTTGAGCATCGCTACGGGACCGCCTTGAAGGCTCCCGCACCAGCCACGCGTAGTAACCGCTGGTCGAGACTCCCAGCAGCCGCGCCATCGTAGCAATGGGCCAACGGGCCTGGTTTGCTCTCATGAATCCGTATCCTTCGAGGACACGGCTCCTGTCTCGCGGGCGAACCAGGCTGCGGCGTGAGAGAGAATGTCGCGCTCCGTCTTTAATTGCCGATTCTCGCGGCGCAGACGTGTGAGTTCTTGGCGCTCAGCCGTGGTCAACCCCTCCTGACGCACGCCGGCATCAATATCCGCCTGCGCCACCCAGTTGATTATCGTCTGCACACTAGGCTCGAACTCTCGCGCAAGCTCCTCGGGTGTTCGCCCCGCCTTCACCAGCTCGACTATATGAGCCCGGAACTCCGCCGGGTACGGTGCTCGATGCTTGCCCATTTTGGCACCCCCTTTTTCCAAAGGATAGGTGTCCGTTTTGGCGGGTCAATCTCATCTTGAGACAATGGAGCCATGAACAAGAAGGTAACGAAATTTTCCCCAGAAGTTCGCGAGCGTGCGGTACGTCTGGTGCGCGAGCAGCGTAGCGAACATCCGTCAATGTGGGCAGCGATCGAATCGATTGCACCAATGATCGGCTGCACGCCGCAGACGCTGCACGATTGGGTCAAGCGCGATCAGATTGATGCCGGAGAGCGCGAGGGTGTAACTACAGAAGAGCGCGAGCGCCTCAAGGCCCTCGAGCGCGAGGTCAAGGAACTGCGCCGTGCCAACGAGATTCTCAAGCTCGCGAGCGCGTTTTTCGCCCAGGCGGAGCTCGACCGCCGTTTGAAATCCTGAAGGCCTTCGTCGACCAGCATCGCGATACCTTTGGGGTCGAGCCAATCTGCAAGGTCCTGCAGATTGCCCCGTCGGGTTACCGACGCCATGCGGCGCAGCTCCGAGATCCGTCCAGGCGCTGCGCCCGCGCGAAACGCGACGATACTCTGCAACCGGAGATCCGGCGTGTCTGGCAGGCCAACATGCAGGTCTACGGCGTGCCGAAGGTCTGGAAGCAGATGAACCGGGAAGGTATTTCGGTGGCGCGCTGCACGGTCGCGCGGCTGATGAAGCTGCAGGGTTTGCGAGGCGCTGTACGCGGCAAGCGGCTTCGCACGACGATCCCCGATACGAGCGCGCCTCGCCCGCTGGACCGAGTCAACCGGCAGTTCAAGGCAGACCGGCCGAATCAGCTGTGGGTTTCGGATTTCACATATGGTACGCCCAGCCAGCGTAGCCCGCCCGTATGGGGGTGAAGCTGCTTGAGCATGTTTGGAATGCAATACCCCGGAGGAGTTGACGTTGCAGTACCGGGGCATGCCCTTTCTCTGCTGCGAGAGGAAGTGAGCCGAAGCGGCGGTGACTTGCCGACACTGGCAAGGTGACGTAGTCCGTGGGAAACGGGGCTTGCGGCGAAGCGGTTACGCCAAGATGAGCCTCCAGGCTGAGCATGGGACGGTTGAGGAACACGAACCTGTTAAACCGCATCTGAGGGTTGAAATGTCACCCCTGCCCACACCGCTTTACGGGCAGGACGCGAACTGTCGCCGGTCACACGTATGGCCCGGCGGCACGATTGCTGACCGGACAGGTAAGCTGATCAGCAAGGGTCCACGGGGAGCGCGCAGCTAGACCGTGGTGTTCGCGACGACTTGCGGCAAGCAAGGATAAAGACTGCGACAGGCAGCCTCGCCCATGCGTTGAGTCCAGCATGTGAACTGGGGAAGGCTTGCACAGATGTTAAGGAAGTGTGCCCCCGATGATGTGCGAGCTGGCGGAGCCTCCGTAGTAGTCCGAGACCGGGAAAGCCGGTCACATGGCGAAGGGAGGCAGTTGAAGTGGTTTGCTTGGTTGATTAACTGACCACAGTGAGGTGAAGACCTTTGATAATCAGTGAAATGCAAAGCAAACTGGCGACATGGTCGACGGAGAACAAAGAGCGCAAGTTCGATCGACTCCTGAGACTGATTGCCGATAGGGATTGGCTGAGTGCAGCGGCTCGCATTACGCTGGCATCCAGCGGGGCTCGCACGCCGGGCGTGGACGGAGTCGACAGACGCATGTTGGAAGCAAATCTCCAGCATGAACTGGCAACGATACGCGAAGAGCTATTGGCGGGCTCGTATAGTCCGCTGCCTGCACGACGCGTGTACATACCGAAAGCGAACGGCAAGCTCAGGCCGCTCGGCATTCCGAGCCTGCGGGATCGGATCGTGCAACGGGCCATGCTGATGGTGATGGAGCCGATATGGGAGAGCGATTTCCACCCGGCTTCGTATGGCTTCAGACCTGCCCGTAGCGTACATCACGCAATTCGCACGGTGAAGCTTCAGTTGCAGGACAGTGGTGAACAAAGCGTCGCCGGACGCTGGGTCATCGAGGGCGACCTCGCCAGCTACTTCGACACCGTTCATCATCGTCTTCTTCTGAAGGGAATCCGCAAGCGAATTGCCGACCAGCGTTTCCTTGCTCTGCTCTGGAAGTTCATCAAGGCGGGTTGCGTTGATCGTGATCTGTTTCGTGCCGCGAGTGAAGGTGTTCCCCAGGGCGGTGTCATCTCGCCCCTGTTATCCAACATCATGCTGCACGAATTCGATGCGTGGATGGAAAGGAACTATCTGAGCAAGAAGGTGCGGAAAGATCGGTGGGCGTGGAACTTCGCGATTCTCAAGCAGCGTCCGATTACTGTTCGAGAAAACCGGCAGTGGAAACCAGCTATCGCCTACTGTCGGTATGCAGATGACTTTGTGATCGTGGTCAAGGGAACACGCGAACATGCCGAGGCAGTGCGCGAAGCATGCCGTGGGTTCCTCGAAGGCGAGCTGAAGCTCACGCTGAATATGGAGAAGACCCATATCACACACGTGAACGACGGCTTCGTCTTCCTCGGTCACCGCATCATCCGCAAGCGTGGACCACGCGGCCGCATGCGGCCGGTGACGACCATCCCGTGGGAGAAGTACCGGGGTTTCGCCGAGCGGTTAGTCAAGCAACTGTCGGGCAACTATGGCATGAACCGGATGGACCTGATGGAAAGCCTGAACCGGCAAATCGCTGGCTGGGCCGCCTTCTATCAATACACCGATTACACGGCCACCATGTTCAGCAAACTTGACCGGACCGTGTTCTGGAAGTTCGGATATTGGCTCGCGCGCAGGTATCGGCGCGGGTTCAGGTCGCTGATGCGCGATCATGTGCGGGCGCCAGAACCGGGACAGGCCAAGACATGGCTGCTTCATGGCCAGAATAGTCGGGGTTGGTACGGGGCGGTGGCGCTTCGGCGTCTTGTTACCAGCCGGAAGGGCCAATTCAGGTGGCGTAGCCCGTCGGAAAATCCGTACATCATGCACGACGAGACACGCAGCACCATCGAGTCGCGCTATGCCGATGTCGCCTTTGCTATGAGCAACGCTTGAATGGAGAGCCGGATGCGCCGAGAGGTGCAAGTCCGGTTCGGGGAGGAGAGGCAGGAAATAGCTCGACTACGCCCCGTCTCTTACTCCACTCTCGACATGGCAGGGCTGGCTGTATGTGGCGTTTGTCATCGATGTATTCGCCCGCCGCATCGTCGGCTGGCGGGTCAGTTCCTCGATGACTACGGACTTCGTTCTTGACGCGCTTGAACAGGCGCTGTACGCACGCCAACCAGGCGAGGACGGGACCCTTATACATCACTCCGATAGGGGGTCCCAATATGTCAGCATTCGGTACAGCGAACGGTTAGCCGAAGCGGCTATCGAGCCGTCCGTCGGCAGCCGTGGCGACAGCTACGATAACGCGCTGGCTGAAACGATCAACGGCCTGTACAAGACAGAGCTGATTCATCGGCGCGCCCCGTGGAAGACACGCGAATCTGTCGAACTCGCAACTCTGGAATGGGTCGCGTGGTACAACAACTGTCGGCTGATGGAACCACTCGGCTATATCCCTCCCGCTGAGGCTGAGGCACACTACTACAGGCAACTCCGAAGTGCCGCTGACATGCCCGCATTAACTTAACCCAACCGGCCTCCACGATTCCCGGTGCGGTTCACTTTGTTCCAGTTGCTCCGTGCGAGCCTGGAGCTTGCGGTCGGTAAAGTTCTTGTCACGGTTGTTGACTGCCTTGAATTTGCTGCCGTCGATAGCAACGGTCGCGTCTGCGAATAGCTTTAACCGGCGGCAAAGCAACACAAACTCGCGGCAGACTTTGCGGATCGCAACGCCGTTGTCCTTCCGAAAGTCCGCGATGGTCTTGAAGTCAGGCGCCAGCCGGCCTGTCAACCAGATCAATTCAAGATTCCGTCGTGCTTCGCGCTCGAGGCGGCGACTCGATTGAATTCGATTCAAGTACCCGTAGATGTAAAGCTTGAGCAAGGTTGATGGATGATATGCCGGTCTGCCCACCAACGAGGGCGAGGCCCGCTCGAAGCCAAGACCTATTAGATCAAGCTCATCAACAAACACGTCTACCACTCGTACAGCGTTATCGGCATCGACGTAGTCGTCGAGACACTCAGGTAGCAGTGCGACTTGATCGCGCGCCGCGCCTTCAATGAATCTCTTCATGGGCCACCATCGAAAGACGTGTTGACTAACTATAGGCAATCAACGCGTTTTTTCACAGGCTCGACCCGTTACTGCCGGTCGGCCCGTCTCGATTCTAGGGGCAGGTAGTCGCCTGGAACGGCCATTCCATACCGGCGCCCGACGATATGTCGTCAGCGATATCCCGAGCAGCGCACATGAGCCGAACCGCACATGTATCGCTGCGGCACAGCGCATGCCCGTAGACCCGCCTATAGACCCGCGTACACCATCTTCGTGAACTGATCGCCGTTGAACACGAAATTGCCCCATTTGGCATCGAAGACGGCCGTAGGTTTGGCAGCGACGATTTCGTCGAGCGATTTTCCCTTTTGCTTCAGCGCGGCCACGTTGTTGCGGACGGCGACCAGCATGTCGCGGAATTCGATCAACTGAGCGCGCGTGCCGACAGGTCCGTGACCGGGAATGACGATCGTGCGATCGGTGGTGCGCGCGACAGCCTCGTTGGCCCAATGGATCGCGCCGTCAATGTTGCCGCCGTCTTCGTTGTCGATATATGGGTAGATGCCATTCCAGAAGGTGTCTCCCAATGCGAGTACATCCGCCTTCCTGAAATAGACCCATAAGTCGCCGTCGGTATGACCACCGCCGAAGTTTTCCGCGTCGATTTTGGTACCTGCGAATGTGAAGGTCTTCTTGTGATTGACCAATAGCGTCGGGCGGGCTCCCACTGAAACCGGGTAGAAAGTCCAGTTCCATGCATTGACGTGTGTCGTTTCGCTCAGATGCTTCAGCGTATTCGCGTGCGAAATGATGGTGGCCCCAGTCGCATGCATCCATCCATCGCCATCGGTGTGATCCCAGTGCCAGTGCGTGTTCACCACATATTTCAGCGGTGTCGGGCTGATGTTGTCGAATGCCGCCTGCAGCTTTGCTTGTGACTTGCTGATGCCGGCGTCGACGAGGAACTTGCCTTCCTTTCCGGACAGAACGGTAATGTTGCCACCGGAGCCCATCACCACCGAGATGTTCCCGCGCAAAGGCTCAATGGTGAGATCCGAATCAGCACGTCGCAGGTATCGAGCGCCTGCACCCGTATGGAAATAGTCATCGGGCGTCCCAGTTTCTCTGCCGGAAGATAGCGCCGGCTGGGAGGCCAGTAGTGAGACCGCGGCAATGGAGATCGGTATAAGTAACAACCTGGTCGATCGTTTCAAGATTGATTCGAGCTTTAGGTGTGGTTTCATGTTGCTTCCTTTGTTTGGCTAAGCAAATCGACTGTCCTGATAACGTGCAACTTCCTTTGTGCTGTGGGGCGTATTAGCGAGGTGCGAGGAATGGCGTCAGCGCCAGCGTTACGACTGCGATGATGAAAGCAAGGCAGATCGGGGCGCTAAAGGAACCCGTGAAATCTCGCAGTGCACCGACTACGAGAGGCCCGGCGGCGGCCACCAGGTAGCCGACTGTCATGACAAATGCGTTCCAAGACTCGACTTCATCGGGTGCGTGGACGTTATCAAGCGGCAACGTCATGCCGAGCGTAAAGCCGCCTCCCAGGCCGAATGCAGCAACGGCGACCCAAACATGAGGCATGATTAGCGGGCGCACTGCCAGCGCCAGCGTCCCGATTCCCATGAGCGCCGCACAAGCCGCGAGCCATCCCCGCCGGTCCCGGGCGCGGCTCAGCGAACCGAATACCGGAATCGCAAGGGTGAACGAGATCGTGAACGTTGCGAGCAACAGACTGGCCGATACAGCGGAAAATCCTCGCTCGATGTATATCGGTGCAAGCCACGCCAGGAATGCGAAGAACAGAAAGTTATCGCAGGCAAAGAACAATGCAATTAGCCACGCCGACCGGCTGGTTAGCGGCAACGGCGCGCCGCGCGTAGCCCTGGGCGTGGCGCGCTGGACCTGAGGCTTTTCCTGAATCAATATGACAAGCGCTGCACCTGTCGCGATCAACGCGACGGGCGTCCAGATGCCCGTCCCCAGCCGCCAGCCGTTGGCGCCTGACAATGCCGCGACGGTGCCCGTCGCGGCAGCAGAGACGGTGCTACTGAACGCCAGCGCGGTCGCATAGAGGCTCATCATCAACGCGACCTTTGCTGGAAAGCGCGACTTGATCAGCCCGGCGAACAGCGTTCCAGCCACGGCGATTCCGGCTCCCACACCCACAGTACCCAGAAATAGAACCGCGACGCTCGCGGCGAATGGACGCGCGACCATCGAAACGAGCAGAACGACCAGAGACGCTAACAGAACCCTGGTTCTTCCAAATCGCTTTGCCATCCATGCGCTCGGGATTGCGAGCAGCCCCATCAGCAGGATAGGAATCGTCGTCAGCAAGGACGCTGCTGCATGAGAAAGCGAAAACGCGCGGCTGATCAGCGGCAGCACAGGACCAATCGACGCGATTCCGGGTCTTAGCGCCATCGCAATGACGATCATCGCGACGACGAGCATGAGCGCGTCGTTGGTATTCGGCGGTTTTTCGCAAACGATCCCGGCGTACTGAGCGACCCTCGGAAAGCGATTTGTCGAGCCAGCATGGCCCTCGCTGCAACGATGTGTAGTCCGTTCTGCGGTTTCCGACATGTCAAATCCCGTTTGTCATCCAATCTGAGAGAAGATTCGTCAAACGAAGACTGCATCAGTCGATTGGTGGTGTCCAAGACTGGTTCGTTATTGTTTCTATAGGGGATGGCAATAGTAAAGGGGCGACGCGAGCACTTTTTCAATCGCTAACGTCGCCGTTTGCTTTAGTCCGCTGCGGGGAAGTCGAGCGTCGTATTGTTGATGCGGTTGAACAGATTGGTGAATGCAATGCTGGCTATCGCCATCGTGACATCGACGATTTGCGTATCGGTGAGGCCAGCCAGTTTGATCGCCGTAACGGTATCTGCGTTGACCGTGCCGCTCGTTGTCATCAGATGCGACACGAACGATGCCAACGCATCGCTGCGTGCGTCGCCCGACGGCTTGGCCTGGCGCAAAGCCACAATCGCGTCGGCAGTGAGGCCGATTTTTTTGCTCATCAGCGTGTGGGCGGCCAGGCAATAATCGCAGCCCGTCGTTTCACTTACGACGAGTTTTACGACTTCGATATCCCGCACGCTAAGGCTACATCTTTTAAGCGACGCTTCGAGACTCAGCACTGCCTCCAGTGCAACCGGACTGTTCGCGCCGATTCCGATGTATGAATTCGGCACCTTGCCGACAGTCGCGGTGACTCGTTGGAATAGCTCGGCGGCGTGGCCTGTGGCTTCTGACATTGCGATGGTATGGAGACGAGGCATCAAAGTTTCTTTCAGGGAGTGGGAAATATGCGAAGGCGTGCGAGCAGAAATACACCGGCAAGCGTCGACGTACCCACCGCGATGGCGAGCACGAAACGCCAATCGGCTTGCGGCATGATTTGCGGCAGAAGGCTCACGGCCAAAGCGGGCGGAAAGTGAAATCGCAGCACACGCAACGTCAGGATTCCGGCCGCCAGGGAAATCGCGACGGACAGTGGGCCGGGACCGAACATCAGAACCATGGCAAGGCCCACGCCTGCGGTGATCGTGCAGACTGGCGGCAACGTCAGGGGCCGCTTTGCCCATGGACGGAGATTGCCGTGGATGAAGATTTCGAATGCGATCATCACAAGCGGGGGAAACAGGACCAGCCGCAGACCGGTAGCGGCTGCGAGTCCATACACCAGCAACAGACACGCGATGAAACAGCAGACGCGCGTCCACTTCCTGAGCGTGGCTCCTCGCCCGGAATCATCGGCTTGCGCGACGGCGGCGAGCGCGGGTGCGTGACGATTGTCATCCGAAGTCAATACACGGCCGTAGATCGTAGAGACGAGCGCCAGAAGGATCGTCACGGCAGCGATGGAGATGGGGTACCACCAACTCGTGATCCCGAACACGACCGGCAGAAACGCTGCGGAAATGGACGGCATGATGGGCGAACGCAGCAGACCGATGATCAGGATTGCGCCGGCAATGGTGATTGCCACCGACCACAGGCCGTACGTCATGACTTGCGTGACGACAGTGCCCATCGCCGCCGTCAAGGCGGGAGTCGTCGCCAGCATGATGGGCGCGCGCGCCCACGTGCCCGATGGACGCGTGAACACGTCGTAGCTCAACGCGGCCAGTTCGGGGAAAAGCACGTAGAACGCGCCCGTCACAATGGCCGCTTTCGCGACTACTGCCAGAAGCACGATCGAAAGCGCGGCGCCCAGTATCGATGCATCGGCGATCGCGCTTTGCCTGTCGTGGCGTGCGGACATGCTCATCAGGAATGAGACCCTATCGGCTAAAGTGGCCTGATGATAGAGCAGTTGAAAATGTGCGAATATCCTCAGATCCGCAATCCAACCTTGAGAAATTGCACAGATGCCCGATTGGGAGAACCTTCGCTATTTCCTGGCTGTCGCTCGCATCGGGACGCTATCGGGCGCTGCCCGCTGCCTCAAGGTCGACCACGCGACCGTCAGTCGAAGATTGAGCGCGTTGGAGAGCGAGATCGACACCCGCCTGATCGAACGTCAGCCGAAGGCGTGCACGCTCACGCCGATCGGGCAGCGCGTGTTTGAACTGGCGCAGGAAATGGAAGAAGGCGCGCATGCTATCGAACGATTCCTCGACGCGAGCCGTTCGCCTTTGAGCGGCAAGGTCACGCTGAGCGCACCGCCTGTGCTGGTCGCCAATTTCCTGGTGAAGCATCTCGCCGTCTTTCGTCGCGCCAATCCTGGCGTGCAACTGTCGGTTTCGGGCGACGCACGTCGGGTTTCCCTCAGCCGAAGGGAGGCGGATGTCGTCCTGCGGCTGGCTCGACCCGAAGAACCCAACAGCGTTGCGCGAAAGCTGGGGCGCGTGTCGTTCGGTCTGTACGCAAGCAAGGACTATCCGCATTTGCGCGACGCGTCTGCGTGGGAGTTCATTGCCTACGACGCCGGCTTCGAGGGCGTAGCACAGCAGACATGGTTGATGAGCATTGCCGGCAAGCGGCCGATAGCGTGCGAAATTAGCGATATCAATGGCCATCTGGTAGCGGCGCGGGCAGGCGCCGGCGTGGCGGGCCTGCCTGATTTCCTCGCGAATGCCGACGCGAAGCTGGAGCGCTTGACGCACGTCGGCCCTGCGTTCTCACGAGACATCTGGATGGCCGTGCATCGGGATCTGCGCCGTGCGCCGCAGATACGGGCGGTCATGGATTTTCTGGTGAAGACGGTAGCCGACAATCCAGCCTTTGCGTAGACGGCTCAATCGTAAGCGCGAGCTTGAGCACATCGAATCGAAAATTATTTTTCGGATATCGGCAGTTGATATCATCCGTGATTCTGCATCAGATGCGGAGGTTCCTTTTCGTACAGGTCGATCGGGACAGCGGGACAACACAGCGTTCCGCATCGGAATCTGAGGACTCACCGCCCGGAAGGAAGAATCGATGAACTTGCGCTTCCTGGGAGCCGGTTTCCGATCAGTCTCAATATCCGCTCTCGATTCACATTCGGATTGTCGCGAAATCCAAGATCTCGAGCCGCCGCATGAGATACGGAATAAACCGGCTGGCCAACCGTTATAAGAAGCATCTGATATCTGGTCGGTACATACGCTTGAGTCCGATCACACTCGCGGAGATTGTAATGGCGACCAACAAATGGAGTTTGTATCGCTGGGTCCCCAAGCAGCATGCACCCGCTGCGGTTGCGAACAAGCTCATGTCGCATAATGGGTCAGCGATGTGGGTGTTTGACCTCAAGGAGTCCTATCGACCGGGCAAGGCAATTTCCGCCAATGCTTTTTTGGTGGCCTACGATTTCGATAAAACCGCCGAAATCAACATCAAAACGCGTCAGCTTATCAATTTCGAGTCGGAAGACTTCAAAGGGGAGAAGCATCATCCCGCGCACGTCATCGTCAAGGAAAACGAGAAGGGTGCATACGGCATAGGGCGAATGCGCCAAGGCATCACTCAACTGCACACTACCGCCCGGTACGCCACAAAGAAGGAGGTCGCGAAAGCCCTCGGTTTAAAAGAGAGGGAGGTTGCCGATGGGTATTGTCCCGGCAACACCTGGCCGACCTGAGCTATCAAAAAGCTATCAGAGGCACCCAAGCGGCGCGCTGTCATCCCGGTACGGTTCAGACCGGAAGGTCGCTTGTCACACCGCCACCGGGATTAGATCTAATTCGCGATTGTCATCGAATGGGGCATTCTCATGAAGCCGGACTGCGGCTTCTTCCGCGCGGTTGCGTCCGACATTCCAGTGACTACAAACATTCGGCCAGCCGGACGCATTAATGGATGACGCGGCGTCGACGGTTCGCAATGCACTCACGAGCAACCATGCACGATGCAAATGAACTTCCAGGAAGTTTCCCGCATTATCAGCTGCTTGAAGGGCTGACTTCGGTTCAGAAGCTCAACCGTGACGATTCCGGTGATGTCGTCGAGGCCGAAACTGGCTGATTGGTCTCCACGAATGCCGATTGTCACATTTGGTCTAAAGTAGCCGCGGCCAGATTGATCAGGGCACGTAGTCGTGGTGGCGAGGTCGCTGTCCTGTCTGTCAGACCGCCTCCGGCTGCCGACGAGGTGAGCGCTGACCGGTGATACGCAGGTCAGCTTCCGTGACGCAGATCCTCGTTATGCCGACTTGTCGATCTGCCCTATCGGTCCGCTTGTGCATGACACGGTCAGCACTGAACGCTCCAATCCGACCCGCTTCTGCCGGTCAACACTACTGCCATGATTAAGTGTGACAGTCGTTCGCTGGGGGTATAGAAGAGCCAGCCATCGCTGGAGCGGCATAGGCCTTCGTCATTCCGTCGAGCGCGGTTGACGAACCCGGGAGAGAGTTGTGAATCTTTGCACTAACGCGCTAGCGGTCGCGAAGTCGTTTCAAGCGTATCAGCGAAGCGCGGTAATGCGCCCGGCCACTTCGAGCACGATGATAGCTGGGCGATCAGAAGGCCGCCTTACCCACCGACGCGCCACCGTCAACGAATAACGTTTGTCCAGTGATAAAGCCCGCATCCTCGGACAGAAAGAATGCCAAAGCCGCGGCCAATTCCTCAGGCTTGCCGAACCGCTTCATCGGCACGAGCGGAAGAAACCGCTGCTCCGCTTCGCTGCCCGTGGGCGTGTTCTGCCGGAACATTTCGGTCTCGGTGGGCCCGGGCGCGACGGCATTGACCGTAATGCCGGTCTGCGCAAGCTCTAGCGCCCAGGTGCGCGTGAAGCTAATCATCGCGGCCTTCGCCGCCGCGTAGGCCGTGCGGTTGGCCACGCCAAGGACGACAAGGCTGGAGAGGTTCACGATTCGCCCCCAGCCTCGATTCCGCATGCCGGGCACCAGGGCTTGTACGGTCTGCACGGCAGAAATCAGGTTATGGCGGAAGGACGCTTCGAGATCGTCAAGATCGATCGCTTCAACACCGGCCAGCCGGACGAACCCTGCGTTATTAACGACGCCATCGAAGGCATAGCGCTGGGCCAACCGCTCAAGTGCATGCGCGGTCGCATTTCGGTCCGTCAGATCGACGGAGACCAGTGTGCCGGGGAAACTTGAATCGTCGGCGCCGCGTGCGAGACCGACGACCTGGTGCCCGTCAGCAGCGAGCCGGTTCGACAACGCGCGCCCGATGCCCTTGCTGGCGCCCGTTACCAAGAATGTACGTTTGAACATCGGAAAATCCTGTAACGCATAAGAGAGTTGACTCGGTGGTCCGAAAGGACGTTAGCCCCAACGGGAATTCAAGATGATGCTGCACAAGTTCACCCGCTCGAAGCCGGGGTCCTTGTACGCCAGGAAATCGTCATTGAACGTGCCGAACGTAGTGCCCGGGCGATGCTTCATGCCGTCGTGGAAGGCATCGATCATCTTGTCGGCAAAATTAGCACCACGCGGAAAGCGTGCGACTACCGCCGCGCGCTGTTCCTCGGTGAAGTCATCAAAGCCCCGTCCCGCCACGTCCATCCCGGCTCCGGCTTGCACCAGAGCGATCTCGCCGTGCATGTGCTCGGGTATGCCCGGCGTTGTATGAAGGGCTACAGCGGTCCACACCTTGGCTACGTCCGCCTCGTCGACATGATGGCTGCGTAGGAAGTCGCGGGCAGCGTTAGCGCCGTCGACTTCAAAACGAAGTTCGCTTTCGCGATAGGCCGGCGTCAAACCGATGTCGTGGAACATGGCCGCCACGTACAGCAGTTCTGGGTCGAAGGCGACGCTCGTTCGTTTTCCTAGTAGCGCGCCCCATAGGTACACCCGTGTCGAGTGGTTAAACAGCAGCTCGCTTTCGGTGTCGCGAATGAGCTGAGCTACCTCCCTAACTAGCTGACTGTCGGGAATGACGATGCCGAGCATTTCGTTCGCCGTCGTTGCTTTATCTTGCTTCATCTTCGAGGTACTCGATCTGTGAGGAACGTGCGATTACTGCCGCAAACTTGATTTCCGCACCGCCCGAAGCGGGCGGCTGGTCTGGCACCGGAAGTGACTGGAGGCGCTACACCGAGGAAGGTACGCTACCCATAGGTCATGGAAAAGGCCTAAGTTTGATGAATTCCAATGTACTATCAGGCCAATGACAACGCTTTCTGTAAGCCTCGATCGCGCCGGACGCATCCCGCTGTCCGCGCAGATATACGGCTCAATTCGAAGTGCGATCGAGTCAGGCCAGCTCGCCGCCGGCGGGCGGCTGCCCTCCTGGTCCGATCTGGCTGCCCAACTGGGGGTGTCCCGGGGCACCGTGCGGACCGCCTATGAGCGTCTGATCGACGAGCAGTTCGCGATCGGTTTGGGCGCGGCGGGCACTCGGGTAGCCGCGCGGCCTTTGCCGGCGACAACCAAATGGTCGCCGGACGCACCACCGCTCCCGGATCTCTTTTACGACTTCAGCACGGCGCCTTTGGCGTTTCAGACGGGCGTGCCCTCCCAGGACGCCTTTCCGTTCAAGCTGTGGTCGCGTATTCAGTCACGTGCGGCGCGCCGGGCTGCAGCGGCTCCCGTCTGCTATCCTGATCCGAGAGGCGAGCCGGAGTTGCGACAGGAGATCGCGTCGTATCTTGCCGTCTCACGCGGGCTTCGATGCAGTCCTTCGCAAGTATTCGTCACAGCAGGATTTGCCGGCGCGCTCAACCTAGCGATTCGTGGGCTGCAAATGGAAGGCCGGCAAGCCTGGATAGAAGATCCTGGCTTTCCTCTAACCCGTACGGCGCTAGGGCTGGCGGGGATGACCGTGGCAGGGGTGCCCGTGGATGCAGACGGGCTCGATATCGACACAGGCATCCGAATCGCTCCTGAAGCTTCCCTTGCAGTGGTGACACCGGGCCAGCAAGCGCCACTCGGAATGACGATGTCGCTCCGTCGACGTATCGCACTGCTCGACTGGGCAAAGCAGCGGGACGCCTGGATCATCGAAGACGATTATCTCGGTGAGCTGCAGCTGAAAGGACGGGCCGCACCGGCACTCGCCTCGCTCGATCCGGACGGTCGGGTACTTCACATCGGCACCTTCAGCAAGACGATCAGCCCGGCACTGCGTCTGGGATTTCTTGTTGTTCCGCTCGCCATGGCGCGCCGGTTCGGCGAAGTCGCGGCGAGCCTCGCGCCTGCACCAACTTCATCTGTGCAGTATGCCGTAACTGAGTTCATGCACGATGGACACTATCTCCGTCATCTGCGGCGTATGAAGCGCCTCTATCCTGCCCGACAGGCCGCGCTGGTTCGTTGTCTGAATGAACTGGCTTCTGAATCAATCAGAGTCCATACCGCGGCAGGCATGACTGTGGTGGCTGCGCTGCCCCAATCCGTATCGGATATGGATATCGCTTCCCGGGCGCGACTATTCGGGTTGGCGCCGGTTCCTCTCTCGCCTTGGTACACACGCAAGCCCGCGCAAGAGGGCCTGCTGCTCGGCGTCACGAATTTGGATGAAAGAACGGTGGCGGCCAACTGCTCTCGCCTCTTGGAAATCGTCCGCGGGCATCACTGACGGACCAGCGAATCCGGCCCGAGCTCGCTTCTTGGTGCATCGAAATTGTTCGTTCCTGGTGCTTTTGCGTGCCCCAACGTCGCGTGACAATGGAGCAACACAAAGGAGCAGACATCATGAACATCCAATCTATCGCGAGAGCTACCGGCGCAGCCATCGTCTTCGCCATCGCCTTGCCGGCGTCGGCGCATGGCGGGACCGAAACGGTCACACCGAACTTTCAGCACGCCATTCCCAACGTTCCAGGAAAGTCGTTGACCGCTGTCGTCGTCGATTACCCACCGCGGGCAGCGTCATCCGCACACAGGCATGCGGACTCAGCTTTCATCTATGCCTATGTCGTGTCGGGCGAGGTTGAGTCGCAGGTAGATGACGGCCAGAAGCGCGTCTACCACGCTGGCGAGAGCTTCTTCGAAGAGCCAGGCGCAGTTCACGCATAAGCCGCAATGCGAGCACAACAAAGCCTGCAAAATTGCTCGCCGTCTTCATCGCGGACAGCAACGCCCAAGCCCTGACTACACCTATCAAGTAAACCACCTCATTAAGGAGTCACATCATGAGCAATCGTCTGGATTACACCAAGATTGCGCCCGCCGGCGTCAAAGCTCTTGGCGGCGTCTACGGCTACGTCATGCAGAGCGACCTGTCGCCGGTTCTCGTGGACCTCGTCTACCTGCGCGTGTCGCAGATCAACAACTGCGCCTATTGCCTCGACATGCATACGCGCGATCTCCTCCAAAAAGGCGTGAAGCTCGAAAAGCTGGCGCTCGTGCAGGCATGGAGGGAAGCGGGCCATCTGTTCGACGACCGCGAGCGTGCAGCACTCGCGTGGGCCGAATCGGTCACGCTGGTGGCGCAGACCGGTGTGCCGGACGAGGCGTACGACGCTGCCCGTGCCGTCTTCAATGAACGCGAGCTGGTCGACCTGACCATCGCCATTAGCCTGATGAACACATATAACCGTATGGCAATCAGCTTCCGGAATACGCCTCAGGCTGTGCTGGAACGGTAACCGCCACGCGTTTGCACAGCAGAAAAGCGCCTCGAATTCGGCACACCGCGCGATTTTTAAACGCAGTTTTTGATGCGGTTCTCCGCTAGCGAATTCGACGGCGCGAGCAAGTATCCTTGGAGTCATCAGCATGACGATCATCGCAGGCATCAAGATTCCCGACAGCGCGATGGCACGTGAGGCCACCGAGCTCATCCGCGACACAGAGTCAGAACTGCTTTTCCATCACTCGACTCGCGTCTTTCTTTTTGGCGCTCTGACAGGGGAGCGCAAGCAGCTGAAATACGATCCTGAACTTCTTTACATCGGTGCGATGTTCCATGACATCGGGCTCACAGCGCAATTCCGCACGTCCCAGAACCGGTTCGAGGTTGATAGCGCGAACGCCGCTCGACGCTTCCTTCGCAATCATCGCGTTCCCGAAGACGAAATCGATCTGGTATGGGACGCCATAGCGTTGCACACAACCCCCGGTATTCCGCAATTCAAAAAGCCTGTGGTTCAACTGGTGACGGCAGGCGTTGAAATGGACGTCCTCGGCTTTGCCTACGACGAATTCACCGAAGAGCAGCGCTTGCTGGTGGTCAACGCTCACCCTCGCGGAGAAGACTTCAAGGAGCGACTCATCGATGCGTTCAACGAGGGAATGAAGCATCGACCCGATTCGACCTTCGGTACGGCGAACGACGACGTCCTCGCGCTCAAGGACCCGAGTTTCCGCCGGATGAACTTCTGCAACATCATCCTTGGCAACGCTTGGAACGACTCGCACTACGCTTGCATTTGTCAAGATCCCACGCATCAACATGTGTAGTTGCCGGTCGACCATCGTCCGCGCCGTCTTAGTTGGCATCGTATGACAACCGTGGGGCGATGTGGTAGCTATCACTCGCCGACGGGAATGCCGTGTGAATCTGCTCTTGAGAAGGACTTGGATCATGAAAATCGGTAGCTTTTTAAGCACGGCTTGCGCCGTGCTTCTTATTTCCGTCTTATTGAGCGTTCGAGCGGCTGAAGTGCGCGCCGCTGACCGGACCCCTGCGCCGGACCTTCCAGTCCCCGAAGCGGCCGGCAGGCTTTCGGACGTCGCAATCCCCGACAGCAAGTTGACACGCGACGCAGCGCGGTACATCCACGATTCCGAGGGAGACTTTCTTTTCCAGCATTCAACACGGGTCTATTACTGGGCTGCCTTAGCAGCGCGACGAAGCGGCATACCTTTCGACCCGCAGCTCCTGTACGTCGCGGCCATGTTTCATGATTTCGGCTTGACGGAGGGGTATTCCCAGAGCCATATGCGATACGAAGTCGACGGTGCCAACGCCGCGCGGGAATTCCTGCGAAGCCACGGAATTTCAGAAGCCCTCATCGAGCAAGTTTGGCTTGCCATTGCGCTTCATACAACGAACGGTATCCCGGCGCAGGTATCGCCGCTGGCCGCACTCGTTGCTCAGGGAGCCAACATGGACCTAGTGGGCGCCGGCTACGACGGTTTCAGCTCCGACCAGCAGGACGCCGTCGAGACGGCCTATCCTCACCCGCCTGGCTTCGCTGAAGCATTCATGCGTGCTCTCTATGACAGCCTTAAGCATCGACCCGAGACCACCCAGGGAACCGGTTTGGCGGATGTAATGGCCTATGAAGATCCTCACTTCGTCCGTCGAGACTTCAGCGCTCTCATGCGCAACTCCCCGTGGGCCACAAGAAGATGATCGTCGAACTCGCGGTTGCGGTAGTCGGCCGCACAAAGAAAGCCGGACAGGTGTCGGATGTCTGAAGCATACCGGCCGTTGATGCGTCAATTGCCGCGTATCGTTGACTGTCTAACAACTGGCCGGACCCGGAACGGACTGGTCGCCCAACTTCCCTAGGCGACCCCGAGCTGCCCTTCAAGCTAGCACCATAGGAACGGCCGCTATTGATAGTCAAACAGCCAATGGCAGCACTCAACGTGCCGTCGACGATCGGCCTGCCATAGCTCCCGGACGGCGCTGATTAGGTGGTAATAAGGTGGTTTCCGGCGGAGCGCGTAATCTGCACATCGGCTTTTTTTGAACGTGTAATTGAAGCCGATCACACCCGCCACGGCGACTGCCACGAGTTGCGTAATGCGCTGAGGTGAATCAGACGGTCAATCGTAAGCGCCCAGGGAAGGCATCTAGACGGCCTGTAGTCGCGACGCCCATCAGATTGCCAAACTGACTCGATGTGATAGCGTGTCGGTGTACCCGAATTTTTCTTTCGGATCGTTCGATTCCTGTGAGTTATCCATGCCTCTTTCCGTTGCCCAAGCTAACCACGTTGCGAAGGTTTTCCCGGAGTGCCGCGCCGAGATGACCGATTTCCTCGAGGCAGGCGCGGAAGTGGTGATCTACAAGCAGGATGAATGCGGCAGCGATGTCCTGCCCTACGCAATCGCCGTTGCGGGTACCGCTTTTTGGATTGATTGCTGCGAGACACCGGGGAGGCGACAGCGCTGGCTTCCTCCCTTGGCCTTAGAGTCGTTGCCGCACTCCGGTAGCTCCTTGTCTGCGCGCCTGGTTTCGCTACTAATGCTTAACCAATGGTGGGCGCCCAACGATGCGGAAGTAATTGCGAGATGTCGTTGGCGCGATGAGTAGGCAATCGCGTAAGTACGTCTTTTAGGTAGACGTAGGGATCATGCGCGTTGAGCTGCGCCGAGCGGATCAGGCTCATGATTGCAGCACCACGCTGCCCCGCTCGCAGTGACCCTGCGAACAACCAGTTGGACCTGCCGATGGCCCACGGACGGATCTGATTTTCGACCCAATTATGCCGACTCCCCGATTATGCCGCGTCATGCATGCACGTGGTGGCGGGTGTGTCCTTTCATGATCGCTGTGTCGGCATAAATCTATGATTTCTCAGGCTGGCTATCGCGCTGGCCAGGAGAAATCAGATGAATGCGACACGCACAGTCAGCGAATCCGGCGGGCTGCCGGCCCATCACATCGATGCATTTCTTGATCGTCTACGGACGGCTCACTACTCCGAGGTATCGCTTCGCAAGAAACGAAGAGTCCTGTGTGCGTTCTCTGGGTGGATGAAGCACAGGAACATCGACCTGATTGACCTCGATGAGTCTGTCACGGCCCGTTTTATGAAGCGCATGATCGACGCATCACGAGACCGCGTCCAGCGTGCTCGTCCCACATTGCGGCAGTTTCTCGCCTATCTGCGCGCGGAAGCCATTGTGTGTTCGCCGACATTAGGCAGCCAGTCCGCGATCGCGCACACTTATCGCCGATACCTGGGCTATCTGAGGCAGGATCGTGGACTCGCGAAGAACTCTCTGCTCGTCTACGGCCCGTTCATTCGCGACTTTCTCGACAGTCACTCGGCCGGCGACGGAAGTTTATTGCCAGATGCATTTGACGCGGTAACGATCCGGAATCATCTTCTTGCCCGCAGCAAAGGCCGATCGGCGGAATACACGCGGCTGATGGCAGTTGCGCTTCGCTCGTTCTGCCATTTCCTCTTTCTGCGTGGCGATACGGCCCGAGACCTGGCTGGGTCAGTGCCCTCGGTTCGTAAGTGGCGACAGTCGACTGTGCCGACGTTCCTCACGCCTGAGCAGCAAGAAGCTCTCATTGCATCTGCAGACCGGTCGACTCCGACTGGGCTCCGTGACTATGCAATCCTGCTGTTGTTGGCGAGGCTCGGCTTACGTGCCGGAGAAATCATCGAAATCAAGCTCGACGACATTCACTGGCGTTCGGGGGAACTCGTCGTTCATGGCAAGGGGCAGATGGTCGAGCACGTGCCGCTCTCATCGGAGGTTGGAGAAGCAATCGCAACATATCTCCGCGATGGTCGCGGAGCGAGTGCATCGCGTCGCGTCTTCCTTCGCAGATTGGCGCCTCGAGTTGGTTTGGCGGGCCCGGCGGCGATTGGCAAGATTGTTTGTCAGGCCTTCGCACGTGTTGGTTTCCGCCCCGCGTGCAGGGGCGCTGCACATCTGTTCCGTCACGGTCTGGCGACGACGATGATTCGCCACGGAGCCTCGATGGCAGAAATCGCCGAGGTCTTGCGGCACCGCTCACCCGACAGTACCGCGATCTACGCAAAGGTCGCGTTTGAGGACCTGCGCGGTGTCGCGCGTTCGTGGCCCACGGCGGGAGGTGCAATATGACTGCGATCCACGAGTCTCTCGCCCAGTACGTGGCAGTCCGCCGTGCTCTCGGGGCGTCATTCTATGAGCCTGCGTTGGCACTCAGTCATTTCGTTGATCTGCTGGAACGCGAAGGCGCCGAGTTCATTACAACCGATCTGGCTCTGCGCTGGGCGACGACGCCCGAACTCGTCGAACGCGCTACGTGGGGGCGGCGCCTCTCTCAAGTGAGAGGATTTGCCAGATGGATGAACGTGATTGACAGTCGAAACCAGATTCCTCCAGCAGGACTCCTGAGTGCCCGCAGACGGCGCAACGCCCCGCATATTTACACTGAGCAGGAAATTGATCGGCTTATGACCCGCGCCTCTCAACTGCGATCCCGAACTGGCATGCGAGCACTGACCTATTCGACGCTCATAGGGCTTCTTGTAGCGTCGGGCCTCAGGCCAGGCGAGGCGCTCCGGCTCGACCGGTCCGACGTTGACCTCGTCAGCGGGATACTCTCCATCCGGGAATCGAAGTTCGGCAAATCCCGCTTTGTTCCAGTAGCAGAGTCTTCCCGGGTGGCGCTCGAACACTATGCCCGGAAACGCGATCAACTCTGTCCTGTACGATTGAGCGAAGCGTTCCTGGTTAGTGAGCACGGCAAGCGACTGAAGGCAGGCACTGCACGAAGCATGTTCGTCAGAATGTCGCGCGCTGTTGGTCTGCGATCGGCGAAAGAGGGCGGGCGCGATGGTTACGGCCCGCGCCTCCAGGACTTCCGGCATAGCTTCGCGACTGGAAGACTGGTCGAATGGTATCGCGCCGGTCTGGACGTAAGTCGGGAATTGCCGAAACTTGCCGCCTACCTCGGGCATGTCAACATCGGCCTCACATACTGGTATATCGAATCGGTTCCTGAGTTGCTTGTACTCGCGGCAGCCTATCGCGACAAGGACTGTCCGGGAGAACGGACGTGAGCGCCGCCAGTCTCCCAGCCCTCGTTCAGCGTTTCTTCACCCAGCGCCTGCTCGAGCAGCAAGGTCTGAGTTCGCATACGGTGGCAAGTTACCGTGACACGTTCAGGCTGTTGCTGGCGTTCGCCACGAAGCATATAGGGCGCGCGCCGCCAAAGCTGCGAATCGAGGACTTCGACGTGTCGTTGATCGAGGAATTCCTGCAGCACCTCGAACACGGCAGAGGCAATTCGGTGCGCACACGCAACACGCGGCTTGCCGCCGTGCATGCCTTCTTCCGCTTCGTCGCGGTCAGCGAGCCTGCGTTGTTTCTGCAGTGTCAGCGCATTCTTGCAATCCCATCCAAACGCTGCGAGCACGGCCCGGTTGAGTTTCTGACCGAGAGCGAGGCCGCCGCTCTGGTAGGGGCGCCTGACGTACGAAACTGGATCGGCAACCGCGACCGAACGCTGCTTCTTGTAGCGGTTCAAACGGGTCTGCGCAATAGCGAATTGACCGCACTCCGGCGCCAGGATGTGGCGCTCGGCACAGGCGCCCACGTTCGTTGCCTCGGCAAAGGCAGAAAGCTGAGATGCACTCCGCTGCGACCGGATGTAGTTGCAGTGCTGAAACAGTGGCTGCTGTATCAACCAGGCGAACCAGGCGATCCGGTCTTCCCCAGTTCGCGCGGCGGTCATCTCAGTGCCGATGCTCTTCAGCAACTCGTGTCGCGCAACGCCGAAATCGCGCGCCTCTCGTGCCCCTCGCTGAAGAAGAAATCAATAACGCCTCATACGCTTCGGCACACGGCCGCGATGAGCCTGATGCATCACGGCGTCGACCTGACCGTGATCGCACTCTGGCTCGGGCACGAGTCCTCCGAGACTACTCAGATCTATTTGCACGCCGACATGCAGCTCAAGGAACGCGCGCTCGCGCACGCGACGGCGAATGGTGTTGCACCGACACGCTACAAACCTCCAGATCCGTTGCTCGCCTTCCTGGAGGCCCTCTGATAATGCCGACAACCGGAGCGACCGGGAACAGAGACCCGCCAACCGTTGTGTCCGTGGATGCATGACGCGGCATAATCGGGGAGTCGGCATAATTGGGTTCATGCCGCTAGCGGCATGAACCCAATTGTTGTCTATGGGTACGCGCCCGTCTTCGAGATAACGCGTCAGCGCTTGCCAACGCTTCAGGCTGTAGTCCAACGCCTTGGCAATGGCGGAGCCATCGGAAACGAGCTTGCGTTGAGTAACGAGCCATTCGTAAAGCGCATCGCTTACTGGCTTGGCACGGCTCTGCCGAAGCCGGTGGCGGGTATCGACATCCAGATTTGCGGCATCGCGCTCGATGTCATAGAGCTCAGTGAAGAATGGTAATGCCTTTTCAGCGAGCTGGCTGCTGTGATTGGCATGCAGTTCGAAGAACTTGCGTCTCGCGTGCGCTGTGCAGCCGATCTCGGTGACGCCCTGAAGGAACAAGGCCTTGTAACCACCGTAGTCATCACACACCAGCTTGCCATGCCAGCCTTCTAGGAATGTGCGGGCATGCTCGCCGGCTCGGCTGCCGGCGAAGTCGTACACCACCGCGCGAAGGTTACTGAACTGCGTAGGCGTATACGCCCACAGATAAGCCCGATGTGTCTTCCCCTTGCCGGGGCTGAGCATCTGTACCGGCGTTTCGTCGGCGTGCAACACGCCTTGCTCCAAGATCTCTCGTCGAAGGGCGTCGACCAGTGGCTGCAACTGCGCGCCACATGCGCCCACCCACGCTCCCAGCGTGGACCTTGGTATCGCCAAGCCCGCCCGAGCAAAGATCTGCTCCTGACGGTACAGCGGCAAGTGATCTGCGAATTTGTTGACGAGTACCGATGCTAGAAGTCCGGTGGTTGGGATGCCTTTGTCGATGACGTGCGCGGGCACGGGTGCCTGGATTAGCGTCTCACAGTGGCGACATACCCATTTACCGCGAATGTGTCGCTCCACCGTGAACACGCCCGGCGCGTAATCTAACTTCTCGCTGATGTCTTCGCCGATACGAACACGTTCGCATCCGCATTGGCACACCGTGTCGTCGGGTTCATGACGGATGTCGACACGCCGCAACTGCGGCGGCAAGGGTGCGCGCTTTGGCTGCTCGTGTCGGCGCTTCCGTGCAGGCTCGAGCTCTTCGAGCTCTATCTCGATGGCAGCCAGGTCGCCATCAATCGCCTCGTCAAGCAGGCTCATTTGCTCGTTGTTGAGCTGCTCGCTGCGACGGCCAAACTGCTGGCGCCTGAGCACGGAGATCTCGTGAGCCAGTTGGTCGATGCGGGTTTGCCGGTAATGCAGCTCCCGCTCCAACGCATCGACTTCTCTGCGTTTCTCCGTCACCTCCAGATCCTTGGCGTGGACCTCGGCGAGCAGTTGCGCTGCGAGGGCACGCAACTGCTCTGGACTGAGGTCGTCGAGGTCGGCCGGCGGGTTCATGCAGACAGTCTGCCAGAACCCCGCACACGCGAGAAGCACAACTGTATACGTCGTCGCCGACACATCAGATTATGCGTATCACGCCACTTTGGCCGATGCGCTGCCACGGCAGCCCGAGCACCAAGGCCGCCAGTTGCTTATGCGTGAGTACCTGCTGCTTGGGTTCGCTGCCAGCGTGAGGCCAGGCGAATTGCCCCTCGTTCAGTCGGCGCGCAGCCAACCAGATGCCGATGCCGTCGTGGACGAGAACCTTCAGTCGGTTGGCGCGGCGGTTGGTGAACAGATAGGCGTGGTGCGGATGCGCGGCGCCGAACACCTTCACCACGCGCCCCAACGCCGTGTCGAAGCCAGCCCGCATGTCCAGCGGATCGACTGCTAGCCAGATCTCGTCGACACGAATCACCGCAGCCACTCGCGCAGCCATGTCGCGCATTGCGCGGCTTCGGAGACCGGCCAGCTCACGGTTATCGACTGATTACCCCGGCGAACTTCGACACGGATCTCCGGCGAGGCTACCTCCTTTGCGCCCATGGCTACAGGAACGAATGCTGGTAGTAGTGTCGATTGAGCTTCTACCGGGCGTTCAGACAACCGCTTCGGAAGTCTGCCTTCTGCCTGATCAAGCCAGCGGCGCAATAGATTCGCGTTGAGCCGATGTTCCAGCGCGACGGCCGACACCGACACGCCGGTGCCCTGGCAAGCGGCGGCAACGCGCGCCTTGAATTCTTCGGTGTAGCGGCGACGACGGCGACGCGTCGGCAACGCCTCTTCTTCGATAGTGTTCACGTGTCCGCTTATTCGCTTTGGTGGACACGATACTCCCAAGCGCTTCAACTACGATCAAGGTGAGTTGCCCGGCCGCTTACAGTTGAGGATAACGAGGAAGTAGCCGCCGGACTCTCGGCCGTATTGGAGGTTTTTGGCTGGCAATCTCGGCACGAGCTTACAGGCGATGCAGCGCTAGGTGTATTGGACGAAGGCGAAACGTTCGACCTTATCTTGTCGGACATCCAGATGCCCGGCATCAACAACGGAATTGACGTCGCGGAAAAAGTCCGGCGCAGGTGGCCGACGCAAGCCATTGCGCTCATGACCGGCTACGCAGACGAGTTCGAGCGAGCGAAGAACGCTGGCGTGACGATTCTGTCCAAGCCATTCAATATTGACGACCTTCACGCACTATTGCATAGCGTGGGTCCCGCAGCCAGATAGTAAAGACGCCGTCCTGCAAGACGAATCTCGCGCAGGACAAAGAAGCCTTTCTCTTAGAACGTTTGCGTCTTCAACCACAATCCGTTCTGCTCTTCATCGCCGTGCGGACCCGACGTTTCATGTCTTCGGGGAAGGGCGCTGCCTGAACCGTTCGAGTCGCTCGACGTGGGCTCCACAAGCTCGACGGAAGGCGTATAAGCGGTGGTGCCAGCGCACTCAGAGAGTCGGGCACTCGTTCGGCGCTGCATAACGCTCACTCGATGGTGAACGGCCGCTATTGACTTAAGACTCTTCGCGATGACTAGAAACTTTAGCAGCGCTATCTCGCGTTCTTGCTCGGCGCCCCAGGTCACGCATCCGCCCTTTTCGTCGCGCCTCGACTTTGAGAGGCCGCGGTCACCTTCTTCGGCTTTGTAGCCGGCGATTCCTTGTCGGCCTTTGCGTCCACGCGCCCGTCGTCCTTCGCCACCTTACGCGCCGCCGTTCTCGGCTTGCTAGCGGGCGTGTTCGCAGCGGCGAGTTGCGCGGCTGGCACCACGGTTTCGACGAGGAGTTGTGACGAGGCCAAGTGCCAGTAATGTTCGTCGCGACCTTCAGGACGACCGTCTGCTTCCCACAAATAATACGCCCGTTCTCGGATGCTTTCTTCCGTCGTAGTCGATTGCATAGTCATTCAAAGTCTATGAACTAAGAGGCGAAGCCGCGAGCCGGGCGACAACGAACTTGGCGCCGACGTTTCGAGGCATGTGCAAGCTTATTGGACGGCGCCCGGAATCGCAAGGAACACGCGACGAGAAGGTCCTCCGCATTGATTTCGCAGGTCGACGGATTCTCCAACAAAATCTTCCTGCAGCGTCTCGACAGACTACGCAACCGTGGCAGTCACGCTTGTGCGCCTGGCTTTAATGAGATGGTCAGCCTGACCGAAATGGCCCGATCGGCTTACGCTGATCGGGCCATTTCCTTTTTGGGAGGCCACCATGGCGAACGCTACGCTGCTCGGCATCGATCTCGGCAAGCACTGCTTTTTCCTTCACGCGCAAGACGCACGTGGCGCGCAGGTATGGCGCAAGAAGATGACGCGCAAACAGCTCTATGCGTGCTTAGCTAACTGTCCTGTGGCCGTGATAGCGATGGAATCTTGCGCGGGCGCGCACTGGCTGGCACGCAAATGTCAGTCATACGGGCATCAGGTTCGGTTGATCGCGCCGCAGTTCATCAAGCCATTCGTCAAAGGCAACAAGACGGATTTTGCCGATGCTGAGGCAATCTGCGAGGCCGCCTCTCGCCCCGCCATGCGCTTTGTCGCAGTCAAGACAGCCGAGCAGCAGACGCTGCTCGCATTTCATCGAGTGCGTGAGGCGCTTGTCGGTGAACGCACCGCGACCGGCAATCAGATTCACGCTTTCTTGCTCGAGTTCGGCATCAGTCTGCCAGTAGGCACGCTGGCCATTACGCGTTTGCCTGTCTTGCTTGACGATCCCGCAAATGCACTGCCTCCCGCGATAGTCACCTTGTTGCTGCGCTTGCATCGGCGTTACGCACAGTTAAGCCAGGAGATCCTCGAGCTTGAGACTCACATCAAGCAACAGACGATCGAAGACGAAGCGGGCCAGCGCCTGCTCACGATTCCGGGCATCGGCCCGATCACTGCCAGCAGCTTGCTGGCAATGGCCGGCGACGCGCGCGCGTTCAAATGTGGCCGTGACTTCGCCGCTTCCCTGGGGCTGGTCCCGCGCCAGCATTCGACCGGAGGTCGAGCGACCCTCCTGGGTATTTCCAAGCGCGGCAACAAGCAACTGCGTTGTTTGCTCGTGCAAGGCGCGCGAGCCGTGATGCGCTATGCCGAGCGGCGAACCGATGCGCTCGGTTGCTGGCTGCAGGCGTTGCTGCGACGTCGTCACAGCAACGTCGTTGCCTGCGCGCTTGCCAACAAAATGGCCAGAATCGTTTGGGCGATTCTGGCCAAGGGAGGCACATACCGGGCGCAACGGGCTATCGCCTGAAGTGCCTTTCCGCCTGCTTTTGCGACCGCTGACCTGCGATGAAGATAAACGGCTCACGGCCCGACTGACAACCTGACAAACAATCCAGTCCCGCAGACTGAGGCTTTTTTGAGGACAGTCGGGCGCGGCTTCTCATCGAGGGCCGGGCGCTCTGATCCGCGCCCATTTCGAGCCCGGATACATTTGCGCAAGCCCTTTTATCTTAGGTCACAGTTCGAGGTTGCAAAGTGACGGCTGACCATACATTTTGCTTGATGCGCATGCCGCGTTATTCGAGAAAGGATGGAGGCAGCAACCACGCCGAATTGTAGGGTGTTCGACCACTGCATATGCGACACCTGATGCGCTCGAACACAACCTCGCAAGTGACTACGGTTGAGAGCGCTCCTCAATTTCTATGCGAGACTGCCATGGGACGCAGGCGTAGTGCACGCATCGCGAAGCCGCGCCAAGCGCCAACTCACAGTTCCGGGCACTGGAGGTCGGCCCGCACGATTTCCGTGCCACGCTGTACCGCTGCTTCTTTTGCTTCAACTTGCGATGCGAACGGTCCGAGTTCCTCAGCGCCATCGAATGGATACAGCAAGCGCGCATCCGTCAATCGAACAACTTTGAGCGTTCCAACGAACCTTCCGCATGACGGCCGGTAGGACGCATAGACCGCGTAGTCGTCTTCGTCCATGCCCGCCTTCGGCACGACGGCGAGCCCATTCGGGAAAAGCACAAGTTTCGCTCGCCGTGTGCGATTTGGCATAGTATGAGTAATGAGGAATGTTAGATATCGGTTTGCAGAGCAAATCGCGCGCCAAATGCTGCGAGCCGCCGGAGCCATAAAGAGCGGGGGTCGCGTGAGAACCAAAGTTGCCCGGGTGTACCGCGGGCATTCTGTTGCGCCTTGAGCGTCTATCCTTCACGCGTTGGAGTAACGATGATTATTCACTGCGCTGCCAGCGAGAAACTTTTTTACATGGACGAAACGCCGCCTCGGAAAGAATGCCCGATATGCGGGTCGAGTAAGGCGAACTATCTTTCGACGACCGTCGTGTTTGGAGCCGATGCACCTGAGGAGGGCGCCACGGCGCCCCTTGGGCACCACCCCAAGGTCCACGCCGCAGCGTCAATTCAAGAGCCGCGGAAATTGCCGAGGATGAACTCGCGTTAGTCAAATTCGTCGGCATCACCGTGGGATTTCAGAGGCGGGCGAACTTCAACGGAAGCCGCGCTCCGCTCACCCCTTCAACGGTATGTTGGGGACTCGCCGTGATTCCCGTCGGCCTTCAGCACTTCCGCGAGGTCCTCTAAGGATGGCGGCTTGACAAGGTGGCAATCGAAGACCGCCTCGGAGTCAGGTGAGTCATCGGCGATGTAGCCGGTTAGTGCACCAGGCGCGTAGACCGACATTGCGCGCGCTGTCTTAGCTGTCGGGCAAGCTCATAGCCGTCCATGCCCGGCATGTGGATGTCAATCAACGCGACATCTGGTACGAACGTTTCGACAAGCGACAAGGCGGCTTCGCCATTGCATGCGCGCTTCACCTCGTGGCCGTCTAATGCCAGCAGCATCGACAGCGCCTCCATCGCATCGGCGCTGTCGTCGACCAGCAGTATTCGAGCTGGTGGAATCCCGTGGGTCGTGATACCCGTGTGTTCAACGGCGCAGTTGCGGACAATAGGCAGCCGCAATAGAACTTCGGTCCCTTTTCCTCGACCTTCGCTCAAAATCGACACTTCGCCTTGATGGGCTTGAACGAGATACTTCACGACGGACAAGCCTAGACCGAGCCCCCCTTCGGCCACCATGCGCGCACACTTTGACTGCGAAAACAGGTCAAAGACGCGCGGCAGCAAGTCATGCGAGATTCCCATCCCGTTGTCGCGCACGGTGATAACAACCTCGCGAGGCGTTGAGTCATGCTCCGGAATTGTATTAGGGTCCGGCGCATCGACCGCCAATGTGATTTCTCCGCCGGGCGGTGTGCATTTGACTGCGTTCCCGAGAACATTAGAAATGACCTGAGTCAGTCGCGCAGCATCAGCGAATATCGTGAGCGGATATGCTGGCAGATTGACATGGAGCTGATGATGTCGCCGCTCGGCCTCCTCGCTCGTGGCGCCGACTGCGTCTTTGACGATGTCGCCAAGCAAGCAGTGAGTGGGATGCACCGAGAGCTTGCCGTGCCGCCCCTTGGCAGCGTCCAGCAAGTCGCCGACTATGCGCTTCAGTTGCCGCACCTGCCGGTTGGCAAGGGCCAATGCTGAAAGTACCGCCGGACTTCCCGTGGCGAGCTTCTGCGCGGCTTCTAGAGCGCTGTCAATCGGGCCTAGCGGGCCGCGCAGTTCATGACCGAGCGTGGCAATGAAGTTATCTTTTGCCTCCTCAGCTTCGGAGAGTGCCTTCCGCGCTTTCTCGGCCTCCTTAGCACGCGCCTCTGCATCTGACTTGGCTTCGGCCATGGTCAGCGCGGCACTCGTGAAGGTCGCTAAGCTGGTAAGAATGCGACGATGTTCGCTATCAAAGCGATGGTCGTCGTGGGACATCACCCATAGCGCGCCCAACGCCTCGGGGTTGCCGGAAATCGGCACAACCAGTTCTTCGGTCACTTGCTGGGCAACGTCGGCCAAACAGGGGAACCTCTGCGTCGGAAAAGAGAAAAGCTGTGGTGCGTTCGATGCGATTGCGACGCCCGCCGGGCTGTCGTCGATGGGAATGATGTGAGTCACCAAGCGCGCACAACGCCCTGCGACCGCCACCCACCGATAGCATGGCTCACCGGCCTCGGCTTCACGCAAACTGATGCCCGCGCTACCAGCACCGCACAATGCGAGCGCGGTGTCGACCAATTTCTGAAGCATTGCCGAATCCGACGCAGAGAATGCTCGCGCCAACGCATGAAGCGCCTCGTTTTCCGCTGCGTAGTCTGGCAAGCGGCCCGCGCGCGCGTCCAGCTCAGCAGTGACAACGGTCCCGGACCGCTTAGCAGCGGTTGCCGGAGGCCTCTTGGACGACGCGGACATGTTTGCGGCTCCAAATGTGCGCGCGCAGAAACGAGGGACTGTCACCAGTATAGGTTCGAAGTGGCGCAAACGACGTTCAAAGGCCGGCCATGCGCCGGCCCCGAGTCGAGCTACCTCAATCCGTTTTCATCCTACCCGGACTTCGATTTTGCGCGGTTTCGCCTCTTCGCGACGAGGAATACTTAGCTTTAGTACGCCATCCCTCAAAACTGCATCAATTCTCGATGTATCGAAGTCGTCGCTTACTGTGAAGCTTCTTGAGAAGAAAGGCGCGCGCAACTCAGCATGTGACAGCCGAAGATTCGGTGGCACCGCCACAACGGACTCCGCCTCGATGGTTAACCGTCCATCGTGGGTCTTGATTTCCAGCTTCTCCTTCGAGACCCCGGGAACGTCCGCCCACAGCGTAACCCCATGCGCGTCTTCGAAGATGTCGACGGTTGGCGTGAGCGTAGCGCGACGACGGGCTTCGTCCGATTGTGCGCGCGTCACTGCGTCTTCATCGCGCTGGGCGACTTGCGTGTTTTCGTTCATGACGTCCTCTCCTTACTGAACGACGATGGCTCGAGGCTTGGACGCTTCGCGTTTGCCTACTGAAATCAGTAGGCAACCATCGACATAGCGCGCCTGCACCCGGTCAGGGTCGGCCTGTTGCGGCAATTCAACGATTCGCCGGAACGGCCCCTCGAAGCGCTCTTGCGCATACTGTCGAGTGCCTTCCGACATCTGCTGCGGTCGGGTCGCCCGCTCCCCGGAAATCGAAAGCAGCCCTTTATCGATGGAAATATCGAGCTTTGCTGGGTCCACCCCGGGAGCGAATGCAACGATTTCTATCGAGTCGTCGGTCGTGCCGATGTTGATATGAGGAAACGTGCCGAGTTGGCTGGACCGCAGGCTCAAAGGGAATCCGCCGAACGTGCTAGACAATTGACGGTGCAGGCGGTCCAGTTCGCTGAAAAGGTCAGTACCGAAGTAGAAGTCACTCATGGTCGCTTTCTCCTCGAGCGGCAAGGAAACGGACCGGCACGCGCTTCAGTCCGATTGTCCTTTGCCGCGGACAAACAAGGTTGAAACACGCAGAGCTCGCAGTCATAGAAAACTGCGAACACCTGCCTGAGCGAAGTCGGAAATATGTTCTTCGAGACGGGTTTCAAGGGGCTGATTGCGAAATTTCACGTCGACATGCTCGGCATAATCGTTGCGAAGCAATGGGAGAACTCACCGGACGAACGACATGCACTCCGTCCTGCTCGTCGACGACGACGTTGAATCCCTTTCTGCCCTTCAATTCGTGTTTGAGGTCCACGGGTATCGGGTGGCCGTGGCGGAGAACGGCAACGCCGCGCTTGCTCAGTTAGCGAAACACTTACCGGATTTGGTCGTCACGGATATGGACATGCCTCAGCTTGATGGCATCGAACTCTGCAGACGACTCCGTTGTCATCCGATGCTCGCTGGTGTACCCATCATTCTCATCTCAGGCGGATGTCCGCCGGCCGACACGCCGATAGGTTGGGACGCGTTCTTGTCGAAGCCCGTGGATTTTTACCAACGGCGGTTTCAAACCGAAGTGCAACGGGGGTTAATGTTTAGCTCTTTGAGGTTGGCTCGCTGAGGCAAGCGTCGCAGCGAAGACCTCGAATGGCGAATGGAACGAGTGGGTTGCGCGTGGCCGACTGTTCAGACTGTCGGCGATGGCATCGAGCTCGTCCTGAGTGTAGACCGAGAGGTCGGTCCCCTTAGGCAAATATTGACGGAGCAATCCGTTGGTGTTTTCGCAGGTCCCGCGCTGCCAGGGGCTATGTGGGTCGCAGAAGTACACGCGCACGCCAGTGGCTGCTGTGAGTTCTTGATGCCGCGACATTTCTTTTCCCTGGCCGTAGGTAAAAGTTTGTCGCAGCGGTGCTGCAATCGAGTTGAGTTTGGCAGAGAAGCCCGCCAGCGCTGAGGCGGCGGTGGCGTCTTCCATCTTGGCGAGCAGCACCAGACGGCTGGTCCGTTCGACCAAGACGCCGACAGACGATTGATTTCCGGCGCCCTTGATAAAGTCTCCTTCCCAATGACCAGGCAGCAGGCGGTCCTCAATTTCGGGGGGGCGCACGTGAATACTCACCATGTCGGGAATCTGCCCGCGCCGGTCGGTGCCGCGCGTGCGGGACATACGGGTGCTATGGCCGTGGCGCAGGCAGGCAATCAACTGGCGGCGCAATTCGCCGCGCGGCTGAGCGTATATAGCCGTGTAGATGGTCTCGTGCGAAACGTGCTGGGTCGGGTCGGTCGGATACATGCGCTTCAGTGTGCCCGATATCTGCTGGGGTGACCATTTCCATTCGAGCAGGGTGAGCACGACCCGCCAGCAAACGCTTTGTAGGCAAAGCTTCGCGGGGCGGCGGCCCGCGCTACGGCGGGCGGCGCTGAGCGCTTCAGCCGCCACCGATGCATAGCCAGCAGGAGAACCATTTCGCTTCAGTTCACGGCTTACGGTGGCTGGCGAGCGGCCGAGTATCCGGGCCATGGCCCGGATACTCGAACCCTGCAAATGCAGGCTGGCAATGGTCAGGCGCTCTTCGGGTTGAAGCTGTTGATACTGAGTTCTTTCGTGCATCGCAACACCTTATACGAAACGGGTGTTGCACTTCAGATTTGATAGCGCCAACTCATTGAAGCCACCGAACAGCTTCCGACGGTCCGCCTTAACGCGGCAGGCATGTCGCCACCGGCACCATCGAAGTGAGGTCTAGCAGTCGGCGGATGCGGCCTCCGGTGAACGAGGCGCGCCCTTCTGGGAAAATCTCGTAGAAGCGGCTCAAGCGCCGCGTTTCCTCATATATTTGAGAACTAGGCGCTGCCGGGCGGCCAAGTAGAAAGGAGCACTCTTACTTAAATACCGCGCCTATCAGGTAGTCAACTACTTGACGCTTGCTTTCGAATCGACAAAAAATGAGCGCGTAGCGAAAGAGAAGGACCGAGAGCGAGGACTCTTTGTTTCAGCAGCAGACAACAACGACCAGCGCGCGCTTCTTAATTTCGGATGCTCGCTTCGGTATCCTAACATCTTTCCCCTGCAATAGATGGTCGTCGCGGCGCAGTCATCAGAAACATCTAAATGCCAGGATAGGAGCAGTGATGTCAACCGGTACAGTGAAGTGGTTCAATGACGCTAAGGGTTATGGGTTTATCTCGCCGGATGACGGTGGCGATGACCTTTTTGTGCACTTCTCCGAGATTAGAATCGAGGGATTTAAGACGTTAGCAGAGAATCAGAAGGTCAGTTTCGACGTGAAGCAGGGGGCGAAGGGTAAGCAGGCGGGGAACATTCATCCCCTGTAACCCCAACGTTGTCCGTTCGCTGCCGTTTGACGCCTGGTATCGAAATCCGGCCGCACCCTAACCTATCACGGTTCCGGGCCTCAAGGCCGTCAAAAGTGGGCACGTGCTCGAGCCCCCTTTCATGCCTGCGCCATGTGCACCACCGGGCCGAGCCATTGAGCCCATCGCCGCCAGCATTGCCCTAGCCTTGCCGTCCGTACGCAAAGCGCCGACGACGGTTTCCAATGCCCTCGCAGCGTTTAGGCGCGCTCGACTCGGAGACGCCTGGACGCTTCTAATGCGTTGACGCTCATACGCGAACATGCGACACGGTCGTAGAACGATGTGATTAGGTCACCCTAACTGCATTTACTCTCGAACTCATAAACGCTTCGCGCCTCGGCTGCTGGCCACCTCAACTTTTGTCCAGCGTTTCGCTTTTGTCTAGGCGCGCTACCGCACATTTCCGCGAATTTTCGGTGCAGTGCTTGTCTAGCATTTGGGTAGGTTGACGCCGTTCTGCATACGTTTTCACCGGGAGCCGCACGATGCCTCTCGCGAATCTATATGTAAGAAGTAACGTCTTGAAAGCACGAATCATGAACCGCACCGTATTTTGTGGAGGCTCCAACTCTTGAGACAATGGAGCCATGAACAAGAAGGTAACGAAATTTTCCCCAGAAGTTCGCGAGCGTGCGGTACGTCTGGTGCGCGAGCAGCGTAGCGAACATCCGTCAATGTGGGCAGCGATCGAATCGATTGCACCAATGATCGGCTGCACGCCGCAGACGCTGCACGATTGGGTCAAGCGCGATCAGATTGATGCCGGAGAGCGCGAGGGTGTAACTACAGGAGAGCGCGAGCGCCTCAAGGCCCTCGAGCGCGAGGTCAAGGAACTGCGCCGTGCCAACGAGATTCTCAAGCTCGCGAGCGCGTTTTTCGCCCAGGCGGAGCTCGACCGCCGTTTGAAATCCTAAAGGCCTTCGTCGACCAGCATCGCGATACCTTTGGGGTCGAGCCAATCTGCAAGGTCCTGCAGATTGCCCCGTCGGGTTACCGACGCCATGCGGCGCAGCTCCGAGATCCGTCCAGGCGCTGCGCCCGCGCGAAACGCGACGATACTCTGCAACCGGAGATCCGGCGTGTCTGGCAGGCCAACATGCAGGTCTACGGCGTGCCGAAGGTCTGGAAGCAGATGAACCGGGAAGGTATTTCGGTGGCGCGCTGCACGGTCGCGCGGCTGATGAAGCTGCTGCAGGGTTTGCGAGGCGCTGTACGCGGCAAGCGGCTTCGCACGACGATCCCCGATACGAGCGCGCCTCGCCCGCTGGACCGAGTCAACCGGCAGTTCAAGGCAGACCGGCCGAATCAGCTGTGGGTTTCGGATTTCACATATGGTACGCCCAGCCAGCGTAGCCCGCCCGTATGGGGGTGAAGCTGCTTGAGCATGTTTGGAATGCAATACCCCGGAGGAGTTGACGTTGCAGTACCGGGGCATGCCCTTTCTCTGCTGCGAGAGGAAGTGAGCCGAAGCGGCGGTGACTTGCCGACACTGGCAAGGTGACGTAGTCCGTGGGAAACGGGGCTTGCGGCGAAGCGGTTACGCCAAGATGAGCCTCCAGGCTGAGCATGGGACGGTTGAGGAACACGAACCTGTTAAACCGCATCTGAGGGTTGAAATGTCACCCCTGCCCACACCGCTTTACGGGCAGGACGCGAACTGTCGCCGGTCACACGTATGGCCCGGCGGCACGATGCTGACCGGACAGGTAAGCTGATCAGCAAGGGTCCACGGGGAGCGCGCAGCTAGACCGTGGTGTTCGCGACGACTTGCGGCAAGCAAGGATAAAGACTGCGACAGGCAGCCTCGCCCATGCGTTGAGTCCAGCATGTGAACTGGGGAAGGCTTGCACAGATGTTAAGGAAGTGTGCCCCCGATGATGTGCGAGCTGGCGGAGCCTCCGTAGTAGTCCGAGACCGGGAAAGCCGGTCACATGGCGAAGGGAGGCAGTTGAAGTGGTTTGCTTGGTTGATTAACTGACCACAGTGAGGTGAAGACCTTTGATAATCAGTGAAATGCAAAGCAAACTGGCGACATGGTCGACGGAGAACAAAGAGCGCAAGTTCGATCGACTCCTGAGACTGATTGCCGATAGGGATTGGCTGAGTGCAGCGGCTCGCATTACGCTGGCATCCAGCGGGGCTCGCACGCCGGGCGTGGACGGAGTCGACAGACGCATGTTGGAAGCAAATCTCCAGCATGAACTGGCAACGATACGCGAAGAGCTATTGGCGGGCTCGTATAGTCCGCTGCCTGCACGACGCGTGTACATACCCCGTGGGAGAAGTACCGGGGTTTCGCCGAGCGGTTAGTCAAGCAACTGTCGGGCAACTATGGCATGAACCGGATGGACCTGATGGAAAGCCTGAACCGGCAAATCGCTGGCTGGGCCGCCTTCTATCAATACACCGATTACACGGCCACCATGTTCAGCAAACTTGACCGGACCGTGTTCTGGAAGTTCGGATATTGGCTCGCGCGCAGGTATCGGCGCGGGTTCAGGTCGCTGATGCGCGATCATGTGCGGGCGCCAGAACCGGGACAGGCCAAGACATGGCTGCTTCATGGCCAGAATAGTCGGGGTTGGTACGGGGCGGTGGCGCTTCGGCGTCTTGTTACCAGCCGGAAGGGCCAATTCAGGTGGCGTAGCCCGTCGGAAAATCCGTACATCATGCACGACGAGACACGCAGCACCATCGAGTCGCGCTATGCCGATGTCGCCTTTGCTATGAGCAACGCTTGAATGGAGAGCCGGATGCGCCGAGAGGTGCAAGTCCGGTTCGGGGAGGAGAGGCAGGGAAATAGCTCGACTACGCCCTGTCTCTTACTCCACTCTCGACATGGCAGGGCTGGCTGTATGTGGCGTTTGTCATCGATGTATTCGCCCGCCGCATCGTCGGCTGGCGGGTCAGTTCCTCGATGACTACGGACTTCGTTCTTGACGCGCTTGAACAGGCGCTGTACGCACGCCAACCAGGCGAGGACGGGACCCTTATACATCACTCCGATAGGGGGTCCCAATATGTCAGCATTCGGTACAGCGAACGGTTAGCCGAAGCGGCTATCGAGCCGTCCGTCGGCAGCCGTGGCGACAGCTACGATAACGCGCTGGCTGAAACGATCAACGGCCTGTACAAGACAGAGCTGATTCATCGGCGCGCCCCGTGGAAGACACGCGAATCTGTCGAACTCGCAACTCTGGAATGGGTCGCGTGGTACAACAACTGTCGGCTGATGGAACCACTCGGCTATATCCCTCCCGCTGAGGCTGAGGCACACTACTACAGGCAACTCCGAAGTGCCGCTGACATGCCCGCATTAACTTAACCCAACCGGCCTCCACGATTCCCGGTGCGGTTCATCAAGGCGGAAGGAGAATGCGCTGACGCGCAACTGCAGAACGATATCATCCGGCTAGCCGATATCGCAGAGTACGAACTCGGCTTCGAGACCGTTCTGCACGGAAAGCTTGCCGTCGTTCGCTCTCGTGCGAAGCGGCACCACCCCTTGATGGCACTAGCGCTGTTTGACAGCGCGCTTACCGAATTCACCAGCAACGTTCACGCGCCTGATAGTCGCCTATCCGATGTGCGGCCTTCACCGCCGGAACGCCAGCGGCGCTTGGCGCGCTGACCGGGCTCGGCCTAAGCGGCACGCGTTCTCATATCGTGGGCACCACTCGACTCGTCGTCAGTTTTAGGCTGCCTGCACGTAGAAGTACCTTCCCAACTACCGGAAGCACGTGACGAACGACTGGTCGGCGAGGTCTTCGAGCCGAATCGCCTCTTGCTCGGCGAGCGGGAGGTCGTCGTGTAGCGTTCGCATCTGGGGCTCCAGCCAATTCGCTGTAGGCTGATGTGAGCGGCGCCTCAGTCGGGCGGTCAATGCCGAGGTCGATGCCACAGAATTCAAGAGCGTCAAGCTGGCCGGCTGTGCTTACTTCCAAAGAGCACCTATTCGAGGTCTAGCGAGTTCCGGCGAACCGATGCGTGGTAAGCGGTCGAAGCCGCCGGCGGCTTAGTTCTCTGTGCCCGCACTACGGGCAAGTGGTGTTTCGAACCATCCATAGCTTCTCATCATGTCAGAATTGGATGGCTGAATATGCACGCAAGAATCCTCAGAAGTGTCCATTCCTAAGGTGCGGTTTGGAAGAATGCGACATCGTCGACTGCGACGAGGGCTTCGCCATGCCTATCATTGTTGTGAAGGAAGACCCCCAAGGATTGGATGCCCGCGTTCTTCGAGATGAATTTAGTGCAACGCTCGCGACGCTTACAGGGTGTTCAGAACAATTGCGCTACACCGTCGACGATTTCCTGTCGCCGCGAGGTTGTTTCCTGCTCGCGAGGGCACCGCGCGGCGAGGCTCTCGGCTTCGGAGCGTTCCGACGACATGCGTATGGCGTCGCCGAAATCTGCGAATTCTACGTACGCCCAAACGCGCTCGGAGTAGGGCTAAGCATCTTACAAGGACTTGAAACGCGGGCGATGGTTGCTGGCTACAGACAGTTAATCCTCGAGACGCGCGCCGCCAATCGTCGCGCCGTGCGTTTCTGCGAGCGGCATGGATTCAGAGAGGTCAACACCGTCTCGTCCCTGTCAAGCCGCCCGAGAGATGCGCGCTGCTTCCTCAAGCAGGTCGCATGACGGGCTTCGCAATGTTTGATGTCCATTCGCTACCTCGGAACCTAACCTCGCCGCTTCTGCGCAGGAAGCCTGGATGTCGCCGTGTGCTCCTACTCATCGCGTGAACCGCGCATTGCTGAATGCCCCCCAAGGCCGTGGCTCGGATGCTCATCGATGATTGGTCCGCGAAATGCGACATTGGCACGCAGGTTGCGTCAGTGCGTTCAGGCAGCACCGCCCTTCTTGTGCGAACTGTCTCAATGGGCCGGGAGGACAAAATGACGCGTAAAGCAGAGCAATCCCTACGCTACGCGGTGGAAAAATGGCTTGGCTTCAGGCCACCGAAGTCCGCAAGAGTCACCGCGTATGGACGTTCGGTATCGGGCGAAGGTCGCTACGTGTGTGTTGAGACCGTGCACGACGATGAGCACCTTGCCCTCTTCTTGGCATGGGGACGGCTGCTGGAGAGTGTTCCCTCCGCCTCAGACAATGCCTGCAATGACCGTCGAGCGGTTGGCCGCTTGATATCGCTGCTCCGCATTGGTGTCCCAATGAATTGCTTGCATTAGCAGGCTGGCAGAAGGTCAAGGGGGTTGACTATTCAGTCGGCGTCATGAGCCTGGCAGGCGACGCTCTATGATTTTCTTCTCACGAAAGCGACATCCGTATGCTCGTCGACTGCCATGCGGGCCACCAAAGCCTCAAGCACCTGACGAATCTTCCGACGCGGCTCTCCATCAGAGCAGCCAGGGATAATGAACTTTCCCTCGCCATCTTGGTATAACTGTATTCCCTCAACGTCGAACTCGCCGCCACGAAACAGGTCTCGATATTCTTTCACAAACTGGTCGACAAGAGGCCGAGGGCGTGTGAAAACGCATTCATCGCCTACACTGAATCAACGCATTGAGACTGGCTGACTCATGAAGCGATTCGTTGAAGGCGATGACCGCAAGCAGGTCGCACTACTCCCCGAATGCGTAGATGACTACATCGGGCAGGACAATCCTGGACTTGCCCCCGCATAACCGGACACCCGGTCACGCTTAGGTTGGAGAAACTGCTTGCCGACGAAACTCACGAGGCGAGCGGTATTTCAGGGCGCTGTGCGGGTGTGACTCGTTATAGTGGTCGAACGCGATGGCCAGGTTTTGCAACGCCGTCCTGGCGTCGGGTTTCGGCATCCACGAAACGTAATCACGCTTCATCGTTTTAACGAAGCTCTCGGCCATCCCGTTATCGTAAGTCAGCAACTGCTTGTCGTGATGACGGTCGCGCGACTGTAACGGTCGAGATCACCCATCCGTTTCATCCCCTGCGCGGTACCCGGATCCAACTGGCTACTCGCCGTCAGAACTGGGGAGAGGATCGTGTGATGTTCTATGACGAACATGGCCGGCTAGTATCGATACTGGCCTCATGGACTGATGTGGACGAACCGGACGCGTTCGCTCAGACCGCAGCGGGACGCTCCGAGTTTCGTGTCGAGGACCTCCGAAGGCTGCGCGCGCTGATCGACGACCTAAAGCCGGAGGTCCTCGGTCGTGTCAAATAAATTATGCCGGCAGTGTAAGGTAAATAACGCCGCGTCGTTGTTCAGACGCTTGGCGACGGTGGCGCGCAGGGCAGACCGAAAGCGCAAGTTAAAAGGCCAAGTCTCGCGCGGGACTGCAGAATTTTCAGGCCGGCGATGCTTTCGGCCGCTTCGATCACCGCGTAGCCTAATTTCTCCACGTTCGTAATCAACATGCGACTATCGGCGGCAGCACGGGCTTTCGATCAAGATTGCGCGCATCTTCAATACATATGGGCCGCGCATGCACCCGTCGGATGAGGGCGTGATCTCGAACTTCATGATGCAGGCGCTATCGTGCGAGCCGATCACGGTCTATGGCGAAGGCGCGCAGACGCGTTCGTTCTGCTACGTCGACGATATGGTCGATGGTCATCCGCCTCATGAAGACGCCCGACGAACTGACCGGCCCGGCGAATCTCGGCAATCCGCACGAGCTTTCGATGCTCGATATCGCGCGGCGAATCATCGAACTGACGGCGTCGTCATCGGAGATCGCGTTCAAGCCTCTGCCGATGGATGATCCGTGGCACCGACAGCCGGATATCGCGCTCGCACGCAAGGCGCTCGGCTGGTCGCCGACGACCTCGCTCGACGACGGCTTACGGCGCACGGCGCAGCATTTCCGCGGGGTGATCGAGGCCGTGCCGGTGCGCAACGCTCAGTGCCGTCAAGCAGTGGTGTAAGCGCCCGGCCCTCAATCGAAATGTGTCATGGTCCGCGACAAAGTGCGCACGCATGGTGATCGCGGCATATCGATTGCTTTGATGGGCAGCGATACCCTCAAGAGTGCTGAAGGAGCAGGCGATGCAAAACGAACCATCTGATCCCGTTAAGCGCGCGGACAAGCGCCGCAAAGCGCTTGGCGTAGGTGATGTTAAGGAAAAGGGTGACGGCACCATCGAACGGCGTGAGCACGGCAACATCGACCCGACTCTTGTGCCCAAGGGAAAGGATCATCCCGAGGAAGGATCTTACGCCCCCGAACACGATCATATCGATCCCGACCTCGAGCCCGCGAGCCGCAGCGGCAGACCTGGAAAGTCTGACAACGAAGCCTAGGATCACCACAGCGCGCCCGCCATTGCAGCAAACCGCCCGAGGCACCGATGAAAGCACTCATCCGGCATGGGAAGACGATAATCGATACGACACGGTTCCCGACCCAAGTGCTCTTTCTCGGCGATATCGTTCCGACCGGTTGGCAGGCGGCGGTTCAGTGTGAGATCGCACCCACCGATACCGTGGCGATATGGGCGCGGCTCCCGTCGGGCAGATGGCATTGCGCTTGCCTTGCCGCTCGGCGCGAAACAGGTCTTCGTGATTGATCGCGTGCCCGAACGTCTCGCGATGGCGCGCGCGGCGGGCGCCATCACAATCGACTTCGAAGAGGAAAGCGTGCTGGATCGCTTGAGGGACCTGACGCAGGGCAAAGGTCCGGAAAATGCATCGACGCAGTCGCGTATGGAAGCGCATGCGACGCGTTCGTTCGACGCCCTCTTCGATCGCGCCAAACAGGCGGTTATGCTGGAGACTGACCGGCCGCACGTGCTTCGCGAGATGATCTACGTGTGCCGTCCGCCGGGGACGCTTTCGGTGCCTGACGTGTATGGCGGACTGATCGACAAGATGAATAAAGGGCTCAACTGTCGCATGGGCCAGACGCACATCAAGCGCTGGACCGATGATCTCCTAAGCCGCATCCAGGAAGGACAGATCGCCCCCTCCTTTTTGTGATCACGCAGCGCATGCGTCTGGAAGATGGCCCCCCGATGTACGAAACATTTAGAGACAAAGAGGATGGCTGTATCAAGGTGATCCTCAGCCTTGACGAGGGACACAGCCCACCATGCTCGGGGCTAGCCGACCGATCAGGCGACCCCCTACCATCACAGCAGCCCTGTAATGCGGCTAAGGAGTCATTGTGGACATGCCAACCTGCTGCGCCCCTTCAATCACGACAATGATCCGCATGGATCACACACATGTGATGGCGGCCTTTCATCGCTATCACGTGGAAACAGCGTGGTGGAGAAAGCGCGCTATCGTCGAGCTCGCCTGCACGGCGCTGGAAATACACGCGCAACTCGAAGAAGAGATCTTCTATCCGGCGCTCAGCGAAGCGATGGCCGGAGACGAGCGACTCACGAAGAGCAAGCCCGAGCACGACAAGATGCGCGAAGATATCGCGAAGCTGCGTTCGATGGGTCCGGAGGATGCCGCCTACGACGCCCGTTTCATGCAGCTCATGCGTGAAGTGATGCATCACGTCGCGGATGAGGAAACGGTGCTGCTTCCGACGGCCGAACGCGCGCTCGCATCGCAGTTATCCGAGCTCGGCATGCGCATGACAAAGCGCCGCATGCAGCTCGTCGCGCAGCACCGGCCCGGCGCGATCGCGGCGAATACCGCGGGCACGTTTCCGCTCGCATCGTTTGCGCTGATGTCGATCGGCGCGCTCGCCCTCGCGCAGTGTCTGCGGCCCGCTTTTTCGCGCCGCGGATATCGCGCGTAACCGCTCACGGCTCGCGCGGCGTGCCGTTCACCTCGACGATAAGAACCGGGATGGACTTCGCGCCGGGAACCTTGCTTCCCTTCGCGTAGTGCCATAGCGGCAGGAGCGGATTGCACTCGGGGTAATAGCCGGCGATGCATCCCTGCGGTATGTCGTACGGCTCGATGCGCAGACCCGCGACGCGCCGCTCGAAGCCATCGTCGGCGATCGTGCGCAAAGTCACGCGGTCATCCTTCCTGAGACCGTGGCGCGCCATGTCCGCCTCGCACATCAGGATCACCATGCGGCTGCCGCTGATGCCGCGAAAGCGGTCGTCGTGGCTGTAAATCGTCGTGTTGAACTGGCTGTCGCTGCGCAGCGTCATGAGCCGCAGCGATTGCGGTTCGCGCTCGAGCATGTCCGGGTCTTCACCGATGGTCTCGGGCACGAAGAACTCCGCCTTGCCGCTCTTCGTCTTCCACTTGCGCTCGCGTGCGGGCAGATCGCGCGGGAAGCCGCCCGGCGTCCACATTCTTTCGTTGAAGTCGTGAAAGGTCTCGGGATATGTCTTCGCGATTTCATCGCGCACGAGCGCATAGTCGTCGCGCCAACGTTCCCAGTCGACGGTCGAGCGCTCGCCGAGCGTATGCTTCGCCAGCGCCGCGACGATATACGGCTCCGAGCGCGCATCGGCCGATGCGGGCTCGGCCACGCCGCGCGAGCCGTGAATGCAGCCCGTGCTGTCTTCCATCGAAACCGCCTGCGCGCCGCTTGCCTGCGTATCGATCTCGATACGGCTCAGGCACGGCAGAATGTACGACTTCTCCCCATGCACGAGATGACTGCGATTGAGCTTCGTCGCGACATTGACCGTGAGCTTCAGATTCCGCCACGCCGGTTCGATGCGCATGCGGTCCGGCACCGAGCGCACGAGATTGCCGCCGAGATTGACAATCGCGCTCACTTTGCCGTCGAGCATTGCTTCGAAGGTCTCGACGATATTCATCCCCTTCTCGCGCGGCGGCTCGAAGTCGAACTGGCTCGCGAGCTTGTCGAGCGGCGCGAGCTCGGGCTTCTCGGTGATGCCCACCGTGCGCTGGCCCTGCACGTTCGAATGTCCGCGCACCGGCGACGGCCCCGCGCCCGGCTTGCCCAGATTGCCACGCAGGAAAAGCAGGTTGCACAGCATGCGAACGTTCTGCACGCCCTGTCTATGTTGCGTGATGCCCATGCCGTAGTGCGCCATCACCGCGTTCGCGCGCATGTATTGCTCGGCCGCTGCTTCGAGATCGGCGCGCGGCAGCCCCGCCACGCGTTCGATATCGTCCCAGGACGCGGCGCGCACGTAATCGGCGAATGCGTCGAAGCCGACCGTATGCGTTTCGACGAAATCGACGTCGAGTATGCGCGGCTCGCCGCTTTCCTTCGCGCGGTCGTCGGCGTGAATGACGGCCTTGCAAATTCCGAGCATCGCAGCGGTGTCGCCGCCCGTCTTCACCTGATGATATTGCGTGCTGATCACCGTATGCGCGGGTGTCAGCATCTCGAGCGGCGACTGCGGATTGGCGAACTTGAGCAGCCCTGGCTCGCGAAGCGGGTTGAACGTGATGATCGGCACGCCGCGCTTTCTCGCTTCCTGCAACTGATGCAGCATGCGCGGGCTGTTCGTCCCGACGTTCTGTCCGAAGAAGAACATCAGGTCGGTCTTCTCGAAGTCGTCGAGCCTAACGGTTCCAACGCCCGCGCCGATCGCTTCCTTCAATCCAACGCTCGTGCTTTCGTGACACATGTTCGAGCTGTCGGGCAAATTGTTGGTGCCGTACATGCGTGCAAAAAGCTGGTACATATACGACGTTTCCAGCGATGCGCGCCCCGATGCGTAGAACGCGACGCGGTTCGGTTCAAGCGCGCGCAACTCGCGGCCGATGTCCTCGAATGCTTCGATCCAGGTAACGCTCACGTACTTGTCGGTGGCGGCGTCGTAGCGCAGCGGCGCGGTGAGACGCCCCGCGTCTTCGAGATCGTGATCGTGCCATGCGCATAGCTCCGTCACCGTGTGCAACTCGAAGAACTGCGGCGTCATGCGCTTTGCGGTCAAGTCCCACGCCGTCGCTTTCGCGCCGCTCTCGCAGAACTCGAACGTATGCGGGTCCGCCGGCTTGGCCCAGGAGCAGCTCACGCAGGCAAAGCCATCGGGCTTGTTCTGCTTCAGCAGGACCGTGCTTTCCTTCAGCGGCACCTTTTCCCGGATAAGCGCGCCAGTGACCGCTTTCAGCGAGCCCCATCCGCCCGACGAATACGGGTATGCGGCGTTTGTGCGAACGGTATCGTCTGATTCGGCCATGTCCTTGCCTCGCGCATTTTCGACGTGTTTGGTTCACGCGCGAGCAATCTGCGTACCCTTTCGAGCGGCTTTCGCGAGCGTGCTCGGTCGGACGGTATGTCGATTGCTGGGACAGCGTGCACGTCCGGCTTCTGTCCAGTGCCGGAAAGTGTCATTTTCGGAAGCCCACGACGCACCATGCAGAGCGCACTGAATCCGGCAGGCGTTCAGGCCAGCCGCATCCTCGACCTTTGGCATCTGACGCTAACGGTCTGCTGTGCGGTATTTGCCGCAATTCTGCTCGCATGTCTCATCGCGATGATGCGCATGCCCGGCGCCAATCGAGCGACGCCTGCGGATCTCTCCGTCATTGGACATCGCGAACCGCGCGTGCGCTTTTGGGTCGCCGCCGCGACGGGCGCGTCCACGCTATTGCTTTTTGGCCTCGTGCTGGCCGATGTCCTCACCGACCGCGCCCTCTCGCGCCTGCCCGTCGACAACGCGCTGCGTATCGAAATGACCGGCTATCAATGGTGGTGGCAGGTGCGCTATCCAAGCGAGGGCAATGCGCCCGGCTTCACGCTCGCCAACGAACTGCACGTGCCAGTGGGACGGCCGGTGGTGGTGTCACTGAAAGCCGCCGATGTCATCCACACGTTCTGGGTGCCGAACCTTCATGGCAAGAAGGACATGATTCCCGGCCGCGACGCGACGATCGAGTTTCGCGCGGACAAGACGGGCGTGTATCGCGGGCAATGCGCGGAATTCTGCGGTTATGAACACGCGTTGATGGCGTTTCAAGTCATCGCCGATCCGCCCGCGCAGTATGAGACGTGGGCCGCTCGTCAACGCCAGCCGGCCATCGCGCCATCAGACGAGATCGCTACGCGCGGCCGTGATGTATTCATGGGCCAGGACTGCGCCCGCTGTCACACGGTGCGCGGCACCGATGCACAGGGCACGATCGGTCCCGATCTCACGCACTTCGCCAGTAGGCCATTCATCGCCGCCGGCACGCTGGCGAACAATCGAGGCAATCTTGCCGGATGGATCGTCGATCCGCGCACGCTCAAGCCCGGCACAGTCATGCCGCCGACGCGCCTGCCGCCCGCCGATCTGCAGGCGCTGCTCATTTGGATGGAGACGCTCAAATGAGCGACGAGCGCAATACCAGCGACCCGGCTGACGGTCCGCATGCATCGCCCGTGGTGCGCGATGCGCTTGCCGCGACCTGGAGCGATCCGCCCGGATTTCTCGGCATGTTGAGCGCGGTCAATCACAAGACCATTGCGCGCCGCTTCATCGTGACAACGTTCGTGTTCTTCCTGCTCGCGGGACTTCTCGCGCTGGCGATGCGCACGCAACTCGCGCGGCCCGACCAGCGCCTGATCGGCCCAAACCTCTACAACGAACTTTTCACGATGCACGGCACGACGATGATGTTCCTCTTTGCCGTGCCGGTGATGCAGGCGATTGCCGCCTACCTGGTGCCGTTGATGATCGGCGCGCGCAGCATCGCGTTCCCGCGGATGAACGCGTACGCGTATTGGGTATTTCTCTTCGGCGGACTTCTGCTGTTCGCCTCGCTTGCCGTCAACACAGCGCCGAATGCGGGCTGGTTCAGCTATGTGCCGCTTGCCGGACCTGACTACTCGCCCAACAAGGGTGCCGACATCTGGGCGCAAATGATCACCTTCACCGAGCTATCCGGCCTGCTCGAAGCCGTAGTGCTCATCACGACAATTTTCAAGCTGCGCGCGCCCGGCATGTCGCTCAACCGCATGCCGTTGTTCGTGTGGGCCACCCTCGTCACCCAGTTCATGGTGATCTTCGCAATGCCCTCCATCATGCTGTGCAGCACCGCGCTGATTCTCGACCGCCTTGTTGGCACGCACTTTTATAACCCGGCGAAAGGCGGCGACGTATTGCTGTGGCAACACCTCTTCTGGTTCTTCGGCCATCCCGAGGTATATCTGATCTTCATTCCGCCGCTCGGCTTTATCTCATCCATCATCCCGACCTTCGCACGCCGTCCGGTGTTCGGCTATCCGGCGATGGTGCTGTCGCTCATCGCCACCGCGTTCCTGTCGTTCGGACTGTGGGTGCATCACATGTTCGCGACGAATATTCCCGAACTTGGCAAGAGCTTCTTCACGGCCGCGAGCCTGATGATCGCAATTCCTTCGGCCATTCAGATCTTCTGCTGGATCGGCACGCTCTGGACCGGCAAGCTCAGCTTGCGGGTGCCGCTGCTCTTCGTCCTCGCATTCTTCTTCATCCTTGTGATGGGCGGTATGACGGGCATTATGGTCGCCTCCGTACCGCTCGATCTGCAGGTTCATGACACCTACTTCGTCGTCGCGCATCTGCACTACGTGCTGCTCGGCGGCGCCGTGTTTCCGCTCTTCGGTGCGTTCTTTTACTGGTTCCCCAAGTTCACGGGTCGCATGCTCGACGAGCGGCTCGGCAAGTGGCAGTTCTGGCTGTTCTTCACGGCCTTCAATGTCACCTTTTTTCCGATGCATCTGCTCGGCCTCGAGGGCATGCCGCGGCGTGTGTGGACCTATCCGCACGGACTGGGCTGGGACGGCATGAATCTCACGGCGACGATTGGCGCGTATGTGATCGCGCTGAGCGTGCTGCTTTTCATCGTCAACGTCGTAAAGAGTCTGCGCAGCGACGATCGCGCTGCTGCTGATCCGTGGGGCGCGGGCACGCTCGAATGGAGCGTGCCGTCTCCGCCGCCGCCGCATAATTTCGATGCGATTCCGGTCGTGCATGGCCGCGATCCGCGATGGGAGCCATCCGCGCAGCCGGCCTTCGTCGCCGGGCTCGCCGCCGATGCGCGCGAAGTGCTCGTGACGAGCGTGCTCGATGCACAGCCCGACCATCGGCCCATGTTTCCGACGCCGTCCATCTGGCCGTGTGTAAGCGCGGCGGCAACGACGGTGCTCTTCATCGGCTCGATCTATACGCCGTGGGCGATCGTTTGGGGGTCGCTGCCGGTCGCCCTGGCGATGATCGGCTGGTTCTGGCCGAATCGCGGCGAGAACCGGCTGGCGGTCGCGCGGGAGCGCCGGCCATGAACGCAGATACCCGCATCGTCGCGCCGGGCCGCGACGAGAACGAAGGGGCGCATATTGTGCTCGACGTTCGCACGCTGCCGACGTTCGCCTTCAGTCACCGCAGTCTGATGTGGTGGAGCACAGCCGGCCTGATGCTGATCGAAGGCACGGTGTTCGCCATCGCGGTAATGATGGTCTTTTACCTGCGCACGCGCGCGCCTGCCTGGCCGCTGGCCGCCGATCCACCGGATCTGCTCTGGGGCACGCTCAACACCGCCGTGCTGCTCGTGAGCCTGTGGCCGAACCAGTTGGCGAAGATCGCGGCAGAACGCGGCGACCGCGCAAAAGCCGCGCTATGGCTCTCTGTCTGCCTCGTCGCCTCCCTTGCGTTTCTCGTGATACGCGGATTCGAATTTGCCGCGCTGAACGTGAGCTGGTATGCGAACGCGTACGGCTCTGTCGTTTGGCTGCTGCTCGGGCTGCACACGACACACTTGATCACCGATACCGTGGATACCGCCGTGCTGGCCGTGTTGCTGTTCACCGGGCCGTTCGAGGGCAAGCGACTCGTTGACGTCAGCGAGAACGCGATTTACTGGTATTTCGTCGTGTTGAGTTGGCTGCCGATCTACGGCGTCCTTTACTGGGCATCGCGCTACTGACTCGAATATGAAAACCTGGCTTGCGCTCTTTGGCGCCCCGTCCATCGTGCTGGGATGTCTTAGCGTCAACTACGCGCTGGTGACGCCCGCGTGCCGGCTCGGAGGCCACGCGCTGCTCGACGGCGTCAGCGGCGCGAGTCTCGTCGTCTGCACGGCCGCAACGCTACTCGCGTGGCAGCGCTGGCGCGAGACGCGCCGCTCATCCACGTCATCGGCGCCCGCACGATCGACGCCCCCTTTGCCGTCGCCCCCTTTGCCGTCGCCCCCTTTGCCGTCGCCCCCTTTGCCGTCGCCCCCATTACCGACGCCCGACATGACCGGCCGGCCCGCACGCGCCGGGTTTATCGCAGCGGTGGCGGCCGGGGTCGGCGCGCTGTCGGTTCTGTCCGTGATCGCCATAACCATACCGCAATGGCTACTGTCCGCCTGTTGAAGTGCGCGCTGCGTGGCGCGCTCGGCACACTCGTTGCGCTCGTCGCGCTCGGCGCTTGCGCCGTCGCGCATGCCCACGTCTCCACGACGCAGGCATCGCCGCTCGCGTGGACGTTCGAACCGTGGGTCGTCATCGCGCTCGCCGTTAGCGTTGCGCTCTACGTCGCAGGCTATGGGCGACTGCATGCGCGCGGTGCGCAAGGCCGCGCAGGACGTACGGCGCGGCTCGCGGCATTCGTCGCCGGCTGGCTCACGCTCGTCGCCGGGCTGGAGTCGCCGCTGCATGCGTTAAGCGAATGGCTCTTTTCCGCACACATGGTGCAGCACGAGCTTTTTATGCTGGTGGCCGCGCCCTTGCTCGTGATCGGCCGGCCGATCGCAGTGTGGCTCTGGGCGTTTCCCGCCGCCGCGCGCAGGCGCATCGGCGCGGCGACGCGCTCACGCTGGATTAGACTGCCGTGGCATCTTTTTACCTTACCCATCGTTGCCTGGACGCTGCACGCCGCTGCGCTCTGGTGCTGGCACGCACCGCGCTTCTTCGAAGCGGCGCTCGCGCGTCCCGGCATCCATACACTGCAACATGCGAGCTTTCTCGCGAGCGCACTGCTGTTCTGGTGGACGGTCTTCGGCCGCGCGTCGGAAGCGCACGGCGCAGCCAACGCGCACGCGATGCTGTCGCTCTTCACGACGATGGTTCACACCGGCGCACTCGGCGCGCTGCTGACGCTCGCGCCCGGCGTCTGGTATCCGTCGTGCATCGAGACGACGCGCGCTCTCGGCTTCGATCCACTGCAAGATCAGCAACTCGGCGGGCTCGTGATGTGGGTGCCGGGTGGGCTCGCGTATCTGATTGGCGGGCTGCTGGTCGGTGCGCGCTGGCTGATGCGTCGTGCATCGCCGCCCGTCGGCGTCCGCATGCCGCACCAGGGATGATGTCATGCGCACCCTCGATATCGCACTTACGACGCTCGTAACGCTGACGGCCTGCACCGGCGAGCCGCCATCATCCGATGCGATCACCGGCGGCAATCCGCGACACGGGCTTGAAGCGATTCAGCGCTATGGCTGCGGCGCGTGTCATCGGATCGACGGCGTGCCGGGCGCATACGGCATGGTCGGACCGACGCTTCAGAAAATCGGCGAGCGCGCCTACATCGCGGGAAAGCTGCCGAATTCGCCCGAGAATCTACAGCAATGGATTCGTTTCCCGCAACGCATCGTGCCCGGGAATGTAATGCCCGATCTCGATGTGAGTGAAATCGACGCGCGCGATATCGCCGCTTACCTCTACCATCAATGAAGAGTCTGTCGCGTCTCGTACTGTCGCTGCTGCTTTGGCCCGTCGCCGTCATGGCCGACGATGACTCGCCATCCGTGCAACTGATTGCGCGCGGCGAGTATCTCGCTAAAGCGGCCGATTGCGCGGGCTGTCATACCGCAGCTCGGAACGGCGCACCGTATGCGGGCGGTCTCGAGATGACCTCGCCATTCGGGACTATCGTCAGCAGCAACATCACGCCGGATCGCGAGACCGGCATCGGCGCGTACAACTATGCGGATTTCGCAAAGGCACTGCGCGAAGGCGTCGGGCGCGGTGACAAGCCACTTTATCCTGCGATGCCCTATCCGGCGTTCGTCAAGATCACGGACGAGGACATGCGCGCGCTCTACGCGTACATGATGCACGGCGTGCCGCCCGTGAAGCATCGTCCGCCGGAAACGAAGGTGCCGTTTCCGTTCAATCAGCGATGGGCATTGCGCATCTGGCGTGCCATGTTTTCACCGAAGGAACGCTTCGCGCCGCACGCCGATCGCGACGCGAGCTGGAATCGCGGCGCGTATCTGGTGCAGTCGCTCGGCCATTGCGGCTCGTGTCACACGCCCCGCGGCATCGGCTATCAGGAGCGCGGCTATGACGAGTCGTCGAAGACGTTTCTTTCCGGCGGCATCAACGACAACTGGTTCGCCCCGAACCTGCGCGCCGATACCGGCTCGGGACTTGGCCGCATCGCTCAGGAAGATATTGCAGCGTTTCTGAAGACCGGCCACGGCGCGAGCATGGTCGCATACGGCAGCATGGTCGAAACCATCGAGGACAGTACGCAATATCTGGGCGACAACGACCTGCGTTCGATCGCCGTCTATCTGAAGACGCTGCCCGCCACCGGCGCCGCTGACGGCGTCTTCGATCCGTCGCTCGCGCAGCCGGGGCGCCTGAAAACACGCGCGCCCGACGTCGCGCCCGAGCAGGGCGCGGCGGTGTATGCGGGCTTTTGCGCGCAGTGTCATCGAAGCGATGGCAAGGGCGTGCCTCATGCGTTTGCGGCGCTCGCCGGCACTCCTTCGGTCATCAGCGAAGACACCACGTCATTGATCAGACTCGTCGTCGAAGGCGGTAACAGTCCTGCAACGATTCACGGTCCGCCGCGTCAGCCCATGCCGCCGTTCGCCGGTCGCCTCACTGACGCGCAGATCGCGCAGGTGCTCACTTATGTACGCGGTTCCTGGGGCAATGACGCGCGTCCGGTCACGACGAATGACGTCGCATCGTTTCGCGGCAGTATTCATAAGTAGCGTGTGCAATTGAAGCTTTGAACGACGCACGGCTGGCACACGTACAGGTTAACAAATACCGCGCGAAGACGCGGCATGTATCCATCGATTCGCTGCCGCTGGCCCCCGGACCACTCACTAGCATCCCGACCTGTTCCGGTTTAGCCGTGCTCCACGCAGCGACGTGCCGTCGTTGTCTGATGCCGGCACGTCGCCTGGAGCGATTACGTCACTCGCGGCTTGCTCGTTATGGTCAGCCGTTGTCGAGCGTGCTGCTGATCGTTACTGCTTCGACCTGTAGCCGCATTGGCGCTCGTCTTTGCTCTTGTGTCTTCTGACGCGCCGTCCCGCCTCATGCCTATGCCGGCACTTGCCCGGCGAGCTGCTGCTTGGCGAGTTGAGTCAACTTTTCGTCGGTGGATTTCTCTTCTGCCAGTGTCTCGAGCAAGAGCTTCATCGCCTCCTCTTGACCGAGTTGCTTGGCCAGCGTCGCGAGCGTCCCATACGTTGCAATCTCGTAGTGCTCGACCTTCTGAGCGGCGGCGATCAATGCGGCGTCGCGGATCGGACCTTCCTCGAAATCCTCGATCTGTTCCTGTCCTTCCTCGACGAGACCCTCCATTGCGACGCACTTGATGCGCTTGAGCTTGATGCCGCATACGTCGACCACCTGGTCGATGCGCTCGATCTGGCCGCGTGTCTCTTCGAGGTGTGTCTCGAACGCCGCCTTGAGCTCGCTATTCGCGCTGGCGCGGGCGAGTTTCGGCAACGCCCGGGTCAACTGTTTTTCCGCGCTATAGACATCTGACAGCGCGTGAATGAACAAATCCTGCAATGTCTTCGATGCCATGATGATCCCTCCAGGTCAAACGTCGCATCAACCAAAGAGCGCATTGGGGCGCTGAAAAAAAAATTCGCAACGCGCGTTCCCGAACCTCTACTCACCCGCGCCCGTTGCCAGATGGTTTTGCGAAGGTCGGAAAGATATGCAATGCGCCGCTCGCGTTCAAGTCGGCGTCAAACTGCTTGCGCACACCTCGACTCGGGAAAGACTTGCTGTTGCCACTTCTGCCATTCGCTGTCGCTCTCGTGCATGTTTGCCTCCTTCGCTGTGGGTCACCGTTGCGACAGCCCGTCGAAGTAGTGTTCGATACGCGATAATGCATAGAGCGCTGCGGCGCGGCGCACGTCATTTCGCTCACCTTCGAAGCGCCGCGTCTCGCTGAATGTTCGAATGCGGCCGTCGCGCAGCTTGAACGACCATGCGAAGCATTGCGTACCGGGCGGAGGACCGCCGGCTGGCGACGAGTCGGCGACGCCGGTGTTCGACACGGCAACATCGGCGCAGCACCCTTCCTGAACAAGCGCACCTTCGGACATCTCGCGAGCGACGGCCTCGCTCGTCAGCCCGTACTGCGTCATCGTTTCTTCGCTCACCCCCAGAAACCCTGCCTTTCCAGTCGGCGAATATGTCACGAAGCCAACGTCGAGGCAGCTTCCGCTTCCCGGCACCGACGAAATGAGCGAAGCGATATAGCCGGCCGTGCACGATTCGGCCGTCGCCAGCTTTAAGCCACGCGAGCTAAGGAACGACACGGCTTGCTTTGGGATGTCCAATTTCGTCTCGCCTTGGGTCAGCGCATGTCACGTGGCCGCAGCACCGCCGGGAAGGCAAAGCCCGCGTCGAGTGCGACGTAGGGCATCGTCAGCGAGCGCTTCGACAGGCGAGCCTCGAGTCCTGGTGTGACGCGCTTCGGCACGGCATGATAGTCGATGACATAGGCGATCAGTGCGCTCGTCGCGGCGGCGGTGACGACGGTCGGCGGGCGGGCGGGGACGGTTTTCGCATAAGGCTTCAAACATCACACCCCAGAAGGCGGCACTTCCCATATGGAGGGTTGCGCCACATGCGCTGTACCGAAAGCTCCGTTCTTCATGCCAGATCGCTGTCGGCCATAGACAATGGGAAACAGCGTTGATCGACGCCCATGACCCGTGTCCCGACTGAACGGCTGCGGTTGACGCGGCGCAAGCCGAGACGAGCTCGCCGGCGGCGCCCGAATAGATGGCCCGCGTTATCAGGTGGTCCAAGTACCCGTGAATGTGTGGCCCTTGCATGTGTGGCTCCTTGCCGACCAAGACCTCGCCCTCTTTGAGCGCACGGACGTTCCGTTCATGGCGTCAACGATGCTGCTCACGATCATAGCAACCGTCGTGCCGTAGCACTACAGCGATGCTTCGCGGCAGTCGCCTCTCGGCATCGCCCGGAGAAGGCATAAGACGGCGCCTAGGAACGTTTTCCTGGGTGATGGCCATGTGTGCCCTTCGTGAAGACGAAAAGGCTCGCGCCCGCTGCCGCGATTGCGAACCGGCTCGGATTTGCCTTCACCACATTGAGCACCCTTGCGACCACCGAGGACCCGCTCGGTGCGACGCGGCAGTCGGATTGCACCACAGGAGCGGACACGATCACAGGTGCGGCAACATGGGAGATTGGCGCGCGCGTGTTCGCAGGCACGCTCTGCGGCGCGGCACGAGGCGTGTGCTCTTCGCGCGAAGTCCGGGCTCCGCCATCTCGCGCCTTGCCATCTCGCACTTCTCCTTCACGCGCTTCGACTCTCGTCGCGGCGGCTTCGGCGCCGAGCAGCATCACGGCGGCGGCGAAATACAGCCACATCAGCAGCACGGCGAGTGAGCCGGCTGCGCCGAATGCATTCGCGGTCCCGGCGTGCGTCAGGTACAGCGCAAAGAGCTTCTTTCCGACCGAAAAGAGCACCGCGGAAATCACACCGCCCACGAGCGCATCGCGCCACGGTACGTGTCCATCCGGCAGATACTTCAACAGCGCCGCAAACGCGCAAGAAAGAATAGCGAGCCCGAGCACGAATTGCACGATATCGCCGATGACGACGAGCGGCGATTCCCCGAACACCCATTTTCCCGCGGCCTGTACGGCAGTATCCAGCACGAGCGACACGATCAGCAGGAACGCGACGCCCATGACAAGACCGAACGAGATCAATCTAACCTTGACGAGCGTCGCGACACCCGATTTCTCTCTTCCGCTTTTCGGCCAGATGATCGACAGCGCCGTGTTCAACGATGAGAACGTCGCCGATGCGCCCACGGCCAGCAGTACGAACGAGATCACCGCCGCGAGGCCGCTTCCGCCGCTCCGGTGCGCGTGCTCGACGATCGCCTGCACGCTCGCCGCGGCATCCTTTCCGAGCATGCCGCTGATCTGATGAAAGAGCTGACCGCGAGCGGCCTCCGCACCGAACACGAGGCCGGCGACGGCGATCATCATGACAAGTGTTGGCGCGAGCGAGAATGCGGAATAGAACGCGATGCTCGCGGCCATCGGCGCAGCGCGATCGGCGCTGAAACGTTTGAACGTGCGTGCGGGCCATGCAAAGGTTCGGCCCTTAAGCGATTTGACGTCCATGGCGGTCTCCGTTGATCCATGCGCAGGGCATCAAGCATGGACGGTGCCCGGCTGTGGACATTGGCGGGCCGGTTGGCATACGCGTTGCTGATTCCCATTCAGGCCGATGTCGCGGACTCTATCCGGACAGTCGGCCTCCCTTTCCACGACGCGGCTTCCTCCGCGATACGCCGGTGCGATCTCTTCGCGCTGAGGCTCGCAGCAGCACGACCGTAAGCGACGCTTCGATGTCCTCTTGGTCGCTGCGAGCAAAACCGTTCAACCTTGATGATCCGCGCCGAGACCGTAAAGGGTTTCGTGCGCCCCGAAAAAGGAGTCGTGCAAATGTTCGTGCATAACAAGCGTCTGCAATACACCGTCCGCGTGAGTGCGCCCAATCCGGGCCTCGCCAATCTGCTGCTCGAGCAGTTCGGCGGGCCGCAGGGCGAACTGGCGGCCGCGTGCCGGTATTTCACTCAAGCTGTCGGCGAAGATGATCCGGGCCGCAAGGACCTGTTGTTCGATATCGCCACCGAAGAACTCAGCCATCTCGAAGTGATCGGCTCAATCGTCGCGATGCTGAACAAGGGTGCGAAGGGCCAACTCGCGGAAGCGGTGGAATCGGAAGCCGAGTTGTATCGGTCGCTCACCGGCGGTGGCAACGATTCGCATACCACCGCGCTGCTCTATGGCGGCGGCCCTGCCCTCACCAACTCCGCAGGCGTGCCCTGGACCGCTGCCTATATCGATACCATCGGCGAGCCGACGGCCGACCTGCGCTCAAACATCGCCGCGGAGGCGCGCGCGAAGATCGTCTACGAGCGTCTCATCAACGTGACCGACGATCCGGGCATCAAGGAAGCGCTGGGCTTCTTGATGACCCGCGAAATCGCGCATCAAAAGTCCTTTGAAAAGGCCCTTCACTCGATTCAGCCGAACTTCCCGCAAGGCAAGCTGCCGGGCGAGCCGGAGTTCACGAGCGTCTACTTCAACATGTCGAAGGGCGACGACGCGCGCGGGCCGTGGAATGAGGGCGGCGACTGGCAGTTCGTCGACGACCCGCAACCAGCCGTCGATGGCGGCGACGGAACGGCGACCGTGACCGTGACCGAACGCGACGTCGAAGTGTTGCAGGCGATGGCATCGCGCACGGCTTCGGATCCGACCGCCGAGCCGACCACCGGCGCCGACCTGGGCGCTGGAAAAGCCAACGAGGTGTAAGACCGGGCGGCGCTGCTGCAACTCGCAGCAGCGCCGCTCGCGTCGTTATAGAGGCGCGAACCGATCATGACTGCCGCGAGCGAAAACCGGGTGCCGAAGTGCGCGATCTGGACGCGCAGAACAAAGGTCGCGTCCGGCACGCCACGCGTGCTCGTCGTCGACGATTACGTGGATACCGCCGACGCCATCAGCATGGTGCTGGCCATCTGCGGCTTCGATGCCGATGCCGTCTACGGCGGCCGCGTCGCGATCGACGCGACCGCGCGATGCAAGCCGGAAGTCGTTCTGCTGGATATCTGGATGCCCGACATGTCGGGGCTGGAAGTCGCGGCCCGTCTTCGCGCGGACGCGAATACATCCGGAACCATCCTCATCGCCCATTCCGCGGCGGCTAGCGAGGCCGATCTGCAACGCGCGAAGCACGCGGGATTCGACGCGTTTTGCGCGAAACCGACCGACGCAACGACGTTTGCACCATTGCTTCGTCACTTCGTGCATGGACCTGCGGCATGAGGGGACGCACGGCACGCTTGATGCGCAATGCGCAGAACATCGATCTCACTGACGCACGGAGGAAAACATGAGCATCTTCTCGAACATCCTGAACAAGATCTTTCCGCACGACCATCCGGCGACGACCGCCTCGGGCGGAACCGTGCCGCCTGCGGCGCCCAATGCGGCGCCGCCATCGAGCTCGACGTCATCGGGCAATCCGACCAGCACACCTTTGGGTTCGGCGAGCGGCGCCGCCGGCACGCCTGCAACCCCCGGCGTCGAACCCTCCCGGCCGCCGGTTACGCCATTGCCCGAAGTGGATGTCGACGCGATCCTCACGCAAAAGCAGCAGCAAAACGGCGCGGCATTGAACTGGCGATCGTCCATCGTCGATCTGCTGAAACTGCTCGATCTCGATAGCAGTCTCGAATCGCGCAAGGCGTTGGCGCAAGAACTGCATTACACCGGCAACACCGACGACTCCGCCGCGATGAACATCTGGCTGCACAAGCAGGTCATGACGAAGCTTGCGGAAAACGGCGGCAAGGTACCCGCCGATCTGAAGTGATAACCCTCTTTCCTCGATCTATCCATGAACGACTCTCAATACAGCACGCGTTTCAAATCGAAAGTGATCATCGTGACCGGCGCGGGATCGGGAATTGGCGAAGGCGCCGCGCGGCGTTTCGCGGCCGAAGGCGCCTCGGTCGTGCTGGCAGGCCGCACGCGCGAAAAGCTTGCCCGCGTCGCAGGCGATCTCGATTCCGCGCGAACGCTCGTGCATACCTTTGATGCATCGAAGTACGAAGAGGCGCAACAACTGATCGAGGCGACCGTTGCGCGCTTCGGACGTATCGACGTGCTCGTCAACAATGCGGGTGTCGCGCCGACGGGACGCATCGACGAAGCCTCGCTCGACGACTGGCGCGCGATCATGTCGACCGATCTTGACGGCGTCTTCTATTGCAGCCGCGCGGCCATCCGTCATCTGATCGATGCGAAGGGTTCGATCGTCAATGTATCGTCGGTATCGGGACTCGGTGGCGATTGGGGGATGAGCTTCTACAACGCCGCGAAGGGCGCAGTGACCAACTTTACGCGCGCGCTCGCGATGGACCACGGTCGCGATGGTGTGCGCGTCAATGCGGTATGTCCGAGCCTGACCGAGACCGATCTCACGCAGGACATGCTCGGCGACGAGCAACTGATGGCCAAGTTTCGCGAGCGCATTCCACTAGGCCGCGCGGCGAAACCCGACGATATCGCAGCGGTGATTGCTTTCCTCGCCAGCGACGACGCGCGCTTCGTCACCGGCGTCAATCTACCAGTAGACGGCGGCCTGAGCGCTTCCAACGGACAGCCGCCGCAGGCGTGAGGTCGGGTAGACAAGGCTACCTACTTCGAGTCGTTGAACGCCTTCGCGTAGAGTTGCGCGCTCTGATCCAGATCTCCGGTCGCGGCATAGAGCAGCGGTTGCGCTTCCGGAGAGAGAACCCCGCCGTCGATCACACTGCCGATCACAAGGCGGTGATCCCCGGCTTCGGCCTCGCTGAGAACCTGACAATCGAAATACGCCACCGCATCGAGCAGCAGTGGCGCGCCGCTTCGGCCGATCCGCCAGGGCGTTGACGACAGCTTGTCGATCGTGCGGCCCGAGTGCGTGCCGAAGTGCTCGGCTATGGCCTGCTGATCCGAGCGCAAAACGTTGATAGAGAACGCCCGTCCGCGGTCGAGTATCGGATAGGACGCGTGCGCCGGATTGATGGCGAGCGCAACAAGGAGCGGGTCGAACGAGATCTGCATGACCGAACTTGCCGTGAACGCGTTCCTTGCACCTCCGTGCGCGACGCCGATCACATAAACGCCTGCTGTCAGACGCCGGAAGAGATCAGCCATACCGTTGGTCATAGCACTTTGTCCTTGGTGTTAGAGGAACCGTCGAAGCGTGCACGAGCATGTGCCATGCCTCAGCGGGCATACGCGTTGCGCCGTCCGACTTGCAGCAACCACGAACCTACCCGACGATCAAGCCTACCCGCAGGAGGCGACCTTGAAAGCATTGACTTGGCATGGCAAGAAAGATATCCGTTACGACACGGTGCCCGACCCGGTCATCGAGCACGGACGCGATGCGATCATAAAGGTGTCGACTTGCGCGATCTGCGGCTCGGACCTCCACCTCTTCGATGGCTTCATGCCCGGAATGAAGTCAGGCGACGTGATGGGTCATGAATTCATGGGCGAAGTGGTCGAAGTCGGCCGTGATAACGCGGCGCTCAAAGTGGGCGATCGTGTCGTCGTTCCATTCACGATTTTCTGCGGCGAATGCGATCAATGCAAGCGGGGCAATTTCTCCGTGTGCGAACGCTCGAACCGGAACAAGGACGCTGCCGACAAACTCTTCGGTCACGCGACGGCCGGCCTCTTCGGATACACGCATCTTACAGGTGGCTATGCGGGCGGACAGGCCGAGTATGTTCGCGTGCCGTTCGCGGACAAGACGCATATCAAGATTCCCGATGGCCTGACCGATGAACAAGTGCTCTTTCTCGGCGATATCTTCCCGACCGGATGGCAGGCAGCGATCAACTGCGAAATCGAACCGACCGACACCGTCGCTATCTGGGGCGCTGGACCTGTCGGACAGATGGCGATTCGCAGCGCGATATTGCTCGGGGCGAGACAGGTCATCGTCATCGATCACGTTCCGGAACGCCTTGCGATGGCGCAAGCGGCTGGCGCGATCCCAATCAACTTCAAGGACGCGAGCGTACTCGACCGTTTGCGCGATCTGACGCAAGCAAAAGGCCCCGAGAAATGTATCGATGCTGTCGGCATGGAATCGCATGCGACGCGTTCGTTCGACGGCATCTACGATCGAATCAAGCAGGCCATCATGCTCGAAACCGACCGGCCGCATGTGCTGCGCGAAATGATCTACGTGTGCCGTCCGGCTGGCGTGCTGTCGGTGCCTGGCGTGTATGGCGGATTGATCGACAAAATCCCGTTCGGCGCAGCGATGAACAAAGGTCTTACCTGGCGCATGGGGCAAACGCACGTCAATCGCTGGAGCGATGATCTGCTCAAGCGAATCGGAGAAGGACAGATCGATCCGTCCTTCGTCATCACTCATCGAATGAAGCTCGAGGACGGACCCAAGATGTACGAAACCTTCCGCGACAAAGAGGACGGCTGCATTAAGGTGGTTTTGAAACCTTAGCCGCTGGGTAAAACCACGGCGCGTCATTTGGCGCGGAGCAACACTTACCGCGAGTTCTTGACTTTGCAAGGATGGCGCGACCGCGTTTTCGCACCGGTTATAGTATTCCGTGACGAAGGGTTCCGTGCGCGGCCGTTTGCCCCAATTATGGAGGAGTAAAGAAAGGCATATACCCGGCAGGCTTCGGCCCACGGGAGACTTGCGGACAGTCGCGAGGTGTTCGCTCGCGAACTGCGTGGCGCCGGGACCGATCTGGACGCCGCTTATTCTGTCGACGATGCCGCCGTCGAGCGTCGAAAACTTCGGCATGCAAACGCCGATGACCCCCCCCGGCCAGCCCGCCGAACTCGCCGCCGCCTATGTGATGCTGGCATCGGACGAAGCAAGCTACATTTCGGGCGCAACCGTCGCCGTGACGGGCGGCAAGCCCATCATCTAACGCGCAGCATCATCGACTTGATTGATCATTTCGCCTCGCACGTGTTGCGTGGCGAGATCATCAATCCAGGCACCGCCATCGCTCATGTCGTAGTCATCCCTCAGCGCGGATTGCGCAAGCATCCAACAACGAAATTGCAAGAGATTCGCCAGCGCGTCAGCATCAGTTCCCATGCGAAGCCACCTGGCTGAGCGGCTGCCGAGATACGTCGTTCCGCTTCGAACTCTCGAAATCGATATCGAACAATCCGGATGCGTGCGCGGATCCGGATGGCGGATTTGCGATCCGGGGGCCGGCAACTCCTCCCCTTTCGCGTTGCGCCAAAGAGCCGGCAGAACTCGTCCGCATAAAGTTCAGTACTCTGATCCAACCTTCTTGTCGTTGAATATAGCAACCGTTGATCATCTAGATCGATTCGTGTTCACCCACCGCACGCGTCGCGAAGACACTCGTCGAATACAAATTCGTTCGCGCTCAGGAAGACCGCTGCCTCAAGGTAATCCTCGAGCCCTAATCTTACTGTGTCATAAACACATGGCATTATAGGAGCTTCTTCATCCTTTGCATGAGGAAGTGATGGACTGGGAGACGTCGTTCGACGAGTATTTGGAACATCTATGTGAGGCAGTCAGACATAGCGATCGCCACTCCGGGTTGATTGGCTATTGCCAAGGCTTGATGCTGCCGATCCGGCGCAAGAGCGTGGAGCCGCTGGCAGCACATCTGGAACCTCAGCGCGTGAGTGCGCGGCACCAATCACTTCATCACTTCGTGTCGAAGTCGGAATGGTCTGACGCCGCGTTACTCGAACAAGTGCGTCGCTGGGTGCTGCCGCACATGGATCCGACAAAGGGCCTTTACTGGATCATTGACGACACGGGCTTCCCGAAGAAGGGGAAGCATTCAGTTGGGGTGGCGCGGCAATATTGTGGGCAACTGGGCAAACAGGATAACTGCCAGGTGGCCGTGAGCCTGTCGGTGGCCACCGAAGAGGCAAGCCTGCCGGTGGCTTATCAGCTTTATCTGCCACAGGAATGGGCCGACGATCCGCCACGGCGGGCGCAGGCTGGCGTGCCCGATGAGATCGGGTTTGCGACCAAGCCGCAGATCGCACTCGCGCAGTTGCGCGAGGCCCGGCAAAGCGGTGCACCGGACGGTGTCGTACTGGCCGATGCAGGATACGGAAACGACACTGCGTTTCGCGATGCCCTCAGCGAAATCGGCTTGCAATATGCGGTGGGTATCCAATCGAGCACCCGTGTATGGGCGCCAGGCACTGCGCCGCTGCCTGCCGAGCCATCCAGCGGCAAGCCTGGCCGACCGAGAAGTCTGCAGCGCCGTGTACCGCGGCATGAACCGGCATCGGTCAAGGAGTTGGCCGTCGGGCTTGACGCTTCCCGCTATCGTACGGTTTCGTGGCGTGAAGGCACGCGCGCTACGCTCAGTTCGCGATTCGCAGCGGTGCGGGTGCGCGCCTCACACCGCGATTACTGGCGGCCCACGCCGCGCGACGAGGAATGGCTGCTGGTTGAATGGCCCGATGGCGAGCCCGAGCCAATCAAATACTGGCTCTCGACGCTGGCCGCAGGCACGCCTGTGGACCGCCTCGTTCAGGTTGCAAAAATGCGTTGGCGCATCGAGCGTGATTACCAGGACCTGAAGCAGGAATTTGGCCTCGGGCACTTTGAGGGGCGCGGCTGGCGCGGGTTTCATCACCATGCATCGCTATGCATTGCCGCATACGGCTTCCTCGTTGCTCAGCGCCTCATTCAGGGAAGCGGTAAAAAAAACGCTGCGATCCGCGACACATCTGGCTTACCCTCGGACTACGTGCCACGCGGCTCCCCAGCGCGCGCAGCGCCACGTGACTGACTCGATCGCCACGCTGCGCTGGTGCATCGCTGCGCACGTCGCTAAGCGGCTCCAGCGATGCCCATTCTGCAGTTCTGCGTCGACACATTTTATGACACAGTAAGACTAAAACGCAGCGCGGCGCCGACACTGCGCAGTACGTACGTAATGCGCCAGTCCGATAACATCAGGCTAGGCGGACCACTGCGCGTCACGCTCGGCGCGCCTTCATAGGGAAGTAATTCAGGTACGGGGTTTGCGTTAGCGCTGAAAGCTGGCTGGCTGGCTGTCGCGCAGAGTTAGCTGGCGCAGGGGTAGCGTTCGATGAGCAGCCACCGACCGATATCAAACTCTTTAGCTGGTGCTTGAACAACATGATTAGCGTGATTATCCCGGCTCATAACGAGGCTGATGTCATCGGCGCATGTGTACGTTCAGTACGCGCAGCCTCGGCGCATCCGCAACTGAAGGGAGAAAGGGTGTTGGTGATAGCCGTAGCGGATGCTTGCATGGACCACACAGAGGCATTCGCCTCGGCGGCAGGTGCGTTCGTGATGAGTGTCTTCAAGCGCAACGTTGGCAGTGCGCGAGCGTTCGGGGCAGAGTTGGCTATCGCTCACGGCGCTCGTTGGCTCGCGTTCACCGACGCTGACACGACAGTCCCGCCGAATTGGCTGAGCGCGCAGCTTCGGTGCGACGCGGACGCGGTATGTGGCGTAATCAATGTCGTAGACTGGACAGAGCACGCTGAAGACGTGCGCACCGATTTCTACAACAATTATAGGGACATCGACGGTCACCGCCACATACACGGCGCGAATCTGGGTTGCTCGGTCGAGGCCTATACGAAGGCTGGCGGCTTCCAATCATTAGCCTTTAACGAAGATGTAGCGCTCGTCGATGCGCTTGTCGCGACGAATGCCACGATCGCTTCGAGCAATTCAGTCATGGTGGTGACCAGCGCACGCCTCGACTCCCGGGCGCCTCGGGGTTTCGGCGCGACGTTGCGAGCCGTATCGCTGCGGCTCGGTGACATCGCACCCGTCGTAGCTCATCATGACGCTTTAGAGGCGTGGGCACCGGTCCCTAGCTCGCGTCAGCGCGATGAGCACGAAAGCAACTCGCCGCTGAGCCCGACACAGGCGGCGCTGTAGCCAACAGTAGGATTGGCGCCGTCGATATCGGCCAATCATAGGGATTCGCCTCGATCTAATCGGAAAAAACACGATCTTATGGCCCCCGTCCGTGTTAGAGCGACGGCCCCGTGCTATGCCCGGGAGCGACACCATAAAAGTCATTAAGAAGCTGTCGACTCGCACGTTTCTTATACGCCGGCCTTCTCCGACTTGCGTATGAGGCTCACTTGTCCATTGCGTTCGAGAATGGCCGTTTCGACATCTTCAAGTCCGCTTGTATGCAGTTCTTGTCTCGCTGTCTCGAACACATCGGTCTTCGTGATGAGCGCAGCCGACATTTGTCTATCGTTGAACTTGTCACCTCTGAAAACTTCCCTCTCTGCTCCGACAATGAGCCTCTCCAGCTTTGGCGAATAAACGCACGCCCAGGCGAGGATACGGTGGACCAAAACAATCACGAAGGAAGCCGCCACCGTTGGTATGGCGGGTGAAGCACCAACGATGACGCGGCTCAACGTCGCGCCCAATAAGATTGCGACGACGTAGTCGAACGGCGAGCGCTGTCCAAACGAACGCCGTCCGGCAATACGAATGAAAACCAGACCGCTGAAGAAGACCGCAACGGCACGCGCGGACATTTGAAGGGAGTCGAGATCTCGTCCTTCGCCAAATATGGTTAGCAGCATATCCATCTTTTCTCCCCTCCGGCAAGCGCGGCTAAAGCGTGTTCGATCGCGGATCTGGGTCAGCCCTTAACGTAACCAAGCAACCGATCAGTCAGTCGGCCCCAGATAACCGGGAAGTCCCAAGGCGGCTCTGCTCTTCGCCAGTTCGACCGCCATTTTGATAAGCGAATCGAACTCTGCATCGCTGTGCGGTGACGGAAGGTGACGTCGAAAAAAATCGGCCCATCGGAATTCCTCAAGAGGAACCGAGGTTTTCTCGTAGCCTCCTGCGTCACGCACCGACGCAGATAGGCTACGAAATTCATCGTCCTCAAGATCCCAAACGTGTTGTGGCATATCCAAAAACGTCACCCGCTGGCCCAGGGCGTTGTATGGGTAAGTCCAGCGATTGTTTTCCAACGTGAGCCAGAACTCCGTCATCGAGAGGTTCGAGAGATCTTTGAAGAGAACGACCGGCACACGCTTTACTTTCGCCTGCCAAAGAGCGGCGGCGACGTGGTGGTGATCGATGACGTACGGTGCTTCATCTGGTCCGTACACGATCGGAACGGGCTTCTCCGCGATAGCCATTTCCAAGTCGTGACCTTTTAGCTTTCTGTAGACTTTGATTTTTTGGCGGACTTCGCGCAGGCCATGCGTCATCTGAGTCGGTCGGAGCTGGTCGATTCTTAGCGTCTTCATTCTCTTCTCCAGTCTGTGCCTGTAGGCGAGGGATACGCGATGCCGCACATCGCCTCGAAGCCGTCAGCCCCAAACTTGCCCGTTGCGTCGCGTTCTACCGGCGTGCGTTGCTCGAATAATGGCTGCTGCTCAAGGCAACCCGAAAGTGATCTGCTTCTGCGAGCGACCTGGACATGTTCTGATCGATGGAAACCGCCGCCTTGCCGATTTCTGGGTGCGGTCCGCTGATCGTGAAGAATTGGTTGTATTAATCCAAGAATCGATCAACCTTTATGCGGAACGCGTGTCTGTCCAGTCAAAAAACAGGATCCCGGGAAACCACTATAGATCCGTGCCAAATGCGGCGCCGAGCTGTTGCATCCGAAGGACCTCGTCGCCGTGAACGTATTGCGAGGTGGTGGCGATGGAGGCATGCCGGAGGTTATCACGAACGTTGCGCAGTTCTACGCCGCGCGCCAAGGCGAACGTCGCGTGCGTGTGTCGGAGCCAATGCGGACTTGCATGTTCGAGCTTGTGGGCGACAGAGGAGTCGGCCGTCTGAATCTGATTGGCGACAAGGCGAAAGAATCGCTTCAGCACCGCGCGCAGGCGTGTCCCGGAAACGCCCACTGATTGACTGTTGCCGAGTGCGGGCACAAGAGGGAGGTTCCGATTACAGCGGCGTGGGTCCGCGGGTAGGCCTCGCTGCTGAAGATAAATTTGAAGTGCTTGCATCCCAAGCGGCGGCACCGCGACTCTGGCAGCGCGTCGCCCCTTCCCTATCAAACGCAACCAAATGTCGGCGGCATCGCCGAAGAACACGTCTCCGACTCGTGCCTGGATTAGTTCGTTCGCGCGTAGCCCGGTTGCGAGTTCGAAGTCAAGAATGAAGCGAAGCCGCTGGGCGGCTTGCGCCGACCACCCGTATTGCGTCGATAAATCGTCGGCGATCTGCCTAGCGAATCGCCACTCGTCGTCTTGAAGTGATCGAATCTGTACCGGCCTATTGGATCGCAAGGTTTCAGCGCTCACACTAGCAAACGGATTCGCGACCACGTACTGCTGCTCGACAAGCCACCGGAACATTGCCGAGAGCACCGACAATGCATAGGCGACAGATGAAGGACGCAACCGCCCGAAGAATGGGCTCCACCCTTCTGACAGACGGGTTTGCCGTGGACCGACCCATCGATCTCGTGGTTGCGGAGAGCGCAGAAACGTCCTGTAGGCAATGGCGTCACTGGTGTTCAATGATGATAGCGCGCGCTTGCGTTCGAGATTTGCCCAAAGTAGGAGCCGTTCAGCTTCTTTGCGATAGGCCCTCGACGTAGCGTCCGTCTCATGCAGCGTCAGCCATGCTTCGATCGCTTGCCTATCGGTGGTGACATTCAGCATGCACCTTGCCTTCGGAGCGCGATATTTCCCTCTCGAACCGTCTCGGCTACGGGAAGACGTGATCTGACGCCAAATGACACGGCTACTCGGCTGGAACCGTTCCATCAGTCGACGCGCCGATTCGTTCAGCGACGGATGACGCAAAAAGAGCGCCTCTATTTCGCGTGCCAACGCTGCGCCGATACCGTCGATGTCGGTCCACCAGCGATGACGGCGAGGAACCCGCAGCGTCAGTTCAGCGAGCGTCGTGATGCCCTGGCTCTTGAGCGCCCGATTCGCTCGTGGCGGCAGCCAGAAGGCGATGTCATCGTTGATGCGAGGCTCGCGGTCATGAAGTTCCCGCAATGCTTCGATCACGCGATGAATCCGCATCCCCGACCGAGTGCGATCTGCACTTCGATCGACGAGAACAGCGGCCAGATCGTCTCGTCCGTTCAATTCAGCAATGTCGATCAAGCGGCACCGGATACGACCCAGCATGCCGCGTGCGGACTGCGCTTGAACTCGCCTGTGCGATAAATAACGCTCGACGGCCACACGGGCTGAAAGGCCCTCGTACCACGCGCGCAGTGCTGCGAGGGACGCGTGATCGGGAAACCCGACATACGCTTGTCCCTGCAGATCGATTCGAGACGAATGCTTCACGTTGGCCTCCCGACGCGAGCAGCTGTTCACGAGACTATGGCACGGTCGCTACCATTGCCCAACCCGCATCGCTAACAGGTCTATTCTGATAATCGATCTTATTACAATAGCCGCTCGCCCTGCGAAAACTGCTGCGCGCCGAACCTTGTCTGAGCGTCAGACCGCCATGTAACAGCTTCGAAGGTTACGGTTTATCTGCATCAGGCGATATCAAAGTTCGTTGGGCCGTTGCTGATCATGGACCGTGCGATATGTGTCCTCGCGGTCGCAGACCCGAAAGGAGCGGATGTTTGGAACCGGGTGTGCGAACGAGTGCTCACGGACCCAAACCAGCCCTTCAGAAATTCCCAAAACGGCCGTTCAGTTGTGGAAATGCCATCTCTACGCATGAACCCTGTGGGGGTGTCAGGCCGCCAAACCGACCGCTCGTTAGCATGAGCGCAGAAGACCCGGGGACTTCCTTGTCGAAAATTGTTGGTGCTGTTGTCATGCTTGTATCCGCGCTGCTCGTCGCTGGCACGGCACTGGCAATATTTTTCGAGTCTGCAGCTTACGCAAACGAACTGTTGATATCGAAAAGATATCCGTTGACGCCGGCCTTGGGGGCTGCCGCGCTTACCGTCATGGTCGGTGTATTCGCTGTGATACGGCATTGGTCGAAGTTGCATCGCCGAGGATGGAAGCCCCGTTCCTACGTCAAGCTGGTAGCGGGTTTAGTACTCGGTTTGATACTCGTGGCCTATGTCAACGCTGCGTCGCTATGGGTATTCAGCTTCGGGCGATGTCCCGAAGACAGTTGAAGGTTGGGACGGCGGGTGCGGCATAGGTTAGGCAACCTTCCGATCATGGTCAATTGATTTCGAGCGTGACCGTTTCAAGGCCGCAGCGAGAATCCAGAGTTCATTCACGCCGAGGATTTTTCGGAAGTGCTTCTCAGCTTCCAGGAAGCCCGCGGCTGTCCAGCGCAACGCCATGTCGGCGTCGCGATAGCGCTTCACGCGCCCCGCGACACGGCGCACCGCGCCGTTGGGATTCTCGATGATGTTGGTCGTCGACAGCCCGCGCATGAGCGCCGGCGTCAGGCCCAGCTTGTTCACCGTGAAAGTTTCCTCCAGCCCCTCGAGCAGTGCGGCCGAGGCGTCCGGATAGTCGGCCTTGAGCCACGCCGCGTGCGTCTTGAGCTTGGCGATGCCATCGTCGGTCGACAACTTGTAGGCGGCCTTCATGATCGCGGCGGTTTGCGAAACGCTCTCCTTGGGCAGGCGCTCGAGGACGTTGCGCTGCTTGTGCACACGGCAGCGCTGCACGTGGGCGCGTTCGCCGAAGAACTCCTCGATGGCCGAGCGCAGCGCTTTGGAACCATCGATCACGAACAGGTATTCGCGATCCGCAGGCACGCCGCGCTCGATCAGTCCGCGCAACAGATCCTTGACGACCTGGGCGTTCTCACTCGACCCGCTCGCGAGACCCAGGAGGTGTTTCTCGCCGGGGCTGTCCACGCCGATAGCGGCGATGATGTGACGTGAGTCGACGATGATGCCGTCAAGGTAGATCGCCAGAAAGTCCTTGTCATCGAAGCGCCGCCCCATCAGCTCGGTGAGCGCCGTCTGGCTGGCCTTGATGAACTCGCGCGAGACGCTGCTCTTGGAGATGCCAACGGTGCCGGCCATCTCGGGCAGGACCTTGGCATATTTGCGCGTCGACACGCCCGTGACCATGATCTCGTGCACGCGCTCGGCGAGCCGCGGATTCTCGTTCAATTGCTCGTAGGCGGGGACCGGCACTTCGCCGCCGCCACGACGCCGAAGGCGCGGCCGCTTCACGTTCAACTTGCGTTCGTCCATCACAATCTGGCCTTGCTGCGAGCCGTGCCAGCGGATCTCGCCGCCTCTGCGGCCCGGATGCTTCTCGCCGGCGACTTCCGTCGCCGAGATCACCAGCAGTTGCTCGACAAGGCTACGGCCGGCTTCGTGCATCAACTCGTCGATGCTCGCGCGGGTGTTCTGAATCAGATCGAGCATGGGCAACAGGAGCTGACTGTTCTCGGCAAAACAGGCACGCAGTCCTTCCGGGTCCTGCTTGGGCACCACGTGCAACGGCGCGCTGGCGCTTTGGGGCTTCTTCTTGGTACGCTTCATTTGGCGGTTCTCCTTGGTTCCCTGTCCGGGAAGTTGGTCGTCGAAACCCGATTCTCTCGGATTTCCAACGGGGAACCGCCGCCTTCAACCTTCAACTACGCCCGGGACATTGCCCAGCTTCGGCATTCAGAGCGTTATCGTCGACCTTACGTCGCAAAATGATCAAGTGTATCGAGTTTCGGCGTTGAAAGCCGGCCTCAAGGGCTGGCCAAATGCGCTCGCATGGGAGGATCCCTTCGCGGATCGAAAGATCTCATTTTGCCGCTCGGTATCGCTCTTCGACGAGGCCGACGGATATGCTCGGCCCGCCCTCGTCCGTGCTCGATCGGGCAGGTTTGGCGTCGCGATCCTCTCGGTTAGTCGAACTTCGTGAGTGCATCGGGGACGACAATCTCCAAACCGGCCCTATTGACCGCTGTCGGCCGACTACTGTCTGACGCGATCGCCTCCTGCTCAACCCACAGCGCTCTTCGCTCGTTCAAAAGCCGGCGCTTGTTCGCAATATCTGAGTCGTGTCGTAGCGGCCACGACGGCAAAAAGCGTACAGAAACCGAACTGGATCTAACCTACCTGCCCCAGCAGATATCAAGGTCGACCAGGCGTGCGCCCGGCTTGTCGGTCCGCATCGCGAGCGAGACACCGCTCGCGATCCGCTTTTACGCATGCCCGTTGATCAAGCCGAGCCTTAGAAAGCTCTCCGCACTCGCGATGATGGCTTCCTCGCTCGAACGCGGTTTCCAGCCGAGCAGGCGGATAGCCTTGGCGCTCGTCGCGTTCATGTCGATGCCGAGCAAGGGCGCGACCGACTTCATGCCGGGATGCTTGCGAACCTCCTCGTCCGGCCAGACGTTGGTGGGCACTTTGTCCGCCACCGCGCCGAGCCTGCCGCGCAGCACGCTTGCGACCTCGATCATCCGCACGCTAGCGCCCGCCGTCGCGAGAAAGCGCTCGCCATTGGCGGCGGGATCGGTCATTACCAGCAGATGCAGATCGGCGACGTCGCGGACATCGACGAAGCACGAGTTGATGTTCACGCATCCGGGCTGCCCGTCCAGCAGGCTCTTGATGATTCGCGTGGAATGCGAGAAATCCGCGCCCAGCACCGGGCCGAGCACCGCCACGGGATTCACCGCCGACAATTCCAGCCCGCCACCCTCGCGCGCAACGAAGTCCCAGGCGGCCCGCTCCGACAGCGTCTTCGATTTCTGATACGGCGCGACATCGCCCGTCAGATCGCTCCAGTCCGTTTCATCGAAGGGACGCCTGTATCCAGGCGGATGCCCCACGCCGATCGCGCCGAATGCGGACGTCAGCACAACGCGCTTCACGCCCGCATCGCGCGCGGCGCGCAGCACGCGCAGATTGCCTTCGACGGCGGGCCGGACCCAATCGTCTTCGGTGACCTGATCGCCCGACGGCGTGGGCGATGCGCCATGCATCACGTAGACGCAGCCCGACATCGCGTCATGCCAGCCGGCGCCGTCCGAAAGATCGGCCTCGACGAATGACAGACGCTCGTCCGCCATGTTGCCGCCGACACGCAACTGCGCGCGCACGTCCTTTTCCCGCGCAAGCGACCGAACCGTCGTCCGCACGCGAAAGTCGCGTTCAAGCAGCGCCAGGATGCAATGCTGCGCAATGAAGCCGGTGCCGCCGGTGACCAAAACTAATTCGCCGCTCATGAAATCGTTCCTTCCGCGTGATGTAGTGCGGTCAGATTAACTGCGCGTGGCCGTACGCAGAATGCTTGAAAGTACGGCTTAGTTGCGCGATAGTACGAAAAATGAACGTCGATCCCTTGTCCGACATCCTCAGGCTGACCTGCGCCCAGTCTCTCGTGACGGGTGGTTTTTCCGCGGGCGGCCCGTGGGCGATCCGCTTTCCGGCGCCCACCAAGATCAAGTTCTTTGCCATTGCGCGGGGCCATTGCTGGGTGAACATCGACGGCGAAGCCGATTCCATCCGTTTCGCCGAAGGCGATGTCGGGCTGATGACTTTGGCGCGGCCTTTCGTCGTGTCGAGCGAGCCAGGTCTCGTTCCGGTCGATGCAATGAGCCTCTTCTCCGGTGCCGGGAAGTCGCCCGTGCGGATCGGCAATGGACGGGATTTCGCGTATATCGGCGGACACGTTCTGCTGGACGCGGCGAGCGGCCAGATGCTCGCGAATGTCCTGCCGCCGTGGATCAGGATCGATGCGTCGCGCACGCATGCCACCGCGTTCCGATGGCTGCTCGCCGAACTCGTCGCGGAGCGCGCCGATACACAACCCGGCGCACAGCTAGCGACCGCGCATCTGGCGCAACTGCTGTTCATCCAGATTCTGCGCGCGCACATGGAGACCGACGCGGTGCTGTCCGCCGGTTGGTTCCGCGCGATGAGCGACCGGCGTCTCGCGCCCGCTCTGGCCTTGATGCACGGCGAACCCGCCCGCAATTGGCGACTCGAAGAACTTGCCGACGCCTGCGCGATGTCGCGCACCACGTTCGCGCTGCGCTTCAGAACGACGGCGGGCATGCCCGCTCTGACCTACCTCACCGAGTGGCGCATGCGTCTCGCGGAGCGCGCGTTGCGGGATGGCGCGACGCCAGTGGCGGCCATCGCGGAATCGATCGGTTATGCGTCGGAAAGCGCGTTCAGCAACGCGTTCAAGCGATCGACCGGACACTCGCCGAGGGAATATCGCAACGCGGCGCGCTCACTTAGTGCGAGCGACGACATACTGAAAGCCGAGCATGCATCGGTGTGATTGCAGCACGATGTTGAAACGTTTGTCGGCAGCCGACCCCGAGCCGCCCTTCAAGCTAGCACCATAGGAACGGCCGCTATTGATAGTCAAACAGCCAATGGCAGCACTCAACGTGCCGTCGACGATCGGCCTGCCATAGCTCCCGGACGGCGCTGATTAGGTGGTAATAAGGTGGTTCCCGGCGGAGAGCGTAATCTGCACATCGGCTTTTTTGAACGTGTAGTTGAAGCCGATCACACCCGCCACGGCGACTGCCACGAGTTGCGTAATGCGCTGAGGTGAATCAGACGGTCAATCGCCTCATACCCTGCCACTAGCGCGCTGATAAGGATAATCACGACGATCAGCATCCCCGCAAGATCCTCAACACCTCCAAGACCAAAGTTGAACATCGCAGTCGGCTTGCGGCGCACCAGAACGAACGCGGTCCAAAATGGAATGGCCGTCGTCGCATCGCCGACGTTGTGAATCGTGTCAGCGAGGAGTGCAACGCTGACCGAGGTAAAAACGACGATCAACTGAAGGATTGCGGCAATCGCCAGAATCACAAACGACCACTTGATCGCCTAGATGCCGCGTTCTGACGCATCTCTATGGGAACCTTTTGTTTCTCCATTTCTAGAGACGTCGTGCGAGAATACTGAACGCTTCGTCATCCTTATTCGCTTAACACTTGGTTGCCACGGCGGTTCAGTATGACGCAAAAGCTAGAAAGGTTCCTTTTCCCCGTCATCAACACCGCAAAGTCGGCACTTGGACGGGATCGTGAATTTCGATAGAAAATGGTCCGAGGAGTCTTTCTCCCGTGTTCTGAGCGACCTCGAGGTTCGCGACCAAGTGCTGAAATTCGCGCTTGCAGTTGACCGATACGGACAACGCGAGGCTACTTTTAGCTGTTCCTGCCAGCAGCATGAAGTACCGTGGCCAGCACCTCGAGCGCCCGTGCGGTACGCCGACTGGTCAGTCGCTCCTTAGCTGCCCGGCTTGCGTTTTCCCCAGATATGAACGCAAGGATCTCGTGTAGCCGGCGAATAACACCGCGCGCACCCCAGCGTCCTTCGGGGACCTCGTTGGGGAACACCCAAACTCTCGGGCTGACCTCTTCGAACGCACCACCCTCCGCGCGAGCCACAGCCTCGGTCACTCCCCTAACAAGACTCTGCATCACCGCATCGCCGTTGTACTGACCTTCCGGCACCGAAGTAATAAAACGATAACACGGGGTCTTTGCGGGAACACCCGCGACGTACACAGTGGGTCGGTGTAAGAAGCAGACGCTTACTGCCTGCGCGAGTTCGTTAGCAGGCTCAATATCCTCCTCGTGCTGGAGGAGAATTTCAGTGATCTCTTTCATCAGGCGTGCTTCAGCCTCGGGCTTCAGCGCACCCTCCGGAATGAAGGCGTCAATCATCGGCATAGGACTATCCTTCCAAAATTGTTGACATTACCAATTTGGCGCGATGAGTCGCCTGCCAGAGACATCGCCAGCAGCAGGCTATCGATATCTGCGCTTTTTCGGCGAATCAATATAAGCCGCGTCGTTGCACTACTTCCCCGACCGCCACGACAAAGCCGTGTGAGTGGTGCGTCAGTTCAACGCAATGACATGCAGTCGCGATGCTCGCCTGCAAAAGACCCGGTCCAGCATTGCCGCGCCGCCGGTATCGACCTCGTGCTGGATAAACCGGTCAGCCGCACCACGCTGGTTGCCACGATTCGCCAGTGAGCGGCAGACGCCCCACCGCCGCACCTAATCAACCCTTCCAGTGCGAGCACCGGACCACGCTGCAGAAGTTGCCGCGGTGGAAATGCGGTTCCTTGTCAGCAATCACATCGCCCATCACGTTGGCAAACGCTGTGTCGGGCTTGTGCTTGACGCCGTTGTAGAACGCCTGAAGGAGGTCTTCCGTGGTGTGCTCGGTACGCGGATGCGCGCGCACCACCACCTCGCGTTCCTCGTCGCTGTATTCGTCGTACTTGATGCCCAGTACATCCATTTCCACACCGGCAGTGACCAGCGCGATCACCGGGTGCATGAACTCGGGCACACCCGGTGTGGCGTGCAGCGCAATGGCGATCCACACGCGTTCCACGTCGTGTTCCGGAATGCCGTGGCTGCGCAAGAAATCGGCAGCCGCATTGGCGCCGTCCACTTCAAAGCGCTTGTCCGGACTGCTGTGTTTTACGGTCAGGCCCATGTCATGGAACATGGCGCCCGCATAAAGAAGCTCTGAATCGAACTTCAGGCCACGGCGCTGTCCGGCCAGTGCTGCCCAGTAATAGACGCGGCTCGAATGGTGGAACAGCAGATCGGACTCCGTATCGCGCACGAGATCGGTGATCTCGCGGGCAAGTTTGCTGTCGGGAATGGCGATGCCGCCTACGCTGATACTCATGACTGACTCTTTGTCGAGGGGGTTGTCCAGAGTATAAGAGTCCGGTTAACATGTCCGCAATCATCACGATACGACGAAATAAGACATTGTCTTGATCTCGAACAGCACCCGATGGCTACCCCGGAAACAGGATAGGAAAACGATATGTCGCCACCCCGAATCATTGTGCTCGTGGCGATCCAAGGCGTTCAGTTGCTGGACGTTTCGGGTCCGCTCGATGTATTTGCGGAGGCCAATGTCCAGTCCGGTGTCGAGGCCTATCGGCTGCAGGTCGTGGGCGTAACGCGCGGCGCGATTCGTGCCTCTTCGGGCGCGCGGCTGCTACCGGACCTAACCATCGAGGAAGATCGCCGGGCCACCGCGCTGCCGCGCCTGCATACGATGCTGGTGGCCGGTGCGCCGCACGCCGGCGACGCGCCGGCGGAACCGATGCTGCTCGACTGGCTTCGCCGGATGGCCCCGCGCACGCGCCGTTATGGCTCGGTGTGCCGCGGCGCTTTCCTGCTGGCCGAGGCCGGCCTGCTCGATGGCCGGCGCGTGACCACGCACTGGGCCGTGGCGGACCGGCTGGGGTCGTTGTTTCCCGCGGTGACCGTCGATGACGACGCGATCCTTGTGCGCGACGGCAAAGTGCGCACGGCAGCCGGCGTAACCACCGGGCTGGATCTTGCGCTGGCGCTTGTTGAGGAAGACCTGGGCAGGGACGTCGCGCTCAAGGTTGCCAGCCAGCTCGTGATGTACTTCAAGCGCCCCGGCGGGCAGGGGCAGTTCAGACGCCGCGCGGTCCCTGCCGCGGCCAACCGATCGGCCCTGCAGGAGCTACAACGTTGGGTCGCGGCGCATCCGGGGCAGCAGCATGATGTGCCGAGCCTGGCATTGCGCATGGGCGTGAGCCCGCGTCACCTGACGCGGCTGTTCCGGGAAGAGGTGGGCGTGACGCCTGCGAGCTGGGTGGAAGCGGCGCGCGTGACCGTGGCGCGTGAACTGCTCGAGAGCGGGGACCTTGCGCCCAAACAGGTGGCCGCCGAATGCGGCTTTTCAAGCGTCGATACGTTGCGCCGAGCATTCATGCGCGTGGTGGGCGTAACGCCGGCCGACTATCGCAAGCGACATGCGACGCCGGCTCAGTGAAGCCGCAGTCTTATGACGACGCGTCGGCCTCGCGCTTGCGATAGGCCGCCACCGTATGCCCGTTGCCGCAGAGCGCCGTGCTGCACCAGCGGCGCCGATTCGATCGCTTACGGTCAGGCTCGCGGTGAAAAGAAGTCACTCATGTCGCATTGCTTGTGATGGCAGCGATCAATTCCCTGGTTGTTAATACTTCATGGGCGTAAGTGGGGCCGTCAATATCCATCGCAGCGTGGAGTGCTTCATGTGAACGCGCAGAGGTCGCATCCCGAACAAGAGTTATGTGATAGCCAAGTTCCATGCCGATGCGGCCCGTCGCTTCAAGGCAAGTGTTCGCGAGCAGGCCAATCAGGATGATCTTTTCCTTGTAGTTCCTTTTAAGCAGTTGGTCCAGATCGGTATTTGGAAAGCCGCTGGATGCCCAGTGCTCAGTCGCAACAATGTCGCCTGGTTGCACCTGAAATTCATCGTGAAACGTACCGCCCCATGTTCCCTTTGCAAAGGCTTGACGCTCAGCCGCACCAAGCTGGTAAGGCGACGGATATTTCCAGTTCACGTAGTCACCCGACTCCCAACGATGGTGCGGTACGTGAAAAATCGCGACGCCGGCGGTACGCGCCGTTCGTACGATCGTCCGAAGGTTCTCCATCATGTTGTTCTCTGCGGCGATGTCCTTGATCCACGGAAATAGCTTGCCTCCGTCACTCAGAAAGTCGTTGTACAGATCCACGCAAAGAACTGCTGTGATCTTGGGGTCGTAGCTGGTCATCGAAATCTCCGCTGTTGAATTGCGAGCCGAACCGGCCAGAGGCGACGCCGGCACTTGCTGAAAATAGAATTAGCGGGCGATCTGTACGGCTGCTGCCTTTTTTACACGTGTCATGAGAACACCTGTGTCAAAGAAATTGGTCAGATCGTCGTCGGATCGGCCCTCACGGGAATATCGATTGCTTCTATGCGAACTTGAGTCCGATCACGCCACCGAGAATCAGCAGGATGAAAAACACCCGCAATGGTGCGGCCGAATCTCCGAGCAAAGCGATACCAAGAATTGCCGTACCCGCCGCCCCGATTCCAGTCCACACGGCGTAGCCGGTCCCGACCGGCACTGTCCGGAGCGCCACGGAGAGCAGAATCACGCTCGACAGTCCGCTCGCGACCGTAAGCAGCCCGGGCGTCAGTCGCGTGAAGCCGTCTGAGGCCTTCATCGCAAAGGCGAAAGCGATCTCAAGCACGCCTGCCAGGCTAAGTAGTACCCATGCCATCAGTGAAAGCTCCTTACAAGGTGTGCGATGTCAGGCTTTAGCGTAAGCTGCGGCGGGAACGGTGCGGAAGGCGATGCCAAGACGATTGAAAGCGTTCATCAGGCTGATCGCATAGGTGAGGTCGGCGAGTTCCTTGTCATCGAATTCGGCCGCCGCCGCTTGATAAGCGTCATCGGGGGCGTGCGTTGCCGCCACATCCGTGACCACTTCCGCCCAGGCGATCGCTGCTTTCTCGCGCGCGCTGTACAGCGTGCCGGCGTCGTGCCAGACCTGTAGAAGGGTGAGCTTTTCCTCCGATACCCCGAGCTTCTTCAGGTCTCGCGTGTGCATATCGATACAGAAAGCACAGCCATTGATCTGCGAGACACGCAAGTACACGAGGTTGATCAGCTCCTTCGCAAGGCCGCATTTCTGAAGTATCGAATGTACTTCACCGAACGCCCGATACGCGTCCGGTGACGCCTTGCTGTAGTTGATGCGTTGTGTCATGGAGAACCCCTCTGATCAATCGTTAAAGAGGCTTCATCTTGTCTCACCTTGGTCCAGTTCAAAAGGACCATGAACCTGCATCCGCGCTATGCCATGATTCTTGGCGTATGTGTCGACCCGGTCACATCAGCGCCAGGATTCGCTTGCCGAGTTGCGCCGCGGTTGCCTGACTGTCAACGTTCGTGAAGCCGACGAGCAGCGCCGATCCGACTTGCCGTCCCTCGCCCCAATCCGAAAGCGCTTCGGCGTACAGGCCGTTTTCACCCATACTCGCAACGAGCCGGCGGTCCGACCGGCGACCACGCAAACGCAAGATCAGATGCATCCCACCAGGTTGTGCATCGATGTCCACATAGTTGCCCAGAGCGCTTTCAAGACCTGCAACCGTTGCATCGCGTCGTTCGGCATATAGCCTGCGCATTCGCTGAATATGTCGTGCAAAGTGCCCCTCTCTCATGAACGATGTCACCATCGCCTGAACAAAATGGGACGTGCCTGTGCCAAGCGTTTGAACGACCTGCTCGAAGCGTTCGACGAGCGTGTCGGGGACGACCAGATACGCGAGTCGGAGGCTCGGCATCAGCACCTTGCTGAAGGTGCCTGCATAAAGGACTCTTTCGTTTCCATCAAGACTTTTCAGCGCTGGCAAGGGCCGGCTGACATAGCGATATTCGCCATCGTAGTCATCTTCGATGACCCATCCCTTGTTTCGCGCAGCCCATTCCAGCAAGGCCAGACGGCGGGGCAACGAAAGTGTTACGCTTAAAGGGCTTTGATGGGCGGGAGTCACGATCACCGCCCGCGCGCGCGGGGCAAGTTCAATGCCGCAGGCAACATCTATTCCTTCTTCGTCCACCGGAATGGGAACTCCGCTCAGATTGAGCATACCGATCAACTGCCGGGTCGGCGGGTATCCCGGATTTTCGTACCACACTTGATCGCCCGCGTGGAATAGCGCGTGAGAGATGAGTTCGATCGACTGACGATAGCCTGATGTTACGAACACCTGTGTGGGCGCGCACTTAATCCCGCGCGCGACCTGAAGGTATGTCGCGATAGCCCCGCGAAGCTCTTCTAGGCCACACACCGGCGGGTGAATCATGTCGAACGCTTGCATGGCACGAATCCGGTTCGCGCCCAGCCGCGCCCAAATTTTTCGGGGAAACATGTCGAGTGCAGGCAAGCCCATCTGGAAAGGCAAGATGGAATCGGGTCGGAAGCTGGGGGCTTCTGGCACGGCCTTCAACTTTGGCTGCACTTCCCGGGTTGGAATCCGTTCTCGGAGGCCGGGCGTGACGATGGTTCCAGCCTGACCTCGCGAGACGACATACCCTTCGGCGGCCAATAGCTCATACGCAGTATTCACCGTGCCCCGGGCCAGACCCAGTTCGGTCGTCAGGGCACGCGCGGAGGGTATTCGGTCGCCGGGCTTTAGTGTCCCATCGACGATGACCGCCACGAGACGTTCATAGATCTGGCGGTAAAGCGGAGTCTCCGCGGTTGGATCGAGCGGTGAAACAATCGTTCTTTTCAATTTGACCATGAGCGGTCGCGTCTGCGCGTCTAAAAAAGGATTGAACCATTGCATGCGAAAGGCGTGTCATGCTGCTCGCAGCAATGGCAGTTTGGTCTGCCGCTTGGGCATTGTCCGCTACTCATTTCCATGGCGCCATCATGGTCTATACGACAACTCGATTTTTGGTTCTGTCAGTTGAACCATCCCCTTGTTAGAGTATTCCCACGCGACGCCTTCATCAAGCGATCTAGGCGCATCAGAAGAACACAGCACCGCTGCCTTGAAACGGAACTTTGGGAACCACATACATGAACATCCTGCATCTCACATTCAGTGCACGGGGAGAGTCCTCAGAGAGCCGACGGCTTTCGAGGAAAATCGTCGAGATCCTTCTTCAAAGAAGCCCCAAGGCCGAACTGATCGTCCGCAGACTTGGTGACGGAGCGCTACCGCACGTCGATGCGGACTATGCGTTCATACAGCATTCAAACGATGCGGGAGCCTACGGAAAGGGGTCGTCCGCCGTGTCCGACCAGTTGATCGCGGAGCTTGAGCGGGCGGACGTGGTTGTCATCGGAACGCCCATGCACAATCTCAGCGTGCCGTCTTCCCTTAAGGCGTGGATCGATCATGTGGTTCGTGCCCGAAGGACGTTCAGCATGGGAACCTCGGGCAAGAAGGGTATGCTGCACGATCGACCTGTGTACATCGCGGTAGCGTCCGGCGGTCGCTTTTCCGGAACGAACGCTCATCAGCCGGATTTCCTGACGCCCTATCTGAAGGCCGTTCTGGCGTCGATCGGACTCAACAATCTGCTCTTCTTCTCAGTAGAAGGGACTGGCGCACGCGCGGAGTCCGTGGAACTCGCCCGTCGCGTGGCCGATCAAGCGCTCATGTCCCATTTCAACTCTCTTGAGCTTCAGCATGCCAGCGAAAACCTCGACTGAAACGGCGTCGCGCACAATCAACGCCATCGCCGTTTTCTGCGGCTCGAACTTCGGTGCTTCTGAACGATACGCGCAGGACGCACGCAGGCTCGGCCTGGCCTTGGCAGGTGCGGGCATAAAGGTAGTGTATGGCGGGACGACCAAAGGATTGATGGGTGCCGTAGCGGATGCGGCAATATCGGCGGGAGGCCAGGTGCACGGCGTCATCACAGAAAGCCTGCATCGGCGCGGCCATTCGCATTCGGCGCTAACTCATTGCGAGATCGCATCCACGCTAAGAAATCGCAAGGAGCGGATGGTCGAGCTTGCTGACGCATTCATTGCACTGCCCGGAGGAATCGGAACGATCGAAGAAGTTATGGAAGTCTGGACGATGAACCAGTTGCAGGAAATCGACAAGCCTTTGGGTCTGTTGAACACTGCGAACTTCTTCATGCCCTTCATGAGTTTCATCGATCACATGGTCGAACAGAGATTTCTGCCCTTCGCACATCGTGAATCCATCGCTATCCATAGCGACCCAAACGAGTTGACTGAGTCGTTGCGTCGCCAGTCACGTATCGATGTGCCCAAATGGATTTAGCTGATGAGACCGTCATCTGCATCATGAATATGGTCGGATGGCCGCTTACTAGTCTCGAAGAGGCACTCGCATGATCTAAAAGCGGAGGAACTATACGACCGCTTGTGGCCGAGGGTGTGTGAAAACGCATTGATCGCCTACACTGAATCAACTCACTGAGACCGGGTGACTCATGAAGCGATTCGTTGAAGGCGATGACCGCAAGCAGGTTTCACTTCTTCCCGAATGCGTCGACGACTATAAAGGACAGGACAACCCGGTGTGAATCGTGGACGTCTTCGTCGACGAATTGGATCTTGAGGAACTCGGATTCGGCGGCGCTACGCCCGCCACCACGGGGCGCCCGTCATATCATCCGAGTGTGATGCTCGAGATCTATATTTACGCCTATCTGAATCGCATACCTTCCAGCCGGCGTCTCGAACGTGATTGTCAACGCAATATCGAGTTGATGTGGCTGACCGGACGCTTGGCGCCAGACTTCAAGACCATCGCAGACTTTCGCCGCGACAACGGTCCAGCTATTCGCAACGTGTGTCGCCGTTTCGTCGAGTTGTGCCGAGGGCTGAAGCTGCTCTCCGGCGATACAGTGGCCATCGATGGCAGTAAGTTCAAAGCTGTGAACAGTCGTGACCGGAACTACACGGAAGGCAAGATCGACAAGCGTCAGCAGCAGATTGAAGAAAGCGTACAACGCTACCTCGACGCGATCGAAAGCGCAGACCGCACCAGCCCAACAGGTTTCGATGTCAAGACGGTGCGCTTGCACGAGAAGATCGCCCGCTTACGCCAACAGATGCGAGAGCTCGAACAGATCCGAAAGCAGCTAAAAACCCAACCGGACAAACAGCTATCTCTCACAGATCCGGATTCACGCTCGATGACCAGCGGTGGCAAAAGAACCGGAACAGTTGGCTACAACGTTCAGGCCGCCGTGGACGCAAAGCATCATCTGATCGTTGAACACGAAGTGACGAATGTCGGAGGCGATCACGGACAACTTAGCGGAATGGCGATCGTGGCAAGAAAGGCGATGGGCAAGTCTCGATTGAAGATTCTGGCCGATCGAGGTTATTTCAGCGGTCCGGATATCCGGGCGTGCGAACTGGCAGGTATCACGGCGTATGTCCCAAAGCCGCTCACATCAGCGTTAAGAAAGAAAGGCCTTTTTACCAAGCGCGACTTTATCTACGTTGCAAGGCACGATGAATATCGATGCCCCGCCGGCGAACGTGCAATTCGTCGATTCATGACAGTCGAACACGGCATGAATCTTCAAGTTTACTGGTCCAGCGCCTGCCCGCATTGTCATTTAAAGGAGCGATGTTCGCCCAGCGACTATCGCCGCATCCGACGATGGGAGCACGAACACATACTCGAAGCCATGCAACGACGGCTCGATCGGAAGCCAGATGCAATGACTATCCGACGAAGCACTGTCGAGCATGTTTTCGGCACGCTCAAGCAGTGGATGGGTGCCACACACTTTCTGACGCGGACGCTCAAGCGGGTGAGCACCGAGATGAGTCTTCAGGTGCTGGCCTACAACCTCAAACGCGTCATAAACATACTCGGAGTCGCGAGAACAATGAGGGCGATGAAGATGGTCGGAAGCTGAGGCCCTAGGGGCCTGTCTTTTCGCATATGACGTTTGGATGATGGTCGTCAGGTTTACCGAAATACTCACTGGGCAGGCCAATGGAACTCGTCCTTGCGGCAAGAATGCAGTTTTCACACACCCTTATATGGACACCGCCCGATTTGCCAAGTTGATCTTGTGTGATACGTAAACGAGGTATCGGCTGCGGTCTTATATACGGCCTTTTGCAAGCCGAAGCTGCGGGCCCTGATGGAATTCGCCAGGAGCGTCCTCATCTCGGCCACGTGCTTGAAACACAAGGCTGTGTTCAGGTTTGCGTTCCTGCGGTCCGACCTGTTTTGCCATCACATGAAATCAACCCCAGCAACCTACCAGTTCTTCACTGCCTCAAAGTAATCGTCCCGCTATGCAGATCTGTTGCTGATATGACGTGCTTCGTACGAAGTCCCGTGAGCGAAGATCGCCCAGGCGATTCTCGCCATTTTGTTTGCCAGGGCCACTGTTGCCACATTTGCTGGGCGTCGCTCCTGTATTGCCTTTTGCCACGCGGTTGGCACCTTGGTGTGACAGAGAACGGAGCGTGCCCCATGTATCAGCAACGTACGCAGGTAGGGGTCGCCACGTCTTGAGATCGAGCCCAGCCGTATCTTTCCTCCGGTACCGTGCTGACGAGGAACAAGCCCCGGAAACGCTGCGAACTCACGCCCCGACCTGAATGTCTTCGCATCTCCAATTGTTGCTACCAGGGCCGTTGAAGTCAGGCGGCCGATACCCGGCACTTCGGAGATCGCACGACATGCCGCTTCGTGTTTCTGCCAGGCGCCAATCCGCTTCTCGAGTTGATTGATGTCTTCCTCGAACACGTTGATGCGACGTAACTGTTCGAGAAGGTTAAGAACGATCGATCGTGGCAGTGCGTCTTCGAGTTCTGCCATGCGCTCCCTGATCTCGTCGAGTCCTGCTACGCGTCCTGCACGAAACGTAACGCCGAACTCATACAGCAGCCCACGCAGCTGATTTATCTGCATCGTTCGAAACTTGACGAGCAGCGAACGCATACGATGGAGGCTTAGCATTACTTGCTGATCCTCTGTCTTGGCGGCAACTGTACGCATGCCGGGTTGCTGCACGGCAGTCCAGATTGCCCGGGCGTCCGCAGCGTCGGTCTTGTTCGTTTGCACGAAGGGCCGAATGAATTGGGCGTGTAATAGCACCACCTCGTGTCCGAGCGCGCGGATCTTACGCGCCCACCAGTGCGCGCTTCCGCATGCCTCGAGGGCGACGCGACCCGCGGGACGCTGCGCCAGAAATGCAATCAAATCGTCACGTCCGAACTTCCGGTTCGCGATCTCGCCAGTTTGGGCGTCGACCCAGTACATCTGGAACACCCGTTTTGCAATGTCGAGTCCATATGTCGTAGCTTTCATTTGGGCCTCCGTTCCTCAAGTGGTGTGTCGCAACTCCACTTTGGCACATTGATGCCGTTCGGTCCTGGGGGCCCTCAATCGTGGCCACTTCCCCGGAGGGAGGGCGGTGTCCATTCCATCTCGGCCGGCATCGGTCGAAAGAAGCAACGCCGTCGAATCTTGAGAGTGTCCGCGCCCAGGGCCATCTCGGTCTGCAGTCCATCGATAGCGGTCGTGGTGGTGGATAGAGTAGAAAATTGTGATTGCGGTGCTTAATTGAATGGCGGTTTCAAGGTTGAAGTGCAACAGCGGCTTTAATGTTTAGAGCCATGAGGTTGAGCTGCCGAAGCGAGTGTTGCGGCGAAGACCTCGAGCGGCGAATGGAAGGCGTGAGTGGCGCGAGGCCTGCTGTTCAGACTGTCGGCAATGGCGTCAAGTTCGTCCTGACTGTAGACGGAAAGGTCGGTGCCTTTGGGCAGATACTGGCGCAGCAGGCCGTTGGTGTTTTCACACGTGCCGCGTTGCCATGGGCTGTGCGGGTCGCAGAAGTACACCTTCACACCGGTGGCGGCGGTGAGCTCTGCATGCCGCGACATCTCCTTGCCTTGGTCGTAGGTGAAGCTCTGCCGTAATGGCTCGGCAATCGAATTGAGTTTGGTAGAGAAGCCTGCCAGCGCGGAAGCAGCTGTAGCATCTCCCATCTTCGCCAGCAGCACCAGGCGGCTGGTCCGTTCCACCAGCACTCCGACTGAAGACGCATTGTTGGCGCCCTTGATGAAGTCGCCCTCCCAATGTCCGGGCAGCAGTCGGTCCTCGATTTCGGGCGGCCGCACATGAATACTGACCATGTCCGGAATCTGTCCGCGTCGGTCTGTACCCCGTGTGCGCGGCATGCGTGTGCTGTGGCCGTGGCGCAGGCAGGCGATAAGCTGACGGCGCAGCTCGCCGCGCGGCTGGGCGTAGATGGCCGTATAGATAGTTTCGTGGGACACGTGCTGGGTCGGGTCGGTCGGATACATGCGCTTGAGTGTGCCCGATATCTGCTGAGGTGACCATTTCCACTCGAGCAGGGTAAGAACGATGCGCCAGCACACACTCTGCGGGCAGAGCTTTGTGGGACGGCGACCCGCACTCCGACGCGCGGCGCTGAGCACTTCTGCAGGTGCGGATGCATAGCCCGAAGGAGAACGATTTCGCCTCAGTTCACGGCTGACGGTGGACGGCGAGCGGCCGAGTATCCGGGCCATGGCCCGGATACTCGAACCCTGCAAATGCAGGCTGGCAATGGTCAGGCGCTCTTCGGGTTGAAGCTGTTGATACTGGGTCTTTTCGTGCATCGCAACACCCTATACGAAACAGGTGTTGCACTTCAGATTTGAGGCCGCCAATGTAACGAGTGAAGAACTCGGACTACGATCAGTACGCTTATCGAAGGACGTCGCTTCACAGCACGGCTAAATCGGACGTCACAAAAACCGAAACCTGTGTTCGGTGAATCTCCTGTCCAAGGCGATAAGCGCGATAAGTTGTCCGATAACAACTTGCGGGTGCGCTTGAAAAATTGGTTCCCTAGCCTAGATTTAATCACAGGCATGCGACCGAACTGTTAGGTCCTCCCTGTCGGATTGGCCGAGCCCATACGAACGCCGTCTATCGAGAGGAGCAGCGCATGCCCGACGATCGCAGTCAGAGCGACCCAGACGAATTTGACGCAGTTGCGGCGAAAATATGCGAATACGTCGCGAAGGAAGATCCGCCTGCCGCGGGTACCTTTGAAATCGGCATTGTGCTGGCGGGGGCGATATCCGCGGGCGCATACAGTTCAGGTGTGGTCGACTTTTTGATCGAGGCGCTGGACGCCTGGGAAGCCGCCAAGGAAGCGGAGCGCAGGAGCGGAAAAGCGAAAACCGGATGGTCCGTACCGTCGCACGACGTGGTATTGCGTGTGTTCGCCGGTGCTTCGGCTGGCAGCATGACAGCGGCAATCGCCGCCGCCGCACTCAAATACGATTTTCCTCACATCGACGCATCAAGCGCATCCTCGCCGGGCAAGAGCGCCAACCCGTTCTATCGTGCGTGGGTGCAGGACATCGACATTCGCGAACTGCTCAAGTCCGACGATCTTTCCAAACAAGGCACACTCGTTTCTTTGCTCGATTCGACGGTGCTAGAGCAGATCACCAATCGCGCGCTCGACTACACCGCCGCGCCTAAGGCGCGTCCTTACTTGCGCGACCGCACGCGGTTCATCTTTTCGCAGGCGAGCCTGCGCGGTGTTCCCTACTACTTGCCGATCAAAAGTACCTATAGCGCGGGCTTAGGCATGTGGATGCACAAGAGCTACCGTAGTTTTGCTGCAAGCTATACGAGTGCCGTACCTCGAGCACGCCGCGACGACGCGATCTTGCCGGCGCGGAACAGTTCGGCTGATCCGGCCTGGAAGCTGCTCGGCAATGCCGCGCTCGGCTCCGGCGCGTTTCCCGTCGGGCTGGCCGCACGCGAGGAGGATCGCAACGTAGGGGATCTCGATTACCACTTCTTCACATATACCGAGCCGAAGTCGCAGAAGCAGGTTTTCAAAGAACTCGTACCGGCATGGAAGGCCGAAGGCAGCAAGGTGGAGGTGCCCGCACGGTTCAAAGGTTTTGTCGTCGACGGCGGCACGATGGACAATGAACCGCTCGACTTCGCCCGCACGGAACTGGCTGGCCAGATTGAACAAAATCCGCGTGGCGGCAAGGAGGCGATTCGTGCCCTCGTGATGATCGATCCGTTTCCCGACACGCTCGCGGAAGTAAACAATACGATCGCAGGTGAACATGGGGATTTGTTCAGTTCTACTTTCGGTCTGATCGGCGCATGGAAGAATCAAGCCCGCTTCGATCCCGCCGATCTTGCGCTGGCATTCATGGACGACGTGTACAGCCGCTATTTGATCGCGCCGAGCCGCCGAATTTCTCCGACCGATCCGCGCACCGAAACGAACGGCTTCGATCTGGCAAGCGGCTGCCTTGGTGGATTCGGCGGCTTTCTGAGCGAAGAGTTTCGTCGTCACGATTATTTGCTCGGGCGCCGAAATTGCCAGCAATTCCTTGCGAAACACTTCAGCATTCCGGCAGGCAATCCTCTCTTCAACAACTGGAGTCAAGCGTCGAGAACGGATTGGAGCATCTCGGAGGAATTACCGATCATCCCGCTCGTCGGAACAATGCGCGAAGAGATCGCACTGCCGACATGGCCGACCCAGCCGGTCGAGCTGGCGCCGCTGCGTGACTTGCTGGAAGCACGTGTGATCGCCGTCGCGGGCAGTGCGCTCGATATGCTGAAAGTGTCGCGGATCGAGCGGACTGCGGCGCGTATCGGCATTAAGCTCCTGCGCAAGAGGCTGCTCGGCTATGCGATGGACAAAGTGCTGAACGATCTTGGCAAACGGAATCTGCCAAGAGTAAGAGCACAGTTGGATTAACACTCTCGTCGTTTCGGCTGTACTGCTCCGCAGTGAAAGAGCGCGCTACTCGACATCCGAGGGCCTAGGGACATTAATTGAACCTCGATGCTCCGGCTGTTGCTACCTGGTTAAACGAGGTTCTGTTTATGCAAAGGTGTCATAGGTTATAATCCTATTTCATCGTGTTATGGCATAAGCCATTAAAAACGTGTCCAATCCACTACTTTGACTTCTCCATCTAGTAGCATTTAACCATGTTAATAATACGACATCGCAAGCCGGCTCAGTTTGCTATAGCGGATGCACAACGAGTCATCCGTGTTTGAAATTCCGGTCATATTTTTTACAGCAGAAGCTGCGGGGAAAATCGGGACGGAAATTCTACTACGACTCATTTTTGGACCCCGCTGGGGGATGTTTTCTGTCGTCGTCGAGCCCCTTTTCAGAACGGGCGCTCGCTTCACGTCGTCCAAAGAAATAGCCGATCACCAACGTGGCGATTGGTGGAAGCACCTGCAAACAGGACTCGAAAATTTTGTTTGCCGCGGCTGTGCTGTCCTCGGCGGACCAATAGTACATTGCCATACTCAGCATGAAGACAAGTGCAAGTGTGGTGAGGATAACGGCCGCGAAATGTACGATCTTCTCTTCGTGCCCTTGCGTTTTTAAGTCCCTAATAAGAGAAATCATCTTGAGGACAACAAAGTTCACCGAGAGCGAATAGTAACGGCGCTAACATACGAACAATCGGTGGCATAGTCTCTCTTATTGCTGTTAGTGTGTTCACACGGCTCCTCACTGGATTGCGCTCTAGATTAGATAGGCTTTTTTGCAAGTACGGTCCAAGATCGCGGGAGCTGACCGGATATCTGCGTATTAATTGGCCACGCTCCAGTGAAACGTCCAGCGAAATTCAAAGAGACGTATATGGAACTGATCGTCGAATCTGTCAGCGACGGACCGCACAATCTTCATGACATGGACCAGACAGGGCCCGCACAATAGTGTGGCTGGAATAGTGCCCTTAGACGGGTTTCGATTCTTTAAGATAGGTAGCACGGTGCGACCAGGCAAGTTCTGCAGAGGATAATCCGGCAGTGAGCGTGTGAAGGCGCACATATTTTCGCAATCAGCAGCTAATTCATACGACGTTCCGACAATTGTGTTTAGGGTCGAAAATCTTCGACAGTCGAAAAGCATCCTGCAAACCTAAACAATTGCGGACGATGTTCAACTGACCGTTATCTGGCCGGAGCCGACGCTCGAACGCCCGTGAGAAAGCGCGAACGAATGGCGGGAACTGGCGGCTGCCGCCCGATGCGGCCGGCTGGACCCGACCCACATCGGCCGCTCTCGCTGCTCCGAAGATAACAGCGGGTTCTCGGCTTTTTCAGACGTCCGTTGGCCTACTCCTGCTCCCCGGTCCGATTCGAATAGCACGCATTGGGGTCCACGATTTTCGAGACGTAGCTCCGGACCTTCTTCCGCGAGCCCCGCTGGGCGTACGTGCGATGCAGGCGAGGGCGTCGCTTTCGCCACTGCGTTAGGAATCCTTTCGTGACAGATCAGTATTATCGGTGCGAAAAAAATAGAAAAAGCGCTCGAACGCGACTACACGAATCGATGATGAGCGGAAGAGCCGCCGGAAGGATTCGCCTGAGTTACTAAGCAACTCATAAAGTGTTATTGATCCGGCGTTTCGCCATGAAGGCCGATATTAATTGATCGACTATATTCTACCTATTCGTTGGCCCGGACAGGTCTACGTCGACCGGCGCAACCTTAACATACGACCGAAACCTACATACGACCGCGCGAATGACGGCAGGCCTGATAAGTTCGATGAAGCACCGCTTGAACCCAACGGTCGAACTTCAAATTGTAAGCAACTCAGCGACACGAACTTTCAATGCGTGGCGTATCTTGCCTAACGTAACAAGTTTAGTTCCCGTTGTTCCGGCAAGCACTTCGGCAGCGTCCGTAAAACCAGACTTGGAAATCACGACAGCGTGGGTACAAGAGAAGTGTTTGGCCCCTGCGACGACCTCTTGGATTGCACGGACCCCTACAGCATCGGCATGGTCCTTTGCCTGGACAGCGACTCGTTTCCGGTCGACCGTAATAATCAGGTCGACTCCGAAATCGCCCGTCCGAGCCGTGCCTTCGCATTGCAAACCCAGAACTTCTGCGACGGCCCTTATCTCGGCCTCGAATTCTAAGCCGTCGTTCGGAGGGACCGCGCGAGCCTGTGACGAGGGCCAATCGAAGCCTTCGCTCAAACCCACGACATGCTCCCACCAAAGCAAATTGAATCGGCCCGATACTTTGCTCGCGAGCGCTTTCTGTACCTTTTTTGTTTGTAGCGTACCGTCCGCGCGCCACATGGTGCTTTTCGAAACCACGCCAAGAACGATCTCATTATGCGTCACACATAATTCCACGATCTCGCGTTCAAACGGAAAGAATACATTTTCCGCCGCAGCAGCGAAGAGCAAGAGATATTCTAATTCTGGCGCGTCCGCGAAGTCACGAATATTCTCATAGATGTACCGCGCACACGTATCGGATGACAATTGGAGCAACGCGGGGTCTGCCTTGTGTCGAACTGTGTATCCCGCGCGAAAAGAGCCCGGCAAGAAATCAGTCGGGAAAAAAGCACTAAGACGCTGGCGGCGATTGTCGCAAGAAATGATGAAGTCCGCGCAGTCGATCCAGATCTGGTTCAAATCTTGGAGCGTTTGTTCGGTTAATCCTGCCTCTGAAAACAGTTCTGTTGTCGGAAATCTATAACGTCCCAAAGCCGCAACGCCGGCCGCATAATAACGTGCGAGCACGCCGATGCTTTCCGTACCAAAACCGCGGTCGAAATTCGCCGATCTCACTTTGTTCTTACTGACACTTAACATTCTTTCCTCATGTTATTGATATTTTAACGGGCAGGATTTTTGGATTTTGGCGAGAATCAACTAACCCAGAAGTTAGGCGCTCGCAAAACTTCTGTAAGTCGGCGAGCGCACAATGCCTGTGCCCGAATGCAAGCCTGCTGCGGAGGGTCGCATCGCAGGCCATGCCCGTTAGGAAAAAGAGAACGGCTCTTACGCAGTGTCCCCAATGCCCCTCCGGAGCGCAGCTGCGACAGGCGCGTCGCGCAGTTCCGCGTGTGGAGAGCCGCTTCAAATTGTCGGGGATTTACGCCGGTATGTCGAACGGCCGGTTGTGGCCGAGGCTAGTCCGACGCCCTGCGCCGGCAGGTCGGCCATAGCTGACGCTCGCCCTTTGGCGGTGCGGCGCTTCGATTCCGTGTTTGACCCGCGCCTGCAACTGCGCGATCACGCGCGCGAAGTACGTTACGCGATGACGCCGCCGCCCGCGCCCGACGACGCCGCGAACGTCAAAGGCATCTATATCCACGGGCCGACCGGATGCAGGTCGCGCCGCATCGACGATGCGAAGGAGAAAGTTGTTGACCAGACCAGAATGGGAGCTGAGTAACGACGTACGCGCCATGGGCGGGTCGATCCGACGTGGTCGGCCGAACCCGGCTTGCTGGTGCCATTAGCGTATGAGAGTCAGGGTGAGCTTGGCGACCTATCATTCGATGCGGTAGCTACCAGTCGTCTTTCCCACGAAATTATAGGCGCCCTTGTCCCCGGGTAGTTTTGAAACTTGCTGCCAGTCGAAATCTCCTCTAATTTCCTTATATTTACCCGTCCCGAACAGCATTACCGCTTTGCCAGACGTGGCACCAGCGGCGTGATTGAACGACTCTACGAAGTTGTCACCGTCCTTGTCGGTGAACACACAGTATCCGTTCGCGGGACCGGCGCTAAATCCAGACTCGATGCAGCGTGCAGTTACGTTGTGCATTAGCGGATTCTTATTATTAGACGTGAAAATCATCGCTGCTTCAGTAAGGTAGACGGACTCATCCGATCTTACGCTGGCGTCTTTTATGTCGCGCCAGAAGGCCGTGAATGTTGCGTCGATTGATCCCTGCTTCGGTATCGTCTGCGCGTGAGCCATGCATATCGCAAGCATTGGCGCAGTCACCGTGAGAAAAAATGCGTCCCAGAGTAATCATCTTGCACCTCGCAGTTGTTGCATTCTTTTTGTGGTCTCGAGTGCTTTGTGACCACGCTGAAAATGGTCTGCCCTTCACGTATGACCGGATGGATTAGAGAACGTCGCCATCACTGTTTGGCACGTCATCGAGAGCGTCATGGTTGCGCCTCCGAAACAAGCTCACTTGACTATTCGTGGAAAAACGTACGTACGCTTTTTCGCCAAGTAAATAAGCGGAGTTTGCGAAGCCCCTACATCCTGCTTTCAGAACATAGACGATGTAATGGTCTTAAGCAACTTGCGAGGATACGAACTTGCTGAAGGCGGTGTCGAACAGCCCAATGTTCTTGCCATGGTCCTGACGGATTCCGGTGTCGGCCGTTCGCATGAATGTTTGCTGTGACCCATGAACGGCTGCAACTGGCCGCGTGGCGCCCACGACCAACGAAGCGACTCGATCCGTTTTAGCTCGGTGAGATGCGCGTTTGACCGGCTTCAATCCGATGTGACAGCGGTCACCATCACGTGGGAAGGCTGCATCGTTTTCGACTGAAGCCGACGGCTCAGATAGGCACTGGCTGGGCCCCTAATTTGGCTGCGGTCTACAAATACACGACTAAGTATGTGGATTAGCAAGCATACGGAAAGATCCGCTCCGGGAGATGATGGGCGGCGAGGCAAAAGCAGTTATTGGTATTCCGAGCCTAGATAGCCAAACATGCCACGCCGTGGCATTGACTATCAGAAAACGCTTTCCAATAAACTAATATAATGACGGGAAATGTAAATTCAAATCCGCTGAATTCGAATCTATGAAGGGTTGCAAATCCTTTTGTTAGATCAATTCGGGATAAGAAAATGCGAGCGTGCATACATCGGGGCAGTAAAGAGATCGGGGGCAGTTGCATTGAGGTGGAGCAGTCCGGTCAACGCATCCTGCTCGACCTTGGGCTGCCTCTGGACGCGGAGTTTAATACCCCGCGATTCCTGCCGCCCGTGAGAGGCCTTGACGGAAGCGATCCATCCCGGCTCGGGATATTGATTTCTCATCCTCACCTCGATCACTACGGCTTGCTGGCCCACGTCTCCCGTGCGGTCAAGGTCGGCCTTGGGGCATCAGCCCGACGGGTATTGCGCGCGGCTTCCGATTTCGTGCCGGGAGAATGGCCATTGCCCAATGCAGGTTGGGACTACCGCTCGGGAAAAAGCTTCGATGTAGGGCCGTTCCGTGTCACACCGTATTTGGTCGATCATTCTGCTTACGACGCGCATGCGCTGCTTATCGAATCCGGAGGAAAAAGGCTTTTTTATAGCGGCGACTTCAGAGGTCACGGACGGAAGTCCGCTTTGTTCGAAAGGATGATTGCAGATGCGCCGCGTGACATAGATGCACTTCTGGTTGAAGGCTCATCGTTGAGCAGGCTAGACGCCAACGGGACATTCCCGACCGAGAGCGATGTGGAGACACAATTTGCCGATGTGTTTCAACAGACGCACGGGCTAGCCCTCGTCCACACTTCCGCTCAGAATGTCGATCGGATCGTCTCCATTTATCGCGCTGCGAAGCGGACCCGCCGAACACTGGTCATCGACCTTTATGCTGCTGCCGTTCTGGAGGCGACCGGAAACACCAACCTTCCTCAATCCCATTGGGACAGCGTGGCGTTATATGTACCGCACACGCAGCGGCTACACGTCAAGAAAAATTTCCTCTTCGATCTACTTTCGAAACATTCGAACAACCGCGTGTTCGAACGCGATCTGAGCGGCGCTCCTGATCGCTACGCTCTTCTTTTCAGGCCGCTTCATCGCAACGATCTTGAGCGCGCACGTTGCCTTGCCGGGGCGCACTACGTCTATTCTCAGTGGGAAGGCTACTGGGACCGAGGCATGTACGATTACTTGCGGGCGTGGCTAGAATCTCACAGCATTCCGAGAACTTGCATTCATACGTCCGGCCACGCATCGCCCCGAGATCTGAAGACCTTCGTCCAAGCCATCGATGCGAAACACGTCGTGCCTATTCATAGCTTCCGCCCTGACTTGTATCCCGATCTATTCGCCAATGTCGAGGCGCATGCCGACGGCGAATGGTGGCGCGTCTGAGCGAGGCAAGAGATCTTCCTACACGTTGTTTATTGAAAAGGATTAGGCAACACAATGGACATCAGTATTCGTGATAAAGAACCGAATTGGCTTCGTCACCTGAACAACATGACAGCTTTTGCACGTCAACGACATCAGCATCAGGAGCGGCTCGTCGAACTCGCCGAACGTCATTGCTATGTTCGTATTGGAGGCAACGGCTTCCGGCTCGTCTCGATTCATCTCGACAACCCATGCGGAAGTTTGTACGTTGATAATCGGGCGATCGGCAGTAATTCGTCACTCGACGCTGTGCTCGCCCAAGCGAAGGTCGCGAGCCACCGCGTCGGTCTTCCGGGCAACGGAAAACGCGAACATCGCGTACAGGCTAGTCTGATTCACTGCGCCCTCACCCAACCGGGCAAACTCGCATCCGTGCTGGGCTGCACAGCTCTTTTCGACGAATTGCTCTTCCTTTCCGACGAATTCCGTCTAGATGAAATTCGCGCTGATGTCATTGCCTTAGGACGGAAAGGATCGCAGTATTTTCCGGTTTTCGTTGAACTCAAAGCAACGCGCACTCTGAAGCGGGCGATCGAGCAACTCGAGGACATCACGCAGCGGATGGTGGAGCAACCCGACGCCATCGCTGAATTTCTCGCTGCGGCTTCGGGTATCCCCGCGGCTAACATCGAAATGACTCCGCTGCGACTGATCATTTGGCCGAGCCGAGGGAATGGCAAAGAAAGTGCGAGCGTGTCGATCGCACGCAGCAAAGGCTTCCACACCGTGGGCTTCAAAGAGCCCGCTCCAGGCACGTTCGAATTCGTATTTGAGTGCTGATGGGACAAGCATTCTCCCGTCTCGAGCGAGGTGGTCGATGTTGCGCGGTCCGAGTGTTCCATGTGGTTGTGCGTACGCCCGTTGCGATCCACGATGTCGCTGGTCAGGAATGTCGAACCGGGTTGGCAAATGTTCGAGCACGTTGGTCGCCAATGCTTTATGGAGGCATCATGATTCATTGTTTGACCGATACGGCCGGCCCCGGCACCACCTTAGCCTGCCTGTCGTGCCTGTCACGGATCAAAAATACAGCACAACGCGCCAGATTGATCGCATTCACCATCGACATGAACGAGACATTGACACAAGCCTTATACGACGAGTTTCCCGGTCTTTATGCGGGTCGTGCAAAGCCTCGAACCGACAGTTCGATGTGTTGGGGAATTCAGTGTGGCGACGGCTGGTTTGCACTGCTCCGAGAGCTTTCGTTCCAACTAATCGAATACGCCAATGCGCATGCCGACTACCGCCTTGAAGCGATTGAGGTCAAAGGAAAGGCAGGCGATTTGCGCTATGAGCTGGCCGTTGTCACTGATTGGACTACGACCTGCATCGCGGCGGCACGCAGTCGCGCTCGCGAAACCTGCGAGTTGACTGGCAAGCCCGGCGCATTATGCCGGCCAGCAAGGATGCCGCATCACGGTTGGGAGTACCGCGTGCTGTGCGATGCAAAAGCGAATGAAATCGGATATCGAAAAGTCACTGTAGATTCGATGTCTTGAAGAAACACCGGTCTTACGTCCAGCAGTTCGGAGTATCGAGCGTCGCTATCTGCAAGGTAGCGGTCGTTTGAACGACTTCAATCGGTAGTTGATGGATGTCGGAAATTGGGCCGGTTCGGGAAGTTCCGGAACGGATTGAATAAGTTGGGAAGCGACGTCCACTTAACCTTGCAGTTCGCTCGCACTTGTCCACAGCTTTCGTGGATAACCGTGTAGATAACGCCGACAACCAAGCGCTATGTCGCTGATACGAAACAGAAACCACAGACTGATGCGATGAGCGACACGACGGTGTTATGTCAAACGGCAGTTGAACCTGAGAAATCGGCGGATCGTACTGCTAGGAGCCCGCCGCGAGCGGGCGTTTTCATAACTGGCGAGGAGCCGGCCGTCGGCTCGGGCTTTGCCCGCGAAAACGATCTCCACGAAAGAGAAACGATGTCTGTGGATCGCACAACTGAGTTGAGTACTTCAGCCGCTTAAATCGGCGTCGTCAATATCATAAACGCGATCGGTGCTGAAAGAAGACAAAAGATCATCCCGGTCATCGTCTGCGAGATAACTTCTAAGAATATCATTGCCGTCCTCCTCAATCATCCAATTGAAGCGAACCTTCCTTTCGAAGGAGCGCCAATCTTTCATCATCTCCTCCACTTCATTCGCGAGGAAGATCGTTACAGCTCCGATCGCTTCTCAAAAGAGCGATCGGCCTCCATCGCAAGATCAATGATCTTAGGGCGAAGCAGAGTGTTTTGATCGAATAAGCAGACCATTTCGATTTTTTGAGGTGGTACTTCTTTTCCGCGAATGCATTTCGAAAATTAGCCGGTCCGCTCGTCCTACATGCATGGACCGTCGAGCGTTACGCTGTCCCAGTGTGCACTTTCTCGGGGTGCGATCGACGATTCTAGAGATGTCAATTAACATGCGCGGAGCAAAAAAATGAGCGAGTTCGACCCGGATCTTGACGAAGAAAGGGAACCGCGCTGGACGTCTATTCTCGACAACTGGGAGTCGAACATACCGCTTCTGGTTTTTGCTTTCCTCTTCCTCTTCGTGATCGCATCATCCGTTTCCGCCATCTTTGGCGCGGTCAAGCAAAGCAACGCACCCTTCTGGCAAAGCTTTCTGACGATCATCCCTTTCGTCGTCTTCATCCTTCTGACGCTCGCCTTTTCCACATGGTTTATCGCGTGTTTCACAGGCGAGCCGAGCGACGACAAGCGCCGGCAAAGCTTCCGGTTCGCGTACTCGTTCACTATCACCTCATTCGTCGTACTCATGATTCCAGTCGCCAATCCGTGGCAGCCCGAGATACTCGGACCGATCAGCCTGATACGGGGTTGCGTCGTGCCGGAGTCTGCCGCCGATAATTCCGTGCCGCGCGCAGTAAGCTGCGTCCGTGGCGAGGAGTCGTATTTTTCGACGGTACGATCGGGCAACCCCGCCACGGAGGGCAATGCATATCCGTGGCTCGTCACCATCGGCGGATTCAATGGCCTCGTCGTGGATACCGATCCGCCCGGCGGCCGCGCGCGATACAACGTGGTCAAGGGCGGTTTCGTCGTGCCCTTCTATGTCGTGTTGCTCGCACTGGTCGGCGGCGCAGTGAGTCTGACGCGGCGAATACCCGAATACCAGAAGCGAAGCGAGGCGCACTTCGTTCCCGAGGGAGAGATCACGGCGCTTTCCCAGCTCGAAACGCGCGAGGTCGTCGTCTTTCAGATCATGCAGCTGATCAGCGCCGGATTTATCGCGGTGGTTGCGTTTCATGCACTCTCACCAAACTCGATGAGCACTGCCATTGCGCTGTCCTTCATGTCGGGATTTGCGTCGGAGTTGATCCTTCTGCAAATTCGGTCGATCGTCGAAGGACTTCAGCCGAAGGCCGTAAAACCGTCCTTCGGGAGCAAGCCTGATAACAAAGGCGGCGACGCACCGCACACGCCCGTTGTTGCACCGCCTCGCGGCAACGACGCGGACCTGCAAAGCAGCGTCCGCAAGAACTAGACGTAACCAAACCGAAGAGTTCAACCCTCTGGTCCTGACGGGCAATCGATCCGGCCAGCCTTTCCTGTAGCGACGTTCGACGCGCATTCGACCGTCGCAATATGACTCTGAACGCGATGGAGGGAGACATGCTGAACCACACACCTGCAGGCCTCGATGAAGTAATCAGCACGTTCGGAAGTCTCGACGTACCCAACTTCGCGTCGCGTTATATCGTGCCTTTCGAACTTCCTTATCCGCTGTTCTACGATGGCAAGAAGGTCTTGCGCGCACGCTGTCATTATCTTCTCTGCGACAACTTCATCAAGGCGTTCTCGCTGCTACAGCGAAGAAACGTCGACAACTTTGTCCAGAACTATGGCGGCATCTATGCACGTCGCAGCATCCGTAATTCGCCCTCTCATGCTTCGACCCATTCCTGGGGTATAGCAATCGATCTGGAGCCGCACAAGTACCCGCTGGGAAGCAAGGAGCGCTTCCCGCAAGAAGTCGTCGATACCTTCAAAGAATGCGGCTTCTTCTATGGCGGGGACTTCAACGGACGAAAGGATCCGATGCACTTCCAGTTTGCGGCGCACTACTGATTGCAGGTTCGCAGTGCGCACCAGTGCTTCAACTTTTGGCCGGAGGTCCCATGGCATCGAATCCCGAAGTGCTCGTGTTCGCCTTGCGCGGCATTCTCGACACGGCTGTCCCGCCACCGTCTTTCGACGCCTACGCTCGCGAACTGAGCCGCTACAGTGAGACGGACATCCAGTCGATGCTTGGCGCGAGCGTCGCGGTGCGATGCGAATTCGAGGCTCCCAGCGACGGAATATCCGTACGGGGCACCGTGCTTCTGCGCATTGCGGAGCATGGCTTGTCGGAAGCGACGCATCGCACATTGAACGACACCATCGTGCTCGCAGTAAAAGGCGCATTCAACAAGACGCAGGCTCTCATGGCCGCCAATGTTCGACTGTCCGACCTTCAGGCGGTTCAGACGGGCGGTGGACCGCCGTTCAGGCACGGTACGCGTGCGCGCAGCCCGGCACGGGAACGGCGCGGCATCGGACTCGTCGTCGCATTGCTGCTCGGGATGCTCGTCAGCGACGCGCACTGGCTCATCGCACGCGATGCAAGGCACGAACCCGGTACGACGCTTAGCGCTACCAATGCGAGCGCTGCGACCGCTGCGTCCGGCAGCCCCGGATTCGAACAATTGCAAGCAATATATCTCCGTTCCATCGAACAGGCTGCCGTGCGTAAGCCGGGGATGCGCGTGCCGCTCGCGCCAATCGTGAGCGACCCGGTCCAGATGGTCACGTTCTCGAACAGACCGCCGGTCGACAGTCAGAACAAGCTTGCCAAACCCACATGGGTATCTCATCCCAGCGAACTCGTTTCACTCTGCCGGCGGTCCGCGGACTCGCTTCTCGCGGTGCAGCAGGCATTAGGGCTGCCGCCCTATCGATCCGCCAACGAAATGCAGAACACCAGAGCCTATGTACTGGAGATCAGGAAGGCCGATCTCTTTCGGCCTTGCGTGAGCAGCACTGACACCGCCACGTCCGCATGCGAGATGTCTCCGTCCGCCGCAAAGCCTCGATTGCAAGCCGATATCGACGATAGCCAGTACGTGATCGAGAAACTGTGGACCGCGCACAGCACTGGGTTCAGCGAAATCGGCTATCCGTTCACAGGGATGGGCTGGACCTACAACTGGAATCCGTTGTCGCGCGATCATATCGGCGTGTCGGAATATGTCGGCCGGAAAGACGCCAGCGTGAATATCAAGGCTGTGCTGACAGCCGATGAATTCTGCTCCGGCACCTATTAGCCCGTCAGAATCTTTACTCTGGAGAAGCGATAGTGAACGCCGTGAACCTGTCAAACGACGCTCATGAGAGCAATGCGGCATTGGCGAACGCAATCGAGCAATGCGAGCAGGCGCTCGATCGCATGCCGTATCGATGCTCTGAGTACGAAGCATTACTCATCGCATCCAGAGCGTTGCTCGAAAGGATCAAGGCGCGAAGCCCGCGGCGTTCGCTCGAAATCGTGATTCTGCTTCTTGGCGTGACAAGACTTGCGGCCAATGGTGCGGACCCGGAGCAGGCGCGCAAGCAATACGACAAGGCGTGCTCCGCCTTTGCTCATAGCGCGGGCAGCGCGAACCAGTACTTCTTCTTTCTGGGAGCACTAGGCGGAGCGGCCGTGATGATGCTTTTCGTGATGTGCGTTCTCTTGCTGCAGCATAGCGAGCCGACCCGCATATATCTCTTGCAGCTTGCCGATTCGGACATGTTCGTAGGCGTGAGCTTCTTCGCCCTTGCCGGAAGTCTCACGAGCCTGCTGATGCGACTGCGCAGCATCGATCTCGTCGAAGAGGATGATTTGCGCATGGTCGCGGTGACAGGCGCCCTGCAGCCCGTCGTCGCGATGGGGTTCATGTCGGTCGCGTACGCGATCATCGCGACAAATCTCATTCCGTTGAATCTCTCGGGCGCGAGCAAGTCCGGCATGATGTTCACGATTGCTTTCCTCTGCGGATTCAGCGAAAAGTTCGCACCCTCCTTACTGGACCGCGTCGGCGCGGCGTTGTCCGGCTCGCCGCGCAAGCAATAAGGACTCTGTGCGGTAACGCACATCGCGCTTTGATTGCGTCGTTGCCAAGCATTACCAACGCCTATCATTCACGACAACGTCGAGTTCAACACGTTCGCGACAGATGAGCCCACGCATCCAATACGATCCGTCTCGTCTTGCCTTGTACTCTCCCGAGGCGCGCCCGACTTGCTTCGAACCAGCGCGCGATTATTCGCTTTTGCAGATTGCCGTGGAAGCCGCACGGCTAGCCTATATCCGCGCGGAGACAGACGAATGGGCTCGCCTGGAACTGACGAATGCATTCGGTTCGATCGGATTCTCCGCACCGGCAACGTTCGCCGACGAGAAGACAGGAAGCGCGGGGTTCGCCGCATATCGCGCGACCGATGGGATGGCTATCGTCGCATTCCGCGGGACTCAACCGGACGAAGTATCGGATCTCGCGACCGACCTGCACGCAAACCGGCTGCCGTGGAAGCCGGGAATGGGCAAAGTGCATGCGGGATTCGCGAAAGCCGCTTCGAGTCTCGAAACAGCCGTTCGTGCCTGGTTAGCCGAGGAAGGCGCTGCCCGCCAGCGATTGGTGCTGACCGGTCATAGTCTCGGCGCTGCCATAGCGACGCTGCTCGCAACGGTCTTTCAGCCAACCGAATTGATCACGCTCGGTTCACCCCGCGTAGGCGATGCCGCCTTCGCCGCCTGCTTCGGAGGCCTTGAAGTCACGCGTCTCGTCGATTGCTGCGACGTGGTGACGGAACTTCCTCCTGAAGGCGCCGCCTACACACATATCGTCGACATGACGTACATCACGCGATCGGGCGCGATCGATCCGGTAATCGACCCGGCGGGCGTCGCGTCGGACCGGGCGAGCGCACGCAGCGAGTATTTTTTTAATTACGCGTGGAAGATCGGTAATGTATTGCTGCGCGATCTCGCGGATCATGCGCCGATCAATTACGTGCGAGGAGTGTTCGCATGATGCTGACGGGATACGTCCAGGCGAGCGAGCCGGGCATCCTCAAGGTTTGGATCGGCCTCTTCGACGCAGTGCCGCCGCCAGAGCCGCAGGTCTTCATCGACAGAAGGCTCGCCACGCCGCTCGCGCCTCCAGATATTCGACCGATTCGCGATCTCACAGTCGATGCCGGGAACAACCCAGTGAATCACCAGACGGTGCTCAGCTTCAAAGTCGAGAAGGCGTCGCGCCCGCACCAGATTCGCATCGAAGCCGGCGGTCAGTCTCATGAATTCGCAACGATGACGCTGCCGGAAGAAGTGCCGACGGTTCTCGAAGGCAGTTTCAACATATTGCTCTCTTCGTGTTATTCGCAACCGGAAGACAGAAGCGGTCTTCTCGGGACCGTCGTATCGCAAATCAAGGTTCAGCCCCATCTGACCGTGCTGGCTGGCGATCAGGTGTATCTCGACCTGCCGCTCGGCGAGATGGTGCCCGCGGCCAATCCGGATCGCGCTCGGGCGCTTTCGCAGAAGTATCGCAAGAACTGGCTCAGCGGCGCGCTCGCCGTGCCGGGGTTGCAAGCAGTGCTCGAGCGCGCGCCCGTCATCTGCATTCCCGATGATCACGAGTTCTGGAACAACTATCCGTTCGCCCAGAAGCAGTTGCCGGATACGTGGTTAGAGCCGTCGCGCCAACTGCTCGGTGACGTAGCGCGCTCGCTTTACGAGGACTATCAGATTGGCGGACCGCCCGGCGGAGCGGGCGGAGCCCGGCGTCTCGACGTCGATCCATTGCGCATGTTGTTCATCGACCTGCGATGCGACCGCGACAATCAGCTCGACACGCTGATGAGCGCCAGCGCAAGCGCTGCACTGACTCAATGGAAGGACGATCTGATCGCGGCGCGCAAGGCAAATCGGCCGGCGGTCGGCATGCTCGTTTCGGGTCAGGCGTTGTACGTCAATGCGCCCGTCGCGGAGTGGAGGAAGCATAGCATCGACGCGGAAATGCCTAATTACAAGCAGTTTTCCGCTATCGAGCAGACCATTGCGGAACTCTCGGGCGAAGGAATTCCGGTCGTCTACATGACGGGCGACGTGCACTGGGGCCGGGTCGCGCTCGGCACCGACGTGCGCACCGGCGCGGTGCTGTATGAAGTGATCGCGTCGCCGTCCAGGCTGTTGCGCGTGCCGCTTCTCGACACCGCGAAAGAACAGTGGAATAAGGCGAAGGGCATTTTCGGCGACAAGGACGATTGGCCGCGGCACAGCGAGCCCGAAGAACCGCCGCACTTCTTCGGGCCGAATGGATGCATTCGCGTGGGCGCGACAGGCTGTCAGCAGCGCGGTGATCAGGTCGCTATCGTCTCGTTCACGCGCGTCGGCAGCGGCGCCGACATGCAAGTGAGCTATTACGGAATCTCCGATGACAAAGCCCTCGCGCATTCGAACCAGTCGCAGCGGTTCGAACTTCGGATGCGCGATCCCGTATAGCGCAAGAAGATACTCAACTCACTAGCGAGTCTGAACATGCTAAAGCTAGCACGCTCGACATCCACCGATTCCAATCCTCACTTCGCTAAGCTCGAACGCGCGGAGGACGAGACCAACACCGCATGGGGAGAACGCGCGGTCAGCGCGATGAAATCCGGCGGTCCGGAACGGTCTACCTATATCGTTCTGCTTGGCGGCTCGGACACACTCGCATTCCGCTTGCGCGTTGCGCAATCTCACGTGCGCCCGGACATGCTGCCATCCTTCTGGTCCGAATCGATTCTCGTCAATCTGCAAGGCAATACGCTCGATGGAGCGAAAGCGACTCATGTTCCGTTGCATCAGCCTGAAGGCCCGGCCTTCGCGGCTCGTGTGAACGGCGTGGTGGAACGTCCGCTGATCGACTTCGACGACCCGAAGCGCTATCCCAACATCGCGGTCGTTGCCATGCCCGTCAAGCAGAACGATGTGCTCGAAAAGGTGGAACGCTTCAAGCAATCGCGCTCGACGCTCGATGCACTCGAACACGTCCTGCGCTGGCTCGCGTTTGCGTGGGGCGCTGCGCGAACGCCGAATCCGCTTCACGAGAACTATGGCTTGCCGTCGACGTGCATGATCGAGACCGTCTGCGCGGCGGCCAATTTCGATCTCACGCCTGGCCTCGAATCGCGCGCGTCCTGTCCCGAAGCGATATGGTCGGCTGCGAGCTACTGGCACGCGTACTTCGCGGAGTTCAACGGACGCGAACCGATCGGCCGATACTGGACGCCCCACTCTTACCCGATTCAGGAGCCGGGAACTTCGCCGAGCCAGGCTGCGCCGGTTCCTCCCAAGCGGGCGCGTGTCGCAAAAGCGGCTCGAACAGATCATCGGTGATCGTGGCCCAAGAAAGCGTCGATTCGCAGTATTAACGTCGGTCGCCTAATCCGACACGAGCATTAGTGTCGAGCTCAGAGCGACAGTGGGTCACACCCGCAGACGGCTGTCGGAGAACAGTCGTTTACCGGACGTCATCAGCAATTGCTATTGCCGCCGCACTGAACGTGCGTATGAGTTGGCGAATCCACGAAACGGCCATCCGATGCACAAAGCCCTAAGTGGCGGCAGCTCGCTATACTGCCCACGGTCAAGAAGGACTGGTCGAACGTCCGCTAAGGCCGATTATGCCTAGCCGTTGATTATGGAAAGAAGCTGGGTCGTTTGTGGACAGGGTCTGTCAAGCACTGGGTCGGCGGCGGGCTACGCTATCGAGAACTCGACAGAATTTCAATATGAAAAGCTTCGCATAAGGCCGAGGCGCCAGCGCTCGCCGTCATGCGGGGCACTGCGATCAAGGGTCACTCGTCAGCTCGTTTCACGTAAGCCTGGCCTCGAGACCCGTTCGACGCTCACCCGTCATTCCGACGCTACAAATCGGATCTAGGCCCCGACTGGGAGCAAAATTCGATGGGGCGATTCACTACTTTGCGAGCGGGACGATGGCGAACATTGTTTCGATATCGAGATGCCTGCGCGCCCATGAGGCCGTCATAGCGGTGAGCTACCTAGAACAATTTTTGGGCGCTGAGGCAATGCGCTCACCGCCTGCTGTCGACCCGGGTACGCCAAACCGTTCTGAACGTCGTCTGCTAGGACCTGCAAAGATCGCGTCCAGGCGGCCACAGCACCTGCGGGCATGGTGGCTCACAGTCAACGCCCACGTCAAAGGGACCTCGATCTACTACCGAGATATCTTGCTTGCGCATGACTTCAGCATCTCGACTCCCCCAAGCTGATTCAAACGGGTCACTGCTTCCGATTCGAGTTTTGCCGGTGCGACGGGCCACGATGGCGATGCTTTGGACCGCGGGAAAACGACAAACACCATGTTGCCTTGGGGAGTCCCCGAACCGGTTCTCGGGTTCGGATTGTTGCCCCCCAATGCGGTACCCAGCGCAATCGACATCTCGCCTAAGGTCGCGTCGGACGGGCCGATCTCGGCTACGATGAACGGTGAAACTTTCCCGTTGTCCAGGTTGAATGCGTAGCCGGCGTCGCCGAGCGTTCCTGTTCCAGAAAGCCTATTAAACTTACCGGGGAAGACAAGATATGGCACCGTGGCCGCATTCACGTACTTCGTCGGATCAAGGTCAGACTTTTGAGCATCCTTCAATGAGGTCTGAGAGACGAAAAATCCTTTGAACTCCCCGCTTGGTTGGATATAGCCGACGTTTTTGTTGTGCGGGTCCGGGACAATCGCCGAGCGCCACCAGTCTTGAGACGGGTATCCACCATTGGCTGGGCAATCCAATCCCCTAAAGCCCGTATCTCGGATACAGTTAAGCCCGACGTCATCAGGATGGTAAGCGTTCGGCGCTCCGTCAGCGTCTACCTTCGCATGGCGTACCACGAACACGTATGAGCCAGTCTGTGGCTCTTTCAACAACTGCACTCCGTTATATACTTGCCACTTCTCAAAACGACACACTTCTTGTGCGTGTGCGACGCATACTAACGAGAACAGTGCGGCAGAAAGGAAACAGCGTGTCATGTAGGCCTCTGCGCTAGTCGCGTTGTATGTTACGAGCTGCTAACGGTATAGACTCTGAATCCGAGATATGCGAATGCTTAATTGTTCCGGTACTACGGCGGAGCATCGCCTTCAACATAGCAACGTTGGGATCGCGGTCCTCAGGACAGAGTCGTCTGTGAGGGATCCTTCCAACGCAGTTTCCTTTTGAGAGACTACGAGCTTGATTCGGACGAGTCCTTCCAGTTGAGTCTCGCCAGTGTAGGCGTTCAAGCCTACGGTGTCTTCGACAGAGCAAATCTAGGGCAACTGGCGGGCACCATCATTGAGATTGCCAAGGAAAACAAGATTCACCCAAACGATATCTCCATCATTTCCTCTCAGGAAACCAGGCTGTTTATCTTGCCGACAACTCCGTCTTGAGCCATGGCGAGACTGCTGGCTTGCCGGGATTCACCGGTGCGTCCCCCGGCGACCGGATCGACAAGCAAGGCAGCTATTAGACCTGGGGCGAGGTAACGTCAGCCGGCGATGTGCGCGCATTCACTGACTCTCTCGTGGGCGTCAGGGGGCTCTTCGACGCTCCGTATCACCGCGTCCTCATGCTCGACAACTTCGCAAGCATGGGAGTGGGTAGCGCCTCCAGCTCGACGTGGGGGGCGTTCAACATCGACTTCGGCAACCCGACGTCCGCCCTCGGCAATACGCAAGTCATCGCCTATCCGTACCCGAACGAGACGGACGTTCCGACAGATTGGTTCGTCAACGAAATCCCGAGTCCGTTCGCGTCCGCGCCGCAGTACAACCAGACCTACACCGGTTACCCGATCACTATCCAGTCGGGCCTGAATAATTCGTTTTGCGTGGTACGGGCACTCATGCGGCGAGGGCAGTACGGCTGAGCGTTTGAGTAAAGCGAGAAGGACGAGGGCGCAATAAAACCGCAGCTTTCTGAGGATCATGCGCAGGTTGTGGCCGGCACCGCACAGCACCGCGTGAATCGCGTCGCCGAGGGTGCCTTTGAGCCAGTTCCGATCGAGTTTTCCGTCCGCCTTCATGTGGCCGATGGCGGGCTCGATCGCACTGCGCCTTCGGATCATCGCTCGCAGCCCGCGCGTAATACCGCGCCTCAATCCTGGGTGATAGATCTTTACGCCGTCGACAGCCACTCCCTTGTAGCCACGATCAACGATGGCGACTTCCGGCTTCACGTCGCTCAGGATCGCTGCCTGCTCCAATGCCTCGGCCAGCGTGTGGCCGTCGTAGGGATTTCCGGGCATCGAGCGAGTGCCGACCACGAGCCCCTCCTTGTGGGTCGTCGTGATCGACACTTTCACGCCGAACTCGTAGGGCTTGCGTGCCTTACCTTTGGCTAGACATTCGACTTCCGGGGCGTGCAGTGCGTACAGCTTGTTCTTGTCCTTCTGCTTTTGCGACAGAATTCGTTTGGTGCGGCCAATCAACTCTTGCAACGCGCCTTGGCTGCTATCGCTCGTCGAGCTGAGTTGGCGTTCGACGTCACGCATGACGCGGCCAACGCGCGAACGCAACGTGCGCAACGCCTTCTTCATGCGCTTGTATTGCTTGGCGTGTGCGTACCGGCTGATTTGGTCCCCGATGGGCGGGCAAATTCCCCCACCTGTGGGCACCTCGAAATCCCCCACCTAGAGACACGCGGAGCATGATGCTGACGCGGTCTGGCAGGACGTTACCGTGCACCTCTCGAAGAATGAACAAGAGGGGTGGCTGGAGTGAACGTCTTGAAGCCGCATCTGCAAACAACCATCGCCACACTCGTCGCCGCGGGCAAATGTCAGCGGGAAATCGCCCGGGTTACCGGGGTTGATCGGAAGACGATTCGCAAGTACCAAGAGCAATTCGCAGCGGCGCAAGCAAATTCCCCCACGGTGCCCACCGGCTCCGCGCTGCAAATTCCTCCACCATGCCCACCGACAAAGGGCAGCCAGATATCAGCTTGCGAGCCTCACCGGGGGTTCATAGAGGCTCAGTTGTGGCTTCGGCGCAATGCCATGGCCATCTACCAGGATCTGGTGGACCGATTCGGCTTTGCCGCCGGATACGACAGCGTCAAGAGGTTCGTCCGGACAATGCGTCGGCACGAGCCGGCCCAGTTCGACCGGCTGGACTTCATGCCTGGCGAAGAGGCGCAGGTTGACTATGGCGAAGGCGCCCTGACCAGGGTGCCGGGCACCAACCGATACCGCAAGCCCCGGCTGTTCGTAATGACGCTGCGTTACTCGCGGCGCAGCTTCCGCCGCGTCGTGTGGAAGTCCAGCAAACAGGTCTGGGCTGAACTGCACGAGCAGGCCTGGCGTCACTTTGGTGGCGTCACGCAATACGTCGTTCTGGACAATCTGAAGGAAGGCGTAGTCAAACCGGACCTGTACGAGCCGGAGCTCAATCCAGTGTATGCCGCCATGCTCGCTCACTACGGCGTAGTGGCGGACCCAGCCCGCGTACGGGATCCGAATCGCAAGGGCACCGTCGAGAGCGCAATCCAGCACACCCAGGGCACGGCCCTGAAGGGGCGACGATTCGAATCGATCGAGGAGCAAAACGCCTTCCTTGATCAATGGGAATCGAACTGGGCGGCCAGAAGGATCCACGGCAGCACCCGCCGCCAGGTTCAGGCGATGTTCGAGGAAGAGCGCCCCCATCTGCGTGCCTTGCCCGCACGCGGCTTCGAATACTTCATCGACAAGGTCTACACGGTCTGCGACGACACATGCGTACGGGTGGATCACAGCAGTTACGCCGCCCGACCGGCTCCCATCGGCAGCCGGGTGCTCGTGCGCAAGTTTGCCCGTCGCCTGGAAGTCCGTAACCTCCAGACACAGGCATTGCTGCGCACGCACGTTCTGGCCGACAAGCCGGGATCGGTGGTGTTGCCGCAGGATGAGCGACCGTTCAATCCCTCTCGGGAAACGCGCCGCATCCTGTTGCAGGCAAAGGCGATCGGGCCGTCCGCCGAGCGTTTGTGTCAGCAACTGTTCGACACCGAAGGACGAATCGGTCAGCGCAAGCTCTGGGGGCATCGTCGGTCTCGTCCGTCGGTACCCCCGCCGCCTGATCGATTCGGCGTGCGAGATCGCCATGAGAGAAGGTGTGACCAGCTACAAGCAGGTCAAAGCGCTGACCGAGCGTCTGCTGGAGCAGGCGCTGGCTGACCTGGACACGCCCCTTCAGGGCGAACTGCCCTTGACTCAGGAACATCACCTCATCCGGGACGGCGACGACTATGCCGACCTGTTCACCCTCGGCGCCAGTCATAGCGCCGCCATGTCATCACCCAACGGAGATCTCCCTTGAGCATGAGCCTCGCTGAAATTGACCGCGCCCTGCGCGAACTGCGTCTGTCTGGCATCAGCGCGACGCTGGAAACCAGGGTGCTGCAAGCCCAGGCCAGCCAGCAGCCGTTCCTCGAAACCTTCTCCATGATTCTGCAGGACGAGCTCGATCGGCGGCAATCCAGGCTTCTCGAACGACGTTACCAGCAGTCCGGTCTGGACGAGCGAAAAACCTTGAGTGACTTCGACTGGTCCTTCAACCCCAAAGTACCTCGTCGGGCTTGCTTCGAGTTACACACCCTGAAGTTCGTCGCCGACAGCGACAACGCATTGCTGATAGGAAAAACGGGCACCGGCAAAAGCCACGTCGCCAAGGCCATCGCCTACAACGCCACCCTGCAGGGAATGAAGGTGCGCTACGTCGAGTCCGACACCGTGTTCGCCGGCTATGCTGTGGAAACACGGGCCGATCAGGACCGTCTGCTCAAGGCACTCGTTGAGCCCGAACTCCTCGTGCTTGACGATCTGTTCCTCGCCAAACGCATCCCTGATGCCGCAGCCGAACTGCTGCAGACCCTTGTTCACCAACGATACAAGCATCGCCGCAGCATTCTCGTCACATCCAACCGCATCGTCCAGGACTGGGGGCGCTACCTTCGCGACAGCACCATGGCCTCGACGATTCTTGACCGTCTCCTGCATCGCTCCAAACTACTCGAGTTTGAAGGAAAGAGTTATCGCCTCCGGGAAGCAGCGACCAGGCTTGCCGTCACTGAGGAATCCGACGCATAATCCACTGGTCCTGCCTGGGGGAATTTAGCCGCCCACAGGTGGAGGAGTTTGAACTGCCCATCTGGGGTGAGCACCATCGTCGACGCAACCGCGATCCCGTACGCGGCGGCCAGATTGTCCGATGACCTGAACGCGACGACAAGGAGGAGCACCGCTACAAAAAGTACGCCATTGATGAACGGAACGTAGATCTGTCCAATCTCATGGCGGGAAGTATGGATCACTGTCATGCGCGGAAGAAAGCCGAGCTGAATGGCCTGCTTGGTCATTGAGAACGCGCCCGATATCACGGCTTGCGACGCGATAATCGTGGCTGCCGGCGCGAGCACGACGAGCGGCCCGAGCGCCCAGGAAGGCGCGGCTTCAAAGAAGGGTTGGGACGCAGCGGCGGGCCGCGAGAGCACGAGCGCGGCCTGTCCAAAGTAATTCAAAAGAAGGCTTGGCATGACCAACGTCAGCCACCCGCGACGAATCACCCCTCCGCCGAAGTGCCCCATATCTGCATAAAGTGCTTCAGCACCCGTCAGCGCAAGAAAGACGCAGCCCAATACAACAAAGCTGGTCCCTGGCGCGTGGCCGATGAAATTCAGCGCATACGCGGGCGAGACTGCGCGCAGAACGACTGGGTTCATCGAGATTTGATGAAGCCCGAGCAGAGCGAGGACTGCAAACCAGACCAACATCACCGGGCCAAATAAAGCGCCTACCGAACCCGTGCCGCTCCGTTGGGCCTTGAAAAGACCGGTCAAGACGATAAGCGCGACCGGGACGGTCCATCGATCAAGGTGAGGCGCGACCAACGTCATTCCTTCCACTGCGGACAAGACTGAAATCGCCGGCGTAATCATGGAGTCGCCGTAGAACATCGCCGCTCCGAACACGCCGATCGCAAATAAGGCCGACTGATATCGGGGTGTAACGGCTCGGGTGGCCAAAGCCGTGAGTGCCAGAATCCCGCCCTCACCTTCATTATGAGCGCGCATCACGTAGTACACGTATTTCAGCGTCACGATCACAATGATCGACCACAGAATGAGCGACGCTATGCCGAATACGGTAAGCGCGCTAACTCCGCCAGCAGCCTTCAGACTCTCCCTGGAGGTATAGAGCGGACTCGTGCCGATGTCTCCGAACACGACACCGATGGCGCTCAACATCAGGCCAGATTGTCGTACCGAGCGGCGGTTAGGGGCTGCGTCGCGCATGGTCGTGTCACGCCGCGAGAGCGTGCTGCGAAGGTTCGACAACGTTGGCGGTCTGACGATACGTCCGACCTTGCCATACCAGGCACGCCCGCGGATCGTCGCTCAGATGGATAGACTCGATCACGCCAACGAGGATGCTGTGCGAGTAGCCATCGAATCGCTGCGCGATCCTGCAGTCCAGGGCCACCAGCGCGTCGGAAAGCAGCGGCGCGCCGTCTGCTGTTTGATGCCACACCGCGCCTTCGAAACGAACTGCGCCCTTACGGCCGTCCTGACCCGCGAAGCGATTGGCGATCCACGCTTGCTCGGGCGAAAGAACGTTCACGCCGAACCGACCTTCGGCCAGGATGGTGTTGTGCGCGCTTGCGGACGCATTGATGCACACGAGTACTGACGGCGGCTCTGCAGACAAGCTGCACATCGCCGTCGCGGTCAGTCCGCAACGCGCGTCACCGCGACCCGTGGTGATGACATTGACCACGCCAGCAAGACGCGACATGGCCTCGCGAAAGTTCGTCTGAAATTCCATTTCCCGCTCCTTGATGGTTGGTCCTGTCCACGCTGCTACTCGGGCGTTCCCGGGTTTTTCGCAGGCAACCCTAAAAAGGCAAGGGACGTGCCAAAAATAAATTCGCTCTCAAGCCACTGAATTTAATGTATTTTTTTCTAGATGCAGCTGCTGACTCTCCATTGAGTGAACGCCGAGTCTCAAACGCGCGACTGACGTGAGACAAGGGCCAGACCGTGCGTGCGACGCTTCTGCGAGAAAAACGCAGAGGGCGCGTGACTCACGTCAACGCGCCCTCTGCTTAAAGCTCTGTTTTGAAGCGTTACTTACTGTCCGACTACCGCTTCTTCCAACTCCTCAATTTGTTCCTGTCTGGCGGCCACTGCAGCCGTACCGATCGGCGGCCCCGGGAAGCGGCGTCGTTCGAGCCCGAACCAACCCGCCAGGAGCAAGACGAAGAGACCGATGAAGTAGTTGATAAGGATTTCAGTCGGAGGCTGCAAACCGGCCCACACGATAAAGACGCCACCGACGACCGCCACGATACCGCAAGGCTTCGACCAGATACCCAGGCGGAACGGCCCGTACGTCCGGTTTTTCGCGAACATCGCCGCCAGAATAGCCATGCCATAGCAGATCTGATAAAACAGCGCGGTACCGGCCGTCAGCGCTGCAAACGCGGACGAGTAGAGCGTGACACCGACACCCGCGACCGCGCCAAGCCAGATGGCCGGTGCAGGCGTGCGGAACTTGTGCGAAACCTTGGCCAAATACTTCGGCAGCCCACGATCACGCGCAAAAGAGAACAGCGCTCGCGAGAATCCCGTCATGCAGCTCGCACCGCACATATAGACCGAAATCGTGATCGCCACGGCGACGAAGTGCTTGAGCCAGGTGGGTGCAACGACTTGCTGATACAGCGTCAAGAACGCATCCGGTCCCTTCTTTGCAATCGCGGCCGGGTCCTGCATCGCGAGGCAGAAGATGGCGAACAACACGATGCCAAGAATCACTGAGAACAACACCGAGTTCTTCATTGCCTTCGGCACAGCACGCGCGGCGTCCACCGTTTCTTCGGAAACGTGAGCAGACGCGTCGTAGCTCGTGACCAGCCACATCGGCAGCAGCAGCGCGTAGCCGTAGATGAGCAGCGTGTTAGTCGTGTGAGGCACCACGTCGCCACCTGCTGCGCCCGTATTGTTCACGAAATCGAAGAGATGCATGAGGTTTTGCGGGTGGATGTTGTAGAGCATGATCCCACACAAGGCCACGGCACCGACGAACGTAATGTAGGCTCCGATCTCGATGAGGCGAGACAGGAATTTCACACCTATGTGATTAAATATCGCCCATGTAATCATCAGCACCGACACGCCGAGCAACTGCTGCCAGTAGCCCCATTGCGACGTATCAATGTGGAAGATCTCGTTGAGAATCATCTGATTAAAAACCAGATACGTCGCCACTGCGGTGCCGCCCATTGAAAAGACATAGGCCAGCAAGTTGATCTAGCAGGCTGTTGAAATACCCTCTGCGCGGGTCATCCGTGCGCAAGGGAGAAACGTTGATTTAAAGAATCGAACGACACTGAGCCCAAAGCGATGCGCGGCCCCGACGGCTATACCGAATCGATGTTCACGATGTCCAGACTGGACGATTTCGTTCCGGCCAATCATCCGCTGCGACCGATTCGCCTGTGGCTGAACGAGGCGCTCACGCGCATGGACGAGGTGTTTTCGCGCATGTACGAGAGCGAGGCCAAGGGCGGTCGCCCGAGCATCGCGCCGGAGAAGCTGATACGCGCGCTGTTGCTGCAGGTGCTGTATTCGATTCGCAGCGAACGCATGCTGATGGAGCAAATCTCCTACAACATGCTGTTTCGCTGGTTCGTCGGACTGGCGATGGACGATGCGGTCTGGGACCACTCCACCTTCAGCAAGAACCGCGACCGGCTGATGGTCCACGATGTCATGGTCAGCCTGTTCAACGAAACTGTCGAGACGGCGCGCGTGCGAGGTCACCTGTCAGGCGAACACTTCAGCGTGGACGGCACGCTCATTCAGGCGTGGGCGGGGCACAAGAGCTTCGTGCCCAAGACGAAACCGGATGACGATTCGCCGCCTGCGGGCGGGGGCGGCTCGCAGGAGAACTGGCGCGGCGAGAAACGCAGCAACGACACCCATGAATCCAGCACGGACACTCAGGCGCGCCTGTTTCGCAAGAGTCGTGGCACGGGCGCGGTGCTTTGCTACATGGGTCACGTGCTGACCGATAACCGGCATGGTCTGGTGGTGAACGCACAAGTCACGCAGGCCAACGGCACGGCCGAACGGGACGCGGCCGCGCAGATGCTTGGGGATGCTGCGCGATTTGCCGGTAAGACCATAACGGTCGGCGCCGACAAGAACTACGATACGGCCGGATTCGTGGCGACGTGCCGGGAGAACAACGTGACACCACACGTGGCGCAAAACGATGCACGCGCGGGCGGTTCTGCGATTGACGCTCGAACCACCCGATGGCCCGGCTATGCAATCAGTCAGTGCAAACGCAAACGCATCGAGCAGGTGTTTGGATGGGGCAAGACAGTCGGCAAGATTCGGCAGGCGATGTATCGAGGTCTGAAGCGAGTCGACCAGCTCTTCGTGCTGACTCAGGCGGCGTACAACTTGACCCGCATGCGAACGCTTGCTGCCAGGGCAGCTTGAAAGAGTAAGCGAGAAGGAAAGCGGCATCGGCAGCATCTGAATCACAGAAAAGTCGGCGTCAATTCATTTGGAACACTGCATCGCGCTAGCTCTTCCGAATAATCGAGTGCGCGTTCACGAAGGGATATTTCAACGGCCTGCTAGGAGGTAGCCCATCCCCAACCGCGTCCGCCAAGGACAGACGACCAGTGGTACAAGCCGCCAGCCGTGGGAATCGCGGAGCTGATCTCACCCAGTGACAAAGCGGTGGCCATAGCGATGACACCGCCCACCAGCCACATCACAGTCAAGCCAAACATCCCTGCCGTGCCGAGCCCTTGCTGCATGTTGACCGTAACCCCGAAGAACACGCCGATCACCATGAAGGAGACAGCGAAGTTTCCGAAGGCCGACATGCGACGTGACAGTTCCTGCGCATACCCAAATCGATGCAGCGTCTCTTCGTCGCGCCGCAAAATTTCATCATTGACTCGACCGCTCATCTCACTTCTCCTGACTTCATGGATCGACTCCGGGATCAAAGATAACACTCATCTGACGGCATCAACTCACCCCTCTGTTTCCGATAGTCGTACGAGAGCTGCGATGGAGAGAACTCTCCTTCGCCATTCATTTGCATGACTAACGGCTTGCGGCAAAAGCGACGCGGCACAGAGGGACAACGACACGCTTCGATGAGCTACTTTAGTTGGATTCATCACATCCGGGCGCGCGCCCGAGTACCAACACTGACCTCATAAAAGCAGGCACCACTTCAGGGCGTGTGTTTCCTGCACGAGGGACGATTTGGCACCACGTTGGGTTGATTTTTATGGGCTAACCCCAAAGCGGAACATGCGAAAAAACCGAAGCGATGAGGTTCATCGGATGGCTCGTCTCAGCCCTGAGACGCAGTCGCGAGAGAACAAAAAAGTATCGCGAGACGACGGTCATGGCTCGCCGCGCGCAGATAGAGAAATGACGCCGTCGGCTTCCGATAGAGGCTTCCAAGTATTCAGCACGCTACTACTTTCGAGCATCGAGCTCAAAGCGATTGAGTCGTCATTTTTCGGCGAAGCACGTCTGCTGATAACGAACGAGGAAGAATTCTTCGTGTCGCCAATTCTGGGCGCTTTGCTCGTCGGTGCTGCGTGCGGATCCTCATCGGGATCGTCGTCGGTGCGCACGATGATCGTGGACGCGACGTCTTCGGGCGCGTCCCCCGCAAGGACTGCTGCACCGTGACTGACGACGGCGTGTTATCTCGCGATCGAGTTCGAGCGCGACGCGTGGATCTCGACGCCAGGGCACCACGTTCCGCGACGCATGCCAGACGGGGTCGGAATCAGGCTCCTGCGCCACGCCGATCTGTAGGTCTGCGCGAGCGATGTGAATTTCGGCCAGCGACTTTTCGTCGGTTGGTTCGCCTCCGTCAATGACCTTGAGACAGTGCTAGCGCCCCCAACGAGAAATTCCTCGGTCAGTTCAACGTACGGGACGGCGAGGCGTCTCTGGATCGTGGTCAGATCGGTGTCTGCATCGCAGCTCAGATGACCATCATCTTGCTCTCGTCGGTCTTAGCTGCAATTCGAGCGTACGGAGAACCGATCCTATTTTCAACAGGCCGAAGACTTCAGAGTTTGCCGGCCGCTTTCAATGCGGCTTCAAGGGTTTTGAGCGGAATGACCAACGGAATCGGAAAACCTTCCGGCACGCCGATCAAACGCTCGGCGCCCCGGGCTTCGTACCACGATGCCGCGCGTTCGCTTTTGGCATCGATGAAAAGTGCGACCCCTCCAACCTCCCCGGCGACTTTGATGCATCGCAGACTGGCCGCAAGCAGCAGTTGTGTCCCGAGCCCCTTGCCATGCAGGCTTGCATCGATGGCGAGGCGCGCAAGCCGAAAACCCGGTATTGCATGGCGCGGAAGACCCTTGCGCACGCTGTCCGGAGTTTGCTCATAACGAGCAGAGGTTGGCGCGAGCGAGTAGTAGCCGAGCACGCGCCCGTCCCCATCGCTGACGGCCAGAAAAGTCTTCGCCCCACCGTGTTCATGATTCTGCCGCGCGAATTTACGCAGGTACTCGTTGAGTTCGGAGTCATTGCAATTGAACGCGTTGCGATCGTGAGCCTTCTGAACGGGCTCCTCATGCCATTCCGATACCGTCATAGTGACTTCGGCAAGGCTTTGGCAGCCGCGAGTAGCTTGTCGTTCGGCGCGGGGGGATTCTCGAGTAAGGTCAGCACGCGCAGATAACTCTCCTCGGATAGGCGGATTCGCTCCGCCGCAGCGATGACCGCATCAGCCTCCCGCAGCGCGGCTTGCGTTACAAAGCTGGTGAGATCCACGTGATTGAGGCTCGCGGCACGCGCCAGGCGAGACTTCACTTCCGGTGGAACCCGAAGATTCATGCGTTGGCTGTCATCAACTGTCGCGCGTGGCATGGTGACTCCGTATATTGTACGCATTCAAAGCGTACAGCGTCTTCAGCACGCTGTCAAGGTGTGCGGATTGAAGGCGTACTGGTCAGCGACGGACTGAGCATGAAAACGCCCGCGCGGAGCGGGCGTTGAAGCAGTGAGCCATACCGTTGCGCGGCGGCTAGGCTGCTGACAGTCGGTTATGGCTTCGCCGCATCGTCAGCTGCGTCCTTCAGATCCTCCTTGGCGTCGCCCAACTCCTTCGCGCTTCGCCCTCGACCTGCTGCGCGTCGCCCTTCGCTTCCTGCGCGGGATCGTTTGTCACCTTGCCAACGCCCTCAATGATCTTGCCTTTGACCTTTTCCCCGACGACCTTCACCTGGTCTTCATTCGTGGTCGCTCTCCGGATTGCCTGCGGCATGCAGGCATACCGAAGTCAGCGCAAGGAGGATGCTGCGTCCAGGTGGACAGGCATCGTTCACCGCCGCGATCTCGGCGCTCGCCTCCGTCCCAGCGGAGCAAAAAAGCCGCATCGCTCCCCTCCTTTTCTGTGACCAGCCTGGACAATCTTCACGGTATCGCACCCATCGCGGAGGCCTTGATCAAGACGCTAGCGGGCAAAGCACGAACGGGCCGATTGGACGAGTTGAAAGCGCTGAAGCTTTTGCAGCAAGCCATATTGCTGTAACGCCAGGGCCACCGCAGACAGCCATGGTGCTGCGATGCCGGGTCTGGCGAGCATCGCTTAGCGAGAGCGACCGGTCTGCCATCTTTTGAGCGACGATACGGCAAAGGTGCGTGCTCGTCCCATCAGGCCCGCGCCGCTTGTCACCACGGCGGCCACCACGGCGCTGACTGGTGTTCGAGTTGTCACATCGATCTGGCATCGACGCGGGACTGCAACTGGGTGGTCGGAAACTTAGTGATCGAGAAATTGCCGGAGCTTGTCTGCCCGACTCGGGTGCATCAGTTTTCGCATCGCCTTGCTTTCGATCTGCCGGATCCGCTCACGCGTCACGTCGAATTGCTTACCCAGCTCTTCGAGCGTGAAATCGGACGCGGTATCGATGCCAAAACGCATCCTCAGTACTTTCGCTTCACGCGGCGACAGCGCATCGAGCGCCTGGTCGATCGCATCGCGCAGGTTTGCTTGCACGGCCGCGTCCGCGGGTGACGCCGCCATCGGATCTTCGATCATGTCGCCGAGCGTCGCATCCGCGTCCTCGCCCACCTGCATCTCGAGTGACACCGGTTGCTTGGCGACCTTCAACATGCCGCGAACCTTCTCCTCGGTCAATTCCATGCGCTCTGCCAGTAATGCAGGATGCGCTTCCTGACCGGTCTGTTGCAGAATCTCGCGCGAAATCCGATTGAGCTTGTTGATCGATTCGATCATATGCACCGGCACGCGAATCGTGCGCGCCTGATCCGCAAGCGAACGCGTCACCGCTTGCCGCACCCACCATGTCGCGTAGGTGGAGAATTTCCAGCCGCGGCGATACTCGAATTTGTCGACGGCTTTCATCAGGCCGATATTGCCTTCCTGAATCAGATCCAGGAAGTGCATGCCGCGGTTCACGTACTTCTTCGCGATGGAGATCACGAGGCGCAGGTTGGCCTCGATCATCTCGCCCTTGGCCTGCCGCATTTTCGACTCGGCCGCCATCATCTGCCGGTTGATTTTCTTCAGTTGCTGCAGCGGCAGAGCGGCGGCGGCTTCGATCTCGATCAGCTTTTCCTGCTCCGCCTGAATCGCCGGCAGACTGCGCTCAAGCGCGGCGCCATACTTGTTCGAGGCCATGGCGACGCGTTCGGTCCAGCCAAGATCGGTTTCATGTCCCGGAAAGGACTCGACAAACTTCTCGCGCGGCATCCCGCACCGGTCGACGGCAATCTGCAACGCACGGCGCTCGATCGCGCGCACCTGCGCGACCTGCTGCTGCACGTCCGCGCACAGCCGATCGATAGTTCGCGCCGTAAAGCGAATGGGCGCCAGTTCGCGTTGCATCGCCTCACACACGTGTGCGAAGGCGACCACGTCCGCGCGTTGCGTCGTGTCGGCGCGCGGAAGTTGAGCGAACAACTCGCGTACGCGCGCAAAAATGGCGAGGCTGTCTTTCGTAAGTTGTTTCAGACGGGCCTTGTCTGCCTTCGCCGAATCCTGTTGCTCGGTCCCGCCGCATTCCTCGACAAGCTCATCGCCCTCTTCGTCGGCTTTCTCCTCATTGCCGTCACTGCCATCATCGCCATCGGCGACGTCCGCGGTGAGCTCAGCCGAATCAGATGAGTCCGAGACCCCCGCATCCGCCGTCGCGGCGCCTTCATTGAGTCCGTCAATCAATTCGTCAATGCGCAGTTCACCGGCCTCAATTTGCTCGACACTTGAAAGGATCGCGGAGACCGTCGCCGGACAGGCCGCAATCGCGTGGATCATTTCGTGGAGGCCGTCTTCGATGCGTTTCGCAATCTCGACTTCACCCGCGCGGGTCAGCAACGCCGTCCCGCCCATTTCACGCATGTACATACGCACGGGATCGGTGGTGCGGCCGAACTCAGAATCCACCGTTGCGAGGGTGACCTCTGCTTCCTCGTCAGTCTGATCGTCCGATATGGCGGCCGGCGTAACGTCGTTCAGCAGCAGCGTCTCAGCATCCGGCGTGTGCTCATAGACCGTCACGCCCATGTCGTTAAAGGTGCTGACGATGGTTTCGATTGCAGCGGTTTGCGCGAAGTTGTCGGGCAAGTGATCGTTGATCTCTGCGTGAGTAAGCGTAGAAGGGTGTGAACCAAACCGTGGGAGGTCAGTTCATGCCGCTCGGCGCGCACTCAGCGAGTTTGCAGCGGCAGAAGTCGTGGTCAAGAAGGCGAGTTTCTCAACTGACAACTCTTCGTTGAGGACAGCAACTCTGACCTGTGCCAGGCAGTGCGCTCCCTCGTCCGTCCATCGCATTTGTTGCTTCTTCGGCGTGCGATGGCTGACCACTAGATTCACTGCGGACTCGGCAATGCTGCTACTGATCGGTAGCCCTTTGCGATAACGCATGCCATAGTTCACGAGCGTACCGGCGTTGTTCTCGATGTAGAAGTACAGGCGGCGCAGGTTCTAGTACAACGTCGAGTACTCGTAGCCTTCCTTCGTCAACAGCGTGGCATCCATGGCCTTGATGCGGGACACCGATTGCCGGCCCTTTCCATGCCAAACCAGCCACTTGGCGTGTTCGATCTCAGTCTCTAAAGCGATTCGCTCGCGAGGCTCCGCCGTCTGGCTTCCAAACACCGAGTTCTTAGCGGTCTTGAACTTCATCGCGATGTGAAACCAGTCCAGAATCCTTCCCTGGCGAGCTGGCTGCCGTCCACAGCCTTGCCGAATTCGCCAGCGTCATCGCTGATCACGGTGACTCGCTCGTCCGGAGCCACGTCACTTGCAAGGAGAAAGTGGTCCAGCCGCGCGGGCGCCGATGGCACCAGCTTATGCACGTACGCGTAGAGACGCGGGGTGGGGCCAGCGAGAGTTGCACGGCCTGCAACGATGTTTACATGGCGATCCTGCGTCAACTTCTGCGCCCAAGGCGATTTTAGCTCCGCAAGATCGCGCGCCGCCTTGCGGCTCTTTGGGCTGCTGCTGAAGCTCAGCCACGCCGAGTCGACGCTTACGCAGCCGACGGTGGTCGAATCCCGAACCTGCTCTCCGCTGACCGGTTTGGGTCTAGCCGCGATATCGCGATTGATCTGCGCGTCTAGCGCGCTGCCGACGGCAAGGATTCGACGCCGAGTACTACCGAAGGAAATCCCTTTGTTCCAATGGAAGGACCTCTCGAAGCAGCTCAGTGGCCTGACGGTACGGTAGATGAGCGGCCCACTTGGCCTGCAGGTACTCCAATTCTGGCGTCACACGCTGTCGAACGGCCTTGCACAGCGGGCTCAAAGAGCGGCGCGGTTGCCCTTGCTCTGCCGCACAGCTGCATGCCCAGAGCCTCGGACTCGAGAACGAAGTCGGATGCCGCGATCGCCACCTCTGTGTTCTTGTCGTGCACGCTCGGAGGACAGTCAACCACGATCAGATCGTGGTTTTCCGCCATCCTCTTGATTTCACGTCCAAGGTTCAACCCGGCCGCAGCTAGGTTGACGACACTGAATGGATACGGCTCCGTGCCAGCGCTCGTCGCTCTCATGGATGGATTTTTAGAGTCAGCGTCTATGACGAGCTCATGGCGCAAGCTTTGATGTTTTGCCATACATGCTATATGTATTGCATATCGGTATCAATAAGCACGCTGGCCCGGCTACCGATTTCCACGTGGAAACTTCGCCAAATGAGCGTCGCGCGGCCGGCCGACAAATTTCAGAAGGCAGATAAAAGTGGAAAGTTACGTTGGAAAGCCGTTGGCTCGAAATCCTCTTGCGCTTGCTGCGTTATACAAGGAGGGCCTCGGACGGCTTTGGCAGAACCAGAAGCAGGCCGCGGACGCCTTGGGAACATTCGGCGTGAAACGCGAAGACGTCAATAGAGCATTGCGACTCTCGTCTATGCCTGCAGACGCACTCATTCTGTTCGCCGACTGCGGGATCAATGGCCGGACGGCGCGGGAGCTTATTCGGATCGAGCGTGCCATCGGTCGAGCGGCGCTGGAAGAACGGGCACAGGCGATTTCGAAGGAAGGAAAATCGCGGACGGAGCTCGTGCTGTTGCTGGAGGGTCTATCGCCGCTGCCGCCAAAGCGCCGCCGCACACCGGAGGTCGATTTGCCCGCTATCCGAGCACAGCAGTATGTGGACGGAATTGCGACGAACAAATGGTCAACGATGACGGAAGCCGCTAAGACTCAGGGATGGGGGAAGGAGCGGCTTTACATGTCGGCTATTCTGTCCGACCTTTCACCCGTGATTACCGGCCTCTTCGAGCAGAAACGTTTTTCCCTTCGCAACGGTGAAACTCTGCTCGCGCTTATTAGAACTTTGGGGATCTCAAAGGTCACTCAAAACGCTAGGAAGCTGGCGGAGCAGCCTGGTCGCCGCTCATCTGAACAGATCCTGAACTATCTCGCTGGCGGCCCTGCAGACGCCGACTGCAAGGTGAAGGTACAAGTAGCCGGGGACATGGTTACTTTTTCTTTTAGCTTCAAAGCGCGCGCGACTCGGCGCAATCTAGTCGACGTCGATCAACTTCAATCACTTGCGTCATTCGCGTTGGGGAACTTGGTCGAGTTGAATCGTCGCTGATTGAGCCGTGCGGTTTCCACGTGAAAACCGATGTAGGAAGCGCGGCGCAGGCGCCTGCTGATAAGTGCGTGGGTCGCAAGTGTCGCGACTCGGAGTAGGCTCTAAAAATAGCCGGGGATATTCGACCAACGCCATTGAGAGCATGCACATGCAATTGCGCAAGATCGTCAAGAACCGCGGCCACTTTCCCGCCGACGAAGCGGCCAGCAAACTGCTGTATCTAGCCTTGCGCAACATCGAGAAGGACTGGAAGTGCCACCTATCACCTGGCGGCAAGCCGTCAATCAATTCGCCATTGTGTTCGGCGAGCGTTTCACCTGCGCCATCAGCTGACATTCTTTAACCGACCTCAGCACACAAAATTCCTGACAATCCCCTCATCGACGAAGTACACCAAGATTTTCACCTGAACTTCCTGGTGGATCTGTACACGCACTGCCATAAGTCGCTGTCTCTCTCCGCAACGCTGGACAAGGAAGATGCTTTCATCCAGAGGATGTACGAGATCGCGCGTCCGTCCCCCGACCGACATAAGGGTCGGGCATACGACCGCTACACCAACGCAACAGCCCTCTTCTACCGGATCGGACGGCCTGATGCCATTCGCACCAACGACATGCAAGGTAATTACTCGAACCATGTGTTCGAGAAGTACCTGATGAAGAACCCGCTTGTCCTGAAGAACTACCTCAACCTGATCGACCAGTTGCTCAAGGCGAAGTACCTGAGGACGTATCAGCCGACAATGATTACCGGGTAGAGGTCAAGTACAGCATCACGATGGATCTCGATAGTCGTTATCACGACCGCCTCAAGCAGCACAAACGTCGAAGGGTTCAATGCGATGAAGGCCGACTTTGAGGCGAGGCCGGACAAGTTCAATTCTGAGATGGTGGCCTACAATGACGCACACGCTGGTGACGGCACACCGCGGTACGAGACGACCCACGAGAGTCCTATAAACGATCAAACGACTCCCGAGCAGCGCACGATGCAGGCAGACGCGCAAACTGATTTGAAGTCCGCGTTTTTCCGGAACGTCGCCTAGGAGTGCCCTGCCATGAACCGGCGTCTCCTCGCCAATTTCTTCGACGCTCAGACGCCGCTTCAGAACTACGCCGATGATGTGACTTATAACTTCAATGAGACGTCGTGATGATCAAGACCGACAACGGTTGGCAAGAAGCGCGGTAACGCTTCGACATCGCGAATCTCCAGACCTGTTTTTTTAAAAACCTAAGTACTCCTGACGAACTGACGCACTCCCAGCAGGTTCCGCAACCCCGCGATGTGTTCACGGATCTGGGCGGTCACCGGCGAGCGCCCCCTGCCCTGCTCCGGTTCACTCGGCCGCGTGTGCGCGAACGACTGCAAATCGGTTGCAGTGGCGACGCGGATCTGGCCTCGCTTTCGAGCGGCAGCGAATCCTTCCTTCCAGCCTGCAGCCTGCCGGCCGATGCCTTCGTCTCGGTGATAGACCACCATGTTCTCGCCCTGTGTATCGATGACGTATGTGCGCCGACCCGACGCATCCACGAAGGTCTGCCCTGCACTCTGGCGAGCGATCTCGTTGGCTTCCGAAGCGCGCTTGAGTCGAGCTTGCTGCTCTGCCTTTGCATCCGTGCGTTGGCGCAACTGGTGAGCGAAATCAACCGTGCCACGCAGGAGGCTGCGCAGGTAGTTGATCGGCGCCTTGGCAAGCTTCAGATGATCCCACGTCGCCTCCACGACATCTGAGAGCCGCTTCCCATGCTCACGCGCTTCCCGCATGAGTTTGAAGATCAAGAAATCAAAAAACCCCAGGGACCGCAGACGCTGAAGGTCCGCAGGCACTTGCCCCGGTTGTCTCTTTTGAAAAACAGAAGGGCTTAGATCCTTATATATTCCACCGTCTGCCAAGTTGGCAGACGGATGCTCAAAGGTGGGAATGTTCGGCTGAGGCGAGGGCACTTGCATCGGTTCAACCAATCCCAGCAACTCGGCAGCACGTTCGGTGAGATGGATGTAGGCGCGACCGAAGAGACCGGCTTCAACGTAGCGTGACTGGGCACGACGCTCGATTAGCCCGGCGGACTCGAGGTCGTCGAGGCTTCGATAGAAGGTCCGCATGGATTGCAGCGCTCGGCCAGTGAGAAGCTCCCGACGAGCGAAGATCGCAGCGAAGGGCTTCGCGGCGTCGACGGTGCGGGCGAGGGCGGAGAGAACCGCTCGCGCCCTCGGAGGGATCTCTTCGATGTGCGCCGCACGAAACGCAGCGCGAAAGATGATCCAGGGCAGGTTGGTAGAGTCGCAGCGGAAAGCGGTGAGGGCGGCTGAATCGTTGGGGTGTGTTTCACCCTCGCCAGCAACGAGCTGTTGCGCGATAGACATGTCGGGCGGTCCATTTCTCAAAATGGATTGAAGACGCTTGACTGTCTCTCGCTATCCGTTACACTCGGGTCTTGAGTGGTCCGCTACCGGTTGGCGCCGGGAGTGTGACGGGTACGGTGAGATAGCCAAGCCCTGCAAAAGCCTCCGGTTCCCGCCGGAGGCTTTTGTTTTTGTATTGCTAGCTAGTTGGTTTCATGGTTTGCAATGCAACAGTCAATAAAATCAATGACTTAGCTTTTTCCTTCCGCTACAAACGTTTCGAGAGTCCGCCGAATCGCATCTTGGACGGCTTCAGCAACTTCTTCGGACTGGAACTCAAGCCGCATCACGTTCCGGGCCCGTCGCACGTCGCACCAAGTGCTCTTTCCGTCCTTAACTTTGAACGTAGTCGCCGCCGGTGCTGCGGGCTTCCGTCTAGCGTCCTCCTTTACGAACCGAAGCGCCTGCGTCTGGTCGAGCTTCTTTTCGGAGACTCGCTGGACCGCTTCAATTACCTTGTCCGCTTTTCCTGCTTCGGTCGCTGCGGCGAGTTCGATGGCGACCCGGGCACCGATGATCGACTTATTTGCGTCGAGGATCGCATGCACCTCTGCAGGCAGCCGCTCGAAGGAGAGCAGGGCGCTAATGTGCCCGCGGCTGATCCCTACGCGAGCCGCGATTTCGATCTGAGTCAGGTCCGCGTGGTCCGACTGAAAACGCTTCAGGCCCACATACTTCTCGTAGTCCGTCAGATCGGACTGCATGAGGTTGGCGAAGAATGCGCCTTCGTTGGCCTCTTGCTCCGTGGTGTCGCCCAGCACACACCAGATCGTTTCGCGGCCTAGCTCTCGGAACGCATCGCTTCTATGGTGTCCCGAAATGATCTCGAATCCACCCTCAGCACGCGGACGCACAACAACCGGATGAATCAGCTTGTTGTGACGAAGATTCTCGCGAAGCTCTTCGTACTTCTCCGCCGGCATGTGTCGCCGACGGCCAGCGACCTCATGTAGATCGGCAAGTGGAATCTCCACGGCCGAACCGGTCTTCTGCGCTTCCGTCAGCTCGCGCCTGAGCTGTTCGATCTCCTGCTGTTGGCTGTGAACTCGACCTTGCAGACCGATCAGCTGCCCGGGTGCCGTACGTGGTTGGCTGGGCAGGGGAGGGCTAACGAACGCGTCGTCCTCGTCGAGGTTGATGGAGCGAGCCTTGTCGCGCTGTCTAGATGCCGTTGACATGAATCTCACTCCTTTTCCCAGAGATAGCAGACCTTGCTGTCCACGAGGTCGACCACCTGGTCGTAGGCTTCGCGGATACGGCGGAAGAGGGTGGCGTTGCCGTCGTAGCTAGGGAAGTCGTAGACCGTCGAAAAGTCATTCGTGGTCGTGCGGGCGATCTCAGTGTCTGGGATCTCGACCGGGAGCACGCGGTCGCCATAGGTGCTGATGACCCAGTCCCGGACCACCGAAGCGTTCGAATTCGACTTGTCCTTCATCCGTGCAACGAGGATGTCGATGAACTCGAAATGCTTGGCGTCCTGAGCAGACTCGCCGAACTGCCGCATGCCGGAAACCATGTCGGAGAAGAGCGACCAGAATTGGACCATCGACGCGAAGGAAAGGGTGTCTGGCATCACTGGAACGATCACACCGTCCGCAGCAAACAGCGCATTGATCGTCAGGTAACTGAGCGTAGGCGCCGTGTCGATGATGATGTAGTCATACTCTTTCTTGAGTTCCGACAGTGCGTTGTTGAGCACGTTCCAGAACTTGGCGTCCGGGGACGAGTGGACTCGCGCCGGCAGCATGAACTCGGCATTGAAGAGGTCGGTAGAGGAGGGGATCAGATGCAGATTGTCCCAGTAGGTCTCTTGCGGTAGGCCGGACATGTCCGGTACCTCGCCGTTCACATATGCCTCGACCACTGGAAGGATTGTCTGGTCACCCGTCACCTCAGCATGGGGATTAATGCCGTAGAGGGTCGTGGCACTGCCCTGAGGGTCCATGTCGATATGGAGGACTTTCCGACCATGCCGAAGAGAGAGACCTTGCGCAAGAACCATCGATGTCGTGGTCTTGGTCACGCCGCCCTTGAAGTTGCCGATCGCGATGACCTTGCCGTCCTTGCCTTCCGGTCGCGCCATGGGCTTTCGTTCGGCTTTCACCCATTGCATCGTCTCAGCAAGACTGAACGACCGAACCCCGCCTGGCTTTTCTTGCTTGCCGCCGGGCAATTCGCCCTTTTTGATCAGATAAGAGAAGCGAGCCTTGTCGATCCCGCACAGCTCCTGTAACTTGCTGCTCGGGAAGAAGGGCGCGATCTTTCGCGGCCAGGGTTGCAGCATCTGCGTGCGGATGCGTTCGAGCATTCTCGCGCTGCGTCCGGCTAGGTTCACGAGGTCATCCGGCGAAACCTCTATAGGAGGAGTCGCAAGTTTGATGTCCATGTGGTTGCCCATTTGGGTTTTCTTCCTGTTTTGGTGGTTTCCCCTCGAAATGGTAGAAAATTCGAGATCGAGGAGAGTCGGACTGATCCGGAGCCTAAAGCGTAAACGGGGTTAACGCAAGTAAACTGTGGCACGCGGGCCTCGGCCTGATGGGCCTCTCGCGGCAGAAGCTCGAAAGTGCTTTAGATCGGGTCGCGCAGCGCGCGTCGTGAAACATCGTCGGACGTTTCGTGTCGTCGCTAAACGCTTTGCCATCAACGCTCTCCGCGCATTCCAATGGAATGTTCCACGCGACTCGCGCATTGCTCCGTTAAGACACCCTCTCCGGTCCTGACTTCGGTCACGGACGCGTTGGGAATTCGCACGCCTAAGCCGACACGTAACAAACGATACGACATTCGTAATGTTTTTTACTAATCTAGTTAGAAGACAACGAGTGTCCTGCTGCCTAGCTATGGCTTCCAAGGTCGTGTCCTTTGCGCCGGCCTCTCCCAACAGCAGCGCGTCATATCACTGATATGGCGCTTTCCAGCGGCGGATTCCCGTAACACATTGTTTTTTTAACGGAAAAAACTGTATGAAACCATGTGACAAGTTAGGACTTTCTGCAATTTGTCACACTTTCAACGGCGGTCGCCGAGATCACACCTCTAGCTTCCGGTCGCTGCGCAGCTAAAACATGCACAAAAAACAGCGTCTTTCCGAAAATGCGCTTCATCATGATAATTCCCCCCGCATGACGGACTGACAGAGGTCGTCGGTGGTAGCCGTGCATTGACGCACAAAACCACCCGCCTTTCCGCTAAAAAAAGGACGCTCGCGCTGTTTCAATGGTGACCATTCCAAAGGGTTGCCATGCGTCTTTTCAAGAACAAGCGTCGGGCCGCGCTGTCCACGGCCCCCGGCTCATATGCCGAGGAAGATCCGAGCAAGGTGATTTTCGAGACGAGCACGAAGCTCAAGCTCGAGGCGAACCGCTGGATGTTGATTTCATTCGGCTTGGCTGTCATCGCAGCCGGCGCCGTATGGACGCGGCAACCTCCGCCTTCAGTCACTCGCACCGTGGGCGTGTCTGCCGACACCGGCGGTCATCCGATCGTAACTGAGCTCGTCGCCTACAAGCCCGACTCGCAAGCTGTGCGCACGACCGTCAAAGATATGGCCGTTCGCTGGTTCACGATCGAGCCGGTGCTGTCGGACCGCCTCGAGACTTCGCGCATGACCGCCAACATCAACTCGGTCAAGGCGCAAATGATCGGCGCGGCAGCCGGTCAGTTCCGCGACTGGCTGAAGGCCGACACCCCGTTCCAGCAGATAACTGCCAACCCGAAGCTGATTCGTGAAGTCGACGTGCGCAACATCGCGTTGCTCGAAGACTCGACGGTTCTCGTTGAGTTCACGACGACCACCTCGCAGGCTGGCGCGACCGGCAGGCCGGACGTGAAGTCGTACGCACTCACGTTGCGCTATCAAATTGTCGCGCCGACGACTGAACAGGCGTTGACGACGAACCCCTTCGGCATCTTCGTTCCGTTTTTCCGCCTCGAGCGGACCGCATAAGCATGACCGCAACCATTCTCAACAAACGGCCGGTCATCGGCATGTGCGTCCTCGCCGCGTGCGCAGCGCTCCTTGCTCAACCGGCTATGGCCAAAAAAGCCGCGAGCGACTCGGCGTTCAATGCCGCGATGGTCGCAGGCGACCCGATGAGCCCGATCAATCCGTTCAACGGCGGCGCTGATCCTTTGACGATGCCGGGCGATGCGCGCATCGGCGTCTTCCCGTACAGCCGCGACCAGATCTACCGCGTCCTGACTGCACCGCTCAAGCTGACGACGATCAAGTTGGAGAAGGGCGAGAAGCTGATTGCGGACCCGGCGATGGGCGATAGTGTCCAGTGGGAAATCGATGACGACAAGATGAACCATGTGTTCATCAAGCCGCACAAGGCTGATCTGGTCAACACGCTGCATCTGACGACGAATCTGCGCGAGTACGACTTCACGCTCATCGCGTCGCCGGCGGGCGGGATGTTCTATCAAACGGTGCGCTTCCAATACCCGCGCGCGCCAATGGCCCGCGTCAGCGCACGCGATGACGCGACGGCGACTGGCGGTCGCGGCGGTGTCGATTCGGGAAGCATCGGTGTTGCGCCGGACAAGCTGAACTGGGATTACAGCGTCGATGGCCGCGCCGAGTTCACGCCGGAGACAGTCTTCGACGACGGCCACGCCGTCTGGATGCGCATGCCCACCAAGGCTCAGGAGTGGCCGGTTCCTTTCATTCTCGACCACGGCGATCGTGTCGTCGCGAACTTCATCCGCCGCGGAGACTTCCTCGTTCTGCAGCGTCTGGCCGACGAGATCGTTCTTCGTTCCGGCAAAGACGAGGTCACGGTGACGCGCGGCCGCCGCCGCCTGTTCGGGGTGTTGTGATCGTGGCGAAGAAATCGGACTCGGCTACACCCAGCGCGGAGCAAGAAGCACTCGTCAAGGGCAAGACGCCCCGCAATGCGATCATGAGCATCGGCATTCTGGCAGCGGTCGTCATCGGAGGCCTCGGCTTTTACTATCAGCTGCAGGCGACGAACAAGGCGGACGAAGACGCGCGCATTAAGAAGGCGACGGCGCTCAAGTCGAGTACGGAAGCGCCCACTGCCGCGAACAACAATGACATCGACCAGATGATCCGTCAGCAGCGCGACGCAGCGGCGTCGGAGGCTGCCGCGCGTGCAGCGTCTGAAGCAGCGACTCCGAAGCCCGCCGTCAAGCCGATGCTAACCGGCGCGGACTTCCAGGAGGAAGTCAAAGGCTCGAGCACGGACACGCGCGAGCTTTCCCGCCAAGCGGCGCAAGACGCGATCTACACGTCCTCGATTTTCAAGCAGGCAGGCGCGTCGCGTTCGGCGAACTCGGCGACCGGCGTACTGCCCGCTGGCGTCCCTTCGTTGGACGAGGTACGAGCTGCCCGTAACGCTGCGGGAGCCAACACCCCCGATGCGATGGCGATCGCCTTGGCGAAGCAGGGCCAAGCACCGGAAGATCGCGACCGCGCCTTCCTGCGCGATGCGGGTTCGCGCGGCGGCATCGAACGGACAACCTTCAATGGCCGGTCGACGGGTTGCACGTTGACGCCGCCGCACGTCATCCACGTCAAGACGGTGGAGGGGCTGAACTCGGACAAGCCGGGTCGCGTGGCGTTGATGGTCGATGAGGATGTGTACGACAGCTTGGGCGGCGACTGCTTGATGATCCCGAAGGGCGCGTTCATCAATGGCATGTACAGCCCGGACGTCAAAGTTGGCCAAGAGCGCTTGCTGGTCGCTTCGACGAGTCTGCGCCTGCCCAACGGCAAGAGCGTGCCGCTCAACGGCATGCAGGGTGCGGACCAGAACGGCTACGCCGGTTTCTCGGGCGACGTGAACAACCACTTCCTGAAAATCTTCGGCGCGGGCTTCATTACTGCGATTTTGCTTAAGGCTTTCGACAGCAGTTCGCAGACGGCGACGACCGCGACGCCGAACGGCGTCACTACTTATGGTGACACGGCAGGACAGGTCGCGGCAGCGACGGCCCAGACTGTCATGCAGCGCAACCAGAATATCCCGCCGACGATCACGGTGGAACCCGGCCAGAAGTTTCTGGTGCAGGTCACCCAAGACATCGTGATGGAGCCGTACCATGAGTAAGGCTCTCGCGGCGGCATGCCTGTCTGTCATGGCGTTCGGCGCCCATGCTGCAACCATCGATTCGATCATCAGCCCGACGCGGATCGTGCTCGACGACGGCGTAAAGCGGGCAATCGTCGAACTGCCCGGCGAACCGGTCTACGCATGTGGGCTGAAGCCGTTCCTCGAATGGGCTAACCGTTTCGAAGGCCAAACAGTCGAAGCTGCTGCTGCCGGCGTCGCCGTGAGCATCGATGGGTCGCCGGTCAGCCTCGAAAGCCTTTTCGTGAAAGCCGGATGGCTGCGCCCCGCGAATCTTACCGATGACGCACAAGCGAGCATGGCAGAGCGGCGGGGTGGCTGGGCCTGCGCGTCCGCGCAAGCGCCATTCGACGTCATGCACACGTCGGTCGATCCCAAGATTCTCGCGAGTATCGCGCTGAACGAGTCGGCCTACAACGGTCGCGCATGGCCGTGGACGCTGAACGTCGCTGGTCGCGGCTTTTTCTTCCGCACGCGCGAGGACGCGTACCGAGCCATTCGATACCTCATCAGCAACGGCCGTTCGGACTTCGACATTGGCCTGATGCAAGTGAACTGGGGATACCACAGTAAGCGCTTCACGAATGCTTGGGATGCGCTCGCGCCGGCGACGAACATCCGTGTCGCCGAAGACATTCTCAACGAGAACTACCGCCTCACGCATTCCGCCGTGAAGGCCGTCGCCTATTACCACAGCGCCAATCCCGCCCCGGACCGCGAATACCTCGCGCGCTTCGTGAAGCATCTTTCTCAAATCGAACGCGGCCTATGAAGCACACGCTCTCTCTTCTTACTCTCGCGCTCGCCGCAGTCACGCTCAATGCGGCGGCCGCCGGCACGGACCCGCTCGACTTTGACTATGAGATCGCGGGCAATGTCCTTGAACGACCGGCGCTCGTCTTCAACGACGGCAGCGACACGTACTTCCAACCGCGTGCCGGTCAGGTGTTGCGCGTCGACGGTGGCCGCAGTCGGGGACCGTACATCGTCGTGCCGGGCACGCCAGAGGTGATCCGTTACTCGGCCGGCGCTTCGAGCGCCACCGCATACTGGAAGAAAGCGAATCGATTCATTGGCGACAAGGCGCGCACCGAGACACCTGCCGGATTCAGCGGATTTTCCGGTCGGCTCGCGCTCATTGGACCGCGCAGCAGCCTGGAAAGCACGCGGCCCCTGAATGCCACGCTGCCGCTCGCGCAGCTGGTGAAAGCGCTGGTGCCGCAGGGCTGGACGGGATCGGCACAGAAGGACATTGACCTGACGGCCTCGACGAGCTTCGGCACGCGCGATGGCGAGAACTGGATGCAGTCGCTTGATCGGCTGGTGGCCGTGTCGGACCTGTACGCCGACGTCGACTTCAACTCTCACCATGTAACACTTCGCCGCTCGGCGCCGCAGTCGGTGGCCGTCAACTATGTCGCGCCAGTGTCGCAGGTCGCTGCTGCTTCGGCGGCTGGCACTCCGGCGGCCGCGTCGAGCGCAGCTTCTGGGACAGACCCCATCGCAGACATCGCGAAGAAGGTCGATGCTGAAGCACCGGCCGCATCGGGGTCCGTGCTCGCCGCAAAGTTTGGCGCACTGGCGATCCGCGATGGCGACGACAGCCATATCCAGATCAAGTTCTCGGCAAAGCGCGCTGCGGAGCTGAAGGTAACGGGTCAAGACGGCAAATCGCTGCGCCCGAAGTGGGATGACGCGACTCGCGTGGTGACGTTCAACCGCGCGGAGCGCTTCACGATCTCCAACGAGACCGACAAGGTCGAAGTCGCCCGCGTCGCAGGAACCGTCTATGAGTTCGACGCCGCGAACAAGGCCGCTCTTCAAAGCGTGTTCGATGAAAACGGATCCACGTTCTTCAAGTTCGCCGACACGGTCGGCAAGGTGACCGTCGCCGATGTGGCGCACATGGGCTCCGGCGAGCAAAAGGGCCGCTATTACAAGTTCAACGGCACCGCCGACCAGTTCATCGTGAACGCGGACGGAAACGTCGTGAACGTGCTGCGCAAGCACGATGTGCAGTTTTTCGATCGGCCCGCGTCATGAGCCGACTGCTTCGCGTGTCGACGCTGCTCCTTGCAGCCGTCTCATTCCACGCGCATGCCGATTGTCTTGACGATGCCGCGCGCTATCACCGCGTGAGCGTTCAAGTGGTGCGTGCGATCGCACAGCAGGAGTCCGGAATGCGCCCGTATGTGACGAACCGCAACACCGATGGAAGCGAGGACATAGGCCTGATGCAGATCAACTCATCATGGTTACCAAAACTAGGCCGCTTCGGCATCACCCGGCAACACCTGTTCGATGCCTGCGTGAACGCCTATGTCGGGACCTGGATCCTGGCCTCGAACATTAAGCAGTTCGGTCCGACATGGAAAGCGGTCGGTGCCTACAACGCAGTCTCGTCGAATAAGCAACTCATCTACGCCAACAACATTTACCGCCGCCTGCAACGCGCGAACTGACCAACATGACGCCTATCTTCTCTCTTCAAACGCATCGCACCGCGCGCATGGTGGCTCACTTGTTAGCGTGTCTCGCACTCACGACCGTGCCGGGCTTTGCGGCGGCCGAACCCGACCAATCGCGCCTCGCACCACCGCCCGGTGACGGCTGGCAACTCCTCTCGGCACCCGCCGCGAAAGCCCCTGTGGCTCGAATTGCGATGGCGTTGCCGGTTGCGCCTGGCGTTCGCTCTGCCTCGGTCGCTCCCGCTGCAGCTGCTGCTACGGCCGCGCCCAAGGCCGATGTCGGTGGTCCGGCGCCGGTCGCACTTCCGGGCGCTGCCGCGCCGTCGCCAGTTGGCTCGATGGACGTCCCCCCGGTCGTCGTGCCGTTGCAAGGTGGCGCAACGGTGCCGGGTGGCGTTCTGTCTTTCTCGATCACGCCGCAGGACATCAACCTGCGCAATGCGCTCGATCGCTGGCTGCAGCAGCAGGGCTGGCAGCTCGCCTGGAAGATCGACGACGACTTGCCGCTTGAGTTCAACGCGACGTTCTCGGGCGACTTCAAGTCCGTGCTCACGCAAGTGATGCAGGCGACCAATCACATGCGCACGCCGACGCGGGTTTGCAAGCACACCAATGACGTAATCCGCATCGTCGCACGCGCAGCCAACTGCCAAGAGTAATCGCCATGCGCCTCACGAAAATCAAATCTGCCGTTGCCATTCTCATGGCTGCATCGCTGACCGGCTGCGCGGTGTCGCAATCCGACGTGAACCACGCCTATGACGCGACCAATGCAGAAGCCACACGCGCGATGGGCAACGGCCCCGAGTCGATGTCGCTCGTTGAGGAAGTGCCGACCGCGTTCCTCGGCGACCGGTTGGTGCCAGTCGCGTATGAAGCGACATTGCCCGCGATCTTCCGCGAGAAATCGGTTGTCTTCCCCGGCAATCTCCCGCTGTCGAAAATCGCCACGCTTGTCTCCACCGCTACCGGTTATCCGGTGCATCTGAGCCCGGATGTGTTCGTTCCGCGCGACGCGCTGATTCCGAAGACCAACGGCGGGAGCGGGCAGGTTGCCCCGATGCAGCCGCAAGCATTGGCCAGGTCGAATGTCGAGCCGGTCTATGCGCAGGCGTGTAACTGCAAGGTCGGTGAGTATCTGCGCGGCGTGACCGAAAACCTCGGCCTCGACTGGACGTTTGATGGCAGCACCATTTCCATCAGCCGGTTCGTCACAAAAACGTTCACGATCGCGGCGATCCCGGGCAAGGTCTCCATCAAGTCGACGATGTCGAAGGGTACGGATACGTCAACCGGTAACCAAGCGTCCGGTGGTACCACGGGCGGCACGTCGGGCAATACCGGATCTTTCTCGTCGATCACGTCCACCGGACGCGATGGCACGTTCGATCAAATCGGGATCATCCAGTCGGAACTGGAAAAGCTGAAGTCGCCGCTCGGCGAAGTCGTGGTCAATCCGCAAAGCCGCTTGGTGATGGTTCGCGACACCAAAGAAGCCGTCGATCGCATGGGCGCGCTGCTCGCGCGTGAGAACGCGATCTCGACGCGTCAGGTCGCGCTGCGCGTGCGTACGCTGCAAGTCGACTTGAGCAATTCGTCGCAAGCAGGCGTCAGCGCGGACATCGTGTTCAACCGCATCTCGGACGGACTGAAGCGCTATTCGATCACGGTGGCTTCGCCTACCTCGTTGGCAACAGCGATTGGCGGCACCGTAGGCCTGTCGGTCTTGAAGCCTGGCTCTCCGATGGAAGGCACCAACGCGATCATCAGTGGCCTCAACGCTTTCGGAAAGACGGTTCAGGACAACACCCAGACGAAGCTGACTTTGAACGGTCTGCCCGTGTCCATCGGATCATTCGAGACGAAAGGCTATTTGGCAGCCACCACGCCGAGCGTTGGCTCGATCGCCGGTAGTTCCGCAGGCGTACCCGGCTTGCAGCCGGGATCGGTGACTGTGGGTGACTTCGTAAACATTCTGCCGTCGGTCAACGATCACAATCAAATCATTCTGTCGTACTGGAGCGACAGCTCGAAGCTGAACGGCCCGTTCACGACCATCAGCACGGGTTCGGGCGCCACGCTGCAGCAGATCCAGTTGCCTGACATCCTCGGCAATAAGGACGACCAGACCATTGCGCTGTCCGATGGACAGACCGTTGTGCTGTACGGCGCGGTGAGCAATCGTTATGACGGCAACAGCAACAACGGCATTGGTGGTCTCTCGGGCGCATGGAATAAGGGCCGGACGTTCCAGGTGATCATGCTGACGGCGACTGTCGTCCCGTCGATGTGAGCGCGAGGTAAGCATCCCTATGCACTTCGAATCCATACCGGGAGAAAAGGGCGCGAAGCTCGTATTCGGGCTGGATTGGCGCGCTTATTCCGCCAAGGGCGCTCGCGCCGAACGCCGACACTACGTCGAGGAGTCCGGCGCGACGCATTACACCGAATACAAGGCGAATGACGAGACCATCGTCGGGTTCTGCGAACTTGAACCTGCGCACCGCAAGGGCGGCAAGCTGTACTCTGCTGCGGCGCGTATCGCGTCGTTGGACCGCGTTCGTCGGCGTCCGGCGGTACTCGTTCTCATACAGAACGATGAGCACGTGCATTTGGTGCTCGTGCAGCGTGGCGCTGTTTCGCTCGATCAGGAAGTAGCGCTTAATGCACTTCCCGATCGGCGAGACGAGATCGAGGATGGGTGCGCGAAAGCCGGGCTCGAACTGGCGACCCTTGGCTACGGCGCGCAACTGCACGCGGTCGACGAGTCGTTCGACCTTCGCGAGCTGCTCGTTGCGCGCAAGGTCGGGCTAATCAAGATGGTCCCGGTGGCGGTACCCACGACGGTGCCGTTGCTCGTCATCCTCGCTGCCGTGTTCTTCGGCGGCAAGCAATTGATTGACGTGCTCAATCCGCCCCCACCGCCGCCCGCGCCTCCGCCGACGTTCATGCAGGAGTACCAGTCCGCAGTGATGCGCACGTTTGCCGCGCCTGCTCCGCTCGCGAACCAACTCGCACCCAAGCTGCTGGCTAGTTTCGGCGCGCAGGAAACCAACGTCGCAGGATGGCAGTTTCAAAAAGCGTCCTGCACGATCGCGGGTCCCTGCATCACAACCTACAAGCGACAGGGCGGCACGTTCAAGGAATTCGACGCACGCGCGCCGGAGTCGCTGCGACCGGTCGTCTTCAACCCGGACGGTTGGCATCTGACCGCGCGTGGGCCTGAAGTAACTGTCGCTGAACGTGTCGCGCTCGCCCAACAAAAGACGTGGCCGACTCAGCAGGCACTCATCAAGGCATTGCAGACCTATCCGCAAAAGCTTTCGACCAAGCCAGACACGCTCGATAGCCACGGTTATGTCGTTGATATCAAGGCCGCCGAGCGCCTCATTGCGCGACAACCTATGGCCGAAGAAGTGCAGGGGCCGCTTGTGCAACGGGGCACGTGGCAAATCGACGGATACAAATGGCAAAGCGCGCTGCTCGCGCGCCTGCCCGACAACATGGCACTGGACACCCTCGACGTTGAGCTGAAAGAGGACGGTACCGGGGTGCATTTCACTGCGAAGGGTAAATACTATGTTCTCAACTAAGTGGCCAGCACGGGCCGCCTGCTTCGGTGCGCTCATGTTCTTCGCCGGCGCGGCGGTTTCGCAGGAAAGTCATCTCACGCTGGACGACATTGACAAGCTTGCGCGCGCAAAGCTCGTCGACTCGATGCGGGGTCCGCAAGGTGGTCAAGGCGGAGCAGCGGCACCGGGCAGCGGCGTTGGCCTCGCTTCCCCACTCGGTGCGACGCCCGCGGCGGTGACGGCGGCCCCACCAGCAGCGCCCAAGTTTGAGCACAAGCCCAGTGTCCCGTTCAAGCGCGTCATTCCAGCAAACTTCGTTGGCGCGTACTCCGACATGTCGGGCTCCTACGTGCTGTATGACTATCAAGGCACGACTTATACCGCGCGCAGCGGCAGCCGCTTGCTCAACGGTTGGACTGTCGCCTCCATCGACGGCTTCACCGTCAGTCTTGTCGACGGCAAGCGCCACTGGACAGAGACCATCGCAGCGCCCTCCGGCGCGCCCGCCGCGATTCCAGACTCGCCGGCCGTCAGGGCGATCACTGATCTGTCCTCGCCGCTTCCGCCGGGGGGTGTGTCATCTACCGCTTCCACCTTTGTACCGTTTGGGAAATAAGAAATGGGTCTGTTCGCACAAGAAGAGCAGGGCACGCCGGACACCCCGCGCGGCGGCTTCCTGAAGCGCTTTCGCGCTCCGCGCTCGAGCTTCGTTGAGCCTGGCATTGCTGCGGAGCCGAAATTCGCCTCCGCAGAGCCTGTTGCCGGAAAACGGAAGCGGCGAGATAGAACTTCCGAAATGGCGGCGGAGCAAGCGTTGCCGGTGAGCACGCGCGCGGTGAATTCCCAAGTCACGTTTCTCGGTCGCGCGCTGTCGGGGGGCGATATTGAGGACGTCGAGAGCACAGAGGTTGGCGATGACTGGCACTCGCCGGCGCAGGCGGTGCCTGAGAGATCCGAAGCTCCGGTGCATGCGGCCGACGATGACGTGGCATTTCGCCCGTTTGTCCCGCCCCGCTTCGAACGGCCAACCTTCGCGAGTATGTCTGCGGCGATGGCGGCCTGGGAGCGTGGCGAACCAGTGCATGGCGTGCCAACGGCCGAAGCGGTGCCAGCAGCTGCCCACCCGAGCTACGAGGCGCGGCCTGAGCCGCAGCCGATGGCCGCGCCGTCGGAAACCCTTGGGCATCGTAACGTTGCCGCGGACGTTGCGCCTTCTGACACACGCCTCGCGGCTGGTGCAAACGCCAAACCGCGTGCGTCCGAGAAGCAACCGGATGTGCTTCAGCGGCCCATCGCCTTGGACGAGAAAAAGTCCATGTCCGCGCCCACGATGGCAGAGCAAGAACAGCCAGCGGACGACGAAGAACAGCTTGAGTGCAGTGGGCTGTCATCAGGGCGGCCGGAGCTCGTATCGCCCGATTCGCTTCCGGACTTCAAGCGCATTCTGACCGTGGCGGATGACGATGCCGCACTGCGCATTCCCGCGGCCGCCCGCAAGGAGTTCGTCGCCGTTGAACTGCAACCGGGTGTGGCGATCACGGTGGCCACCGCGCGATTCTCAGCGAAGGCTCAGTACGCAACCTTCATCAAAGATCTGGGCGCCAACGACATTCTCGTGCGCGAGGAGATGATCGCGACCGATGCCGTTATCGCCGCGATCTACTCGGGGAAGGCTGCAGCTTCCGCGAACTCTACACTCCGCGAAGCCAGCCGCGCGATCGGCAATTTTCGCGATATCGTCGAGGCCGCACATGCTTACGGTGCGAGCGACATCCATTTCGAGCCGCGCGAATTCCACAACGAGGTCGAAGTGCGGTTCCGTGTGAACGGCGACATGTACACCTTCAGCCGCATGCCCAAGGCGATCGTGCGTCGCGCCTTGTTTGCGGCGTATAGCGATCTCGTTCAGCGAAACACCAACACGGGCAACAGCTTCCAGCCGAGCGCGCCCCAGTCCGCAATGATTCCGCTGGTCGTCAAGACGGACACGGTGAACCTGCGCTGGCAGTCGTCACCGCTGGTGGGCGGGTATGACGTCACGCTGCGTCTGCTCGACGGCAACTTCAAGAACTATTCGGTGCTGCTGCCGAAAGACATGGGCCTGGAGAAGAGCCAGCTTGATCTCATCGAGACGCTCAACTATGTGAGCGGCGGCATTACGGCGCTCACTGGCGAGACGGGTTCGGGCAAGACGACGACGCTGCGCGCCCTCTCGTACATGCTGCCAGATCGGGAACTCAAGAAGCAGTTCGCAGTGAACGAGCCTTCCGAGTATCCGATGCCGTGGCTGTCGGACTACTCGATCATCCGCCGCCCGGACGAAACCGACGATGAAGCCAACCGCAAGTACGCGGAGGTGATTCGAACGCTGATGCGGCAGGACCCTGACGATTTGACGATCGGGGAAGTCCGTGACCGCGTCGTGATGGGACTGGTCGCGGAACTCGCGCTGACCGGCCACCCGGTGCGATTCTCGCTGCACGCGGGCGACATCATCGCTGCCGTGATGCGTATGGCGGGAGGGCGACTGCAAGTGCCGATCGACGAACTGGCTTCCGAAGGGTTCATCAATGCCGTCGGCAACCAGAAGCTGATTCCGACGCTTTGCGAGCACTGCAAGCTGCCGGCGGAAGACGTCATGTCCAAAGCCGACCTTGAATTGATGCGGACGAAGTTCGGTCTCGACACCTCGGCGATGGCGTGCCGCAACTACGACGGCTGCGAGCACTGCCGGCTGAAGGGGCTTTTCACGCGCAACGGCAAGGTGGCAGGCGGCACCAAGCGTCCGTCGCTGGCCGCCGAGCTGTATCGCCCGACCCCGGAATTTTTGGAGCGGGTTGCCGAGCGCGACTGGGCGGGTGCGCGCGCAGTTTGGCGCAGCGCGCGGCGTACAGGGTTCGATAACGAGGATATGACTGGAAAGACGCTCTATGAACATGCTCTTTTCAAGACGTCGCGCGGTTCGATTGACCCACAATTCATCAATCGCTCGATGCAGTCGTTCGCGCAGTACCGCGTGATGCCCGGCGTCGATGGTTTGATGGTCTAACCCTAGTCCTCCATGATCACCACGTTCGCAAAGATGCTGCCCGAGCGGCAGCAGTTGTTCGTCGCGCGCTGGCGGTTTCAGAGAGTCCGCGAGGACTTTTACCGCGAGACGCGTCTCGATATCGCAGTGAAGGGCCTGCGCAACACCGAGACGCTGTTCGACCGGCTTGAAACGTACGAGAAGCGCAGCCGTTCGCGAGGCAAACTCGAGTGGCGCGTGTTCGCGCGCATCCGCGAGACCATGCAGCGCGGGGAGAGCTTCGCGCTTGCAATCAAGCCATTCGTCCCCGGCGACGAGTACGCGCTACTGGACATCGCGGACGAGTCTTCCCGCGAAGATGCGGTCGTTCGCGGCTTCGAGCTCGCGGAAATGGCAGCGAAGGCTAAGCGCGTGCTGTCGTCGACAACCTCGGTGCTGATGGCATACCCGGCGTTGCTGCTGATCTATATGTACGCGTACTGCATGCTGTTTGGTGGGGTCATTTTCCCGCAGGTGCTCGACGTCCGGCCCCTCGATCAATGGCCCGATCTTGGCCGGTTTCTCTATTACGTCGACACGTTCTGCTACGAATACTGGTGGCTCACGCTTACGGCGATGATCGGCCTTGTGCTCGCTTACTTTTCGAGCCTGAAGCGCTGGGCCGGTCCGCTGCGCGACAGGTTCGATCGCACGCCGCTGTTCTGGCGCAATCGCCGCGACCTTCGCGCGGCGCTGCTTATTGTTTCGCTCGCGGGCCTGTTTGACTCAAACCTCACGCTCCGTGCGGCGCTGGAAAGGCTTCTCAAGACAGCCGATCCATGGCTGCGCTGGCATTTGAAGATCATGGATCGACGCTTGACGGCCCGATCCGATGAGCCGATGCGCGCGCTCGACACTGGCATCTTTTCGGTCACGATCGTCGACACGATCACCGACGCTGCGGGCCGCGATCAGTTCGAAGCCGCTATCAAGAGTCTAGGCCGCGAGTCGCTCGATCGCGTCGTTGAAGCAGTTAAGCGCAACGCTCGAACGACGCACTTCATCCTGCTCGGCTTTGCAGCCGCACTGTTTCTGACCCTCGGCATTGGCTCATACGTCGTGACGGGTGCCGTCAACCTCACATCGGGGAATCCCGCCGCTTCAAGCTATTAAGGAAAAGCAAAATGACCAACGAACATAAGCAACCAGTCCAGATCGACCCGATCAAAGAGCGCCGGGCGCGCATCCTTAAAATTGCCCGCGCGAAAAAGCAGTCGGGCGAGCTGTCGATGATCGAGGCAGGCGCGGTGATGGCTGGCGCCGCGCTGCTCGCGCTCGCCGTCTATGCGGGGGGCAAGTATGTACTCGATCTGATTCATTCGTCTCAGTTCAAGAGCGAAGCGCAGATGTTCCACACCGGGATACTGAACGCAACGCAGAACGACGCCGATTTCTCGTCCGAGACGCTCACGGTGCTGGCGCAGAATCACGCGTTCGATTCCGCGGGTTCGCGCGTCGCCTCGGACAAGTCGGCGGTCAAGGGCATGTTCAATGGCACGGTGACGGCGGCCGTCGGCACGCTCGTTACCTCGAATGACTCGTTGATTCTGACGTATCCGGTGACATCGACGGTCTGCTCCCTGAGTGCGGCTGCGCTGATCACCGTCTACACGCAGGTGACCGTCAACGGCACAACGATCTTCTCGCCGACGGTCACGTTCAACCCGCAGACGGTCGCTACTGCATGCGCATCGAACGGCGCGATGGCGTCGATGGGACTGTGGACCACCCGTACCTGATCGCGGACCGCCGACATGGGAAGCATTCTTGAGATGTTGATCGTCCTGGTCGGCGCGGCCTTGCTGACGGTACAGGGTATCAAGGAAGACATCGCTGCCAAACGCCAGAATCTGCTGCAGATCGAAGGGGAGAACATCGCGTCAATCAATTCGGCGCTTGGCAGTTACATCACCAACAACTACGCCTCGCTTATTCCAGTGGGGTATTCGCAGACGACGTCAACGCCCATCGCCGCGCCGACGCTGGCGCAACTGAGCGCGCAGTCGAACAACAAAGTCACGTTCAAGAACGGGCCGTTCTGGGGCGGCACTTACCAGATCGCGTTGGCCGTTGTGCCGGACAACTGCTCGACCGCAGCGGGCAATTGCCATATCGCCTCGCAAATCTATCCGAGCCTGCCGCTTATCAGCATGACGGACAAGACGGCCGACATTGCCGGCGCCGGTATCCTAGCTGCCGCCGGGGGAGCGCAGTTCGGCTACTCGACAAACCGAGCGCCGGCGACGGTCAACGGAATTCATGGCGGGTGGACATTGCCTAATCCAGTCGGTAGCAAGGCTGGGATGGTGCTGGCGATCAACGGTTTTGGTGCGGACGGTAATTCGCCTTATTACCGGCGTGACGGCGCGCTACCGCTAACTGGCACGATGAACGCGAATAATCAGGACATCCAGAACGCTGGAAACGTAACCGCGAAGACGCTCAAATTGCCGGCTGGTAACACCCTGCAGATGGCCAACGGAACCATCTACTATGGCGACGACACGAATGCGGCGGTTCGTACTAAAGGTACGCTGTATGTCCAGAACTACTCGGGATCAGCTCCGGCTCCGATCAGCGTCGGCAACGTCACTTCGAACGGTACGGTAAGTGCGGTCACGGTAACGGGGAGTACAGTGAACGCCACCGTTGCAAACATCAACTCGGCGGCGTCGAACTGCTCGTGGAACGGCGTGACGATCCGAAATAACCAGCTTTTCGTTTGCAACAAGTTCGGCAACTGGGTCGGAGCTAGCAGCCTTGTTAGCAATCAGTCTGCCGATGCTCAATATAGCGGTTGGTACAACGGTTGGGGAGTCTATCCCCCTGCATGTGGACCAGGTGGGTCGGCATGGTATCGAATCACTCCGCAGTCAATCACAACTGACTACTCCAACCATAATCCGCCTATCTCCGGGGCGCGTTACGCAATGGGTTGGAACGGCTCGCAATGGGTCCTTCAGATATACGACGTACTTGCTGACGGCGCAAATACGCTTGTGCAAGATCAGCTCGGCCTGCAAGCGCAAATCGACGTTGGCTGTAGCTACTCAAACCAATAAGAACATGAAGCGATTTACGACGGCAATCTCGTTTGCGCTGATGGGGACACTCAGCGGTGTGCTGACGGCTCCGGTCACCTCCAACGCGGAATGGGTCCAGAATCCCATCGGCGTTCCGCGTGCTCCCGGCTGCGACCCAGGGTATTCGTGGCAGAAGCTGGGTGTGCGGTACCAGTGCGCCACGCCACAACCTAATTGCGCATATGGCTTTGCTAGTGGACCAGTTTGGACAGGGACAGCTTGGAACTACTCCTGTAATGTACCGCCGCCTCCAAGCTGCCCGAGTGGGACAACACAGTTTGTCGCGCCCTCGTGGAACGGCTCGGCCTGGGTCGGACAGGTATGCCAACCAAATGCACCCACGCAACCGAAAGGGAATCCCGAGGAAGCCTGCCGAACCTACGTGACTCAGAAACTCGGCTTTTGGCCTGGATGGGGCGTGCAGAACTCAATTTTTGACGACGGCACGAACACTGAATTTATTACCAACACGTACAACACATCTCCGAACACTTACCAATACGCCATGTGCAGGGCGAGCGATAGTACCGGCGAAGTGAACGGCTACGATGTGCAGGGTTATGGCGACACTGCGGGCTCGGGCGGTTGAGGCAAAGGTTCCCAACATAACGCCTCGGAGATTCACTGCGGGGCATTTTACGTCTTGCCACCAATAAAAAAGCCGCCAGATCGAATGGCGGCTCGGTCTTTTCTGCGACTCAGCCTCATTAGCTGGCGAGGACGTTTCCAGTCGTGAAGGTAAAGGTACGGGAGAATGCTACGCCGTTAATCGTACCGGTGAGCGAAACCGTGTATTGCGCGTTCGGCGACAACGGCGTGGCGGGGTAAGCGACGCCCATCCACCTCGGCAGAATCTTATTCGGGTCCGTGGCCGAGTCCAGCACTTGCAAGGCGATCACGTGCGATGCCGAATCGGTCATCGTGGCGCTCTGCATGACGATGGTGTCATCCGGGTTGCCGGCGACCGCGACCGGCGTACCCCAATGACCGGATGTTGCAGGGGGCGTCGGCATTTCTCCAAAAGAGTCGTTCGCGACGCCGGTAGTGCCTTGGCATGGGAACGTTAACGGCGCGTTCGTTGTGATCTGCTGATAGTTGGCGAGTGCCAGGGAATACCACTCCTGCGGGAAACCGTTGTAGGTCGTCGCGACCTTGCCGATACCGACCGTGTTCATCGGTGCAACGGCAATCATGCTGTGATACACGCCCGAGATCAGGCCATAGATCGCTTGCTGTCCGTAGTGCGCTTCCGTCCACGTCGCATTCGTGTATAAACCGCCCGATACACCGCCGATCGGCGCGTTTTGCGGGAAACCGAAATGTGCCGCCCGATCAGCATACGAGACGCCTGTGAACCCGGAAGCACCCGCCGTTTCGGTATCGGACACAATATTGTTCGTAGCCTGATACTGCGCGTGAGCAGCCACCGACTGATCGAGCACGGTGTTTTCCTGAAGAGCAGGGAAACCGCACTGCTGGCGCTGCTGGTTGAGCAAGTTGAACGCGGCCAGATGGAAGCTGTCGGCCGGATACTGAGGCGTAGTCAGATTCGCCGGAGTCGTCGTTGCGGGCGTGCTGGCACCGCTTGCCGGGGCCGCAGGCGAAGCATCGCTGCTGCGGCCACCGCCACCGCCGCAAGCAGCCACCAGCAGCGATGCAGCGATCGCGGCCATCGAGAGTTTGAAGTTGTTCTGAATTGTCATTGTTGTTTCCGATCTAGTTGTTGCAGTCGCCCCCGCGATCTGCTTACTTTCATCTTATCGAGCGGTGTTCGAAGTCAAGGGGACTCGGAAGTCCGCCGCGAAACCGCTTTCTTCGTTTGGAAATTGCCGTTGGCCAAACGGCGGCGCAGGCATTGTAATACCCGGTACGGGTTCGAAATTCCGCACCGTTGTTTGATCGCAACCGTTTGCTATCGCTTCTGCCCGCGAGCGCGAAAGTTCTTCACCCTCAAGGCGACGAAAACGACGCCGAGCACTGCAGCGACGGCGACGGGCTGTGTCGCGCCGATTGAAGAGAGGAGTGCGGTTCCGCCCCAAAGGAGAATGAGAAAAGTCGTGAGCGCGCCGAATGCTTTGCTTTTCGACACGGCCGCGAGCTGCCGCCGGCCTGAGCCGAAACTTTGCGCGAAGCGAATGTTACTTTGCTCAAGGTCGAATACCTCCTGAGACCGCGCCGTCGCGCGATCTGCGCGGAAGTGCCTTTCGTACCGTTGGAAGCGCGAGTCGCCGCGGCCTTGTAGCCACGCCGCGACGCTGTCGCGAAAGAGGTAAGCGAAGTCCTGCATGGCTCAATGCGTCACGTCGGAGTGGAATTCGATCGCGCCGATCGCATCCGCTATGCACAGACCATCGGCCTCGCCGTAGTACGCACCGGTCTGAAGGTCCAGCCAGCCAAACTGCACGCGGCCGTCGCGCGAGAAAACGACGAGTCCAGCTTCAACGCTAAACTGTTGGGACATTAATCGAACTCCCTGTTGTGGTTATCGTTACTCGGTCTTCGACTTCGCCTGCTTTTTAGCGGAGCGCGACTTCAAGCTGTAGCTGCAGCCCGGACAGAAGAAGTCTTTCGCAAGTTCGATCCTTCCTTGCTCGTTGGAGATGATGTACTCCGTCTTACAGGTCCGGCACGGGGTCATCGTTAGCCGGGAGTGGATCGCCATTGCTCGGGTGAGGTGGATCGCGCGGTCGGGGCTAATGACCAACTCTTTGCCGAACATCTTCTCGGCGACGTCGATAGAGGCGATAAGCGCCTCAGGGATGTTGCCTCCATTGGCCAGCGCTGCTCGATAAAGCCATGCCAAAAACGTTCCCTGCAGGCGATGCGTCGGGTGCTCGACGTACCAGATAAGCGACGTCGGGTTGCAGCCGCACGGTGAACTGACGCGGTGGATCTCCCTGTAGGTGTTCCGTGCTTTTGTTGCGTTCAGCGTGAACAGATTGGTCGCAGTCGCAGCGCGGCAGCCTTGTGTCATAAGCGCCCGCGCATAGACATCGCGTTGAGCCCGGTCCAGCCGAAGTTCTGACCACGCGTGCTTGAATGGCAAGGTGGACGGCGGGAGCTGAGCCGTACGCATGAGGTAATGGGCGACCGCCTCGTTTGACAGCCATCCCGTGCGGTATTCTGTCCAGAACATGTTGTCGTCGAACCGCCATCTATAGAGCGGGAACTTGATCTCGCCGATCGCTGATTGGATGCGACGCATCGGCAGCCCTTTGAGGTAGTGCGCCAGTTCGAGGGAAAGTCCCAGCAGCGGTGCGGCCAAGACGTTCATGTGAAGGACATCCTTCAGCAGCGTCACATAAGAGCTGTTGTTGTGAAATATGTCGCGGCCGGTCATGCCATCGACTTCGGGCATCTTAGCCGTTAGCTCTTCCACCTTTCGCGAACGCAGGACGCCGTTGACGAACGTATCCCAGTCTCTGGGGTCCGGCAGGGTAGGGGACAACGCTAGGAACGGCATGTTCATGAGCGTCGCCTTCGGATCGGCGTGCGTGTCGAACAGTTCCATATTGTCCAGCGATAGGCCCAGCACGCCCTCCGCGTCGGGATACCGCGCAAGTACCTTGTGCATTGCGTCAGTGAGCGAATAGTTTTCGCGCTGGATCTTTTCGGCCAGGAAAGCCGGTAACGCGATGTTGGTCTCAATCGCGTCCAGAGTATTTTTTGACATTGTCGTTATCAATTTTTCTGTCATTCTGTGCGCCTCGCGGCGCACGTCGACGTGGGCGGTCTTAGCCCTTTTTACTTAGCGAGCCATGCGTCGAGTTCGCTCTGCGATTTGCGCATCATCGCGGACAACGTCTCCAGCATCGTACGATGCTCGGCAGGGCTGTCGCATGCCTGTATGGCCAGTTGCGCTGCGGTGAGCTTTCCGGCGAAGGATTCAAACGCGGCGGAAACGCCTTCCATCGTCTTTTGCACCTTTTCTGCGGCAGCGAGCGCAGCCTTGGCTTTCTCGCGGTTCTTCTCGACCTCGGTTACTTCTTGCTTCAATGCGTCCAAGGCTTGCGTAGTCTTCTTAAACTCGGCAGTTTTCTCTTCAAGCGCTTCGACTAGCGAGGTGAACCCGGGAGGCGTAACCAGCACCTCTTTCACTTGTACTTCGGGCTTCTTGTTCTCAAGCGCGTCAAGCAGACGCTTGATCTCCCTGTCTTTGTCTGCAACGTCTTTCTGCATGTCGCTCATCCCCGCAGTACGACGGTTGTAGAGATCATCCAAGCCGTCCAGTTGCTGCTGCTTTGCGGTCAGTGCCCGGGCCTTGGTGTCCAGTTCATCCTTAAGATGCTGTGCCTCGCGCTGCGCAAGGTCGAGTGCGGTCTTCGTGTCCTCAAGGACGGATGTGACGTTGTCTACCTGCTTTTGGCTATCGACAAGCGCTTTTTCTTGCTTCTGCAGCGCATCGAGGAGCTTTTTCACGTCTGCGCGCGTCATATCAGGCTTGGCTTGCTTCCGAGCCATCAGTTCATTAATGTGCGCGTCGCTGACGGTGGAGGAGGCCAGCATGTCGAGCTCGCCCACATTGAAGATGCGGATAGCCTCTTCGTTGTTACCAAAGCGTTCCCAGCATCGCATGTATTGGCGGGCTGCCGACTCCTTGATCTTCAGCGAGTTCTCGAAGAAGTCGTACGCCATGCGCGCCGCTTTGCGGTGAATCGAAACCGTGTCGCCGCCCTTCGCTACCAGATTGTTACGAATGAGGTAGTGGGCGTGAAAAAGTTGATTGCCGAGCGCAATCATCTCTGCGGAGATGCGTTCCCGCGACTCGGAAACGGCCATCATGGAGTCCGTCAGTTTCGCGACGAGCTCGTCCTCTGCGCCAAAAGCGTCTTTAGCGGCTTTTTCGATGGTGGTCCGGGTGATCCCTTTGTTATCGTCGCGCGGGACGATGAAGTCGGACATGGAATCGTCACCGAACGGAACCGGTAGATTGTGATTGAACTTATTCGGAATGTTTCCGGACGTCTCGCCTGACAGCATTTCTTCTCTCCGTTGTGTGCAGCGCTGACGGGCGCTGCCCTGCATGAGCGGGGCTCTCATCCCCGCACCCTATCGAACGACCGATCGGCTAAGTAACCAATCGTAAATTCTTCGTTACACCTTCCGAGGGCGAAAAGACGCATATTTCACCCCCTCTTTCGAGCGAGCGAGCGCGGACAAAAAGCCGAGCAGGCTGGTGTAAGTAATCGTTTAACGGTTAATATTTGTAACACTTTAACGTTTGCGTGGAAGGAACTTCCTAATCTGAGGGGTTGATCCAGGTCGAATATTCTGGTTCAGCGGCGACCTGCGCCCTGTGATTAGTAAGGGCGCTTTGTGAGGTGTCGGCGTACGTCAACACGGCGGCCATGGCGCGAGAGACGTCAACCGGCGATCTTTCCTGAACGAATCGCGCTTGAGCCGCAGCCAGTAGGGCAGCTCCTCCAGCGAGAGCAGGCCGGTTGGCAGATCCCGATGAAGCACGGCCTTGGGCGATGTGAAAATGCCCGCACCGGCAACCGGCCACATGCCTGGCAGTTGTTCACGAAGGAGTCGGAGCTTGGTCCGGTTCTGCGCTATTGGGGAGCGCCTATCCGCCGTTTCACCGTCGTGCGAGTTCGGGTGTGGTTCCCGGGCATCACTGACGGTGCAACGTGCCCGGACCAGTTCTTCGTCTCAAAGACGAAGATGCCGAAGGGCGTGACCGCAAGGTGATCGATCTCCGCCGTTGGAAAGGCCGTGCCCGGTGCGTGCTCGATCACCAACGGACCGTCGTGCAGATAGAACTCGTCGCCGCACAGGCAGCTGAGGGTGTTGCGCAACTTCGCCTGCGTCGCAGCCTCGCCAGCAGCGCCGATCGCGTCCGCCGAACGTGGCGCTGTGCGCGCCGAATGCGAAGTGCGCCGGCGACGCCTTCCTTTAGACCGTCTATATAGATAGTAGGCCCCGAGGGCGATCAGTAGTGGCCTGTAACGATTGAAACGGGAGTAATTCGACGTGTTGGGTCAAAGTACTTCCACTTTACGGGTTTGGGTTGCTCGTTGTATTTGCGGATGTAGCGCATGAGCTTTCGCTTGAGATCGGGTACCGAGGTGAACACGCCGCGCGAGATCACGTCACGCTCGATCTTGGCGAACCATAACTCCACCTGGTTGAGCCAGGACGAATAGGTCGGGGTGAAGTGCATATGAACTTGCGGGTGCTCGCTGAGAAACGCATCGACCTGCCGGGTCTTGTGCGCCGAGAGGTTGTCGGCAATGACATGAATTTCTTTGCCGCGGGGTTGGTTGGCCACGAGGTCGCTCAGGAACGCTACGAACTCGGCCGAGGTATGCCGCGTTGCCGTCTTGCCGAGGACTTCGCCAGTCTTTGTATTGAAGGCGGCGTACAGCGAAAGCGTGCCGTGTCTGAGGTACTCGAAGCCGTGACGCTCGGCGCGTCCCGGCGACAGGGGTAGCACAGGGTCTTTGCGATCGAGCGCCTGAATGGCAGTCTTCTCGTCGACGCTGAATACGGCCGCATGCTGCGGCGGGTTGAGATACAGCCCGATGACATCGGCCGCCTTGGTCTCGAAGTCCGGGTCATTGGAGGCAAGGTAGCCCTCCAGCCGATGCGGCTTGATGCCGTGTTTGGCCCAGATGCGGGCCACAGTCATGTGCGAGATGTCGCCGCCGAGTTCGGCCGCGAGCTTGCGCGTGGACCAGTGCGTGGAGCCGTCCGCGGGCGTGTGCCTGGTCGTACGCGCAAGCACTCGTGCTTCCACGCGATCGGTCACCTTGTAGCGTTCGCGCCCGGTGTGACGAGCGAACAAGCCCGCCAACCGCTCCGCAGCGAAGCGCTTGCTCCAGCGATCGATGTAGCTGTCGCTGCAATCGAGCTTGGCTCTGATCTCCGACCAGGTCAGCCCGTCAGCGAGCAGCAAGATCAGGCGAGCGCGACGTGCCGAATCCGCTCGCACGGTCCTCGCACTGGCTCGCCGCTGCAGTTCCATGATTTCGCTTTCGGTCAAGTTCATCGCGTCCTCCCAAGACGCAATGATACTTCCCATTTAAACGTTACAGTCCAGTAGTTTGATAAGCATGTGCTGGCTCCCTGATAAGCATGCTCTAAGCACGGCAGGGCCTACGCGAAGTCAAGGCTGCCCGCCCGCAGTCGCAGATGCGTCGAAAAAGCAAAAGGCGGTATGAAATCGGGAGCTTTCAAAGGCACGCACCTCGCTGGCAGGGCGTAAATTCGCATCTATCCCCGCGTCCACGACGCATCGACCCGAGTTGCGCATACCGATAGGCCGCGCGCTCGCATCCACTTTCCCCTGCTGTGAGTTGCTTCCGCCACGCCTTCAATCGAGCCGTGACGAAAGCGTCTCTCCGCGCGCCGCTTTTTCTCTGCTCACCCGAGCATCGAAAATCATCCAGCGCTGTATTGGCTGGACATCCCCTAGTGCGTCTTTTTCTGGAGAGAAAAATGCCGAAGCAGTTGGTTATGAAGGCGATGAAGTCGCCCGGCTGGTTGGTCGCTGTTTGCTTTGCCCTGTGGTTTGCGGCGCATTCGTTCTTCGCCTTTCTGTTTGTCTCTGCCACCGTCGCTGTCTGGATCAAGAGATCCATCAAGGCGGCGCTGAAAGAGGAGAAAGCTGAGGATTCGAAGGCGCCCGCGCACGCCGTTGTCGCTCCGGCTCCCGCCGACGCCAACGTCACGCCCATCAAACGTCAGTACGCCAAGTCCGCAGTGGTCGTTCCACTTAAGACAGGCACCGACAACTAGTCGCGACGCCTGAATGTCAAGACTGCCCGCTCGGGCGGTCTTGACCCCTCACCCAACGGGAAACCATCCCGTTGCGGGCATGGGTTCCCGTTCATTCGGAGATTCCCATGCAAGCAGAAGTAGCCGCATGGCAACTGGACATGTTCGACGCTCCGCCAGCGCCGATCACGCGTGCCCAGGCCAAGCCCGATCCGCTGCCCGATCCGCACCTGTGGAGCGGGGCGGTCAAAGACAAGATGGTCGACGCGTTGATCAGTCTCGCGACTGACAGCAGACGCGGCGACAACATGCCCGAGTCGCTAATGGACTGCGCTGCGTTGTTCAGCGAGCGACTCAAAAACCGAAAAAAGATGGAACTCGAGGACTACCGGGCCACGCTCGGATGGGCCATGGAGTTCTGGAATGGCGCCTTACCGTATAGGTTCGTGTGCCAGATCAACGGCGTCGATCCCGAGATCTTGCAGGACGTCATCCTGAGCAACCCTTTGCTCAAACGCGACATGGAAGAAGTGCGTCGCGAGTGCTTCGGCACGCTGCTCTAGGAGGTCGACTATGAGCACATCAAGATTCGGCCGGCTGTTCGGAACGCTTTTCGGCGTGCAACCCGCGACGCAGGCTCGGAATCGCTACCCCGCAAATCAATCATCGCCCGTCGAAGTCGGTAAAGGCGGAGAGAACGAGCGGCACATCGCGATCGCTGGTCAACCGATGCTCTTTCGCGACGAGGGCGATGTCGTCGTGCAGTTTCGCCCGGCGTTCGACTATGAGCTTCTGCCAACCGCCGTCGGAATGAAGCTGATACCTGCGCTCGCTCCGCATTGGGAAGTGCTGCGAGAGCACAAGGGTCCGCTGACAGCGGCGATTGCCGCCGCCGTTAGGGACGCTAACCCGACAGAGACGCCTTCCGAGCGTTCGGTTGCGGCAACCCGCCCAACCGCTGCGAGCGACGCGCGACCGACAAGAGAAATCGTCGAGACCGTAGCGTCGTCGCCAGCGCGGACCGCCGAGCCATCGCATCGGCCCAGTGAGCGCGCGCGACATGGCGTGCTGAAAGAGTGGGGCGAGAAGGAGTTCCCGGACGGCAAACGCCCGGGCCGGACTTACGAATCGTTCTGCATCACGCTCGAGAACCGTACAGGTGTGGACGTGCTGCAGGGCGAGGGTCTTCGCGACGCGATCGCAGAAGCACACTGCAAAGTTGGCGATCGCATAGAGGTCAGGCGCCTTGGCAAGATCAAGGTACCTGCCGTCGATAAACGTGGCCGACCCAAGCTCGATGCCAGCGGCGCGCAAGTGCTCTGGGACAAGTGGCTTTGGTCGATCTCCAAGAAATCTTAAAGGAGCTTTTTATGGCATCAGTAAACAAGGTCATCCTCGTGGGCAACCTCGGAGCGGACCCGGAAACGCGTTATCTGCCGAGCGGCGACGCGGTCGCCAACATTCGACTCGCAACGACGGATCGCTACAAGGACAAGTCCTCGGGCGAAACGAAAGAGCAGACCGAGTGGCATCGCGTTTCGTTCTTCGGTCGGCTGGCCGAAATCGTCAACGAGTATCTGAAAAAGGGCTCGTCGGTGTACATCGAAGGCAGAATCCGCACGCGAAAGTGGACGGACCAGGCCGGGCAAGAGCGGTATTCGACCGAGATCGTGGCGGACCAAATGCAGATGCTCGGCGGCCGCGCCTCTAGCGACCGTTCGTCGAACGACGGTTTCGAGAGTCAGCAGCCCGCGCGTCAGGAACGTTCGCAGCAGCCGCGACCGAGCAATCCCGCGCCGGCGAATCGTGAACCGCAATCGACGTCGTATGGCGGAGGCGGTGGCTTCGCAGATATGGATGACGACATACCCTTCCGATCGCATCTGATGGGCCGCGAGTGGGCTGCGATCTGATCCCGTAACGGCTCAGCTCACCTCCTGTTTCTTCTCACCTTCGTTGCTTCGTCGAATCGGAAACGGTCGACGAAGCCGCGAAGCGTCTCTTCCCTACGCGACGCGGCCTCGCTCGTCGCTACACCCGCGTTTCGCTTCCCCTGCTGAAAAAAGCCGCCCGTCGCTTCGCCGTTTTTCGGCGGGGCGGACGGCTTTTTTGAGCACGGTTTCGCCGCCTGTCCAGGCATCGACCTTAACCACCCCAAACTGGAGTGAACATGAATGTGAAGGACATCAAGCTGTCCCCGGAACAGTGGCTTGCGTTGCTCCAGAAGTACGGAGTGCCCGCGAGCTCGCTGACCGGGAAGGGCGCGCCTTGTCCCATCTGCGGAGGAAACGACCGCTTCACCTATGACAACAACCGTGGCCGCGGCGACTGGGTTTGCCGCAAGTGCAACGACGGCGACCGCAAGGCCGGCGACGGCTTCGAGCTGATCTGCAAGTCCGCCGGAATGACGTTCCGCGAGCTGATGGTCGAACTTGAAGGAGGGAGCCTTGCGGACGCTCGGAGAACTCGCGAGCGTCCAGACGCGCCCGCGCCGGGCCGAAAGGTCGATCCCGAGTGGGCGCGCAAGCGCCTCGACTCGATGTGGGATCGGGCGACGCTCGTCGGGTCCGATGGCCTCGTGCCGCGCTACCTGCGCGAACGGGTGCCGGGTTTGAAGGCTCCGCCGTCCCCGGCGCTGCGCATGGGGATGCTCGACTACTGGCACGACAAGAAGGTCATCGGGCAGTGGCCGGGCATCATCGCGCGCTTCACGCTGCCGGACGGCCGTCTGGGAACGCTGCATCGCACGTTCCTTGAACGCTCGAAGCCAGTGAAGGCGTCCATCGTTACTAACGATGGGGAGATCCTTCCAGCCAAGCTGAACGACGTGACGCTTCATAAGCTCAACGGCGGCGCAGTCCGGCTGATGGATCCGGTCGATGGAGAAATCGGCGTTGCCGAAGGTCTGGAGACGGCATACGCCGCGCACATGCTGTTTGGTGTGCCCGTCTGGTACTGCCTGAATCGAGTTCTTCTTGCCGATTTCGTTGTGCCGGAAGGCCTTGGCATTCGTGTGGTTCATATCTACGCCGACTTCGATGCTGTCGATCCACGTACCGGAAAGTCGCCGGGCGTCGACGCGGCGTTACAGCTGGCGAAGCGGCTCCGCGCTGAAGGGTACACGCCTATGGTTCATCGGCCGAAGAAGCGGGAGACCGACTTCGCAGACGAGTGGTGTGCGTCTCACCGTGCGCACGCCCCGACGTCTGCAGTGGTAGTGCGCCGCGAATTGCGCGAAGCACTGCATGTTTGATTCTTGGCGGCGTCTAGTCCGCTAACAGTAACTTTTGCCCGGTGGGGATTCGTCCCCCACTGGGCCGCAATCCGCCCGAGCTTATCCAATGGAGAAGAGGAAATGAGCTTCAGCATGATTGTTGGCCGGTATGAGATCGTCGCAACGTCCGGTGTCGAGAACGGATCGGTCAGAGTGGGAAAGTCTGAGGCGGAAGCCTACGACGTGATCGACCGCAAACGAGGTGGTCATGCCCGACTGGAGAAGCAGGGCGTCACGCTGGACACTGCTTGGTTTTACTGCATTCGTCGACAGGCGAGCGCACAAAGTGTATCTCTGCTGCATTGATACCCCCTGAAGACAAAAGCCCCGACCGTTTGGTCGGGGCTTTTTTATTTGGCGGCTAGTAATCAGCGCTTACTTGTAGCGCACGACGTACCACAAACGCCACCGTAGGACGAAGAACGTGACCTTCAGGAACGGAACGAGGATGCCAGTTGCCCAACACATAACGAACGCACTGGACCCGATCAACACCTGAGTAAAGCCGCTCTTCGGCAGGTACGCACAAACCCACATCACGATAAAAAACGCCATCACGATAATGATGCGTCGCGTGAAAAATGGCAGCGACATGAATCTAGCGTACATCATTGGGTCCTTCGGCTGAGCGGAACAAGGCGCGATGAAACAGATAAGCTGCCTCCAACGCAGCCAGCGCGGCGGCCACGAAGATCCACATGCGAACGCCGCGCGTCCAGTCGGCTTGCGCCAACATTCCTAAAAAGCCCATTTCTCCCTCCGTCGCCTATGCAGGCCTGAACTATACGTTCCTATCTTGTCAGCATTCTCGCATTGTCAAGCGGTCGCGAAGTAAGCGGTCGCGAAGAGCACCGACGCCCTTGCTCATCGCGGCGTCATCCTAGATTCAGATTTTCAGCCAGGAATGCGTAGTCGAAGTCTGGCTCGCCGTCGCCGACGGGTTGACTCGGTGCAGCTGTAACGACCGCGTCGCGCGCGGACGTAAGGATCGTTGGTCCGGCGATTGGTTGCCCGGTCGCAGCCGGCGCATCGCGCGTCCCCGGATGGTAGCTGACCGAAACGTTGCCTCGCAGCGCATCTTCGGCAAGGCGTTTCAACAGTGCCGCCCGCTGCCGAGGGCTGGAGATCGCAACCAGAGCGTCGAACAGCGCTGGCGTCACAACTTGGCTGATTGTTACCTTGATCTCCAAAGCGCCTGTCATGCGGGCACTCCTTCCCTGCGCTTCTTATCGCGCAGCATCGTTGCCTCGCCAGCGGCAAGAAACCCTTTGACGTTCGTGAAACACGGATCTGCCATATGGTCGATCCTCAAATGGGGAAAGCGCGCTTGTATCTCGAACTTGTAGAGAGCCGCACCCCCACCCGTGAGAACGATTGAGCGAATGTCCACGGTGTTTTTTACACCCGCCTGGATAGCTTTTACCGCAGCGTCTATGACCGTTTGCGCTCCAGGCAGGAACTCGCGAAGGTCGCAATCGTTCCCGTTGAGCAGCAACGTGGACCCGGTGCGCAACGCCTTGTCGATCCGCTCAATTCCCTGTGTGTCGATATGCAGCTTCTCCTTGATGACAGCCGCGATAGCTTCGTAATAGTGAGAGGCGCCGCTGTGATGACCTCCGCTGCGCTCCTCGTCGATCGTCAGCCCCGTTGCCACTACCCAGTCCGTGGTGAAGTAGCCAACGTCAATAATGAGGTGCGGGTCCTCTTTGTCGAACTCGTGATAGCGCGAGAAGTTGACCAATGCACCCAGAGGCTGCGGCAGCACGATGACGCTCCCCACATCGAAATTAACCTCGCCGTACGCATTTTTACCGGCGAAGGCACTGCGCAAATGCGCAACGTGGGTGTGGAAGTTGCGCATCGGCAGGCCGAGGACCAAGCGGTCGACCGATGCAATGTTGGCGAAATGAAACGCCCCTGCCAGCAACGCGGCATAGCTGGAAGTCGTGCAGTAGCCGTCGTTGAGCGTCGCGCCAGCATCGCCGGTGCGCGAACTCAACAGGACGCCCGGACCAACCTGATAGCGCTTACCTTCGACCTCCACCGCAATCGTCTTCGGCGTCGTGATCAATCCGGCGCTCTCCTTGGCGATCGTATGTGCTTTATACGGCGGCGTCAGCGACGGAAACATAAACGTTGAGACGTCTGATCCATTGCGAAAGGCAACCTTGGTGTTGCCATAACCGACGTCGACAGCAAGGACGGGCGCATGTACTTTCATTGCGTTCATTCTCTCTCCAGAGCATTTCAATAGGCCACACTCATCTGCCCGTTATCTGACAGAAAAGTGGCAGATAGGCGGTGACGATGGCGTTCTCTCTACCAACGTCCGGACAACCGTCAGTTATCTCCACCTCAACGGTGAGAAGCAAGAATGGATGCTGGGCCTTGCTTCAATCTGTTAGTTATCTGGACGAGTTCGGTGAGAAAAGTCCACGTCACACGCGTCCAACTCTACAGATCGCCACAGAAAGTCAAGGATGCAAAAGCTCACTACATTTAGGCAGCTTTCGAAAAATGAGTTGTCTTCTGAGCGGCTAATATTTCAATCACCAACCGCGCGACCAGCGCATCGAACCTCCTATACGGACCATCGAGGGGACCGCTTTGCCTAGCGAAAATCCCCTCTGTCACAGGCCGCAAAATCATGCGGCCTTTTTCTGAATCAAATCAAACGCACCGTGAGCCAAGTTGAGGAACACGGACACGCGATATCCATTGGGTTTGCGGGCAGTTCAGCCCGAGAAAGCAAGTTGAGTCGAGGTGCGAGCGGACACGAACACAGTCTCCTGCTGCGAACACCGACGCAGTCAACGAGCATGGACGCATCCTTACAGCACACGAAGCTGGGTACGTTGCATGAGGCCCGACACACCGCGGCGGATTCAACGCGCTTGGGGATGGGGGAGCGAGCAAGCCAGAAAGGCGAACTGCTCCCTGTACGGAAGACGAACGGTCGGCGCAACCGGAACAAAACGGCGCAAAAGCAATTACCGAGCAATTGGCCTCAGCGCATCAGTGCTAAGGCCGGCGCGGTAGCCGTAGCAGCGGCACAGCCCAATCGCGAAGCGAAATGCGCGCGGTTGGACTGCCGGCAGTAGTCGGGAGAGCAATCAACGCCGGGAGGTTCCGCGAAGCGGACCCGCGTTGATGTCTACCGGCAGCTAGTAGGCGGCGGTCAACACGCGAAGCGTGAGACTGGCAGCACGCAGCAATACGGACGGTCGATGCACGTTTCTTCCACGTGCGGGGCTGATCGAATGGAATCGCTAAAGGCGAGGAAGGTTGGACCCGGCGGGGTAACGCGGCGCGCGGCGCGAAGAGACGAGGAGATAGGCTCCCTGCGGTCCTCGCCCCGCGCCAAAGCGGATCGGGCACATGTCAGTGCCCGCGGACCTGGCGCAAAACAACGAGGAAACAATGCAGGCGGCGTTGGACGTATTCGTGCTCCGGAAAGCAGCAGCGGGCTCACATATTGTCGGATCGTATCACCGCGTCATCGGTCCAGTTTTCCTGAACGTATTTCGCTCACCGGGGCGGCCGACCCACTATGGGCTGACGCTGGACCTCAAGCAAGCGCACCGCTTTGAGCGCAACGCAGTCGATATAGACGGTTTCCTGGCGACGCTCGGCGAAGGCAATCGCGAGTTTGGCGTGCCCACCGGCAATTTGGCCTCGGTATGCAACAACTCTTCCGTCACCCAAGGGGCCTTCGCTGAGTGGGCACGAGACACCCCTTGGATAGAAGTTTTCGCACCTGCGCCGCCGATGTACTTGCGGGCATTCCAAGCCGGGATCGAGCGTAGCTCGCCATGGACGCGAGACATTTCGCAAGCACACCGCTTCAGTGCCCGGGAAATCCTGCTTGAGCCGTCGCTGAGGAGGATCGAGCCGCACGGACGGTTCGTCTCGCTAGCGGCGGATCTAGCCACCGTTACACGTGGGTCGAACGCCGCCCCGCAACGGTGGGTAAATTACCCGCTTGAGGCCGATTTAGCGTGGTCCATGTGGCAGCTGTCCGTGCGTTACGGTTTCGACGATGTAGGTGCGAGACGAGCTGCGCATAGGCATGCAGCGGCGGCCGGATGGGAATCTGCGGCGGCAGTTGTAAATGAGATATCCGGCCACATTGCACGGTAGCTCGAGTTGCGCCAATCGTTCGAGACAGGACGGGCGCTCTGCTATTCAACTAATCACTTGATCAAAAACGCACGGGGGAATTGCTAATGTCGGTCACCGTCAACGTTCGCTCTGAACTTCGTCGCTACAAGTTGCCAGAGGACTTCAAAGTCGCACTCGAACGGCTACTGGAGGACAACGTCGATCGCGTGCACAGCCGGACCCGCGTTAGTAGCAAGCCGCTGTCGATAAAAACACAGGGGTACAGAGTTCAAAAGATTTGCCGGGCGTTCGTTGAGCTTCGCGAAATTGGATACGCGCTGCAATCTCCGTGGGCTTTGAAGCAGAAGCATGTAGAGGCGCTTGTGGAGCTCTGGGTTAGTAAGAAGCAGACCGGAGGAACAATCGAGAACAAGCTGACCTATCTTCGCGCACTCGCCGAGTGGATGCATAAGCCAAACCTGATCGGCCCGTTGGAAAGTTACGTTGACCGTAAAGAGCACGGTCTTGTGCGCTCGTACATCGCGACCGAGGACAAGTCGTGGGACGGCAATGGAGTCGATCCGATCGAGAAGATGGCGGAGATTGCACAGACCGACAAGTACGTCGCTGTCCAACTCCGCCTTCAGCTGACCTTCGGCTTGCGCGTCGAGGAAAGCTTCCTTCTGCGCCCTGTTGAGTCAGTCGGCGATGACGGGATGCTCCACGTCACCCGGGGAACGAAAGGCGGTCGAAACCGGGTCGTCCCGATCGGTGACGGCCTAGACGTACTGAAGGAGGCGGCAGCCCTGACGAATCCGGTTTCAAAGACGACGATCCCGCTGGGATATACGAAGCAGCAGTGGAAAGACCGGTTCTATCGAGTGCTCCGCAAGCACGGCGTGCGCAAGAGCGCGCTCGGAATAACTGCCCACGGTCTACGCCACCAAAACTTCCACACCATGTACGAAGCGTTGGCAGGCGTTAAAGCGCCGGTTAAGGGAACAGGCGAGATTGCGCCGAAGGTGCAGCACGAGGAGGCCAGGCGTCAGGTGGTCGAAGCGGCAGGCCACAGCCGGCCATCGATTGCAAACGCGTATCTATCGACGCATAGGGTGCAGCTGCAAAAAGCGCCCGGCGTCACCCTCGATCAGGTCCGTGATGCCATCGTTAAGTTCGACGGCAACAAAAAGGCTGCCGCAAACTCCCTTCAGATCTCAAGGCAAAGCGTGTATCGAATCCTTAAGCGAAGCCGTGAGTGTGACAAATAGCAGAAAGTCCTAACTTGTCACACGCGAAAATTCTCGAATTCTCGTTTCGTGTCAGGGGGTTAGCGGAGAGGGACCCGCGCAAAGCGCGATATCAGTGATATGGCCCGTGGGTTCAGTCCCGCGCCTTTGGGTCAATTCAGGAGCCAATCCAGCGACCGGCTTGTCACAGCGTGATAGGTGAGAATGGCGGCCAAGGCGAGCACCACAGCGATCTGCGGTGCGAGCTTTGAGCGCAGGCGGTAAGCGGCGCGAAGGTAGTCGATGGGCGACATGTGTTTCCCCGTGGTGGTGGTCGCTGGCGCCAACTGGCCAGCACCAATCCAGTATGGACGCACAAGCCAGAAGTCAAGTTACCAGCGATTGCGGTCCGGCAGATCGTCAATTGCGAGGTTCACGCTGTTCTCGAAACTGCCCTCGTCACCGCCGGTCGCAGGAATGCGCGGAAACTGAATCGAGGCTATGCCGTCGATGTAGACGCGTTTCGCAAGTTGCTGGAGTTTCCGGTATCTCGCAGCATCGTTGAGCACTGTGTCGACAGGCCAGAAGTCGCTCAAGGTGATCTTGCTGTCGACGATTTTCGCCGCCAGCATGGCGAACACTGGGCCGCGCTTCTCCCAGTCGCCTTCCGTTCGTGCCAAGAGGTTGATCAGGAACGGCGCATCGAGGGCACTGACTTCTTTTCTGATCAGCTTGAGCAGATCGCCTTCCTTCGCAACTGGACGTCGCGTCCGGGCGTTCCAGATCGCGCCCGCCTGCGCAAGGGCTGCGTGCCGGTCGTCGCCGATCGCGATCCAAGGCGTTTGCATGCCGCAGTCTTCGCAAAAGATGCAGCAAACCTTTTCTTGCGGGATCGCAAAGAGCGAGCGCGCTTCAAGGTCGTTTATCTGCGGAGCAGCTCGGTCGTCGGCGCTCAGATAGTCACTCGCGGGCGCCGATAGGCGCTTCAATAGCCGGTGCGAGTAGCCAAAGGCCCATTTTCCGCCGCAATGGTCGCAGGGGAAGAGCTCGTCAGTCATGGCAGCGTGGTCCGGGGCGTTCGCCGATCGTTGGCGAAAAGGGTGTGGGCGGATGCATTATAGCGGCGCTCGTTTCCGGCCAAATTAGGAAACAACCCCGAACTTTACAAGACCTTACAGACTACGCGGCGGATTGGCGGCGATTGCGTTGTAATCCTCGTGGCTGACCAAGCAAATGGGCCTCAAAGAAGGGGCGTCGAAAAGTAACCGATACGATCTGCCAACGGGGACCAATAGGAGCTTGCCGGCGGACGCAGCTCAAGGATCCTGGAGTCAGCGCGAGCCAGACGAATCCTGAGGTGCTCGATCTGCGAGAAAGCGAAATCGTACTGCTTCGCGAGCATTGCAAGCGCCGAGAAGGGCGTCAGGGCGGCACCGCAGTCAGAGCAGGAGACGGTGCCGCTGTGTTTATCCAGGCGAATATGACGATGCGGGCAGTCGTTGCCGTGACTGCGCGCGTCGTTAGTACGGAGACGCGTAAAAGGAAGGATGTTGCTCATTCAGGGGTCAACGAGTGCTCCGCGTCGCTAGACGGACAACGTCCAATGTCGCCAGCTGTGCTGCGGGAAACAAAATCCGAGCAATTCTCGCATCTCGCCGATAGTGTCACTCGACATTATCGAGATATCGCCGAAAGGCTGCGTCGTCAGAGAGACGCCCCCCAATCGAACAATGCGCGAGACGTAAATCGGTCGGCATCGACGCGTGTTGTTCAAGTGCACGAATATGTCCGGCATCCGGCAGCCACCACCTGTTCCAACGGACCGTGAAGGCCAGCCAGCTACGCGCTGAGCTATCGATCTCTGCCCACGACGCTCGGAAGTCGAGGATCGCGCCAAGGGTGCTGAAGAACACGATGCGCGCACCGTTGTCGTCGGCGGCTGCGACAACGATCTGCTTGCGCTGCTCATCGACCGGGTCGATTGAACTTGCCATTGCGAGCGCGGGGTAGCTCACCTGCCAGTCGGCGTCGCGAGCCGTCGCGTGTTTTAGAAAGAACGAATTCGAGCTCACGTGCTGTATCGGGGAGTTGAAGACTGGGTCAAGGTATCGGGATGATGTCCGCTGTCAAGTCAAGCGGCGGCCGGCAGTCGTACCGACGCCAGTTCTGCTGGCGGTGTCCACTCGACACAAGGCGTTGTAGTGCGCGCGTACCGCGCCTGCTTTTCCTTTTTGCGCTCAAGGTACTGCGGGTTGCCTTGCATGCCATAGACTTCGATCGCAGTCGGGGGCTCGGTGTCCGTCAGTTGAAAGTCCGGCAGCAGTTCATCGCCGCTCTCAAGTCTGAGCTGCTTGGTAAAGCGGCGGCGCTCCGCGACCAGCCGGTTGGCCATCGCGGCTTCGTAGCTGGAGTCGCAAGGTATGAAGCTGCTGTTGCACAGTTGTAGGGCGATGTCGACGACTCGAAGGTTGCCTTCTTTGGTCCGCTCGATGACCGCTAACACCACGATCCGCGCGCTCGCGTCGCCGACCATGGCCCATGCAGATCGGAATGAGGCGGCCGCCATCTCAATCAACTGCTTTGAAGCGAAGAAGGTGCGCTTCGTCTGGCGAAGCTTGACGACGAAGCCATATTTGGAAGCATCGACCGCGCGCAACTCGCCGAGCACCAAGCCACGCTGCGACGCCTTGGGCGTCGTTTCAATCCGCCCGAGAAAGTCATCGAAATCCGCGACGATGGATTGTGCTTCGTTTTCGTCATAGCGACGCATGACGTGCAGGACTTTCTGCATCGGCTTACCGTTGAGTTTGCCGTCTCCCAGTGCGGCCACGAGCTGAGCGTTGCATTGGCCCCAACTGCGCGTAGAGGCACCCGTCCAGGTATGCAAATCCGCTTCGATCCAAAGACGTTGCAGGAAGCCGAGTAGCGGCGCTGCCCGGCGCGTGCTGCCGGGCCCTGACGTGTTCGCGGACAGGCGAGGAGAGGTTTCGACTGTTTTGACAAAGAGGAAGGCGTCGAGCTTGACGTTCAGGCCCGCAGGCGTGTGCTGGATTGCATCGGCGGCGTCGGACTTGCTCTTGCCGGCCGCAGCGGCCGCCGCATAGAAAGGGCACTGGGAGTTGTGGTACGGCCCTTCGTCGGGCCATCGCGCGAGATGGAAAAGCGCGCCGTAGCGACGAACTACGAGACGCAGCGGTTGGCCCGCACGCCATGAGTTGCATCGACACGCCGCATAGCCCGGCGACTTCTTGGCACGCTCGAGCTGGCGCGCGTAGCGTGCCGGGCTGTTCTGAACGTCCTCAAGTGAAACGGTGAGATTGTCAAAGGAGACGTGAACCATGTCCTTCGGCCTCTCGCAGGGTGGAATGCGCCTGGTGGCTGGGGACCTTGTGAACATGGGCGCGAGTGCCCAACAGATTGGCCATCTGGCGCACACTCAGGCAGAACTGCTCTGCGTGGAAAGTGCTGGGAAACTGCACGCCGACGGTCGACACAGCGCCAGGAGCGGCATAGTCACGAGAAAATACCGAGCCAGCGCCGATAAGTGCGTCCAGCCATGAGTCCGGGAATCCAGCGGCCGGCTCTGCATCTGCGCGTGCGCCTGCCGGGTCATCTCTGATGTCTTCGAAGCTAACTATGATGAGGTCCATCGTCTTTAGTCACGGGCAAAGAGGGGTCCGCGAGTTGCCTCAGTTGCGAATTGGTGCTTTCGCCAAAGCCTTGTCGCATAGGACGAGCGCGCCCATCGCCGCGACGGATCCTGTGTATACGAGTGCGATGAGCAGCGCGGTCAACCGCTTTTCGTTGCTTGCGAGCGCTTCGGCGCGAAGCCTCTGCGCCCTCGCGAGTTCGACACGCTGCGAATCGAGCGCGTCGTCGAAAGACTTACGGTCGCGAAACCCATAGTTTTGAAGCACAGTCGCCTGCACGTTGGCCGGAACATGCTGAAGCGCATCAGAGACGCCTTGCATGCGCTCGACGAGGCCTGTGCTTGCAACGACCGGTACGGCTGTTCGTTCGAGTTTGAATCCGTGCACAACAAGGCCGATCGCCGCAACCGAGGTCGCGCACGAAGCGATAAGGACGGCAACAGTAGCTATGTGACTTAGTTTCATGTGCTCACGGAATCGGTGACGCGGGTAGCGCAGTTCACGATTCTCGCGATCGGCGATCCATTAGCGAAGGAGAAAGCTGCGTCGTTTCGAGCGCCTTTTCGATTCGCCTTGCACACACGTAGTTGAGCCGGCATTTCTTGCCGACAATTCGGCCAGAAAGCTAGCGTTTTTGGGGGGTCTTTCGCCAAACGCGCTTCCTCATGATAAAGCCCCCGCACCGTGACCCCCGGGAGATGTGTCGGTGAATGTGCGCGGCGGTGACGTGTTATCCCCAGGGTTATCCAGAAAAACGGGGGATAACTGAAATCGGCTGGCTGAAGAAGCGCTATCAAAAGCTCGCCTTTCCCCGCAACAAGGCGACGTCGTGCAGGTATCGTTGGACCATCACCCGCGCGTCTAGCGCATCGACTCTCGGCGACGCAATCATCGCTGCACACAAACTTCTAGCCAAACCCGCAGGGGCATGTCCCCTTCGCGGGCGTGCGCCTGCTCATTCCATGGAGCAATCGCATGTACACACAGTTGATCGAGCAGTTCAAGACGGCCCAAACGGCAGCAGCAGTGGCATATCGCGCCGTCGTTCAGGCGGAGCGCGATGTCTTCGCAGACGGGCTGACCGAGTATTCGGCGATGGAAGTGCGCGGCGAATACAAGGTCGAACGCGAGCTCAACACATTCTGTCGTAGGGTGCTGTCCCGGCTTGTGATGGAGGCAAGCCGCAAGTTCGCGCCCGCCGGCGGCAGAATCGAGATCGACCAGAGTCGCGAACTCGACCGATGCGGCCTCGATGTTGAGGAAGATCTGAGAAAGGGGAACGTCCCTGACTTGGACGGCTTCTGGCAACACCTCGAGCGAACGTTCGGCGGCGAAGCTGGCGAGCGCGTTGCGTTCGAGCAGGCAGCCAAGGCCATCATCGACGGCTTCTGGCTCAAGCCCGATACCGAGATCAAGCGCACCAGCAGCGCGGTCATTCTAGAAAAGCGCGTTACCTCCCAGTCGTGCTTCCATTCGAAGGGGCAACGCGAGGTCTATTACTCCTCTCAGCAGGCGGTCGCCACAACCTTTGACGGCCTGGCGACCTTCGCGAAAAAGCATCAGTTCGGCGCGCTGGCGATGCAACTGCGCAACTTCAGCGTCCACCGACTGACGTTCTCCACCCGCGAGAAGCTGTCGTTCGCGGGGCTGGAGATCGTGCTGTTCAACGACAAGTGGCAGTTCAAGTTCGCTCGCGACGTGGGCGACGCGTTGTCCCTCTTCATTAGTGAGTTCGGCGCCAAGTACCTCGCCTCGCGCGACCGGTACTAAAAAGTCTACCGTTCCATCCTTTCGACCCGCTTCGGCGGGTCTTTCTATTTTCAGAGGCAATTCATGCAGAGAGATCTGTTTCCGTTCGAGCGGGACTGGTATGAGCCGTTGCGTGCGATCAGAAGTTTGGGATCGCAGGCGCCGTCGATCGCCCATCAGGGCGAGCTGGCCGCAGCCCGCCGTCAGCACTTCGGCCAGTTCTTCACGCCGGACGCCATTGCGGCGTTCATGTGGAGCTTCGTCAGCGGTTGCGAGGTCAATCGGCTTATCCGCATCCTGGATAACTCGGTCGGCTCCGGTCGGCTGCTTCAGTACGCAGACCCGGAACGCCATGCCGTGTACGGCGTCGACGTGCACGCCGATGTCATCCAGCAGTGCCAGAAGGTATTCGAGGAGGGGGGATTTAATTGCGAGTTCCGCCAAGCCGGCATGGAGGACATCCATCCGACGCGCTTCGATATCGCGATCATCAATCCGCCGTTCTCGATCCATCTGGAGTCGCCGCATCTGCAGACGCTCGAGTGCACGACGTGGGGCCGGTACGGCGCGCACACCAGCGCGTTGAGCCACGACTATGCCGTGCATCAGGCGCTTGAGGCGGCGAACATCGTCGTCGCGCTCCTGCCGATCACGACCGCCGAGTCGATGATCGCGGGCGTGCAGGGCGACCGCTTGAAGCGCCGCGCGGCAGGCCTGTTCGAGCTGCCGGCGGACGCGTTCAAGCTCGAAGGCGCGAACGTGCGCACAGCCGTGGTGGTGTTCGACCGCTATCGCGATCGCCCCTCGGACTTCGTGCGTGCGGTGGTTGACGATCTGGCCACGCCTGCCCCAGATCTCGGGCTGCACTTCGAGGATCGTTCCTTCGGGGAAGCTCGGTTGCGACTGCAGAAGCTCGATGACAGCGTGCCGTTCATCACGCGTGCGGTCACGGGCGACAAGTCGGTCAAGGTGTCGCACGATGGCCGGCGCATTCGCTTGTCGTTTGCGTGTGGCTTCAACGAAGCGATGGTGCTCAACGCGGTTCTCGTGAAGCGCATCTACTCGCGCGACGGCCACCGGCTGCCGCGTGGCTTCCGTTACTCGGGGCAAGGCTTGCTGGACATGGAAGCGTATCTGGTGCAAGACGATCCGGTCGCGGCCTTTGGTCAGTTGCTCGATCGAATCCGCAGCGTCGGTGGTGAGCCGCAACTCGCGCCCGGCTTCATGGAGCATTTCGGCAGACGCATGCGTCGCAGCGTACGACAGGCGATACCGCTGCGGCGCGTGGCGTGGACAACTGGCGCTGGATCGCGAGATCAGGTGTCGGGCATCGCGAAAGAGACCCACAAGGTCGATGCGACGCGCTGGGCCAGTCCGCTCATCAAGGCGGGCGACGAAGTCCACTTTGATCGCGAAGCCGACGGGCGGTACCGATACGCGCTGGATGGCGTTTGGTATCACCTGTCTGTCGACGAGCTCAATGCGCGGTTCGCGGTCGAGAATGTCAGCGAGGGATGGGAGGTGGTGCACGAAGGTCTGTGCGCGCGCTTTCCTGACCACGCAGCGGCGCTGCGGTCGCGCGTGAAGGCGCTCGGCGTCGATCAGTGGCTCGATTGGGAGTTTCAGGTCGATGATCTGGTCGAAACGCTGTTGAAGCCGACCGGCTGCATCGTCGCGTGGGAGCAGGGGTGCGGCAAGTCCCGCCTCGCGTTGGCGCTGATCCTCGTCTCGGGTGTGAAGCACGGCCTTATCGTTGTTGAGTCCCGGCTCATCGAGGAAATGTTGAAGGAGATTAGCCAGTTGCCTATCGCGGTCGATCAGGTGAAGGTAATCGAATCGGCGGCAGATCTCACCGACCTCCGGCAGATCAACCTCATCTCGTACGAGCGCCTGCGCATGCCGGTCGACAAAGCAGTTTCGGCGCGTGTGACATACGCCCATCGACTGCGTCGCCGCATCGGCCTGCTAGTGGCCGATGAAGGCGAGCGCCTCGCGAACCCCACGAGCGATCAGAGCCGCGCGCTTTGGCAGCTTTCGGCGCGGCGCCGGTTTGTCCTTACGGGCAGTCCGATACCGAATTATCCGCGAGATGCGTTCGGACTGGTTGCGTTCACCGGTGGTGATGGAACGGCAGCACAGCCGTACGGCTACCGCGTAGGCTATCTGGAGCAGAACTGGATTAATTCGGTGGAGTACGCGATGCGCGGCGTCGATCGATTCAGGGATGCCTTCGTGGTGCTGGAGTGGGTGACGTGGCAGTTCGCGGAAAGCCTGCAGGACGGGGCGAAACGCGAGGTGCCCAAGATTGGCAACCTGCATCTATACCGGGCGATGCTCGCGCCGCAGATCAAGCGGCGGCTGGTCGCCGAGCCAGAGGTGTCGCGCTATATCCAGATCGAGCCGCCGCAGTTTGAGGCGGAGGCGGTCGACTGGGATCGCGGGCATCTGGCCGCGTACCTGCGCGCTGCTGATGAATTTGCTGACTGGTATCGCTCATCACGCGATGACAAGAAGGCGTGCAACCTGGTGACGATCCTCGCTCGTATCCGCGCGGTTCACTTCGCCGCCAACTATCCTCAGTTCGGGATGGAGGGCGTGGAGTACATCGGCGGGCTGACGAGCAAGCAGCGCGCGATTGTCGCGCGCATGCGTGCGATCGCGGCGGAAGGCAAGCAGGCGATCGTGTTCGCCGAGAATCCGGGCGTGCTCGATCTTCTGGCGCGCGAGCTGGATGCGCATGGTGTGCAGACAGTTCCGTTTCATGGCGAGATCCCGATCAAGCGTCGCCTGGCCGATAAGGACAAGCGCTTCTTGGGCGGACTGGCAACCGGGCTGATGGCCACCAAGGCATCAGGCCGCGCGGGCTATAACCTGCCCAACGCCGACTACATCCTCTTCTACGACCGCTCGTGGACGTGGCGCATCGAGTATCAGGCGATGCGGCGCGCGCTGCGATGGAACCGGAAGGGCGTGTTGAAGGTGGTCTATTTTCACCTGCCGGGCAGCATCGACGAGTATCAGGACCAGATGATCGCGCACAAACGTGATGCGACGCAGGCGGGGCTGGACTGGGCGACGCCTGAACTGGACGACGAGACGTTCCTGCATATGGATTCACTGCTGGATCGCTTCGTCGCTGACCTCGCATTGCTGGCGACCGAGACCTCGGTCGACATGCGCAAACTTTTGAAGGAGGCAGCGTAAATGCCGAAAGACTCGAACGTGTATGTGGTGGTCGGGGAGGGCGTCGTCACGGTTAAACGTGAAGGCTCTAATCGCGCGGTGCTGGCGAATGTCCTCGGCAAGGTGCGAGTGGATGGCGTCGAGGTGCTGTGCCTCGACCGCCTCGTTCATGAAAGCCACGAGAAGCAGTTTGGCGAGTGGACATTGGCCGGGGCAGTCACGACATTGCTGTCTCGATCGCTGCCGCCCGTGACTGGCGCGGCGGCATAAGACACAGCGGCACCCCCGGGTGCCGCTCGTCACAACCTTTAATCACAACCCGGCTTTCGAGCCGGTCTTTTTTTCGTCCTTGCACACTGAACGGTGGCGACCGTTCCGCCACACATCGGTGTGTCGTCGCCATCGCGTGTGAAAGTGTTCGCTGCGCCGCATCACTCGGCCCTTGATGCCAATACGCTCGGTTCGCGGCGTGGCTTACCCCGTTTATGTGTCGGCCGCCTTGGGCGCCGGCGTTCTGCCGGCGCACTTTTTCACTCATGGCATGATGCGGACAGGCGCGAAATCGAGCGTCCGTTACGCCACGACAATGCAATGAGCAATTCGCCAACACCCAGCACCCGATCCATCGCCTTCACCATCCCGACGCATCTAGCCGAAGCACTCCGAGAGACCGTTGACGACTTCCTCACGAAAGCGGCGGGCGGGACGACCCCTGCGCAACGAGCGGCGGAAATACGCGCTCAGGATCGTGACGCGAGCCTGGATTCGCTCGCCCATCTCATTGAAGTGGCCGAGGGCAGCTCCAGGCAGGCGCGCGTCATTGCTCAGTTCCTCGCAGGCCTCTATAACGGCGACGACTTTCCGTTTAGCCTCAGTGACCTTCGACGGCTCGATGACGATTTGCTGGAGCACTGCCTGCAGGTGCTACGGATGGACAGTCGCCAAGCGACCGAAGTTCACCGCTACTTTCCCAATGGGGATGCCAGCTGGCAGGCGATGATTAAACGGTGGGGGCTTGCTGATGGGCCGGGGCACACGACGCTGATCGATGACGATGTCGTGCATTCGTGCCAGTACGACACCAAGCTCGACGCGCCGGGTTACAGGGACGTGACTTTGGTCGTCAAGGTGGCAGTTGGGGTCGACGAGATTCGGTCGATCAGCCTTGCGCTGTCTGCGGCCGATTCGGAGCGGCTAGCGGCGGATCTGGCTCGGTTCATCGCCTTGCGTGGACACGAGGCAAACCGCTGGATGCAGACGAGAGTGAGCCGCGACCCGCCTGGCTCTGAAAGACGCATGAATTCGCGAGCTTTTGGGTGGTGTGGCCGCAAAGTAAAGCGCTATTGTGCTCCATTACCCGCGTCATAGACGCATCGACCCCGCGCTGACCTCCGTCGGCCCACGTTGTCCAACCCTTTGGGAACCACTCCCAAAGGGGCAGGTTCCCTCTCAGGAGCCCTGCAATGCACCAACAACCTACTCTTGCCCTTAAGCACATTCAAGTCAGCGTCAATCCCCGCAAGTACTTCGATGCAGCGGAGATGGAAGAGCTGACCGCGTCTGTGCGCGAAAAGGGCGTCATCCAGCCCGTGATCGTGCGCACGCTTGCTGACGGCGGCTTCAGCCTCGTCGCTGGCGGCCGCAGATACAAGGCGGCGCTCGCGGCGCACGGCGAAGACTATGAAATCCCGGTCGTCGTTCGAGACATCGATGAGGTCGAAGCCAAGCAACTGGCCATCATCGAGAACATCCAGCGAGCCGACATGTCGCCCGCCGAAGAAGCCATTGCGGCAGCCGAGCAAGTCGGGCTGTGCAAGGGCGATCGCGACGAAGTCGCGCGGATCTTCGGCTGGTCGCGTGCGACGCTGGATAAGCGTCTCGCGCTGATGAACTGCAGCACCGCCGTGCTCGACGCATTGAGCACGCGACAGATCCTGCTCGGTCACGCCGAATTGCTTGCTGCGCTCCCCAAGGAGACGCAGGACAAGCTGCTGCCGGTGATCATCAAAGAAGGCAAGGCGGTCGCCGAGGTCAAGAAAACCATCGAACAGGTCGCCTGTTCGTTGGCGGCCGCGACCTTCGACAAAGCCGACTGCGCCGGATGCCCACACAACTCGTCCACGCAGGGCGAGATGTTCGGCGAGTCCATCGGTACGGGCAACTGCACCAACCGGACCTGTTACAACGAAAAGACCGAAAAGATGCTCGAAGCGACGGCCACCGGCCTGCGTGACGAATATCCGGTCGTGCGCATCGTGCGTGCTGGCGACAACCACACGCGCGTGCAACTCGCTGTCGACGGTCCGAAGGGAGTCGGCGAAGAGCAGGCGAAGGCGTGTCACGCGTGCTAGAACTACGGCGCGGCGGTGAGCGGTCTGCCTGACTCAATCGGCAAGGTCTATCGCGGCCAATGTTTTGACACCGTCTGCAACATGAAGAAGGTGGCGGCGCAACTGCAAGCGGTCAAAGGCGCGACGCAGCCGAAGCCCGAAGCAGCCAAGGCGGGCGCGAATGCGTCGCCCGCATCAGCGAAGCGCACCGCCGGTTCGTCCGCAGCGCCAACGACGAGCAATCCGCCGGCGACGGTGGTGTCTGAGTCGGACCGGATCAAAACGTATCGCGTGGCGCTGTGGCGTAAGGCACTGCGCCGTGAGGTGGGTGCGGATCCCGCGCTCGCTCAGCGATACCTCGTTGCGATCGCTTTGTCCGATCAGATGCGCTGCGTTGATCAAAAGACGCTTTCCGGCATCTGGGAAAAGCTCACCGAGGAGCAGGTCGCGTCCGGTGACGTGTCTAAAGCTGCAGCCTCGACGGCTGCCGCAGACGACGCGAAGCTCGCGCATGCCGTCACCGGTGTGACGGTTGCCGCGATCCAGGGCCTCGACGTCCAGCACCTCATGCGTCTGTGCAAGCACCATCACCTCGATCTCGCGAAGCACTGGAAGCTCTGCAAGGAGTTTCTGGAACTGATCACGAAGTCGGAAATGATGGTGGTCGCTGACGAGCTTGGCATTCGTGCCGCGCTCGGCGATAACTTCAAGAAGGTCTTCGGCAAGTCCAAGTCCGAAGTCATCGACGCGCTTCTGGCCGTCGAAGGCTTCGACTACGCGGGCAGGATTCCGAAGGTGCTCAAGTTCTAACGCGCGGCTCGCCCGTACATCGACCGTAGTTTCCATCCTTTATAGACCGCCCATCCTTTGGATGGCGGTCTTTTTTCTTTCTCAGGAGTTTTCCATGTTTGCAGCTATTGAACCGCTTCTGCGTCACTGCACGAAGCTAACGCTGTCCCTGCAGATGAAGGGCGACGAGATGGTCGTCTGTGTCATGCCGCAAGGCACGGCGAAAGACGCCGCCATGCTTCAGCCGCTTGCGCTCACCGCGATGGCGGCCGAACTCGACGCGGGCTTCGTCGACGCGCTCGCGGCCTATACCGGCGCGCACGCGTCGCTCGCCGAGCAGGTTGCTGCGACCACCGCCATCCTTGAAGCAGCCAAGACGACGCAAGTCTCCAAAGCGACCAAGACGCTGGCTAAGGGCGGCAGCAAGCCAGCATTGCCGGCGCCCGGCAGATCGAGCACCGACGCGGACAACGATGATGACGACGGAAGTGCCGACGCTGAAGGGCAGAGCACCGCCCCGACTGTGTCTTCGGCATCTTCCGCAGCAGAGGCATCGGCGGAACCGGCTAACACCGGGACCAACCTCGCATCGCTTTTCGACTAAGGAGCAGACATGGCTATCCAAGTTGCGAAGCTCACGCGCGAGTTCGTCTACAACGGCGTGACGTTCCCCGATCCGGGGCCGACCTTCTCGCCCGACGATGTCCGCGATCTCTATTCCGCGCAGTATCCGGAGCTGACGACCGCGGCGATCGACGGGCCGACGACGGAAGGCGATGTGATGCGCTTCACGTTCGTGCGCGCGGCCGGTGCCAAGGGTGCAGTCATGCCCTGCAGCGACCATGCGTAAGCGCGACCTCCTCAGAGCCTTGTCCGACCCGGACCTGACGCTTTCCCATCAGCAACCGCCCGGAAGGGCGGTTTTTTTTCATGACAAGGACATCGAGCAATGTTCTTCGATCCTCGCCCGTCTGGTGCAGAAGTCGCTGTCTCGGGAGAGTCTTGGCAATCGCGATGCACTCCCGCTGCCCGAAGTCGAGCTGCCCATGATTTTCTAAGCCTGCCGGCCATTGGCTCGGACGTCAAAACGCGCGCAGTGATGCGTTGGAACGCCGAAAAGGATGTCGCCAGTCTCATCGCTGCCCAGTTCAATTCTGGCGTGCTGAGGCCGCGCGATGTACCGGAGTTCAAAGGCGCGGGTGACGCGCTTGCCCACGGCTTTTTTGCGTGGGCCAAGCGTCATACGCCGCGTTTGGACTGCCTCGGTTTTGACTTCGTACTGTGCGACGTCCAGGCGGTGCAAGACGTCGTCCAGTATCAGGAGGACCGCAGCGACTTCAATCCGACCTCGCCTGTCTATCTCGGCATCGAGATAACGGAGGAAAACATCTTCGAGATTGGCAGGCGTGCGGCCGAACTTCGGAGTGTTCATCCGCGGTTGGTGTCGACGGCGATGGTTCTCATCAATCGTGCAGCCGGACGCACGATGTGGGTGAGAACGCCTGATGAGTTCCTGGGCGAATTCGCGTCGTGGTTCTGGGACGGCGACTCACAAGCAACCGATGAGGAAGCGCGCGAGATGCTGACGGACCGCTTCGGCGAGGACGAAGCGGAGATCGAGCATTACCTCCCATCCGTCGTGCGTTCGCAGCTTTGTCCTGACGACATGGACGTCTGCCGGTGGCACGCGAAGAGCCGCCGCTATTTGCCTCAACGGGCGCTTGGCGTCGCCGCGCTCAGGCGGCTTCAGCGCTTCACCTCCGGCCGCACGCGTCGCATCTGTGCGGAGCTGGAAAAGCTCTCGCTGATGCTGCAGCGGGTGGGCAATCGCGACCTCGTCGGTTGCGAGTATCGGCCTCAATGCGCTTATGCAGCCGCAACGCTCACCGTGCAGAACGACAGCCGCGTGGGTGAAGTGCTCGATTCGCACTATGAGCACCTCGCGAGCGCCGGAGACGGCACGACCTATTACGGCTTTACGCCGCTTGCCTCTACGCCTGAAGCCATGCGCAAGCAGTACGCGAACTGGTCGCAGGGCTTATCCATTCTTGGCCAACTGGACCGCGTCATCGCGTGTCTCGCGGCATAACTAGGAGCTTCATATGAAAGGGCTTGATATCGGCTCGGACCGCGTCGATGAACTCGCGGCAGTCAGTGCCATCTTGCTGTACGGCCGTCAGGACCGCAACGCCGTCTACGGCACGGTTCATCCGGTGACGCAGGGCAAAAGCAGCCGGGCGACGATCGGTGCAGGCAGGCCGATCGACCGCATGGCGCTCATCGATTGCTTGCGCGACCTGGCTCAGAACGCGGCGCCGAAGGCCGAATTTCTGCCTGAGACGGTGCTCGCGGTGTCGCAAGAGGCGGTGATGTGGTGGTGCAGACCGGCGATGCGAAGAGTCTTCTTCGATTGCCAGGAGATCGGGCGGCGCAGTGCGGTCGTCCCGCATCCAGGGTTGGTGTTCCGTGCAGCTTCGAACGGGTTTTCCGTGTTCGCGCTGCAGGAAGACAGCCGGCCAACGCCTGCATCGAAGCTGCACGAACCGCCTTACTTTAACACCTGGGACTGGGGGCGGATCTGCATCGGCTCGGCTCATGTGCCCAAGCGTATCGACGTCGAATCGATCGCCGGATGGGAGAGCGGATTTTTTGAATCTGCCTTCACCCACCCCGATCACGGCAACACACGTGTTTCGCATCCGAACGGGGAGTTCGCGTTTTGGAAGGAAATGCTCGACGGCAACTACGGCGAGCAGTTCCCGAAAGAGGCGCTCGTGCCCATGGACATTACTCTCGCTGAGCTGATCGCCAGCAAAAAAGGAGATTTGAAATGAATGCTGGTGGTTTGAATGCGGGTGATGCCGCGCTTCAGCGCTCGTTTCCGACTGTCATGGTGCCCCGGCGCGAGCCGGCGCCGCCCATGCAGTCGGCGGGCGAGCGATTGCTGATCGGCGAGAACGGTGTTTTCATCGAAATCGATCTGCTGTGGCTGTCTGTCGTTCGCCGTGTTGCGCACTATACGGTTCCGACTGCGATTCCCTATGGGCGAGTGGTCGAATCGACGGTGCTGCGCTGTGGCACGGTGCCGCCGGAACTGATCGGCGACTTCGTCGCTATGGCACGAGCCGCGCATCCACTGGAAACGGGTGCGTGGATCGTCTGGAACGTCGAAACCAAGCAGTTTCGTCTCGCACCCGTAAGGGTGCTTTCGCAGGGCACCGGAACGCTGAAGTACGAGCGGCCGGAGCTTTTCGCGGGCGAACTGCGCGTGATCGACTGCCATTCGCATGGTGCTCATCCCGCCTTCTTCTCGTCGACAGATGACGAAGATGACCGGCATGAGACGAAGTTCGCGTTCGTCGTTGGGAACTGCGCATCATCGGTTCCCAGCATGGCAATGCGGCTGTGTGCGAAGGGCATCTTCGAAGACGTCGAGCGCGTGCCGAGCAGCTGGTATGCAGCGGCCAAGCTAAAGGAGGCGGCATGACAAGCGCTATCCGTCATCTGCTTCCTTCGCGGATGCTCGAGCGAAGCTGGAATGTGGTCGTAGTGGGCGCTGGCGGCACCGGCAGTGCGGTGCTTCCGAGCCTCGCGCGGCTGCACCACGCCATGCTGGAGCTCGGGCACCCCGGCGGCATCGACTGCACGGTGTTCGACGACGACACGGTCAGTCCGACCAACGTCGGCCGTCAGGGCTTTTATCCCAACGACGTGGGTGAGTACAAAGCCTCGCTCATCGTCAATCGGCTCAATGCGTTGATGGGCACGAACTGGCGGGCGGAAGCTCGCCGGTTCGGTCCAGGTGAGCCGCTTTACAACGTCGATCTGGTGATCGGCTGCGTCGATACACGGGCCGCTCGGTGCGCGATCGTCAGCGCGGCGCAGCACACCGGGGCGTATTACCTCGACTGCGGCAACGACACCGATCGCGGCCAAGTCGTCATTGGTCAGGTCTGTGGCAAGAGCTACGCGCAGAAACATCCGGAGCGGTTACCGCATGTCGGTGAGTTGTTTCCGGGTTTGCTCGACGCCAAGCTCGATGCGAAAGATGAAACGCCGTCGTGTTCCATGGCCGAGGCGCTGCGCAAGCAGTCCCTGGTCATCAACCAGGCGATCGCAGTCCAAGCGTTCAACATGCTCTGGACCATGTTTCGTACCGGCGCAGTGCCGTTCTCTGGCGTGTTCGTGAACCTCGCAACGGGGCGCACGAATCCGATTCCGCTGGACCCGGTCGCGTGGGCGCGCTTCGGATATGAAGTGCCGAAGCAGCCAGTCAAGAAGGCGAAGAAAAGCCGAAAGGCCGCGCTCGCCGCTTAGATGTTTCTCCCGAAGCCGCCCCGTTGAGGAGCGGCGTCTTTCATGGTGTCGCCCACGCGCTATACGCATGGGTGATGCTTTCTTTCTCAACTTCATCAACGGAAAACAAGATGAAAAGAATCAGTAACTGGTTTTGTGGCGGCCCCTCGGCACGGTATGGCAGCGATGTCGCAGGCATCGTTCGCTGCATGTTGTCCGGACTGGCGGCTATCGCTGCGGCAATGGTCCATCGCTGGCTCGGATATGAGTTCCCGCATCAGGGTCTAAGGGCGCTCGAGGCGGGAGTGTGGAGCGCGTCGCCATCGACGCTGGAGCACGCGCTTGCTGCGTTTGGCGTGCTTTCTTTGCTGGTGTTACCGGTTTCCTGGACGCGGTCGACAGCCCGCTGTCGGATGTTCGCCTGTTTCATTGGCGGGGCTGCTTACTTTGCGTTGACCACGATGGGCTGGGATTACCAGCAGTATCGAGCCACGCATGAGGCGGCACAGCTTGCCCAGATGGCAGGCGACGTTGCTGGGCTGCTCTGTGCCGTGTACTGGCTGACCCGTGCACAGGCGGTTCGCCTTCGCCACCGCTTCGCCTGACGCGGGCATTTCGAGCGGCTCCATGGCGGGGCCGCTTTCTCTACCCTTGCGGGACAGCCCGCAAGGGCTGCTCCGCGTACCAATGGAGCAAAACATGGGTTCTTCAATTCTGACGGGCAAGCGCGCAGGCGCACTGCAGAAGGCGGACGGCGAGTGGATCTACGCGTTGTTCGAACGCGGCTACGAGTCGAACGTCCATCCTCACACCGACAGCTGGTCGGCCGTGGCGTTGGGCAACTATGCGCAGGTCATGCGCCGCCTCTTCTCGCACGCGAGCAGTTGCGAAGGCGGGATGCTGAGAAGCCGCAACGGGTCGATTAAGCCTGAGAACTTCATCGACAGTTGGAAACGCGAGTTTGCTAGGCCGTCGTTGCTTTACGACCGGGCGATCGATCTGTCGGTCGGCTCGTCGTGCTACTCGGCGGTACCGGAGTCGCAACTGGAGGATGTTCGGCTGTCGTTGATCCGCGCGGGTTTCGAGTCTCGTTTCGATGAACTGGTCGCCGGCACGTTAAGCGTTTCGCTACACGCGGACATCGACCTGCTGCTCGTGATCTACGGGAACAGCGGGCCGCTTAGCGCTTGGCGCGTCTTGAAGGAGTATGACTGCGGAACGGTCCAAATCGACGTCACGGTGCCATCCGCATCAAAGGTGGCGATGGAACGTATGCCGCAGGTCCGGTGTCATTCGATTGACCGCGAGAATCGTCTCATTGCCATTGGCTCCGCACCGTGGCGGCACGCCGGCTGGCAATACAACGCCATCGGCTCGTTCATCACGGACGTCGCCTATCCGATCGAGATGGAAGCGCCTGGATTCGCGAAGAAGGCAATTCCAGCGTTTCGTGACACAATGCGGGCAGGCGCGGCAGTGCCCGCAGCAACTCGAATCACCGTGACGCGCTCTCCTGAGGGCGAGGACGCATGGCGGGTTCGAAAAGCAGATGAGATCGCCCGGACGCTCCGGATCGTCGGCGATGGGGAGGGTGCCCCAGACATGTTCAGCTTCGCGTTTGGTGACTTGCTTCAACGAGAAGACACGGACCAGTTGCTGTACGGGCTGGGCGGTCTAAGCGACGCACAAGCACAGTGGGAAGTTCCGGTCACGCGCGAAGGCGCGGCGCCAAATCCAGTCTTCTTCGACGCGAGCTCGCAACTTTCGCTTTGTCTCGCATAATCTTTCGACCAGCGCCACGCTCCCGTTCCGGGACGTGGCTTTTTTTATGGGCGGAGCGAAACTGGCGCGACGCGACGAAGGATGGCTAACAGCATGCTCGGCCCATCGCTCTTGCTGCAATAGGCATCCATGCCAGCGGCAAGGCCCTCGTTGACGACGTCCTCTTCCGGGAGCGAGGTGTGGGCGATGATCGGGACCAGTCGCATATGAGCGACTTGCCTCATGGCGCGGGCGACCTCGAAGCCATGCAGCAACGGCATCTGGATGTCCGCGATGACGACGTGTGGGATCCAGACCCCGATGAGCGTGAGACAGGCAGTACAGTCGGCGGTCCGTGCCTCGAAGCCCTCGGTTTCCAGCAACGCCTGCAGGGCGAGCGCGAGGGCGTAATCGTCGTCTACGATCAGAACGCAAACGGGCGGAGACACCGGCGAAAATGCGCGGGTGGTCCAAAGCGGTGGTATCGACGGAGCGACGGGCACGGGCGCGAACCTCAGACTGTTTCCTGAATGTCTCGCAATGCCCGTTCCCAACGGCTTCTCAGTCAGTCACCTTCGCGCAACTGTCCCAAAGCGAGTTCCGCGTCGCGGCGTGCTTCCTCGTACGTGAGAAAAGCGTGCGTCGACTGGCGAAGGAGTGTCATGCGGTGCTGGAACAGGTCCGCCGAGGAAATGGACCAGACCCAGCCGCCGTTTTCATGACGGACGGAAATAACTTCCGAAGATTCGTCCATATCCATGGGCAGCGTCCTTTCGCTGTCAAATGCGTTGTCGCGAAGTGTACTTGAAGCGCCTTCGCGATCTGGACAGGGCATGCGGCGCCGCTTGTCCTAGAACATGAACGAAGTCTGATGCGGCTGAACGGGTAGGTCAGATGTTGCACTGGAATTTCTTGCCAGCAGTTCATCGTACCGCGCGAGCACCGACTGCGCGTTCGTGCACAGTACGTCGATACCGACCAGCGCTGCCACGCGGGAGCGCACGCTCGAGGGCATCTCGGCTTCGACGAGCGTCGGACGCACGGTCGGCCATTCCGACGAGAACAGCAGATGGGCGAGGATTTCCGCGTCAATCGCTTGGCGCTGAATGGCCGCAGCCTTCGCGCTGGCGACAGCGGTTGCCAGTTCCGGCGATAGCAGGTGAGGGGCGACGTCGGCTAAGGGTGCTGAGAGACCAAACAATACAAAAAGATAAAAACTGAGGCCACCCATGGGACGTCCCTGGGTGGCCTTTCTTTCGCCCTGACATACCACAGCTATCCTGTCGGGCAGCGCCGCCTTCGCGTCGGCTCCTTCGCAAATCCCTCCTCGCTGCGTTGCTGACCGACCGCAGGCGGGCTTCGGCGTGCCGTCACTGTGACCGTCCAAGAGCAGTTCGTCTCCGTCTTGAAAGGCATAGCGAATCGTTGAGCTTTCCGGCGCTCATTGCGCGGCCGACTCCGTAGACTGGCTTCATTCCCCGCGCTTTTGCGCATCGACCTACCCCTCCAGCGTGCTGGAGGACCATCTTCTCTCCAGCCGTCTATGACGGCAATCTTCTGGCGACCCTCGTTGGTCGCCTTTTTTCGTCCCGTTGGGAGCCTATCCCTCCGGGAGACAGCTCCCGTTATTTTTTTGGAGTTGTCTATGTCTCGCAATCTCGCACCTGTCGTCAAAGTTTCCAGCAAGAACGGTTTCATGGCGAATCAGCGTGTGGTCGGTCAAGACGTCGAGGCCAGCCCGCCGCAGCTTTACACCGGACGCATTCATTCGGTGTGGAGCGACGGCACGGCAATGGTGGATTGGGACTATTCGCTCAACCATCAAGCCGAACGGCATCTGGTGCTAAGCGGTCGTGTCAGACTGCATCACCTCAGCCATACCGCCTCGTAGGTCTTCGTAAACGACGCGTCCAGTGCACTGCACTGGACGCCGTTTTCTTCTCGTTCCGATTTCTTCCCATCAGGGCAACCACCCTGACGGGTTCGGTTGCCCGATCTCGTTGAGGCAACCATGTTCAAGCTCATCTCCAGTTTCATCCTCGTATGCATGCTCTCCGCGTGCGCCACGGCTGACTTCGGTTCGCCGAATACCTATCAGCGCAACGACGTTCAACGCATCGGCCAGTACGAGCAGGCAACCATCCTGCGCGTGCGTGCGATCACTATCGAGAGCAATTCTGGCTCGTCAGGCATTGCATCGATCGTAAGTGCGGCAGCGGGCGCTTTTCTGGGCTCGCAAGTCATCGGCAACGGTAGCGGCCGCTATATTGCCGGCGCGCTTTCCGGCTCGGTTTCAGGGTTGGTGGCTCAGCGCGTAAGCGCCGCTATGTCTCGCCACAGCGGTGTCGAAGTCTTCCTTCGTCGCGCCAACGGTCAGACCGTGGTCGTTACACAGGTCGACGATCAGCAGTTCGCTGCAGGTCAGCAGGTGTTTCTTGTCTCGAATGGGTCCGGCTACCGGATCACCCACTAACTGGCGGCAACGCCTCGACCGACTGGATGAACCAGCAATGAACCACTATAAGTTGATCACCCACGGCCAGACCAGCGGCTGGGACGCTTCGACCAACGATGTCAACGGCAAGAACTTCTACGGGATGCGTCCAGTGGAAGTCGCTGCGCAAGCTGGCGACGTTGACGAGTTCACGGCGATCGTGTCTCACCCGGAATTCAGCCCATCGGGCGCGCGGCCGCATATGTTCGCCGAGGTTGGGCGGATCAGCGACGGTTACGGCGACGCGAGCTTCAAACGCTTGAAGCCTGCGCTCGACGCTTACAAGGCGCGATTCGTCTAATCGGGCATCGCAGTACGCATCTTCTAAATGCGCGGTGAAACCGCGCCGACCCTTGCGGGGCAGGCTCCCCGCAAGGGACCTGCCTCGTCTGCAATGAGGCAATCATGAAATTTCCCCGAGTGTTCTATGCGGACCGCAGTAGTGCCAATGCCGGCGCGAAAGCGGCTCTGCAACGTCATGCGGCGCGCGTTTTGCGACGCGTCGCCCAGGACTTGCGTCTTCCGGCGCATGCGCACGAGATCGTCGCCGATACGCGCCGTGGCAGTTCTGCGGTACGGGTGTCGCTGCGGACCGAGACGTTGTTTGTCGACGTGCTCGAGCGCCAGGGCGGTTCAGGTGTCGCCCTGTGCTTCAGAACCCGGCGCGGCCGCTCCGACCTGACGGGCGGTGGCGAGAACCACGTCGCCCTGACGCAACTCGAGACGCCCGCGGGCTATCGAGCGATGTTGGACGGCCTGCGTTTGGCTGGCGGCATCGATCTGAAGTGCGGAGGTCGTCGATGAAGCTGGCGAAGGTGAAAATCGAGTACAGCTCCGGCACCACTATCGTGGACCGGGTTACGCTCGATCCAACAACAGGTCAGCTTCATCTCGCGCCGCGCGTACTTGGGCTACTCGGCAAGATGGAGGAGTCTGAGTGTTCTCCGGTCGTTCACCTTGGAATATAAGGGCCATGTCTTGCCGTTGACTGCCCATCCGGACGGAACTTACGTCGTGCCGGTTCCGCGTGATGTGGGCCCCGGACTGGGCGATAGACTTTACGCAATTGCCAATCCGTCGAAGGATCAACGGCAGCAGAATGGCCGTTACCTGCACACGTTGTCGGCGGCATCCATCGGCGGCGCAGTTGGCTATGCACATTCGTCCGCTGTTTGGGATGGGCCAACCGTTGTCGGGACCGCCGCTCTTGTCGGGCTTGGAGTAGTATTGTGGTATGCCGGCTTCTTACATATGAAAGGAGAATGACGTGGGCGCGACCATCTTCACGGTAGTACTTGGCCTCTCCATCGCGGGCTTCTTCATGTGGACCAACCACAATGGACAGAAGCGCGATCGCGAGCGCGAGTGGGGCAAATGATTCGACACAGCGCAAGCTGAGTCCAAATACAAAACCGCATCTTTCGAGGTGCGGTTTTTTTTACCGTTTTCCTTTTCTGGCGCGCCTTCGGGCGCGCTTTTCATTTTGAGGAGCTGGTTATGACATTAGCAAACACGGATGTGCTGCCGGGCAGTGTTACCGCCGCTGGTACGGTCGATATCAAGTCAATCGCCCGGCTGGACACCGACGGCAAGACGGTCGATCAGGTTTTTCAGGCTCTGTGCAGCTTTCTGCGTGGCAAGGAACTCGAACCGGAATGGCTCTGTCCCGCGAACATGCAGGACGATGCCAACGAGGCGATGTACGGAGCACGCCACAACCGACCGTGGCCTTACCACTCGTCAAATGCCCGGATTTCCGTGTCGGTGTGCATCGGCAACTCGGAAGGCTGGATCATCTATGTGGACTTCGTCAGCCGGCCGCAACTTAGCGACTCGCTCGACCGGACCTACGCGATCATGCCGTTGCTTCGCGCGAAGGTGTTTTCGACTGACCACGCGTGGTCGCTCGCTCGTCTGATTGCCCGTTTACTCGACGCGGCGTAATAGCTTCTCAACTCTATCCGGCGCCCATCCGGCGCACCTAACCCTTGCCGGGCATCGACCCGACAGGGAACGATTGCCCGTCATTTTTTTTCGAGGCAATCCACGATGTATCAGCTTTCCTTCTCGGGCTTCGCCCACTCCTTCCGTACGATGCTTGAGGTGCTCCGTTTCCTGCGAGACGAGACGAGCGTCGCAACGGTCGACGCGGCAGAGATCGCGCTCACGTTCTTCAACCACCCAGTGGCCGTCACTCGTTATAACGGCAAGCTGACCGTTCGTCGGGCCGGGGCGGCGACGAGCCTCTTCCTGTCGCTGATCGACGAAATCGACGCGGCCTACTTCAGACCGTCATTCACCGCGCTCGAGCCGTGGCAAATCCGGCGCGAGCACTGGCAACTGCTCTATCTGGCTTTTGATCTGACGCGAGAGCCGCTGTATTTGTTCTACTCGGATCAGATGGCGCAAGCCAACGAAGAGGCGGCCAAGACTGGCCGTCGCGGGCTGGACCTGTTCGAGCTGCTGCAAGACGAGTCGCAACGCCGGTTCGGCTTCCGCTACGCGGGCCCGATGTTGGACAACCGGCAGAGCAATGGTCGGCACGAGGTTCATGTCGCCTACGCGCTCGCTGCGGGCAAGCCTGTTCCGCAGGCGGTGATCGATGACTATGCTTCGTTGTCGAAGTTCGACTCCGACTTGCAATGGGCCAAGCCGCTTCTCGCGGTGCCTGAGTTGCGTGGGGCGCTGCCGCTCGCGAAGCTCGTGCCGCTGGCAACGGTGATGCGCCATTCGAAGGAGGCGATCACCGGCGATAATGCCGCGCTGCTCGCGATGCTGATGGGTCTCGTGCCGCACTCGCCAACGGCGGTCGAAGTTGACGACTTGCTGTACGCGAAGGGCATTCTGGAAGCGCATCCCTTGCCTGAGGCGTACCTGAAGCCCGTCGACGTCGGCTCGCCGATCTGTCAGTTCGCGGAAGTACTCCGGCGGACGCTCGCCAATGGCGCGCGCGATAGACGGGTAGCAGAACTCGAGAAGGCACGGAAGTCGTGCAGTATCAGCGCGCGCCGCTTCCAACTCGACACGCAACTGGCCATTCTCGATCACGGCAGACATACACACACCTTCGCCAACGAGTTCGCGAAAGCAGTGCAGACGGCCGACATGTCCTATCTTCTCAGCATCCTGGATCGGCCAGACGACGCAAACCTCGCGACCAAGCAAGCGGTCCACAAGGTGTTCGGCATCAAGCTCATCGGCGTTCGAGCTGCGGCTCGGCGCCGGGGCATTTTTCAACTGGCAGGTATGGACGCCGCGCAGCAAGCAGAGTGGGAGGCGTTGTCGGTTTCCCAACGTGAGGCGAGGCGCGTCGCCCGCGAGGTCGCTCGCGCTCGCGAAGCGGCTGAGATGTCGCGCGTTCGTGCGGAAGACGGTGCGGTGCTGACCGGTGCGGAGTGGGTAGATCGCACGATCGCCGACGGCTTCTCGCAGATCGTCAGCCTGCGGCAGGGGACTAGCGTGCGCTACGCGCTCGCAGATCCTGTGCGGCAGTTGCAGGTATCGCTTCGCGCAAATGACGGTACGCTCGCCTATGCGCGCGTGGCGCTTGAACAGCGCGCAAGCTAACTCACTTTCGAACCAACCCGGCCATCGTGCCGGGTTTTTTTTGCCACGCTGTCCGTCGAGATGGCTTAAGGCCCCCTGAATTAGTGACCTTTGCACCGGTTGCGCCACCGCCCGACCCCTACACTGCATCTATCACCCGCGTCACTGACGCATCGACCCAGCCGGCTACGAGCCGGCTTTTTCATATCTTGCCCCTAAGGGACCACGTCCCTACGGGCGTAGTCTTTATGGGGCTTCTCTTTGGAAGCCATCATGAAAGTCACGCCTGCTCAACTCACCGAACTCCTCTCGCTGTACGTGCCGAAGCGTCTGCCGGTGCTCATCACTGGCCGCCCCGGCATCGGCAAGAGCGACATCGTCGAACAGACCGCGCATGCGACTGATCACGAACTGCTCATCAGCCACCCCGTTGTCGAGGACCCGACCGACTCGAAAGGCTTGCCATTTCCCTCGCCCGACGGCATGACCGCAAAGTTCCTGCCCTTCGGGGATCTGGAACGCGCCATGACCGCCAGACGCCCGCTCATCTGGTTTCTGGACGATCTGGGGCAGGCATCGCCCGCCGTGCAAGCTGCGAAGATGCAGTTGCTGCTCGCGCGGCGCGTCGGCGAGCACGTCCTGCCACCGCAGGTCACGTTCCTCGCGGCCACCAACCGCCGCACCGACAACGCCGGTGTCTCCGGGATCCTCGATCCGGTGATCTCGCGTTTCGCCACGGTGGTCGAGCTAGAACCGACCATCGACGACTGGACGCAGTGGGCCGTGCGCGAAAACATCCCGCCCGCACTCATTGCGTTCCTGCGCTTCCGTCCGGACTTGCTGTCCGTGCAGAAGACGTCGCGCGACATCGAGAATGCGCCGAGCCCTCGTAGCTGGGGGTTCGTCGCGAAAACCATGGGTGTCGTCCCCAAGCACCTAGAGCACATCTCATACGCCGGATCGGTGGGCGAGGGTGCCGCGACGGAACTAGTCGCGTTCCTCCAGATCTTCCGCGAACTGCCGCAGCCGGACGCGATTCTTCTCGCGCCGGATACGGCCATGATCCCGACGACGCCCTCGGCGTTGTACGCGATTGCGGCAGCGCTTGCGGCACGCGCGAACGAAAACAACTTCGATCGTGTTGTCCGCTATACCGAGCGTCTTATCGGTGAGGGCCATCGCGAGTTCGCGGCGCTGCTGGTGCGCGATGCAGTGCAGTGCACCCCGCAGATCCAGAACTCGTATGCCTTCATTGGCGCGCAAGGCGGAGAGATCGGCAAGATCATCCGCGGCGAGTAACCAAGCACTCCACTTTTCTCAGCATCACCCATGTTGGCCCTGTCGTGTCTTCGGACGCACAGGGCCTTTTTTCTTTGCTTCGTCCAATCCATTTCTACGAGGTTTTCTCATGGACATCACTTCCATTCAATCGAAAGTCATGCTCTGCTCCGTCACGATTTCCACCTGGGTTGCCCGCCGTTTCGACGGCAAGGTGACGCAGGAAGTCGAGAGCAAGCACCACGCGAAGGGCATCGGCAGATTTAACAAACGCCTGTTGCCCGAGCACGCGCCGAGCTTCGCAGAAGTAGTGACGCTCGCCGGCCGCATCCGCTCGTACTTCTACGACCACACGCTGAAGTACGACCAGTTGGGCGTGCGGCTGCTGCCGACGATGGTCTACATGGATTTCGCCGAAAAGATGCGCTCGCTGAAAGACGAGTTCGACTTGGCGGTCTCCGTGTTCCTGACGGACTACCTGAACCTGAAAGAGGCGGCTCGCGAAGAACTGAATGGGCTTTTCAACGAGGCGGACTATCCGACCCTCGCTGAGCTGACCACGAAGTTCGGCGTGAAGATGGCCGTTCTGCCGTTTCCCGACGCTAGCCAGTTCGGCGTCGAGTTGCCGGCGAACGTACTCACCACGCTCAAGAGCGAGTTGGACCAGCACGTTTTGGCCTCGATCGCGACCGCGAACGAGGACCTGGTGCGGCGTCTGTACGAAGCCGTCTCGCAGATGGCTAACCGCCTGTACGCGACCGGCAACGTCCGACTGGACGTGGCCAATAACGTGCGTGAACTGTGCGCCTTGCTGCCGAAGCTCAACTTCGCGAATGACCCGCAGCTCACGCACATCCTCGAGCAGGCCAAGACGCATCTGGCCGTGCACACGGGCGCGGAACTGAAAGACTCGCGCGTGCTTCGTTCTCAGGTGGCCAGCAAGGCACAGGAGATTGAAGGGCTGATGGCCGCGTTCATGGGCATGCAGCCGGAGCCGATGGAAGTTGAATTGGCGGGTGCAAGCCAACTGCGCCTCGTCGCATAAGGGGGCGTCATGGACCGCACCGATGTTGTGTTGGGCAGTAGCGCGGTCCATCCGCGCATTGCCCGGCAGCGCACCGAGCTCGTCCTCTCGCAACCATTCTTCGGGGCGCTCGCGCTCCGTTTGAATGTTCGCGAGGATCCGTCGGCCAAGACGTTTTGGGTCGACGGCGAGACGCTGGGCTACAACCCGACGTACATGGAATCGCTCAGCGACCTCGAAGTGCGCGGTGTCGTCGCCCACGAAGTGCTGCATGTGGCCAACGGCCATTGCTGGCGGCAGGGCGCTCGCGATCCCGATCGTTGGAATGATGCCTGCGACTACGCGATCAACCCGATCGTTTTGTCGTCAGGCATGGTTCTGCCGAAAGGGGCACTGGTCGACCCGCGCTACACAGGCAAGTCGGCCGAGGAAATCTACGGTTTGCTGACGCAGGAAGCGAAGGAAAAGCAGCAACAGCCTCCGCAGCAGCATCAACAGCAGCCGCAGAACCAGCAGCAGCCACAGCAGCCACAGCAGCCGCAGCAGCAGCAGCCGAATCCGCAAGATCCGCAGCAGCCGAACGGCAAGCAGGCTCCGAAGCCAGGTGGCCACAACGGCACCGCGCCGGGGCAGGCGCCCGCCGATCAGCAAGCGAAACTCAGCTCATTCGGCGAAGTGCGGTCCTACAAAGGTCCGGACAATCCGGTAAAGGAGGCGGAGTGGAAGGTTGCCGTCACGCAAGCCGCGAAAGCGGCCGCGATGCGCGGCAAGCTCCCGGGTGATCTGCAGGCGGTGGCGGGCGAAGCGGTGCGGCCCGTCGTGGACTGGCGATCGGTGCTGCATCGCTTTGCGCAGCAGTCGTCGCCGTCGGACTACAGCTTTGCGACGCCGAATCGGCGGTATCTGCATCTCGGCTTCTATTTGCCGTCGTTGCATACACCGGCGATCGGCGACGCGGTCTTCGTGCGTGACTCCAGCGGTTCGGTGTTCGACGAGACGCAGGCGCAGTTCGACGCGGAGATCCTCGCGGTTTTCCGTTCGTTGAAGCCCGCACGGCTGGTCGTGATGGACTGCGACACGCGCGTCACGCAGGTGCAGATTTTCGAGCGAGGCGACTCGCCGGAGATCAAACCTGTGCGCGGCGGGGGCGGGACGGCGTTCGTCGACCCGTTCAATCGGGTCGCGGAAGACAGCATGAACCCCGCCTTTCTGGTCTATCTGACAGATATGGTGGGGCGATTTCCGACCGTCGCGCCGCACTACCCGGTGCTGTGGGCATCGACTACGCCCCTGACGCGCGCCCGCAAAGCGCCGTTCGGCGAGACGATGGAGGTGGTTTGCTAGAGCCCGGCTAAGTCGGGCATCCCTTGAAGAACAAGCCCGGCATCTGCCGGGCTTTGTTTTCGTCTGCGCGCGGGGTTCAGGCGCGGCGCGTTTGCAGCGGCTGGTAGGCCTCGCCGCCCTTGAACCGGTCAAGACGGTCGCTCGCCGTGGTCAACGCGCCGAGCGTTGAGGGGAGCGCTGGAAGGGAAGAGTGCGAGACATAGCAAACGTGTGGTTGACTGCCCGGGCTAACGATCTTCCCACGCCGGTTCTGAAGGGGCGGCGGTCCGCGCGCGCTGGAACTGGTCGACGACCGCGATCGCGCGCTCGCACTGGTCCGCGTCGAGCGTATGGATCGAACACTTCTCGGCATCTGCGCCGATCTCGCCGGCCAGCCATTTCATCGCTTTTGCGCGCGCTTCGAACACGTTGCAGCCGTCGCGGCGGACCTTCGCCGACACCAGTGGTTCGAGCGTTGCGTGGAGCTTCGCCTTCAGTTCTCGAAGGCGAGCGTCGGCTAGACGCCCGAGCGGTACATTGCGCGTGCTGCGCGGGAACACGCCGATCCACGCTTGGCAGTTTTGGCAAAGCCACAGCGGGCCGTGGTCGTCCCGGTAAGGGTAGGCGTCGTCTCCTGCACGGGCAAGGACGGCTGGATTGCCGCAATAGTCGCAATCTGGGTGGGGAAGCGGTTTGATTGGTTTTCCGATGCGCATCGCCGATGACTCAGGGCGGGAATAACGAACAAAGCGGCTCACGGCGTGCGACGGCGACACGTGAAATGTCAGGCGCGTAACGCTACGAGCAACGCCCGCCGCGGACGATGGGAAATGCTTAACAGTCACTCGCCGCGGGCAGTAGCCGGAAAGCTACATCATTTTTAGCGTCTTTCTGGCAAATGCGTTTCATCATGATAATTCACTTGGCCCTTCTTGCAGGCCGGCGCTAAATCCCGGGGGCGTCAGTCTGGCAATGCCCTGAAAGCCGATCAATTTGAGGCGTCTTTTCATACCCGCGTGCGCGTGGCACCACCAACAATACCCGACATGTTAGATCACCCACAGAGCATCGCATGTCCGAGTCTGTCGATAACCCACTCCTGAAGCTGCGTCCGCTCGAAGCTGAAGCCGTGCGCATGCTTTTCCATGCGCTCTCACCGCTGCGCGAGCTGCTTGATGCGCCCGATCTCGCGGAAATCATGATCAACGATTACCGCAACGTCTGGGTGGAGCGTCGGGGAGTGATGACGCGGGAGAACATCGACCTGCGCCCGGAGCAGCTCGAAGGTGCAATTCATTCCCTCGCGTCGTCCGTCGAAAAGTCGGCGAAGGCGGGAAGCGACAAGGGCATCATCAACGCGGGCCATCAAAACCTGCGTATCGCGGCGGTGATGAGCCCGACCTCGATCGACGGCCATGCGCTGAGCATTCGGAAGCACCGCGAGTCGAAGCTGACGCTCTCGGACTACGTGAGCATGGGGGCGTTCTCTGCAGCGAATGCTCGGCCGGACTTCGCGGAAGCCATTCACTTTGAGGAAGGCATCGAGGACGAGGCGCTCATGCGCGCGCTCGTCGCGCTCGTCCAATCACGCAAGAACGTCCTCGTCGCCGGCGGCACGTCAGCAGGTAAGACCACGTTCCTCAACGCGCTGATCGAACAGATCCCGTCAGACCAGCGGGTGATTTCCATCGAGGACACGATGGAACTGAAGCTGCACGTGCCCAATCGCGTGCGGCTGCTCTCGAATGCCGACACGAACGTGACGACGCAGCTGCTCGTCGCGCTGTGCCTGCGCTTTCGCCCCGACCGCATCATCGTTGGTGAAGTCCGTGGCGGCGAAGCCTATGACCTGCTGCAGGCGCTCAACACCGGCCACGACGGCGGCCTCGCGTCCATCCACGCGAACAACGCGCGCACGGCGCTGAGCCGCCTTGAATCGCTCGCCATGCTCGGTACCCCGACCGGATCGCGGTGGGAGCTGGAAGACATGCGCAGAAACATCGCTGACTGCTTCAACTACGTCGTGCATTTCAAGCGCACCGGCGAGATGCGGCACGTCTCCGAAATCCTCGAAATCCGGGGATTCAAAAACAACGATTACGACCTACAACGCGTTTTTTAACGGGAGCATCAAATGAAGGGCAAGAAGGTACTCAACAGAGCCGCGACGGCGGCAAAACGTCTGCGTCCTGGCAAGTCCATGCTGGTTGGCGCACTTCTAAGCGTCGTGTCGGTGGCCGCAATGGCAGCGGGCGATTTTTCGAACCTGACGGGTCTGACCGACATCATCTGCACGATCAGCAACCTGATCAGCGGCCCGTACCTCTACGGCATCGGCATCGTGCTCATCACGCTGGGCGGCGTCGCAGTGGCGAACTCCGAAAGCAACATCGCGAAGACCTTCTCGGTGGTGCTCGTCGGCCTCGGTATCGCGTCGGTGGCCGTTCCGATCATGCAGAGCCACTTCCACATGGCCAACGCCTGCTGATATGCGCCAACACAAGGTTAGTCGGGGCCTTTCGCTGCCGCGCCAGATGGGCGGGGCAGACCGGGGGCTCGCTATTTTCAACGGGACGATGACGGCGCTGCTCACCTACACGAGCTGGACACCGGGATTTCTCCTTGTCGGCGTGTTGGTGCATGTGTTCTTGCGCTGGAAAAGCTCGACTGACCCGTGGTGGCGAATCGTGATGCTGGTGTACAACCGCTACCCCGACGTCTATGAGCCGGGGCCGAGCAGCCGCTTTAGCGCGCGCTTCAAGCGCCCGTATGGGTTTGATCAAGACCTTCCATGCTGATGGGCAAAGAACCATGCTGAAGATGATGTTCACCAAGCGTGCGGTACAGGAAATCGCGCCCTGGGCCACGATGGTCACGCCCGAACTGGTGCTCAACAAGGACGGGTCGCTCCTGACTGTGTTCGAGTTCGAAGGCATCGACGCGGATTCGCCGAATCCCGGCGACATTACAGCCGCGCGAGACAACCTGGACCATGCATGCCGGAACTTTGACCACCGGGTAACCGCGTGGTGGCGCATGTCGCATAGGCGCGTGCGCGGCGGCATCGAGGGCAACTTCGCGTCCGAAGCCGACGCGCGCGTCGACGCGATCAATCAGGCGATCATCGGCAGCGGCAAGTACTTCAAGAACTCGCATTCGCTGGCGCTGGCTTTCACGCCTGAGACCGGCATCTCGCGGATCTTTGACAAGATCAGCTATCACATGACGGTCGGCGGCAAGAATCTGGCCGTCGCGATGTTCGAAGCCGCGAAAGACACGATTCTCGCGCGCAGTGCCTTCGCGTTCGACTTGACGAAGATCCAGAACGAGATCAAGCGCTTTGAGTCCGTGATCGACGGCTTCGTCGGCGGCGTCACGCGCCTAAAAATGAAGCGGCTGCAGTTGCAAAACACGCTGTCGTTCCTCCACCAGCGCGCGAATCCGTCGTCGCCCAAGCGCCGCGTGCGCTACCCGGTCACGATGCTTGATACCCACCTGACCGAGACGGAAGTTACGATCGGCGCCACCGAACTGATGTTTGAATCGGCGCACGGCAAGGTGTACGCGCGGATCATCGGCATCAAGGAATGGATGGGCTTTCAGGAAGCGGCGCTCGACGTCCTCTCGCAGGTAGACGCGGAACTGGACGTCTGCGTGATGTTCCGTTTCCTCGACACGTCGCGGGCTAGCGCGTACATCAAAAAGATTCGCGGCTTCTACAAGGTCGCGGCCTTCAATCCGGTCGCGATCCTCAAGCAGTGGGCAACGAAGGAAGAACAGAAGAACGACGAAGGCCGTGAAATCTTGGCGAAGGAAGCGGGCGACGCGCTCGCGAAGCTCGACGCCGAGGGTCAGCAGTATGGTTTCGCCAATATCTCCGTGGTCGTCTACGGCAACACGCCCGAAGAGTGCGAGGACGCGACGCGTCAGGTGGTCGGCGTCATCGGGAACGCGGGCTTTGGGGTGATTCTCGAAAAGACGAACCTCTTCGCTTCGTGGAGCGCGACGCTGCCGGGCCGCTGGGACCAGCAAAGGCGTCTGCAGTTCGTTGAGACGCCCGCCGTGTCCGACATCGCCCCGCTTTGCAGTGTGGGCGAGGGTTCGAAGGTCAATGAATGGCTGACGCAGCAGTCCGGTACGAAAACCGGCCCGCTCACGTGCCTGCCGACCCGCCATCGTACGCTGCAGTATTTCGACTTGCACCATCCGGGCGGTAAGGCGCACACACTCGTCGTTGGTCCAATCGGCGCGGGTAAGTCGGTGTTTCTGAACTACCTGATGACGCAGACGGGCCGCCACGGCGCGCGCCGCATCCGCTTCGACAAAGACCGATCGACCCGTATCCCGACGCTGCTCGGCGGCGGCCGGTTCATCGATGCTACGGGGCGATTCGAGGCCGCGACCTCGGTCAATCCACTCTCGCTGATCGGTGAGCAGAAGCACTGGTCTTACGTCGCGGACTGGGTGCAGCTTGCTGTCGAGGGCGAAGACTACACCTGCACGCCGCAGCAGCAGACTGACATCTATGACCGCATCAAGACGCTGGCGCTCGGCTTCCCGGCTGAGAAGTGGCGTCTCTCAAGCTTGATCACGCTGCTGCCCGCGGATCTGCGCGAGCGGTTGCAGGTGTGGACCGAAGGGAACAAGAACGGCAAGTTTTTCGACCACGCCGAAGACGGCTTCGCCATCTCCGACGACCTGTCAATCGAGATGGGCGACCTGTTCCAGAACTTCCCGGTGGTCGCCGCCTTGTTCATGGACTACGCGTTCTACCGGATCGCGCAGATTCTGGACGGCAAGCGCTACACCGTGATCGAGATCGAAGAGGCAGGCTTCTTCTTCACCTACCCGAAGTTCTATGCGCGCCTCGAAATCTGGGCGGTGACGATCCGGAAGCTGAATGCGGCGCTGCTGATGGCCACGCAGTCGCTCGGCCAGTTGGCGCGGGTCCCGAACTTCGACATTCTGAAAGAGAACATCCCGAACATCATCTACTTACCAGACAGCGACGCAATCAACAACCAAGGCTTGTACCGCGACGTGTTTGGTCTGACGCAACACCAAATCAAGATGATTTCGGACGCGGTGCCCAACCGCGACTACCTGTGGGTGACGGCCAAGCAGAGCCGGATGCTGCAGGCTCAGTTCCCGAAGGAGGCACTTGCCTACCTGCGCTCGGACGGTCGCGCGCAAGCGCTCCTCGACAAGCACGTCAAGTCAGGAAGCCCGCACTGGCGGGAGGACTTCGTGCGCGACGTGCTCGTCAACGCTTGAACGCATTAGATAAAGGTATCGTCATGATGAAAAAACTGCTCCGCACCGTCGCAGCCACGGGCGTTTTGACGCTGGGATTCGTGCAACACGTCAACGCGAACATGCCGGTGTTCGACGCGTCCAACTTCATTCAAAACACGATGACGGCGGCGGCCGCCGTGAAGGGTGAGGTTTATCAGGACTCGAACCTGGTCTATCAGTACCAGATGATGCTCAATCAGCTCAAGCAGGCGACCAACCTCAACCCCGCCGCGATGCTTGCGCAATTCAACAGCATCACGAGCGATATCTCGAGCCTGGGCAAGTACACCGACGCATTGAAGGATCTGTACGGTGGCTTGCAGAGCAACGCGGAGTACGCGAACAAGGTCCAAGCGCTCATCACGCAATCGGGGAAAACCGCCGATCAGTGGTTCACGGACCAGAACACCCTCCTGCAGAACAACGACAAGACGGCGAAGCAGCTCTTCCAGCAGGGCAACGACGTCATCTCGCATGTGAGCACGCTCGCCAAGCGTCGGCAGGAGATCCAGGACCAACTGAATATGTCGCCGACGATGCAGGCCACCGCTCAGTTGACCACGCACATGCTCGACATCATCTCTAGTCAGAATAGCGACCTTCTGACGATGATGGCGGCCAAGCAACGCAGCGACGCTGTCAAAGACTCGGCGACCGTCGCGGATCAGAAGGCGAACAACGCCAGTCAGGCGGCAATCAAGGCGCAGCAGGACAGAGAGCGTGCCGCATTCGACGCTCAAATTGGATCTTCGAAGGTGCTGGGGCAATGATGGGGCGATCAGCAATGTCGCTCAAGAGGTCGCTCCTCGTTTTTCTGGCGGTGATCTGCTGCATCGGCTTTACTTCAAACCGCGCGATGGCACAAGCGGCCCCCGACTTGCCGGCGTCGTCGACTAGCTCGGCTGCACTGCTGGCAAGCAAGGCGGGCGACTTCAGCAAGGGGGCAAGCAGTGCCGCACAGCAGATCCACGTCTTGCTTGGCAATGTCGTATCGACGGCAGTGGATGCAAGTTCCAACGTGATGAGTGAGGCCAACAAGTTCGCGTGGGGCTTGGGCGTTATCTCGCTGGTTCTCGTCGGAGTGAGGTTTGCCGGGACGCACCATCCGATTTCGGCGTGGGTCGATCTGTTTGAGGAAGTCGCCGTCCTCGGCATCTTCGTCGCGCTGTACCTTGGCTACACGTCGTCGGCGGCTGGCTTTTGGACGTGGTTTGAGCAGTTGGCGGCACATATCAACACTTCCGACAACGGGTCGGTGGGTTCCCAGATGGCCTCTCTAGCGGGGACCATCATTGACGCACTAACGGCGAAGCTGAAGACGGTCAAGCTGTGGGACATTCCTGCGCTGTTGACCGATGTCATCGTTCTTGCTTTCGCGGGGATGCTTATGGTTCTCGCCTCGATCATCTTCGTTTACTACACGGCGATAGGCCAGATTCAGGCCGCCGTCGGTATCGTTCTTGGCCCGATTGCAATTGCGCTCGGCTTCTCGTCGTACACGCGCAGCTACTTCAAGAAGTGGCTGGATTGGATGATCAGCGCGGGAATGTACACCGTTGTGGTGGCCGTCCTGATAAAGCTTGTCGGGACGTCCATCACAGATGCGGTAAGCAAGGCGACACAGGTAGGCGGATCTACCACCGTCAATGGGGCTTACGTCTTCGACCTGGCGGTGTTCGTGCTGCTGCTATCCTTCGAGATTCCGAAGCTAGCAACGATCTTCGGTGGCGGTGCGACGGCGACCGGTAGTGGCGCTTTGAAGCTGGCGAGCAAATTCATTCCATGACAATCGCTCACGAAGCTATTGCGATCGAAGACCTGTTCGCGACGCACCATAAGCGCATTCAGCTCGTTCGCCAGTGCGCGAACGAAAGCACTGAAGCGGAATTCGCACGGAAGTGGGTGTCCGTCTTGCGCCGCTGCGCGAGCTGGTTCTCCTCCATGCCGCTCACGCCGGAGCTGCACTGTGAGCCGGGCGGTGCTTTCCGCGCGACGATCGAGTCAACGTTTTATGCGATGCGGCTGGCCGGTGCGCAGAAGTTCGCCGCCGATCTCACGTCCGATAAGCGGCGGCGACTCGAGCCGCAATACAACTATGCGGTCTTCCTGGCGGCTGCGTGCTCTCTGCTTGACGAGCCATTCCGTCATTTTGAGATGATTCGCCTGTCCGACCGGTCGAAGTGGAATCCGGCGGCACACGGCGCGTTCGGCGCGTGGCTCGGCGGCGGCCAATACACGGTGGAACGGCGAGCAGCGCCGCTCAAGAACGAGCGGATGCGCACCGCGATGTTCGCCCAGACTGTCATCGCGCCGGATTTGCTCTCCGGGTTTGACACCGGGGTGCTGGACGACCTTTTCAACGCGATCAATCCTGAGCGCAGTCCGCGCGGTTACGAGCAGCTCGTCCATAAAGTGGTACGGCAGGCGATGGACGTTGCCGTGGACTTTGAGCGCAAAGCGCAGAAGGCGGTGTTTGCGCCGGTCAAATATGATGTTCCGTCCGCCGTGCATGTCGCCCTCGCGCTCGAGCCGCAGTTTGTTCAATCGACGGCCGCGGCAGGCGGTGAGACGACCTCGAACGAGCCACATCTGCAGCCAGCGCCGGCAACCGGCGACATGGCGGGCTCAACTGCCCCGGCTTCGACAACGCCCAGCGTGGCCGCAACGCCTAGCGCGGCCGCAACGAACTCGGCTGACCAGAAGGTCTCAGGAGCGCCGCCTAAATTGCCTCAGTCGCTGCGTGATGCGTTGGAGCGCAGCCAAGCACCGGACGGTGCGACCGCAACGACTGAGTCCTCCACCGGCCCGGCCCCTGCGCCACAGCGCCCGGCAGCGATCGATCCTGCGGCAGCTCATACCGGCCGTGGCACCGGCAGCCGAACCGGGCCGTCAGACGAGGAACTGACGGAGGTGCTGGGGCCGGGGGCCGCGATGATGAAAGAGTTCTTCAAGGCACTCGCGGGCGACGTCGCATCGGGAAAGGCGAAGGTCACCTGGGAAGAAAAAGGCCTTGCCGTGCAAAAGCGCCTCGTCGGCGCGTACGGCATGACGAGCGATACGCTCGTCGAGCAACTTAAGAAGCGGCAGCTGCTCATGCGCGCTCATGGCAACGATATCTGTATCGTTGAGCGAGCAGGGCGTCTCATCATGGAGCGGCCAGCGGCATGAGCTACGTCAACCACTTTCGACCCATCTACGAGTTCAGGCCATTCGTCGTCTGGCCGGTGGTCATCGTTGGAATCCTAGTCTCGGGGATGCCGTACGGCTGGGCATTCGCTCTGGCCGGTGTGCTGCTGCTTTCGATACGCGCACTGCAAATCTGGAAGGCGCTGAGCTTTCGAATGGCGATTTCCACGAAGTGGCTCAGCAAGATCCATATCGACAAGCTCCTCGCCTTGCAGAAGACGATGCGGCAAAAAGCGGACTCGATGTACTTGGGCACGGGCTACGAATGGACGCAGAAGCACACGCAGATCGCCCATGAGATTCTTCGCATGCCGGTGACGGATATTCCGTCGTTGCCCAAGTGGCTGCCCAAAACCGAAATCGGTCGGACCGTCGAGGCGCGCATTGAGCGGCTGTTCGGACCGAGCGACAGCATCCGGGATCGCATGCCGCAGGGATCATCGTGGATCCACGGCATGGAGCCACAGAAGGTGAAGGTGCCGTTTCACTATAAGGCAATGGGCGGTCACACGCTCGTGGCCGGTACAACAGGCGCGGGCAAGACCCGGACGTATGAAGTCATCTCCACGCAGGTAATCCATAGCCCCAAAGACGTTTTGATCATCGTCGACCCGAAAAACGACGACGAGTGGAAAAAGCGCGTCGAGAAGGAGTGCGCCCGCACCGGCCGCAAATTCCTCTACTTCAATCAGGCCAAACCGCACGAGTCGATTCGCCTGAACCCGCTCGAAAACTGGTCGCAGCCGTCTGAAATTCCGTCGCGGATTGCGCAGTTGATGGAGGAAGGCCAGTTCCGGGATTTCGCGTTTCTCTTCATCGACCGCGCCGTGAAGGGCGAGCTGTACGTCGGCGACAAGCCCAACCTGCGATCGATTCTCAAGTACGCGCAGTCGGGGATTTCCAACCTGCTGGAGCGCGGCCTGCGTCGCTTCTTCATCGAGAATGGGCTGACGGACTGGGAAGAGTTGACAGTCACGGCGACGGTCAAAGACGCTCAGCGTCGCAACGACGCGTCAATGGTCGACGGGATGGTCAAGCTCTATCTCGACCGGTTTGCCGCTCACGATCGCGGGCACGAGACGATCGACGGATTGATCGCGACGCACACGCACGACCGCGAGCACTACATGAAGATCATCGCCTCGGCGCTGCCGCTGCTGCAGATGCTGGCGACCGGCGAAACCGGGTTGATGCTCGCACCGAAGGCTGACGACTTCGAGGACGAGCGCGAAATATGGGACATCGACAAGATAATCAAGCAGAAGGCGGTCCTCTACATGGGCCTGGATTCCCTGTCGAACAACATCGTCCAGAAAGCGATCGCCTCAATGGCGCTGTCTGACGTCGCGGCGGTGTGCGGGGCGATCTATAACTTCTACGCGGAGAAGCCCGACGTCGTGCTCATCATTGACGAGATCGCCGAGGCCATCAACGAGCAGGTGATCCAAATCCTGAACAAGGGACGCGGGGCCGGGTTCAAGGCGTTTGTCGCTTTCCAGGCGCGTGCCGACCTGGAAGCTAAACTCGGAAACGCAGCAAAAATGCTGCAGGTTTTGGGTAACCTGAACAACCAGATAGTCCTCAGACTGGAGGACTCAGATACTGCTAAATGGTTCTCTGACAAGGTCGGTGAAACTGCGATCCGCGTAGTGAACGTCTCAAACAGCTTGAATACTACGACTGAGGCGCACGCACTGGAATTCAGCGGCTCGCAATCGCGTTCGCTTCAGCTCGAAAAGGTGCCATTGATCCCGGTGCGCCTTCTTCATAGCTTGCCGAACTTGCAGTACTTCATGCGCATCTCGGGAGGTGCCGCGTATCAGGGCCGAATTCCCATCATCGAAGGCTAAACCTAAAACTATGTCCGCTGCTTACAAACACATCATCCGCGATCACAAGCTGTCGCACAGGCTCATGCCGGTGTTCAACGTGTCGCCGGATCTCGAGCTCGCGTGCTCCCGCGTGGCCGACTTCATCGGCGAACGATTCATGGGAGACAAGCGGCCGTTGGCTGCCGAGATGATTGAATCGGCACTCGACAGTTATAGGCGGGCCAAGCGCAACGGCGAACCGTACGTGGCATTCATGCAAGGTCTTTTTGAGCCGGCCCAGGCACTCTACGCGCGTCGTTATGTTGCGCGCCGTGGCGAGAAGGTTGAGGTGTGGTGTCCGATGGTTGAGGCGATTACCGCGTTTGAGCAGCGCCATCCCGACTACGAGCTTGAGATGGTCGACGAGCGCTGCCCGGACCATATCACGCAGCGTACCGCAGCATTCCAGCTCGCATCCCGCGTGCTACACGGCGAGACGTTCCGCCGCTACTTTGAGGAATACGATGTCGCTCACCGTTACGATAATAGCGAAGTTGTCGCAGACTGATTTCCGCACGGCCAAGCGAGCACTCGAGACCGCGATGGCATTCGACGGCGATGCGAACGCCGCCGTCCCCGAAGAGTTCACTCATGGCGCCGGCGCGCGTTGCTACGCCCTGGCGACGATCGCCGAGTATCGCCCCGCGCTCTTTTGGTGCGGGCTGCTTGCGGTAGCTCTGATACCCGTGTTGGCGGCGGTGAAGGTGCTACATGGCTAGCCGCTTCGGTTGGCGATGTCCCGAAGACAGTTGAAGGTTGGGACGGCGGGTGCGGCATAGGTTAGGCAACCTTCCGATCATGGTCAATTGATTTCGAGCGTGACCGTTTCAAGGCCGCAGCGAGAATCCAGAGTTCATTCACGCCGAGGATTTTTCGGAAGTGCTTCTCAGCTTCCAGGAAGCCCGCGGCTGTCCAGCGCAACGCCATGTCGGCGTCGCGATAGCGCTTCACGCGCCCCGCGACACGGCGCACCGCGCCGTTGGGATTCTCGATGATGTTGGTCGTCGACAGCCCGCGCATGAGCGCCGGCGTCAGGCCCAGCTTGTTCACCGTGAAAGTTTCCTCCAGCCCCTCGAGCAGTGCGGCCGAGGCGTCCGGATAGTCGGCCTTGAGCCACGCCGCGTGCGTCTTGAGCTTGGCGATGCCATCGTCGGTCGACAACTTGTAGGCGGCCTTCATGATCGCGGCGGTTTGCGAAACGCTCTCCTTGGGCAGGCGCTCGAGGACGTTGCGCTGCTTGTGCACACGGCAGCGCTGCACGTGGGCGCGTTCGCCGAAGAACTCCTCGATGGCCGAGCGCAGCGCTTTGGAACCATCGATCACGAACAGGTATTCGCGATCCGCAGGCACGCCGCGCTCGATCAGTCCGCGCAACAGATCCTGACGACCTGGGCGTTCTCACTCGACCCGCTCGCGAGACCCAGGAGGTGTTTCTCGCCGGGGCTGTCCACGCCGATAGCGGCGATGATGTGACGTGAGTCGACGATGATGCCGTCAAGGTAGATCGCCAGAAAGTCCTTGTCATCGAAGCGCCGCCCCATCAGCTCGGTGAGCGCCGTCTGGCTGGCCTGATGAACTCGCGCGAGACGCTGCTCTTGGAGATGCCAACGGTGCCGGCCATCTCGGGCAGGACCTTGGCATATTTGCGCGTCGACACGCCCGTGACCATGATCTCGTGCACGCGCTCGGCGAGCCGCGGATTCTCGTTCAATTGCTCGTAGGCGGGGACCGGCACTTCGCCGCCGCCACGACGCCGAAGGCGCGGCCGCTTCACGTTCAACTTGCGTTCGTCCATCACAATCTGGCCTTGCTGCGAGCCGTGCCAGCGGATCTCGCCGCCTCTGCGGCCCGGATGCTTCTCGCCGGCGACTTCCGTCGCCGAGATCACCAGCAGTTGCTCGACAAGGCTACGGCCGGCTTCGTGCATCAACTCGTCGATGCTCGCGCGGGTGTTCTGAATCAGATCGAGCATGGGCAACAGGAGCTGACTGTTCTCGGCAAAACAGGCACGCAGTCCTTCCGGGTCCTGCTTGGGCACCACGTGCAACGGCGCGCTGGCGCTTTGGGGCTTCTTCTTGGTACGCTTCATTTGGCGGTTCTCCTTGGTTCCCTGTCCGGGAAGTTGGTCGTCGAAACCCGATTCTCTCGGATTTCCAACGGGGAACCGCCGCCTTCAACCTTCAACTACGCCCGGGACATTGCCCTTCGGTTCGCACCTAAAGATCTGGTTTCTATTGGTCCCGGTGTTGGCAATCGCCGTGATGCCTGCGGTGCCCGACCGGAAGTTATTCGAGGTGCCGGACGTCGAGACTCAGTCGTTGGTGGCTACCGTTGGGCAGCAGAAGGTTGATGCCGCAGTGAGCCGGGCGAACGGAATATTTCGCCATGCGTTCGTTGATACTGGCCTGCTTCACCGGACACTGAATGCTTCGGGGAGCGTCGGCGGAATGAACGACGGAGGTTTTTCCAGCTTCGCGCATACGTGGACCGAAAATTTCTGGCTGCTCGTCTATCGAATCGTCTTTCGCGCGATGGTGATGAAGCTGTGGATCGTAGGCACAATCCTTTTTGCCATCGGAATGTTCATCGACGGAACCGCTCGGCGAAAGATCAAAGCCTCGGCGGCGGGCTTCGTCAGCCCCCTGTCTTTCCACCTCGCGAGCCACAGCCTCTTGCTAGTTTTCGGCACGCTATTGGCCGCGCTCGTTGCGCCGTTGCCCGTGCTGGCAGGCTACTGGGTCGCGGCCGCAGCGCTGCTAGGCGCACTACTGTGGAAAGCAGCGGAGTCGTTCCAATCTGCGCGATAGAAAGCAATTGGTAAGGTGAAGCCCGGAAAGCTCGCAAATAACAGCGTCTTTGTGGAAAACGGGCTTCATCGTGATACGTTCCCCATGCCAGAAGCACTCCCTCCCGGGCGCTCGCTCCCGGAAGCGCCGCCTCGCCCCCAGCCCGCCTGTCTTTGCTCTCACCGACCTCCATTCTTAAACGCGCGTGCCCGACGGGCACTGCGCGCGAACGTGCTTCCTACTAGCCTTCGTCGTCGGAAAGGCGCGCGAATTAGTCGCTGTTTCCGACGTTGACCGGTGCCTCTGACGGCAACAATGGACCCATTGGCAGCGCGATCTGCTTGCCTGATTCCCAACGATGAAATGGGCCAATGGGTCCAAAGAGGAGAGCGAATGAGCACTGTGGTCGAACCCGGCAATGAAGAAAAGGTCGCGCACAGCGCGCTTGAACACGCTACCGGCGAGCCTGCGCTCACGACCGATGGTGCGGATGACGGCGAGCTTGAACGCGAGCTGACCCAAATGGAAGCGGACGCGGACCGCCTTCAAAAGGAAGGCGTGATCTCGTCCGACGACGCGCAGATGAAGCGCGCGGAAGTGGCGAAGACGCGAAAGCTGTTCCGCGACCTGCCTGCCGCCGAGCGCATTTCGATCATCAAGCGCCGCCGCGAGATCGGTCGGCAACTGCTCGATCGCCAGCTTTCCGGCGCGGCAGTGGTGACGGCGCGCGTGCGTTTGAACCATACGCGCCTGAAGCCGCTGTTTGAACAGTGGTGGCCGTACATCAACCGCATGAGCATCAACATGCAGCGTTTTGGCCGCTCGACCTTCGGCGAAAACGACAAGGAAGTCGTCAACAGCGCGCTGGAAAAGCTGCTCGCAGGCATCGAGAGCTACGTGGATGAGCAACTGCGCGTGGCTGAAGGCTTCCGCCAGCAGAAGGAAGCGGAGCTTCGCGCCAACAAGGAGTTCGTGTTCGAGCCGACCATTCCGATGCCCGCTATGGACATCGAGGTCGAGGCCTACTCGCGCTTCTCGATGCGCGTGCTGAGCGCCATCATGAAGTTCGACCGTGCGATGGATCACTTCGACTTCATGGTCTGGAACGGCATCCGCGACCAGTCCGACGTGGACGACGAGGCGGTCAACTTCCTCAAGCGCTTCAACCCGCTCGGCATTCGCGGGTACATGACGCACCTGAAGTTGATGACGACGGTCCGCGGCAACTAAGGAGGCGCGATGCTGGACGAACTCAATCCCCAGCAACGGGAGGTCGCCCAGTTGCGCCAGCATTGCGTGGCGATCGCCTGCCCGGGCGCGGGCAAGACGAAAACGATCGCCACGAAAGCAGCGTTGTTGCTGCAAGACAGCGCCGCGACGGTCGGCGCAGTCACGTTTTCGAAGGACGCCGCGCTCGAATTGCGCGAACGCATTTTGGTCGCTGCCGGCGAGTCGGTGAAAAAGCGCCTGATCGCGGGCACCTTCCATTCGCTTGCCTTTAAGCAACTGAAGCGCCCCGGTGCACGTGCGCTCGATATCGCGTCCGATGGCGACCGGCTCGGGCTACTCATCCGAGTCATGCAGGAACTTGGCCGCGACGGGAAGGCGGAAGACGCCATTCCAACGATCGAGAAGATCAAAACGAACTTCGGCCGATGCGATCCGAACACGGACGACGGTGAGCTGTATCACGCCTACCAGGACGCGCTTGCCCGCAACGGCAAGATCGATTTTCAGGACATGCTGCGCCTCGCTGTCGAGGGGATGGAAAACGGCACCATCGCCCCATACGCGTTCACCTATCTGCTCGTTGACGAGTTTCAAGATACCGACCCGCTGCAATATCGGTGGATCGAGCTTCATGCGAAGGCGGGTTCGATCGTGACCGTCGTAGGCGACGATGACCAGAGCATCTACGCGTTCCGTGAGGCGCTCGGTTATCGCGGCATGGAATCGTTCATCGAAGCGTTCGACGCGAAGCCGGTTGTACTCGGCAGCAACTATCGCTGTCGCGCGGAAATTCTCGGCGCGGCAGACCGAGTGATCCGCAATAACGTCGACCGGATTGCGAAGGTGCTGCGCGCCGAAAAGGGGCCGGGCGGGAGCGTCCTGACATCGCGGCACCCGGACGAGTACGAAGAAGCGACCGCTGCAGTCGAGGTGCTGGGGCCACTGCTCGCCAATGGACAATCGTGCGCCATCCTTGCGCGCACCAACCGCATCCTTGACCCGCTCGAATCCGTCTGCCGCTCTCACGATATAAAGTATTACCGCGCATCGGGCGCATCGGTGCTGAGCCGCCCCGAGGGCGCGCTCATGTGCAACCTGCTGGAAATAGTCGAGCGCATCAAAGGCACCGGTCTTGACGCCGTTCTCTCACACCTGGGCCTGACCGCGCAGCAGTTGCGCGCATTGCATGCCGACATGGGCGCGGAACTGACGCAGAAGGGCCGCGCCGAGTTGGTCGAGCTGGGATTGCCCGAGAACGTCGCGACGAGCTATCGGGAGTTCATGAAGCGGCTCGCCGAATGGCAAAGCCTTTGCGAACGCAAGTTCTATTCGCTGACACTGTCTGGTGTCGCCGAGTGGATGCTGAAATTCGCGACGAAAGATTCCGCAGTTCGCGCAATCCAGGCGACGAACGATGTTCTGTCCCGCTTGTCCGGCAGTTTCGCGGAGCGGCTGCTGTTCCTGCGCCAGGACAACAATGAGCCCACGCTGGGCGCGCTTATCCTCACGACGATGCACAGTTCGAAAGGGTTGGAATGGGACCACGTCTGGATTGCGCGAAGTGAGGAGACGATAGTCCCGGATCCGAAGTCGACGGAGCCGGAGGAGCGGCGCTTGTTCTACGTCGCAATGACGCGAGCAAGAGAGTCGCTCATGATCTCCGGCACCTCCAAAAACTTCGAATCTCGCTTCGTGGTTGAGGCCCAGCTTCAGCAGGTTCCTGCGGCAGCGTGATAACCATCTCCCGGCGCTGTGAGCGTCAGCACCGCGTCTCTGATCGATTTGTGGCTGTCGGTCACGATTCGGTGGTGGCGGAGTAGCGCGATATCGCCTATACCAAGGACTGGCACTCCCGCCTTGTTGGAGGAACCGTTCATGTCGACATTCCACCACGTTCTCGGTCTCTGGTTAGCGCCGGACTTCTCTGCTGTTGAGCGCGGGGAGACGCCACCCCCGCACATTGACTACGACGCCATCGATGCGCGTGGCATCGCGGACACGCTGGCTGACTTCAACGACTGCGGCGAAGACGTCACTATTCGTCTTCCGAACGACGCGGTCGACCAGGTCACGATTCAATTTCGACTGATGGGCCGGTTGGCTGGAAGTCCTCAGTGCGAAGATTTCGCTGCCGAGCTGCTGAACCTCGCCGAGACCTCGACCGAGTTGGACATACGCATGCCTTGGGCTCGGTTTCACGCGCTTCCTAATAGGCGGCATGCCCCGCCTCCCGTCCTGCTCATGTTCGTCGTCAGCGGAGATTTCGACGCGGTAATGGTGTGGTCGCAGCAACTACGGATGCGGTTGGGCATACGCGCGGCAGATATCCTGAAGCAGATCGCTGGCGACGTTGAAGACGCTGATCATGAGGGCAAGCTGCCGAGCGGACTTGCAAAGTACCTTGGCCGCACCTTCGCTATCCCGTACAAGCGCGAGTGTGTCGTGACTGGCCTCGCGAGCTCACCGATTCCGTGCTGACTGCCGTGAGGGTGCGCTGCCTCAAAGAAAAAGCCCGCTATACGCGGGCTGTAGGCCATGTCGGCTTGAAAACCGATTGAGCAGTCTGCCCTCATTCCTTCAACGTTTCGGCTCCAATGCCCGTTTATACATTTCAACCGAACGGTAAGCAGGTTGGTTCCAGTGTGGCGTACTGGCGGGCATCGCGTGGCTATTCACGAGGCGTCCCGTGTCGAGCATGCAAAAGCAGTGGCCTTCGAATGCGGCCTCTTGCGCGGCCGCGTCCCATGTCATAGTAAGGAGGTCGAAGATAGGATCAATGGATTTCACGGTCGTTCCGCAGGGATAACCTACCCCGTTATCGGCAGTCAGTCAGACGCATTTAATGGCTCAAGCTGATAAGGCACCTAGTGAGCGGTGAACGCGAAATACATAGCGCTGATCGCGACCAAGCCCATTGCCGCTCGTCCGATGAGGTCCGCTAGTCGACTGCGTCATTGATTTGACAGCGGGTGGATCCGGCGCGAAGGATCGTCATACTTCCACTTGATCGGCTTCGGGTTTTTGTTGTGCTCGCGGATGTAGTGCATGAGCTTGCGATCCAGATCTTTTACTGAAGTGAAGATGCCGCGGGCGATGACATCACGCTGGATGCGCGAGAACCAGTTTTCGACTTGGTTTAGCCACGACGAGTACGTCGGCGTGAAGTGCAGACGAACGTTGCGATGCGCGTTGAGAAAGTCGGTGACCCGCTGCGTCTTGTGGCTGCTGACGTTGTCGCAGATCACGTGGATTTTCCTGCGTTTGGGCTGGCTGGCGACGACATCGGTCAGGAAGGCCACGAACTGTTCGCTGGTGTGGCGCGCCACCGTCTTGCCCAGCACTTCGCCGGTCGCTGTATTGAACGCCGCGAACAGGCTGAGCGTGCCGTTGCGCTTGTACTCGAAGCCGTGACTCTCGGCGCGCCCAGGCGACAGCGGCAGCATCCGGTCCTTGCGGTCGAGTGCCTGAATCGCGGTCTTCTCGTCCACGCAGAACACCGCTGCGTGCGCCGGCGGGTTCAGATAAAGCCCGATCACATCGGCCGCTTTGGCCTCAAAGTCCGGGTCATTGGAGACCATGTGCCGCTCGAGTTGTTGCGGCTTGATGCCGTGCTTGCGCCAGATGCGCTGCACCGCGGAGACCGAAACGTCACCGAGTTCTGCCGCGAGCTTGTAGCTACTCCAGTGTGTCGAGCCGTCGGCGGGTTTGTGCTTGAGAGTGCAGTTGAGTACCCGCGCCTCAAGTTTGGCGGGCGGTTGCTTGGGAGCGCGCCCGGGGTGCCGGGCGTACATGCCGGACAGTCGCTCGCTAAGAAAGCGCCCCGACCAGCGCGCGATGAAGCGCGAGTCGCAACCCAGTGTACGCATGATGCTGTCGCGCGATTCGCCGTCCTCGAGCATCAGGATCAACTTCGCGCGTCGTACGTCTGCCGCACGCACCGTTCGACTGCGTGCCGCCGACAGCAGTTGCTCGCGTTCGGTATCGGTCAGATTCATCTTTCCCATGAGCCATATCTAAACATAGACCGGGTGCCAATTCAATGACGCACTGCACTAGTCGTCGATCAACCTTTTTCCTGATTGCAAGGAACACCGCGATGTAGACGACCACACCAATTGTCAGGCAACTGACGATCATGATGCAGCCAGATTCCACCACGGTGACAAGGGGCGAAAGGTCAATTGGAGTAGCCACCTGATTTAATTTCCTGAATAAGAGAAAAGCTGCTTCTTCAGCCAGCAGCGCGGTTGATTTCGGTGACGTTGGACTTTTCGGGGGCCACGTCCGTTGGTGCGCTTAGAGGAGCGCTGCTCAGCGCAACCTCTCCGCTTCCGGGTTCACTTTCGATTGTGAACATGCGCGCCACGCGTTTCAGGGTTCCATTAAGCGCTGCGCGCGGGCCGAGCCGGATGGTGCCGCAATAGAAGATGTCGCCAGACACCTGGCCGTTGATCTCGAGCGAACCGCGCGCATGAACGTCGCCGTCGACGCGCCCGTCGATGCGAACGTGCTCGCCCTGTGCCATGCCTTTGACGAGTCCGCCTTCGCCGATGTGCAGCAGACCCTGCGTGGAGATGATGCCGCCGTCGAGCAGGCCGAAAGACGAAATGCCGTGATCCACGACCATGTCGCCGGTGATGGCGCAGCCGCGCGCGATAAGCGTGATGTTGAGTTCGGTTTTCATGGTGTCAATTCCTAGAACATTTGCACTTCGTTCGACCCGCCTCGGGTCGCGGGTGCTGCTTTCTTAATCGATGCGGCTGCGCCGTCGGACTCCGTGGTCTGCTCGTCGCGCGCACGCTTTGCGTGGTGGCGGTAGCTGTGTGAGTGCGACGGCGTGGAGGTCTCTGTCGTCGCGCCGTCTGTGGCTTGCGTCGTCACGGCGGGCGTTGCCGTCGTGGCCGACGTCGTCGGTTGCTGCGCAGCGCTTTGCGCTGCCGGTGCGGCGGCCTTCATCGCGGGGGAGTTGGCTGCACGCTGCTGTGCCGCGTCCGCTTCCGCGTCCGCGTCACGGCGGGATTGATGAATCGGCGACGCCGCCGCTCGCTGCTCCTCCGTCGAAACCGGTGCCGACTTGGCTGGGGTTGCGCCAACGGCGGGAGCGTTGCTTCCGAGCGAATTTCTGAACTGGTCAGCCGTCAAGCCGACCCCCGAAGGAGCGAGGTCCTTCGCGGTGAGCATCGGTGCCACGGCAACCGGATGAGGCGGTTCCGCGTCGATCGGACGCGTCGATGGTGCGCTTGGCTGCTCGGTTCCCGCGAGCTTGCCTGCACCCGAATCCGAGCGAGCGGCGCTGTGGACCGACGGTGCGCCGAACGACTTGTAGAGGGAAGCGGCTCCAATCCCTGCCATACCGACCACAGCGGCGATTGCCACCGCAACGAGCGTTTGGCAGGCGGTGGGCGCTGCCTTCGGCAGGCGCACCTTCATAGAAGGCGCCTTGTCCTGAGCCGCCAGGTCCGCCGGCGCCGGAAGCGCAGCAATCTGCCGCGGCAGATCGATGGTCATTGAGTCAGGTGCGAACTGTGCGTGCAGTCGCTGAATATCGCGTAGGTCCATGTGAGGTCCTCTCGTCGTTGCATTAGGTCGAGCGTAACCAGCGCTGCCGCTAGTCAAGACAGGAGTGCATGCGCGCGCTCAAGACGGTTCAGTGGGCTTGACCAGGGTCGGGAAGCAACACACCTTCGGGGGCAAAGCGATCGTTGTCGAAAATGCAGAGATAGGCGATCTTGCGAATCCGCGTCTGAGCCGCATCGAGCGTGCTCTGGCGAGCTTCCGGGCCCAACGATCGAGCGATCAGTGCGCCCATCGTCAGTAAGAAGAGCTGGTCGTAGATGGTCAGCAGGCGTACCAATCGTCCCGACATGGCGTGCTTGATTTCGAGCGTCACTATCTCGGGATACGTCGCAGTCTGCCTCTTCGGCAATTCATTGGCCCACGCCATCGCTTTGCGAAACCAGCCTTCAGCCACTCGAAATTCAGATTCGATAGCGATGAGTTTGCCGCCGCGAGCGACGGTCATCTTCGCTGCTGCAAAGTTGAAGTCGCCCCGCAAGAACTCACGTGCGAATCCTGAGTGGTACGGCAGTTCTGTCTTGGCCAGCGTATCCGCATGGATTCGCGCGAGCCGACTGTCGTTGGTCAGGCGGTCGAGCCGCCGAAGACCGCTCTCGCCAGTCGGCGCGACCGGAAGTGAGCTTGGTCTTAATCCGTCTTCAGGTGCTTCCATGTCGGTACCAGCCATGATCGTTTTCGGTAAGTCTGTGTTCTCTCTCACATAAGATTTTCATTGTTTAGGCAAGAGTCAAGACGGCGAAAGCTAGGTCAAATTCGTGAGCTTTCGAGCGCACGCGTACGTCATTAACCCGGATACTCAACTCTATTCCCCGCGTCACCGACGCATCGACCTCGACTCCAAGCCCGGAGTCCATCTTTTCTCTGCAAGTCGTGCCCGCCTCGTGCGTTGGCATGCGCCGACCGGATAGCTACCGGTGTGGAAATCTTCCTTGTGCTGAGTGTGCCCGCTACATACTCCCCAATTTCAGCCGTGATACTCGTACCCTGTGCTGCATTCATTTGCGCCGGTACATCGTTCGAACCTGGGTTTTCGGGTGTTCTCTCTCCAGAGCCTGATCTGGGTAGAACGATCGAAGTTGGCTGATCCGTGATTCCTGCGGCGGAAGTTATTCCGAAAAGGGCTGTTGCGCGGCGTGATCATGCTGCGCGAGAACGACTTTACGTTCTCTGACCGAGCGACACCGGCTGTGCCGGCCGCTCCCTGCACGCCACGTCCCCGGAAGGGACGTGGCGCGTAGGTCTCTATCTCGATTTCACGAAGCTCGCTCCCTCACCGGAGCGGGCTTTTTTTTCGTCCGTCGCCTTTGCGCGAGCCGAACCTTTCTCAACGGAGGTGCTGTTCATGCTGTTGCCCGACCGCCTCAATCAGCGTATCGCCGAGGCCATCACGCATCAAATCAATACCGAGCGCGAGCAGGCGGACACCGCGTCCCCCGTTTGGCGTGAGCGGTGCGAAGTCGCCCGAGTCGCAATGTTCAGCGACGCCGAGCGCTCTGTCTTCATTTCCCATGTCAGCGAACGTCGCGGCAGTGCTGCAGCCCGAGAAATGCAATCTCAGGCTGAAACGCTGCGGACCAACGCCATCTTCTTTCTCGCAAGGAAACCATCATGAATGCAGTAGTTCAGATGTTCGATCACGCGCCGCGTAGTCTCGTTGAAGAACGAGCTGTTCGCCCGCCCACGATCGGCAAGATCCGACCTGGTATCAAGGTGCTCACGCGGGCACACCAAGCCAACGAAAAAGCGGTCAAGCTCTATAACGACATGGTGGCCGCGGGTGAGTCGTTCGAAGCGATCGGGAAGTTACTCGAAACGTCGCTGAAGCTGCGCAACGCGCTCGTTCCGCGAAACGTCGACTATTTCGTCTGCAGACGCTCGGATTTCTCGAATCCAGACACGGCTGACGAGATCCTGCGGCTGTATGGCGAAGATCGCGGTCACGGGTTGCGGCTATACCGCTTCCCGATCATGTTCGCGTTCGACGACTGGCTGCGCAATGTGCCGAATCAGATGGCCGCGTACACGACAACCGGGCGACAGTACTTCTCGGAGTACGACCGCGACGGCAAACGCTATTGCAAGACTTACGCGCCGGTCGAGCGTAATGCACGCGCACAGCGGGCGCGACGATCCTTCGGTGGGCGACTGGTCGTTCACCGGCAAGACGACGACATTCCCGATGGCGTCTGTGATCCTCACGTCTGTCCGCAGTATCAGGACCGCAAGTGCAACCTGACCGCAAACTTCTTGTTTGCAGTCCCGGACGTGAAGGGACTTGGGTTGATCGAGCTGCCGACCAACTCCATCTACGTGCTGCAGAAAGCGTATTCTGCGATGCAGACCGTGGCGTTGGCGCGTGGCAGGCTCACCGGCACGCGCTTCTGGCTCTCGAAGAAAGAGTTTGACATCACGCGGATTGACGACAACGGCCAGGCCGTGCGTCAGAAGCAGATGTTGACGGTGCTCGATGCCGATATCGACCTAGGCGCGCTGTTGGACGGCGCGGACGAGGCTCAACCGGCGCTCGATGCTGCCAGTCGTGCGGTGGCGCTGTTGGAGTCAGACGGGACGGTACAGTCGATTGGCGATCCAGTCCTTCAGCCCGAGCTGGAGCAATCTGTGGCCGAACGGGCAGGCGATGGAGAACCATCGGGCATCGACGGCGCATCTGGTCATGACGACGACTCGCCCGACCCCGATGAGACGCTGGAAGACAAGCGTCACCGTATGTCCGACCTGCTGCATCGTCTGGGCCTTAGTCAGCCGGAGCGACAGAACGGCTTTCGCAAATACGCGCACCAGACCTACGGTCGCGGCTGGATCGAACGCATCGCTGATGTCGATGCGATGAATGCGCGTCTCAAGAACGCGCTCGATGATCCGGCCTCGCTTGACGTCGAAATTCAGGACGCGATTGCACAAGCTGCTTACGTCTAACCTTGGCCAGTCCCCCTTCGGGGGCTGGCATCCTTTCTCCGTGTCACACAGCCTTTCTCGCTCGCGCATGAGAGCATTTCAGCAAGAACGGCTTGCTCAAATGTTTTCGACCGCGCTGTACCTGCGCATCGAATCCGTCCGCCTAGGCGGCCCATCCACTTGTTCACGCGAAGGAGATTCCGATGCGTAGAGTCGGCAACTTCACACTGTTCTTCGGCGCGGACGACGCTTTCAGTAACTGGCATCCGTGCCGCTTTTCGTATCACGGCGTCGATTTCCGTTCGGTAGAGCAATTCATGATGTTTTCGAAAGCCAAGCTGTTCGGTGGCGAGGACATCGCTCAGGCTGTGCTCGCCACGCATCTGCCCAAGGAACAAAAAGCCCTCGGCCGCAAGGTCAAAGGCTTCGACCTCGAAACGTGGAAGGCGAAGCGCGAGTCGATCGTCTATGTCGGATGCCGCGAGAAGTTCGCGCAGCACCCGGGCCTGCGGACGCTGTTGCTCGCGACTGCTCCAACCGAGCTGGTCGAAGCAAGTCCCTACGACACGATATGGGGCGTGGGTCTCGGCGAGCATCATCCCGACATCACGGACAAATCGAAGTGGCGCGGCCAGAACCTCCTGGGCAAGGCACTGATGAAAGTCCGCGACACGCTGTCAACGTAATCCCTCTCTTAGCGCGCCCTAGCGGCGCATCGGCAAATACTGGCTACCTTCAGGTGGCCTTTTTCACTTATAGGAGGCGATTTGAAAGTCGCACATTGTTCTGACCTGCACTACGCGCCGGGCAACATCGAAGAGTCGGACCGATGCTTCGGTTTCGGCATCGACCATGCGGTGCTGGCCCATGCCGACGTGGCAGTCATCTCGGGTGATGCGACGGACCATCGTCTCGACGCACACGCGCCGTCGTTGAACCGCCTCGCACGCCGCATCAACGGTCTGAGCGGCAGCATGCCCGTCCTGATGCTGCAAGGCACGTTCTCACATGAGCCTCCGGGCACGCTACGCAACTTCGAACTGATGGCAACTACGCATCAGATCTATGTTGCGGAACGCGTGCAGCAGGTAAGCCTTCACGAGGGGCGGTTCTACGCCTCGGACGGCCCGGTGTTCTCGGACGACGAGCTGCGCGAGGTTCTGGCAATCGGCGCTGATGTCGTGTTCACGTGTCTGCCCACGGTCAATAAGGGGGCGCTGGCGGTAGCTGTTGGTGCCAAGGAAGCCGGGACGGGTCTTGAAGCCGTGCTGGGCGACTATCTCGCCGCAGCAGGGCGCGTCAACCAGCAGCTTCGTGCCGCATGCATCCGGACTGTCGGGGTTTCACACGGCACGGTCAACGGTTGTACGACCGAGCACGGCGTGACGATGGCGGGGTTCGATCATGAGTTTTCGCTTGGCAGTCTGTTCGAGGCCGAATGCGATGCTTTCATGCTTGGGCACATCCATAAAGCACAGCAGTGGGAGCGAGCGGGGCGCGTTGTCGCGTATCCCGGTTCGATCGGGCGATTCCACTACGGTGAGGAAGGCGACAAGGGCTTTCTCATGTGGAATGTCGAGGTGGGAAGCGCGCAAGCTGATCTGGTCGTGACGCCGTCTCGGCAGACGATCTGCGTCGACTTTGACGGACCGCCCGACATGCAACGCCTAACGGCAATCGCGCTCGATGCGACCGACAAGTTCGTGCGAATTCGTTGGCAGGTCGACGAAGAGCACAAACAGTCAGTGGACCGCGACGCGATCGCGGCGCTGTTCGGCAACGCGGCCGAGCTGAAGGTCGAGGCTCGCATTCTTCCCGTCGTTCGGTCACGCGCCCAAGGCATCAGCCTCGAAACGTCAATTGACCGAAAGCTCGAGCGTTGGTGCGAGCATGCTGATGTTAATGCGGCGCCCTTGCTTGACCGGCTGCAGTTGTTGGAAACGGGGGACGCGGACGCAATCACGGCTGGCGTGCTGGCGCGACTGAGCGACGCTGACGCATTGTCGAACATATCCGAGCCTGCGCCGGTGACGGCCCACGTATCTCTGGATGGCAACGTTTGCGACGATGCACTGCCCATGCCCGATGCGACGGTGGAAATCGTCGAGTCGGCTTCGGCAAGTCAGCTTTCGTGGCTCAACGATGACTTGTTCGCGGCTTAATTAGCAAATGACGTAGCCGCTCATGCAGAGGAGGCCAGTATGGCTTCTTCGCCTGGACACGCAAGCCGTGTTCCGATAGCCGACTTTGATCGTCGCTATCGAAACAGGGGTTTCACCGCGTCTTTGACGCATCGACTCGTAGTGGGACGACCTTTCTCTAGCAGTTCATCTTTTCTTTCACCCTGGCGGGGAGCGATCCCTTCCGGGGCCGCATTCCGCCCACCCTAACGGAGTGCATTATGTTTGGTCTTTATCCCGCTGGCCCGAACTGGGTCCGCACTTTCTCTTTAGGCGACTGCTCATCGCGTGATCTTCAGAAGTCGTTGGTCGATCTGGCGGGCTTCACCGCTGCGATCCAGCATCAGCCGTTCGGCCAATACCGCGGCGCGGTACTAGCGCAGTTCGGTCAGACGCTGTTTCTGCTCGCTACGACGCCCGGCGCGTGCGAGGTTGCTGTCACGCCGACGGTTGAGATGCAGCACCTTCTGTGGTCGTATCAGGAAGGGTATGCAAGCCAGTGGTCTCCCGCCGAGATCCGCAGCCTCACCGGGCATAGCGGATGGCAAGAGCTTCTGACGAACGCGCGTCGCGAGTTCAGCAGAGTCTGTGACCAGGTCGCAGCCGCGCTCGATGGGACGCTCCAAGCGCCGCCTCGTGCCATTGCGTCTTCCGACATCAATGCCCCGTTTCCCAACGACGATGACGACGCTTTTTACGCACAGATGGCTGCGATGTCTGCTTCGATGAGCGTGTCGGAGGACCTGCCATGCGGCCTCTGAAATTGACACTTGAAGGCTTCGTTGGCGTGCGCGATGGCATAAAGCGCGGGAGCGTGACGCTTGATCTGGAAGCGCTGCCGGATGGCCTGATCGCCTTGACCGGCCCAAACGGTGCGGGCAAGACCACGATCATGGACAACTTACACCCGTATCCGATCATGCCGTCGCGTGCGTCGAAGCTGTCGATCGACGCCTTCTCGTATTGGGATCACATCTGTGGCACCAGTGCGCTGAAAGAACTCGAATGGGAGCACGACGGCATCCGCTATCGCTCGTCCTTTACGTTTCGCAAGCCCGGCAAGACAGGCAAGGCGGAGTACTACCTTGCCTATCGCGGCGTCGACGGTACGTGGCGCCCGGTGTCGCTGCCTGACGGAACGGTGTCGGACGGCAAGGCGGAGTCGTATAGCCGCTGTGTCGAGGCGATCAACGGTTCGTTGGAAACGTTCTTCACGAGCGTGTTCTCGGCTCAAAACCGACGGCCGCTCGCGTCCTACGGTGCGGGCGAGATCAAGACGCTGCTGGCTGAACTCCTTGGCATCGACCACCTGAAGGCATTGTCGGCGAAAGCCGCTGGTGTCGCGAAGGTGCTCGGCAAGTCGCTCGAAAGCGTCCAGTCTGAGATTGGTGCGCTAGCCGGAAAGCGGCAACGTAAAGCCGACGCTGAGCAGTCGATCGTCGCGCAGGGCAACACCCTGCGTGCCGCTCGGGAGCAACGCGATGCCGCGCTTGAGCGAGCGAGCAAGCTGGCTCAGGAGCGGGCGACGCTTTCGGCGAAGCAGACTGAATCTGCGACGACCGAGGCCCGCCTGCGAGAGCTGGGCGTACGCCGAGACGAGCTGGGGCGTGCCCTGAAAAGCGCGGCCGACCACGAGCAAGCAGCAGCGGTTCGCTGCCAGCAGCGCGTTTCCGTGCTGAGTCGAACGGTGTCAACGCACCAAGCAACGCTGGCTCGCCGTGAGGCGATCATCGGCGCGGCGGCTAAGCGCGAGGAGGCCGAGTTGGCGATTGCGCGTGAGGAAGCGAGGTTTGCTCCTCTGCAGCGCGACATTGCTGATTTGGAGGTCAAACGCGCGACGTTGACGACGCTCGATGCAACGCTTACCAGCTTGATGAGCCAGGGCACGACGAAAGCCGCGCACTTCGAGACGCTGAGTAAGCAGGCGGCCGTGGCTGAGCAGGTGCCGTGTGTCGGTCATTCGATGCATGCGCAGTGTCCGCTGCTCGCACAAGCCTTTCCGGCGAAAGAGCAAGCGGAAGCGCAGCGTATTTCGGTGGCGAGTCTTCGCGCGGAGTATCGCGAGAAGAAAGCGCAGGCCGAAGCCTTGGCTCGCGTGCCGGCCGAGTTGGCGGCAAAGCGCGTCGAAATGCTGGCCATCGCCGATGCCGCTGCGCAGCTTCGCCGCGTACTGCAGGCGGCGGCTGAGCTTGCTGCGACGAAGCCACTGCTCGATGCCGCCGTACTTGGACTTGAAGCCGCGCAAGCGGAGTCGCGATCGATCGCTGAAGAGAGTACGGCACGGACCGCGAAGTACCAGTCTGAAAAGACGCGAATGGAAGCGGAGCTTGCTCGTATTACCGAGGAGGTCGGGCGACTCGCTTCGGTTGACGTTACGGCCGCGATTGCGAAGCTGGATCGCGACATCGCAGGGAACCGCGAGACCGTTGCTGCATTGGATGGTCGGATCGAGCAATCGATCCGCGCGCAGAGTGTGCTGCAGGCCGAAGCGGAAGCCTTGTCGTTGGAGTTGGAGAAGTTCTCGGCCACGCAGTCGCGTGCCGAACGCCTCTCCGACGAGATCGCGCAATGGAAGCTGCTGGCTAAGGGCTTGGGCAACGACGGCGTGATCGCGTTGACCATCGATGACGCGGGGCCGGCGCTGACGCACACCGTCAACGAGCTATTGCTCGCGTGCTACGGCATGCGCTTCACCGTTGAGATCCGCACGCAGCGCACGCTCGCAAGCGGTGAATTGCGCGAAGGCTTCGAGATCCTCGTTCACGACGCCGAGTCCGACAGCAGCAAGTCGGTCTCCGTTATGTCCGGCGGTCAGAAGGTCTGGATAAACGAGTGTCTCACGCGGGGCATCGCGCTCTATCTCGCGCAGAACACCGGTCAGCCGTATCAGACCTTGTTCAGCGACGAGTCGGACGGGCCGCTCGATCCCGAGCGCAAAGTGCAGTTCATGCGTATGAAGCGTGAGGTGCTGCGCCAAGGCGGTTATCAGCGGGAGTTCTTCATCTCGCAGACGCCCGACCTGGTCGCTGAGGCCGACGCAGTCATCGACGTTCAGGCGCTCGCCGCCTGATTTTCTATCAAGCCTTGTGGGGAGTTGCCCCACAAGGGCGCTCCCGTTTCCCCCTCTTGCTCGCGCCTTTCGGCGCTATCCACTATGGCAAACCTTTTGATGCTGCTGCTCGCGGCAGCCGGCAGTCCGTCTCACGCAAACGTAGTGCCTCACCAGCCTCCAGCGCAGCAACCCGCACCGGCTACTGCTCAGTCGCAGCCGCCGCGCGCGCCGTACCTGCGTCGCGCGTCCGCGTTCGATAACGGCCCTCTGCGTCGCATCTGACACCGGCTTATTTTCTTTCACTTCTTGACTGGAGCCTTCCATGGCCTATTCCTGCCCTGATTTCGTTGACGACGTACTGGACGACATGGTGATCCGAAGCTGGATCAAACCCGAGCAGTACGGACCCGACGACCCGCAAACTCAATGCAATGCGGTGCTGGGCGCGATCAGCGATGCTGCTGTGTCGTTGCGCCTCGCCGCTGACGCCAAGCAGTTTCATGCGGAACTGCTCGATGCCGTCGAAACGTTGACCGGCATCGCTGAGCAGCACGGCGCGCTCGCCCTCGCGAATGTCGTCTATCTCCAGACGGCGATCTTGAAGGGCGGTGTGATCGAGCTCACGCGCGAAGAAGCGGACGCGTTCTCTTTCGTCAGAGACCTGCCTTCGGGCGGTCGCTGGTGGCAGAGCGTCAAGCTGATCGAGTGAGCAGCAGACTGTTTGCCGCCAACGTCTTTTCTAAACCATCGCGGGCAAGCGGCCCGCTGGGGTCGCTCCGCATTCTTTTGTGTGGAGGGTTTTCATGTTTGAAGCAGCCAAGTTGGGCGCATCGCCCGAGCAGTTTCCCAACCTCGAAGCGGCGATTGGCTACATCGCCGGCACCGCGACGCACGCGGGTGAAGTTCGCCCGTGGGTCCGGAACGTCGATACGAAGGTCTTCCTGATCATCGGCGGCAGAGTGCAACCCCCAAACGGGGTGCGCCAATGACGCCGCCGTGGCTGGAGGAATACGCCAGTGGCCAGAAGACCGGCTACGCGCAAGCCTTCATGGCTTACGCCGACTATTACGGAGTCGATGGCTCTGCTGACGATGACCCGGAAATCGAAGAACGGATCGCCATGCACCGGCAGCCGCTCGTCGGTTACGCGAGTCGCACGGGCACCCGCCGCAACCTGGCCGCACTGAAGGGCGCCGACTGGCGCTTGTTGGTCTCGGCCAAGGGCGAGTTGCGCACGGAGGGCTTCCATCGCTATGCGTTGGATAACGGCGCTTGGACCGCTTACCAACAAAACCAGCCCTTCGACGAGCACGCGTTTTCCGTTGCTGTCGAACGGCTCGGCGAGCGGGCCGATTGGCTTGTCCTTCCGGACATCGTCATGGGCGGCATGGCCTCCCTCGACTACTCGCTAAAGTGGCTGGAACGACTTCGCGGCATGCCGTGCCGGATGCTGATCGCAGTCCAGAACGGTATGCAGGTCGAAGACCTCGCCTCGCTTCTGTCGCCTGCTGTCGGCATCTTCATTGGCGGTTCGACGGAGTGGAAAGAGCAGACGGCGCACGTTTAGGGATCGCTCGCAAGACGGCGTCACTGCTACTTGCACGTCGGTCGGGTGAACTCGGCGCGGCGCATACGCATCTGCGCGGCCGCAGGTGCCGACAGTTTCGACGGTACCAGCGTGAGCCGGTATGCGAAGACGCTGCCGCGCCTGGATCGTGCAACGCGGCAAAGCGACTTGTTCGCAGCAGCGCACGACGGCCTCGAAGAGGCGCAACGCGCGACGGCTGACCATTTCATTTGATTTAGACCATAACCCTTTGAACCCTTCGGGAGCGCATCCCGAAAGGGTCGCTCCTATTTTATTGGAGCGAAAAGGATGGAAAACGAAATTCTTTCGAAGATGGAAGCTGCGATCAGCGTCATGCAGCGATACATCGAACTTGGGCATAGCCTGAGCTGCGCGTATTCGGGCGGCAAGGACAGCACGTGTGCTTTGGTGTTGATGCTTGAGGCGATTCGCCGTTCCGGCGGCACGACGATCAGCCACTATGTTCAGTCGGTAGACACGACCATCGAGAATCCGTCGATCGCAAACTTCCTGCACGCAGTGCTGGACGAGCTGCAGTTGTATATCGAAGGGTCGGCGTTGCCCGTACAGGTTCATGTGACGACACCTTCGATGGCGAGCCAGTTCGTGGTGTCGACGATTGGACGTGGCACGTTGGTACGCACGCCTGAGAACGGAGTGCGTGACGGCAGACGTACTCGCGCGTGCGCCGACGAGTGGAAGGTACGGCCGGGAGGTCGCCTTCGAACACTGCTTGAACGACGAGCGGCAGATGACGGTGCTCGCGAAGTCATAACGGTGCTCGGGTTGCGCAAGGACGAGAGTAAATCCCGCGCGGTCGCAATGGCTGAACGGCGAGACAGCGCGGAAGTTGCTGTCAGAAGCAGAACCGGGGCACTCACACTCTCTCCGCTGAGCGAATGGACTTCGGACGACGTGTGGACAATGCTCGCGCTGCTTGCCGATACTCGCGGCCTGACGTTTCCGTCGTCATTGGCACCGGCCACGATCCACCGCCTGTCCGATATCTATCGGGCAGGAAACGGAGGAACGTGCGGTGTTGTGATGGGCGAATCGGGTGCTCGGGCCGCGTGCGGAAGCAGGTTCGGGTGTGCCTTCTGTTGCGTCGCGGGTGACCGTGACAAGTCGCTTGAGGCCATGATCGAGGAGGAGCAATACGGGCATCTACGGCCGCTCAACGACTTTCGCAACTATCTGCTCGCGATCCAGTGGGATATGTCGCGCCGGGAGTTGATCGGGCGTTCGCTGAGTGACGCGGGCTACACGCGCGTCCAGGCAGACACCTATAGCTACCTGACGCGCGTCGATTTGCTTAAGAAGCTCTGCAGTATCGACGCGACCGAACGCGATCGCGCCGAAGCGCACTCAGGTGCACTGGCGACTGGATCGATTCCGGACACGGAAGAGAATCGGCTGCTGTGCGAGCCGCAGTTCGAGTTCGTGACGCCGCAGCAGTTGGTGGCCATCGACTTCTTCCTGTCGATGCATCACTATGCGCCGCATGCCTTTCCCGCGCTTGCAGTTTGGCATGATGTGAATGTGCTGGGGCGTCGCTATCCGATCCCGAAGCTGGAGCCGTTGCCGAAGCCGGAGATCGTGATGCACGGCTGGTATCCGGTTGGGGAGTACGACCGAGAGGCGCCTTCGGTTGGGCTCCGTTCGTTTGATGCCGAGCAATGGAATCCATACCGGCATCCTGATCGGCCTGGGCGGTACGCCAGGACAACTGGCGGGGAACAGACGGTGTATTTCGAGGAAGCCTCGCAGTTCGAGGTGGGCGCCGAAGCCGCTTGCCTTTTTGTCACCTGCGAGTACGGCACCGCCTTCATGTTGCAGACGCAGCATCGTGAGGCCATCGAATCAGCGCGGTTTTCGTTGAACGAAGGTATCGTGAAGTTGCCGACCGGCATGGCACAGCGTTATCAGGACATGGCCAAGCGCGGTCAGTATTTCGCGAGGCTCGCCCAGCGATTGAACCTGACGCCGGCTGAACTGGACGCGCATCTTGTTTCGAACGCGATCAGCGACACGGAGCATGACGCGCTGTTGGGTCATGACAAGGTACAACTGAGCCTGTTTGAGGAAGCGGCTTGACCGCGACTATCACCTTTCGACAATCCCGGGGCCAAAAAACTCCGGGGGTTTTTTGCGCAAGTCGAGACCGAAATCCGGCGCAGGGACACCTTGCCGGCTCGGACTGGTTTTCCCCGGCAGAAGCGTCCGATGGAAAGCATGTCTTGCTGAACGTTCAACGACAGTAACACGCCGGTCGCAGCGTCCAGATGTTAGTGTGGAACTGTCAATTCTAATCGCTTCACTACTTACAGCAACCTTCTGTTGTTTCCAACCCAACACCTGCCTTGACCTCCCGGCAGGTTTGCTCTGGATGTGCAACGATAGTCGTGCAACGCGCACCGGTCTGAACATTCTGGACGACCCACTTGGAGGATAGATGAGAGAATACGCCGAGACGCTATTTGTCACTTCCGAGGACATTGCAACAGCGTTGAATCTGCTGGAGAGCATTGAGGTTGAGGTCGGGTTTGATAGCGATGATCCGGAGAGCATCGAGCAGGCGATTCTCGCATTCGAAGAGGCGATCAATACTCGCCTGAGCGGCCACCGCGGTGATGCACGTGTCGAATCAGCCATTCTCCGCGTCAAGTTGGACTTCCGGTGCGCGATCCTTGATCAAGCTTCTTCCGACGAGGACGACGAGGGGGCCATCAGCAGTGTCCACACCGTCCACTGATATTTTCGTGCCCCATGTCACTCGATCGCCAGTTGGGATCGGGTGAAAGGTTTGCAGAAGCGGCTTAACCGCCAACCAACATCTTTCGACCATCCCAGATCTGAATCCCTGGGATATTTTTTTGCGCAGATCGATTTGATCGATTTCCGGTGCCGGGAGCGGCTCGCCGGGTTGAACCCCCAAGAGTTCAAGTCCTCGGATAACCGCGGCCGCCTCGCGAGTTAAATGAACGTTACCGATTCGCCTTCCATGATTATCTGCGCGCCGGATTGGACGCAGAGGGCATGGAACGCCATGTTCAGGGCGCGCGCTTCTCTCCGTCGCGCGTTTTTGCTTCGAAAATCGGATTCGTCTTTTCCCCCTCGCCAAGCCGTCGCTGGCACAAAGCATGCGCCATACCGAGGCAGAGAGTAAGGCTCAGGTGGGTTAAAGACCGCGTCATCAACCGTTTTTGTAAAAACAATGGCCTACAACACCGCAGAGATCTCGCAACTTCTAACGAAGCAAGCCGCATTAAACAAAGCACTCGGTGAAGCACGAGAAAAAGAGACGAGGCTCGCTCTGATCGAGATCGTCCAGAAAATGCGCGAATACGATATTAGCCTATACGAACTGATAGGCCGCAAGCCAGGCGAGCAGCCATCGGATGTCCAGCCGAAGTATCGGGACCCGGACACTGGCGCGACATGGAGCGGGCGCGGGCTGCGCGCCGCAATGGATCGTTGGGAAGGATCGCGAGCGATTCCTCATCGGCAGAGTCGGCTTTTCGAACCGGCAAGGCCAAGAGACATTGCTTCCTGAATTGCGCTGAGTCGCGCGTCAACAGTTTGCGGCGGCTAGGTTGCCCATTGAGTGCAAGTTGAGCGCCCCCGATCGTGCTAGACGGCGCCTGCCGATACGGGGCAATGTCCCGGGCGTAGTTGAAGGTTGAAGGCGGCGGTTCCCCGTTGGAAATCCGAGAGAATCGGGTTTCGACGACCAACTTCCCGGACAGGGAACCAAGGAGAACCGCCAAATGAAGCGTACCAAGAAGAAGCCCCAAAGCGCCAGCGCGCCGTTGCACGTGGTGCCCAAGCAGGACCCGGAAGGACTGCGTGCCTGTTTTGCCGAGAACAGTCAGCTCCTGTTGCCCATGCTCGATCTGATTCAGAACACCCGCGCGAGCATCGACGAGTTGATGCACGAAGCCGGCCGTAGCCTTGTCGAGCAACTGCTGGTGATCTCGGCGACGGAAGTCGCCGGCGAGAAGCATCCGGGCCGCAGAGGCGGCGAGATCCGCTGGCACGGCTCGCAGCAAGGCCAGATTGTGATGGACGAACGCAAGTTGAACGTGAAGCGGCCGCGCCTTCGGCGTCGTGGCGGCGGCGAAGTGCCGGTCCCCGCCTACGAGCAATTGAACGAGAATCCGCGGCTCGCCGAGCGCGTGCACGAGATCATGGTCACGGGCGTGTCGACGCGCAAATATGCCAAGGTCCTGCCCGAGATGGCCGGCACCGTTGGCATCTCCAAGAGCAGCGTCTCGCGCGAGTTCATCAAGGCCAGCCAGACGGCGCTCACCGAGCTGATGGGGCGGCGCTTCGATGACAAGGACTTTCTGGCGATCTACCTTGACGGCATCATCGTCGACTCACGTCACATCATCGCCGCTATCGGCGTGGACAGCCCCGGCGAGAAACACCTCCTGGGTCTCGCGAGCGGGTCGAGTGAGAACGCCCAGGTCGTCAAGGATCTGTTGCGCGGACTGATCGAGCGCGGCGTGCCTGCGGATCGCGAATACCTGTTCGTGATCGATGGTTCCAAAGCGCTGCGCTCGGCCATCGAGGAGTTCTTCGGCGAACGCGCCCACGTGCAGCGCTGCCGTGTGCACAAGCAGCGCAACGTCCTCGAGCGCCTGCCCAAGGAGAGCGTTTCGCAAACCGCCGCGATCATGAAGGCCGCCTACAAGTTGTCGACCGACGATGGCATCGCCAAGCTCAAGACGCACGCGGCGTGGCTCAAGGCCGACTATCCGGACGCCTCGGCCGCACTGCTCGAGGGGCTGGAGGAAACTTTCACGGTGAACAAGCTGGGCCTGACGCCGGCGCTCATGCGCGGGCTGTCGACGACCAACATCATCGAGAATCCCAACGGCGCGGTGCGCCGTGTCGCGGGGCGCGTGAAGCGCTATCGCGACGCCGACATGGCGTTGCGCTGGACAGCCGCGGGCTTCCTGGAAGCTGAGAAGCACTTCCGAAAAATCCTCGGCGTGAATGAACTCTGGATTCTCGCTGCGGCCTTGAAACGGTCACGCTCGAAATCAATTGACCATGATCGGAAGGTTGCCTAACCTATGCCGCACCCGCCGTCCCAACCTTCAACTGTCTTCGGGACATCGCCCGATACGGGATCAGAGCTTGCTCGGCTGCTCAACACGGGAGATGATCATGCTCAGACTCGTTGGCATTTTGACGCTTGCAGTGGCATTCTCCGGATGCGTTACCGCCCCGCCGTACGGTTATAGCGATCCCGCATATGGCCCCGGTTATTACACGCCAGGTCCGAGCATCGGTGTTGGCGTGGGAGGCGGCAGCTTCGGATCCGGAGTCGGTGTGGGGGTAGGTGTGGGATTCTGAGATTAAGCTTCCTAGTCTTACCCAAGTAACGGAACTGCCAAGGACGCTACATCCGCTGTCCCAGTCGATTCAGCACATGGGTTCCGGTGCCCGATTATCCAACATCGCACGGTTCTCGCGCCGTCGCCAGCTTTTCATTTCTTCGTTCCGAACCTTATCCCTCGGAATGACTGGCTAGGTCGGTCTCCACGGTGAGCTTGGTCAAGCACATCCCGGGCGCGCCGACGACGCACCCGACGCGAGGTCGAAGCGCAAGCCGTGCGCCGGGCATCGCAGAACATGGCCATCGACGCGCCCGTTGGCGAGAGACGCGCCGTTGTGCGGGCACGAGTTGTCGATTGCGTGAATGACGCCTTCAACGTTGAACAGCACGACGCTCCGTCCGTCGACGAACTTGAGCATGCGCCCACCCGGGTCTGGAGCGTCGCCGGCGGCGATCCGTATATTTGTCATCGCATGGGTCTCCCGGGTGCGGATGGATGGGCGCATGAGTGCGACTCAATGCCACGAGTTCAGGCCGTCAAGGGGTATATTCGCATCCATCCAGTCGTAGGTGCGTGCGTTCTTCCCCACGCCCAGCTCCGAGTCGACGCTAATGAGCATTCCTTCGGTTGCCCGCATGTCATCGACTCCGGCTTCGATTCGACAGTAGCGGTGGCTTTTTTCTGTGACAAGGCGGTTTCCAAGTGCTGAGACATTCCTGATGCTCCGTTGATGACGTATTCCGAATCGGTGCAACCCTCTCGAGGCGGGAGGGGTAGGGGTACGGCGTGCATTCTCCAGTGTCTGAACGCGTGAGAGGGCTCGTCGAGCTCGGGTCTCAAGGGAGACGCTCAATCGCCGACGACAACGATTGTCGAGTCGACCAGAAATCCACCCAAGGGTCCCGCGTCTGGAAACTCAGATATTCGCGCGCCGTCTGAACGGTCCACTGAGCGCCGCTCTTCAGCTCGGTAAGCTGTTCCCACGCGAGTGGCATTGAGACGCCCATTCCCGGCCGCGTGCGGGCCGAAAAGGCCCCCGCGGTCGTCTGTCCCTTCCCGTTTCGCAGGTAGTCTACATAGACCTTGCCCAAGCGGTTCGCAGGTCCGGATATCGCCGAGAAGCGCTGAGGAATGGTCTTCGCAAGGTGCCGGACGAATGTCTGCGAGAATGATTTGACCGTCACGTAATTCAAATCCGGAGCGAGCGGCACGACGACATGCAGGCCCTTTCCGCCGCTCGTCTTGAGCCATGACTTCAGGTTCAACTCGGACAGCAACGTGCGAATGAGGAGGGCAGCCTCCTGGACGTGGTTCCATTTCACACCTTCGCCCGGATCGAGGTCAAACACCACCCGGTCGGGCTTGTCGAGCTGGCTGACAATCGAGTTCCACGTATGGAATTCGATCGTGTTCATCTGTGCGGCCGAAAGCAAGGCATCCGCCGTATCAACCGTCAGCAACGGCGGATGGTTTGGCCAGAGCTCGCGTTCGTGCGAAGTCAGGCCTGGCATAGTCGTGCGCTCGGCATGCTTTTGAAAGAAAAGGTCGCCGGCCACACCTTCAGGCGCGCGAACCAGAGCCACAGGCCGGTCCTTCAGGTGTGGCAACATCCACTCGGCAACGCTCGCGTAGTAGCGAACGAGATCAGCCTTCGTAATCGTCGCCGACGCATCAATGACTCTTTCCGGGTGCGTGATTTTCAGCTGCGGAGAAGGCTCTGGCAGTTGTGTCTTTCCTCCTTCCCTGACGACGCTGCGTGCGGGCTTATCGAGGCGCAGACCTTTGAACGACGATTGTCGTATCACACCGTCTCCTGTCCATTCGGCGAACTCGACTTCCGCGACCATGATCGGTTTAAGCCACCGTTCGCTGCCGGCTGCACGTCTGGACCATCGTCGCGCCCTTGTGACCTGTGCGTCGAAAGGCGCCGCGTCGACCTCCAGTGGGATGAGTCGATGCCAGAGGTCTCGTGCGGTCTTTGAGTCCCACCCGGTGCCGACGCTCCCCGCGTCATGAAGCTTATTGCCCACGTAATAGCCAAGCAGAAGACTCCCGACCTCACCCGATTTACCGCCGCGGCCGGTCATGCCGCAGATGACCAGTTCCTGCCTCAGTCGGGCCTTTGCCTTCAACCACGATGCCGTCCGTCCTGACTCATACGGCGCGTCGCGTCGCTTGAGCACGAGGCCTTCCAGTCCTAGTCCCGCGGCAGCTTCGAACACTTGCGCGGGAGGTGCGTCGAAGTTCTGACTGAACAGCAGTTGCTCTCCCGCGTTTTCGAGAAGAGCCGCCAGTTGCGCCCGCCGCGCCCACAACGGTACTTTCCTGAGGTCTTCGCCGTCCAGGTACAGGAGGTCGAACAGGAAGAAGACGATGTCCCGGTTGTCTCGCCCATCAATCGCATTTTGAAGTGCAGAGAAATTTGGAATGCCGTCTTTCAACACGACAATTTCGCCGTCGAGCCAGGCGGCCACGACTGGGAGTTCTTTGATGGCGACGGTGAGAGCCGGAAACTTCGCAGTCCAGTCATGTCCGTTTCGCGTGAACAGCTTGACTCGTCCCTTGTCAACACGAGCCAGCAGGCGATAACCGTCCAGCTTTGTCTCAGTGATCCAGTCGCCGCCCCTTGGAAGCGAGCTTGCCAGTGTTGCGAGCTGCGGCTCGAGCTTCGCCGGTAACGGTGCACGCACTGCGGCGGACAGGTCGATGTTCTGCTCTTCAGTTCGCGGCTGCCGCGCGGCTCTCGGCTCCCGCTCTTCGACGAGTCCAAGCGGATTTGCGACGACACTATCGGGAAGCGCCTTGATGACGTCGTATTCTTCAAGCGGGCGGGCCCATTCGTCTCGTTTCTTGAACAAAATCCACTGGTCTTGCTTGTCGCCCGGCTTGGAGATGCGCACTAACTCCCATAAACCGGCAAGCTTTTGACCGTGCAGGCGAAAGACTAGCTTCCCGGTCTCCATGCCCTTGACCGCATCGTTGACCGGCTCCCAGATCCCGTGGTCCCACACAATGACCGTGCCGGCGCCGTACTGCTTTGGCGGAATCGTTCCTTCGAATCCTGCGTAAGGCACAGGATGATCCTCGACATGCACCGCCATCTGTTTTTTGCTCGGGTCGTAGCAGGGACCTTTTGGAACGGCCCACGAGAGTAAAACGCCGTTGAGCTCGAGACGGAAGTCGTAATGCAGACGGCTCGCCCAGTGCTTTTGCACGACGAAGCCGAGCCTACGTGCGGTGGCGGGAGCCTCGCAGGTCGATGCAAGCGGCTCCGGAGTAATACTGAAGTCTCGCTTCTTCCGGTAGCGGGCGAGGGGAGGCGCGGTGGGATCGCGGGGCGCTGCCATGACGGAAATCAGTCAATCAGTCAGTCAATTACTCAATCAGTGAGTGCGGCTGCGGCCGAGCGTGTTCGCCCGCAACGCGCGCCTAATATGCGCTGAGCCTGGAAAGGTCCGCAGTCACCTCGGCGCTCAGCCGGATTGGGGACGCTGACACTCGGTTTGAAACCAATAGTCGACCAGGCGTTGTGCCGCCTGTATATCGTCCGGATAGTAAGGATCGTCGTACCAAGGTGATGGGTCGTAGCCCGCTTTTCTCAGCGCCGCCAGTTCGGTTTGATGCTGGGCCATCGTCGGAGGTGCGTTGGTCCGGAGCGCGGCGAGGTCTCGGCATTCGGTCGGACTCAGATGAGCGCCGTTTTGTGGCGCGACGCCGACGGCACATCCAGACAGCAGGGACGCCAAGAGCGCAAGGGTCCAGCGGTTTCTCGGGAATGATTTCATCGCGGATCTCCACGCGTTCAATCGCCCCCACGCGAGCTGCGGTAATCGTATCCTGAGTGAATAGAAAGCCGAAGGGGTAATCGCGATTGTTGCACCGTAACTTGTGTTGCGCTTGATGGCCTGCGTTCTTCGTGGCGCGGACATGCGCTCAGGCTAATAGCGGTGAGCTAGCAAGATTAGCCAGTAGCCCGGCGGGTCCTGGATAGATCGCAATACAACCGGCGTCTCTCAGCAACTGCTCGGGAAAGGCGCCCGATAGAAGCCCGATCGTGCGCACGCCAGCTTTTCCAGCGGCCTGCGCGTCATAGGGCGAATCGCCGATGACGATCGCGGCGTCGGGCGGCACTGCGAGCTTTTGCAGGGCGACTTCGAACACATCCGGTGCAGGTTTCGACTGCTCGACATCTTCCGATGAGACCGTTACCTTGAAGTGTCCCGTGACGCCAGCGATATCGAGGTAGAGCTCGAGTTCATCCTTCTTCGCGGATGAGGCGACGGCGAGCTTTAGTCCTTGGTCGCTCAGTTTCTGAAGAAGCTCTGGCACCGCTGCAAACGGGCGCACCATCTGCAGGTAGTTCGCTTTGAAATGCTTTCCTCGCCACGCTTCGAGTTGCTTGCCGTGGTCCTGGATCTGGTCGTCGGATAGGAACGCCGGCAGCAGATTATCGCCGCCTTTGCCGATCTGACCGCGCGCCTGATCGACGCTGACGTCATGGCCGAAATGAGCGAACGCTTCGTGCCACGCGAGCGCATGGAGGTCGACCGAATCGACCAGCGTTCCATCAATGTCAAAGATTGCAGCACGTGGCATGGGACCTCCGTTGGCTTGCTCGACTTGCAAGCCGCGTACCAGCTAGGCCAAAGTGGTTTGGCCTGTGTCAAGCACAGCAAATTCTCTCTGGCCATGCCGGTGCTATCCTGTACAACCAATTGTTGTCGGTCTTACGGACGCACGGATTGTTAAGCTGATTTCGATAGCGTAGTACCCTCTGCGCCAAGGAGAAGCCCATGCCGGCTCGCTCAATCGCCTCGCTTTCTCTGTCGTTTGGACTGGTCTCGATCCCGGTCAAACTGTATTCGGCCACGGAGAGCGCCTCCGACGTTCGCTTCAATCTGCTCGCGCCAGACGGCTCGCGTGTGAAACAGCAGTACGTTTCGGAGGCCACTGGGAAGGTCGTTGAGCGGGCCTCCATGCAAAAGGGCTACCAGTTCGAACGCGACAAATACGTTGTTTTCACGGGTGACGAGCTGAAAGCGCTGGAGGAGAGCGCGAGCCACGTGGTCGAGATCGTCTCCTTCGTTCCTGAGAAATCTGTCGACCCGGTCTTCTACGACAAAGCGTACTTCATCGCGCCGGACAAGCGCGGCGGGAAGCCCTACAGCTTGTTGCAAGATGCGCTGGCAAAAACCGGCCGATGCGCGCTGGCAAAATGGTCGTATAAGGGCCGAACGAGGATTGTTCAGGTTCGACCAGCCGAGGACGGCATGGTCTTTCAGCAACTGCTTTTCGCGGACGAGGTTCGCTCCCTGAAGGAGTTGAACATTGAGCATGTTTCGGTCTCGGAGTCCGAGCTGAAACTCGCCATCCAGATCATCGAGCAGGGCGCTGAGGAAAACTACGACGCGTCGGCCTATGAGGATGAGGAGAAAAAGCGAGTCCTCGCGGCAATCGACCGAAAGATCGAGGGCAAGGAGATTATCGCCGCGGAAGCTCTGGAAGCTGCGCCGGGCGGTGAAGTGATCGATCTGATGGAAGCGTTGCGTGCCAGCCTCGCTAAAGGGGGCACGACGCAGAGAGCACCCGCCGCGAGGAGAAAAACTGCGGTAAAACCCGTCGAAGGTACCGCTGAGGTCGTCAACGTGCCGAAGGCCAGAAAGCCTGCCGCTCGCGCATCGAAAGCGACGACGACGGAGGCCCCGGCCAAGGTGCGCGCTCGCAAGTGAAGCGGACGATATCTCACGACGTGACGATTTCGAAGCTCCAGTCGATGCTGGGCGTCTCTCGTCGCGTCGTGGAAGGGCTGATCGCGCTTGGCCTCGTCACGCCCGCTCGCGGCCCACGCAATGAAATGCGTTTTTCGTTTCAGGACGTCGTGATGCTGCGTACAGCGTTGCAACTGCGCTCGTCGCGCACATCTCCACGCAAGGTCCGTGAGGCACTGGCACGGCTTAAACGCGAATTACCCGATACATTGCCGTTATCGGGAATTCGCGTTGCCGCTGAAGGTGACTCGATCGTCGTTAAAACAGGGCCGTCGCGTTGGGATGCGGTTACTGGGCAGATGTTGCTCGACTTCGAAGTAGCCGAGGTCAAGGGCGACGTCGTGGTGTTCGATTCGACACCCGAACGCAAAAGCGCTGCAGCCGCTCAGGCTCAAGAGTGGTACGACCTTGCTGAACAGTTGTCGAAGAGCGATCCCACGGGTGCGGAGCGCGGATATCGCCGCGCCATTGAGCTCGCGCCCGAGCCATTCTATGCAGCGTACGTCGATCTGGGGGCGCTGCTGTGCGACAGCGAACACGAGTGCCAGGGCGCGTTGACGGTCTTCGACGAGGCGCTCACGCACTTCCCCGACGATGCTGTGCTGCACTTCAATCGAGCAGTCGCGCTGGACATCCTCGATCGGCTTGACGAGGCGAAGCAGAGCTACGAGCGGTGCCTCGCGATCAATCCCGACTACGCAGACGCCCACCACAACCTGGCTATTCTTCTGGAGAAACGTGGAGATAGGCGTGGCCTCATTCGGCATCTGAACGCGTATCGACGACTCAGCAGCTAGTCAACGCATCATGGAATCTGGCGAGTTGAGTGGGAAGTGGCAACCTGCTATGGTCCCGTTGACACCCGTTCTATGGAGCCAAGCATGCAATCGACGTCGAATCCCATGCCATCCGAGGAGAGCATTCGCTTTCGTGCCTACCTACTTTGGGAAGCGGATGGTCGCCAACATGGCCGCGACGATCACTACTGGTGCGAGGCGATCGCACAGATTCACGGGGAATGTACCGCCCCGCTTGGGCATTCACCGGCAACAGTGAGCAAAGCGCCGCGAGCCAAGAAGTTTCCGAACGAAGACAGCGGCGTCGCGGTAACGAAAGGGAAGAAGGCGAAAGCGACGCTTGAAGGAAAAGGCGGCGCGGCTGAAGCGGGCAATGAGGAAAAGGCGAAGGGAGATAAGACGGCCTCAACGAAGGGGGCGGGTAAAGCGGCCGAGAAGTCTGCGATTGTCGGCGAGCCGAAGTCGGCCAAAAAGACGAAGAAGGCCGAGGGGGCCGCCAGGGCGTCCGAGACGGTGCCCGTGCGGGCGAAGAAGCCTCGGAAGGCGCTGCCTGCCGAAGGCGAGTCTCCTTTGCAGTGAGCGTGATGGTGGGGCGGGTTCTGTCAGCAGAAATTGCGGCTGACGGTCGTGAGCCCGCCTAGCAAATGTGACATGTCGGCAAGTCGCTGGGCCACGAGGTGGCGGACTTCTCCCTCACATTGCCAGGTTCCGTACACCGCAAGCAACGCGGCGCCCAATGCTTCACGCCGCTGCTTCTCCAGAAGCGACGGCCAGATAATCACGTTCACGTTTCCCGTTTCGTCCTCGAGCGTAACGAACATCACACCTTTCGCTGTACCGGGCCTTTGTCGCACGGTGACGAGCCCGCATCCGCGTGCCAGCCGACCGTTTCGATAGGTCCGCAGGGTGGAGGCTGGCATCAGTCGTTGTTCGAGGAGCGTTGGGCGCAAGAGCGAAAGCGGATGTCGCCCCAGTGTCAGTCCCGACGCGTGGTAGTCGCTGACGATGTCTTCGGCCTCAGACGGCGCGCCAAGCTCGGGCGTCTCGTCATCAATCCGGCTGTCGGCCAAGATGTCGCGATCGGGCACTGCCACGACCGATTGCCAGAGCGCTTCACGACGATTACCAGCAAGCGAGTGCAACGCGTTCGCCCCCGCCAAAACCTGCAGGTCATGCCGATCAAGCTGAGCGCGGCGCGCCAAGTCGCTCACGCTCGCAAAGGGCTTAACAGCCCGGGCGTTCTCGATGCGCTCCGCCGCACCGTCACGCATGCCTCTAAGCAACGACAGTCCGAGACGAACAACGGGCTGCGCGCGGTCGATGCGACGCTCAAGCACCGAGTCCCAGCCGCTGATCGTGACGTCGATCGGCACGACCTCGACTCCGTGACGCTTTGCGTCCTGTACAAGTTGCGACCGCGAATAAAAACCAATCGGCTGGCTGTTGAGCATCGCAGCAAGGAAAGCTGCCGGCTCATGACATTTGAGCCAACTGCTCGCATACACCAGCAACGCGAAGCTCGCCGCGTGACTCTCCGGAAAGCCGTATTCGCCGAAGCCCTTGATCTGCTCGAAAATTGCTTCGGCAAATGCGAGTTCGTAGCCGCGCTCTCGCATCCCGTTGACGATGCGATCGTAATACTGCTGTAGGCCGCCCTTGCGTTTCCACGCAGCCATCGCGCGACGCAGTTGATCCGCCTCGCCTGGGGTAAAGCCTGCAGCAAGAATCGCCACTTGCATCACCTGCTCCTGAAAGATCGGCACGCCGAGTGTCCGACCGAGCGCCGTCTCCAGTTCCGCACTCGGATAGCTCACGGGTTCGATCTTCTGCCGGCGCCGCAGATACGGATGAACAGCACCGCCCTGAATCGGACCTGGACGCACGATGGCGACTTCGATCACGAGGTCATAGAAGGTCCTCGGCTGCATGCGCGGCAACATGCTCATCTGCGCACGTGACTCGATCTGAAAAACGCCCACGGTGTCCGCCTGCGAGATCATCTCGTACGTTTCAGAGTCCTCTGCCGGAATGTCCTGCATCTCGAAGCGCTCGCCGCGCTGCTCGGAGACGATATCGAGGGTGCGACGAATGGCCGACAACATGCCGAGCGCGAGCACGTCGATTTTCAGAAGCCCAAGTGCTTCGAGGTCGTCCTTATCCCACTGGATCGCGCTCCGATCCGCCATCGCGGCATTCTCGACGGGTACGAGCCGCGTGAGCTTGCCTCGGCTGATGACGAAGCCGCCGGAATGCTGAGACAGGTGACGGGGAAAATTCAGGATCTCGGCGGCGAGCTTCGCCCACATCACAATGAGCGGGTTGGCTGGGTCGAGGCCCGACTCCTCGAAGCGCCGCAGTAGGTCCTGAGAATGATCGAACCACTGGTGCGACTTGGCGACCTTGTCGACGATCTGCGGATCGATCCCGAGTGCCTTGCCGGTCTCGCGCAGTGCGCCGCGGGGCCGATAGGTCGAGACCGCAGCGGCAATCGCGGCGCGATCTCGGCCGTACTTCCGATAGATGTATTGGATAACCTCTTCGCGGCGCTGGTGCTCGAAGTCCACGTCGATATCGGGCGGCTCACCGCGTTCCTTGCTGATAAATCGCTCGAAGAGCATATTGCCGCGCGACGGATCGACTTCGGTCACGCCCAGGCAATAGCAGACCGCACTGTTCGCCGCGGACCCGCGTCCCTGACACAGTATGTGCTGGCTGCGCGCGAAGCGAACGATGTCGTAGACCGTGAGGAAGTATGCTTCGTAGCGCATCTCGCGGATGAGCTGCAATTCATGTTCGATTTGCTGCTGAACGTCATGTGGGATGCCAGCCGGAAAACGCTTATGCGCGCCGATGTAGGTCTCCTGCCGCAGATACGCTTCATGGGTGAAACCGTCCGGCACGAGCTCATCGGGATATTCGTAGCGCAGTTCATCCAATGAGAAGGTGCAGCGCTCCAGAATGTTGAGTGTCTGCGCGAGCGCGTGCGCGGGGTACAGATTGGCGAGGCGCAGGCGAGAACGAAGGTGCTGCTCGGCATTGGGCGCGAGATCGTATCCGCATTCGGCGACGGGCTTGCCGATGCGAATGGCAGTCATTGTGTCTTGCAGCGGCTTTCGGGAGCGCACATGCATGACGACGTTGCCGAGCGCGACGACCGGGACGCGGTGTCGTTCCGCGACATATTCGACGCTGCCTCGGTGAATGTCATCCATCGCGCGTTGATGCAGGATGAGACCCACCCACGCACGAGCAGGAAACGTCTCGTTGAGCCACTCGACCTGTGCCGAGAGCGCGTCTTCCTTCGCAGGAAAGTCTGGCACCAGGATCGCCAGGCAATCGGGCATGCCGCGCAGAGCCGCGTACTCCTTCTCGGGCTTCGAGAGGTCGTGCGGCGTGAGCAGGTACGAGCCCTTTGCCGCCCGCATGCGGCCGATCGTGATCAGCTCGGACAGATTGCCGTAGCCGTTGCGGTTTTGTGCGAGCAGGACCAGGCCGAACGCCGGGCTCTTGTCCGCGTGGACGAGCCGGAAGTAGGAGCCGATGATGAGCGGCAGCTTTTCTTCTTTCGCCTGCACGTGGGCGCGCACGACGCCTGCAAGCGAGCATTCGTCGGTGATCGCCAGACCTGAGTAGCCGAGTTGCGAGGCGCGCAGCACGAGCTCTTCGCCGTGCGATGCGCCGTGCAGGAACGAAAAGTTCGTGAACGCGAAAAGCTCGGCGTAATCGGGTAGGGCCGACGAGAAGAGATCCACGGCGACACCCGTTATCCGAACAACCCATGAAGAAACCAGCGGACTTCTTCGGTTTTCACGCTTGGTCGTTCACGGTAGATCCAGTAGCAACTCTGATCGGTGGCTTGCGCGACATAGTAGTCGCGCGTGACCAGCGCTCCGTCGTGCCAGCCTGCTTCGATACGCTCGCCCGTCGAGACGAGCTTGAGGGGCGAGCCATAGAACGGTCGGTGATTTTTGATCATCAACCGTACGGGCGTATCCAGCAACCACGTCGGCCGCGGAAGCTCGTCGGGAGGCGGGCATGCTTTGGTCGTGGCCTGCACCGGCAGCCATTGATTCGCCTGTTCGGGTCGATGATCCGATGTCGGCGCTGGCCGCAGCACATTCTCCGCACCCAAGCGAGCCACCAGCAGTTCGAGGAGGCGATTGTGGTCCTGCGCGGAACCTCCCGGATCGGGGAAAAGCGAGTCGCTGGGCGGCTCAGCGGGTTGTACTTTCGATGCCGTGAGTCGGAGCGCAATGACGGCCGCTTCGAGTTCGACGCGCCCGAGTCGCTCCTTGAGCAGGCGAACAAGATGTTCCTCGTGCCATGTGGGTTCCGCGAGTGCAATCTCGAAGACTGTCGGCTCGATGGCCTGGCGGCCGCGCTCGTGCTCGAGCGTGATGGTCGCCTGCGTGAGCGCGAGCTGCTGCGCGCTCAACCAGCCACACAGCTGCAAGATCAGTCGCCGCGCGGAGAAAAGAATGGCTTCGGCATGCTCGACGCGATCGGGCAGTTCGGTACGCGCGCTAAAGGACGGCGGCAACTCCAGCCATTCGTAGAGTTCGGGCGACAGGCCGTAGGCGCGGTCAAGCGAATCCAGTAAATCCACGCCACACCTCTTTTTGAGACCTGCACGCGGCAGGCGTCGAATATCGTTGAGCACTCGGCAACCGAGGCCGTTGAACCAGTCGCCGAAGGAGCGAGCTTCGGGGACAACCATAAAGGGCAGCTCGCCCAGATAGCGTTCGAGCGAACTCATCTTGAGCACGCGCCGGCGACCACGCTTGGCAAGCAGCCACGCGCCTTGACCCGTAGGGGCGACGCTCATGCGGGCGGTGACGCCGATGGCTTTGACTGTCTCTCGAATCTGTCGACAGACCTGCACGATGCCGCCGAAGAGTCGCAGACTTGCTGTCACGTCGACGACGACGGTTTCTTCCTCGCGCACGGCGACTTGAGGCGAGAAGCGCAGCAGCGCGAAAGCGACTTCGCGTTGCATATCGAGCTCGCGCTCGGGGCTGCGGTCATGCATCAGCGCGTCGGCCGCGAGTGTCGTGACGCCACCGCGCTTCATCCCCACCATCACCCCTGCGTCTCTGGCTGCCTGATCCAGCACGATCACCTTGTCACGCTCGAGCACCACGCAGCCGTGTTCAGTCGGAGATGACCATCTCGGACGGAAGACCTCCAGCGAAAGCCGGGGCAGGAAGATGGCGACGAACACGGCCATGAGGGCTGAGCAGAATCGGAGTCGGTTGGAGGTGGATGGACAGTGGGTCGGTTCGGGTTGGACCTCTTCGTTTGATGACATCGACGACGATTCCGCCGTCGGCGGGCCGCACCCCCAGCCGTAACGCCGCGGGCGACGAATCCTGGGCGGCGGCGAGCGGTCGAACCAGAATCAGTAATGTTTCGGTCGCTTGTGCCACCAGATGCAATCGCCGTAACGCTTCTGACCGAACGTGCTGTTGCCAGAAGAGCAGCGCGCCGCAACTTCGAGCGTTCAGCACGCGCTCGGCGCACCAGAGCGCATCCGCCGTCTTCGGCGCCCGCAGCAACATGAGTTTGTCCAGCGGCACGCCTAGGTAGGCGAACGCCAGACTGTTCGGCACGTGCGGCGCCTGCAGCAGTGCGATCGGCCGTTTGCTCGCTGCCACCAGCGCGGGCTTGAGCAGCCGCATTTCACCGATCCCCGGCTGCTGAACCAGCAACTCCACCAGTGCGCCGATCGGCCAGCCACCGCCAGGCAGCTCCGCCGACAGGGCTGCGTAGCCGGTGTCGATGATCTTGCCGTACGCACGCGCGAGTTGAGAGCCGAGCCACAACCCGGGGTGAAGCGACGCGATGTCTTGAGGCAGAGCGGCCATGGTAAAAGGGGCTGGCAAGAATACTGTATAAATATACAGTGGTATCTTAGCTCAAAAATCGAAGCAGTGCGTTGCGCACTTTTAACTGGCCGCAGACAAACCTGACCAATAAGCTTGCACCCGAGACATCCAATGCCCGAGTTCGCCGACTTCGTCGTCAAGCTGCGCGAGGCATTCGGCGACGCGACGATCGACGAAGCTGTCGCCCGTGGCAAAGCGGGCGAGCCGACATTCTTCGCCAAGGAGAATGGCCGGACAGTCGGGACGAAGTCGGTGGATGATTTCAACCGCTGGCAGGTCGACGACAGCGTGCGCAATCGCCATTACTGCGCGGGATGCGATGGTTCGTGCGTCGGAATGGGACTGCGCTGGAGCGACTGGCGGTCGATCTGCCGTTGAAAGTCCCGGAGCCCGTCCGCACCTGCAGGTAGTTGGCAATTAAGTGGTTAGTATGTTGGGAACAGGAAATAAGATGAGCAAACCCGATATTGACGAACTGACAGGCGCCCGAGCGGATTTACTCTGCTTTCTGGTGGCGACCGTTGCCGCTTCCTACGCGCTGACCCAAGAATGGCGCGTGGACCACGTCGTGGAGAGCTGCCGCATCTGGCTCAAGCGTAACCTAGTCACGATGCACTGGCTCGAGCGCATCCGCATCGGCCAACTGGCCTTCAAAATCGCTCGACGTGATCTGAAAGGGGCTGGCATCGCCGTGCGCCAGTCAGACGTGCAGGCGCTCTTCACCGGCGACATGGGGCTGAACCATGCGAGCACCGTGGTCCAAAAGATGATGAGACTGTGCCGCGAGGCAACGGGTACGGCAACCTAACCGAATCGACATCGAAGGGGGCGGCAGTGTGCTACTCGGCGCAAATTCAAGCTGACTATCGGCGATACGTGAAGATGTTTGGCGCGCAGATGGACATTCGTGAATTCGCGCGCCTGTTCTGGGAACGCGCCGAAGGCAGCAAGGCGAAGATTCCGAAGGGGATGGAAGACGCTTTCCGTGAACCGCAAAGCGACGATGAGCGTCAGATCAAGGAATTCATTGATCGGTTCAACATCGAACAGGTAACCGCGCTCGAGCAGGATCTCTTCAAGCAGCGCACCCGCCTGGCCGATGCCGAGCGGGCGTTGCAAACGAAAGCGACAAAGGCCGCGACCGAAAGTCGGCGCATTGCGACCGACAAGATCTATTCGAATCTGCGTCGGCTCGACGATTTGCGTCGCACGACGCCCAAGGACCGTGACTCACGGATTTTTCCAGGTCACTATGCGCCAGTGCTCGTCGTCGAGAACGGACAGTACGTTGTGAAGCCGATGCGGTATCAGTGCCGCATCGCGGGTAAGCCTGCGAACTACGACATGCGCTTCCCAGGCACATATAACAGCCGCCGCGATTCACTTGAAGGGTTCTGGCGACCACTGTTTGGACATTCACACGGCGTGATGATCGTGAATCGATTTTACGAGAACGTCAGCCGGGCGCGGATGGAGGGGCGCTCGCTCGCAGAAGGTGAGAAGGATGAAAACGTGGTGCTCGAGTTCACGCCGGATTCAGGCGGTGACATGCTGATCGCGTGCTTGTGGTCGCGCTGGACAGCCAAAGATCAACCCGACCTGCTGTCGTTTGCGGCCATCACGGATGATCCGCCGCCCGAAGTCGTCGCAGCTGGACATGATCGCTGCATCGTGCCAATCAAGCCCGAGAACGTCGAGGCATGGTTGAATCCCGATCCGTCGGATCTCGATGCGCTGTACGGAATCTTGGATGATCGCGATCGCCCGTACTACGAACACCGACTCGCCGCATGACATTTGGCAGCCCAATTTGATGGCTTGCGAACCGGGAGCGTTTCGCGTCATCGGGGCAGACGGGATCCCAACCGTCTCATGGTCGATTGAAAGCAAGAACGGGAGAATCATCGAAACTTTGCGACAAAAAGTGCGCTTTAACGTTACGGCGTTCTCATTTTGATCGTTTCAATTACGCTGCCTTACACCGTCAGTGCTGTACTTTGAAAGGTGGGAGTGGCAGGGTTTGCCCATCGACGAAAGCAAACGCGCAGCGAATGGCGAATCGATATGCACCGTCTTTGCTCGCGAACACGCCAAGATCGCCCAGCGAGGTCGCTTCACCGTCCTCTTCGAGAATCGATGCGCGGGCAACGAACGCGCGGCCGACGCGTGTGACGGATGGCTGAATGGCCGCACCGTGATGATAGAAAATCATCGTTCATGTCCCCTTTTATGTCGAGCGAGTGAAGCCAGAATAGCTCGAAAAAATTAACTGAATGTGAAGACGCCTGTCTTGAATGGACACTTAATTTGATTCTCCGACGACGGCACGGTTCTGGCAGGCACCCACGGTCGCGTATTGATCATATTGGGCAGTCGGACATTCCCCAGTATTAGAAAAACGAGCGGAATTTTCTATACTTGCTGCTTCAAAGCTCTGAGGACACGCTATGTGGCAGGCACAATGGCAGCAAGTGTCGGCACTTTGGACGCAGGTTCAATGGCCCAACTGGCTCGCGATCGCTGGCGCATCAAGCGCCATTAGCGCGATCGTTGTGCTTGCGATGCGAGGATTGAAGGAACGCATCACCGCTCGACGCGATCGACGCGACGCGGCTCTGGAGGTTGCTGTATCGCTCGAAGGGTACGCACGAGTGTGCAGAGCCATGATGCACCGTGCGGAGTGGGCCCGGGACGAAGCGACCCGCTCCGGAAATCGCGAAGCTGCGGAAAGTGCAATGCTGCCGGCGTTTGTCTACCCCGAAAAGATCGAGTGGCGGCGACTCAGCCACCGCGTCGTGTCCGATTTACGCGACTTTCCAGCCAGGATTCATGCCGGCCGCGAAGACCTCACCTCGTTCTCGGAGTTTCGCGATCCTGTCGCATTTTGCGATGAGGTAAGTTTCGAGAGCGCGAAAGCGGCAAGGGATGCGCTGACGCTGGCTCGCGAAACGAGAATGAAGCACGGGTGTGTGCCCTGGCGGCCGGGCGCGAAGGATGCCGATCTGAGCCGCGAGCTGTTGACGTTGATCGCTCGTGCCGAAGAAAAGCGCGTGGAGAGCGTCAAGCAGCGCACCAGCGTGGCCGTCCCCTCTGGAGAGTCGGCCACGTTATTTGGATCGGAGCCAGGAAACCCTCGCATCGCTTAATAGGCAGGGCTGTCATCGACAGAAATTTCGCCGTCATGCCTGTTTCCAAAAAGAGGAAGTCGCCCAAGAAGCCAGGGCGTTTGCAGTCAAAGAAGTTTCTTCTTCCGATGCCTCGGGAGGATGCGGACGCCTTGTGTCTGCAGTCACGCCTTGCGCTCGAAGCCGTACGCGGGCAACGCGCTGCCCGACACGAAACGATTGTTCTCGCCCAGACTGTCCTGCTCACGAGTTTCCTGACCGAGTCGGGGCACGGGCTGCTCGACTTGCCTTTCGTCCGTCAGGTTGAAGAGGCAGTGCTTGCGATTCTCGATGCTGGAAAAAAGAGCGGCGAGTGGGACTTCGGCGAGTGGCTCGTCGAGTCGCTCACCGCCGTTGTCAACGAACATGATCGACAGTTGCGAGAAGTGCGCTTCGGCCACATCGTGGCGGCGACCGCGCGACTCGACCGAATGGTAGCGTCGGTTCGCTTGCAGGGTTAGGTTCGGCAGTGTTCGCGAAGTTACTTTTCGGGCGGCAGCGGGAAACGGCAGCCGTGCTCATCGATACCTACAGGTTCATTGAAAGACTGGTCGTCGCCTTCCTCATCCTCGCCGGTCAATGGGTGCGGCCAAGGCCACGCCTCCAGCGCCCATGAGGGAATCTCGTGCACGATTTTGAATCCGTATTTAGTGGGCGACTCCCAAATGTCGTCAAAGGTTTCGTCGAGAATCAGCTTGAGATAGACGCAGTCGTCGACGCTCATATGACTTCGGCGTCTGCGATGTCGGTCTTGTCCCGCAATCACGTGTTTTGACGCCAGATCAAGCACGAGCCGGTGGGTGAGATAGGGCTCGCCGGCCCAGACCGATTCCCAGTCTCCCACTGCATATGGCCCGCTCATTGATCGGCGTCCAAGACCTGATCGTCTTGCGATTGCGCCAGCAGCAGCTGCTCTGCTTGCTCGAGGAGCTGGCGCGCGTACTCGGAGACGTACGCGCTGTCGCTGTGATCGGCCTCCCCGAAAACGCTCACCAAATTCCGTCGTGCTTCGGCCGCGAACGCCGCCCGCTCTTGCTCGGTGTTAAAGAAGACGTCGGTCACGATGCGCTCGGCGAAGTCATTGATCGTGCCGATGCGTTGTCCTTCGCGGAGGATCTTGGCCGTCGCGTTGACGCCGCGGCGGGTTTCGGTGAATTCGATGCTAAGTGGGTCGATGGTGTAAGTCATGGTCGCCTGAAAGAGATGGTCGTAATACCCGCGCGGTTTGAACCGCTTATCTCTTAGCCTATTCATGGGCTGGCCAAGTCAAGCGCGCTCGGAGCGTTGCCGGCGGTCCGTCTCACCTTCGACACGAACGGCGGCATATTTATGAATTTGGCAAAGCAGACGCGATCTGTCTCAGTTCTCAATACGATGGCGTGCAATGACAAAACAGACGGGGGAAGTCATGTATCGGACCGAGTCGTTAGAAAGAGCGTCGCGCGAAAATGGCACGCCAGCTGCCGCGCTTTGAGCCCGTCGGCGTGGACGAGAGGCGTGCGCTTTGGGTCAAATATCGCGGGAATCAGGACGTTCAGCGGCTATTATTGGAACTGGCGCAAGTGCGTCGAGCGATCGAGGAGATCGAAGCGTACTTCTCCGCGGTCCAGAAGGTGTGGGCTGAAGAGAATCTTGGCCAGCTTGTCGCGATGGAGAAAATACGCCTGTTACTCGTCGAGCAAGGTTTGAGGCAAAGCGCGCTCGCTGGGCTGAAGGCTGCGCCCCGCCGCGACGAACCGGACGAGCCTGAACCTGCGCTGTGCGACTAGGTCGCGGTGTCTTGAGCGGCTCTATGTGCTCAAGGACGTCGCCATCGCTGTCGATGAGCGTTTCAGATGGACTGCCCTTGTTGCGCTGGATTCATGATAGGGAGGCATTTCCCTCCTTTACGGTCACCCTTCGATTGAAGGGGAACATTTCAGTGTTTGACGTAGGCGCGTCGCCGTGCGGTGGCTTGACAGTCCAAGCAGGTTGCTGACTTGTTCGTTGGTCTTCCCAGCCGCAATATGCCGTCGACCATAGGTGTTCCGGAGGAGCCGAGGACTTTCGTCCGCCGCGGACAACCCTGCTCGTTGCAAGGCGGCGCGAACGCACTTGAGCAGTGTGTCCGGCTTCATGGGCTTGCCGCCGCTGGTCGCCACGAAAAGCCAATCGGACGGACAAGTCAACTCGACCCGGACGTCGTGATACGCACGCAGGACATCGAGCGCAAAGCCGTCGACGGGAACGCGTCGTGCAAGACGTGGACCGTGCTTTTCTACTATGACGCTGGGCCGATTCCCCTCTGGCTCAAGATCTTGCACTCGAAGCAGGCTCAATTCGGCAGCAGTGATGCCGGTACCGAGAAAGACGGCGACGATCGCGGTGTTCCGCAATTCCTTCACGGATTCGCAACTTGCTGAGACGCATACGGCCTGTAGGCGCCTGTCATCCCCTTCCGACAGATAGACCGGCGTCGGTTCGTCCTCCGGCCAGTGCTCATGAGCGAGCATCTCTGCAGCGGGATTTTCCGTTCGCAGACTGATCGCCACGAGGTGTCGGGCAAACCGATCGACGAGTTTGAGATAGCGAAGCCGCGTCGTGGTCCCTGGCTGACAGTCGTGCTCCAGTTCGTCGAAAAAGCCTTGTATCTGGTCGGAGCTAAAGCTGATCACGCTATGGCGACGCGTTGCCAAATAGTCATTGAATCGCGAAAACATGGAGCAGTGCTGGACGATCGATTGATCCGCAAACGCGCGGCGATCGGCGCCAGTCGCTTCCGCGCGCTGCCACTGAGAATAGGCTGCCTCAGGATCAGAAAGCCACAAATCGGTCTGCATAAAAATCGATATACTGAATTGCGCTGCCCCCAATCTAACGCGAAGCTCTCGCTTCGCCAACACCCGCTAAAAAAAAAGACCCTTCAAGAGCGGTCTTCCAAACAGCGTTTAGAAACCATCTGTAAACGCTACTTGTCGATGCGTTTGTCACGCCGCATAGTTCCTCGGAAGCACTCACCGCGCTAGCTTGTTCAATTGCATCCGTGGCATAGTGCGGACACTTTTTAAACGATGAGGACCACATGGCCAATTTGGAAGCAATTCAGGCTCGTATCAAAAAACTCGAAGCGCAGGCGCAAGCGATCAAACTCAAAAAGACCGGCGGAGTGATCAAGCAGATTCGAGACTTGATGGCTCAGTATGAAATCACGATTGAAGATGTTGCTGCATCCACGGGCAAGGGTTCAGCTAAGGTCCAAGTCAAAACCTCGCAAAAAGCGACTTCAGCCAAGTACGCCGATCCGAAGACAGGCGCCACCTGGAGTGGACGGGGGCGGGTGCCCGCATGGATCGCCAACGCACGTAATCGCGATGCATTCCTCGTAGCGGACGGGCTTGGGACTGCGACGCGCTCAACGGTACCGGCGGCGCGCAAGAAGGCAACGCGCAAGGGCCCTCAGCCCGCGCTATACCGTGATCCTGTTTCCGGGCTTACATGGAGCGGATTCGGACGCGCGCCAGGCTGGATAGCGACAGCCAAGGATCGCAGCGCGTATCTGATCGAAGGCAGCGGCGCTGGAGGCGAGGACGGAGGAGCGAAAACGGTTGCCAAGAAAGGTGCAGCTGCGAAGAAGTCAGAAAATGACGTGGCGACCCCGGCGAAGCGGGCGAAGCCGGCTGCTAAGAAGGCCGGCGCGAAGAAGCCCACGTCGGCGAAGAAGTCAACCGCAGCCAAGAAGTCTACGGTCGCGAAAAAGTCGACTTCGGCGAAGAAAGCGACCACAGCAAAGAAGGGCACGGCAGCTAAGAAGGGCGCCGCGACGAAACCTGCACGTTCGAGGGGTGCGCGTCCGGCGCGAAAATCTCGCGGGGAATCACAAAGCGTGACACCGGCTGCGGAGGCGTCAGCCCCTGATACTGCCATCGAAGCGACAAGTTCCGAAAGCGAATAACTGGACTGTGGTTCCGAGTTGAAATCGCGCGGCAACCGAGCGCTGCGTATGACAGGCTATGCAAGGCCCGAAGGACTGCTAGTGACACCATGGTCGAGTCATGCAGTCCGGAAGGCCGCCAGTCCAAAGTGACAACCTCGTTTTGCAGATGTGCTCGAAAAGCGAACGGTTGCCAGATTCAAGCCGAACTAGAGGTGCCGACTTCGGACATCGATATCGGCGATAAGACAGGGCGAGTACACGCCAGGCGACGGAAATGGACGACGAGCGCCGTCGTTCATGGGTTGCTTTTCCCCTCCTTCAATTACGTAGCTAGTGCGTGACGAACACCGAGGCTCCGTCATCGGCCATTGCCGTCATTGGGGTAGGTTGGGTTCTACGTCCGCAATGTGGCGGCGGATTCAACCGATCGATGCAACACAATGATTGCTGCATGAGCAGCGGGAGTGTTGCAGATGAAGTACAGAACGCGGATCTATTACAGCGAGAGTCAGAAGGCGTTGATGTGGGAGCGCTGGCGTGCTGGTGAGTCGTTGCAGCACATCGCCGAGCTTTTTAATCGCAATCATTCGTCGGTAGAAGGGATTCTGGCGCAAACTGGAGGAATCCAGCCTGCGCCGCGGCGACGATCGAGGCTCGCGCTCACTCTCGCTGAACGCGAGGAGATCTCGAGAGGCCTGGCCGCGGGAGACTCGATCCAGTCAATCGCACGGCGACTATCGCGATCGTCGTCAACGATCTGTCGGGAGATCAAGCGCAACAGTGGAGAGAAAGGCTATCGGGCCAGCCACGCGGACGAGCTTGCGTGGGAACGGGCGCACCGACCCAAGGTCTGCAAACTGGTCAGGCATCGGGTTCTGGCACGTATCGTTGCCCACAAGCTCCAGTTGCAGTGGTCACCTCAGCAGATTGCTGGATGGCTTAAACGCGCCTGGCCGCGCGACGAGGATTATCACGTGTCACACGAGACCATCTACCGTAGTCTGTTTATTCAGGCACGGGGTGCCCTGAAGAAAGAACTGCTGGAACACTTACGGCGCACCCGAGCTATGCGTCGATCGCGACATCACACCCAGAAAACGGAGGACCACGGCAGGATCCGCGATGCGATATCAATCAGCGAACGGCCTGCCGCAGTGGAAGACCGTGCGGTGCCCGGTCACTGGGAGGGGGATCTGTTGTGTGGCAGCAGCGGCAGCCAGATTGCAACGCTTGTAGAGCGGCAGACGCGTTATGTGATGCTAGTGAGGATCACCAGCAAAGACAGTGAGACGCTGGTCAAAGCGCTGATCAAACATGCCAGCAAGCTGCCGCACGAACTCTATAAATCGCTCACATGGGACCGCGGCACGGAGATGGCGGGCCACAAACGATTCACCATCGCCACTGACATTGCCGTGTACTTCTGTGATCCGAAACACCCTTGGCAACGCGGTTCGAATGAAAATACCAATGGTCTTCTGAGGCAGTACTTCCCGAAAGGGATCGATGTGTCGGTCTACTCTCAGGCCAAACTCAATGCCGTGGCAAGAAGGCTGAACGAGCGTCCACGCATGACGCTGAATTACGAAACGCCGGCTGAACGGTTCCAGAAAACTATTGCATCGATCGGTTGAATCCGCCGGCGGATTGCGGTCGGTGGTCTGGTTTGGCAGCTGGTTGACCGTTTTTCCATCAGAGAGTCGCGGAACCGGAGATAGACATCGAGGAAATCTCCTTCGCCTGCCCGGTTTGCCGGCACCGCAACGAACTGCGTGCGCCTTCCCGGGCCAGCGCCGACGATCCTCTCGAACTGGGAGCAGATCCACCCTCGCCAACCCAAGCTATAGTATGCGTCGGACCAACGTAAGCGGCTCGGCAACTCACCTTGAATGTAGCTGAAACAGTTGGGAGTATCGTGTCCACTAAAGCGAATAAGCGGACACGTGAACACTATCGAAGAAGAGGCGTTGCCGACGCGTCGCCGTCGTCGGCGCTACACCGAAGAATTCAAGGCGCGCGTTGTCGCCGCTTGCCAAGGCACCGGCGTGTCAGTGTCGGCCGTGGCGCTGGAACATCGGCTCAACGCGAATCTATTGCGCCGCTGGCTTGATCAGGCAGAAGGCAAACTTCCAAAGCGTTTGTCTGAAGGCCCGGCAGAAGCTCAATCGACACCCCTACCAGCGTTCGTCCCTGTTGCTATGGGAGTAAAGGAGGTAGCCTCGACGGAGATCCGTGTCGAAGTTCGCCGGGGCAGTCAGTCGATAACCGTGAGCTGGCCGGTCTCCGAAGCCGCGCA
>NZ_JAJUBH010000005.1:0-298071 GCF_021353155.1 Caballeronia sp. PC1
GTGGCTATTCCAACTCTCACCATCTATTCCACGAGCGCCGACCTGACGACGCTCTACGCCGTGCTGAACGGGGTAGCGATGATCTGCAAGGAGGACGCGTGGATCTGGGGCTTTGCGCTTGTTGTCGCCATGTGGCGACTGCTTGCGTCGTCCACCAGCGCCGTCCTGAGGAGCCCAGGCGGGCAGGGTGCCGCCGTCCTTGGTCATGGCGCATTCAACACACTCATGCCCTTCATTTTGGCTATGACCCTCACCAATCCGATGCTCAAGGGCACGGTGCAGCTCGAGGCAACGGTCAATGGTGCGGTTACCGAGGTCGATAACGTTCCGCTCGTCATTTCGGCGATTCCGGCCGCCGGCAGCATCCTGTCGATGGATCTGAACGCGGCATACTCGACTGCGTTCCAGACCGTTGACGCGGACTATCCCGCAATCTCGGCGAGTGCAAATGGTTTCCTGAACCCACTAAAGGTCTTGCTAACCTCTCGCACGGCGATGGTGAGACTCGGCGGTGTCGACTCAGAAGTGAAAACCGTGCTCGCAGCCTGCCTCGGGCCCGATTCCGGAGTCAACTACGCGAGCATCCAGAATCTCGTCCAGAACGCCGGCAACACGGGCGCGACGAGCGCACAGTCCATTTCGATCAACGGGCTGAACCCGACCGCTCTTGGCGCATTGCTGTACCAGGCATCGCTGAACACCAACGGCATGGTGAATGATCCTGGGCTCAGCTCGACGCAGATTCTTTCCTGCTCGGATGCCGCGTACAAGGTCGCGGACGACATTACCGACGCACTCAATTCCGTCGAATTCACACGTGTCATTCAGGGCGCGGTCAACGGCATGGACCAGCCGTTGCCGGGGGCAGACTATAGCTTCAACACGGTTGCAGCGCAGTATTCTGCAGTCACGCGGGCAAATACCCTGGGCAACGTGTTCTCCGGCGGGACGGGGCAGGCTAATGCAGAGTTCATGAATCTGCTTTTCTCGGAGATAGTCGAGACGAACCTGAACTGCCTGAAGGCGAGTAGCGACACGCTAGTGGAATGTCAGGCGACCGCACTACAGGCCGCCGAGGTCGAGCGAAACAACCTCCAGCAGGCGGCCAGCGAAGTGCCGATGCTGCGGTACGCGGGCAGCTTCGGCAATTACCTGCTTGCGATGATCATCGGGCTCGGCCCGGCCATCGTCATGCTGATGATGTTCGCGGGCATCGAGGCGGGGAAATGCGTCAAGACGGTCGCGCACATCATCGTGTGGCCGTTGCTCGTGGTGAACGTCGGCGCGGAGCTCGTGAACAGCATGATCTGCGTCGACGTGGCGAACTACCTCCAGTCGCTGCGCCAAGGCGGCTGGATCTCGCAGGCGTCCACGCTTTCCGCGTACAAGGAACTCAGCCTGCAGATTGGCGTCGGCTCCCATATCATGGCGAGCCTTCCGGTGTTGATGAGCCTGATCTTTGGGCTGGGTGAATCGTCCGCGATGACGAGTGTCGCCACAACGATCGCACCTAAAGGTCGGGATACGGCCGATAACCTCGCGCCAGCGCCCGAATCGACGCGACCGATGTTCGAGAACAGCGCGGTGGGCACGATCAGCCAGACAGGCAATGGGTCCGGCCGCCTGGCGATGACGGGTAGCCTTAACGCCGTCTCCACAAGCAATACCTTCGGTAATTCGGTACGCGAGGCCGCGCGATCACTGACCGAATCGGACACGCGGTCGAGGGCCTTGACGGCAGGGGAGTCGAACCTCGCCGATATTCGCAGCGCCATCAGCAGCGGCAACTACCAGAGCATCGGGCTGGATCGCCAGGTCGGGGAGGCCCTTGCACGCAACTTCAACGCAGAACAGCGCACAGGTAATGACATGCAGGCGGGTGGCGCTGTCACGGGCGTGCGCAGCAACTCCAATCAGACGTCCGCTGGTGGGGGCGGAAGCGCGAGCTTCAGCAACAGGGGACTTCGCTTCAACGTGGGCGCGCACGGCGACACGGCGACGAGTGCGAACGATTCGTTGCAGGACGCACAAAGCCGCACGCGTAATGAAAACTACAACGACTCCGTGGCGATGTCACGCGCCTTGTCCAAGACGATGTCTGAGTTCCAGAACACGAGTGCGGGGCAACGCTCGTCGAGTGAACTGTCCAAGAGTCTGTCTATCCAGCAGTCCTACCAAAAAACACTCAGCGAGGTGCAATCGGTCTCCGACTCCGCGAGCCAAGGCGTGCGCGACACGTCCAGCATGGTCAACATGAGTTCCACCATCGGTGCAACGGAGCTTGCATGGCAGCAGAGATCGAACAGCGAATACGCCGCGTTCCAGCTAACGTCCGGCCGCCAGTTCTCTGAGAACTCGGCTGTACAACCCTATATTGCCAAGGCCGAGTCGGACGCAGCGTCCGGAGCGACGGACCGCGTCGTTGGCGATCGTGACGCGCAGGATGCGGTTAATCGGCATCGCGCAGCGGTGATGATGGCGCAGGACGAAAAGGCCGCGCCGGCGGATCGTCTTGCAGCAGCGCGATACCTCGCGGACGAAGGCCGCGCGCTTCAGCACATGCGTTTCGAGCCCAACGTGAATAGCGGGCCAATGAACCTCGATATCGGCAAGCCGGTTGATGGCACGGGCGTGGATGGCGGCGGACTGGCGAACGCGGCCGGAGCGCGGATGCACGGACCAATGGTTGGGGCGATTCCTTCACAGCGAGCGCCGGCCAGCGTTCCTCAGGCGCATCCCACAGCTCACCCGGCGGCGGCGCACCTTGCACCGGCTCACCCAGGTTCCCGCGTGCCGAACGCTCCCGCCCTCGCAGGTCGACCGCAGGAATTGCCCAAGGCGGCGGACCCGAACTTCAACCTTGCCCCTGATCTGCAGAACGAAGTTCAGTCGAGGGTTGCCGGCGGTCGTCATAACGTTGAGCAGGCGGTCACGGGCGCCGAGCGGCTCGCTGCTGATTCCGGCCTCGACGCGAACGGTCACGGCACAGTGATCAGAACGGCTGCGAATGTCGCAGACAACGTTGTCGACGTGGGCCGAAAGGACGGGCAGTCTTCCCGTACGCGTCTGGGCAATACCGATCGTGTTGAGAAGCCTGCGGATAAGCCCGCAGCCCAGCAAGGTGAACCGCCGAAGTCTCACTTTGTACGTCGTGGCCCCGGCGGCCAGTAGAGGATTTTGACCAGCACGTAAAGGGGTGGTCTTGATTCCCGTGCATTTTCCGGGTTAGGGCGCTCTAGCTCCGACAAGGCTTTGCCTTCTGGCGCCAAATTAATATCGTTTGTCGGCTGGTTCGATGAAAAGAAGCGAGTAATACGTGCCGCCGCGGCTTTCGTTGAGAAGTGACGAAAAAGCGTCGCAGGCAACTACGTCTGGTAGTCATGCAACTTCAGAAGACATGAAACAACTCCTGGACTTCGCTCTTCGAAACCTGGCCCTGCTGTATGTGCCGGCCGTGGCGCTAGTCCTCATTTTGGTCCTTTTTTGCGCATCATGAAGCGATACGTGAACGAGGGTGTCTTGTTCAGGCGCTCGCGTCAGCCTGACACTGCCCGAGTGGAAACCGCGCCAGAGCGTTGCCCCTCTCGGAAGACCATATCGACTTGGAGCCGGCCCTTCGTAAGATTCAGGAACTGGCGCGTGAGGAAGATGGTTCGGGCGGTGCCTATTGGAACCACGTCGGTCGGCTTCTTGAACGAGTAGCGGAAATGCAGACGGAGATAGACTCGCTCACCGAGGAGCTCGAACGATGCCGTGCAGTGCTTCGCAAGACAGACTGACCCAAGAAGTAACTATGACGCTGCCGCGATTCAATCCTCAGTTGCAGTTCGTATTCGTCACGTTGCCGCTGCGAACTCAGTCGCAGTGCGTGCCCGTACTGAACGTCTGGAGGGTCATCTCTGGGAACTGCCGTGCATTGACTCTCCGCATTTAGGTCTCCCCATGCGTTCCTGCATGAAGACCGCATGGAGACGGTGGCGACTCGCCGCCTGAGATACGGCGAAGGGCCGAAGATGTGAACGGAGTGTGGCCCTAAAAGAGACTTCTGTTCTTAGCTTTTTGAAGAAAGCCTAATATCTTGGAACGAACTCTTTTTAGTATATTAGAGAATCGGATTTATACGCAGACAGCTAAGCAGTCGCGCGACCAGCACTTCGCACGAGCGCTTACATGAAATTGAGCATACAGACCCATACAACGGGTGCCAGATTGATGCGACACGAAAGCGCTCCTAGAAATTTATAGCGCCCCGAGAGCCAATACGTGCAGCGTTTCGTCTCCCAGTTGGAGTTTTGCCTCTGCGGCCTTTGACGCTGCTTGCCATCGTCTGACGCGGTATAAATCGGCCATCCGTTGTCCTTCCCCATGCGGGGTGGCCCGGCTCATAATACGGTCGGCTTGCTCGGCAGTTCGCTGCGTAGCTCCTGCTGGATAGGGAAGTGCCTCGTGAGCAGTTCGGTCACTTCTTCTATGCCCTTGAGAACGCCGACCTCGTACTTGGCGAGCTTGAAATTCGCCTCCATTTTCTTGCAAATCCTTTCCCATTCGGCAGCGTGCACCCGGGCGTGCACACCTCGGTCAGCGACGATTTCAACATCACGGTCGGCGAGCAGGAGATAGATGAGTATTCCATTGTTGTGCTCAGTGTCCCAAACACGAAGCTCCGAAAAGACATCAATTGCGCGCTCCCTCGCTGTCGTGCCGCGCCGTAGTTCACTAACGTGCAGTGCGCCGTCCACGGCAAATCGAACCTGTCCTATGTGGGCGTGGTGACTTGTCTGAATCGCCTTTTCAATTGCTCGCAGCGTCCGGTGTGGGAAGGCACGGTCCACTTGCCAGCGAGTCATGAACATGTGTCTGACGACGCGTCTTAGGTCCATGGCTACCACCTGCCCGAGGCGCCGCCGCCGCCGAAACCACCGCCGCCACCGCGAAACGGTGACCTCCCCGACCCGCCACCCCGTCCGCCGATAGCTCGCCCTCCGACGTACGCACCCATGCCACCACCCACCAGCGTAAACACGAGAGCAATCGCCCCCGCGACGATTGCCACAAAGACTGTCCCCGAGAGCACCCATGTAATGCCCGCAACAGCGCCGCCCGTCACAAGCGAGCCCGGGAGACGTCCCATGATGGAACGAAGCACGCCACCAAGCGCCAAGGTGAGCACGAAAAGGATGGGCAAGTAGCCTCCTACGCGCCCTGAACGACCGCCTGCGTTTCGGTCCGGCGCGGGCAACGGTTCACCATTGATGACATTCATCATGCTGTCAACACCGGCCGTGATACCGCCGTAGAAGTCTCCCTGTCTGAATTTGGGAACGATTACCTCGTCGATGATGCGATGGCTCGTGGCGTCATTCAGCGAGCCTTCGAGGCCATATCCCACTTCGATGCGTAACGTTCGGTCATTTTTTGCGACGATGAGTAGCGCACCGTCGTCGATACGCTGGCGACCAAGCTTCCATTGCTCGACAACCCGTATCGAATACTGCTCGATGGTTTCGGGTCGCGTCGTCGGAACGATGAGCACCGAAAGCTGACTCCCTTTGTTCGCCTCGAATTTTTGTAACGTCTGCTCGAGCGCTGCGCGTTGGTCGGTGGTGAGCGTCTTGGTCTCGTCGGTGACGCGCGAGGTTAGCGTTGGAATCGCGACATCTGCGTTGGCAACAAGCAGCCAGAACGAGACGAGCGCGAAGAAAACGATTCTGGCCGCTTTCAGTATGTTCAATTGGCCGCTCCGCTCGCCGGCGCCGCGCTGAAGTCAACCTGTGGAGGGCGGGCAATCTCCGCTTCGTTCGACACCGAGAAGTTGGGTTTCTCCTTATAGCCGAACGCACTCGCCGTTAGATTTGACGGAAACGAGCGCACTGTGACGTTGTAGTCCTGCACCGCCTTAATGTAGCGGTTTCGGGCAACCGTGATGCGATTTTCAGTTCCTTCCAATTGGGCTTGCAGGTCCCGAAAATTGGCATCTGACTTCAGCTGCGGATAATTTTCAGACACCACCAGCAACCTCGAGAGCGAGTTCGTCAGTTGGGCCTGAGCTGCTTCGAACTTCGCGAATGCCTGCGGGTCGTTGATAAGCTCAGGAGTCGCCTGGATGGAGCCCACCCGTGCCCGTGCCTCCGTCACGCGCGTGAACACATCCTTTTCCTGGCTTGCGTAGCCCTTGACCGTATTCACAAGATTGGGAACGAGGTCGGCGCGCCGCTGATACTGGTTCAGCACTTCTGACCAGCTAGCCTTTACCTGCTCGTCCCGAGTCTGGATGGTGTTATAGCCGCACCCCGAGACTGCGAGAACGATGACGGTGACCAAGCCTAAAAGTAGTGTGCGCATTGAGCTGTTCCTATCCGTCGAGAATCCGGCTCCTGTACTTGCCACAGGACCGCGCGCCGTATGCGACGACCGCAAATTCCTTGGTTGCCAGGTGGAAGCGACGCACCACCGCCGAGATGGTGATGCCAGCCTACGCTCGAAGAGAACTTTGCTTTTGACGCACATCAACGAGGTTCATGTTTGACGTTGCCCCCTTGCTGCTGCGTCACTGGCCAGTCTTGATGACAAGCTGTCGTCAGCTCCGGAACTGTGTGGAAACGCTTCTCGCTCGCGATTCTCGAGTCACGATTCCAGCCACATCGCACTTCCCTTGAGTTAGGTCAATCGACTCTTCACCCCCGTCGTTACAGTCGACAACGTCCAGCCAGTTATCAGGGAGCCCGGTATGAAGATGCCTTCTCACGTCGCGTCACCGTTTTGGAAATCGCGCGGCGCTATTGCTTTGCTCGGCTTCGGGGCGATAGCCGCATTCTTTATGTTCTCAGAACATCGCGCGCACTTTCTTGGCGCGCTTCCATATCTGCTTCTCCTGGCGTGCCCGCTGATGCATCTTTTCATGCACCACGGACACCATCACGGAGAGCGCAGCGTTACTCAAAGCACGGACACGGAGGGAGGGCGAGATGAATGACCCAACTGGCGGGTATGGACTGTGGGGGCTGGTTGCCATCAACTCCCTAATCTTCATCATCTTCGCTTTCAGTTTCTTCAAACCAAATACTGCCCGAGACTGGCGCACCTTCGGAGCTTTCTCGGCGTTCGTCGTCGCGCTGTTTGCCGAGATGTACGGCTTTCCGCTTACCATTTATCTTTTGGCTGGTTGGCTCCAGGCGAAATTTCCGCAAACGAACCTGTTCACCCACGACGCCGGTCACATCTGGTGGACGATAACCGGCCAGCACGGCAATCCGCACCTTGTCTTCCCACATCTGTCCAGCATTGCCCTTATCTTCGGTGGCTTCTATCTGCTGTCGACGGCGTGGCACGTCCTCTATGAAGCGCAGCGCAAAGGGCAACTGGCAACGACGGGACCCTATGCTCGAGTTCGGCATCCGCAGTACGTCGCCTTCGTCATTATCATGGCTGGCTTCCTGCTGCAGTGGCCCACGTTGGTGACGCTCGTCATGTTCCCGATTCTCGTCGCTATGTACGTGCACCTTGCCCGTCAGGAGGAGCATGATTCCGAACAGCAGTTCGGACAGGCGTGGCGCGAATATGCCGCACGAACACCGCGCTTCGTTCCGAGGCTATCTGGCAGGGATACCGCGCAGGTCCAATGAGGCATCGAGGAAGTGGGCGTGTACCGTATACAGCCACGATACCCGCCCTACAATCCGAAGCGATGAGTCAAATCTCTACGTTGCGCAAACGCAGCGCGTTCGAGATGACTGAAGCCGAACTCAAACTCATTGCTAGCGCCGCAATCATCGGGGACAGCAACAGCCCTGTGAATGGATAGAGCACGCCGGCGGCCAGCGGGACACCCAATGCGTTGTAGACGAACGCGAAGCCGAGGTTCTGCTTCATGTTGCGGATGGTGGCTTCAGATAGCTCCCGGGCCCGCGCGATGCCGCGCAAGTCGCCTTTGACAAGCGTGACCTGAGCGCTGCTCATCGCGACGTCCGTACCGGTTCCCATCGCAACACCCACGTCGGCCTTGGCGAGCGCTGGCGCATCGTTGATACCATCTCCGGCCATGGCCACGACCTTGCCTTCCTCCTGGAACCTCGTTACGAGCGCAAGCTTGTCGGCGGGCTTGACCTCGCCATGGAACTCGTCGATTTGGAGCCTCGTCGCCACAGATTTGGCTGTCACGACACCGTCGCCAGTCGCCATCACAACGCGAATGCCGTCTTCCCTGAGCCGCTTCAATGCCTCGGATGTCGTCGCCTTTATCGGGTCCGAAACCGCGAGAAGACCTGCCAGCGTCTTGTCGACCGCCAGGTACATGACGCTCGCCCCCTGCGCTCGCAGCGCATCGGCCTCTGTGGCGAGTTCCCGAACGGAAATGCCTTCAACTTCCATCAACGCGGTGTTGCCGAGCGCGAGTTTCCGACCGCCGACAAGTCCTCGCACGCCAATCCCGGTGCTCGATTCGAAGTTTTCCACCTTCTCGAGGGCCAGTTTTCGATGACTGGCCGCATCCACGATGGTCGCGGCAAGCGGGTGTTCGCTACCCTGGTCGAGGCTCGCCGCGAGCCGGAGAACATCTTCCTCCGAATGTCCGTTCACACCGACTGCACGGTCAAAGGCGGGACGCCCCTCGGTTAGCGTGCCCGTTTTGTCCACGATAAGTGTGTTGACCTTGCGCAGATTCTCAATCGCGGCGGCATCCCTGAAAAGCACGCCATTGGAGGCCCCTTTGCCGCTCGCAACCATGATGGACATCGGCGTAGCGAGCCCGAGTGCACACGGACATGCAATGATGAGCACCGCCACGGCGTTGATGAGACCGTACACCCAGCTCGGGTCGGGGCCGAACAAGCCCCAGGCGAGAAGAGTCAAGGCCGCGATACCAACTACGGCGACGACGAACACACCCGCAACCTTATCAGCCATGCGTTGCATTGGCGCCCTCGAGCGCTGGGCCTGCGCCACCATCTGGACGATTTGTGCGAGTACGGTTTGAGACCCGACTTTCTCCGACTTGATAACGAGGCTGCCCGTCGCATTCATGGTCGCGCCTATGACATGGTCTCCGACCCGTTTGCCGACAGGAATTGGTTCGCCCGTAATCATTGACTCGTCCAGCGAGCTGGAACCCTCCATGACCACCCCGTCCACTGGCACTTTCTCGCCCGGCCGTACGCGGAGCAGGTCGCCAACATGGACGTGAGTCAAAGGGACATCCTCCTCAGTTCCATCAGCATTGATACGCCGCGCAGTCTTCGGCGCGAGACCCAGGAGCGCCTTGATAGCAGCGGACGTTTGTGACCGTGCTTTCAGTTCAAGTAGTTGACCCAGCAGGGTGAGCGAAATGATGACAGCCGCAGCTTCAAAGTACACCTCGACACGACCGTGGGCGATAAAAGCTTCAGGAAAGACTCCCGGAGCAACCGTCGCGATGACGCTATAGGCATAGGCCGCGCCTGTGCCGAGTCCAATGAGCGTCCACATGTTCGGGCTGCGATTGACGAACGACTGAACGCATCGTACGAAGAACGGCAGACCTGCCCAAACGACGACGGGGGTAGAGAGAACGAACTCAACCCAGCTCTGGGTGGATGCTTCTATCCAGTCCAGCCGATGGCCAAACATGGCTAGGACGAACACCACGGCGGTCAACGGCAGGGTCCACCAGAATCTGCGACGAAAGTCGGTCAATTCCGGATTCTCTTCGTCCTCGAGACTGGGCAACATGGGCTCGAGGGTCATCCCGCACTTTGGGCAGTTTCCGGGATGGTCCTGGCGAATTTCCGGATGCATCGGACAGGTGTATATCGTGCCCTCCGGAGAAGGCTGCACAGATGTATCGTTCGGCCGGTCGACATAACGCAGCGGGGCAGCCCGAAACTTCTCCTGACATGACTCGCTGCAGAAATAATATTGATGTCCGTCATGTTCGGACCGGAATTGCGAATCCGCAGTGACACGCATACCGCAAACGGGGTCCTTGAGCACGCCATTAGTCTCCGCTTTTGCACCGACATGACCATGCCCGTGGTGCGCGATGTGATTGTCGTAAACATGCCCAGACGGTTTACCCTGTACATTGACCGTAGGCTGGTCATGTTGGCCGCCCGGCTCGTGGGCAGCACCCAAATGGTCGTGAGAAGTCTTACCGTCGCTAAGTGGCCTGCTCATATCGAGTGCTCCCATCTCGTCGTCATGCCCTGAACAACTTGCCTCGGTTATCGTAAACCTCGACCCATGGATGCATCAATGCGTCCCGCCAACCAGTTTGTCGAGAATCGGACAGTCGGGGCGTGAGTCCCCTTTGCAGTGTTTCGCCAGATGCATGAGCGTATCCCTCATGTCCACCAGTTCCTGAATTCTTGAATTCAAGTCTGCAATATGCGCGTTCGCGAGCCGCTTGACCTCACGACTTGACCGGCTGCGGTCTTCCCAAAGAGCCAGCAACACCGCAATTTGTCTGGTCGAAAATCCGAGATGTCGGGCCTGCTGAACAAAGCGCAGCACTTGGACATCTCGGGACGAGTACACCCGATAGTTCGACCCGGTTCGCGCGGCAGCCCGAATCAGGCCCGTTTCCTCGTAGTGTCGAATCATCTTGGCGGACATGCCCGATGACTTCGCAACCTCACCGATGTTCATGGTCTCCCCTTACGAAACGGCCGCTCGACCGATACAACCCATTGTTGACCTTCCTGCCATGGGAAGGTCAAGGAGCTTCAATCGGTGGCCGCTCCTGAGCGATAGACTCGTCTGACAATCGGTATGGACATGCTTCGCACTCGCCGAACTAAGCCAGACCCGCCGGCTGTCACTCGATTTTTCTTCGACGTCGGCACGGACCCCGGTCGAGCTCGGCGTCGAATATCTGCCGTACGGCGCGCTCAAAGAGCATCGCGAGAATCTTGCGCGCTTCGACAACGTGACGGGCCCACTGAGGCAGTCAGCACGTCGACCGGGCACGGGGGGACGTCCCGTCCGCCGTCTTTCCCGCTCACGGAGCCGCCTCTGAAGCCGTCCGCACGCGGAAAAAGCGCTCCACGGGAAGAACTGCGATGATTCCGTCGTCCCCTGAGGCGCCGCGCGCGGTGTCCATGATTTCCTGGACCAGCGCATCGACACGCTCGCTCTCGGTGAAGACTTCAATCTTGATGTGCTCGGTCGTCCAATCGTTCGAGAACGGGTTTGGATGAGTCCCGAATCCTTTGACTCGCGTGACGGTCAACCCATGAACGTGAACTGTTCCCAGCCGCCGTTCCAACACCTTAAGGACTTCGGGCCGCACAATTGCAACAACGCATCTCAGTTCCATGCTCCCCTCCATGACAAGTTGCGAGAAAGCCGCTCGGGCCTATCCTCTTGGCGCCCACTTCGCATCGACTCCCGCCTGAATCTTGCCCGCATCCTGAACGCCGTCCTGCGTCATCTGGTAAGCAATCTCAGCGGTACCCTGGCACACGGCACAGGTCACGGCCATCTCGTCTTCGAAGCACTGCAGGTTCGAGCGATGCACGCCACGATTCTCGCAACCGCACCAGCAGTAAAGCTTGTTGAGAACTGCGGGAATCTGCGTTGCAACCCAGTAGGCGTGCCGCACGTCCTTGGCAACGAACTTATTCGGACTCAGCACGTGGGAGGCATCTGACCGGCCACTTGGGATGATGCGCAACCCGTCAGGACGCAGCATTCCGATATGCCAGGGAACTGCGGCAGTTCCTTGCCGTACCTGACTGGATGGTCCTGCCACCATCGCAACCGATGTCGTCTCGTGGCGCATAAGAGACGGCCCCCAGACCATCGCAGCAGGTATCGCGAGAACCAGCGCCGACAGGAACAGCAGATGAAGCCGCGCTTTTCGCGACGGCTTGCCCCACGGATTCTTCTCGGGTGTATCGCGTTTCATTATCAGAGCCTCCCAGTTCTTCTGTCGGCGCCGGGGTCGAGCATCGCCTGACTGCAGGAATGCAGTCCCTGCATCATGCTGATATGCATCGCCGTCATGCCAACTGCACCCAGCACGACAATCAAACCGATGGCCGCAAAGAGACCGATGATGATGTTCAATATCGGCTTTCCGTTAAACATGATTCGCTCCCGTGCTACGCAGGGACTCGGCGCGACGACCATCAATGCCACACCGGCCCTGCGTAATGCCATCAGAGTGTTGAACTACGAGCCGCTTTTTTCCGTCGCCTGACCGGACTTCTCCGGTCTATCGGTTTGGGTCTGCATGCCGCGCATCATGAACAGCATCGAGAGCGGGCAAATCAGCACGCTGGCTATCGCGATGAATCTGCCGAGTTCGCCTCGTATCTGAGGCAGTGCCCAGTAGCCGACTGCAAGAATCAGTGCGAGAGCAAGCGCAATCGTCACCATCGTCTTTGTGTTGCACTTCATGATTGAATCCTCAAGGCTATGATTTGAGATTTAGCGGGAGAGTGCCGACTCATTCACTTCGACGGAGCCCCTGCGGCTTGGTCCGAATACTTAAGCATGATGTCGCCCATCGCGCGCATCATCTCGCCGTGCATCTTCATCGCGGTTTTAGGGTCCATACCGGCCGTACCACCCATCATCGGGCAGCCCCCCATCATTCCGCCCATGCCCATCATTGGGCCGTGTTCCCGGCTCTGCGATGACGAGCCGGGAGAGTTGTTCACTCCTGCTCCTGCTGCCATGCTGACCGCACTTGCACCCAGAAGTACTGCCGAAACAATCAATGCACCTACAGTTTTCGTGTTCATGAAAAGCTCCGAATCCGATTGAATCGTGTCGCTCGTAAAACGTTCATGCGCAGGTCGACAGTCGCTGCGCGCAGCGAACGTGCGCGAGCCACGGCGTAGAACCGTTCAAACCTGGTCGAAAGAGGAATTACAGCGAGCGAGGCGGAGGGGCGGGAAGTTCGGGAATGAACTCTTCAGCGAAGGCGGGAGTTACGGCCCGAAAGACGGGCGACGAAGGCGTGACGAGGACCGAATACTTCACGGGTATGGCCGACACACCGCAAAGGGAACCGCCTGCGCCACCCGGGCAGACGTGTTGCGCGTTCACGGCGCTGTGTTTCGCGTCATGTGCGCAGGGTGTCGAGTCCGAGGCACCCGACACACTGGCTTGTCGTGAAGCCATTGCCGTCATTTCCGGGCATGACGTCGCCGATGCCGGGTAGCCCATCAAAGGCAACCAGACAATCAGAAAACATGCGACGAATTTTACCCAGAATTTCATGAAGTTCAGTATAGGCTTGGTCGCAGCACAACGCTACGACACGTCGCGAGATTCGAGTGTGGCTTCATGTCACTGGGACCATTTCCTCAGGTGCGACAGGAACGCATCGGCACCGACGAATCCCGCGAGCTGCGCGTCGCGTTGCTGCCTGCCGTTCCTGTCATAGAAAATCAGTGCCGGCGGCCCGAAAAGTCCGAAGCGCCGCAGCATCGCTATGTCCTCGGGCGTGTTCTTCGTGACGTCAATGCGCAGCAGCTTCCATTGAGCAAATTCGATTACTACGCGCGGGTCAGTAAACGTGAAGCGCTCGAGTTCCTTACAACTGATGCACCAGTCCGCATAGAAATCGACCATAACCGGTTGGCCACGTGCTGCGTTGAGCGCCTGGTCCAGTTCTGCATTCGACCGTATCGCCTCGAAGCGTGCGGCTCCCTGGCCGGTGCTCTCCGACGAAACTCGCATCACACCACCAAGGGGCTCGAGGACGTCCCGCTGACCTGACAAAGCACCAATGAACTCGGCGATGCCCGCGACCAGTAGCAGCACGCCGAGCGCTTTGCTCACCCGCGTAGTCGCGGGCGCAGCTGTTGGCAGCGGGTCAATCGCGTGAAGCATCACGCCGCAACCGGTGAGCAGCAGCGCAATCAGTATCATCAACAACCAAACAGGCAGCAGCGAATAGACGAACCACAGCGCCGCTGCCAGCAGCATTACCCCCAGCGTGTTCTGGACCGCGACCATCCAGTGACCGGCCCGAGGAAGCATTCTAGTTCCGAAGGTACCGACGAGTAGCAGCGGAATTCCCATCCCCATACCCATCACGTAAAGGGCCAGCGCTCCCCCAATGACGTCGCGGGTGTTGGCGATATACAGAAGTGCGCCGGCCAGCGCCGGCGTCGCGCACGGCCCGACAATCAGCGCGGACAGCATGCCCGCAATGAACACTGGGACAAGGCGCCCCCCAGGCAGACGATTGCTCCATTCCGTCACTCGGGTCTGCCAGCTCGTCGGCAGTTGCAGTCTGAAGACACCGAACATTCCGAGCGCCAGGATGACCATGAGCACGCCAAAGCTGGCGAGCACCCAAGGCTTTTGTGTTACCGCCACTAACGGGATGCCGATGAGCGCCGCAATGGTGCCCGCCGCCGCATACGTAATCGCAAGCCCCTGCACGTACGCGAATGTTAGAGCGAAGCCTCGGCCAAAGGACGACGGTTCCCGCGCTCCCCCGATAACCGCGGTCACAATGGGAATGAGCGGGTACATGCACACGGTACCGGCCATTAACAAGCCCGCAAGCAGAAAGCCGAACAGTTCGGCGAGGGAAATGCCATTCGCAGGGTGTAGATTGAGTCCAAGCCTGGCGGCCGGCAGGGCGTCGCCAGTGTCGGGAAATCCGTCAACAGCCGCCGGCGCGTTATTCCCTGGTGCGACGGAGGCAACTGAGCCATTCGCTGCCACGCGATAACTTCGCGTCTGCGGCGGATAGCAGACGCCCAAGTCTGCGCATCCCTGCGATGTGACGGACAGCACAATGCTGCTCGCAATCGGGCGGGGCAAAGGAATACGGATTTGCATGGGCCGGTGGTAGACCGTGACCATGCCGAATGTTGGGTCGCTTTTCAGCTCACCCGGCGGCATGTGGTCCGGCTTTATCGGTGTGCCGTCGACCGCAAAACGGAACCTGTCCCGGTAAAGGTAGTAGCCTTCGTGAGTGTTGAAATCGAGTTGCACCTCCTGCGGCGCGCTGAGCGTGACCTTTAACGGGAAAGCTTGTTCAGGTGACAGTAGTTCCGACTCGTCGACAGCGTGGGCGGCCAGCGACGTCAGTACGAACAGCAAGCCGAGTGCAACGCGCAACACGCGTTTGACCGTCGCGCTCCATACATTGGTTGATATTGCTAGCATCGCTGGCCTCTGTCTCCTGTCGGCCGGACCGCAGGCCCACCGCACATAGCGAGCCTGCGAGTACGGTATCAGTACCTCGTCAAGACTGCTTTTCAAGCCTCACAATGGTGAGGTTGCCGTCGACGTTCTCGATGCGAACCCGGACCTTGTCACCCTCGTGAGCTTGCGTGACCATCGCAGCATCTTTTGCCTTGAAGGCCATCGTCATTGGCGGCATGCCGACGTTCTCCAGCGCGCCGTGCTTCAGCGTAATCATGCCGGTCGTTGCGTCTACCTTTTTTACTTCTGCGTCGGTCAGCGCGGCGTTCGACGACGCCTTCGCAGCCGACGGCTTCGCGGACATGTTCATGCCGGCCATGTCGTCGCCCGCAAACGCAGGGGTGGCAAAGACGGCTGCAAACGCTGCTGTTGCGACAATCAGATTCTTCATTGGACTTCTCCAGTTTCGGTAGATGGCACTCTCGTGCCGGAAGGTACTTCACTATGAAAAGGTGTCGCGTCGGCCTGCCGCGCACGACGGCGCTGTAACAGGAACCAGGCAGCAGGAATCACAAACATCGACAGAAAGGGTGCGGTGACCATGCCGCCGACCATCGGCGCGGCGATGCGCTGCATGACCTCTGACCCCGCGCCGTGTCCGACCATGATGGGGATAAGACCAGCCAGCACGACCGCAACCGTCATCGCTTTTGGCCTCACGCGCAACACAGCGCCTTCGCGTATTGCGTCGAAAAGCAGCGCCTCTGTCAGAGGCTCACCGTCTTCCAGGCGACGATTGAGGGCACCCTTAAGGTACAGCAGCATGACGACGCCGAATTCAGCAGCAACACCGGCGAGCGCGATGAAACCCACTGATGTAGCGACCGACACGGCATGGCCCAGTAGCCAGACGAACCAGAGGCCGCCGACCAGCGCGAATGGCACTGTCGACATGAGCAGCAACGCATCGGCCGCCGAATTGAAGGTCAGGAAGAGCAGCACGAAGATGACGACGAGTGTCACGGGAATGACCGTGCGCAGTTTCGCCGCCGCGCGCTCCAGGTACTCGAACTGCCCGGACCAAGCAATCGAGTAGCCGGGAGGGAGGACGACCTTTTCTGCGACCGCACGCTGCATCGCTTTCACAGCTGACTGTAGGTCCGTGTTACGGATGTCCACGTAGACGTAGCCCGAAAGACGGGCATTTTCGCTGCGAATCATCGGGGGACCGTCGGCAATCGTGATATGCGCTACATCACCGAGCTGGATTTGCGCGCCACGGTCCGTCACGACTGGCAGCTGTCGCAGCTTCTCGAGGGAGTCCCGAACCTCGCGTGGATAGCGGATATTGATGGGAAAGCGCTCGCGGCCTGCAATCACCTCGCCGACATTCTCGCCGCCCACCGCGGAGGAAACGACTGCCTGGATATCCCTCACGCCAAGCCCGTAGCGGGCCGCCGCCGACCGGTCGATATCGACATCAATGTACCGACCACCATTCAGCCGTTCGGCCAATGCGGACGTCACGCCGGGTACATCCTTAACCGCCGCTTCCACCTGCGTCGCAATTCGGTCGATTTGTGAAAGGTCCGCGCCCGAAATCTTCACCCCGACGGGCGTCTTGATGCCCGTCGACAGCATGTCCAGGCGATTACGGATGGGGGGCACCCACACGTTCGACAACCCCGGGACCTTGACTGTCGCGTCCAGTTCGTCGACCAGCTTCTCCGGCGTCATGCCCGGGCGCCACTGGCTGCGCGGCTTGAACTGAATCGTGGTTTCAAACATCTCAAGGGGGGCCGGGTCTGTGGCAGTGTCGGCGCGGCCGGACTTGCCGAAGACAGTGGCCACTTCCGGCACGGTCTTGATGAGCCGGTCGGTCTGCTGCAGTAGTTCCGACGCTTTCTCAGCCGAGATGCCCGGAAGCGCCGTCGGCATGTACAGCAGGTCGCCTTCATCAAGTGGTGGCAGGAATTCCCCACCGAGACGCGAAACCGGGACTATCGTGGCAGCCAACGCAACCACGGCGAGCCCCATGACAAACCACGGGCGTCGAAGCGTTGCTTCGAGCAGCGGCCTGTAGAGGCGAATCAGCACCCGGTTGATGGGATTGGCATTTTCGTGCGGGATGCGGCCACGTATGAGGTAGCCCATCAGGACGGGCACGAGCGTGACCGACAGTCCCGCAGCGGCCGCAATCGTGTAGGTCTTCGTGAATGCCAGCGGCGAGAACAGCTTGCCTTCCTGCCCTTCCAGCGAGAAGACTGGAATGAACGACAGCGTGATGATGAGCAGAGAGAAGAAGAGCGCCGGCCCCACTTCAGCCGCAGACGTGGCAATGAGGTCCCAGCGTTGCGAGGCAGAAATCCGCGTGCCAGCATACTCATGCTCGAACGCTTCCAGATGCTTGTGCGCGTTCTCTATCATCACGATGGCTGCGTCAATCATCGCGCCGATGGCAATCGCAATGCCGCCAAGCGACATCAGGTTCGCGTTGACACCCTGATAGCGCATCACGATGAAGGCTGCGAGGACGCCGAGCGGTAACGACAGAATCGCGACAAACGCGCTGCGCAGATGGAACAAGAAGACCGCACAGACAATCCCGACGACGATGAACTCCTCGATGAGCTTGTCCTTGAGGTTGTCCACGGCGCGCTCGATAAGCTGCGAGCGGTCATAGGTCGTTACGACTTCCACGCCGGCGGGCAGAGAACGTTTGAGGTCGGCGAGCTTTGCTTTCACGGCGTCGATAGTCGTCAGCGCGTTCTTCCCCGAGCGCATCACGATGACGCCACCCGCAACTTCGCCCTGTCCATTCAGCTCCGCAATGCCGCGCCGCATCTCAGGTCCAATCTGAATACGTGCCACGTCGCCGAGCAACACAGGTGTACCCGTATCGTTCGTGCGCAGCACGATGTTGCGGAAGTCATCCAGCGAGTGAAGGTAGCCGGAAGAGCGGACCATATATTCGGACTCCGCCATCTCGACCACCGACCCGCCCGATTCCTGATTCGCCTTGCCCAGTGCATCGGTCACCATTGCCTGGGTGATGCCATATGCGCGCAGTTTGTCCGGGTCAAGGACGACCTGATACTGGCGCACCATGCCGCCAATGCTGGCCACCTCAGACACGTCGGGGACCGACTTCAGCTCGAACTTCAGGAACCAGTCGTTCAGCGCGCGCAGTTGCCCGAGGTCGTGCTGCCCTGTCCTGTCGACAAGCGCGTACTCGTACACCCAGCCCACGCCGGTTGCGTCCGGACCGAGCGAGACCGTCGCTCCTGGCGGCAGGCGGCTTTGCACTTGGTTTAGATATTCGAGCACGCGTGAGCGTGCCCAGTACTGGTCGGTCTTGTCATCGAAGAGCACGTACACGAACGCGTCGCCGAACGAGGAATAGGCGCGGATGGTTTTTGCGCCCGGCACGCCGAGCAGCGTTGTGGTCAGCGGATAGGTGACCTGGTCCTCGATGACCTGCGGCGCCTTGCCCGGATACGAGGCCTTGATGATGACTTGCGTATCGGACAGGTCCGGTAGCGCGTCGAGTGGCGTCTCACTCACCGAGTAGACACCCCAAGACGCGACCAGGACCGTCGCCAGCAACACGAGGAAGCGATTGCGGATGGACCAGCGGATGAGACGCGCAATCATTTGGCGCCTCCCACCGGTTCGACCTTCGTGAGCTGATATCCGTCATCCGTCTGCCTGAACACGAAATGCACCGTCTCGCCCGCCTTGACGTCCGGGAATGCATCGGGCGAAGGCTTGTTGAACGCCATCGTCATCGCGCCCCAGCCGAGCGCCGGAACGGGCTGATGTGAGAATGTGATGTCGCCCGCAGTTACCTTCTCGACCTTACCGGTGGTCTCATACGTCTGAGTCGCCGCAGGGGCAGAGGCTGGCGCCGAAACGGTCGCGGGCGTAACGCCCGTTGCCCCTGATGCCGCGCGAGTTTCGAGCCTCGGCAGAACTGATTTCAGGCTGGCTTCGGAGTCGATGAGGAATTGGCCGGAGGCGACAACCGTCTCGCCGTCGTTCAGGCCACTGAGCACCGCAGTCTCGTTGCCAACATCGTTGCCGACGGTGACACTAACAGGTTGCAGGCGTCCGTCGCCGTTCTTCACGATGACGACGGAGCGTTTGCCGGTTGTGATGACGGCTTCTGAAGGCACCAGCAGCCGCGGCACTGCCTTCTGGCCAGCGACGCGCACTCGCATGAGCATGCCCGGCGTCAGCTTTAGCGCTGAATTGTCGAGTTCAAGGCGAGCCTGCAGCGTGCGGCTCGTCGTGCTGATGCCAGGCAGGATTTCCCGAATCTGGCCTTTGAAGTGCTGGGACGGGTCACCGCTGAACCTAGCGTCGACCGTCATGCCGGGTTGCACCGTCAATGCGAGCGCTTCCGGGATTTCGACGACAAGCCACAACTTCGAGAGCCCCGCGATTTTGGCCAGCGTTTGCCCCGGCGTGACCATCGCGCCATCCCTGACGTTCAGTTCGCTCACGACGCCCGTTTCTGGCGACGACAGCACGACATGGGTCTGCGCTTTACCGGTCCGGTCGAGCGCCGCGATGACGCCGTCCGGAATCGACAACGCCCGCATGCGCGCGCGGGACGCTTCCAGCAGGCCGGTGTCCATTCCACTGCGCCTGAGCGCGAGGTATTCCTCCTGGGGTGCCAGCCAGTCGGGGACGAATAGCGACGCAATCGGTGCGCCTTTCGCAATCCGCTGCATCGGGGCGCTGGCGTATAGGTGGTCGATGTAACCTGTGACGCGTGACTGCACGACGTCTGCCCGCGACTCGTCGAACTGTGTAGTGCCGACGGCGTCGAACCCTTCCGAAGTTTCCTGACGGCGCACGGTCGCGTAACGGATACCGAGGTTCTGCTGGAGGCCAGGGTCGATGCTGACGCCCGTCGAGCTACCACCTTCGTCCGCGTAGACGGGCTCAAGTTGCATATCCATGAAAGGCGACTTACCCGGCTTGTCGAAATGCTGTGCCGGGACCATCGGGTCATGCCAATACAGCACCTTGCGACCCGTTTTCGGGTCGACCTTGTCGCCTGACGTGGAGGCGGCGGCGACAGCGCCTGCTCCTCCTGAAGCCGGACGATGGGTGCCGGCAACATAGCCGACGGCGAGCAGCGCCGCTGCCGCAAACACCGCCAAGGCTGCGCGTGCCAGTTGTTTCTTTTGCATTCGTTTCTCCTTCACTGACCCGCAGTCATCGAAGCTGGGACGACCTGGTATTCAAGCTGTGCCCAGGTCTGTGACACGTCTCGCCGCAGTTCAAGCACCTGAAGTTCAGCCTCTAGTTGCGCGCGTCGAGCTGCAAAGGTGTCGGCGAGTGAGCCGGTGCCTGCCTTATAGGCGGCAGCCGCTAGTTGTACGCGCTGGCCAGCAGCCGGAAGTAGCGAGTTGGAGAGATTGGCAATGCGCTCGCGACCGCTCGCGAGGGTGGCGGACTGAGTGCGGATGTCGGCTTCGACCTGACGCTGCGCGTCCTCGTACATCAGGCGCGCCTTAGTGCCAAGCTCCGCTTTTTCCGCCGCATCCCGGTCCTGGCGATTTTTGCGATTGATGGGCAACGGGATGCTGACGCCAATCGACACCATATTCGAGTACGCTCCGCCGCGCTGTTGGTACGCAACGCCCCACGTCCAGTTCGGGCTTCGGTTACTGTTCGCGACGGCCGTATCGGCATCGGCGAGCGCGATGTCGCGCGACGCAGCGACGAGTGCCGGCTGTACCTCACTGAGCTCCTCCGGAGGTAGCGTCGATACGTAGGATAGGGGCGCGGGCGGCTCGCCCGCCACGTCGGACGCAGGCATCGCCGTCCATCGAGACAACCCGATGAGTGCCGTCTGGAAAATTTGGCGGGTCTTGAGCAACTGGTCCTGGGTCTGCGCGAGCATCACCTGCGCTTGCGTGACATCAGCGGCGGTCGCCTTCGCCCCGCGGTATGAAGCCTTCGTCGCGGCGAGCTCATGACTCATGTGTTCAACGAGTTCCTGCTGCAACAAGACAGTCTTCTTTGCGTACACCGCATTCAGCCACGCGATGGCAGTCTGCTGACGCGTGTTCGCGAGCTGAGCAAGATAGCCCGCTCGCTCGCGGTCAACAACGTCGTTTGCTAGAGCGGATTGGAGTCGGCGCTTCTCGCCCGACACCCATTCCTGCTCGATGCCGACGCGACGCATCGTCATGAAATCCTGGCCGACCGTGAATTTCTGCTGCCCTGTCACGGGCAGATTATCGATGCCCGCCTTGAGTACCGGGTCGGGCAACTGACCTGCCCGGATGGCCGCTTCTGAACTCGCGCGCACCGAGGCCTGCGCCGCCCCCATGACGGCAGAATGGTCGGTCGCCGCCTGAAGTGCTGCATCAAGCGTAATGGGTGTTTCCTGAGCGTACACAGTCACGCTCGTGAGAATCAGCGCGGCAAAAAGTGAATGCGCGCGCGGGGATGCACGCCGGTATGACGGCGTGCCAATGATTAAAGGCATGTTCTAACCCCAACGGCGGACTCCCATAGGGAATCCACGTCCTGAATGCAGGACGACCTCGCCGCTATTGCGGCGAACCTGTCAGCAAGGGATTAGAGAGTGCGAGGAGGTCGCCAGAGGCCGGCCGGTTCACGGTCGACGAGCGAGTGCGCGTAGTGGAATTGGGGCGGGCTGGACAAGGCGGCAGGACGCGTTACCTCGAGGCGCGAAACCGGGTGGTAGAGGCTGCCGAGCTGGCATTGCGCCGTTGCCTTGCAAAAGTACCCTTTAGCCTTCTCAGGTTGAGAAGATTTCGTCATCTCGCACCCGAGCATCTCCGACGACATCGCGCTTCCTTCGTCAGAGCCCGCGCTCATCTGCATCGGACATTCTCCGGTCAAGCCGCTGGCCGCCAGCCCACTGATGGGCAGCACAGCGCAAAGCAACAGGAGGAGCAGTATCCGAAGAAATTTCATGTCTAGAAGCGTAGCGAAGCTATTTTATACACGTTCTAGGAAATTTGTCGTCCGCGCCGCTTTTTTACCGGCCACGACGTGCACCGGCAGCACGTCCGGCGGAGCAGCTCAACGCGGTGCCGATTACCGCGCTAGGATGCACGCGAGGTTTTATAGTGCAGCCAACATCACTAAGCGTCCGGTACCTGCCGGCGGTAAATTTACGCACAAAGCTACGGCGCAGCAGGCCGGAACCCACTTCTATCCTTCAAACGACCACGTAGACCGTCAGCATGCGCTTGGACCAGGGACCAAAGCGGTTGGCACACTGCTAGTTCCGACGGACCGCGGTTGTAGGGGCAGTTCGCCGCAATATCCGGAGACGTTCGAGCCCCAGCCCGTGAATTTCGGAAAAAAAAAGACCCGGCGTTGCAACCGGGTCTGAAGGGATGGCGGTGCACACGACTACCCGCACGTCCGTCGAACGCTTAGGGAAGCATAGTCGAGGTCCACCATCCGCGTGGACGTCAAAACGGCATGAAGTCGCGCGAGACACAGTGTCCCGCGCGCCGGCTCTTAAAACATCGGTAGCACCCTCTGACGCACGTCGAAACCGCTCAGAACCGATGACGCAACGCTACACGAGCACGCCTGATTTGAAGTCGTCGCTTTATCACGAAGAGTCTTGATTTGATACGCAGTCCTATTTGCCAAAACTTAACGCAGTCATTTTTACCAGATTTTGCATCCCAATATTCTAACTATACAAACCAACGGCGCACGGTTCATTGCGCTGGGATTACATTTTGGCAATCTGTTCGTCATCAGACGTCTTCAATACGCTCCGAGGCATTAAGATGCGAGAGTAGGTAGCCAACCGGGAGAATGCCAGCCAACTTCATCCACATTTTCTACGCTTCAAACGTTGCGCAATTTTCATGTTGAAGCCATGCTCCCGACAGAGTCCAAAACCTAAACTTTCCTCCAATCAAACTCACTTGGAGGACGCAATGAAAGTAATCCCGTTGTTGGTTGCTACCCTGAGCATCGCCGTCGCAGCGCCAGCTTTTGCCGAACATGCCTATCGCTTGAACGGCGTACAGCCGACCCGAGTGGCCGAATCGTTAGCGGCGTCGAGCAGCAGCACGCAGTCGTATGGCGGCAGCTCCGATGGCGTGGCTGCTACAGGCAAAATTGGGAAGAGCCGCGCGGAAGTCGTCGCCGAAATGATTCAAGCGCAACGGGACGGCATCATCCCCACCAGCAAGAACGACTACCCGCCCAGCGAGAGAACCATCGAACGCAATAGAGAACTCTATCGGATTCGCAATCGCTGACCTCCACACAACTAGGATTTCAGGCCAACTTGCTTCGCTCGACGGATGGCCTTAGCCAACGTGGCACAAGAGTTTGCAGAATTCAGCTGGCGATGGGCGGCAGTTCGACGGAAAAACGAGAGGTTCGTCGAACTGCCAAACATGGATTTCTTCAGCGAAGACAGCGTTCGAGCCGCCATGAAGCGTTGATTGGATGATGTTGGCCGATTCCCTTCTTCTCGGTGAGAGCATGAGACACTGGGTTCTTCCTGCAGCGTCATTGTCGGCCGTCGCGCTCGTCGGTGCGACCGCGTTCGTCTTGTCTGGAAGCTACAACATGGGGGCAGATGCTCCGCATTGGTCCCTTACCTACAAGATTTTGCAAACATTGCGGATGAGGTCCATCGAGGCTCATTCGAAGGACATCGCGCTGCCAGACCTCAATAGTCCCGAACTCATTCTTAAGGGCGCGGGGCAATACGCGGCAATGTGCGTGACATGCCACCTTGCACCTGGAGTGAAAGATTCGGAGCTGGCTCCTGGACTCTACCCTCAGCCGCCGGAGCTGGCGAAGTCGCAATTGGACCCGCGCAGCGCATTCTGGGTTATCAAGCACGGCCTCAAGATGAGCGCAATGCCCGCTTGGGGCAAGACACACGATGATGAGACGATTTGGAGTATGGTTGCCTTCGTGAACAAACTGCCGAGTATGAGCCCACAGGAATACAAGGAAATGGTGGCCAACGCGCCTCCAGACGAGGAAATGGAGAGTATGAAGAACATGCCTGGAATGAAGTCGATGCACGGCGCAGCAGAGGACGCGAAGAATGATGCCACTTCCTCACATAGCCCAGAGACCAGCCATCATACTCATGGCGCGGACTGAAGTTTTCCAGTCACGCTTCGAGGGCCTTCGTACAGACTGAGGCGCTCCGCATGAGGCTGCCGGTTTCTCGATTGGTTGGCTCGCGGAGAGGTCGAGTTTCGGCCACGCGGACGGTTTCGTACGGCAAAGGCTGAACGCGTATGCCAATACGCGTTTTTGCCGGTAAGCGATTCCGTCCACCTTGGGCCCGGCAGAAATGTCGGGCCTTTTTTTCAACACAGGAGCGTTGTCGCGAACAAGTTGCAAAGTGCCAACTGCGCAGCGCGCGGTTGCGCATCGACGCCACAGCAACGGCGTTTCGGTCGACCTGCACTATTGGAGAGCTGTCATGGGGAAGGTCTTGTTCGTCGACGACCACATAGACACAGCCGATATGTTGGCAAATATCGCACTCGAATTGGGCCATTCTGTGTCGGTCGCATATGATGGAGCCACGGCAAGCTGGATGGCGTCTCAGCAAATCTTCGACCTGGTGTTTCTGGACATCTCACTACCGGATGTCGATGGACGAGACGTGTGCTCTCAGATTCGTTGCGGCCTGTCAAGGCATGCCCGCATTGTTGCCATTACAGGCCGCGCTGAAATTCGCACGAGCGGCGAACTGAGCGGATTCGACGACTGGTTAATCAAACCCATTTCGATGCACCAGATTGAACACCTGCTTACTGCACCGTAGCCGTGGGCGGTATTCATGCCAGGACGAGCAGAGAACGCGAGTGCCCTCGGCGGCCTGCATGGTCCCCTTGACGTCGTCACCGAAATCGAGGTGTGCGCGCCTTCTAGGGGCTCCTCCAATCCGACCAGAGGTTCGTCAAGCCGGCACCTTCCGCAGGTATCACTCGCATCATGGAACATCTCCGTGCGCGGGAGGCCCAGCTCCCTTTTCCGCGCCGGGACCGACGTCGCGTACTTCTTGCGGCGAGGGTGCTACCCTTAAGACCTCGGACAAGATGGTCTTTCAACTATTCACTCGCCGGAGACTTGTCCTCCAGCACGTAACCCATTCCGCGGACAGTGTGGAGCAACTTCTTGTCAAAGGAGGAGTCAATCTTAGCTCTGAGCCTTCGGACCGCGACGTCGACCACATTTGTATCGCTGTCGAAGTTTATGTCCCATAACTGCGATGTGATGAACGTTCTAGTCAAGACTTCGCCCTGCCGCTCTGCCAGCAATTGAAGAAGAGCGAACTCCTGGGCGGTAAGTTCAATCCGTACGCCACCGCGCCTCACGCGTCTCTTTATGAGTTCAATCTCTAAATCAGCAATGAACACGTAGTCACGGGCCGAACGAGGCACTCGTCGAAGAAGAGTACGGATTCGAGCCAGCAGCTCTATGTACGCAAAGGGTTTCGCCAAATAGTCATCAGCGCCCAGCTCGAAACCTTTAACTTTGCTCTCAGTGGTGTCTCTCGCGGACAGAAGGAGCACAGGCGTGTCCTTTTGCTCCCTTAACCGTTTCAGCACCTCGAAACCATCTATCTGAGGCAGCATCACATCAAGGACAATCAGGTCGAAGTCCTCGTGCAGGGCCAGAAACAAGCCATGCCTACCATTGTCGGCAATGTCGACAGTGAAACTCGCCTCCGTGAGTCCTTTACGAAGATAGGAACTCATCTTCTGCTCGTCTTCGATAAGTAGGATGCGCATACCGCTATGATTTATTCCTTTCGACCAATGGTTCCGAGCGGAAGCGCCCACCGCGTTGCACTCCGCTTCGAGATTATTCCGGGGAAGACAAATTGAGAACCGAGGAGGCGAGGGATGAACTCCGTGAGCCTCCCCCTCTCCAAGAACCTTACCGGCCGAACTTGATGCGCGCGGTTCGCTTACCGCGGAGGACAGTTCGTTGGCTTTACGTGCAGGTTTTGGCAGGGATACTCGGGCTTCAACTGTGGACTCGGTGCAGCGCGTGTGTTAGTGCTAGCAGCAGAGCCTTTCTGATTCGATATCGTGCCACAGGCGGCAAGAACGACGCCCGCTATTATCGCTACCATTACTACGCGGCCACTACCAATATCTGCTTTCAAGCTGGACCTCGCTCTTTCAGCACCAGCGTAACCTAAGTGTCCGGCTCACACCTTGGCTGTCAAACACTGCACCTTGTTGGCGAAACAAGGCAGCGCGAGCCGGCCGACCCTTACTGCGCTTGCGCCGCGCGTTGCCGCGCAGCGTACTTTTCTTTGTTCAATTGAACGCGCGATTCGCTAGGCGGATAGTCGTTGTCACCGTGCTGGATGAGTCCGTCTCGTTCCGCTTGTTTCAATTCTTGCAAGACTTGCTGTCGGGTCTTCCCTGTGGGTGCGGCCTGAGCGACCGGCGCTTGCCAGACGTGAGCGGATTGAGTAGTTTCAACACTTTCCGCTCTTGCGGTTTCCTTCGGAGGGTAATTGTGCATAGAATCTGCCAAGGCAGCTGTTGTGGCGACACTCAAGCATAGGGCGACAGCAAGACGATGCAATTTCATGTTTAACCTCGTTGTTAACAGCTGCGTCGGTGATTCGACGCGCTACGGGGCTTATTCTGAAGACGTGCACCTGAAAACACCGTGACGCTCAGATGACTATTCAGTCACCCAACGTGCAGGACGCGAAGGGCTGAGTGTGTCACTGCATTGCGCTTTTCCAATTGAGAGGTTCTGCTCTTTCACGGTATGAGTGGTTGCCGTGCGCGGCGCAGCCGTGATGGCGGTCAAATAAGTAACATCGCGTCGGTGCGATGCTGAATGACTTAGCAGGTCGTTGAACTATCCTTCGCGAACGCGTGCTCGCTTATACGCAAGAGCTAGCGCGGTGGTGTTCCGACGGCGAGCTTCCTTGATTCGGGTGACGCTGATGCCGCTTTCCGTCTTGCTTACCCTTTCATGTTGCTTGAGCAGCAAGCGTTCGCGCGTGAAACAAGTTGTGGCCGATTGAGTCAGCAAAAGCAACTGGACATCGCCTGCCGAATCCTGCCGACGGTCTTGCCCTACCCAGCAACTGGGTCGACTCGCCACAGACCTCGATACTCTATGCGTTCGCGTCTGAGTTGACTGATTGCGCAACCACCATTACGTCGTTGGCGCGTTAATCGCGGACCTGGGACCCGCCCGCGCATGCGGAGCTTTGCGCCACATGCGGCGTCACAGCGGCACATGGCCACGAACCCCGCCGCTTCGTAGTTCTTGTCCGCATCGACTGTGATAGACGTACTGGCAAATCGCACCGCATCCGCGAGCATCTCTGCGGCCTCGTCCCGGTCGACCGTGTCGTTTGCCTTGTACATTCATCACGACGCCATGCCGGTGAAGCGAGGTCCGAGGCATTTCTCGACGCGGCCATTCGTACGTGTCACGGACGTCGGTTCCAGGGCGTCTCTCATATTCGCCTCGCCGTGGCCGGGTTTAACTGGTTTAACTAGGGTTGAGCTGCGTAGATTATGAGAAACGAAGTTGGGCACCGTTTCGTGGCGCAAAGGCGAGAAGCTCTTCCTTTCTGGTTGATGACTGTCGCGTGAAATCTTTGTCATTTTTGCCAATCGGGCTTAACGGATGCTAGCGCTCCCTCTGTCACTCGGCGATGCGCATACTCGGAAAATTCCACGGAGGGGATTATGCAATTTAGTATGAGGAAGGAAACAGTACGGCGTGACGTTCCGGCTTTTACCATCTGTGCACGTCAAGGCCGTCGAACGGCAATCGCAATCGTCGCAGCAGTAGCTGCTTTTGCCAGCTCGTCCACCTATGCTGACGGCCCTGGGCGAGGACTAACGGCGAATTTCGAGGTGGGACTGATGGAGACCATCGTGGACCATCATTTTTCTGCGCTCAGGATGACCGAGCTTGCCGCAGGCACTGACGTTCGAACGAGCGGCAATCTGTCTCCAACCGAGGGAACGTCACCGTCTCCGGGGTTTCCTCCGACACAAGCTAAGGCCAGCTCGGACGAAATCAAATCTAATGCTCGTATGGAAAATCGCACACAGCGCGAGCAGATTTTTCAGTTGCAGTCGCTTCTTCACGACTGGTATGGAATCAACTACCAACCCCAGCTGCGTCCGGAACAACAGGCGGCCATCGGAATACTTGAGCATGCGCAGCCAGGCAAGTCTTTCGACCGCGCTTACCTGGAGGTATTCAGTCACCACCACTATCAGTTGTTTAAGTCCCTTAATGGATGCATGAGCGGTGTAGACCGACGCCATGAGGCACTCGCGCGCCTATGCAATCAAATGTGGCACGCTCAGACTAGCGCCGTCGACGAGATGCGAGAGCTGCTCGAGAAGAACTTCGGGATTGCAGATTATCAACCCTTCTCGGACGCTAGCCCACTGCAACCCGAAGGAGGAAATCTGCGCGGACAGCACAGCGGTGGTCGATAGCGCTTACCGAATATAGAAACTGCATCGCCAAGTGCTTACACCTTTTTCGCACGGCGGACCGAGCGAGCCGCTCTGGGCCCGCTTGGCGAGATAGCGTCCTACGCCATCGCGCGACATTCCTTCGCGCACGTGCGGCAAGCCTCTGCGCATTGCCTGCAATGCTCGTGTTGGTGTTTCTCGCACTCGGTAGCGCATGCTTCACATAGGGACGCGCATAGCGAACAAATGTCTTTGACATGTTGGCTGCCGCGAGCCATGACCGCAGACGCAAGACGACAGACACCAGCGCAGTCCATGTCCTGTCTGATGCAATCGGCCATTTGGGAGACGTTGCTTTCAGACAGGCATGCAGTTGCGCAATTGTCGCAAGCAGTGGCGCAGGAATCGCAAGCGTCAATGCACGACTGATACTGTTGGTGAGCCATATTTCCTCCTTGAATAGTAGGGGCTGGATGAGCCAGCGAAGAAGGACGCGCACGCATCGTGCCCGGTGATGCAAGCATCAATGCAGTCCTGTCATGACATGCGGTAGGTCTATCGGTCGGCGACGAGGTCTGTTCCTACGTCGGCCACCGACGGCTATCGCTCGCTAAATCAAGCGTTCCAACGAGCATGATGCGGTGTCCGCTCATCTATCAGAACCGCAACGAACACCACAGGCCCAACAGGAAGCATTTCGCAGAAACATTTGAACAAATGCGTGCCGCTGCTACGGAGTGAACCGGACATTCTTAGCGTCTAGATTAAAGCGACCAGCAAGCAACGGGAGACAAGTGACTACAGCTTGGAGGCAATGGCCTCGATGGGCTTCATCCCGGTGCCGAAACGCGCGATGGTTTCCCGATTTGCTTTTAGCGCACTATAGGGGATGTATTTCATGCTCAGCGCAGCCACGCGCGAGAATGCCGGCCTCGCGAGTTGACTACGAACGTCGCTCTCTCGGCTGTCGGGAGCAACGAGATACAGATGTCGTTGAATAGTATCTGCGGACCCAAGCGCAAGGTCGAGCAATCGAACGATGCCGGAGTAGATTGACGTCGAATGCTCTACTTCGAAAGCGGCGACAACCGAGCCGTCTTCATGCAGCCAGATGACGTCAATCAAAGGTACCGTGTCTCCGCCCACGATTGAAAGCGCAACCGGTAACTGCTCAAGGCATCCGTCGGAGAGCTTTCCTTCTTCATACGGGCGGGACCTATCGTTGGTCGCAATCCAAACCTTATATCCAAGCGAATGTCCGAGGTCGCGCAGCCAACCTTGAATCTGCGTATGTGTCGCATCCTCCTGTCTGCTTGCCGCCAATTGTTTGGCTTGACTCGCGGATTGGGCGCGGACTGCCTCAAGGTCTTTGCGCCACGCGTCGTGTGAGGCCATGTCGTCAGCCATCGGCGGAAGCGGATACCGTTCGCTTCCAACGTCAAACAGGAATCCAGCGGCTGCACCAAGGTCGTTGGATAAGAGCCCGCGATGCGCCGCATTGAACGCAAGAATGCTCTCCCGCATCGTCAAATAATGGTCCCAGCGGCCGAGCTTAACGTTCGAGCGCGAGACTGCGTTGAAGCCTTTGACGATGGCTGTATTGAAGGGACTGACCAGCGTCGGATGGATGAAATACAACAAGTTCGCGACAGCCGGTCCCAGCCCCTTGATAGCATGGGAATCGAGCGCTCGTATGGCGCAAAGCACTTCTTCTGCTTCGCTGCAGCAGTCGCAAGTTTCCAGGAGCCGCGCGAACGCCCGCTGATTGCCGGAGTTCTCGTAGATGTCCGGGATTCGGAGCTTCGGCTTCCAGATGAACGCATGGTCCGCCCCTTTAAATATTTGCCGTTGCTCGGCGATTGAGTGAACGACAGTCTCGAGTGACGACCCGCGGTACGCGTTCCCGAAAGTGCCTGCCTTTATCTCCTTCACAACTTGTCGAAGCCCTTGGCGAATCGAGCGGAAATTCTTTAAGCGTTCGGGCCATAAGAACCAACTCTGAAACGTTCCTGTCGGGTCTTGCTTCCAATGCTGAATCAACGCTGCTATTTCGTCCATTTGCTCGCGACTCTCTCGTTTGCCGCGAGTCTACCACTGCCCCGTTGCTCAAAAGCCATATGAAAACGTACATCCGAGCGTGCCGGCTCGCATTAGCCCTGCCTTGTGGGTCATCGGGAGAATCCCGGCTCGCCGCATGTGTTGTAACGAGTAACGCGTCAGGACGTTCCACCGGTCGCACGGCACATTAGGGCGCGCAACGCGGCCTGACGTGGAAGGCTGAATGACCGAGCCGCCGTCGGTTCCACCCGACAACGGTTTCTTCACCGAGGTTGCGCTTTACCTACGTGATATGCCTCGTCGAAGGAGGACCGCAAAAATGACGGTTGAATGACCAAAATGTAATGCTGACATCATCTGCCTAGTTCGAGTTGTGGACTACTAGGGCGAAGGCGACGTTGGAGTGCCGGGCGCGACGCTTCATGTTCAAACGACGGGGACAGCGGAGGTGCGTTAATACCAAAGGCGCAAGCCAACTACCAGTTCCGTATCGGTTACCGGCTCTCCATCGCGGCGGGAAAAATCAGCCGTACGGCCGAAGCGGCGTCCCCACACAAAGCCAATGTAGGGAGCTATTTCTCGCCTAATCTCGTAGCGAAGACGCAACCCCAGTTTGATATCAGATATACCACTGCCAATTTCTCGCTCCGGGTCGGACTTGCCGTATGCATTCATCTCGGCTTCGGGGGTCAGAAAGAGCTTCTGAGACAGCAAGATGTCGTAGGATGTTTTCAACTGAAGAGCGGTGCGGCCGGAAGTTCCGATATAGCCGGTCGCCTGTATATTGAAGAAATAAGGAGCTAGTCCTTCAACGCCGATGGCTGCCCAATCGCGAGTCGGTCCATTACCGAAGTCGTGCCGGACACCAAGTTGCGCGTTCCAATAGGTCGAGTATGCATGTGATACGAGAGCTTCGACGCGCGCATCGTCTGTTTTTCCGTAAAGACGCTCCCCAGAACTCTTCAACCAAAGCCTGTTGATGTCGCCGCCAATCCATGCCTCACCGTCCCACGACCATCCTTGTCCTCCAACTGCCTTAACGTACTCCAACTGGTTGATGAGAATTTGATGGTAGATACCGCTGTCGGACATATCCATGCCTTGCATCGGTATGCCTTCATTCGGGTTCGCCATCGGAATGCGAGGTTCGTCTACCCCAATGATGTGATTGGGTCCATTGAGCGGGCCTGCCTTCGGACTCTTCGAATTATCCACCCGGATACCGGCGTCGCCGCTAGACTTCGACCCATTGCTGTCGGTCGATGCAGCCGATTTGGGATGTGGCTGGTCGCCCGGCGATTTCGTCTGGTCCCCGCGGTCCATCCCTGACGTTCCTTTTGCCCTGGGTGCTCCGCCCGTCTGTAAGGCGGAGCCGGAGCGGGACTGAGATGAGTTAGTCCCTTCGTCCGACATGTCCACGTTGCCCATGCCTTTCATGCCCGGCATACCGTCCATCTGCGACATATCTCCTGCAGCCACGGCCGACGAGGAGGCTATCAATAGCGCGACCGCGGTTGGAAAGGGCTTGACCGGCTTCCTTTGGCTCGCGCGCCTGAAAAAGTCGCTCGCGCTCATGCGACCACCACCTTGCGGAACATTCCCGCCTCCATGTGATACAGAAGATGGCAATGAAACGCCCATTGCCCGGGAGCGTCCGCTGTTACCAAATAGCTCACTCGCTTGGTGGGCTGGACGTTGATGGTGTGTTTCCGCACGAGGAATTGCCCATGCTCGTCCTCCAATTCCATAAACATCCCATGAAGATGAATCGGATGGTTCATCATCGTGTCGTTTATGAGCGTAACCCTGAGCCGCTCCCCATAGTTGAAGACGATAGGTTCAGCTTCCGAGAACTTCTTGCCATCAAAGCCCCAAATAAAACGGTCCATGTTCCCCGTAAGCCGTAGCGTCATTTCCCTCGTAGGCGGGCGGTTGTCGAGCGGGCCGCCAATGGTCCGCAGGTCGGAATAGGTCAGCACCTTTCGGCCGTTGCCCCGCAGCCGTGGTCCTGGGTCGCTTAGAGAACTCGAAACAGTCATCGGTCGCATGTCGACTTCAGGGCCGGTCTTAAGAGCCATCTCACTCATCCCCGTGGTCCCTCCGCCGTTTATGCCTTTCATGTCGCCCATGTCCTTCATGTCGCCCATGTCTTTCATGTCGGCCATGCCCTTCATGTCACCCGTGTCCTTCATGTCGCCCATGCTCTTCATGTCGCCCATGTCACCCATGTCCTTCATGTCGCTCATGCCCTTCATGTCGTGCATGCCCTTCATGTCGCCCATATCCGACATTCCCTTCATTCCGTCCATCCCGCCCATACCCATGTCGTCCATCGTCAGCCAGGTCTTCTGGTCCATTGGGGGAATTTGAGCTTGCATACCGGGGTATGAAGCGAGAGTTGCGCGGGCATATCCACTTCTGTCCATCGACTGACAAAAAATCGTGTACGCCTTGTCGTCAGGCATCTCAACCACAACGTCGTAGGTCTCGGCGACCGAAATGCGGAATTCGTCAACCTCAACCGGTTCAACTTCCTGTCCGTCTGTCGATATGACTGTCATCTTCAGGCCCGGGATACGAACATCGAAAAGCGTCGTTGAAGACCCGTTGATGAAACGAAGTCTCACCTTTTCACGAGGTCGCGCGATAGCGGTCCAGTTCCCGGCAGGAGCCACACCATTGACGAGGTATGTGTAGGTGGCCCCCGACACATCATTGAAATCGGTGGGGTTCATTCGCATTTCGTTCCACATCTGCCGCTTCTTCAATGCCCCCTTGAGCCCGATTCGCTTGATATCGCTAAAAAACTGCGGCGCCGTCGGCATCTGGTAGTTGTAGTAGTCACTGGAGACCTTCAGGTTCTGCATGACTCGCTCTGGATTCTCGTCGGTCCAGTCGCTAAGCATGACAACGTAGTCACGGTCCGTAGGGACGCTCTCGCCATTGGCGGGCTCAATGACCAGTGGCCCATATAGGCCGGTCTGCTCTTGGAAACGGCTATGACTGTGATACCAGTACGTTCCCGCTTGCCGAACAAGGAATCTATAGGTGAACGTTTCGCCGGGCTCGATTCCAGGAAAGCTGATGCCAGGGACGCCGTCCATTCCAAAGGGGACAAGGATGCCGTGCCAATGAATGGAGGTAGGAACCGCAAGCCGATTCGTGACTCGCATCGCAACTTCCGAACCCTGTTTCCACTTGAGAATCGGAGCAGGAATCGACCCATTGACGGAGGTTGTAGGTCGGGTGCGCCCGGTATAGTTGACCGGTGTCGAGTCAATCGTTAAATCAAACTGCGTGCCGCTAAGTACCGTCGGACCCGTGCTTACAGTTGCGGCATGTGATGCAATCGGCCATCCGCCAATGCCAGCGACGAGACTACCGGCTGCGAGCCCGCGTACAAAACGCCGCCTTCCGTTGATTTCAACATCAATATCCGCTTGTTGCTTTAGCTTAGTCACGTCAAGCCCTCTCACAACTAGAACTAGGATTTGTCCCACCGCGCGCCGCATGGTCATACGAACGCCGAGGCTTCTTGCGCACTGCACACGAGGCAGTATCGACGCCCTTGGCGAAAAGCCGGAGCCGACGACATTCCATACGAAAACGCTTTTGAACATTGACCAGCCCTCTGTATGCGAGCGACCGAGTCGACTTGTCGATGAGATTAACTGCACAAGACAGCGGAAGGAAAGCGGAAAAACGCAATACGATTGAAGATGACTAACAAATGACCCAGTCGTAATGTGCGCGCAATCAATGCGTCACTTGCGAGCATGCCACCATCCTGCGTCTACGCAGTTCGCGCTCCAACCACTGGTTAGTTCGAGCAAGAAAGTCGAGAAAGATGTATTTTTTCGAATACCAAAGTCCCCGGGTTCGAGCGCCGCCGGTCGCGGTCGTGAACCTGACGGGGCGACGCATCGACGCTTAATGCCCCAAACTGCTCGCAGTCACCTGCGCACCTGGGCCGTGCCGCGTGGCTGTCGCCTTGCCGTGCTCAGTCGAACTCATGCCCGCCGTTCCCGAATCCTTGCCGTACTGCATTTCGAGGATTTGTGCGGCCGTGCCCTCGGCGGGTCACGTTTGATTGGGTCTTCGCTTGTAAGCTGTCCCGGCTTGCAGCTTTTGACCGTGGTCCGTTTGACCCTCCAGAACGCGAATCGTAAAACGTTGCGTCATTTTTTCATAAGCACCGCTATGGCAATTCGGATGTGAGAAGGAATACCGCTCCGGCTTCGTCCTGCCGGGTGAGCGACGACGTGCTGCTGACGTACATCAAGCCGATTCATGCCGAGGTTAAGGGCGAATACTGACGGCCGCGCATTTGGAAGGAGTTGATTGCGCTGCGTACGCGTGGATTAGGACCGGCTTCGCAAGCTGATGGCGCGGCACGGTATCCACGCACGGCACAAGCGCAAGTACGTTGCGAAGACCAACTCGAACCACAACCTGCCGGTCACGCCGAACTTATGGAGCGCAACTTCACGGCGGTAGCGCCGAAGCAGCTCTAACGAGCGACATCACGTATGACGCGGAGGTCGAAGGTTGGCTTGTATCTGGCCGTCGTCATCGACATGCTTAGATGGCAGGTGGTGGGCCGGTCGATGCAGCCGCATATGAATGCCGGACTGGCCACAGATGCGCTGCGCATCGCATTGCGTTCCGGCGTCGCCTGGGAGCCGGAATGATGGTGCGTATCACCGTGGCAGCCAATATTGCAGCGGACTCTTCCAGGACACGCTTAAGGCGTACTGGCATCCGTTTGTCACGGAGCCGTCGCGGCGATTGTTGTGATAGTGCGTCGACCGAAAGCCTGTAAGGCTCGCTGAGGGGTCGCACGACTGCGCGCTCGTCACTTCGCAACGCAGAGTGCTGCGATGGATGAAATCGCCGACTGGCTCGGCTTCTACAATGCCCGCCGACTACAAATTCACGAGAAGGTCTTTCAGTGCGGAGAGGACATCGACGGATGCGTCTCCCATCGCAGAAACACGGCTCGCCACGCGGTTAAGAAGGCCCGAAGTAGAACTCCGGGCCCGAAAGACGAGTCTGCTGAGAGCCTCAACTAATCTCGATGACGGTAGACTCGCCGCGAACCGCCGCGTTGCTATCTTCGGTTCGCGCCGACCGCTTTCCAATTTAAGTTGCGAGGGGCTTGTGAGCACCGATGTGCAGGAGCCTGCCGAGATTTCGCTCTGTCACTCGGTGCCCGGAAGCGGGCTCGATACGAGCACCGTCGCAATTGCAATCACGCCTATAAGGACCCATGACTCTATATGCAATACGGTCGCGAAGCGTTTCAGTTGACGCGTCTGAATGGCAGACGAAGACCCTTTCAGCGACGCAAGAAGCGCGGGCATCTCGAAGAACCGGTTATGGCCGCCCAGCGCGGCGGCGACCAAGACGAGCGCAAGCTTAAAGACGAGGACCACACCGTAAGACGAACCGAGAATATTCTCAGGTGCGCTGACACCACGCCAGCCGTTGAACGCGCCCGTCAGGAACAGGGCGATGAGGGCGACGGTAGCCGCATCCGACATCGCCTGAACATATCTCGCGCCCCCGGAGAGTTCCGTCGACCTCGCGCGCAACATTCCCGGCGACACGATGTACGCTGCCATGAGGACCATACCCACCCACGAACTAATCGCGAGAAGGTGAACCCAATCCACCCATACGGGGAGACTCAAAATACCTGCATCTACCGGGTGACCCGCGTTACTTTTTGCCAGAGCGACTCCCCCTATCAAGAGCCACATTAGAGGGTGACACGGAATACCGGCGCCACTCGTAGGTTTGAACGACAACACAACAGCGCAGAGCAGCAGACTAGCCCCAATTGCCCAAATATGGCCGAACTGCGTCTTCACCAGCATCGAGCGGACTGCGGGCCAAGCGTCGAGGAGAGTAGTCTCGCTCATCAACGCGCAATGAACCCAAAATCCTGCCGTACTTGACAGCAACGCTACGATGGCTGACATCCTGAAGACAAGTGCGAGCTTCGCCGAGGCGCGCACTTGCCAATCGGATTTCGGTCCCCTCAGCCACCACGCGCTGAGAAGAGCGCCGACCATGGCCGCAAGACCGAGGTTTTGCAACGCCATCAACAAAAGGCGCTCGATGTCCAAGGAGCCGTAGTTCATCAGTTCACCGAGAATTTATACGTGCCTTTCGCTTTGTGACTGTCACCGGTCATGACAGCCCATTGCACGGAATACGTACCTGCCGCCAACTTCGGAACGGCGAGAGTCAAAACGCGCTTGTTTGCCGGGTCCACCTTGGCCTTTTCATCACCTACCGATGCACCGCTCGCATCAGCGACTTTGATGGTGCTGAAAGTCGGTTCGAGGTCTTCATTGAAGGTTAGGCGCAGTACGCCCGGTGCAGTTGAAACCGTGCCATTCACAGGAGGTTCTGCGCTCTCGAGCTTGCCGTGTGCGAAGGCAATAGCTGGGGTCAATGCGATGGCCAGAGTCGCAACGACCGGCGCGATGAGCTTGTTTTTCGAAGCCTTCATTTTTGATTTCCTTGATAGTGGTTGGTGCGGGCCGTCGAAACAGCGCTGCGCACCGAGTTGTCTGTCCTAGATGCTTTTACTGTTTCTGCAGTTTCGTAACAGTCAACGCACCGTTAATTTCCTCTGCAACGAAATCAACCTTGTCGCCCACTTTGACTTGCGACAACATCGCCGGGTCCTTGACCTTGAAAGCCATCGTCATCCCGTCCATGCCGAGGTTCTCAAGCGGGCCGTGCTTGATGGTCAACTTGCCGGACGCCGTATCCACTTTCTTAATTTCGCCGTGCGACATCGATGAGTTAGCTGCCCCCCCTTGCTTGGCGCCGCTCGACATGTCCATGTTCTCCATATCGCCCGCCGCGAATGCGGCGCCAGAAGTGGCCAATGCAACGCCGAATGCAATCGAAACAAATGTCTTTTTCATGCTCTTTCTCCAGATACTGTTTAGAAAATATCCGCTTCTCGCCGCGGACCTGCGATTTAGCTATCAGACATGTCGCCGGTGTATTCGTATGCGACAGTGCCCTTAGGATGCTTGTACCAACCCGGGTCGCGATAATCGTTACGGCCCAAGCCTTCGCGCACCTTCACAACCGTGAACATACCGCCCATCTCAAGCGGCCCGAATGGTCCCGTTCCCGTCATCATGGGGAGCGTATTTTCAGGCAACGGCATCTCCATTTCCCCCATGGCGCCGCCCGCACTCCCCATTGCCATGTAGTCCGGAACGAGCTTATTGATACGCTTCGCCAAATCCTTTTGTTGCACGCCAATCAGATTTGGCACCTGGTGGCCCATGGCATTCATCGTGTGGTGCGATTTGTGGCAGTGAAACGCCCAGTCCCCCGGCCGATTCGCCGCAAATTCAATAGCTCGCATCTGGCCTACGGCCACGTCTGCAGTCACCTCCGGCCAGCGCGCGCTCGGCGGAATCCAACCGCCATCCGTCCCCGTCACTTCAAAGTCATAGCCGTGCAGGTGAATTGGGTGATTGGTCATCGTGAGGTTACCGAACCGAATGCGAACACGGTCCCCCTTACGCACCGGCAATGTGTCGATGCCCGGAAAGACTCGGGAATTCCAGGTCCACATGTTGAAATCGGTCATCTCGTTGACCCGCGGAGTAAAACTCCCAGGGTCAATGTCATACGCCGACATCAGAAAAACGAAATCTCGGTCAACGCGCATGACGTTCGGGTCCTTGGGATGGACGATGAACGTACCCATCAATCCCATTGCCATTTGCACCATCTCGTCGGCGTGCGGGTGATACATGAACGTCCCATGTTTCTCGAGTTGAAACTCGTAGACGAAGGTCTTTCCCGGCGGGATATGCGGTTGCGTCAGCCCTCCAACGCCGTCCATCCCGGACGGCAGCAGCATTCCGTGCCAATGCACGGTGGTATGCTCGGGAAGCTTGTTGGTCACAAAGATTCGAACTTTGTCGCCCTCGACCGCTTCGATGGTTGGACCCGGCGACTGGCCGTTATAGCCCCAAAGGTTCGCTTTCATACCGGGGGCCATTTCGCGCACGACTGGCTCGGCTGTCAGGTGAAACTCCTTCCAGCCGTTCTTCATGCGCCATGGCAACGACCAGCCATTGAGAGTCACCACCGGTGTGTAGGCGCGGCCGCTCGACGGGACCAACGGTGGCTGCATGTTAACGCTCGACGTTGTCGGCGCCTCCGGCAGAGATGCAGCGCCGGCCTTGCTAACAAGTGCTGCGCCCAACAACGCAGCGCCTGAACCGCCGATGAAATTTCGACGTGAGACCATTTATTTACCTTCAGAATTTGGTGACGATGCCGGCTGTGCCAGAGGCGCGGGGTGAGATTGGGCGACGGCTAGAGTAGGAAGGCGGCCACCGACTGCTTGCTGCAAATCGGTCTCCGCAATCCAGTAGTCCTTCAGCGCCTCGATATAGCTGTTGACGGCGCCGACCTGCTCACGAGAATCCGCCAGCAACTCAAAAACGCTTGCAAGCATGCCGTTGTAGCGAAGCATCAGCTCGTCTGAAATCGACTTGCGCAGCGGAACGACTTCGTCGCGGTAGTGCTTAGCTACGTCGTATTCGGTCACGTAGGCCGAGTAAGATTCGCGAACCTCCGACCTGGCGTTCACAGCGGTTTCCGCCAAGCGGTTTGCCGATTGCATATAGATTGCTTGCGCGCGTGCTACCTTCGACCCGCCCCAGTCGAAGATGGGAATCTCGACGCTGATTTCGTAGCCGTGCTCGTGACCCTTGTCGGTCTCGTAGTTATTGAGAATTCCAACGTCGAGTGCGTTAATGAAGCGTGTTGCCTTGGTCAAGCCTAAGGAAGTGGCCACGCTCTGTGTCTGCAACTTCGCCGCCTGAATGTCGAGACGGTTCTGCATTGCAAAGCTTTCCAAGTCATTCAATTCCGGGCGAGAATTCGGAAGGTCCGGCAGCCGGTCAGGAAGCTGGTATTGAGTACCCGAACCCCAAAGGCCCATGACGCGAGTAAGCTTCTCGCGGGCCGAAACGCTTTCCTGGCGGGTCTTCGCAAGTTGAGCCACGGAGTCGGCGTAAAACGCCTGCTCTCGCGCGTAGTCCAACTTGCTGAAGTTGCCTGCTTGTTGCATCCGCTGAGCGAGTTCTGCAGCTGCCTCGGCCGAATCCTTGACTTGCTCGGCGTAGGCAACCGACTGCTGGGCGGCCACTGCGGTGGTGTAAGCGCGGCGTGCGTCAGCGGCGACCTTGAGCATGGCATCGGCCGTAAGCAATTTCGTCTGTTCGAAGCGGCGGCTTTCGATTCGAGTCGCGAGCGGGAGCGTAAAAATGCTCAAGATGCCCATCGAGAACGTACGGCCGATGGTCAGGTCGTTGCTGGAATGCGTCCGACTGAACGTGAAACCCGGGTTTGGCAATCGTCCTGCCTGCACGAGGTCAGCCTCGGAGATACCAAGCTCCCCATAGGAAACCTGCAATCCGCGGTTGTTCAGGAGCGCAACCTGCACTGCATCGTCCATGGTCAGCGGTTTGGCCAACAACTCCTTGGTCCGCGTGAAAACCGCATTGCGGTCATCGTCAGTTTTCACGATGACAGCGTCTTTTCCCAGTCGTTCAGATGCGACATTAGCGACACTGTTAAAACCGCCGTCCTTAGAAAAAGTCGTACACCCGGCCAGCACCGCGACGATGCTTACGGTCGTCACTAGGCGGCCAGCGGAAAGAAAACGCTGGTTCATTCGTGCATACCCTCGTGGTTCGAATGCTCTTTCTTGTTGTCACGAGTCGAGCCCGTGTTGCCATCAGTCGCGGACTTCGCGGGCATCTCTGAAGGGCTCATTCCGGCCATGCCGTTGCGGCCCTTCTGCGATTTTTCGTCCCCACGTACCGCGCCCTTGCTAGCTTTGGTGACGGCCGTCGACGACGGCATCGTGGAATGGTCCATTTCTCCGACCCCGGACATTCCAGCCGGACCGGTTTTTTTCGGAGTTGGAGCCACGGCATTGTTGAGCTCGCTCCAAGGCCCGACCGGCTTGTCCTGGAACGATTGATATGAACCGGCTATCGCCGGAACCATCACAGACGGCACCGGCGCCGCGGCGTCCGTAGGGTCGGGAAGCGACGGCGTTTCGCTCGCGAAGGACGGCATCGCCGCCGCCGCAGTGAGCAGCGCCGCTAGAATGTTTCGCATAAAAAATTTCTCGACGTAAGTCAACTGTCCACAAGGAGTTGCAGACAGAACGAAGGTGCGTCACGCCATGGGCGGGACGACTCGACTTAAACGAGAAGAGTTCGAGGAGGACGTTCGATACCGCCCGTCAAAAAACGGGCCGAGCGAACGTGCGGTGGCGTAGGTGCCACCTGATGAGATAGCTCGATGGGTGTCGCTACGACCGCTACCGGTGGCAGAGCATTACCGAAGCAGCACGACGCGCAGATGCTGCAGGGCCCACTGCCGTGATGGTGTGAGCCGTCATGGGCGTCGTGATGATGCTGGGCGGAGCCGACGGCGGCGACGGAGTCCGACGCTGCATCAAACAAGTGAGTTGCACGGAAATGACTAACGGAGGAACTCCCTCCGCTAGTCCGCGAAAGTTCGCAGCTCAGCGGTGTGCCCGCGAATGCCCGAGCCGACAGGCTGAGCATCAGCAGAACGACAGTAAGGAATTGGCGCCAGTTTGTCATGAGGCAAGAGTCTAGCACGCGGGTTTATACCCGTTGCAAGCTACGGCGGATTAGTTGACAGGACGATACACAGGTGAGCATGACGCGACCGTGGCTCGAAAATGACCAAGCTGTAATGGAAGACCCTAAAATTACCGAAATGTCATTTTCGCGTCATGTGCTTGACTGACAGCCGTTGCTAACCTTACCGACGCCCTCTGCGATTGAAAGGCTCAATATGCGCATACTCCTCGTCGAAGACGAACAAAAAATGACGTCATATCTGCATAAGGGGTTAACCGAGGCGAGCTTCAACGTCGACGTTGCATCAAACGGAAAGGACGGCCTTTTCCTCGCCTTGCATGAAGACTTTGATATTGTCGTCCTAGACGTGATGCTTCCCCAATTAGACGGCTTCGAAGTGCTTCGCCGGTTGAGGCAACAAAAATCGACACCGGTGCTCCTTCTTACTGCCCGGGACACGGTGGAGGACAAGGTCAAAGGGCTCGAGTTGGGGGCCGACGATTATCTTTCAAAGCCATTCGCGTACGCGGAGTTCCTGGCGCGCGTCAAGTCTTTGCTTCGACGCTCGCCGCGCGGAGCGCGCGACGTAATCAACATCGCTGACCTCGAAATTGAACTCTTCAAGCGACGCGCCCGTCGTGGAAACGTTCGTATTGATTTGACAGCCCAGGAATTCGCGCTCCTTCAATTGCTGGCAGAGCGCCAAGGAGAGGTGCTGACGCGTACCTTCATCACGTCCCAACTCTGGGACATGAATTTCGACAGCGACACAAACGTCGTCGACGTCGCCGTTAAGCGCCTGCGGGCCAAAATCGATGCTCCTTTTGAAAGAAAACTGCTCCATACAGTGCGCGGCATGGGCTACGTACTGGAGGAGCGCACATGAAGGCGGATGGGCAGCATTATTCACTGTCCGGCCGCCTTGCGCTCGCCTTCCTCGGCGTCGCGGCGATGGTATTCGCGTTAATGGGTGCGTTCCTGTATACGTCGCTCTCATCAGAACTTCAGCGACGCGATGATATCGAGATTGACGGAAAGCTCAGTCAGTTCCGACAACTCATTCACAACACCGGGACAGTCGCAGGCGTCCGCGACGCCAGCAATATGTTTCACGAAATTCTGCTATCTCATCCGGGCGTATATTTGACGGTCCTGGACCGAGCGGGCGCGATAGTGGTTCAACACCCGGAAACGCCCGGTGGTCTGTTGTCCGCTTACGAGCCGCGGCGACTGCAAGGGTTCCCTTACACGTGCTCGCCCGAAGCGATTGGGTCTGCAAGATGCATTTTTTCAAGCGAGACCCTGCCCTCCGGGGAGACCGTGCGCATACTTCTCGCGCGCAGTGCTTCTGACAGAGTTTCCCTGCTGGCTAGTTACCGCTTGGACGTTTGGGCTGCGGCGGCAATTGGTTCGGCGCTGGTAGGACTTCTTGGTTATCTCGTGGCGAGGCGCGGACTTACGCCGGTGAAAAGTATTGGCCGCCAGGCGTCTCGCATCGAGGCGCACAACTTGAGTGAACGACTCAATATTGAGCGCGGCCCAGTCGAATTGCACGAAATAGCGCACTCGGTAAATCGAATGCTGGACCGCTTGGAGCGCGCGTTCGTCCGGTTGTCGCAATTTTCATCGGACCTCGCTCATGACATGCGCACGCCGCTCGCGAACGTAATCAGCTCTTCGCAAATCACGCTATCCAAGACCAGGAGCGTTGAGGAGTATGAAGCGCTTCTCGACTCCAACATCGAAGAGTGCGAGCGGCTTCAGCGCATGATTGGAAATATGCTGTTCCTTGCTCGGACCGATAATGCTCAGCAAGCCATCACGACTGTCGATGTAGATATCGCTTCAGAGCTTCGACGGCTCGCGTCCTATTTTGACGGTCTAGCCGAGGAACGCGGCAATTCGCTACGCGTTCAGGGCGACGGTACTATTCGCGCCGATACAACGATGTTTCGACGAGCAGTTAGTAATCTTGTAAGCAATGCCTTGGACCATGCATCTCCCGGTTCCACCATCGAGTTGCGAGGTTCCAACGGGCGCGGTTATACCGCCGTCTCCGTTACTAACGAAGGCGTCGAAATACCCGCCACGGACGTCGAAAAGATATTCGACCGATTCTATCGGCTAGACCCTGCCCGACACGATTCCGGGAAGAATGCGGGTTTGGGCCTTGCCATCGTCAAATCTATTATGGAACTGCACCGCGGCAAAATTGACGTGCAAAGTGCCGCTGGTCGGACGACGTTTACTCTATATTTCCCAACGAGCGATTCTGCTGCAATCAATGAGGTCGTCCCCGCCTGAAAACGTTGTCAGCATTGTTTCTCGAATAGGCTTGTCGCGCCAAGGGTAGCCCGGAGCAGAATTTGTGATTGTACTAAACCCGACGAATGCACGCCTGAGTTTCGTCGACATGAAGAGTTAGAAAGTGGACGATTCGTGTTGGCAAGGAGCCGCAAGACTTGTCGCGGCTCAGAGCAACAAATCCCGTCGCTGCTCCCGTAGGACATTAAATTGCCCTGCGACCATGAGCGGTGATTCGCAAAGTATCCTTGAAACATCACGAGCGATGCACAAATGGGGAATTCGCCAGCCATGATTGATTGCTCGTTGCCATCCCTGCAGAATGACGGAGCAATCCTGGCCGGCCGCGAGGGCAAATCGGCGATTAAATGCGCCTGGAGCAGCTAACCGCGAGAGAGCTCGCCGCGTGCTTGAATCACGCATCTGACACCTCGCCCTTCGTTCGGGTCAGTCCTGCGAGAATTTTTCTCCGGAGAAGTCAACGGTGACCAATTTCCCATCCATTTTTCCCATGCCAGGAGAATTCATCGGCATTCCCGGCGCGGCGACACCGCGCACTGCCCGTTGAGCAACTAACTTTTTTATAGCTGATGCAGGAACGTGGCCTTCAATGACTTGATTCGTGGCGCTCACGACAGCGGTATGGCAGGAACGCACGAAGGTCGGTACGCTTAGCTGGTCCTTAACCGCTTGAAGGTTGCTCGTATCAACGACGTTAGTCGCGAAACCCGCAGTCCTTACATGTTTAACCCAACCTTCGCAGCAGGCACAATCAGGGCTTTTATATATCGTGACCGTGACAGCCGCGGCATGCGCTATCGGCGCTCCAAGCATAAAAGCCGCTGTGATAAAAAGACGTTTCATGTTCGCTTCCGAAAATCCGAACTGCTTCTGAAACGTTATATTAGCGGAATTGCGAGGACCGCGACACCGAGAAAAAGCGACGTGGCGTCGCACCCGGCAGATTGACGGTAACTCGAGCGTCTCTCACCGGCTATTAAGAGCTGTCAGGTCAACCGGGCGACGCGCTATTCTTGTTACTGCTATCCTCGGGGCTAAAGTCCGGCTTAGGACGCTTCTACTTTTTTGTCCCGTACTAGGTAATTCTTGGTTCTCCTGGCAACTGCCCCCGTCGTCTACATCAAACAAAATAACCTTGCTCACCATAAACAGCGAAGCTTGGGCTAGCGACCGTTACTTCCATCGTTTGCTCTCTCTTTTTCTATGAGAGAGGTGTCGGCAAAAAATTACAGTCAAATGGCAGTTTTATCATTTTCGCGTCATCGTGAAGCAGCTTCGGACTTGTACACTGAAGAGAAGGCCAATATGAATTTTGGTCAACGGAAGAATGCGATGAAACTCATTATTGCAATCGCGACGCTCATGCTGCTGACAGTAGGAGTCAATGGCGTAGCCTATGGCGATGAAGGTCCGTTGAACCGGGGGAAAACGCGCGAGGAGGTTCGGCGTGAACTCGTCCAGGCCTACAAGGATGGTATTTTGCCTTTTCGACGGTCGGAGTACCCGCCTAGCGCGGCTTCCATGAAAAAGAACAAGGACGCATACGCTCGCGCTCACCCTGAGAAGACTTTAGAGTTCGACACGCCCAGCAAAGCAACAAGTCACTGAACCCGATTGTGCTGCACCTGAGCACCGCGCTTTCCGCTGTTTTAAACGTTCGCGCCAGCCGTGATATGTTCTTTTTGTGGTTTTAGACAAAAAACTTTAGCGAGCTCAACATACATTTGGTTTTTGCTCGGAGCACCTGCCACCCGGTCACTTCAGCGCAACGGATGGTCTTCGGTTTGATGCTCCGCTTCAATTTGATGCTCATTCCTCGGCGGCTGACTTCTGTGCGATGACGAGCCGTTGCAGGTTAAGAGAATCGCTCACGTTGCCGCCGATGCCATCCTGTTCCGTCGGTCGTAACCAATCTCATTTCGGTCGCCGCCAGCATGCTCAATGGGCTTCAATTTACGTCGGTGCGTCCTATTCGAGAAGTTGTCCGCTATCAAGGAAACAAAGTTGGGCCCGCGATTGCGCTCAGGCATGTCGAGAAAATCCCGAGCGCGGTCTAAAGATGGACGCTTCAAGGCGGAAGTCACCGGAAAACACAGGCTTGAAGCTTGCTAGCGTGAAACCTGTCGCGGGACTCCATCAGGGAAAGCGGACGCCACGAGGCCTTGGCGTTGCATTTCCCGCGGTTCCTGCGCGTGAATTGGAAGACATGCGCAATCGGAGAACAAGCTTGACCTTCCCGCAATGGGAAGGTTCAGCATCAGAGCTTCTAACTGCTGGAGCCAGCAATGAAATTCGAAGTCAAGGACATGTCATGTGGCGGATGTGCGAGCGCCATCACGCAAGCCATCACGCGGGAGGACGCCGCAGCCAGTGTGGCAATCGACGTGGCCGGCAAGGTTGTCGAGGTCGATTCGACCGTGTCCCAGGAACTGGTCATGGCAGCAATCGAAGCCGCGGGTTTTCATCCCACGGTGCTCGCTTCATGAAGCCGAGCATATCTCCGATGCGATATATGCTTGGCGCTCTTGCCGTCGCGATACTCGCAAGTACACCCGCCTTGGCGGAGAACGTCATCGTTCTAAACTCGGCGGACGCGAGTGTAAGTCTCATCGACCAGGCGAGTCAGAAAGTCGTTGACACTTTCCCGGTCGGTAAAGAGCCGCACCATCTGATGGCGACGCCAGACAACCAGTCTCTGATTGTCGCAAACTCGGTGGGCAATAACCTCGTGTTTCTGGACCCGAAAACAGGTAAGACTCAGAGGTGGGTTCCCGACATCGAAGACCCATATCAGCTTGGCTTTTCTTACGACCGGAAGTGGTTCGTCACCAACGGACTGCGTCTTGACCGTGTGGATATTTACCACTACGACGGCAAGAATGTCTCGCTCGCCAAGCGGGTGCCGCTCGCTAAGATGCCAAGCCACATGATTTTCACGGCCGACAGCAAGATTGTCTTCGTCACGTTGCAGGAGTCCGGAGAAGTTGCCGCCATCGACCTTGCGACACAGACAGTGCTGTGGAAGATGTCTGTTGGCAAAGCGCCGGCAGGACTGTGGCTCACGCCCGGCGACAAGTATCTGCTGATTGGCATGACCGGTGCTGACTATGTGGCCGTCATTGACTGGCGGGCGCGCAAAATCGTGAAGACAATTCACACGGATAGAGGGGCGCACAACTTCCGCTCCCTTGCCGACGGCCAACATGTGCTCGTGACGAATCGGGTCGGCAATACCATCAGCATCCTAGACCAGAACACGCTGACTAATGTGGGAACCATCGCAGGGTTGCTGCCCGGGCCCGATGACATGGAGCTCACGCCCGACCGGCGATACCTGTGGGTCACGTTCCGTTTCACGCGCTATGTCGGCGTTATCGACATGAAGACGTTGAAGCTCGTGAACACTATCAAGGTCGGGAAATCACCGCACGGCATTTACTTCTATAACCGCGCACCGCTGATGTAGCAGTCTTCGCAGGAGGTTGCGATGCAGATTGTCACTGCCCTCGGTCACGCGTTGTGGATGTCCTTCACAATGTTGTGGCAGATATTCTGGGGGCTGAGTCTCGGCTTCCTGTTTTCCGCTTTGATTGAAGTCGCTGTCTCCAAGTCGGAGATGTCGAAGCTTCTTCCGAATGCGTCCGCCGGGTCGCTGACAACTGCCAGTCTGCTCGGCGCTGCCTCGTCCTCCTGCTCCTATGCCGCCGTCGCGATGACCCGCTCCATCGTGCGCAAGGGAGGCGACTTCACGGCCGCGATGGCGTTCCAGTTCGCAGCAACCAATCTCGTGCTCGAGCTCGGCGTGCTGATGTGGGTGCTGATTACCTGGCAGTTCGCAGCCGCTGAGTTCATCGGCGGCCCAGTCATGATTGTCGTCTTGTCGCTACTCTTCCGATTCTTTCTCAAGGGCTCGCTGAAAAGCGAGGCTATCGAACAGGCGAACGAGGGTATTGCCGGCAGCATGGAGGGTCACGCCGCCATGTCGATGAGCAAACAGCAAGGGACCTGGAAGCAACGTCTCGCTTCCAGAGAGGGTTGGATAGCCATCAGTCACGGCTACGTGATGAACTGGTCGATGCTTTGGCGCGATATTGCAATAGGGTTGCTTATCGCGGGCGCGCTCGGCGCATGGGTGCCGGACAGCTTCTGGCAGAAATTCTTCCTCGTCAGCCACCCTACGGTCGCGATGATTTGGGGCGCGTTTGTAGGCCCGCTGATTGCCGTTGCGTCGTTCACCTGTTCCGTGGGTAACGTGCCGCTCGCAGCAGTACTGTGGAACGGTGGCATCAGCTTCGGTGGCGTCGCTTCTTTCATCTTTGGCGACCTCATCATTCTCCCCATCCTCAACATCTACAGGAAATACTACGGCGGCCGCATGACGGTGTTCCTCGCTGTGACCTTCTATCTTTCAATGGTTTCAGCGGCACTCGTGGTCGAAGGGCTTTTCCAGTCGCTCGGGTGGGTGCCGAGCGAACGCCACACGGCAGTCGTCGACGCAGCGATTACATTCAACTACACGACCGTACTCGACATCATCTTTGGTGCAATCTTCATCGTCTTGACAGTCGTATTTTTCAGGACAGGTGGTCCGGAGATGATGCGCATGATGGAGGGCGACCATCACGAGCACGGCGCTCACGGGCATCACTCTGGACATGCCGATGCGCATCATCATCGCCAGGACCCATCCAACTGATTTCACTTGCAAGGAGCTCCAGCATGAAATACGTAACCTTCCTCAATGTCATCTCCGTCTGTGCTGGCGTGGCCCTCTCGGGCGCTTCGCTCGCGGTGCACGCACAGCAGAGTGCGTCGATGCCCGCCATGAGTATGGCCGGGTCGACCGCCGGTGATTCGAACCCTGCAACCCATGCCTTCAAGGAGGGCGGCGAACAGATGATGAAAAACATGAGTGCTCCGCCCTACACGGGCAACACCGACAAGGACTTTGTGGCGCACATGATTCCCCATCACCAAGGCGCCGTGGATATGGCGAAGGTGGAGTTGAAGTACGGAAAGGACCCCGACATGAAGCGACTGGCCAAGAACATTATCAAGGCACAAGATGAGGAGATTGCTTACATGGTATGCGGTCAATTAACGACGCCCATCAGGGTTATTGAACTGGGCAATGACTTACCGCACTTCGGCGGGCATATTCCAAGGAAGGAGCGCGGCGTAGTCGTCGACGGTCTGCGCGAGCGGCAGGCCTCGGAGTAGCCACGTGAGGTATCGATACGGATCGACACCGTTGGCTCTTGCCGACTGGACCAGTGAGTAAAGATTCGCGCTCGCATGCGCGCCGGAAACCGTATCGGCAAACAGGAAGCCCTTGCGTGCAACGACGAACGGCCTAATCTCGTTTTCACACGCGTTGTTCGAGATTGGATAGTCGCCGTTCTCAATGTAGCGGCTCAGCTTGTGCCACTGCCGATTCAGATATTGCAGCGCCTTGCCCAGCATGCTACCCGGCACGACGGCAGGCAGATGCTCAATCAACAATTGCTCGATGACGGCGAGCACGCGGGCGCTATAGCGGCGGCGTAGTCGCAGCCGGCGAACGGCGCTCCACTTCGCACTTCGCGCCTCAGCCGCGAACAGCTTGCCGATGAGGTTGATGAAGCGAGTTGACAGAAGGTCCGGAGTGCGAGCGGATTTGGGCACCGTATCTTCCGCCTTGACGAACGCGCGCCTTGAATGAGCCCAACAACCAAGATGGACGAGCTGATGGTCGTGCGCGATGCCGCTATACAGCTCATATCCATCGGTCATCAACGCAGCCCCCGATCTGACGCCGGCATATAGTTGCGCGGCGTGTTTTGCACCGCGACCCGGCGTGTAAGTGAACAGTCGGATGGGCGGTCCCGAACCGTTCATTTGCGCCCAGACGTAGCTCTTTGTTTGCGGTCGGCGCCCGGGCTCCTTGAGCACCTGGAAGGTCGTCTCGTCGCCATAGATCAGATCTGCTTCGAGCAACGTGTCGCGCATCAGGTTGATCACCGGCTGGGTCGCAAGCCCAACCCGCACAACGCTGACGGCAACCGTGTTCGACGAGATGTCGCCGCCGAAGCGTCGCAAGAGCCCGGCCTGACGATAGATTGGCATGCCAAACTGGTATTTGCCGGTGATGATCCACGCCAGTGCCGATTCGGTAAGCAGGCCGCGCGGAATGATCCGCGGTGGTGGCGGCGTTACCTTGATACCCAGATCGCAACAGGGGCAAGCGTACTTGACGCGTTGATGCTGGATGACGCGGATATGCTCTGGAATCACGTCGAGTTGCTCGCTGATCTCAACGCCGATTTCCACGAGCGCGTGGCCATCGTGACCACAGAAGCGCTCGGACTCGGGCAGCTCGTGCCGGACGACCTCGCGCGGCAGGCTCGGCTCGAGCGGCTTGCGGCCGCGCTTCTTGCGTGTGTGGGCAGACACCGCTGTATTTGCCGTATCTTCCTGCGCGGGCTGTCCGCCGGAGACCGTGAGCGCTTCGGCTTCATTGAACAGACCAAGCTGGTCCGATTCGCGCGATTCGCTAGACGCGCCAAACAGTTCGCGCTTGTACGCTCGCAGCCGCTCTTCCGCGAGATCCCGCTCCGCTGTCACCAGCCGTAGTGTGCCGCGCAGTTCGTCACGCTCCTGCTGAACGGCACCAAGTGCGTCGCGTGCGGCGAGCAACTCCTTCAGTTCCTCGGCAGTGATCGTGACATTGATCGGCATGCCCGGTTAGACAGGCATGCTGCGTCGATGTTCAGCTCACGCGAGCATAATATCGCTTTGGGTGTTTCTTGATGGCGGCGAGGTCCACGCCCTGTAGAAGCCAGCGTAATTGCTCTGTGCTCAGCATCACGACGGCCGCATCGTTGGGCCACGCAAAGCGATCATGACCTTCGAGCCGCTTCATGAGAAGCCAGAACCCATTGCCATCCCAGGCAATGATCTTGATACGATCGTGACGTCGATTGCCGAACACATACAAGGCCTCGTCCAGCGGGTTTAGCGACATCGCCTGCTCGACGAGGATCGACAAACCATTGATGCCCATCCGGAAGTCAACGGGATCGCGGTGAACGTAGACCTTTAGCCCATCGTCGAACCGGAACACGGTAGCCTCCCGAGCATCTGGACGATCGTCGCCAGTTCTTCGAGACTCGCGTTGCCCAGCTCGAACTCGACGCCATTCGGCAGCCGCACATGAAGTGCGACGACCATCGACGGCAGGGGCGGCGACCGCTCTTGAGTCACATCGGGCGGTGCCAATGGCGCGGTGACAACTGGAATGAATGCCGGCGCCACGCTCGAGCGCGCCGATGTCGGAGTATCGATCAGCGTGCCGTCTGCGACCCCTGACGCCAAGTTCTGCTGGGCCTGCGCCATTCGCTGCTGACGGTAACGAGTGATCCACTTGCGAAGCTGATTGGGATTTACGTCATGTTCCATGGCCGTGCGCGCGATAGACACGCCGGGCTTCAGGCACATCCTGACAAGTTCGTCCCGTGCGGCTTCGTCATACTCGCGACGGCCATCGCGTTTCGCGCCAATCACCAGGCGGCTCTTGAGGTCTTTGTTCTCTGTCATCAGTGTCAGTGTGCAGGTGTCCACGTGGACACCTAGCTTCTGACCTTCTGCCCCTAGACGGAAGGGCGTCTTTTATTGACCGCTTACCTTACATGAAGAGGTGGCAAGCCAAGCACGCTGGCGAATGATGTGTCAGCGTGCAGGCGGACTGCTGACGTGCAGCGCGTGCATCAGATGACAGGCTGGAGTGGTAATGGACGACCGTGCCCGTCGCAAGGACAGACGTAAAACCCTGACGGAGCAAACGAAGTCGGCGATGCGAGAGCGGCTCGAAGGGCGAGGCGCGCGGGTGTTCCTGCCGTTTTTTGGCCCGGCGGTCGTCGTCTCAATCGCCTACATGGACCCAGGGAATTTCGCGACGAACATTCAGGCTGGCGCGAAGTACGGCTATACGCTCCTCTGGGTTGTGCTGTTGGCGAATCTAATAGCCATGCTGTTTCAGGCGCTTTCGGCGAAGCTGGGGATAGTTACCGGACGAAACCTCGCTGAGCTCTGCCGCGAACACTTTCCGAAGTCCCTCGTCCTTCTCATGTGGGGCGTGAGCGAGGTGGCCGCGATGGCCACGGATTTGGCCGAGTTTCTGGGCGGAGCAGTCGGTCTATCCCTGCTGTTCCACATGCCTTTGTTTGTCAGCATGGTTGTCACCGCTCTCGTGACCTACGCGCTTCTGTTGTTTGAGCGCGCCGGTTTCCGTCCGCTCGAACTTGCAATCGGGGGGCTGGTGGGCGTGATTGGCTTGTCTTACCTAGCCGAACTGTTCATCGTACGGGTCGCCTGGCCAGAAGTCTTCACGCATACCTTTTCGCCACGTCTTCCAGATTCAGAAGCTCTCACTATTGCTGTCGGCATCATTGGTGCCACCGTCATGCCACATGCGTTGTTCCTCCATTCTGGGTTAACTCAAAGGCGCATGCTCCCAGAGACAGAAGCTGAACGCACCACGCTACTGGCGTATTCGAACCTCGAGGTGGTCATCGCGCTGAGCACTGCCGGCCTTATCAATATGGCCATGGTCATCATGGCTTCCGGCGCATTCCACGAGGGACACCCTGATGTCGCCGAAATCGAGACGGCATATCACACATTGGCACCGCTGCTGGGCATTGGCGCTGCAGGCATTTTTCTACTTGCCCTAATCGCCTCCGGGATATCAAGCTCGGTCGTGGGAACGATGGCCGGCCAGATGATTATGCAGGGATTCGTTGGCTTTCGTATCCCGCTATGGGTGCGGAGGGTCGTGACCATGTTGCCCAGTTTTGCGGTAGTCGGCTTCGGCGTAAATGCTACAACTGCGCTCGTCATCAGTCAGGTCGTGTTGAGCCTGGCGTTGCCGTTTCCGATGCTGGCGCTGCTATGGTTTAGTAGCCGACAGGACATCATGGGTGTCCGCAAGAATAGCGCATCTACGACCATACTGGCCGCGGGGGCAGCGGTCATCGTCCTGGCACTCAACGCGTTCTTGTTGCTGCAAACGTTCGGATTAGCACGAGGATAATCGCGGCTCGTGAGGCCGATGAACCGCTGCCTCCTAGCCCAGATGAGTTCCTCGATGTTTCTCAAGCGTGGTTTCCATCGAGGTTAAACCTTGCATAATTCCACACTCTTTGACCGCCGCGTCGCCCGCGCAACGGGCGCGCAGAGTACCCAGTTGTTCCCGCAGGCGGACAAGTTCTGCGATACGTTCGTCGACATGCGCGATGTGCTCGTCCAGCAGCGAGTCAATGGTGCCGCATCCGATGCTCGGCTCGTACGATGCGGACAGCAGCGCTCGAACTTCATCGTGCGTCATGTCAAGCGCGCGGCAGTTTCGTATGAAGCGGAGACGGTCGATGTGGGCGGGAGTGTAGTTACGATAGTTCGCCTCGGTCCGCTCAGGCGGCGGGAGTAAGCCTTCCTTTTCGTAGAACCGGACCGTGTCTGTTGTGCAGTTGGCCGCCTTTGCCAGTTCGCCAATTCTCATACATCTGTCCCCCAAAAAACCCTTGACCTTGGAGTTCCTCCAAGGTGTTTACTGGGAGCATATACCAAGCGGATAGCAGACATGGAAGATTGTTGCGGTAAAAAAAGCTCGGACATCGCGTTGCAACAGGCCAAAACAAAGCGCGAGACGCACGATGGTTGTTGCCGTGGAAATACCTGCGCAGACATACTCGATGAAGATGCGACAGGACGGGTGCATGACGACGCAGGGCATTCGACCAATCGTCACGTTCATGAGCATCGCCGAGACGCGCAATGTGACCACGTCCATGGACACGACCACGCACCGCATGGTGGGTACAGTAAAGCGCAGCCCGCTCTGGCTGCGCTCACTCAGTCTTCGGCGGTCGGAGGCTTGGTCAGCACTCAGATGCGGATAATGCAGATGGACTGCCCGACGGAGGAAGCGCTCATTCGCAAGAAGCTCGGCGGAATGGCTGAGGTCTCCGAGATGCAATTCAATCTCATGCAGCGGGTCCTCACAGTAGTTCATCGGCCCGACGGTCTCCAAGCAGTCGTCAAAGCGCTTTCGACTCTTGGGTTCACGCCGGAACTCGGCGACGAAGCGGCCGCACGTCACGCTCCGAGGCAGGTCAAGAGGTCCTGGTGGCCATTGGTCATCGCCGGTGTCGCCGCGTTCGGTGCAGAAGTTTCCGACTGGCTCGGTGCGTCAGTGTGGGTCGTAGCAGGGCTTGCCTTGGTGGCCGTTGCGTGTTCCGGTATTGGCACCTACAAGAAGGGCTGGGTCGCCATCAAGAATCTGAACCTGAACATCAACGCGCTGATGAGCATCGCGGTTACGGGCGCGTTGGCCTTAGGCCAATGGCCCGAGGCTGCGATGGTGATGGTGCTGTTCACAATTGCCGAGCTCATCGAGGCGAAATCGCTCGACCGAGCCCGCAACGCAATCGAAGGGTTGATGAGCCTCGCGCCCGAAACCGCGACGGTCAAGCAGGCAGATGGTTCGTGGGTCGACGTTGACGCGGCACGCGTCGACTTGGGCGCGATTGTGCGCGTACGTCCTGGAGAACGTATTGCGCTTGACGGGGCTGTCACAGAGGGGCGTACCACGGTCAACCAGGCACCAATTACTGGCGAAAGTATGTCGGTTGAAAAAGGTCTCGGCGATAACGTCTTCGCAGGCACCATCAACGAATCGGGTTCATTCGAGTTTCAAGTCACCGCTGCGGCGAACAATTCGACGCTCGCGCGCATCATTCATGCGGTCGAGGACGCTCAAGGCACCAAAGCCCCGACGCAGCGATTTGTCGACCAGTTCGCCAAGGTCTACACCCCGATTGTCTTCGTGGTTGCGCTTGGCGTCGCCATCGTTCCGCCGCTCCTTTTCGCCGGCGCATGGTTTGACTGGGTCTACAAGGCACTGGTGCTGCTCGTCATCGCTTGCCCTTGCGCACTTGTGATTTCGACGCCGGTTTCTATAGTTAGTGGTCTTGCTTCCGCTGCTCGCAAAGGCATTCTGGTCAAGGGCGGCACATTCCTCGAGCAGGGTCGGAGGCTTCGTTGGCTTGCACTCGACAAGACGGGCACTATTACCTACGGTAAGCCGGTGCAAGTCGCCTTCGAGCTCCATGCGACCGACATCGAAAGCATGTTCGTGCGCTCTATTGCGGCCAGCTTGTCGAGTCGCTCAGACCATCCTGTCTCGACAGCCATCACGCGAGCAGGAAATGCCGATGGCGTGGCGCGGCTCTCAGTCGAGGAGTTTGAGGCGATTCCTGGACGAGGTATCGCGGGACGCGTGGATGGTCGCCACTACTCCCTCGGTAATCACAGCCTCGTTGAGGAGCTTGGCCGTTGTTCGCAGGAACTCGAGGCTCGACTAGAACCATACGAGCGAGACGGAAAGACTGTGGTTATGCTCGCGGATAACAAGCGTGTGCTTGGTCTCTTTGTTGTTGCCGACACGGTGAAGGAATCGAGCCGCGAAGCAATCTCCGAGCTCCGCGCGCTCGGCGTGCGAACCGCGATGCTCACAGGTGACAACGGACACACTGCGGCAGCGATTGCCAAGGAAGTGGGCGTCGACCGCGCCGAGGGTGACCAGCTTCCCGAGGACAAACTGCGCGTGGTCGAGAGCCTGTCGAGTGTTAATGCGATGGTCGGCATGGTGGGTGACGGCATAAATGATGCACCAGCACTCGCGCGGGCGGACATCGGCTTCGCCATGGGTGCGATGGGTACGGATACCGCTATCGAGACGGCCGACGTCGCGCTGATGGATGACGATTTGCGCAAGATTCCCACGTTCATCCGTCTTTCGAAGGCGACCCACACGGTGTTGGTCCAGAACATCACGTTGGCGCTTGGCATAAAGGCACTCTTTCTTACACTGACCATCGGTGGACTCGGGACGATGTGGATGGCCGTGTTCGCTGACGTGGGAGCGAGCCTGCTCGTCGTTGCGAACGGCTTGCGACTGCTGCGCAAGTAGATTTGGGTAAGGGTCTCTGCTCGGTTGGCGTTCACCACGCGGTCGTCGTCGAAATTGCTCCGCCTGAGGCGCAGATAGTTTGGAGTATGGTTTTGAACCTACCTGACCATCAGAAGATGCCTGTAACACCGCTCGTAAATATCGCGAGTCGTGGCAGAGGAGAAGTCCAACCGCAGATTGCTGTCAAAGATGGACGCTAGAGCGCTGCCGCTCAGCGTGAGGCCAGTCTCAGCTTCGATGACCTTCGAAATCGATAGCGCACGACTTGTCAACATAACCCGGGCTACGACATCTTCGTCGCGCTGCATTGATTTCGACCAGAAAACGGAAGACTCGACGGTATTCTCTGTTGACATCCATCCACCGGTCGCGAATTTGGTCGCAAGGTGGGAGATGACGAGGAAGGTCAGCATCTCTGTTTGCACTTTCAAATTGCCGCTAACAGGAAATGTCATTGGGGACAAAGAGAGGCTTGGTTACGATGAAGTCCATTGTAGGACGCGTTCGACTGAGTTCAAGTCGTCGAAGCCGGCAAATCTACCGCGGCACGACGCATGGACGAAATTGAGTATCCCTGCCTCACACGTTCGGCCTGAACACGGCTCGTTCGGAACTCAGCGGAGGTGAAGACTGCATTTGGGTCTTGCTGCGCATCGGTGCGCACGTCGTGCAGGTACCCGTCGAAAACGGGACCCTAGAAAAAGGCCACACCCTACGCCGGCGGTTGTTCTCGTTGTTCTTGTATGTTGATGCGCGCGCAAAACTGACCCACTTCCGCTAGAAATTTGCATCGAAAATTGACCCACATGTTCAACTTCCTGCTTGGACGCCAAGCAGCAGAACGGAGTGATTACCGTGAGCATGTTGGCCAAGATTCGGCGGATGCATTTCCGCGACGGCGTCCCGCTTCGGGACATTGCGAGACAGACGGGGCTCTCGAGAAACACCATTCGACGTTGGCTGCGCGAGCCCACGACGGGCGAGCCCAAGTATCCGAAACGCGTCAACGACAGCGTTATTGACCCGTGGTCTGAGCAATTAAGGTTGTGGCTGGTCGCCGACACAACGCGACCTAGGCGAGAGCGTCGTTCCGCAACGCAGATATATGAGGATTTGCGCGCGTCCGGTTACGACGGGAGCTACGACCGCGTCTCAGCGTTTGTGCGCAACTGGAAGAAGGCACGCGATGCTGGGGCGCAGCGCGGTGCCTTCGTGCCGCTCGCATTCGAATACGGCGAAGCGTTCCAGTTTGACTGGAGTTGCGAGTATGTCTTTATCGGAGGGCTGAGGCGACGGATAGAAGTTGCCCACATGAAGCTCGCCGCGAGTCGTGCCTTCTGGCTGGTGGCCTATCCGACGCAAAGTCACGAGATGTTGTTCGACGCGCACGCGCGAGCGTTCGTGGCCTTAGGCGGCGTTCCTCGGCGCGGCATCTACGATTTTGTGGCCAGCCACAAAATCGTAGTTTTGTGCCCGGACTCGTTTTGTGCCCTAGCGGCCTGAGACGCGCACCGCGCCTCAAGGCTCGACTGCGAGCGGACACATAACGCAGGTCGGATGGTGGATGATCAATCTCCCTTCCCATTTTGGAACGGAGGTTGTCATGTTGGAGTACTACTACGTCAAGCCGGCCACCGTCGATCGTATTCTGGCCAACGTCGCCGGGGCTTATATCGAGCACTACGTCAGTTGGCTGCGTGCACAGGGCTATGCGGACCGCAACGTTTTCAGACGGGTGCCGATTCTTTGCCAGTTCGGCGAATTCGCAAGCGCCCGCGGCGCAACCGACGGCCAGACTGCGCTGGACCACATTGATGCCTTCGCGCAGCACTGGCTGTCGATTCACGGTAAGTCGTGCAATTCCGATATCGCTCGCGCGAAGGTCGCTTATGACGCGCGTAATCCAGTTCGACAGATGCTGGAGTTGGCGCTGTATGGCAGCGTCGGGCCACATCGTCAACGCAAGCCGTTCCCGTTCGAATCGGAAGCTCCCGGATTTGCTAGCTACTTGCGCGACGAACGCGGGTTAAGATAGACGCCTTCCTCGCTTCACGTCCGCGTGCCCGTGTGCGCAGCTACAACCACCTTGTGGGCGTAACGCGGCGATTCTTCGACTGGGCATCGATCCAAGGAGTGCTCGAGGGCAACCCGGTCAATGCCTGTTCTCGCCGCGTGACCGGCCAGCGCATCCCCTACCTGTTTAGCCTTGACGACGCGAAGCGGTTGCTCGAGGCCGCCCGAGGCATGCGTACCCGGCCGAAGGCGCCACATCGCGCGTTGGTCTACGAGATGGTGTTCGCCTTGCTGTACGGGCTGGGCTTGCGGGTCGGCGAAGTCACCAGGTTGTTGGTGGGGGACGTCGATTTCCAGAGTGCAATGCTGTCGGTGCGGGATACCAAGTTCTATAAGTCCCGGCTTGTGCCGTTTGGTCCACGCATGGGCGAGCGCCTGGCACGCTATGTCGATCGACGCTTCGGCCCGCGCCCCGATCCCGAGGCCCCGCTGTTCACGTTCACCAAGCGCGGAGCCATCCATGAAGGCACGATCAGCCTAACGTTTCACTCGCTACTGCCGCACCTCGAGTTGAACATCCCGAGCGGTGTATGCACCCCACGGCTACACGATCTGAGGCATGCCTTCGCGGTCGGAACCTTGTTGCGTTGGTATCGCTCGGGAATCGATCCGAATTCGCGCTTGATCCATCTGTCAACCTTCCTCGGACATGCAGACCCGGCATCCACTGCCGTGTACCTGACGATCACCGAGGAGTTGTTGCACGAAGCCGACAGACGATTTCGGATGTTCGTACCTGGAGGAGAACAATCATGAGCACCGTCGGGCAGGTGTTGTTCAGCTTCTTCGAAGACTATCTGAAGGTCCAGAAGGGACTACGTCCCGGATCGGTCAGGAGTTACCGAGACACGATCAAGCTGTTCCTCGCCTTCGTTTCTCACGCGCGTCGCAAACCGGTCACTCGTCTCAGTCTGACGGATCTATCATCGCAGAGGGTACTCGAATTCCTGCAGATGATCGAGGTTCAGCGCCACAACAAGCCGCAAACGCGCAACCAGCGCTTGGCCGCGTTGCATACCTTCTATCGCTTTGTGGCGTTACATCACTGCGAGATGTTGGCCGAGGCAGAGCGCGTCGAGGCTATCCCGAACAAGCGGACATCGCCCGCGCCAACGCGCTACTTGGAACACGATGAGATCGACCGGCTATTCCGGACGCTTGCTTCGCAGGGGACGCTGCGCGATCAAGCCTTGCTGATGCTGCTGTACAACACGGGTGCTCGCGTACAGGAGATCGCCGATCTGCGCGTCGGCGATGTCGATCTCGAGGGGCCGCTGCGCGTGCGACTACATGGCAAGGGCGACAAGTGGCGGGGCTGCCCCATCTGGCCCGAAACGGCCGCTTTGCTCAAGGAATTGGATACGGTGCAGGGCGGCGACGCGAAAGCAGCACTCTTCGTTTCGAGTCGACGCCAACCGCTGACGCGCTTTGGTATCTACAAACTCGTCAGGCGGAACACGCAGAACCTTGTGCGAAGCGATGGCCACGATCAAGGCAGGAATATTTCGCCCCATGTGTTTCGACACACGACCGCGGTCCGATTGCTGGAGTCGGGAGTTGAAACCAACGTCATCCGTGCCTGGCTCGGTCATGTCAGTCTCGACACAACTAATCGGTACGCCGAGATCACGATGCGAACCAAGCAAGCCGCTCTCGCAGCATGCATGCCTCCGACGGCTTCGGCGGCATCCCCGCCTCGCGACGGATGGCACCAAGACAAAGACCTGATGAAGTGGCTGCAATCGCTTTGAAGCTTATGTGCCTCGCGGCCGGTGACTCGTCAATGCCGGTGCGCGTCTCAGGCCGCTAGGGCACAAAACGAGTCCGGGCACAAAACTACGACAACATGAAGACCGCCGTCGACAAGGTTGGGCCGGGCAAGGAGAGAGCCATCAATGCGCGGTTCCACGCGATGTGCGGCCACTATCTCTTCGAGCCTGAATTCTGCAACCGAGCGGCCGGCTGGGAGAAAGGCATCGTCGAGAAGAACGTTCAGGACCGGCGCCGACAGATTTGGCACGATGCAATCAATATCCGGTGGGAATCGCTCGAGGTCCTTAACATATGGTTGGCCGAGCGATGCCAACAGGCCTGGAAGCAGCTGAGACATCCACAATGGCCGGAACTGAGCGTCGAAGACGCCTTGGCCGACGAACGTCCACGGCTGATGCAGGTTCCAAAGCCCTTCGACGGCTACATTGAGAAGCCGGTGCGCGTCTCGCCGACGAGTTTGGTGCATCTCGACCGGAACCGTTACAGCGTGCCGACGGAGTATGCCCATCAAATCGTCAGCCTCCGGAGCTATCCAACCTACATCAGCGTCGTGGCGGATGGCGCCGAGATTGCGCGCCATCCACGCAGTTTCGACCGTTATCAAACCTTCTACGACTGGCGGCACTACATCAATCTCGTGGAGCGTAAGCCCGGTTCCTTGCGAAACGGGGCCCCGTTCTTGACGATGCCCGAACCAATGCTTCGTCTGCAGAGACACTTGTTGAAGCAAACCGGTGGCGACCGCGTGATGGTTCAGGTTCTCGCTGCGACTCCCGTTCATGGATTGGAAGCCGTGCTCGTCGCCGTGGAATTAGCGCTCGAGTCCGGACGCCCGAGCGGTGACCATGTCCTCAACATCCTTGCTCGACTAAAAAGTCCGTCGCAGCGTCCGGGTGACGTTGTGAGAACAGCAATCACGCTCAAGGTCGAACCGCTTGCAGACGTTCGCCGTTACGAGCGGCTGCGAGTTACGCGCAATGAGGAGGATGGTCATGTCGAATGAAACAGCTGCACTTCTCAAATCGTTGAAGCTTCACGGAATGGCGCAAGCATGGCCCGAACTGGTAGCGCAGGCGCGTCACAACGACTTCGACCCGGAGCAATTCATGCAGATGCTGCTGAAGGCGGAGACTGCTGAGCGGCAGGTCCGGTCAATCAACTACCAAATGGCCGCAGCTCGTTTCCCTGCCCATCGTGACATCGCCGGGTTCGACTTCGGGCAGGCGAATGTCGATGAAGCTCTTGTGCGAGAACTCCATACTGTTCGATTCTGCGAATCCGCGCAAAACATTGTGTTCATCGGTGGCCCGGGCACAGGAAAGACGCATCTTGCGACGTCCATCGGCATCGAAGCGATACAGCATCACGGGAAGCGAGTTCGATTCTTTACCACCGTTGAGCTTGTGAATCAGCTCGAAGCCGAGAAGGCCGCCGGCAAACCGGGACAGCTGGCGAATCGCTTGATGTACGTCGACGCCATCGTTCTGGACGAGCTGGGCTATCTCCCATTCACTCAAACGGGTGGCGCACTGTTGTTTCATCTCTTCTCGAAACTATACGAGCGTACGAGCATTCTCGTTACGACCAACCTAAGCTTCACCGAATGGTCGAACGTGTTCGGCGACGCGAAGATGACGACTGCGCTGCTTGACCGTCTGACGCACCACTGCCATATCGTCGAAACAGGCAACGATTCTTGGCGCTTCAAAAACAGCACCGCGGGGCAGCCCGCTTCGCGGGCTGCAACCCGGAAAAGCTCACCCAGACGACAAAAAGAGGAGGAAATCGACGCACCAGAATGATGTTTCTGCACATCAGGGGTGGGTCAATTTTAGATGCAAAAAGTGGGGGTGCGGCTTTCGGGGGTGCGGTCGAATTGCTCGCAGAGAAATGGCCGCAAGGCCCGAGAGGGGTGTGTTCTGGAACCAAATTCTAGCCAATCCGTGGTCCGTTGGTGCTCTGAGATCGTGCGGAAGTTCGCGATGATTTGAGCAAATCGTCGATGGTCGGACAGCGTATCGAAGCGTCCGTCGTAGATCGAGCGCAGCGTTCCGAGATCGGGCGGCTGGACATGCAGTTGTCGACCGAGGTGCCGCCACAGCATCGCAGGTATCTGGCGATATGAATCCAGCGATCGGCCGGACATTCGTATGAACCCGACGTGCAACGCAACGGCGAGACGATATAATTCAGATCGCCGCGTCTCGATGAGCGCGATCTCTTGCTTCGAGAACGTGAAGAAAGTGTTGAGTTCAAACTCGCTCAGATCGCGGGGTACTTGACGGATCCCAAGATAGCCTGTTCGCCAGCTTTCCATCGTCTGTGCTCCGCGGCGATCACGAAGCGATCCAGCCTAGCGGCGCAAAATCGGCGGCGCTACGGTACAAATCGGGATGCCGACCTGGCATCGGCTGTCCAGCCGACAGCAACCAGCGGCGATTCTTTACAATTGACATAATGTAGCGCGAAACGAGTCTAGTCAGCGGATGGTTCTTGACATAAGGCCTCCCGAATTTGTCAAAGCCATTTTCAGATGTCCGCTTCCCGGCCAAGTTCAAATGTCCGCTTTCGCGGGATTCACAATTTGTCTTTCACGGGTTGCAGTTCACGCAGTGTCGAAGGTCGGGTCATGAACGGGCAGGGCATTCGCGTCTGTTCCATTCACGCGTGCTGATCGATGACCTGGTTTGCGCTCAGCCCCCGAAGGCTGCTTTTGCCCGGCCAGGTCGACGATCACCTGCTCGATGTCGGCCTGTGTGAATTCGCGTTGCTTCTTCTTGCGCGCATGGCTTTGCTTGCGCTGCGTTCGGGTCGAGTCCCCGCGGTGCGTTCGGGAAGGGGCTTTACCAATCCGCTCGTTATCGCGTTGCGCCTGAATCACCTGTGAGACCTGAAGCACGTGGCTCAGCCGTTTGTGTTCAACGATGGCGCCCTGATCAACCTCGGTCAGCCGGTCGTACTCGCGGTACTGCAACGCCTGGCCATCGGCGCGAATCTCGATGCGCCCGTCCGGATACTCCCAGACCTCGACATACCGGCGAATCAGCTTGCGGTTCTCCGGCGTATCGTCGAGCAGGTACATGACCCGGTCGTACTGCACCGTGAGCGCCTTCGTCACGATCCTTGGCTCACGCCACGTAAGCACAGTCTCCAGGTTCTCATCGGCCCGTAGTGGCCGATGCGCGTCGAAGTCACTCTTGGCCGGCTTGGCAAAGCGCGCGTTGTAGGCCGTCATGAAGGCGAGCGCATACGCATTGGCTTCAGCCATCGTATTGATGCCACGCAGCCGCAACTCCTTCACGAGGCGATCCTGCAGCGTCAGGTGCGCACGCTCCACACGGCCCTTGGCCGAACTGCTGTTGGCGCAGATCGTGTCAATGTTCAGCTCGTACATCGCGCGGCCGAACGGCGTCACGCTGCGGCCGGTCCGCTCAGCACTGGTGTTGCGGAATACGCTGGCCTTGTCGCTGTAGAACGCGCCAGGCTTGCCATAGCGCTCGATGTACGCGCGCGTCGCCTCGAAATAGCTGAAGGTCGACTCCGTCTGCGTGAAGTGCAACTGCATCAGCCGGCTCGTCGCGTCGTCCACGTACACCAGCAGCGTGCATTGCGGCGCCCGGTCCTCGAACCAGGCGTGGTCGCTGCCGTCGATCTGGATCAGTTCGCCCAGGCACGAGCGGCGTGCGCGTGGCTGGTAGACCTTCGGCGGGCGCTGCCGCCGCGGCACCCACAGTCCGGCGTCCACCATAAGCTTCCTGAGCGTTTCCTTCGCCAGCCGGATGCCGTGGCATTCCCGGAGCTTCTCGCACGCCAGCGTCGGCCCAAAATCAGCGTAGCGCTCGCGCACGATCGACAGGGCTCGATCGGCCGTCCTCGCATCCAGCCGGTTGTTACTCGGCCTTGAGCGCTTGCGTGACACGAGACCCTCGGGTCCATGTTCGCGCAGCCGCGCTACGAGCCGGCGAATCTGCCGCGTCGTCAGCTCGAGACGCTGCGCTGCGCGCCAGGGTTTGAGCCTGCCGTCCATCACATCCTGAATGATCTTGAGTCTGTCCAGCTCGCCCATCGTCATTGTTATCCGTTCTCTTGCGGCTGCCATCGAAGCTCCTGAAGCTGGATCTCCAGCGGGCGGCAAGCTTACGATGAACGCGAAGCGGACATTTGAACTTGGCTAAAAGCGGACATTACAACTTAGCCGCTACAGAATTAAAATGCGATAAGTTAGGTTATGTAAAATTGCTACGGTATGCGAAGCAGACGGTTTTTTGCTCAGGACGCGCAGCGAAACACCGAGCTTCAGTTTCAGGGTCCGGCTGAATCCGGCGACCCTCCAGTGGCCACGGCGTCTCCGGAGCGTGTTCTCAATTCAGACGCCTTTCCTCGATATTTTGAGACTGCTCGCCAGCCCGCCAACGACGGTGGAACTTGCGACTCAAAGACAGACGCGAAAGTGACCGGCGTTGTTGAATCGGCGTATCAGACGCTCAAGAGGATCATCGGTCTGCCGGGGTCCCGGATGCCCTCTGTTGCCACGACCGCAGCAATCCGTTGCCGATTGAGTTGGAACGCGAGCTGAAGTTGTGATACAGATGCGTCTCGACGTGACGAAGAACACATCGGAGGACTTTGCGATGTTGCGGCGCTTTGGCCTCTTTGGGCCGCCCGCACTGATCTTCTACGACAGTAACGGAAGACAGGAACGCGACGCGCAGCTCGTCGGATTCGTCGGTGCCGATGCGTTCCTGGCGCACCTGAAGAAGTGGGGACAGTGAAATGAAGCCATCTGACGACGTCATGCGGGACCGGTACGACATGGATGATCGTCGGCCCGGTCCCTGCGCACGTGGAAGCGAACCCCATTTATCGGTCCGTTCGGACGGTGCCTACTGACGAGTTACGTTTTTCGCACATTAGCGGCCCGAGATCTGATCGTGTTGATCCGCACTCGGCGATCTTTCACCGGCATGGGTTGTAGCAGCGTGAATCTCTTTGTTGCGCGCAAGTACCGCCTCGGTCGGTGGATATTGAGTCTTGCTTGCCGGTGTGATGCCCTCGTGACGAGCTTGAATGAGTTCTTGACGGACTTGCTCACGCGACTTGGACTGCGCGATCGCCACTTCCGAAACCAGACCCAGCGTCGCACATACAGTCAGCATCGCGCCCACAACCTTCTTCGCATTCATTTCAGTTTCTCCAGGAGTTAATTGCCGAATGGCAATTCTGTGAGTGGATTATGGCAACTGGACGCTTTGCCAACATGATCTGAATATGAAAGTATCGTCATTTTGATCTCATAGACCAGGCTCTGATAGAAGCCTTGCAGAGCGCGTTCGTCTCAAATGAATGAGGGCGATCAAGATTGATTCCTAGTGGACCATTCGCTCGATTACTGCGACCAACTTTCGCTGTGTGCCTTGCCCTTCGCGTTGTGCCCTTTCCCAAGACCTATCCTATAAAACCCGTTCTTCACAACGCCGTCCCTTTCATTCCATTTCAATCGTCAACACGCGGCGCGACGATTCTTGCGTCACTCGGCTCGATCCCGCGGAAAGATACACGGGTGTGCCTTCACGTGCAGATTCGCGCTCGTACAAGGATGCCCCGCATAATCGACTTGGTTGTTGGATGGTAGCGCCGAGGACTTTTGTTTCGTGACGTCGTTGGATGACGGCAACATGTTTGCATCGAACGAACCAAACTGAGCGCATCCCGCAAGGGTAATTGCGGTGATTGCAGTACATGCAACAAGCGTCTTTCTACGCATAAGGTCCACCAATCTGAGTTAATCCTGACTCCACCGCTCTGCTCTCAGAGATCGAGCAGATTTACAGTGTTATGGTGGCTTAGAAGCGAATTGCGGCGATGACGCGGAAATGATATTTTCATCATGTTGGCGTCATCTACGTGCTTGCGAATACGGTGACGAACGGTCCCTCCTTCACTTATCTTCTCTCTAACAGATTTCTCATTTTCGCGTCACGCTGACGAAGGGGCTAACACGCATACTGTTCTCCAAGACGCGCCGATTGGGCGTCTGAATCAACGGAGAAAAGAGATGAAAGCAATCAAATTCGCAGCGTTGCTTGTTACCGCGTCTGTCACGCTCGGCGCAATTTCAAACGTTGCTATGGCGCAAGGTAAGTCACGCGCACAAGTCCATCAGGAGCTTGTCCAGGCTCAGCACGAGGGCGTTGTGCCGACGAGCAAGACCCAGTATCCGCCTACTGAAGCGCAAGTCGCTCGCAATAAGCAAGTGCACGCCACGTCTCGACATGCTGGCGAAGTAACGCCAAACGTGGATCATCACGACTCGGTTGCTGCTCGATAGCGCCGTCTGATCGCAAATAACGCGCGCGTGATTGAGCTCTGCGCGCGTTCGCTTTTTCTCGGTCGACGGCGATAAACCACTTCAACGCGTTGATTGAAAATCAGAGCGCAGGTGGGACGTCTCGAATACGTTGGATCGGAAAGCTAACCCAGAACCTTGTTTTGACATGGGGTTGACTCTCGACTCCGCAGTTTCCCCCGTGACTGCCAGCAATAGATTTCACAATAGCGAGACCGAGACCAGAGCTGGATGATCGCGAATGGCGAGAGGGATCGACACGGTAGAACCTGTCAAAGATGCGATCCACGTGTACCGGTTCGATTCCTGGTCCGGTGTCCGTGACGCTAATGACAGACTGGTCGCCGCGTTCCTCGCAACTAACATCGATTGTGCTACCAGAAGGCGCATGAGCGATCGCATTGGAGACGAGATTGCTCAGCGCTCGTTGAAAAAGAAGCAGATCAGCATCTATACGCGCGTGTCCAGAAATGCGGATACTCAAATCTGTGTCCTCCGCCAACGACTCATAGAAGCCCGCTACCCTGCCTGCCTCCAATGCTCCATCGAGCCGTCTGATCTTCAGCATTGCATCAGCTTGTTCGGCACGCGCGATGAAAAGCATATCTTCGATCATTCGCGAGAGGCGTTGATACTCGTCGATGCTCGATTCAATTACGTCCTTATAATCTTGCGCGGAACGCTCGTGGGTCAAGGCAACTTGTGCCGCCGCCTGTAAGTTGGTGAGCGGGGTGCGCATGTCATGCGCAAGGTTTGACGAAAACTCGCTTAAACGCGTGAACGACTCGTTGAGCCGTTCGACCATGCCGTTGAAGGCGAGTTCGAGTTCCTTGAGCTCACCGGACGTATCCAGTGACGGCAAGGGATGCGCGAGTCTCGAAGTGGACATCTGCTCGGCGCGAGCGGCGAGCTGCCTCAAGGGTTTTAGGCCAAATCTGGCAATCCCGTATGCGAGCGCTGAGGCGAGCATCACCCCGAGTACTTCGATCACAATGATCGTATAAGCATAAGCTCGAAGAAGTTCTGCATCATTCTTGCCGTCGTACTGCAGCACGACGCGAACACTCTCGCCAGGCGAAGCGTTTAGCGGCGTCGCGGCGGTGAGATAGCGCTTCTTGGAGTTCGATCTGTCAAGGCTAACCGCGTAGGGCGACCGCTTGGCGATCATCGGCGTGGACGGTTGGAACCCGGGCGTCTGAAGCAACCGTGCTCCTTTACTATCGTAGATCGCCATGGCCATGTTGGGGTGATCATGAAGCTGATCCGTCCACATCTCCGGATTGCGCGCGATCTCGTCCGCGGTTTTGATCTCGTCGAAGTGGCTCCTGAGCGCCGTCAGAATGCTCGACATCTGCTCGGTCGCGGTCCATTCAATACGGCTTCGCAAAGCCTCGTAGAGCGCCAGGCCGCTCAAAGCGAGCACAGTCGAAGTGGACACGACGATCAGGACGGTCAACCTGGCGCGCAGGGTTCTCGGAAAGTCGCGCTTCATCGTCTGACGCTTGAGGTTCTCACTTGCCATCCCTGACTTCGAGTACGTATCCCATGCCGCGCACGGTGTGAATAAGCTTGGGCTCGTAATTGTCGTCGACTTTGGAACGAAGCCGCCTGATGGACGAGTCGACCACATTCGTATCGCTATTAAAGTTCATGTCCCAAACCTGAGAGGCGATCGTCGCGCGTGGCAGAATTTCACCCTTACGGCGCATGAGCAACCACAGCAAAGCAAATTCTTTCGCCGTCAAGAGGATCGAGCTGCCCTGTCTTAAGGCCTTCCGTTTGGTCAAATCGAGTTCAAGATCGGCCACACGGATGGTGCTCGAATCACTCGGCTGACCTCGTCGGAGAATAACCTTGATGCGAGCGGTGAGCTCCACGAAATCAAACGGCTTCGAAAGATAATCGTCGGCGCCAAGCTCGAGTCCCTTGACCCGATCGCCCACATCGTCTCGCGCCGTCAGAAAAAGCACGGGGGTCTTCTTCGTGCGACGCAGGTTTTGCAACACTGACCATCCGTCCTGGCCGGGCAGCATCACGTCCAGGATCAGAAGGTCGTAGTCTTCCGTTTCAGCCTGATACTGGCCTGATAAGCCGTCCTCAACCCAATCGACGGTGTACCCGGCCTCGGAAAGCCCCCGTTTCAGATAGAGGCCCATCTTCGCCTCGTCTTCGACAATCAGAATTCGCATTACACGTTACCTCGGGAGTGACGCATGCGCCGCTGAAGCCAGCTTGGCGCGAGAAAGCCGAAGCGCTTTTCGAACACGGCGCGCATCGATGTCGAGTGGCTCACCCGATACAGCACCGGTAAAACCAGCAAGGTCAGAGCGGTGGACGACAGAATGCCACCGATCACTACGGTCGCTAGCGGCCGCTGAACTTCCGAGCCCGTGCCGGTTGCGAAGGCCATCGGCAGGAACCCGAGCGAGGCGACGAGCGCGGTCATCAGCACAGGCCTCAGGCGAGTCAGCGCACCTTCCCTGACCGCGACGTCGAGCTCCGCCCCGCCCTCTCGCAGGCTCCGGATGAACGATATCATCACGAGGCCGTTGAGCACCGCGACGCCCGACAAGGCGATAAAGCCGACCGCCGCCGTAATCGACAACGGAATGCCGCGCAGCCAAAGCGATACGACACCGCCACTCAGTGCGAAAGGAATGCCGGTGAACACCAGCAAACCGTCCTTCACGTTGTTAAACATCACGAACAGCAGCACAAACACCATGAACAGCGCCAGGGGTACCACGAGCTTCAGCCGCTCGCTTGCGCTCTGGAGTTGTTCGAACTGGCCACCCCACGACACCCAGTAGCCGGCCGGGATTTGTACATCCTGCTGGATCTGCTGGCGTGCATCGGCCACGAACGAGCCCACATCGCGCCCGCGCACGTTCGCGCTCACCACGACGCGCCGCTTTCCGTCTTCGCGGCTGATCTGGTTCGGTCCGGGTCCGACCTCGATTGTCGCGAGTTCTGCCAGCGGAACGTACGGCGCCTGCACGACCGGCCCGCTCGCGGGCGCCAACGCCGCCGCGGGAAGCGCAATCGGCAACCGCTTGATCGCCTCAATATCCGAGCGCAGCTCGTCGGGCAGACGCACGACGATGTCAAAGCGCCGGTCGCCCTGAAACAGCGTTCCCGCTTTCTGACCACCGACCGCTGCGGCGATCGCATCCTGAATATCGGCAACCGTGACGCCGTACCGGGCCAGCTTCTCCCGCTCGAGATTGATGGTCAGCACCGGCAGGCCTGTCGTCTGCTCGACCTTCACTTCGGACGCGCCCGACACCTTGTTCAGCGCCGCCGCGATCCTCTCGCCCGTACTGTTGAGCACCGACATATCGTCGCCAAAAATCTTGACGGCCACGTCGCTACGGACGCCGGAAATCAGCTCGTTAAAACGTAGCTGGATCGGTTGCGAAAACTCATACGCGTTACCCGGCAGTTCGGCGAGAACCGTCTCGATCTCCTTGATGAGATCGTCACGCGACTTGTCAGGATCTGGCCAATCCTTCGTCGGCTTCAGCATCACATAGCCATCGGACAGATTCGGCGGCATGGGATCGGCCGCGATTTCTGCCGTGCCGGTACGCGCGAACACCCGATCGATCTCGGGAAAGCGCTGCTTGAGCGTTTTCTCGATCGTTTTCTGCATGTCGAGCGACTGAGACAGACTTGTGCCGGGAATGCGCAGCGCGGCCACGGCGAGATCGCCCTCGTTGAGGCTTGGAATGAATTCGCTACCGAGTCGGGTCGCAAGTCCCATCGTCAGTGCAACGATGACCACAGCACCGCTCAGCACGCGCTTGGGTTGCGCCATGAACCGAGTCAGCACAGGCTCATAGGCGCGCCGCGCCCAGCCCATGATGCGGTTTTCTTTCTCTTCTACACGCTCGCCAATGAATAGAGCGACCGCCGCCGGAATGAACGTCACGGTCAGCACCATCGCCGCCGCCAGGGCCATGACGACCGTGACGGCCATCGGATGGAACATTTTGCCTTCCACGCCAGTGAGCGCGAAGATCGGCAGATACACCACCATGATGATGAGCTGCCCGAAGATGAGGGCCCGCCGCGCCTCCTGCGATGCGCCGAACACTTCGGCAAACCGTTCCTCGCGCGTCAGCGGTCTGCCAAGCAGAGTTTGTGCATGCGCGAGCCGCCGCACGCAGTTTTCGACGATCACCACCGCACCATCGACGATGATGCCAAAGTCGAGCGCTCCGAGACTCATGAGGTTCGCACTCACCTTCGCGTTCACCATACCGGTGAAGGTCATCAGCATCGACAGCGGAATGACGAGCGCCGTGATGATGGCCGCGCGGATGTTGCCCAGGAAGAGGAACAGAATGACGATGACCAGCACCGCACCTTCGAGAAGGTTCTTCTTGACCGTGTCCACGGCCTTCTCGACCAGATTGGTCCGGTCATACACAGGAATGGCGCGCACGCCCTTGGGCAGCGAACGATTGACGTCGTCCATCTTGAGCGCGACGGCTTTCGATACCGCGCGGCTGTTCTCTCCCATCAGCATGAAGACCGTGCCGAGCACCACTTCTTCACCATTGGACGTCGCAGCACCCGTACGCAGTTCACGCCCCGTGTCGACCTGCGCGATGTCCTTCACGCGAACGGGCACGCCCCCCACGTTCGTCAGTACGACATTCGCCAGATCTTCCGCCGAGCGCGCCTGACCCGGCACGCGTACCAGATACTGTTCGCCGCGTTTCTCGATATAGCCCGCGCCGACATTGTCGTTGTTGCGCTCGACCGCCCGCACGACGTCTGCCAGCGTCGAGCCATACGACATGAGCTTGGTCGGGTTCGGCGCGATGCGAAACTCCTTGACGTATCCGCCGATGGAATTCACCTCAGTCACGCCCGGCACATTACGAAGCTGAGGCTTCACGACCCAGTCCTGGAGCTCGCGCAGATCCGACGACGTGTAACGCGTCCCGTCAGGCTTACGCGCAGACGGATCCGCTTCTACGGTCCAGAGATAAATTTCGCCGAGTCCTGTCGAAGTCGGGCCCATTGCAGGCGTTGCACCGGGCGGCAACTTGTCCTTTGCTTCCTGAATCCGCTCGTTGACCAGCTGACGCGCGAAGTAAATGTCCGTGCCGTCCTTGAAGATGACCGTCACTTGCGACAAGCCATATCGCGAGATCGAGCGCGTTTCCTCCAGGTTCGGCAGACCCGCCATCGCTGTCTCGACGGGATAAGTGATGCGCTGCTCCGCCTCGAGGGGCGAATAGCCTGGAGCAGAGGTGTTGATCTGCACCTGAACGTTGGTGATGTCGGGCACGGCATCGATCGGCAGCTTCTGATAGCTGTACATGCCGAAGGCGGCCACTGCAGCGACCGCGAGCATGACAAGCCAGCGGTGCGCGATCGCGAAGCGAATCAATCGCTCAAACATGGAATGGTCCTCTGATGCAGCAGGAAGCGCGCGGCGCGAAGGGCCGCGTCGTTATGTAGCGGGTTGCGCTGTTCATTCTTCTTCGGCGCTACCTTTACCGAGCTCCGCCTTCAGCACGAAGCTGTTCGCCGCAACGTACTGCTGGCCAGGGTGCAGGCCCCGGACGACTTCGGTGACCCGTTCATCACGACGACCCGTTTCGACAGCCTGAGCGACGAATCCCTTGGACGACTGGACAAACACAGACGGCGCGCCATCGACGTCCTGAAGGGCGTCGCTCGCAACGGAGATCAGCACGTCCTGCTTGCCTGCGTCGACTGAGACATTGACGAACATGCCGGGCCGCCATGCGCCGTCGGGATTTGGCAGCACGACCCGTGCGGGTGCGGTGCGCGTCTGTTCACCCAACAATGCGCCGACATAGGCGATGGGCCCGCGCGAGGTCGATTCGAACGCTGCGGCGCTCACGGTGGCTTCCCGTCCCACGCGAACGTCGTTGAGCCGCTGTGCCGGCACCGCCATTTCTGCCCAAACGCTGGAAAGGTCCGAGATCACAAAGACATTGGCGTCCGCGGTGATGGCCTCGCCCGGTGTCGCATGCTTCTCGACCACGGTCCCTGAAAAAGGCGCACGCAACTCGTACTGATTCAGGCTAGCGGAGCCCGCAGGCGCATTGATCGCGGCGAGCTTCTGGCGAGCGTTCTGCGCCGCGATCTCCGCTTCGCGCAATTGCACCTGTGCTTGCAGGAAGTCCTGCTCGGCGGACACGCGTTCTTTCCACAACGTCTGCTCCCGATCGTATGTCGTGCGCGCGGCCGACAGACGCCGCTCGGCCGTCAACAGTTCGCTGCGAAGATCCGCCAGACCGGTGCTCGCGATCACGGCAAGCACCTGCCCCTTCTTTACGTTCTGCCCGATGGACACATCCACGCGTTCGACGATCCCGGCCACGCGAGGCACGACGTGAGCTGTGCGATCCTCGTTGAACTTGATCTCGCCGGGCAACTGAAACGAGGTTGCGATCTGCGCCGGACCGACCTTGGCCAGATCGATCTTGGAGGTCTTCAGTTGCTCCTCGGACAGCACCACCGTCCCATCGGTGCGGGAATATTCGAATGAGGCATTGCGACCGCCTCCTTTGACCTCGATGATCGCATCGAACACGTGCGGTTTCGCAATGGGCTCGGTGGACGTGTATTTCTGCGCGGAATGCCTAAACTGCAACGTTTCTTTCTGCCCGTCGTAACGGGTCACGGCTGCCGAGACCACCACTTCCCTCGACAGCGGCTTGCCATCGCTCGCGGGGTAAACGATGAGACGCGAGTCACCGGGCTTCTCGGCGAGCACGACTTCGAGCGTGAGCGGGCCATTTTTCAGGAGGACGCCGCCGTGCTGTCCGGCACTGGCATTCGCCTCGCCCTGTTGAGCCTCGGCGACCGGGGGCTCGAGCGCAGGCGCTTCCTTTTTTTGCGTCATCGCGTAGGCGGCAATGATGATGCCGATCCCACCGAGAGCGGTCATGAGGAAGTATGTTCTACGGCGCGGCATGGTGATTCCTTCAGGGTAAAGTGTTCTTCGACAGCGAGACGGCGGGAAGTGGCGTGCCAACCAGGCGCCCCACTTCGGCATACGCAAGGTGAGCGTCGGTGAGCGCCTGCACGTATTGCGATTGCGCTTGGAACAGCGTGCGCTGTGCATCGAGCACATCGAGGAAAGCAAACTTGCCGAGTTCAAATCCTCTCGACATGGCGTTCAATGCATCTTTGGAGGCCGGCAGCACGTCGTCCTTGAGCCTGCGAGCCGCCTGAACCGATGTTTCGTAGTTCGCATACGCGCGGGTCAACTCCAGTTGCAGCCGCAAGCGCTCGTTATCGAAATCGGCGCTGGCTTTCTCGGCTTTGTGAGCCGCCTCTAAAAGCGCACCTTTATTCGTGTCGAAGAGAGGCAGCGGAATCGATACGCCGATGACGGCCTGATTGTCGGGAATGCCACCGGTGATGACCCGCTTCATACCGGCGCTGACCGTGATATCTGGGATGCGCTTGGCTCGCTCAACGGAGATCGCAGCGTCTGAACGCAACATTTCGGCGCGGGCCACGCGCGAGCCTGGGCTATCGTTCAATTGACTGACGAGTACCGAGAGCGGCTCAAGACTCGGCACCGACTCAATATCGCCTCCGGCTGCGCTGCCCCGCACTTGCGCGTTGCCGGTGACGGATGCCAGACGCTCGCGAGCGGTCAAGACACGCGCAGTTGCATTCGTCACTTCGATCTGGACAGCACTCGCGGCAATGCGCGCCTTGGTGGCTTCGACCGGCGAAACCTTGCCTGCGCGCGCACGCTTCTCCGCAAGATCGGCAGAGCGGGCCGCGATGTCGCCGGATTCACGCGCGACCTGCTCTTGCCGCTGCGCGGCGAGCTCTTCGTAGAACGCGGAGATGACGTCTGCCCGCAATGCCGCGCCTCTGCCGTCGAGCGCGGCGAGCGCAACCTCTCGACCATAGGACGCCACGTCCAGCCGTGCCTGACGTTTGCCGCCGAGTTCGATAAGCTGGTTCACGGTCGCCGTGCTCGTGCGCTCCGTACCACCAAACCCTTCCTGCAGAAGCGACAATTCGGGGTTGGGCCTGGCGCCGGCCTGCATCAATGCGCCGGCCGATGCGTCCGAGTCCGCCCTCGCGCCTCGCAAGAGGGGGTTGCTCTGCGCGGCAAGCCCAAGCACGTCGATCAATGAAACTTGCGGCAGATCCGTTGGTGAAACGCTCGGAGACTGCGGCAAGCCGCCCTCATCCGCAATCGGCTGAACGGGAGACGCCTGTGTGTAGTTTGATGTTGTGACCGCCAGGAGAGCCATGACGGCAAGGGTTCGCGTGAGCATGTGCGACATTGAAGGATGGGGGTGATGCGATGCTACGGTTCTATCGCAGTGCCAAGATGAGATCAAAATGAAATTTTTGTCATCTTCGGGCAAGCCACTAACCGCACAATTTCTGACTCAGTACGCTGGGTCCTCGGCTTTATGCCGTTGCAAAAAAGCGTGCGTCCCGTGGGAGAACGGGCCGCAGCAATATCGAGTTTATTTAGAACAAAGCGGTCGCAAGCTGTTGCGACCAGCATCTCACTCAAGTCGAGTTACTGGCCGGCATTCGCTTCCGAGGTTGTGGGCTTCGCGATTTCTTCAGGATGTGCCCGCAGGTACGCGTCGCGGTTCTTCTTCTTTGATGCCGCCGTGGGCGGGTACTCGCTTCGCCTGAAGGGCAGTACGCCGTCTTTATAGGCTTGCTCGAGTTCTTGACGCGTTTGCTCCCGCGTTTTCCCCTCGTTCAATGGACCTTCGTGCGCTTGCGCCAAGCCGGCCATCAACAAGGCCGTTGCAACAACAACTTTCGATTTCATCGGTGAACTCCACACTGAGCCGCATATGGCTCAACTCAGTGTGGAGTGCCGACGGTGCGTCTCAATGACGCGAAGATGAGAAAATTGTCATCTTGCCCGCAGAATGGTCATCCCGTCTTGACCGTCGCTTCAATGACGAAGAAGACGATGAAACCGACAAAGAACGCTGTGGTTGCAAGCGCAGTTTCAGCCACCTCATGCGCTTCCACGAGCAACTCCTCGGTCACCAGATAAATGAGCGCAACGGTTCCCAGCCCGAGGAGTGCCGCGTAATAGACCGAGGGTAAGTTGGCAAGTGCGCCATGGGCCGCCACAGCCGATACCGAGAGCAGTGCAGAAAGCGCAATCGGGACGACGATTGCCCAAAGGCTACGCACCCCGGAAGCGCTCAGCGCTGCGCTGACAGATAGCGCCAGAAAAAGCACTTCGAGGGTAAGCGCGATGGTTAGGATCACGCCAGTTTCCTCTCCCGCCGCGAAGGCAATTCCCAGCACAAGTCCGTCGATGATCAGGTCGACCGCAGTCACGACCACGAGGCCGGTTGGAAGCGCGGAACCTTCAAGTCGTTCTTCCAGACGGTTGCAGACCGCCTTGATGCCCAGCATCAGTCCTAAGCCCAGTGCAAACCCGATAACGACCGGCCACAGGGCATGCTTGCGGTCTTCGGGAAGCAATTCGAGCGCCGCGGCGGCGAACACGATGCCCGCCGTGAAGTGCTGGATGACGCTGGTGGTGCGTGGGCTAGGCTTGCGCGCCGACGCGATCACAGCACCTGCGGCAGCGGCGAGCACAGGTGGCAGCGTGAGGAGTGCAAGTTTAGCAGCGGGTGTCACGTGGTCACCTGTGTGCCGCACTGGCTACAAAACTTCGCGCCCGGCGCCAACGGCTGATTGCACTTCGTGCAGGCTTGCGGCGTGAGCGAGCTCGCGCACTGGCTACAAAAGCGAGCGCCTTCGGCATTGGCCGCGCCACATTTTGGGCACGTCAGGCCCGGCTGCGCTGCGGGAGCAGCGCCGGGCGTCCTGCCCCACCCTTCATTGGAAGCGCGACTGCGTTCGTCGACATACCCACCATTGTTGCCGTGGTTGCTTCCGTGATGACCGCGTCTGTCGTCGTGCGATCCACCATGCGAGCTTCCGTGCCCACGATCGTGACCTCCACTGTTGTGGCCACCGTGATGACCTCCGAATATCCTTTCAAGCCAGTTCATGGGTCATCTCCCGTTTCGGTTGAAATCTCGATTTACTTGCGAAGTAGTCGCAGTCCATTCCCCACGACCAGCAGACTCGCTCCGACGTCCGCAAATACAGCCATCCACATGGTGCCCAAGCCGCCGATGGTCAGCGCGAGAAACACGGCCTTGATCCCCAGTGCTAGTGTGATGTTCTGAACTAGAATGCTGTGCGTCGCCCTCGAAAGCCGTATGAACGTCGGAATCTTGCGCAGATCGTCATCCATCAGCGCGACGTCGGCGGTCTCGATTGCGGTATCCGTTCCCATCGCGCCCATCGCGAAGCCGATATCAGCTTGTGCAAGCGCCGGTGCATCGTTGATGCCATCGCCGACCATCCCCACCATCGACCGACCGTCCGAGAGCGTCTTCACGACTTCGAGCTTGTCTTCCGGAAGCTGATTGCCTTCCGCGCGATCGATGCCGACCTGACTCGCAATGGCCGACGCCGTGTGAGGGTTGTCGCCAGTCAGCATCGCCGTTCGAACGCCCAGTGCGTGCAACTCGGATATGGCGGCCTTGCTGCTGTCCTTCACGGTATCAGCTACCGCGAAGAGTCCGAGAACGCGAGTCTCGTCGATCAGCATCACGACCGTCTTGCCCTCCCGCTCGAGTACATCCAGTCGGGATTCGAGCTCGACCGAACAGCGACCGAGCTCCTCGACGAGCCGGTGATTGCCCAACGAGTAGCGCTGCCCATTCACGACGCCTGCGACGCCCCGGCCCGGAATCGCCTCGAACGCATCGACGCTCAGTCGAGCGACGCCGTTTGCATCACCCGCTTGCGCGATTGCCAATGAGACGGGGTGATCTGAGCGCCCCGCGAGACTCGCCGCGATGGAGCGAACCATCATGCTGTCTTGATCGACCGCGCGAAGTTCGAATTCGGTCTGAACGGGATTGCCGTGCGTGATCGTGCCGGTCTTGTCGAGCGCCAGCCAGGCAAGTTTGCGGCCCAGTTCGAGATAGGTGCCGCCCTTCACCAGAATCCCGTGGCGCGCCGCGGCGGCGAGGCCGCTGACGATCGTGACCGGCGTGGAAATGACCAACGCGCACGGGCAGGCGATCACGAGCAGCACGAGGGCCTTGTAGATCCAGTCGAACCACGCGCCCGCGAAGAACAGCGGCGGAACGACGGCAACGCCGATGGCCAACACGAAAACGATCGGCGTGTAGACGCGCGCAAACTGATCGACGAAGCGTTGTGTCGGCGCCTTGGCGCCTTGCGCCTCCTCGACCGCATGAATGATTCGTGCAAGCGTCGTGTTGTTGGCCGCCGCCGTCACCCGGTATTCGAACGAGCCAGCCTCGTTGATCGTGCCAGCGAAGACGGCGTCGCCCTGCGCCTTGTCGACCGGCAAGCTCTCGCCGGTGATCGGCGCCTGATTCACCGTCGAGCGGCCGCTCACAATTTCTCCGTCGAGTCCGATTCGCTCGCCGGGCTTCACACGCACCACGGCCCCAATGGTGACCTGCGCGGCCTCGATCTCCGCCCATGATCCATCCGCCTGTTTGACGGTCGCCTTGTCGGGAGCAAGGCGCATCAGACCTTGAATCGCATTGCGCGCGCGGTCCAGCGATTTCGCCTCGATGAGTTCCGCAATGGTGAAAAGGACCATCACCATCGCGGCCTCGGGCCACTGCCCGAGCAGCAGCGCGCCCGTCACGGCAATGCTCATCAGCGCGTTGATGTTGAGATTGCGGTTCCGAATGGCAATCCAGCCTTTCTTATAGGTTCCGAGACCGGAGCAAGCGACGGCCAGGAGCGCAAGGGCCGCTACGACCCAGACCGGCGCGCCCGCCCAACTGGCAGCCTCCGAGCCAACCGCGGCCGCACCGGCCACCGCAAGAGGCCACCAGGGCTTGCGCACCTCGGATGCGGCAGGCGAGGCACCTGGATCGCCTGCTGCGCCCGCGACCTCGGGCTTAAAGCCGAGCGTGCCGAGTGCCTTGACGATGGCGTCGAGCCCGTCCGGCCGGTGCACCACCGTCAACACGCGTTGCATCAAATTGAACTGAAGCTCAGCCACCTCGGGCATGCCGCCCAGCTTCTTGCGGATGAGCGCTTCTTCGGTCGGGCAATCCATTTGCAGGATGCGCATCTGGGTGCGGATCGAGCCGCCCACGGCAACCGCTCCGGCAAGGGCCTGGAAGGAGGTTGGCGCAGTGCCGCAGCACGAGTCGCCATGGTCGTGCGCCTCATGGGAATGTTCGCCGCCGTTGGCGTGAGCATGTGCGTGGGGATGATCGCCACCTTGGGAATGATCGTGGTCGTGGTGATCGTCCGCGCCGTGGTCGCGGTTCCCATGTGCGTGCTCGTGCTTTTGCGTCCCGCTTGACGCTTGCAAGTCAAGGGGTAGCTGCGCAGGTCCGCTGCAGCAAACCGCCTCGCCACAACCCGCTATGGGATCGTTCCCCGGTTCCCGCTTCGACTTGTCAGCGAGCGCTTGAGCGGTCGTCTTGTCTTCGCCGTGTGCCATGCTCGTATCCTTATTCTGCTGTATGCTCGCAGTACACACCTTGAAGTTGCTTCAAGGTCAAGGATTTTTTTTGAGAAGGGACGCCAAAGATGAGGATCGGGGAATTAGCGAAACTGGCGAACTGCACGACTGAGACGATTCGCTTTTACGAGAAAGAGGCGCTCCTCCCTCCGCCCGAGCGAAACGGCGCGAACTATCGTAGTTACACCGCAAGCCACGTCGATCGGCTTCGTTTCATCCGGAATTGTCGCGCGCTCGATATGACGCACGACGAAGTGCGGGCGCTGCTGGTTGCCTCCGACGACCCGTCCGGCGGTTGCGAAAACGTGAACGCGCTCGTGGATGAGCACATTGCGCACGTCGACGAACGGATTGCTGAACTCACGCATCTGCGTCAGCAATTGACGGCGTTGAGGCAGCGATGCGGCGGAGGGGCAGTCGTCGAGAACTGCGGCATTGTTCAAGGCTTGACATCGATGGACACGATCTCGCCGAAGCCCCGCACGACCCACTTGGGATAGAAACTTCGGGCATCCGCGTTCGTTTCAACGCTCAGTCTGGACGTCCTCCGCCCGCGAACTCCTCTCTGCACAAAGGCATTGCACGCTGGGGTTCCGGCCCAGGGACTTGGTACCTGCATCGCGTGTGGCCGCTGTTTCATTGCTCCGTCCGGCCACCTCGTGCCTCCTGCGCCCGCATATTGCTGAAATCGAGTCTTCGACGAGAAGGTACCCTTAGTCCGGAAACGAATTGCTAGGCTGCCCGCGACGCAAAAAGATAAACGCAAGCGCCTAAAGGGAGACAGGAAGCCTCTGATTTTAAATAGTATTTATTTGGGGGCACAAGGGAAACCCTTGTCAGATCGTGCTCGACCTAACCCGATTTTGGCGCCGAAATCAAGGCGACCCCGTAAACGGGCTTTTGTGTTAGCCTAGAGAAAAGGTTTAAAGCAGAAGAGGTGATCATGTCGATGTTAAAAAACGCGGCGGCTAAAATCCTCGAATTAGTTAAGCGCATTCCGCTCGATAATGAGGATGAAGACGGTGATTATGTCGCTGGGTCCGGTGTCGGACCGAGCGGGTTCAATCACGTCAATCCAAATGGATTTGGGCAAGGCGCGCGCGGCCCGAATAACGATTGGGGCGCACGACCCGGCCCCGGTTTTTGAAGTTTGTTAAGTGGTAGCAAGAGGGCGAGTTTCGCATGCGAAATTCGCCCTTTGCGTTTCTAGGCTGCCTCTCACCAGTCGAACGCCCCATGTGCGGACTCTGAAGGGACCTTCATGTCCGTCGCCTTCCTGATGGCATTGCGCACGGTCGAGGCCTTCAGCTTGTAGATGTCCGCAATCGCTTCCACCGACATGCCTGAGTCAAATAGCCGCACCCAAGCCTGAGTCCGTTGCTCCTGAAGGTCTTGAGCGGTCAGTCCCATCGCCTTGCGGAAACCCGCCTCGATCGCCTTCTGACCGCGCTTCTTCGCTTCCGTGTAAGAGAAATCGCGCTTCCGGTACAGGCTATTCAGCACGGACTCAGGCTTTACCTGGTACATGGAAGCCACGAGGTCAACGCTCATCCCTGCCTCAAGCAACCGTATCCATGTGTCGTACCGCGCTTCGACCACCTGTTGTGAGCTGACGCCGATGGATTTCCGGTAGTTGAACACCTGCATGTGTTTAACGCCGATGGCTTCGGCTATCTGGGTGTCGGCGACTCCCCTGCTGAGACCCTTAGTAATAAGTTTTTTCTGTTCGTCCGTCAGCATAGGTCTTCAACTTTTTTCGCCACTCTCCGGTGACAGGTCGTGCAGCACATTACAGTTTCATAACTCAAGTTGTCTCGACTCACGCGCGCAAGACCCTACCAGCGCACTTTACAACGCTGGTTTGAAATAAGAAATGGTCGAACGAAAGCGGCCTGCAAGCAAAGGTTTGCGGGGAACCAGCAAAAACGAAGCCCGCAACGCAGAGCCCGGAATCTTAACCGGACAATTATGACGGTAGCTTTGAAAACTGTTAAGAAATGTAATGTGGTAAGCGCGTATTTTCGCCCGCGCGTCTCCTTCGCGGGCGACAGATTCTGGTTCGGGCCCGCCATCAGCGAGCCATCGAGATGATGCCGTTGACCAGCTGGCTGAAGAGCTGCGCGTCCCCGTTGGTGAATTCCGGCGTGACGATGTAAGTTCCGGCAACGGAGACGGCCGGCGTATTTGTCACCTGCAGGTCCTTCTGCAGCGTCAGGAGCGCGGCCAGGTCAGTCCTGAGGGCGGCTTCGTGCTGCTTGACCAGCAGCGGTACGGAAACTGGTACGTGAGCCGCCTTCCCGATGCGGTCAATTCCGGCCCAATTCACGGTCGAGATACCGAGGTCTTGTGCTCCAATAAACGACGCCTCCATAAAATTATGGACGTACGACGGATAATATTTCTCGACGGCTAAAAAGCTTAATGCGAAGGCGAGCCCATCTCCTTTATTTACCAAAGGCGTGAATTCAAACGTTTTGGGTTTCGGCATCGTTGCTTCGAGATTTTTAAAAAACTGAAAGTAGTTTCTTGAAAACTGGCAACTCGGAGAAAAGAATACGCGGACCGTCTCCTCGTCGCCCGCAACCGGTTTTACCTGCAAATAGGGTTTGAGCTGTTCCATCCCCGCTGGAACCTGCGCGTGCCCACAGCATGCAAACGTCGCCGCGGCCGCCGCCACAATGAGTGATGCGATGCCTTTCATGCCGCCTCCTGTTCGATGACCTTGTTCAGCGCGCCAAGCGTGGCAGTCTCGATGTGTTGTTCGATCGTGGTTTTGCTGCCGCTGTCGGCGTCCAGGTGATAGGCATCGATCGCATCAGCGACCTGTACAAAATCCAGACCGTGCTGACGCGCCAGTCGAACCCGCAGGCTCGGGTGCATACGGGCGTCGGTATTGCCTTCGAGACGTTGCATGCATTCGTGCAAAGTCGACAGGTGCGCCTGCACCGCCCGTACTCCTCCGGTCGCAAGCGGCTCGAAATGGTCCTGGTCGCACGCCGCACGATAGATGGCTGACGTATCCATCCGGTCAGCCCGGATAACCTGCTTGATTTCAGGTGTTGTGACAACCGCCTCGAGTACGGCCACCTTGCCGACGACCCGCTCAGGTACGACCTCTGAGATATCGTCGCCGTACGGGATGCCGTTCGCATCGAGCCATTGCTGCTCATCGCGCGTCAGCCGGCGTTTCACCACCGGTCCCTCGTATTTGGTCAGGAGACGTTGCGCGACCACGAGTTTGAGATTCTGCGCGAGCCGGAATGCGTCCCGGCCCTTGTCCAGCGTGAGATCGAGCGCCCGGGAGAAGGTTTCAGCACTGTCGTTGGTGTGCAGCGTCGCGAGAACAATGTGACCTGTCTGCGAGGCCTGAAGTGCGATTTCCATCGTCTCCGCGTCGCGAATTTCGCCGATCAGGATGACGTCTGGGCCCGACCGAAGCATCGAGCGCAAGGCGCGCGGGAAGGTGATGTTTCCACCGATCTGCCGCTGTTTGATCGGGCCTATGCCGCGCAGTGCGATCTCAACCGGGTCTTCCGCGGTATCAATCGCTCGCGTGCCGTCGTTCAGCACCGCTAGCATGGCGTTTAGCAGTGTGGTCTTTCCCGAGCCTGTCGGCCCGGTCACCAGGATGAGGCCACTCGGTTCGTTCAATGCACGCAGGATGATGCGGTACAGCGTGTAGGAAAGACCCAGCTCCTCCAGTTTCGGCGCGCGCTGAGAATCGAGCAGGCGGCTGATGAAAGCGAAGCCGTTGTATGTCCTCGTGTACTCGACCCGGATGTCCACCCGATAGGATGGATCGTCCTCGAACGGTTTTAGCCCATGCCGCGACGCGAAAGCAGACGGCAGCACGATGTCAAAACGCGTTGAAGCGATCTCTGGCGTCGTGGCCCCCTGCGACGTGCCAGTGAGCTGGAACATTTTGGTTTCCCAATGCCGCGCTTCCTTGCCTCGGGGTTCGAACTTGAAGTTCACCATGCCGCCTGGCAGTCTCACGTGCACATGAACCGTCGGCGAGTCCCGGTGCCCTCGCCCTTCAATGTGGACGTCTTCGGCCTTACTGATAATCGCCCACACGAAAAGATTGCGAATGGCGAGTTCGATGGGCGCCTGCTCACTGCTGCCCTCGCGGATCATCATGACGCTCCGGCGTTCTTCCTCAGTCAGGTCGTCCAATCCGTCGACTTCAGGTATCTCTTCCAGCAGCATCCCGTTTCTAATTTGCATCGCTCGTTACCCCGTTGAGGTCTCTGCGCTGGACCATCTGTTGCGTACCCGCCGAGTCGCAGATTTAAATTTGAGTCCGCACGATAACTGATTATAATTAAGGTAACCTGCCCTCTCAATAGAACGATGCAGAACAAAGTTACGACCACACGGGGATGTCTCTCATTGTTTTCTGCTGCCTGTCTGGCCGCGCTGTTGCCTGGCTATTCGGCTGCTCAGATGCAGCCAACGACGCCTGAGAGCGTCAAGGGCTTCGCCGAGTCAACATTCAATTCGCCCGTCTTCAGCCAGCTCCAGTCGAACTTCCAGCGTCAAAACAGATCCGTGATCGACAGCGTGAATGACGCCGCGGTCGCACAGGCAAAAGCAATGCTGCCCAAGGCGAAGGTCCTGGGTGAGCGACTGAAATATGGAAACCACGCGGTCGTTAGCAACGACGGCGAGACGATGATCGCGTGGATGATCCAACTGACGAGCGCGTCGCCGGCGGAGCGCACGGATCTGCTTGGCAAGCTCGCGGCGTTGGCGGATCAGAACATCCCCGAAGCGTTGACGTTCGAGGGCTTCGCTGCTGAATATGGCCTGTTCGGGAATCCACAGAATGTCTCTCGCGCGCTACAGCTATATCAGGCAGCGGCCGCCCGCAATTATCAGCCAGCGATCTATAACCTCGCTGTCGCGTCGGCCTATGGAAAACTCGGGTCCCGCGCAGATTTCAATAACGCGCTTGGCTATATCGCGCGCGCCTCGTCCATCAGCCCGGACGCTTCCTATCGTGTGTGCGGGTTTGGTGCATTCCTCAGCTATCGGGTTGGCGATCGCGCGCAGGCGGCTCGTTACGCACAGTCATGCTGGTCCAGTCTGGCCGGCATTCCAAAGGCACTCTACGACGACCGCGTAACCCTGCCACAACGCGTGACCCTTCTACGCGAATCGATCGTCGCAGGCATTGACGACGGCTATCCCCTGCTCGCAAAAGTGACGCATGACGCGGGAGCCGATCCCCAATACCTTGCCTGCAAGTACATGCTGGTCGATCGCTACCGTCACAATCTCGATGGCAATACCCTGCGCGACGACGCGATCAGTTGCTACCGCCAGACCGGCAATATTGCGGCAGACCCTAAAGAGGCCCTGATCCGCTACAACACCGTAGTGCCTGGAATCGTCGGCTTTGTCCCTACCGAGATCCGCTCACTGGAAAAGGAGCGCGCATCCAACCATTTCCACTATGCGTGGAGCGTTCCTTACCTCCCCTTCCGGCAACAGGACGTTGACCAGTTCGCCCCATTTGTCAGCCATACAAGGCAATAAGGAAAAGAACCCATGAGGCTGTCACTCCCGGCTTGGTCCCTATGCGCGTTCGTGGTGATGATTTCCACCTTGGCTCGTGCAGACGAAGGACCGTCAAGCGTATTTACGCAGGCGCTTTCGAACGGCTCGGCCAGCGCGCCCCTGTCCGACGACGGCAACTTTGGCAAAGCCGTCGTCGCCATCAAGAAGCGAACCGGCGACAGCGGCCCCGTCGTTGTTTACGCGCAGCGCATTACCCGCTTCACGCAACAGCCGCTTTGTGGACGTGTCGGGTTCATCATCGGGCAGCCGAGCGCGAAAGTGATGTACTCCGATATGTCGGGGCAGTTCAACATCTGTGAAGACGGCGAGCCGCCTTTGCGCATGTGCAAGGGGCACCCCGACAAACTCGTCCCCTACAACAGCGTGTGCGCCGATGCGTCCACGCCAGTTGACACACCTGAAGTCGCTGCCGCGATTCAAGGTGCCGTCGCCGCTGGCGGCATGACCCCGGAACAGGCCGCCAAAGCGGTTAGAAGCGCCACGCCCGACGCACCCGCAGCAAAGGGGAGCCGTCAATGAAGCGCGTTATCGCCGTCCTCCTTCTCGCCTGCGGCGTTACGGCTGCTTATGCGCAAAGTGCCTCAGACGTGGCGAATGGCACAGCCTTCGCGAACTCGATCAAGCCGACTTCTCCTTCGCAGATCGTCAATCCGACCGGGGTAAGTTCGAGCACTTGGGGCAACCAGACTGGCGTATCTTCGTCGGTCCCAACAGGCCTCGGTGGCTTTTCGAATCCAAACACTGCATCGGATTCGTTGAACGCTGCGAAGAATTCAAATCTGACGGCGTTCGGACGCCAGGCTGAGTCGTACTGCGCCAGCTATACCCCCGGAAGTGACCCGTACCAGAACCAGTACTGTGCCGCCGTCAATTTCCTGAATGAACAGTGCATGACGCCGACCGGGAACCAGAAGTCAGTGCTTGGCGCGACTTCGACTCAGTTTGGCTCGTCCGCCAACTGCGCGGGCACCTACGGCGCTGGTCAAGGACAGTACAACTACGGCAATGAAGTGACGTCGTCGGACCCGATCTTTCAGGTGATAGGCAACCTGGGAAACACAGCCACGGACACGCTCACGCAAACGTGTACCTCTGACACCGTCGTTACCCAGCCCGCGCAATATGCGTACAACACCTGCACGGTGTCGACCGACGAAGAAGAAAACGCCTGCTCGCAGTATCTGAGCGCGAAGATCGTCAACACGATCAATCAGGCCATTTCAACCGAAAGCTGTCCGGGAGGCGGGAGTCTCGTCAATGGCGCTTGTCAAAACCAGTACACCTATGCGCCGACCATCACCTGTCCGGCCGGGTACATTCAGTCAGGCGCTAATCAATGTGTCCAGACCAACACGCTTGCGGCCTCGATGACCTGCCCGAGTGATACGACGCCCATGACGATCTCGGGCAACAACACGTGCATGAAGCAGTTCTCAGACGTGACCGCTTACCCTCCGACTTATGAGGGGATGGATCTCGTGACCTGTTACGCGGGGACGTGCTGGTTCCTCCCGCTCAAATCATGTCCGAGCGGATACTCGTGGGATGGCGCCCAGTGTATCCAGACCATCACCGTGGGCGCTCAGTACAACTGTCCGAGCGGCGGCTCGGTGCAGGGCCAGTCATGCGTATCGGTCACGCAAACGGCACCCACGATCACGTATAGCTGCCCATCTGGCCAGTCGCTCACTGGAACCAACTGCGTCAAGCAGACGGTTACCACGACGTGGACGGATACATGTGGCGTCTACGAACAGAGCGCCGGTTCGTCGCTCGCCACACCTACGAATTGAGAAGGCACATGACAAACTTCTCCCGCTTCCTACGGCAGGTCATTGCGCTTCTGCTGTTCACGTTCGCCTGCAACGTTCCCGTCGCCTTCGCACAAACCTACGGAGCGGGAGCATGTTCGCTTGTACCTGGCTCGCAGACATGCATCGACACCACGCCGTGCAAGACAGATTCGAACGGCCAGCAGGTTTGCCTGTCGAACGCCTCTCTGCCGTCTGGCGCACTCCAGGTGCCATACAGCTGCTGGCAGTATTCGTACAACTACGCGTGCACAGGAACAACAACCGATACCTGCGGGCAGTATCGTAGCGACCCGGCGTGCGGCGTTGTCTCAAGCGTTTGTAATGACACGATCGCCGAAACCGGCAAGTGCGATCAGTGGACGTATACGTATAAATGCCAGACCCAGGCGCAACAGACGGCACAGAACCTGAACTGCACGAGTGGCCTCTTTAACGACGGTGGGTTCCCGACCCCGCCTAACAATAACGACTCGTTCATCAAGGGTGCGCTGGGGCTCGAGATTCTTGGCGAGGGGCAAACCTATACGGACGGCAACACCATTTTCAAGGGCGTTGCCGAAAGCTGCCGCAAGGGCTACGAAGGCATCCAGAACTGCTGCAAGAGCTCGCCCGGAGCGACGTCGAACAACGTAGCGATGTCTACAGCGGTCGGCGCCGCAGGGTCGCTTGTGAAGTATGCAGGCGAGAAGGCGATCGACCTCGCTTCGCCTTACGTGTTCGATGCCATGTACACGAACGGCATCTTCACGAACGCACTGACGGAGAATTTCACGACTGCGTTTTCGCTTGATGCAGCAAACGGCGGCGGCAACCTCGGCACGAACCTCGCAGCCAATGGCTTCTCGGTCGGCGCGTTCGGCTTCACGGCTGGCTGGGGTTCGATGGGGGCCGGCCTCTTCGGCGGCAATATCGAACTCGCGACATTCGGATCTAACGGTTATCTCGCGTTCAACCCGTATGTCTTCGCCGCAATGGTCGCGATACAGGTGATCACGTCGCTTTCAAAGTGCTCGCAGGCAGAACAGTTGCTCGCACTACACAAGGGCGCGGACCTCAGCACGTTTATCGACGAGACATGTTCAAAGAAGGTGTTGGGCGCTTGCGTGCAGTACGTCGACAACTATTGTTCGTTCAACTCGCTGCTCGCCAAAATCATCAACATACAGGGTAAGACCCAGCTCGGCTTGCCGCTGGAAGGTTGTGGTGGCTTGACGCCAGCCCAGGTCAGTGCGATTGACTTCACAAAGATCGACTTCAGCGAATTCACCGCACAGATGGAGCAGCAGGCGCTGGCGAACGTGCCGAAAAACATCCCGGGCAACTACAACACGATCGAGCAGAACAGCAAGAGCGGCACCGTGCAATCCAGTAGCAACCCGGTCCTACCCACTTACTCAACCAAATAGAGCCGAACATGGACACCCGTAAACCGGTCATCACCAAGATCTTTACCGCGCTCGGCGCAGTCGCATTGGTAGCGTCGCTCGCCTTTTCCGGCGTTACTTATCTTTCCAAGCGCTCGCTTGAAGTGCAGAACAAACAGCAGGCCGACAAGCTGACAAAGCTCGACGCGCAGGTCAAGACGCTGGACAAGCAGTACCGGGACGACGAGACGAAGCTCGCCTCACTGAGCGACCAGCTCGCGAAGCTGCTTCCTGAAAACAGCAGCCTGAAAGACAATGTCGGCGCTTTTGCCGAACAGGCGGCGGCATGCGAGAAGATCCGCCAAACGCTCAAACTCGGAGTCTGACTCAATGAAAAGGATGCTCAAAGCGCTTGTGCTCGCCACGGCGGCGGCCGGCGCGCCGCTCTGTAGCATGGCACAGCCGGTTGAACTCGATACTGACGCCGCCCATGTCATCGTCGTGCGGCCGGTCGATTCCTGGTCTGGCGACACCTCCGTGCAGCAGGACACGCTTGACGCAATCCGTGACCGTCAGGTCTCGTACGACATCATGCTGGACGGCACGCGCTACCGCGGAAGCCCACTGGTGCTTCAAGGCGTCAGCGACAATCCGGTGACGCTTGGAGCCCAGGCTGCACTGGCGGCACAGAAGACAACGCTGGTCCGCAAGTCTGCATATCTCTTCCACGTGGGGGACGCGACGACGCTCGCGCCCGACGACTACCCGAAGTTCGCCAAGGCGCAGCTCGATTACCGGCAACTGTTCGTACGTCGCGAGGGTGATCCCCGCTCGTTGCCCGCACGTGTGAGGGTCCGCAACATTGCGGGCGACGCATTGTCGATCGGTGCGCTCTTCATTCCGGTGCCTGGGCTCGGCACGGCAGCCGGCGCTCAGGTCATGGCGAATTCAGGTATTGCCGAGGATCTTGGCAATGTACCCCGGCCCGCACGCGCCGCATTGATCCCTGCTGTCCTGCCGGCGCTCGACACGAGTGCATACCGGCAGATCGACGTACGGCGCGTGGATTTCAGGCCCGACACTCCGGGCGAAATTGTGATCGCCTACAAGACAGAAAAAACGCCGCAGGCCGAACAGGATGCCCTCGTGAAAGCGATCGTCGCGCTCGCGGCGGCCGATACCACAGCCGATGCGGTGGATGCCGCACGGCAGACAGATTTCAAGGAGCGCGTCGCGATTTGGGACGCATGTGTAGCTGACGGTAAATGCCAAAAGGAGGCATCGAATGACAAGCAGTGAGGCAAAGAAGGAAACTTTCGGCCAGAAGATGGCAAAGAAAAACAGCTGGATTACCTGGGTGGCCTTTGCCGCCATCGCGGTAGCCGCGATCATCTCTCTGGCTCAGCACGCGTAGTGCGACGCCAAGTGAAAACGGCCCGCCTTGTCTAAGGCGGGCCGTTTTCTTTTGCGCGAGCGTATGGCTGCAGTCTGTCAGAGTTCCAGCACCTTCCCCTTCTCCTGTCCCTGCCGCTTGTCCTGGTCCGTCTGGCGTTCTGGCTGCGCGTGCGCATCGACCTCCCGCACCTGCTCCTTCGTCGCTGATCGGTCGCGCTTGTTTGTCTGCTTTTGCGCCGCGTTTGCTTGCTGCGACGTCGCCGCGTTGCGCGTAGCTGCCTCAAACTCGACGGCCGTTGTTTTACCGACCTCCTTGCCCGCGTTACGCAACATACCGTCGCGGTCTTCTGTGACGATCTCTGTATTGTCCCGTGCGCGCGATGCCGCGACGTAGGCAGCTTCGCGATTGAAAACCTTGGCACCCGTCACGCTGACAGCGATGATTTCGCGATCATTCGTCGCGCCCTGCTCCTTGTACGAGGTGTGCGCGTACGCGTGGTCGACGAACCGTATGTCGTCGTTCTTCAGATACGACTCTTTGCCGGTCCGCGTCCAGCGGACCTTTGCTCCCTGTTCGTCGATTTCGGTGATGACGCCGGGCGTGCCATTGTCGATCCGCTGCAGTTCCTGCGCTGGCAGGCGAATGATCGCGCGCGTCTCGATGCGATCGCCCACAGAGAACTTCCGGCCTTCCAGCACCGCAGGCGAGAAATAGTCCTGGCGCTGCGGATTGATCTCGATAGCTTTTCCCTGGGCGTTCACGGCGTGGATGCGATTCTTCTCGATGTCATACGATTTCACGTGCAGCACGTCGCCATTTTCGACACCGATTTCGCGATAGGTCTTGCGGTAAACGAGCACGTTCACCTTTTTCTCGCGCAACATGACGGCGTACCGCTGCTCCGCACCGGTCATCTTCGGATCGTCGAGATGTGGCTTGTGAAAATCCTGACCCGACACAAGCCCGTTTTCGGCAAGCTTCGCGTGGACAGCCTCGTTGATTGCTTTCCGGTCGCGGTTGGTAATCGCGACAACGCCAATCTTCGGATTTTCGACGCCGCGCGCTTCGAGCGCTTGCAGGTTCTCGAAATAGCGTTCGGCGACGGTCGTGGCCAGCTTGCCCTGGTCCACGGTCACGGTATCCAGCATCTCCACGGCCCGGCTGTAGTTTCCCGCCTTCATTTCGAGCAAGGCCTGTTGCGTGGGCGCAGTCGCATCGACGAAACGCCGCGTCTCCTCAAGCACCGAAACATTCATACCGGCGTTCTGAGCCTGCTCAAACGCGCGGCCGGCCGCCACGCTCCCATGCTGCTTGATGTCGCCCTGAAACACGACACGCGCGCCGATCTCTCGCGCGAGGTTAGAGATCTTCTCGGTGTCGAATGCACCGGTCAGCGACGACTCGTCCATCACGATCAGGGTCTTCTTGCCCTCAATGTTGCCGTATCTGCGAAGGTTGGCCAGCTCAGCCTGTTTGACCAGCAGCTCGCGCTGCAACTCGGCTCCGGGCCCCGGCCGCGTCTCGTAGAGCGTGTTCCGTGCAGCAATGGCCTCGACCGTTCCTACCTGTCCGAATGTCGAGAGTCTGCGTCCAAGCGATGCGGCAAGATCAAATGCGCCTGACTGAATACGCGCGCCGAAGGTCTCGCGCTCCTTCACTGCTTCGCCGGGCTGGGTCCGATGCCGCGCTGCAATGTCAGTCAGCACCGCGCCGATGGCGTTGCGCAGATTGTCGGGCGACTTGAAGACCTCCCCTCGCTGATGATCGAACGAATAACGGCTGGTGCCGAAATCGATATCGCTGCCTTTGACTGTCAGCCGGCGTGATTCCATACGCAGTGCGCCGGTATCCCGGATGTTCTCGCGCTTGTCCAGCGCGTCGCGCAGCTCCCCCAGGCGTGACTCGATCGTACGGATCTGCGTATCGCGCGCGGCGAAATAGGCAGCAACCGTGCTGCTCTTCATTCCGCTCGAGGCCTCCAGTTCTTTCGCTGCCGCCGCCGACGTCGCCACGCCAATGACGTCCCATCCCTTTGCCAGCGCCACGTCGTTGACCATTGCCAGCGCAGCAGTCTTGCCCGTTCCTGCCTCGCCCTGGATGCCCTGAAACGAGTCTGGATGCATGAGCACGTTCCGCGCCGCGTTGATCTGCTCGCCAGAAAGCTTGAATGGTTTGCCGGTCTTCTGTTCCTTCTTCTGCTCGAAAGCTTTGAGCGCAGCGTCGAACTCGGACTCGTTGCCCAGGATGATGTTTCCGCCGTCTCGCCCCGACTGGATGTTTTCGGCGAGTCGCATCTCACTATCGATCGCGCGGTGCGTCGTGTACAACAGTCTGCCGTCGTCGGTCGTGCCACGCTCGACCAGCATGTGATTGTCGATATGTCGCTGCACGGCTGCATCGACGTCGTCGATCATCCCGCGGCTAAATTTGACCGCTGCGATTTCGAGATCGGCCAGCTCGAACGACTGCTCTCGTTCAGTAAGGTGTTCGATGGCCCATGACACAGCGCGCATGGCGCCCAGGCTTGGCTCGCCCTCGACGCCCTCCCGGCCGCGCGACGAGCGCTGTGCATTGGCCGCCTCAGTGCCGTCTGTGGCGTCCCGACTTACCGACTGTTCGCTTCCATCCCGTCCGATATCCGCGCGCGGTCGATCCACGCCTGCGCCGCGGTCATGTGTCAACGGTGGCGTACGGTCCCGCGCAGACTGAACAATAGCCTCGACGTCCAGACCGGCCTTTCGCGCCGTCTCCTGCCAGATTTCCTGCAGCACCTCGCGCGGATGCTCCTGCTTGGCCGCCCGGCTGTCCAGCTTCGCAATTCGGCGAGCGTCGAAGCTCGCCTCGCCCGGATCTATGCCGCGCTTGAGCAACGCATCGCGTACCTGCGTCGCACGTGTGCTGTATGTGTCGACGTGTTCTCTGGTAAAGCCCTTGATCTCGAAGTCCACGCCGTTGGTGGCGTATTCCAGCTCGTACCCCAAGGTCTTCAAGGCGCCCGCAAGTTCGGCCTTGTAGATCACGTCGCCCTGCGCGCGCAGATTGTGCAGCATGTCATTCGTGAGGCTGCGCCAGACCTTCCGATTTTCGTCATAAACCGCCGAGACGATGACGTTATGGCTGTGAATCTGCGGCTCGTTCTCCCGGTTGGTCTCGTGAAGCACGCTCGCGTAAAGCAGATTGCCCGCGCGCTCCTGCCGATTCCGGCCGTTCTCATCTTTCACGCGAATGATCGATGCATGCTTTTCAAACCACTGCATTGTCCGTTCGTTCGCGACCAGATGGGCCGCAACAATCCGGTCATCCCTTCCGACGAGGCCGGCGATTGAAACGCTTTTTGGCGGTGCAACGGTGAAGTCGATTCCCGGCCGGCGGTTATCGCCTTTGCTGTTTTTCGCAAGGTCGACCACTTCGCCAGTCTCGGGGTTCACTAGCTTTCCGCTCAGGAAATTGACGAAGTCCTTCTTCTCGACCGCGTTGCCGCGAATGCCAAGAATTTCGGCGCCTCGCCCCTCCCAGCGGGCGGTTGCCTTTTCGTTGATGTAGTAGTTGTCCGCCTTCTGCCCGGCGTCCTGATTGAAGGATTTGTCGTGGTATCGCGCAGCGTCGCCGACGCTTTTGATTGGCTCCTTCGAGATCACGTCAGGTCCCTCCGGCGCCGTAGAAAGCGCTCGCCGTAAAACCTGTTTCGCCGGTCTGCAGCCTGATCGATACCTTCACCGGCTCATTTACGAGGGTTGCGTGATGCTCGTAAGCGCCCGGACCAATGACAAGCGTGCGCACGGTCTGGTGGTTCGCCTGCAGGTAGACGCGCAAACTTGGATACAACGCCGTCGGCTCGCTGCTCGCCAGCGTCAGACCGATCGTCGCAAAACCCTGAGCTGCTGTTATCACGCGCAAATCGGACACGGCGACGTTGGCGATGATCTGGTCGTGCCCAAGAAATTTCACCTCGCGGATGCCAGCCAGTTCCGCATCTTGCAGCGCCGGCATGCCGGCATTACCCGAATACCAATCGGCGGCCACTCCGCGGATTTGCGGGAAAAATGCCCATGCGAGCGCGATGCCGATTACCGCGAACGTGACGGTCCAACGAATGAAAAGCCCTTTCATCAAAACAGCCCCCCTTCGTCATTGCTGTTCTCGTTGAGGTCACCATCCGCTCCCTCGGCGAGCGCTTCCTCGTGATGATTCTCTGCTGGCATGATCTCGCCCGTTTCAAGATCGGTCACAACCCATTTGCCGGTCCGTTCGATCGCGTCTTTCGCTGCGGCAGCTTTTTCCGCTTCGACCCGCTTCGCTTCAGCTTCCGCGCGAACGCTCGCGAGAGCGTCCTGCCCCTCCGCGACCACAATTTTGAATCTCGGGTCACGTGGCGGGTCATCCTGACGCGCGGCAAGTCGATTAACGCGAGCCCACGGTCGATACCACGCCGGCAGCCAGTGACGGTAATTGACGAGTGTCGCGGGATAGTCACCCGGCACCTGAACGTAGGCCATGCAGTTTTTCAGCTTGCCAATCTTGTCGGGCATCACCAGCCATTTTTCCTGTTGCCCCTGATTCAGCGATCCGCCGTCCCGCCAGTCGCTCACCGCCAGAGCCTGCCCGTTGGAGACGACTTCCATGTCCATCCGGCCGAGGCGTCTTGCCATGCGATCCCGCATCTCTGGCTCGTTCGCCCGCAGCATTACGGACGTGTTAAAGCAGTTCATCAGCGTCTTCGCCCGTTCATGCCCGATCGACGTGATGTACTGAGTGTCCGCCTGAATCCCGGTCGCCACGCACACGCCATATTTGCGATGCGTCGCCTGCGTCTCATCAAGCTTGATGTCGCCAAGAACATGCACCTCGTCGAGGAAGTACCAGTAACGGTCGTAGTGGCAGATCTCGCGTTTGGCGGCGATGATGCCAAAGGAGATCGCAAGCAAAAGCCGGTAAAGCGGTGCGAACATCGCTTTGGTGTCGTCCGTGCTAACGATAAAAAATCGCGCATCGTCGTCAGCTTCGAAAAACTGGCGCAACGTCCATTCGCCGTCCTGGACCGCCGCTATCCCGTCGAGATAGATCGCGATGGAGCTGATGACACCCTGGCGCTGCCCTTTCGAATCGCCGCCGACCGCCGAACTTGCAACCGACTCCTGAATCAGCAGTTCGAGCTCATCCTCCGGCATGCTCAAAATAGCCTCTGCGATCGTCCGCGTGTAGACAGCACCGCGTTGGCGTAGCCGCAAAGTCATGACGGAGAACAGCGCGCGGGCAGCGTCTTCAAAGAACGCACTTGCGCCGTGCACAACTCCTGCCTTCGGCGGCAGAAAGGCGTGCGCCAAGGTGTTTGAGTCGTAGGTGTTCTGCAGCTCCTTGAAGATAGACCAAGGCACCGAGCCCAGCATGGACGGGTTGAAAAAATAGTCCTTTCCCGGACGGAAGTAGGCTCTGAAATACTCGCCGCTCTGGTCATAGATGATGCACTTGCGCTTGCGCTGAAAGACCTGCTGCATGAGGTCATGGATAGCCAGCGACTTCCCGGTGCCCTGCGCGCCCATGAACTGAATACCCTGCATGGGTGCCGATTTCGGCAGAGCGACATCCAGTACAGTGTAGGGACCGGCTTCCTCCTTTCTAACGAGACGCGAAAGCTCTTTCGGCTCGACCAGCTCCTCGACCCCATCGACCCGCCTGTTCTCGCGGGCACGCTTGCCGAGACGGCTAAGCGACCACCAGACAGACAGATATCCGAGCAGGCCGCACAGCATGCTGGAAAGCATGACATAGCCAAAGACGGTCACAGGCCGCGAGATGGAGGTCGTCACACTGCGGTATTGGGCAGCGGTTAGCAACTGCACCGGGTCCCCACTGGACTTGATCACGGTCAGAATCTGCTCCTGACCCGCGTCGTCCCGGATTCGCCATTTACGGGGCGTGTCCTGTTTGACCAAGTGCGACACGATATTGAGCTTGACGATATCGACATCGCGAGGCGAAAGGCATGACATCCAGAGCACAATGGGAACGATCAGCCCGGGGACCGCACCCGCCCACAGCGACATTGACACCGCATGGATGGTCAACTTCATCCGGGTCAGAAAGAGCGCACGACCGGCACCCGCGTCGGAAATGATCTTCTCGCTCATGTTGCATTCCCCACATGTTGCACACCCAGTTCGGACACACTCAACAGCCGATACCCCGCGGCGTCATGCGGCAAAAGGGTAAGCAGGGAATCCGCGCGTGCGCCGAAACTGTCTCGCCAGCTACGGTCTGGCATACGCAGGAAATCGCACGCCCTGACGCGGCCATCAGGTTCGACAAACACGATCTCGCAGGCACCCGGCAGCTCGTCACCGACCCGCTTGTATTCGAAGTGAAGCATCGTGCAGGCGCCGTCTTCGGAGGCGTAGGTACGACATGAGGCGTGATACTCGCCTTCCTCCAGCTGCTCTTGACGGTTGACGGACTCGATGTCGATAGGAAGAAACATGGCGTCAATCCCCGTTGAAGGTCCCGTTGTCGTATGCGCGGTCGATGAACTTTCCTTGCTTGATCGCTTCCCGGATATGCCCTCTCACCTGATCCTTCACGCTGTCTGGCATCGTGCTGGCGAGTCCCGGAGGGATTGCGGAGGACGCGAGCGCCCCGGCCGCGAGAATGCAGAGTTTGGTAACCGCTTCCTGCAGATCTGTTACCTGAGCTTGTAGCGTCTGATTGGTCTCCAACAGGACCTCGTGCATGCGGTCGTAGCCGGAGATTGCGTCGCGCAGGTAGAGGCGAGCCAGCGTGTTGTGAGTGATCTTGCGCTTCTTCGCCTCCTGTTTTAGATGCTCGTATTCGTCCCATTCAACGCGGAAATGAATTGACGGCTTCACGGTATCTGGTCTCTCTCGCTTGAGGTTGATTGATCGGCAAGTGGTGCAATTTGCACCACTATGTATCTCTCTGATTTCATGCGCGATTTTACATCTTTATTTCTTTCATGGAAAGAACTGATTATAATTTTTGGTGCGCAAAAAGAACCGCCAAATCATGAGCTTGCGACGGTTTTGACGTGTGCACGGTACGTGCGTCATGTCTGTGCTTTCTGAGGGGCGGTTTTGATTTTTCCTGCTGCCTCGGAATACGGGGAAAAGGCATGCCCCTGCAGCGTCGGGGGATTCCGGGGAATTGATTTTTGGGCGTGAGAAAGCGATGATGCACCGGCGCACGCTACTACGGAATCCCCCGACTACAACCTCACTATGGGATGAGCATCATGAGCAAGCAAGACGTAACTGAGAAGAAACCGCGTGGACGTCGGCCGGCGTTGTCTACCGCTGAGAAAATCGCCGACATGGAGAAGCAACTTGCAGCGCTTAGGGAACAGGCGAGGCGCGAAGAGAGAGAGAACGTCGAGAAGAACCGTAAGGCGATTTTCGATCTGTTCAAATCCGAGCGACTGGATGTGATCAGCGTCGACGAGTGGAAGAAGGTTGTCCCGCAGGTCAAGGCGCTTCTCGGCGTGCAAGCCTCGGGCGAAAGCCCGGCGCGCACGCCGGATAGCGCCAAGGAAGCAAGCCCAGCGCAGGCGCAGGCGGCTTAGCGCTTTCCACAAATCCACGGCACCGGACGGACGGCCGCGATTGATATAAATCGCAAGAGCCGTCCGCCGCGGGAGTTTTCCACAACGGGGTTTGTTGTGGAAAACTCGGTACCGCGGGGTGCGGTGGAGCTTGTGGGAAACGTGCGGTGTAAGAACCGCGGCGGTGAGCGGCGACGGCGGCCAAGGGCAAGTGTGGGACGATAGTCCCGCGCGACCCCTGGTCGCCGTTTCCATTTTCAGGGGCTTCCTGACCGATGACGAGGGTACGAGTTAATCGGTTAGGCTGGATTAAGTGAATGCTGGACCGGCACGGGCCAGCACCGGTTCAAATGCGAGAGTCCGGCCAAAATGAGAGCGGCGTTTAGGTCGGCGACGTCTCCATCAGGATGACGTGCCGTGCGCTAGGCGAAGGGACGCGGAGCGTTCCGTAGCGTGGAGTCGCGAGAGGCGGCATTGCATGGCAATGCGCCGCGAGCGGCCACTCGTACGGTAGATCCGGCGAGCGGCGCGTGAGCGCCGGTAGCCGGATCGGACGGACCTATTTTGAGCAAGTCATTGCTCAAAATCGCGAGTGCTGTGCCCGGCGCGGGCGGGGTGGATTCGGCGCGCAGCGCAGAAGCCGGCCCGCCCGCGCCGACCGCGGAAATTGCAGTCACCCCCACCTGTGAATGTTTTTCGCATGCGCAACTTTGCCCGCCGTGCATCGCACGACGGGTGCGCCTCCGTAGTCCGCTATTCGTGATTACCGCAAGGGCAACACCAGGGATCAATCCCCGTCAGTGAGCACCCTCCGGACTCCTCGATCTCATCCTGCATCGCCTGACATTCCTCCGGCGTGGCGTAGCCCTTGCCCTTGGCAATCTCCAGGGCGAGGTCTCGGAAGGGCACTTCGAGCGCGTCCAGAAAGTCGTCCACGTTCTGTGAAAACCGCTTTACGAACAGTTCGTATGAGAGTCCGCATCCACGCCTTGCCGTGTCGGCCATCGCCGTTAGCTCGGAGTCGATACCTTCCCGGGTGCGCCGCTTTTCTCGCCGCTCCCTTACCGCCTCGAACGCCTCGATGTACGCGTTGCGAAGCGGCTGAACATCGGCGAGAAGTGCCGGACATTGCACATCACAATCGTCACTCCCGGCGACATCACCACAACGCTTTGCGTAGTTGAGCGCCCAGAAAAGCCGGTCTTTGGCGTCCCTGTCATCGCCAGCAACCACGCTAACGCGGTGCAGCGCCCATTGCGTGCGAGCGTCGAGTGCGGTCGAAAATGTGCTTTTCTGCGTATCTGTCATTGCGTCACCTTGTTAGCGTTGAGGGCGGCCTCGATAAGGTCGTGGATAGTCGGGAGCGCGGCTCTCGCTCGTTCATTCCAACCTGCAGTCCATTTGCCGACCAGCGCGGGAACGTCCGACACCAGGTTGGGCCTGCTAACACCTTCGGTGTGGCTTGCCCGTCCGCTCTCCATCGCCATAATCTGTGCCTCGGCGCGGTAAGCGTCCGCGGCCTTCGAATCGCCTGCAATCACTGCGACGACGTGAAGTGCCCATGCGGCGCGAGCTTCAAGCGCAAACGAATAGCTGCTCACGGTGCCTCCCTTAAATGGCCATCGGGGACCAGTTACCGGGCGTGTGCTGGTAGAGCGTCACGCGCTTGGGCTGGCCGTCGATCACGGTTTCGAGACGCACGGCGCGCACGTCATCCTCCTCACGACGCCAGCGGTACATCACGCGGATTTCTGCGTTCAGGTCGCAGCCGAGAAAGAAAGCTGCGATGCGGCGAAGAAGATTCGATTTCATGTGCGCTCCGTTCGGTTTAAGGGGTTCAGGCTGACCGGGACCCTAGATTCCGAGTCCCTTCGTAGGGTTTGTTTTTGCCCGACCGGCAGCTGCTACCGTGCTGCCGCCAGTCCCCTGAGTTCGTCGTCCCGGCGACAAAGGAGCCCGTAGCCGCGAACGGACAAGGGCGTGCCCGGAGGCCGCATGCGGAGCGCAGCCGCAGGCGAGCACCGAACGGGCGAGGACACGGCGAAGCGAACCCTTGGCCGGGCGCGGCGGAGGGCTACTGTCGCGAAAAGGGACGGCGGACTCAGGGGACTGGCGACGGCGTGTCTGCGCGAGAGGGTAAAAACGCCGCGCGGCGAGCGCCCTTCATGCGGCCGCAGGCCGCATCACTTCGGGAAGTTGGATGTCCAGAAGGGACTCGTCCCTTCTGGTCGGCGTCAGCCGAAAGGCAAGCGATGAAAGCCCGAAGGGGCGAGACCCGGGACGGGGCTCGATGACCGGCTCGCGCAGCGTGCCGGGCACGCCGTAGCGGTTTCCGGGCTCTGCCCGGAAATGCCCCTGCAGCTGGTGCTATGACTTGAACTACGACGGCCGATACGCAGCGAAGTGCCGACTGGCCGCTTTCCGCTGCCGAAGCGGGAAGGCGTCGAGATGACGGGCGGCGGACGCAATCGTGGGCATGACGGTATCCCACATTTCCCGGTCAGGCTCGTCGCCGGCGCAATGTTGCTCGAGGAGGGTATTCAGTAGCCGCACGACCAGGCTGAGGTGAGATCTCGTGTGCGGGTCGATCCTCGACGCGTCGTCGGCCAGCAGCAACCGCCATGCGCGGACATGCTCGCCAAGCGTCGACCATTGGGAGGCGCGAACCGGCAAAGAAGACCTGACGCGCCCCGACAGCAGCTCGCCAATGCTCACAGCGATGTGCAGCGCGCCGAGCACACGAATACGGCCGTCGTCGCAATGCGGCGCCTGACGCGACGACTCCATCAGAATGGGTGACATTGTTCGAGCCTCGTCTGAAAATGCCGTTCAAAGCCGGCTGCACTGTCGACGTCGTTCCATTCAATGACCGCGTTCTCGCTGTTCTCGCGTGCGCCGGCAGCCGTGTAATTGATGCTTCCCGTCTGCACACTGCGACCGTCCAGCACCATCGCCTTATCGTGCGAAATTCTGTAGGCGTCGATCGCGCACACTCTTACACCTGCGTTTTCAAGGTAACCGAGCCCTTGCCGGATGTAGCCACTGCGGTCGTTAGCGATACTCTCGCCGTAGTCGACCACGACAGCGACCTGGACACCGGATCGCGCCTTGGCGGCGAGAGCTTGCAGCAGCGGGCGATACGTCATCACGTACGACAGGACATGTATCGACCGTTTGGCGGAATAGACGCCGTACATCACAAGGTCCATTCCGTGATCCTCGGGTGAGAACGCGAACCAGTTGACCCGCTGGGACGGAACGCTCGCGGTATGTGTCGCCCGTGCAGCCTCAAGCTGCGAGGACCAGGGCGATGACCGGGCGGGCGCACTGAAAGCAACACAGCCAAAGACGACCGCGGCCGCAGTAATGCAACGACGCATGATGATTCCCGTAGCGGATGATGTTTATGAATTACTGAACGCCTCGCGGGCTACCGGCGTGGAGGCTCACCATCACTTGCGTGTGAAGCCGGTCCGCAGGCGTGACTACGTACACCTGGGCGATGTCGCCCACTGCATAACGTGAAATGACGGGAGCCCCGTTCTCGATGGCGAGATGGTTTGCTGCGCACTCGTCGGGGGACATTTCTGACCAGTCTCCGATCGCATGCCGAACCACGAATTCGATCTCTGCGCGATGAAACTTTGCAAGTTGCGCGCGCTCGCTGTCCGCCACGCGGACCGTTCCTGTCTGGAGGATCGGGTTCAGCGGCAAACCTCGCAACACGTCGCCCCGGAAATCGACCATGTAGCATTGCCACTCCGGACGCACTTCCTCGGAAAACTTCAGCGCCTGAACCTGTTGTTCAAGGGTGAGCTGGTGGTAGTAGTAGAGATGTGCCATAGGGATCAGGCGCGTTCGGTAACAGCCGCGTCCGCAGTGATGTGAAACGGCAGGACGCTCTGGACGAGTTCCGTGACGCGCGCGCGCCCTTCGGATACGTCCAGGTCGTTGAAGTCGGTCGGCCGGCGTTGGAGCGATACAAAGAACGGTGTCACGACGCGGCCGGCCGCGAGACGGGCCGCGTCCGTGGCCGCTTCGACGCCGGTGTTGCGGGTCGTTACGCGGACGTGCGGCTTATCCGGCACAACGAGGTCGAGCGTCACGCTCCTGACCACGCCCGCGACGCTTTCCAGCGAGAGACGGTATTTACCAAGCCGTGTCTGGTGCCACTTGCCGTCTGCATAGGTGGCGCGGATCTCGACCTCCCGCGTTGCCCCATCGGCGCCGGCGACCACGCGAACCGAAACCGGCTTCGCATCGGGTGAGCCGCCAATCTCCGCGATTCTGGCCAGCGCGTTGTCGAGAAAGAACTGGTCGTTGTCCGCGCAGATGACCTTGGGCTGTGACGGCGGCAGCAACGGCGTGATCTGCCGAACGACCTCGACCAGATTGCCCGCATCGAAAGCGATCACCACGGGCAGTCCGGTCGCTTCGTGCAGCGACGCACCTGTCGCATAACCCTCCGCGAACAGCACCGCAGGCGCGGCCGCAAGGTCGCGCGTGCGCCGCACGCCAATGGGATGGAACGCCCCCTTCTTGCGGGCATCGCGCACGAACATCTTGAAGCCGTCCGGGCCGATCGCCTGAGCCGTAAGCAGTCGGTCCTCTGCATCGCGGCCGGGAATCACGAGATATGTGGCATTGCTACGTTTCAGGACGCTTGGGTCTTTCGCGTTTAACAGCTCTGCCAGATTGTGCTTCGATGCGTGTGCAACGCGCAATCCGTACGCGCCGACGCCCTTCTTGTCCAGATAAGGATGCGGGTGCTGTTCCGCCCTCGGCAACATGGTGAGGATTTTCAGGGAGCGTTGCGCGACAAGTTCCTGAGCGCGGCGCAGGGCTGCTTCGCGCGCGGCCTGCCGTTCCCGACTTTGCGCCTCGAGCGCGGCGCGCTGCTCACGCGTGAGCTTGCCTGCCCGATACCACCACGCGCCCGACGCGCCAACGAAGTTACGGATGTAGCCATGCGGTACTCCGTCAAGTTCGATGATGTAGCCGCCATGCGATCGCGGGCCAGACTTCGTCATGACCATCGCACAGTGCCATTCGCCGTCCGCATACAGCGTGTCAGGCACAATGAGGCCGTAGCTTCGCATCGCCTCGGCAAAGTCGGCAAGGACGTCCGTCCGGTCGATACCGGCAGCGTTCAACGCGGCATCATCCACGACCCACGCTGCGAAAGGTGTCGTATCTGCGGTGGCGGGCAACCAGCAAAGGCGAAGCTCGTGGTCCCATTCTGCGCCCATCGCGCGCGCCTTCGGGATGTCCTTAGTCGGCACCGCAAGGAATATGCGGCCGCCAGGGCGCGTGGTCGGTGGCCGGAGGGGCGCGGCAGCGCCGCGCCGTGCCTGTTGAATAGCTCCCGGCGAGCGCGGGGGCATGCGATCCTGAAAACGCTTAGAGCGCGTGGCCATGACTGGATTCATGATGTGTGGCTGCTCCCGGATGCGATCTGTTGCGACCCGTTGACTTCGAATACCTCGCACTCCTGCGCCTGCTTGTCGTCTGGGAAGATTGGCCCGGTACGGGGCAGGTCCGCGTGCATGAGATAGGCTGGCAACGGGGCATCGCAACCGCCCCATCTGTAGTCGCCTGCCCTGCACCAGTGTCTGCATCCCCCACATACGCGTTCGTCGTCTTTATCCATCGCCCCTCCTGCCGGGTGTCGCTGACCGGGCCCCTAGATTTGGAGTCCCGGCGTCCGTGTTTTGCCGAGACGGCCGCACTTGCCGAAGCTGCCGCCGTTCCCCTGAGTTCATCGTCCCGCGGCCGGTTGTGGTTCGCCGCGGCGGATGTCAAGGAGAAGAGCGCGGGGTGTTGGGGCGGGCGGTCGCGCAGCGACAACACGGCCCCGCGCGCCTTGACGGACGCCAAGACGAACCTATGGTCGCGAGGTTGGACGTGAACGGGTGGGAACGGCCATTGACGGGTTGTGACGTCGAGGTAGAACGCCGCGCGGCGAGCGCCTTTCGCGCCAACGGCGCGACACGACAGCGCGTCCTCAAGGACGAAGAGCGAAGCGGAAAAAAAACCCCGCGTGAGCGGGGCGTAAAACATGCTGCCATTCCGAGGGCCATATGCAGCATGCTGAGAGACCGTACCAGCGATGGTGAGCTTTTCCGGGAGCGAGGCGACCGGACGGCGAGGCGCTGGCAGCCCCGACCGCAGGGAGAGGGGCGAGACTCCGCAGGAGGCTCGACGCATAGCCCGCGTCTTTTGCGGGCGTAGCGCAACATAGCCGGTCTTTGCGGAGCAAAGACGCCCCAATAAATTGGGCTTACTCCTTTCCATCGTCGTCGACCATAACTGACCAGCGACTAACTGCACGGCGACTGGATCGCTCCCTGAGGCTTATCACGATTCGCCATGCCAATGCGATGCAAAATACGACAAACGATAATCCTGCATATCCGACGAGCGCGCGTTTGACGACATACCAGCTCGCACTGCTCGGAGCACAATCTGAAGGAAATGAAACACTCAGTAAGCCACCGACAGACGAACTGCAAAAGCGAACTGCGGATACTACTGCTGGAGCGACCATCCATACAAGCGCACTCAGCGTCAGCAGAATAATCGACCCAACAAAAAATTCAGTTGCGACGGAAAACGTCACAACGCGATCGACATGATTCGGCGTGACTGCCGCCGTTGCGGCCGCAGCTCGGCCCGTGGACACCCTTGCTGCAATGAATCCAAAAACGATCGACGTGAGCATGGCCCCGGCACACTTCAGTTCTGGTTCGTGTTCTGCCGTGGCCCTATGGTATTGCCGATCATGGGTTGAGCGACCATACCTGAAGGAGGTTCGACAGAGATTGACGTGATCGGGGCGACTCTGTTCCCGAAGCGTAGCCTTAGACGACGCGTGTCTGCTGCCGCGCAAGCGGCGAGCATGGCACGCGTTTTCTGGCTTTTGGTTTTTTGCTTCAAGTGGTCTCCGCGGCTACCTTGATGGTCCTGCAAAGCAGGGCCACAATTTAATTTTACTCAGTTCTGCAACTGAGCACAATTATATTATGAAAATGCTTGCGGCCCGAGGGAGGGAGTTCCAAGGGGGAACCGGAACGGGGTTCCTCCTTGGTCGGCGAAGCCGAGTGTCCCTTGTCGCCCAGCGGTCCGAACGATGAGCGCCGGAGGCGCGAAGAGGAAGGATCGTGAGGCGCCGTTTGGCCGGGCGAAGTTACCCACAGAAAAAAAACCCCGCTCAAGGCGGGGCGAAAAAGGTCCGAAGACCCGAGGGAGAAACTGGACGGTCAGGCCGCCTGCCGCATTCCACGCAGTGCTTGCGGATTGGTCGTCGGGAACGGCCAGGCGATCGCTGGCGAAGTCGGCTTGCGGGGCCCATCATCACGGTCGGACTTGCGCGCGCTCACTTCTGCCGGAACGGTTCCGAAATCGGCCGCCTTCGGGAACGGCCACGGTGCCGCATCCGCGTGCTGAGGGCCTTCGGACGCTGCGGAGTCGTCGCACTCTCCGGCGTCGAGCGTGACGTCGTCGCACTCGTCGTCCGCATCGTCGTCGTCATCACCGTAGAACCGTACTTCTGCGACCTGGGCTGCGGCCATGAATTCGGGCAACCAGTCCTTGCCTTGCAGCAGCTTCTCGGCTGCCTGCGCTGCTTCGCCCTTCTTCATCTTGGCGAGCCGCGCCCCTTCTTCCTTCGAGACGACCTCGCTCACGACTGCAACGATGCGATCCTTGGACACATGATCGAGGTAGCTTGCTCGCGTCGGTTGCCAGTAGGCGGACAGGTTCAGGCTCAGAGCGCCCGCCAGAGCATTTACCGCGCTCGGGCCCTCCTCGCGCGAGACGCCGTTGATGCTCAGCGACGTGCAGACAGCCAGCAAGTTCAACAGGCGGTCCTGCGGCTGCTCCAACAGCCAGCCGAACAGCAGGTTGGGATTTTTCGGAATCTGAGCGCGCCATGAGTCCACGTAGGCGCGAAGGCCCGAAGCGTGCTCGGTCTGCTCCAAGTCCGGTGCCGACCGGGCCAGTTCGTAAGTCACTTCGCGCGCGCTGATCTGCGCGACGCTCAGTCGGTCGAGGCTACTACCCGTGTAGAGATATTCGAGCGCAAGCTTGTGAACAGTCGCCACCAGTGCGACCTGCGGATTCTGTGAGAGAGCGGACTGCACAGCAGCCGTCCGGTGCGCCGTCAGGTTCAGCAGCAGCTTTTCGGAGTGAACGCCCTTCTCTTTTTTGGTCAGGCTGTGCGGAACAGCGACGCCGTTGTCCTCCATCATCGCGCGTGCTTCGGCGCGATCTTCGCGACGAACGAGGCCACGCACGACCTCCAGTTCGCCGTGGTAACCAACGGCCACGACAGCGCCGCTGACCTTCATCTGTTCGGCCGTGAAATTGCCTTCCCTTTCGTCCATTTCATCAATGGCTTGCGACACCTTGTCGAATTCGTCGCTCAGGGCTTGCCACGCTTCGTCGCTGAGGTAGGCCTCGTCGCCTTCGTCAGCATTCTCGTGCGCATCCAGCTTGTCCGAGATTTCCCCGGACCGCTTTTCAAGTTCGTCGTAACGCGCCTGTTCGTCAGCGGTCAGGGGTACGGGTTCTGCGTCCAGTTGGGTGAACTGGTTGCGGTCGCTGTAGTCGAACTTCGGTCGGGCCTCGACCCATGCCCATCCTTGCGCCTTGATGGCTTCGACCTCGCTGGCGACCTTTGCATCGAACAGCCGGTTCAGGACGTCGCGGTTGACGATAAAGCCATCGTCGCGCTCGGCAAAGAGATCACGTTCCACGATTCCACCAGCAGCCTCGTAGGCCTCCACCGTGACGAACTTGACCATCCGGTCGCCAAGCGTCAGCTTGTCGCCTTTCAGCACAGCGCGCAGTTCGTGCGGCTGCTGTGACCACGAATGTTTCGCGCCGAACCATGCGGCTTCCTGTCGTTCATGGTCATCGGTCATGGCGAGGGCCTTGATCTGGTCAAGGTCCATTTCGTCGGTAGCGAACAGGTCGAACAGCTTGGGCGACACGTTCGCCAGCTTCAGATAGCCCGCGACGGTCTTAGGCGTTACCTTGAACACAGCGGCGATGAACTCGGGGCTGCGACCTTCATCCGCGAGCGCCTTATAGGCGATAAACTGGTCTGCCGGGTGCGGTGGCACGCGCAGGTCGTTCTCCGATGCACTGGCGAGAATCGCCTCGGCCTCAGTGATGACGATGCAGCGCACCGGAAAATCCTCGCTGATGTGGCCGCGCTCGACGTTGAGAAGCAAAGCCTGTCGGCGCGTTTCTCCTGCATCCACGCCATACGTCTGCGCCCTTTTTGCGGACACCTTCATCGGGTGGACGACCAGATTTTGCAGGAGGTTGACTGCGAGGATATTGTCCGCGATTGCCTCGATGCTCGCCGGGTCACGCTTGGTCTTGCGCTGGTTGTACGGCGAGGCGACCAGACGCTTGAGCGGAATCAGCACCTCTGCCGAGCCTGCCTTGAGTGCGTTCGGCAGTTCTGCGGTCGTCGTGTTCTCGTTCGCGGTCTGGTTGGTGTCGTGGGCGTTCACGGTTTGCATGGCAGTTCCTCAATGAAGGTTGAAGGTGTGACGGGACCGCCGGGCCCCTAGATTCTGAGTCCCGGCGTAAGCCGTTCTGTTGAGTCGGCGGCTTGCGCTTTGCAGCTGCCGCCGTTCCCCTGAGTTCGTCGTCCCGCGACGAAAGGAGCGAGGGCCGACGCCGGGTCAAGGATTGACGCGTGGGGTGGGTGCGGGATGGAGCGATAGCGACTGACACGGCCCCACGCGCCTTGACGCGGCAAAGGCTCGAGCTACAGTCGCGGGAAGTGGACGACGGACCAGGGGACGGCAGGTGTTGGCAGCTGCTGGCCGTCGACGAGGCAGAACGCCCCGCGCGGCGAGCGCGCTATCTGAGCACTGCGACGAGAGGAGCGGTGCGAAGCTGGAGGGGATGGCCCGCGCCGGGGCAAGCTGCGGGACGCAGCGCGCCCCAAGAGCGGCTGGTTCCGGAAACTGGCCCGCGACGAGGCGGCTTGCATGCCGGTCTGCAGGGCAGGCCGGCGGGCAAGGTGCAGCGGGCCGGCTCGATCGCAGCTGTGACACCGCGCACGCGCAAACGAAAAAAAACCCGCCGGTCGGCGGGCTTCACGCGGCACGTATGCGGGTGTCAGTGTCCATCAGCCGATCAGCCCGCCTTTCACCTCGTCAACGGAGTCAGTGAAAGTGTATTTCTTCACACGGCCAGCGTCGTCGAAAAGGATGAGAAGCTGCTTTTTGTGAACGTCGGCGCCACGCGCGAACATCGAAACGATCGGCACGAAGTTGATCGCCTTCGGCGTGGCACGCGCGTAGCTGTACGTCCACTGCTCGACGCTGTTCTCGTTGTAGGTCACCTTCGATGGCGAGCCCAGCGCGTGCAGGACCTCACTCTTGGTCGTCTTCCCTTCATCGATTTGCGCGCTGATGCTGTCGGCGCTCTGCTCCCTCATGGCCATGTTGCCCGCACTGGTTGCGCAGCCCGATACGAGGATGGTGACCACAACTGCAACAAGAATCGACTTCATGATTAAGGCTCCTGATTAAGTGAAAGAGAAAAGCAGATAAGTCACATTCCCGGCTGCTGCGCTACCGCTATTGAAGCAACGCGGTTACATCTCCAGCGTCCTCGACAACATAGGCACCGATGCGGCCGCCCTTGATGCGCCATGCTTTCGCCGTGCAGCCCGCCTTGATCGGCCCGAACAGTTCGACAAAGCACTGCGCGACCTCCTCGACGGTTTCACACGCGGGCGGATCGTATCGGTACTCCACGCGAGTCATACCGAGCGCATCCGGTGCCGAATACACCTCGATCCTGTGATAGTTACCAGCGGCGATTGCCTGCGCAATCGAGCGACCTGCTTCGACCATGAAAAGGCCCTCCTGTTGGGTGTTACGCTGACCGGGACCCTAGATTCCGAGTCCCGGCGTAGAAGTTGTTCTGCCGAGTTGGCGGGCTGCGCTTCGCAGCTGCCGCCGTTCCCCTGAGTTCGTCGTCCCGCGACGATTCGTGCGAGGACCGGCGACGCGTCAAGGAATCAAGCGCGGGGTGGGTGCGGGATGGAGCGCAGCGACTGACACGGCCCCGCGCGCCTTGACGCGGCAAAGGCCTGAGCTAAGGTCGCGGGAACTGGACGGCGAACCAGGGGAACGGTGGGTGTCGGCAGCAGCAGCTCACGCACGAGGCAGGACGCCCCGCGTGGCGAGCGCGCTATCCGAGCGGTGCGACGTCAGGAGCGCCGCGAGGCTGGAGGGGATGGCTCGCGCCGGGGCGAGTCCGCGGGACGCGGCGTGGCCCCAAGAGCGGAGTCGTCCGGTCACCGGGCCGCGAGATCGCAGCTTGCGTGACGGGCTGCGCAGCGGACCGGCACGCAGGGTGCAGCGGCACGGCTCGATAGCGGCGCGCGGCCCAGTAACCGGCAGGGCTGCGACATCTAGTCGCCGGTGTACAGCTGTTCCAGCACGCGATCGGATTCCGGGCGGCTCTCCCAAAGGGCGTCCATGTGCGCCAGGGCGAGGCTTCGGGTCATCGCGTTGTGGACCGTTACGCCGTCGCAGACCACGTCAAAGCTCTGACAGAGGCGACCGTTCGGCGCTCGTCTGGTGACTGGATGGATTGAGAGCTGCATAGATCCTCAGTTGGTAGGGCTGGTGTCCGGCAGGGACAAGCGTCCGGTGTCGTACATGTGCAGCATGGTCAGCAGATATTCGGGGTCGGCGGGCCATCTGCATTGTTGCCAGTACGCGTGCAAGGCGCTGCGAACAGGTGCCCGATATCCGCGCAGGCGGCCGCGAGCTTTGCGCCACTGCGTCGCGCGACGCGAGCGGTCCGCAGCCGTCTGCCGGTCCCACTGCTCGCGTCGCCCCTTCATTTCCTCATCGGCGCCGATCTGCTCGGCGGCGATTTGGTCGGCGAAGAGCGGAAAGGCTTCACGCTCCAGGCGCTGTTTGCGCGCGAACGCGGCGCGCTTACGCGGCGTGTCGGTGAATTCGTAACGTCCATATCGCTTGAATCGCATTTTTGTGGTGGGTGAGCGATCCGCTCACCCTTCCTTTTCGTTACTGGTTAGCTGCAGCGAGTGCGGCGCGCACGTGCCGCGTGATCGCACGCTGCGCGCCTGCATACGTGTTGCGACGCTGCAGCGTGAATCCGCCGTCGGCATACATGATCTGAGTCTGGATGGTCTCGACGCCGTCCTGATAGGCCAGGTGAATGTAGTGCCCTTTGTAGCCGATGGTATGGAACATGTCAGGCCTCGACCGTGACCGGAAATCCTGCTGTGGCGAGTTCAGCGCGCGCCTCGTCGTCCCAGCTCGCGGGCGAATCCGACTCGCAGCGGTAGGCATACTCCAATGCCTTTTCGCGTGCTTCCTCCGTCAACAGGCCGGTGACCTTTACCGCCACTTCGCGGTAGGTGCCGAAGTCGTGCGCGTTACTCTTGATGAAAAGGCCAACGCCTTCCGGCGGCTCGCCCATTGCGCGCTTGATCTGGTTGATGAATGCGCGGCACTCGGCGCGGCTGCACTCCGGGTAATTGGATTCACCGACCTGCGCGCACTGCTCATCGCAGGGAGCGGAACCAATCTCGATCGTTTCGACCATTGCAAAATCCTCCAGTAAGGGGTGTGGTAACGGGATTCAGCACTCGGGGAGGCCACACAGACAGCAGTAACCCGCGTCGCTTTCCTCATTGACGGTCCACTCGTGCGGACACACGAATTGCTCGATCGTTGAACATCCAATCGATGCGTCGTCGCAGTTGATCCACTTCAGCACGTAGCGCGCGGGAATCAACGGATGCTTTGTGCGGAGTCGCTGATACTCCTGCGCAACCGACGCAAATTCGGATAACTGTGAAAAAGTACGCATGCGGTTCTCCTTTGCTGACCGGGACCCTAGATTCCGAGTCCCGGCGTAAAAGTTGTTCTGCCGAGTTGACGGGCTGCGCTTCGCAGCTGCCGCCGTTCCCCTGAGTTCGTCGTCCCGCGACGATTCGTGCGAGGGCCGGCGACGCGTCAAGGAATCAAGCGCGGGGTGGGTGCGGGATGGAGCGCAGCGACTGACACGGCCCCGCGCGCCTTGACGCGGCAAAGGCCTGAGCTAAGGTCGCGGGTACTGGACGGCGAACCAGGGGAACGGCAGGTGTCGGCAGCAGCAGCTCACGCACGAGGCAGGACGCCCCGCGCGGCGAGCGCGCTATCCGAGCGGTGCGACGTCAGGAGCGCTGCGAGGCTGGAGGGGATGGCTCGCGCCGGGGCAAGTCCGCGGGACGCGGCGCGGCCCCAAGAGCGGAGTCGTCCGGTCACCGGGCCGCGATAACGCAGCTTGCGTGACGGGCTGCGCAGCGGACCGGCGCGCAGGGTGCAGCGGTCCGGCTCGATAGCAGCGCGCTGCAGCGCACGTGAAAACGCCGGCTCGCGGCCGGCGTTCATATCGGCGGTGACGTTGGCTAGTGCACCAGTCCTGCGGCCTTCAATGCTTTCGGCAACCAGCGCTTGGCCCGTTCGTTGCCGGGATGGAGTGAGATATTGCGGGTCGAACCGTCGACATATTCACGGTCGCCGTCCGCGGTGATGCAGCTGCATCCGCGTTGCGGGACCGCGCCGATGTAGTCACGCCTGAGGCGGTGGACCAGCTCGCTGAACGTGTGGGGTTCGTCCTGCCAGTCGAAGCCGGTTTCCTCGGCCTCGCCCTGCTCTGCGCTGTCGTCAGTGACAACCTCGTAGGTCTGGTGAAATGTCATCGGTGTCATAGGGGCACTCTCGTTATCTGGTTGGGGATCACGCAGCAGCGGCAAACAGATCAAGTTGCGTTGTCGGCACCGCGATAGACTCGGCGCGCGTCTGCGCGAGCGGGCTGGTCTGCTCGAACTGCTCAAAATCGCATACAACGATTTCGCAGGTCGGCGCGACACCGTGCCACTGCTCCCGGTACATCGCCGTATCGATGCCGCAATTCGGCTCCAGGAGGATTCCCGTCTGCTCCATGAATCGACGGCAGTCGTCACTTTCGCGCACGTCGTAGCGACGCGAGCCGCTGTACACGAACGGGGCCGACGATTGGGGCACGATGAAAACGCCAGTGTCTGCAATACGCGATGCAAGCTCGATCACCTTGTATTCAAAGGTGCTGCCGGTATATCGACCCTCGAAGCCGTGCGCCTTCACGCGGTTGCCAAAGGGCGGATTGCTAATCGCCACGTCGAAGCCGTCAAAATCCTTAAACCAGTCCCCGAAAACATCAGCGTGAATCCACGTCGCGTCCGGCACCAGCTTCCGGCCCACGCGCACATATTCCGCGCACTGCTCCACACACACGACCTGCCGCGCCCTGTTCTCGCACCAATAGGCAAGCGACCCGATGCCCGCGCAGAGATCGACGATCGTATTGCAACGCTCCGGCACCTCCACGGCGAAATCCCGAGCAAGACCCCAAGGGGTGAAAAAAGCGCCCAGCGCTGCATTGTTGCTGCTCGCGCCTTCCTGATAGTGCTCGAACACAAACAGGCGCTCATCGTCTGTCAGGCGGCGCTCAAGCGCAATCAGTTGCTCAACTTCCTGCATTTTCTTGGTCTGTGCGCGGCTCAGCTTCATGTCGTAATCCTTAGTTTCTGCGTTTCTCTGTGGACGATTGAACTGTGTCGGGTGCGTCTCAGTCGCCTATGCCTGTGCGGCGGGCGCTGGCGAGTCCAAAAAAGCCGTTCGCGCCGAGAATGTCGGCGGCCTTGTTGGCAAGCACGCCCAGATGCGGGCCGCTTGGATAGTCGCAGTACCATTCGCCAAGCAGGCAGAAGGAGACCGGCTCACGCGGGCGTTCGAAATCAGCGCACAGGTGCGTGCCTTTCGCCGGGCCCGTGAAGACCGAGCCATTCACTTCGATCCGGTCGAACCTATACGGAAAAGCTCCGCGCACGTAATCGCTTGCCGTCTTCACATCAAACATCGCAATCCCCCTTGCTGACCGGGACCCTAGATTCCGAGTCCCGGCGTAAAAGTTGTTCTGCCGAGTTGGCGGGCTGCGCTTCGCAGCTGCCGCCGTTCCCCTGAGTTCGTCGTCCCGCGACAAAACGTGCGAGGGCCGGCGACGCGTCAAGGGATCAAGCGCGGGGTGGGTGCGGGATGGAGCGATAGCGACTGACACGGCCCCGCGCGCCTTGACGCGGCAAAGGCCTGAGCTAAGGTCGCGGGTACTGGACGGCGAACCAGGGGAACGGCAGGTGTCGGCAGCAGCAGCTCACGCACGAGGCAGGACGCCCCGCGCGGCGAGCGCGCTATCCGAGCGGTGCGACGTCAGGAGCGCGGCGAGGCTGGAGGGGATGGCTCGCGCCGGGGCAAGTCCGCGGGACGCGGCGCGGCCCCAAGAGCGGAGTCGTCCGGTCACCGGGCCGCGAGATCGCAGCTTGCGTGACGGGCTGCGCAGCGGACCGGCGCGCAGGGTGCAGCGGCCCGGCTCGATAGCGATGCCCTGCTGCGCATGTGAAAACGCCGGCTCGCGGCCGGCGTCGATGTTTCGTGCGCTGCGTCACGGGGCGGGTTTCGTCTCGCGCTGGTTGATCGTGATCTTTCCGTCCGGCGACAGGCTGAACTCCCCCGGCGCCGCGAACCCTGGCGGGGTCTTGGGCTCGTATATGCGAATCGTCGCAGGCTTGCCGGTAAGCGGCGGCGGCTGGTCTGCGCAGGCAGTCAGCGCGGCACACGCGGTGCACAGTGTGACGCCAACGGCAAAGCGGCAAATCTTTTTCATCGTTCTTGGTCTCCTCGTATTCGGCCACGTCTTGCGACGTGGCCGCGCATCCGTTACAGCTCGAGCGTCAGCAGCACGGTTCTAACGCGCGTGCCGGACTCCTCGAAAGCGCCGTCGGGCAGCTCCTCCCACAGTCCGCCGTGTTCCTCGACCAGCGGCCGCAATTTCTCCTGCTGTCTCGGACCGTTCGCGCAGATCGCGACAAGTCGCCCGCCCGGTTTCAAAAACCCGAGCGCGCGCGAAATATGCGCGATGTCCTGACCGTTTGCAAACGGCGGATTAATGATGATCTTGTCGAACGCGCCCAACTCCGGGCCGCATTCCATGAAATCCGCGTTCAGCACGCGCGCGGCAGGATAGCGTGCCTCAAGCGCGCGCGCGAGCCCCTGGTTGATTTCGACGGCGGTAACCTGGATCTGGGAAAAGTCGATAGCCTCGGAGACAGCCGACAGAATCCGCCCCGTTCCCGCGCTGAATTCTCCGACGTGTTCGCCCGGCTGTATGTCTGCTTCGTCCACCATGCGCCCGGCAGTCTCGGCGGGAGTCGGGAACAGTTGCGGCGCGCTCACAACTTGCACACCTTCGCGCAGCTGGTCGCGCAGCTGTCGAAGCTTCGCGCCTCGGTCGTCGTCCTCCGGCACTTGCGCGGGGCTCGGTTGGATCGTCGCGCTCGGTTCCGCCTGTCGCTCGATTTCGACGGGCGCGGCGCTCGCCGGCGCGGGACGCTCTACGCGTTTCGCGTCGGTAATGAAAACCTGTTTCAGCGCATACCCTGCATCTGAAACAAGCGCGCGGCGCACGCGGTACGCGCCGTGCTCGGCCGTTGCGGCGATCTTGCGGATGCTCTTGCCGTCTTCGTTTCGCTTCTTCCATTCGTCATTGGTCATCTCGACAAAGCCCTCGCCCGGGTAATTGACCAACGGCGCGAGCTTCGCCTTTTGGGCGACTGCGGCCGCGTCGACGGGATCGGGTGCGCGGTAGTCTTTGACCTCTTCAATCGCGACCTTCCACCGGCTGCTCCACGAGACGACGCGCGGCGACGACGTAGTCAGGCTATTGATGCGCCCGCCTGCCTTGTTCACGCGATGCACGACCAGCCATTCATCGCGGACCAGCACACGGCCGCCAACAGCAATGTCGAATTTGTCGGCCGCGATGCCGCCGGCCTCGCCGAGCATCGCGCGCTCGTACGCCAGACGGTTATCGACGTGCGCAATCCAGCGACCATAAAAAGCGATCGTGCGCGCGTGCGCCTTGAGCGCCCTGTCGCGCAACTGCTCGATGTCGGCTCCCTCGGCGCACAGCATCGTGTAAAGCGACGTGACCTGTCCGTCCACCTTGAAATAGAGATGGTCATAGCCAGCAATCGCTTTCGCCTGCTCGTGGGTGAGCTCTGGCTTGCTCCACAGTTTCGTAAATTTTTGCGCGTTGTCGATCTCTTTCTGGTACTTGCGGCGGTCCGACTCCAGCCCCTTGATGCGACGATGGCGAACGTCCGGGCGTTCCTTGTATTTCGCGTGCGCCAGTGCGCCCTTGGCGCGACGCGTCCAGTATTCGGACGTCTCCCACGCGTTCACGGCGCGACGCATCCCGGCCTCGATGCGTTCGGCGTCACGCCGCGCGCGGCGCTCGCTATGGTGGCCAACCAAGATGGGCTGACCGAGCGGGATATGCTCGGTGATGCTCTGGACGTTCGAATACGCTGCATCGCCTTCGCGCGCGCGGTTCTCGCTGTAACCATCGAAGCGGTCCGCGCGTTCCTCGGCGCGGTCGACAAGACTGGTGTCTTCGTCGCCGATCTCGCCGCACAACTCCAGCAGCAGATCCTCGCGGGACGGTGTCCACATCGGCGCCACGAAAAGATCCTGTTTCGGCGCGAATCGGAACCCTTCGCTGCTCACGCGCTGATAAAGCGCCTCGTCGAGGCGGTGCGGCGAGTACAAACGCAGCTTGTTGTCTTCCGGCGAGTAGGTAGCGCTGAAGTTGGACATACAGTTTTCTCCTGACGGGTTGGTAGCTGACCGGGACCCTAGATTCGGAGTCCCGGCGTAAAAGTTGTTCTGCCGAGTTGGCGGGCTGCGCTTCGCAGCTGCCGCCGTTCCCCTGAGTTCGTCGTCCCGCGACGATTCGTGCGAGGGCCGGCGACGCGTCAAGGAATCAAGCGCGGGGTGGGTGCGGGATGGAGCGATAGCGACTGACACGGCCCCGCGCGCCTTGACGCGGCAAAGGCCTGAGCTAAGGTCGCGGGTACTGGACGGCGAACCAGGGGAACGGTGGGTGTCGGCAGCAGCAGCTCACGCACGAGGCAGGACGCCCCGCGCGGCGAGCGCGCTATCCGAGCGGTGCGACGTCAGGAGCGCTGCGAGGCTGGAGGGGATGGCTCGCGCCGGGGCAAGTCCGCGGGACGCGGCGTGGCCCCAAGAGCGGAGTCGTCCGGTCACCGGGCCGCGATATCGCAGCTTGCGTGACGGGCTGCGCAGCGGACCGGCGCGCAGGGTGCAGCGGCACGGCTCGATAGCGACGCCCTGCGGCGAACGTGAAAACGCCGGCTCGCGGCCGGCGTTTGGGTGGGCGTGGGTCAGCGCACGAGCGAGGACCAGACGCTCAGGCCGTCCCCCATTGATCGCAGATAGACGACCCGGCCATTAACTGAGTCGTGGTGACTGGCGACGCATGCGAAGCGCTTTTCTTTGAGTTCCATCTCCCGGTCCGAAATCAGGCGCTCGCGCGTGCCTCCTGGCCGGTTGAGTCGATCGTGCTTGTAATAGCGGTCCATCGCGTCCGCGACGCTCGACGCCTTGTCGATCTGGCTCTCCAGGGACCGGTCCGGCTCCCAGTAGGGTTTGCTGCGTCGCTCGCCTTCCTCTCGTTCGAACGCGTCCAGTTCAGCCAGATAAGCTGCGTCGGATAGATCAACCGATCGCGTGCCCGGCGCTTCGCCGTTCAGAATCGCGCGGCTCGCGTGCAACATACGCACTTGCTCGCTGTCGAGTTCCATCGTCATCAACTCGCGCACACGCTTCATATGGTGCAGCCGATCGTAATGACACTGGCGCGCATGCAGTCGCTTCGCGGCATCCGCGCCGACTGTCGAAGGCCTCGGCGTGACGTCAACGTACCCGAGGCCGTCCCAGCGCTGCAACGTCTCGCGCTTCGCGGTATCACTCGATCGCAGCGCCTCCCGGAACGCGTCGTCATCGTCCGTCGCGCCTATCATGATCCAGCCAAATGCGCCCTTGCAGCGATAGGACCGTAGTCCCTCTGCAGCCAGTGGGCGATCGCACATGTTCATTGGTCCGGCCGCAGTGTGCTGGGACGCGCTATCGTGAGCAAAAGTCATGATGTTCCTTTCGGGCCGATCGTTCGGCCCGTTGTCTGGATTAGTCGAAGGCCGTGACGGGGCGGCGGCGCTCGGGGTGATGCGCCGCATGCTGCGCGAAGCGGTACGCGTCCAACAGGCTCGGACGCAACGCTTCGTAACTGTCCGCGATGTAGACCTTGAAGCCCTCGCAGTCGCGACCAATCAGCACGTCGCGACCATTGATGACAGCGCGGAAATTCGCATCGTTCGTGTCTGCGTCCAGCGTCATGACCGGCTGGCCGATGCGCCGCGCCTCCAGACATTCGCGATGTCCGAACAAGCTGAGGCAGTGATAGGGCGTCCAGCCGAAGCCGCCGCCGGCGCTTTTCCGGTCATAAAGCATCGCCGACGTGAGATGAAATACTTCGCTCGCGTGCTGGTTGCAGACCTCACATGCGCCGTAGCGCTCGCTCGATGAACCAGTGGTTTTCATGCGGTAGCGGAACACGGCGTTGCCGTGCTCGTGAACCGTGATGTGCAAAGCCTGCGCGTTCATTGCTGCCCCGCTTTTGCGGCCAGTCGCTCGCTTTCCTTCTTCAGCGCATACGGCAGCAGGTTCGCGATCTGTTCATCGCTGAGCGTTTCGAGCAGTGTCAGCACTGACGCGCCCTGTTCGTTCACCACGATGGTTTTCTCGCCTGCATGCTCGCCCCACTGCGGACCGGCGGGGCCCTTGAAGTCGCGGTGCGTGTGGCGATAGATGATCGCGAGCTTCTGCTTGCGCGAAAGCGTGGTTGGGTCGATGGGCTGGGCTGCTGGTGAAGGCATTGCAATCTCCAAAGGTTGAAAGCTGACCGGGACCCTAGATTCCGAGTCCCGGCGTAAAAGTTGTTCTGCCGAGTTGGCGGGCTGCGCTTCGCAGCTGCCGCCGTTCCCCTGAGTTCGTCGTCCCGCGACAAAACGTGCGAGGGCCGGCGACGCGTCAAGGGATCAAGCGCGGGGTGGGTGCGGGATGGAGCGATAGCGACCGACACGGCCCCGCGCGCCTTGACGCGGCAAAGGCCTGAGCTAAGGTCGCGGGAACTGGACGGCGAACCAGGGGAACGGTAGGTGTCGGCAGCAGCAGCTCACGCACGAGGCAGGACGCCCCGCGCGGCGAGCGCGCTATCCGAGCGGCGCGACGTCAGGAGCGCTGCGAGGCTGGAGGGGATGGCTCGCGCCGGGGCAAGTCCGCGGACGCGGCGTGGCCCCAAGAGCGGAGTCGTCCGGTCACCGGGCCGCGAGATCGCAGCTTGCGTGACGGGCTGCGCAGCGGACCGGCGCGCAGGATGCAGCGGCACGGCTGGATGCGCGTTGAAGCCACAAAGAAACAAACCCGCCAGAGGCGGGCTTGTACGAGCGTTGGTCGGATTCAAAATCCTGCACGTATCGCGAGCGGAAGCGCCTCTTCGATAGGAAGTGGATTGAGCATTACCGCATTGGGGTAATGCTTCTTCACCGCACCCATGACCAGCTCGACATTCTGACCAGCACGAACCGGATAGGTGTACGGGATGCCTGCTTCGATGAAAACGATTTTTGTCTTGAACGCCCGATTGAGACGCCGCTCGCACCGGACAGCGTTCACCAATTGGTCAACGACCATGTCGGGCGTTAGGCAGGCAAGTCGTTCGTCCTGCTTGTACTTCGGCAGCGTCAGGACGTATGCGTGAAACGCGGCTTCCTCGACGGTGCCGCCAAACTCGCACGGTTCGTCCCTAAAGTCGACCGTCTTGACGATTGCGCGCGCGCCAATATCGACCCAGCGGAAAATGAAAGCGCCACCGCGCGCGTTGTTGATGACTTCCGCCACCGTCTTACCGTCGCGTAACAGGGTGAGACTGAAGCCCTGCCCCTGCATCCCATCGAACGTCTTGAGTCTGGAAATCGTGTATTGGCTCATCGCTGCACCTGTTGAACGGTGTGCTGATTGGAACGCTGGGTGCCGCGCAGTGCTTGCGCAAGGCGAGTAACGGCGGGTGACGGCGCATCACCGGCTCTCCGACCGAAACCAATGATTGCCGGATCGGCATTGACGGCGAAGAAACGCACCGCCATTTGTCGTAGCGGCGATTCCAGTATTCCAGCCTCCGGATACAGGCGATCCAGCGTCATCAGTTGGCTCAGCACGAGGCGACTAATGTCGCTCCACGTTCTGCGAGGAGCGCGACGCCAGACACTTGGCGCGTCGGTCACGATGGTGTTCAGCATCACGCGGATCTGGGCGCTTCGGACGGGTTCCAGCGTGTGAAGCGGCCACTTGCCCGGTAAGGCCACGTGATACGAATTTGCTTTGTTCATGGTCTTGATAGTTGGTCGCGGGCACCGGCTCTGGTGCCCGTCTGGTGGCTCTTACAGGTCCGCCCATGCAAGGTCGGCCTTCGTGTCAGGTCCCGCGCCGAAGAGACGTTCGGCCTGATACCGGACGCGCTCGCGAGCGCCGTCGATAATCAGCGTCCCGCGCCCGAAATACCGGCCCAGCAGCGCGCGCTGTTCATTGGCTAGCAGTTTTCCGCGCCATTGACCATCGCACCGTCCAGTCCGGTTGACCAGAAAGAGCCCGATCTTCGCGGCCTGTTCATGCGGGTTTGGCTGCGCCGCCAGTACGGGATCGGCGTCCCGGTCAACCGGCGCAAGGCTTGCATCGCGGAAAGTCCGCTTGTATTGCGTCGGCCCCACGGCCAGTCCCCACTCGACGGTGTGCTGGATGCGCTGCCGTGCCTCGGCCGGGGTGCGCGCTAGCGCGGTGTCGTATGCGCGGCCGCAACGGGATTTGCGGATGTTGAAAAATGCCTGACCCGGGCGTGACTCGAAACGCTCGACGTCGATCTGGTAGTGACCGTGCTTGCCGCCGCCTTCCCAGCGCTCAACCAGTTGGGCTTTCATGCTGCCTCCACGCGACGGCCAAAGAGCATCAGCGCGATCGCTTCGAGGCGACCGGCGGCTTCCAGAACCGATGCGCCGTCGTCGGCGCGCACGGTGATGTAGTTCGACGCATTGCGGGGCCGCCCGGCGGCGTCACGCGCGATATGCACGATGCCGACTCCCGCCGCACGCAAGCCGCGCCGCACGTACTCGGCAAACGTCGAGGCATCGCCAAGCTCCTTGTCGATCCTGCGCATCCGGTCGCGCATGCGTTCCATCTTGCGCACAGCAGCGCGAAGCTCGTCCAGTTCGGCGCTGACGCTATTCAACACGACACGCTGACCGAAAGTCGCTGCGTGTTCCCGATTCACGAACGCACGCATTTCGATTGCGCCCGTAAACTCGTATCCGGTCGCACTGACGACAGCGCGCTGGATTTCTGCAACGATTTCGGTGACCCCTTGACCCTGCTCGATATAAAGCAGGGCGTGGAGTGGGGATTTCGTGTCGCGTCGGGTCATGGCATGGCTCCTTGATTTGCTGACCGGGCCCCAAGATTCAGAGCCCTTCGTAGGGTTTCCTTTCGGCGGACGCTGGACCGGGTTGCAGCGTTGCCGCCGTTCCCCTGAGTTCATCGCCCTGCGACCCAAGGAGCCTGAGGAGGACGGGTGTCAAGGAAGCAAGTGCGGGGAAGGTGCGGGATGGAGCGAAGCGACTGACACGGCCCCGCACGCCTTGACGCCAGGCCGACGATGGCTACGGTCGCAGTGGTGGGCGATGACGGGGAACGGCGCGTAACGCCGTGAGTGCGATCGCGCGAAAGGCCCGCGCGGGTAGCGCCCTTTCGCGTAGCGAAGCGCAGCGACTGGATTGGGCGGCCCGCGCCGGGCGGAGCCCTGGAGCGGTCACTGCGTTTTTTCACCGGGACGGGAGGCTTGGCAAGCAGCGTGACCGGCAGCGCCGGGAGAACGCTGCTTGCCCCGGCCCGGCTGGATACGTGCAGCGCCGTCGACGCGAAGCTGACTGGCTGGTTATGACCGTGCGATCAGGAATCGCGACACCTGCGCGCGGGTGCGCAGTGTGATGTCCTTCGTCTCTGTCCAACGCCTGCCTCCGGACAGGCAAATCACCGGATCGGCAACCGTCACATGCGACACCTCGGCGCACGAGTTGTCTTCAACAATCGCGTACCCTGCCGCCAACAGTTCGCGCACGTCGTCAGATGTGATAGCCCTGTCCATCATCGTCCTCATTGTGATTCGTTCAACGCGCCCGCCGGTGCGGGCGCCGTTCCGCACGAGTGCTAGCCAGCGCTCTGTGCGATCAGCTCATGCAGGTCCTTTCCGTCGAGAGTGACCGACCGCGTTCCCGTGAATAGCGACTGCGATTTCCGCACGACTTCGCATTCCGCAATCTGAACGAGAGCGATAAGGTCGTCGGCATTGAGTGTCGAGCCCGCCGACTCCAGACAAACGATGCCTTTCGGCGATTCGCCGTGACTCCACGGCGTCATCTGAACGTCAATGGACGCGATACGGATCTCGCCACGCATCACGGCGCCGTTGGTGACCGTGTACTGCATCTGGCCCATCCGCTCACGCATTCGAGCCACATCCACCTGCGTGACGGTCGCAAGCCGCGCGTCGACCAGGTAGCAGTCGAGGTTGTCCGTAATGTTGAGCGCCGCAGCAAGCTCTTCGTGCATCTTCGGATGCCGTCCGAGTTGGACGAGGTGCGTCCCAGTGTCCCGGACGATCCAGCCGTACGTACCGCTTGCGCTGGTTCGTTCGAGGTAAGCCCGATCGTACTTGTAGAAATCCTGACGGTAATGCTGCAGCCGGCTGTCCGCCGCGTCGATGATTCGGCTCATCGCCGCGAACACACGTTCAACACGCGCAGTGGCGGCTGATGTCCGGCGTGCGCTATCAATCGCAGAGTGAGCGATAGACGCGGGCGCGAGGTCCAGTTCAGTTTGCATGCGAATCTCCGTTGGAAGAAAAGAGGGAAAACTGCTCAGGCGTGTCGGTGTCGGGCTCGGCGGAAAGAGCCTCTGTCACCCAGACCGGCTTGTCGCGAGACCCTGCCCATGCCTTCGCAAAAGTGACCAGACAAGCTCGGCAGCACTGGTTCCGGTAGGCGGGCACCTGCACTGGTGCATAAACCGCGTGATGTGCCTTGCCGTCGCCGCGGGGCGCACCACAAAGCGTGGTCCCTGCCAGCGGCCCCGTATAGGTCAGGTGGATAGGAGGGGTTGCCGCGTCCGTTGCTGTGGCTCGATCCTCATTTCGATGTCGCTCGAAACCTGCACGTTCGGCTTGCGTGCGCGTGCCAAATGCCAGCCCGGGCGCGTGCACGTGCGTGTAGTAGTGCTCACCTGTAGCTTGACGCTGGCCCGGGGTCAGGCGGTGGCTCGCAGCGTGGTTCGCGCGCTGCTCGCTCGTAAAGCGCTGAAAGCTGCGGGTGGCCGGAAATTGCTTGCGATACTTATCGAAGTCCATCCTGCGCTCCTGTTCAATGAATTAGCTGACCGGGACCCTAGATTCCGAGTCCCGGCGTAAAAGTTGTTCTGCCGAGTTGGCGGGCTGCGCTTCGCAGCTGCCGCCGTTCCCCTGAGTTCGTCGTCCCGCGACGATTCGTGCGAGGGCCGGCGACGCGTCAAGGAATCAAGCGCGGGGTGGGTGCGGGATGGAGCGATAGCGACTGACACGGCCCCGCGCGCCTTGACGCGGCAAAGGCCTGAGCTAAGGTCGCGGGAACTGGACGGCGAACCAGGGGAACGGTGGGTGTCGGCAGCAGCAGCTCACGCACGAGGCAGGACGCCGCGCGGCGAGCGCCCTCTCGCGTAGCAAGCGATAGCGCCGCGGAGCGACACTTCGTCGGGTTGAAGATCCGCGCAAGCGATAGCGCGCCGGAGTTCGTGGGGAAACCGGGCCGCTTGCGGTCCGGCTGGACAGCGTTCGCGCGGTGCGAAGCGCCGTCGTCGGCCGCCACGACGACAGAGTTTGGCGGCCGCGGGTGGTATTCAGGACCTGCGTCTATCGCGCACCCACTTCGAGCGAACCAACACGATCTTCCCATCGGCGGGCGATTGCTTCGGCTCCCGGGGCGCCCGAGAGCTCAGCCTCGAACCGTCTCAAGCGAAACATGCGATATGCCAACAGCGGGCTGCCCGCGTCAAGATGTCCTGCGCGCTCGAGGTGGTCGTACACTGCGCCGACCGCGTGATGCAGCGACGTAAGTGCGCCCCGCATATGGAGTTCGGCGAGCAGCGCCGGCGTCGCAACGGCGCGCAACTGGGATGCAGGACCTATTTCAGGCGTTGCCGACGTCCCGGCCGCGTCGACGAGCTGCGAGGCGTGGGGAAATTTGATACGCATATCCGGATACTCGGCAAGCGCGACGGCCGCCGGCAGTGCGCGATCGGACATGAACTCGGGCGCGTCGCCTGACCGTGCGTACAGGGCGTTGTTGACCTCGCGCTTGTGGGCCTGCATGAGACCGGCGATCCCGATGGCGTCGACGAAGCGCAGGCTTGCGCCGTGGAAGAACACCTCGGCAGCCCGGCCGTGATTCGTCAATGGTTCGATCCGCGCAAGTTCGCAAAATTGAAAGAACGACAGTTGTTGCGGCTGCAGCTTCATCCGTGGCTTTTTCATGGCGTGATTGAAGGTAACAAAAGAAGTTAGCGCCAGTGGCGCACGAGTGGGGTGACCCGCCACCATTGGCCGTCCAGGCTCGTCGCTATCGCCAGCTGGACACGGCACGCACCGAAGCGCACCATATTTCCACCGTGGCGTACGAATCTCAGACCTACCAACGCCTCAGTGGTATATCGCTTGCGAAGCGTCGCGTAGATCTTCGGCTGTCTGCGCTTTTTCACATCGCCCTCCCCTTACGCGGCCAGTTGCTGCGTCGTACCGACCGCTTCACTGATGCCGGCTTTCGCCATGAGCAGTGAAAATACCCTTGCGGCATGCCCTGCAGCGGTGAAGATTGCATTGCGATCTCGCTTCAGGACACGCAACCATGAATCGAGATACGACGCGTGATACTCCAGTTGCCCCTGATCGAGCCCGATACGGGCAAGGCAGAATGCAGCGCCCAGTTCGGCCACCAGTTCCTCGAATGCATACGCTTCGTCGCCAAAGCGCGCGCCGAACTCGCGAGCGAGCCGCGAAGGATGGCCGGTCCAGTGGCTCAGTTCGTGAAGCGCAACGTGGTAGAAGTTGGCGGCCGTCTTGAAGCGCGTCCTCTGCGGCAGAAAGCATTCGTCGGTGCTCGCCCGGTAGAACGCCCGGTCCCCTGTCTCCCTGACGCACGCCCCGGATCTCGAAATGATTTGCTCGGCTGCGTCGATCGGATCAAACGGGTCGTACACGGCAGCAGGCGCTATGCCGTCGATTTCCTCTACGTTAAAGACAGTGAAGCCCGTCGGCGCGGGAAAAAACTCGACCTCGCCCGTCTCCTGGTCAACGCGCTCGACCTGATTGAAGCGCACGAGCGGACATCCCTTGGCGCCGCGACGTACCTGTGCTCCGATCGCCTGCGCCTGCTTATACGTCATCCACTCGTTTCGCTGAAAGCCGCGATCATGCGCCTCGAGCCAGAGCAGCAGCACGTTCGCCCCGCTGTATGGCGTCTTCGTACCATAGTTGACCGGCAGGCCTCCAGCGGCATTGCGCGCCCAGAGATTTGCCGGAGACATTCGGCCGTCTTCTATCGCCTTGACGATGCGGTCCGTCACTTCCTGCTTGATGTCGCGTTTCACTTTGACGCTTTTCATGGCGGGTCTCCATAGTCACGCAATGCGCTGAAGCTGCGAACCCGACATCGCCACCAGCCGAACCGCCGCGCCAGTCGATGTGGTTACCTGAAACACACACAGGTCGCCCGCGTCGATCAGTTCATTGATCGCTTCGCGAACGTCGAAAAAGTGCCGTCCACGCTCAGTCGGGGTCATGAGCGCTTCGAGCGCGAAGATCAACTCGCCCTGACGCATGACGGGTATATCCGCGAGCATCAGGCGGGTAGCTTCCTTAATCGTTGTCTTGGCCCGTTGTGACGGGTTCTGCGCGCGATTCGGCGCTTCGATGGCAATGACGGCTGCTGTCATGAAAGGCTCCTTGAAGTGAGTGCTGACCGGAACCCTAGATTCGGAGTCCCGGCGTAAAAGTTGTTCTGCCGAGTTGGCGGGCTGCGCTTCGCAGCTGCCGCCGTTCCCCTGAGTTCGTCGTCCCGCGACGATTCGTGCGAGGGCTGGCGACGCGTCAAGGGATCAAGCGCGGGGTGGGTGCGGGATGGAGCGCAGCGACTGACACGGCCCCGCGCGCCTTGACGCGGCAAAGGCCTGAGCTAAGGTCGCGGGAACTGGACGGCGAACCAGGGGAACGGTAGGTGTCGGCAGCAGCAGCTCACGCACGAGGCAGGACGCCGCGCGGCGAGCGCCCTCTCGCGTAGCAAGCGATAGCGCCGCGGAGCGACATTTCGTCGGTGTGGAAACGCAGGACGAAGACCTGCGTGCTGCCGGGAAACCGGCGTGCGGCGTGGGGGACTGGCTGGCCAGTCCGCCGGACGACGGCTGACTGGCGTGCCACCGACCTATCCTGGATCGGCGTGTACATCAGAAGAGGGAGTTGCCGGGCTTGATGTCCCGCAGGCCAACCCAGGTTCGCGCGCGGTCGATGTCTTTCGCGTCAAGCATCAGTACGCACGCGGTCGGCCCAGCAGGACCGTGGAACAGTTGCTCGATGACCGCAGGCCTCGCCGGCAGGTCCGGACGGCTGGCGTAGACCACGTCTACCGACTGGTCGACGTTGAAGCCACCAAGTGATCGGTAAAGCGGCGTGCCGTTCTGATGCTGGCCAACCACATCTTGCGCCGGCGGGCACGCACGTAGGAATTCGCCCAGCTGCTGCCGCTGGTAGCCGATGCCACCCGATGTCTCGGTTACGGAGGCCTGCGCCGTGATGCATCCGCGTTCGACGAGCCGCGGAACTGCCGCGCGCATCACGCGGCGATACTCGGCGCCGCCGGCGAGCAGTACCTTGGTGATGCCTTGTGGCGACTGCGCTGGCAGGAAGTCGTCAAGATGGCGCAACATGTGGTCTGCACGTTCCGATGTCAGGCGCTGTTCGTACGGCTCGATAACCGCGTCCGAACGAATGAAGCCGTGAAGGGCCGAAAGGATCACAACATGAGGATGAGCGTCTCTGCGCACGTTCGCGCGAAACGTGCCATACATCACACCCTGATAGAGATCGAGTGCCCGCGCTGCATACGGCAGCTTCGTTGCGGAACACGCCAGGATCACGAGGTCTTGAGTAGCACTGGTCATGATAGCTTCCTTCTTTTTGGTAATCCGCCGCCGCGCGCCCAACGGTCAGGCCGCAAGGTCAAAGTCGATTGACATCTGCGCGCCCGACGTCGTCGCCTTGTGCGACCACGCTGCGCGCGCGCTTTCCGGCATATCGCCGTACCTGACAGCACGGCCTAACAGCGACTCGATGTCATAGTTGAGGTTGAGGCCCATACGGTCCTTGAAATCGGTCCGGCGCGCGATCTCGTCGTGCTCGCGTTGCTGGCCGTGTGAAAGGCTGAGCACGCCATAGTTGAGATACCAGCGATATCCGGCTGTGATGCCGCCCGGGAAGAAGCCGCGATCGTGCATTTCCAGCAGACGATCAAGCTCGAACTCAAGGATCAGCTCGGCGGATTCTTCGTCCACCTCCAGGCGCTGTCCGGTAGGCACCTTCCACGTACTGCGCCCGTCGCTGAAGTGCAGGATCTCCGGCGCACACGGCGAATCTGCCGTCAGTGACTCGTAAAGGGCATCGCGGAAACCGGTCCACTGGTCGGCGTTGTCATCCCAGTCCTTTCCGACGTGCAGAAACATGGGTTCGGGCATGCCCTTAGGGGGAAGCGGCTCGACATCCGGTACGTCGTAACTCACGCCGTGCAGGTAGATGTCGCGGTAGTCCGCCCAGATCGCGAACGGCACGGCAAGGCCCTGCAACGACTGCATCGCGTCGACGGCGATCATCGTGCTGAGTGGCAACGTCTGAAACTTCGGCTTCGTGCCGGCGCTCGATGCACGGCGCTGCTCGTCGCGGTCAATCGTCATCATGTAGCGAACCAGTTCCCGAACAGTTGCAGCATTAAAGGTATCGGGTTCAATGCACACGAAGCCCTCGTGAATCGTGCGGCCGACCCAGTTGCGACGCGACCAGTCGTAACGGATCGCCCTGATGAACTTGTTGAGGCGGTTCAGTCCGCGCGCGTACGCGTACCGTTCTTCGTCGAAGTTGATCATCTCCTCGAGCGAACGATCCTCGGCCTGCTGGCACACCCAGCAGCCCGTACGCGCGTCACACTGTCCACGTCGCTTACGCTTGCCAGCGGTGGCCTCTTCGAACGTCAGCTCGGAGACAATCGCGCAACTACTGTTGCCGGCGTGCGCGTAAACGCGGGTAGTCTCCTGAAAGTCTGTGTAGGCGGTGCGCAGGCCGGATGTCACTTCACCGATCCATTCCCAAACGTCTTCGGTGCTCCAGTCGGCGATCGGGCAGAGCGTCAGCTCGCCGTCGGCATTGCGCGCAGGCGTATCCGCGCGATCGCCGCGTGCTTGCATTCCGGCCTTGCGCTTGTCGCTTTCCGCGAAGCGGCTTCCGAGACACACGACCGGCTCGGCATAGCCCTGCGACGCCGCCGAGCGATATAGCTGGTTGCGAAACACGCGCGACGGTTCGATCTTCAGCGATACTGAGCAATCGGAATTTGTCCCGGCATAGCTGGGCAAGGCGCGACCGCTGAGGATCGCGACCTGCCACGATGCGGAGAGCGACGGCATGACCGTCTGCGCGTGGACCTGAAAACCATGAGTGCGTCCATAGTCGCGCATCTTCTCCAGTTCAAGCTGAGCGAGCGCGACCATCTCTGGCGACTCAACGCGCGTGTCTACGGTCACTACGCAGACCATAGGCGCTCCACCATCTGCAGCATGTTGCCGAGCCGCTTCCAGCGTCAATGCGGCGACGACGCTACTGTCCTTCCCAGCGCTGAACTGACACACAACCATGCGTTGCTCATTGAACAGTTTGCGCAGCGCGGTCAACGCCCGGTGCACGCGCTGATCGAGCGTCGGACGCACTTCATGGAGGGTGAACATTTCAATCGTCTGCTTCTGCATGGCTCTTGCTCCATCCGCGTGAATATCGTCCGCCGGGCCCCTAGATTCCGAGTCCCGGCGTAGGGTTGTTCTGCCGAGTTGGCGGGCTGCGCTTCGCAGCTGCCGCCGTTCCCCTGAGTTCGTCGTCCCGCGACGATTCGTGCGAGGGCCGGCGACGCGTCAAGGGATCAAGCGCGGGGTGGGTGCGGGATGGAGCGCAGCGACTGACACGGCCCCGCGCGCCTTGACGCGGCAAAGGCCTGAGCTAAGGTCGCGGGAACTGGACGGCGAACCAGGGGAACGGTAGGTGTCGGCAGCAGCAGCTCACGTACGAGGCAGGACGCCGCGCGGCGAGCGCCCTCTCGCGTAGCAAGCGATAGCGCCGCGGAGCGACATTTCGTCGGTGTGGAAACGCAGGACGAAGACCTGCGTGCTGCCGGGAAACCGGCGTGCGGCGTGGGGGACTGGCTGGCCAGTCCGCCGGACGACGGCTGGATCGGAACAGGAGATCTCGCGTCAGCAGCGCGCACCACCTGGGCTGGATAGCGTGCGCAGTGCAGCTCACTGGTCAGCCAGGCCGGTCGGAAGCGAGTTGAGTACCTGACGGCGAGCGGTTCAGATCCGCGCTGTGGACGCTCCCGTGCGCCCTGTCCCGAGGCCAACGATAGGCGCGAGAAGGACAGGAAGCGACGCAGCAGCAGGACCGCGACAACGTCCGCGAATGGGGCAAGGCAGCGTAAGGAACATGCGTGCGTGAGCAACGCCCAGGCCGCGGAGTATACTGACAGTGCGTCGAACGCACCACGCGTCTCGCGGCGCGTGGTGTAATTATGATCACTTACTGCACTGAGTATTATTAAACAACGGTTGCGTAGCGCGCGGCTTTTGCGGTTTAATATCTCTGCCCTGCTCCTCAGGGCACCAACCAAGTTGTTTTCCTCCCGAAAAGGCAGTCGAAGGCCCGCGCAAGCGGGCTTTTGGCTTTTTGGACCGGCGTCGACCAGCAGCTCGACGTCCAGGCTCAGGCGGCCCAAGGCCATCCCGCGAAATACCATCTGGCCAGAACAGCGTCGGATTGCTTCCGAGCGCGGAATTGCGGAGGCTCCGTAGCGCCGCTCGGAGACTCGAGCGATCCCCTACCCCTACCGGGCTGCCGGCAGGCGGTTAGGCGGCCCATACGCAAGCCAGCATCGCTGTCTTCCGCCGAGGGACCCCCCCTTCTCTGCCAGCTCGGTGTAGACGCTGATAAACCAACCGACCATCACGGCAGATGGCGAGCACACGAGCGCGTTGATTTACGGGGTGGTGTAACCGCCCCGTAAATCTTTTATCGCGCACTTAGGGGTGCAGCGTGCCGTAGGCGCGGTGCAGCCCTTAGTGCCTGCCGCGCGGTGTCTTTAGCGGTCAGCTGGTTTGGTTGTGTTGTCATCTGTGCCCCGAAGGGGCCACGATATGCTTCTTGGGGGGTGGGGCCGGGTGGGTGGGGCCGGCTTTAGCCGGCGAACCCGGCCGCGGGGGCTCTTGAGCCCCCCCTCACTGAGGGTGGGGCCTTTCCCATTCGCAGTTAAAACCAAAGTTAAAAAAAATCGTTAACCGCGCGCGCGTTTACGGTTTCCGAGCGCCTTGTCCCGTAACGATCTGCGCCCGATCACGTGGCCTGATAGACGCCCGAGCGGTGGTGCGATCGACACCTCGGTGGTGGTCCGATAGACACATCGGGTGGTCTGATAGACGCCGGCGCACCCAAGTTATCCACAAAATGCCCGCCGGTGGCGCAAAGACGCGCGCTAGACCCATGAAAAAGCAGGGCTTTGGGTCTATGCCTTTTGAATGAATTCCGCCCCAAGGCTTTCCCCGCAAGCGTTTGCTATCTCAGATGAAGTGCGCGATAGACGCGAGAGACGGTGGCCCGATAGACACATCGGACGGACCGGAATATCGCTTGGCGGTGGTCTGATAGACGTTCGTGCGCGGTGGTCCGATGGACGCGGCGTTCCGTGCCATTGGTCGTGGTTTTGTTGCGGTTTCTCACTCCGATCGACCAATCGGCAGTGGCGCGATAGACGTTCGTTTTGCAAGCCTGCGGCTGTTGAATCGCCCGGCGGGCGGGCGGCGAATTAACAGCCCCGACAGATGTCCCGCGGCAGATCAAGCGGTGCTCGCTACTCTGAGCGCCGCGCGGCACGATAAGTGTAATTGTTGTCGATCCAGTGCTTGGCCCATTCGATTCCGCGGTCGTGCGCCTGCCATCGATATACGCGGTTCCCAAGGTCGACAAACACAAATCTTTCCCCGTTGTCTCGCCTAATCACGGCACATGACTGAAATAGCCTATGTTGCGCGAGAATCACCGGGGCGGCGTCTATCGTCCAGCCTTGATAGCTGGCAATGCGGGGAGTTCTCTTCATGTCTAGCCTCACCGAAGGGGCTACGCAGATTTGCAGACGCCGGACGTCCTCTGTCAGCAGAACGGCCGGCGCCCTGCTCAACAGCATAGTCCAAAGCGAATCGGTGGGGAGTGCCGGACAGCAAAAAAGGAAAGCATCGGTGCCGACGGGATACCGGCGGGGTGCCTTCGCTCAACGCTACTCAATGTCGTTGTAACGCTTGTCCTTCCAGGTGCCGCTCACGACCTGATTCCAGTCGTCGTTGGCCAGCTGCCCGACTCTCATCGCCCAGCCTGCGTAGCGGCCGTACTCAGCTGGCTCTGGAGCGGTCCATTCCCAGGTGTTTGTCGTGACGTGGACGCCGAGGCGATTCGTGGCCTCGCGGCGATCGTCGTGGCCCGTGTGGATCAGGGGGAAGTCATCGGGCAGGTCAGCAAGGGCTGCGCGCAGCTCGCCGACCGTCCGCGCGTAAGTGCTCTGCCAGTAGCGACCCGCCAGCTCGCGTTCAGGCGACATGGGCCGGGGCACGCCAAAGAAGCGGTAGATATCCCGGTATTCGAACGTGCAGAACTCGACGTGCCCGGGCAGCTTGACCCGCGATTCCGCAGGCTGGATGTTGAAAGCGTTGAGGGCTTTGTCTGCCTGGATCAGGGCGGCCGCAGACTGATATTCGCCGCGGTAGACGGCGGTCACCAGGTACGGCAGGTCTTGGCCGCCGACTTCGTGGTCATCGTCCGTGTCGTGGATCTCAACCAGCTGAAGCGGTGACGAGTTCATACACTTTCCAATGGTCGGAGGTCATCCCGTGTTACGCGGGAAGCAGCGGGTATTGAGCCTCGCCGTGCGCCGCCGAATCCCAGCGGCGGAGCGCGTAATACCACTTCTGCTGTTTCTTCGATAGCAGCTCACGATGAATGCTGGCGACCAGTTGCTCGTCCTGCCGGCGGTTGTCGCGATCGCAACGGAAGAAGACCACCATTGCTTTGTCGTCGTCGAGCGCAATGTGAAACTCCGGAAGCGTATCCGCCTTGATGGCTTCAACCAGATCGCGCCGAAAATACTTCAGGGCCTGTGCGGAGCCAGATTTTGCGTGCAGCTTGTCGAGGCCGATCTTGAACCAGAGCTTGTCACCGCAGTGTTTTTTCGCGAGATCATATAGCCGGCGCTCAAGCCCCTGCCCCAGTCCAAAGTAACCGGGGTGAATCGTTAGCACGCGGCGATTCAGCAGCGAGTCGAAGGTCCATTCAGACAGGATCAGTTCAACCTCGAGTGCACCCTGCTTGTTCGCGGTGTACGAAATCACCTTGTATTCCTCGATGAGCCCGTATCCTTGCAGCGTCTCGTGAATGCCCTCTTCGTTTGCGCCCTGTCTCGCCGTGTCGAAATTCGTTTCGACGATCGTCCCCTTGAGGCGGCGACAGCTGTCGATGATGCGGGTGTAGGATGCGCCGCCTGTGCTGCGGCGCGTATAGTTCAAGAAATCGCGGACCTTGAAGCGGATGCGACGCGAAACGCGCTTGTTCGCATCGGCCGCCTTGCAGATCAACGTGGCGGCGTACACAAGAAGGTCCTTGTCGAAGATGTTCGCTGCACCGACGACGCTAGGGATGATGCGGACGATCTGATCGCCGTTGCGATAGATCCGCACACGTGTGTCTTTCCCCTTCTGCAGTGAAAAGAGAGGGAATTCGAGGGAGTGAAGGTCCTCACGCGGCTTCCAGGAGTCCGGAAGTTGTTCGCCCGAAAAGAGCTCTAGCTGCTCGTGGTCGACGTCTCCCTCGTCGAGCGGTTCCGCATCCTGAACAGCTGGAGGCGTATCACGCGTCAGGACGATGTTGACATCATGGAGCGGCGCTTTGGCCATTCTGCCGCGCCCCGGTACTGCTGGCCCTCGCAGTGAGTAACTGCGGTCTTGTTCGACTGTACTCATTCTCTCCTGCTAACCCCGTTTTTCTACTCCAGCTTGCTAACTTGCGCCCCCAAAGTCTTTATTAGGGCCGCAATAGCCGACTGGACTTTCTTCGTGTCTTTAGAACGTCGAGCTTTGAAAAAAAACTCTTCAAGCGGTTCAATGGCTGTGCTCGGCACCTCGAAGCCGTGCTTCAGCCACAGTACGACGTCCTCCTGCACGTTCGAGCCTAACAATGCCTGGTAGTAGCGCGTCACGAGCTGGTTGACCCGCTGCCGCGTCACGTTAAATTCCTTCGCGACTTCGACTGCGGCTCGCCCATCCACAATGACAGCGCGGGCAATGTCACGACTCTGCTCGGAGAAGGATCGTGTGCCGTACTCGCTTGCCTGCTCGCGCATGGCGGAGTCAAGTGCTGAAAAATTTTTTGCCGTTAGACGGAAAGTTGCCAAGGTTGCTATCCAGAAAGGTTGACAGGCAACGTTTAGAAGCCTGCCAGCCCCGTCCCGTTGCGTTACAGCGTCCAGTCGCCTGGCGCCAGAGGATGAATTTCGCGGTCGGTATCGTACCTGAAGTCATCTGGCAAAACGCCGGTCTTGCGGGTCGGATGCAGCCTGTTCAGCAGCTCGAGTGGTCCCCTCGAATTTAATTCAGCACTGAACCTGTTCAATATTCTACTCGCGGTTTCTGATTCCATGCCAACCAAAGCTGAGGCCGCGATGTCGACGAAGGCAACCCAGAGACGCCACTCGCGGTCCTCGGCCCCTACTCCGGCGGCCGTGAGATCGGCCTGCAGCGATCTCACCCGCTCAATCGAGCCGGTTCCAGTTTCGTAGATTTCCTCTACTCGCCATACAACACTTTTCTTGGGATCGGCGCTCGATGCCCTTTCATGCTTGACACGCGAGGGAGTATTCGTGCGCGGCGCCGAATCATTCCCGCGGTCCTCCGCCCCTGTGCTTGACGACGCGGGACGCAACGACGCGGCGCCCGTCATATCGGCGGCTGCAGCTGCATGCGGCTCCCTGACACTGACTGGGTCCACGTCTCGCGCAATCGTCGGGGGCGCGTCATCTTCGCGCTCGGCTCCGACCTGAGACGTTAGCTGCTGAGCATTCGGCGTGTCGGACGGTACAGCTGCTTGTTGCCTCAGCGCGTTCAATCGAGCGTCGAGCGTGAGCCGGCCGATCTTGCGTCCGACTCTCAATTCAGCGCGGATCTCCGCTGCCAGCTCGGCCGCGGCGTCGGTGCTGATTTCCTCGATGTCCGCCATCTTGTTTGCGGCCTCGATGTCGTCGAACTGGTTGGCATCGAACAATTCGCGCGTGATCGGGCCGTATTTCTGGAAGCGCAGATGCTTCGAAATCCATGAGGCGCTGCGCTGCTTGCCGTTGGGTGCTGTCCAGATTCGGCTGGCCTCTTCACGACCAAATCGCTCAACGTCTGCCGCGAGGCCAATGGACGTTTCTTTCAGTGACAGCCCTTTTCGATCAACATTCTCCGATACCTGATACATGCGGATCTTGAGATCAGGTGTATCGGCCGGAAAGATCTTGGCAGGAATTTCCGTCCAGCCATTCTGCGTACTGCCGCGCACGCGACGCTCGCCGGCAATCAATTCGAACCCGTCAGCGCCTTTGATTTCACGCACGAGTATGGGCGTGTGTACGTGGCCAACGACTTGCAAGCGAACTGCAAAATCGGCGATGTCGGAAAAGTCATGTCGCACTTGCGGTTTGACCCGTATTTTCGCGATCTGGATTGTCTTCGTGAAGGCGCCGGTTTCCTTCTCGATTTCTGCAGCGCGTGCGCTTGCCGTTGCGGCGCGCGTTAGCATCGACAGTGATGAGAGCTTTCCACCATTTGGGTGCATGCGTAACCTCTATTGCTGTTTGTTTTTTACAGGCCGACTTTCTCGAAGATTGAGTCGCAGAGTGCGCGCATTTCTTTTGCGGCTCGTCTGTCGCTGTCTCCTCGTTGATGCTTCCACACGGGGTGGAAACTAGTCAGGCGAACGCCTGCTCGGTCCTGTAGTTCCGCCTCGAGTACCGCACCCTCGAAGGCATTGCGCACTGTGGTCCGCATTGATAGGTCATCGGCACGCCGCGGGTTTACTTTATTCAGGAGCACGCCGAGTAATTCGAGTTCGGGATTCCATTCTCTACGGACAAGGTCGACCTTCAGTGAGGTCTCAAGCAGCCCGTCCATGCTATCGATGTTGAGATCTGTCGGCATCAACATGTACTGCGAGCAGATCAATCCGCCGACCACAAGATTGCTCATGGTGGGTGGCGTATCGATCACGCATAGGTCGTAATCGCGGCTCATTCGCTGCAAGCTGTTGCGCGCAGTGAATGCACTGTCGAGCGGCCATGTCAGAACGTCCGCGAGTTCTGGCGTTGCACCAATTAGCCAGACATTCGGAATAATTGGCATCGGGCGCGATGCAACCTCGTCCTGATAAAGCAGATGCGCACTAGCCTGAGGGTCGATCTCTGGCAGGCCCATATGCTGCCAACTGAGCGCAACGGTGCCTGTAGGTGCTTGCGATTGCGCGACCAATTGTTGGAAGAGCAGTGATTTGCTCAGGTTTCCCTGGGGATCGAGATCGACTGCGAGCGTGCGCAAGCCGCGGTCGATCGCTGAATAGATCAGGTGTCTGGCGGTAGTGGTCTTTCCGACCCCGCCTTTTCCGTTGCAGATTCCGATTATCTTCATTGTTTGGCCTCAAGCGAGCACGAGGCAGTCAACTGGCTGAAACACGCGGCCCAGCGTGTGAAACACTGCCAGCCAGTTTGCAGCGTAAAGGTTAACACGTGCGGCCCGCGCATCGCTCTGGGGACTCGCGAGGCTGTAGTGACAGCCTTCCTGAAAGCTCGTGACGCGCGCCGTCCCGCTCGCAATATCCACGTCGAAACAGATCCACGACTGTGCTTCACCTCGCGCGTTCGTTTGGTCATGCGCGATTTCCACCTCAAGATGTCCGTCTTCCGCCGCGTCGATAGTGCAATGGACTGCCATATCTCCCGGGATTCTCGACGGGGCAAAGTGGGTTCTGCTTTCCTTCCCGCCCAGGTTTGGGATGAGATCGGAAAGAAGAGCAAAGAGTCGGGACTGCACAGCGTTCTTCATGGAAATTCTCCAATTCTTGTTGGTGATTGCCGGTTACCCACCCCGCCGGCTGCGATGTGTTTTGATCATATTATTAGATATGTTGACGGTCAAGGGACAAGGACAAACATTGTTATCGACGCCTGGCCTGGACGGCTTGGGTTCGGTAGAATTGGCGCGGCCCGAGGGTGCCAAACAGGTCAGCGCACATCCCGGATTGAATGCGTCACGCGCGATCGATGCGCGGCGCGTAAGTTAATCAGTCTCAATGGTGATTAAATTTCGCATGCGAAATTCTGCGATCAGCGGTGTCACGGGGGATCAGAAACGAATCGCTGCGTTGCTCGATATGGGCCTGTCGCGACCCGAGATCGCTGAACGGCTTGCGATGTCACCGGCTGTCGTTGGTCGACAGATTCCCGGCTCAGGGAGAAGGTGCGCTGCGGCACGTATGTGCCCCCGCCATTGCCGCTTGAGGCTGGAATGCACTTGGGGACACCCTCAGCATGATCCGCTTCGTTCTCTGCCTGCTCGGCCTGTTGTTCATTCAGGCTGGGGTGATGGGCCGCATGAATTCCACTTCAGCTGACGTCTTCACTAACTTTGGCGACGGCTTGCGACAAGCTGTGACCTTCGACACGAGTCTGATCAACCGCGCGAAAAACCTGGTGACGAACAACGCAGCCGGCTGATGCATCCCTGATGCCCCAGTAGGCGATGATAGTTCAAATAGGCCAAAATGGCCTATTCTCTCTTTGCAGGGAGCATTCGTCCATGCTCCCGCACAACACCCGCTCAATCACCGTCCATCATCCCCGATATGGCTTGCTACTCGCGCATCTGCGGGATCTTCGGCTCGCCTCGGGGCTCACCCAGGCCGAATTGGCGGAGCGCTTGAAAGTCGACCAGTCGCGCGTGTCCAAGATCGAGCGCGGGGAGCGCTATGTTGACACGCTCTTTTACCTCGACTGGTGTCGCGCGTGCGACGTCGACCCGTCGCTGGCAGTGGCGCAGCTCGCCGCAAAGGGTGCCTGAACGCGCACGGCTCGGCCTAGTGCGCTGACAAAGCGCGACGGCGGCTCTTCAGCACCTCGCGCATCTGCATCACGTGCGTCCTCGACGTGATCGCGTCGCTGCCCTCCTCGCTTCTTTGAGCGGCTTGTTCGCATGGAAGCCGACTGTCGGTCCGTGCGGGGGACTGGGTTGAGTGTCCTTTGAGTTGGATCTGGCCGGCCTTGATGCCGCGCGCGATGTCGAGCATCCAGCTGCCGACGACTGAACGCGGCCTCGATTCTTGCGGATACCGAACGAGGGCGTCCGTACCGCGTTCGCCGATCTCGATCAGCAGACCTGTGGCCGGATCGATGAAAACCTGACCGGCCGCGGCATCGAGGGTTTGCATCAGGTCTGCCCGCTCGTTGTCCGCATGGGTCTTTTTGTCGTTATCGGCTTGGCGTTGGCGTGCCTGGTACGAAAAGTCGAGTGGCCGGCGCAGCAGCGATCGAAGGTAGGCGATAGGTGCGACGGCCTTTTTGAGCGAGTTCCAGCAGCTCTCCACAACGTCCGATAGCCGCTTGCCGTTGTCTCTGGCTTCGGCCATCAGCTTGAAAACGAAAAATCTATTAAAGCCCAGCGAAGTGAGGCGTTCGAGGTCCTGAGGCAGGGCCCCTGGTTGTCTCTTTTGAAAAGAGGTTGGGTAAACATCTTTATATATAGAGCCGTCTGCCACCGTGGCAGACGGCTGCCCAAGCGCTTTTGCCGACTGCTCCTGATCGCTGGAACCGTCTGCTTGCTTGCTGGCGGCTACGGGCGTCGCGGGGGTAACAAATCCAAGCAACACGGCCGCTTTCTCCGTCAGATAGAGATAGGCGCGACCGTAGATGCCGTCGGCCTCGTACCGTTTCTGCGCAGAACGTCGGATGAGTCCCGCAGTCTCCAGATCGTCCAAGCTGCGGTAGAACGTCCGCATGGACTGCATGGCACGGCCTGTAAGGAGCTCGCGCCTCGCATAGATTGCAGCGTAAGGACGGGTCGAGAGAACGGTCCTGGCGAGCGCGGCGAGAACGGCACGCGCACGCGCGGGCAGGGCGTCGATGTGTGACGCGCGGAATGCGGCCCGGAACGTTATCCAGGTCAGATTCGTGGTGTCGCAGCCAAACTCCACCAATGCGGCAGAGTCGAGTGCGGAGATTGACAGGTTGGCTGAGTCGTGGTGTGTTTGACCCTCGCCAGCAACCAAGGGTTGCGCGATAGACATGTCCAGCGTCCATTTCAAAAATGGATTGATGGATGCTTGACTGTCGATCGCATTCCGCTACACTTCGTGGTGTTGATCCCTTGCCCGATTAGCCGTCGGGGAAGTGAGCGGTAGGGCGCGCGACAGCAAGCCCAAACTCAAAAGCCTTCGGTTCCGACGCCGAAGGCTTTTGTTTTTTCGGGACCTATTTCAAGGCGATTCTCCTGTTATGACGCTCCGTCAGAAGCGTTTCAGATGCGATTCCAACTTGGAAGTCTTTGAAAATAAAAGATTATTTCCCCGCGTCGGGCGATGATTCCGTTTGCGCTTTCGCAGCTCGTCGCTCCAACACTTCTTTAAGAGCCCCTTGCATCGCCTTGGCTTCTTCTTCCGACTGGAACTCTAATCGCACGACGTTTTTGGCCTGCCGTACATCGCAATACGTCGACCGGCCCGCTTTCACTTTGAACGCTGTCGGTATCGGGCGGGGCTTTTCCTTCGCCGGGTCCGTGCTGGCAAATTTCACGGCCTGCGTTTCATCAAACTGTTTGTCGGCCAAACGCTGAACCGCAGCGATAACCTGCGCGGATCTGCCGGTCCGAACAAGACGTGCCAAAGCTGTCCCTGACGTGGCGCCAAACAGCCCTGGCTTTTCATCCAGCATCGCTAGCACCTCGGCGGGCAGGTCGCTATACGCCATCAGTCGAGATATCGCCGCCTCGCCTACTCCAGCCTGCTCCGCCATCTTTGCTTGTGTAATACCCTCGAAGCGTTGCTGGATGTCCTTGAATCCCAGGTATTTTTCATAGTCCGTGAGATCTGACTGCAGCAAGTTAGCGTAGAACGCGCCCAAGCTTGCTTCTGTCTCGGTCGACTCACTGAGCACACAATCGATCTCTGTGCGGCCTAGTTCTCGGTAAGCGTCCGTGCGCCAATGCCCCGATACAAGCTCGAAACCGCCTTCTAGCCGCGGTCGAATCGCGACTGGCGTGATCAGGGCGTTGTGCCGTAGGTTCTCACGCAACTCCGCATAGGCTTCTGGCGACTTGAACCGCCGACGCCCCGGCACTTCGTGCAGGTCCGACAAAGGCACCTTCATGGCGCCGCCGTGACGCTTGGCCGCTTCAAGCTCTTCCTGCAGTTGCTGGATTCGCTCTTGGTAGCCTCGAGCCTCAAGCCGGAATGCGCTGAGTTGGGCAGGCATGGTGGCGCTGCGCGCCTGACTTTCCGACGGCCGTGCAGCCGCTGCCGATTCCGCCCGTTCCGCAACGCCTGCCGTCCGGCTTAACAACCGCTCCTTAAATTTACTCGGCATGCGCCCGCTCCTTCGAGGCTTGGGTAGCTAGAGCTCGGGTGGACCAGACGCTCTGCAGGTTGCTTTCGATCTCATCAACCATCGCGTCGAACGATTCAATCGCCCGGGCGTACGCACCTAGAGCTTGTACGTCGTAGATGGTTTTGAACTCGGCAGCGGCGTTTTTCACGACATCGGAGTCTTGGATCTCGGCACGACCCAGCAACTCCGGATACGTTTGTTGAATCCATGACCTGACGATGTCAGTGGCATCGACCCGGGGCTTCACTTTCGACAGAAAAATGTTGATGAAAGCGAACTCCTTTGCGACCGAGCGATCATCAGCTAGCGTTTTGAACAGATCAGCAAACTGTCTGAAGAAGGAAGCGCTAGATGCATAGTCGAGGGTTTCAGGGGGGAGGGGCACTATGAGACCATCGCTCGACATGAAGCAACTGGTCGCTAGGTACGCGAGACTGGGTGGAGTGTCGATGACGATCACGTCGTACTTCGCGCGGATCGGTCCCATAGCCCGCTCCAGAACCTGCCAGAACTGATAGTCTGGGTCTTTCGATTGACGGTTTGGCAGGTAAAAATCGGCGCCAAACAGGGCGGGGCATGCAGGGATTAGGTCAAGGTTGTCCCAGTAGCTCGGAATGATCGAGTAGGCGAGGTCGGACTGCTCCTCATATACCATAGGCATCACGGTCATTTCTTCCGTGACTTCGGGAGTGGGTACATAGCCCATCAGCGTCGTCGTGGAGGCCTGTGGATCAAGGTCGATCAGCAAGACCTTATGGCCGTGAAGCGTTAGCCCTTGCGCGATCGCCACGGCGCTAGTGGTTTTTCCGACTCCGCCTTTGAAATTGCCGACAGCTATGGCGATGCCCTGCGCGCCGTCCGGTCGCGCCTTGTATGGGCCCGCCAAGCGCACGAATTGCTGGGCTTCGGCGAGCGTGAATTCGCGGTTGCGGCCGTTGCCCGTTAGTGTGCCGGTGGGATACTCGCCCTTCTTGTTCCCTCGCGTGCAGAGGTATTGGATCTGAGTGCGCTCGATCTTGCAGAGCTTCGCCACGCGCGAAGCCGTGAGCATGGGCGCGACCTTGCGGGGCCACGGCTCAAGAAGGTCATCCCGAAGTTGCGCGAGCGTCGCTTCGGCCCGGTCAGCAATCGCGATCAGCTGGTCAATACCGATCGCCTTGCGAGGCGGTGACAGTTCTTTGATAGCCATGAGTTCCCTACCTTTTGGTGTTGTCATCGAAAATCGCCGAAATCATCCATCTTCGATGACTTGCGATTTCGGCGAATAATAGCCGGTAAACCCGTAAACTTGAAGGTTTACTTGAGGTATTTGTTGCGGAAGGTTGCTCGGTGCGCGGCGAGGACAACGATGGGCCGCTTTTCGCATGCGAAAAAGAGGCGGTTTTGACCGCGTTGATGCGGTTTTTGCTAGAGGCGTGTGGCGTCCGCGTCGACGCCAGCGTCGTAGAACTTCTCTATTGCCCGGTATTGTCGGGCTGCATCGCCCTTCGTGTATATCGTCGTCGTTGCAAGACTGGCATGACCGAGGCCCGCCTGCACGTCGCGCAGGTCGCTGCCGGCGTCCAGCGAATGATTGGCGTGCGTATGGCGAAGCCAATGCGTGCTCGCCTGTCGTAGATCCGCCGCTGCGCCGGGGTACGTTCGCTCCAGTTGCTGCGCGGCGCGTTCGAAAATCCGCTTGTATAGCCGGGCGAGGGCATCCGGGGTCAGTGGCCGCCCCGTCGTCAGGTGGCCGATCAGCGGCGTCTCGTTCGGGGCCGTTTCCAGCGTGCAGGGTGCGGCGCGCCCGCGCAGCACGCCAGCAAGCGTGTCGATCAGCCGCGCCGGCATGGGCACTACCCGATCCCGCTTTCCCTTGCCCCGGACCTTCAGCGTCCAGGCGTCCTCCAGCGCACCGTCCAACGCCTTGCGGGAGAGGGCGCCGGTGGTCGCAGAGACCAGCTCGGCGCGGCGCAGACCGGTCGCATAGGCGAAGAGCAGCGCGAACCGGTCGCGCAACTCCGCAGGTGTCGGGTTAGGCCGGCTCACGGTCTGCAGCACAAAGCGCCATTGCGCGTGCGTCAGTGCGCGGCCGGTCGCGTCCAGGTCCGCCTTGCGGCTGCCGACCCTGGGCAGGCCGTGGAAGGGATTGACCTGCAGGTATTGCTGCCTGACGAGCCAGCCGCACAGGGCGGATAGCAGCTTGCGCGCCGTCTCCCGACTGCCCTCCGGCAACGGTTTGGCGAACGGCCGCCATGCCGGATCGAACCGCTCGACCTTGCCCTTGCCGACCCAGCGGGCCGCCGGCTGCGGATCGGCCAGAAACTGGTTGATGTACTCGCCGCAGTCGAGGGTGTTCAGGGAGGAAAGGGGCTTGCGTTTGACGATCACAGCCCACAGCAACAGGCGCTCGGCTTCGCGCCGGTAGGCGCGCGCCGTATGCTCGCTGCGCGATCCGCAGATCGAGATCCACGCGTTGATCGCGTCAAGATCGGTGTTGAGCGAAGCCTGGTGCGCCGGTAACGGCGCGCGGTTCAAGCCGCGCGAGCCGTCCAGTTCGTTCGGTACGCGGAGCGATTCGAGCGGCACGACATCGACCGACGTCCCCAGTTGGGGTGGCCGCGCGAGCGCCGGGTGGCCGGCCGCAAGTTGCCGCCGCGGCGTGATCGCGAGCACCGACAACTCCTCGCCGAGCGAAGCGGCGTGCAACGACAGCCATGCAGTGACGCGCTGTGCGCCTTTGGGGCCCAGCCGGGGCACGGCCGCGTACCAGCGATGCCGGCGGCGCCGGATTAGCGCGAGCAGATCGTCCAGAGTGGACAGCCCTGCGGCACTGAGGCGCGCGGCCAGCGCTGGCTCGAACCAGCCATCCAGCGGGTGACTGGGGGCCGGTTCCTCGGCGAGAGCCTTCTCCATGCGGGCCAGCGCCGCTGCCTGGCGAGCGCGCAGGCGCGCATTGCGGGCAATTTTCCGATCGACGCGGGGCGACCTTTCCGGGGGAAAGTCGACCCGGTATAGCTCCAGCAGCTCGGCCTCGCCGTACACACTGTCCGGATCGACCTGTGCGCGATAGTCGTCGAGGGACGGCGTGTCGTCGCGCCCGTGCAGTTCCGCGGCCGGAATGCTGCCGGGTTTCAGACGTAGCAGGTGGGCGGCCTCGATGTCGCGCGCACGCCGCGCGGCGACGGCAAGGGCGTCGCGCAGCGTCGTGACGAGGCGCCGCGTGACGCGGACGTCGGTCCCCGGTTCGCCGTAGGCGGTGTGCAGCCCCTCGATCGCCGCGCCCTCGAGCCAGCCGCGGTACAGCGCGAAGTGTTGACGGGTTAGCCGGCGAGCGGCTGATTTCAGCGGCTTCATGCCGGCTCGGCCCTTTGGGCTGGCGTTGCCGATGTAGTGGCCGGAACCGTCATCGTATTCAGCAGATGTTCCATAAACGACGGCAGCATGCGGGACAGACCGATGCGGCCCTGCAGCTCGGCACGGTAGACCTCAACCTTCGCGTCGTCAAAATGGCCTCCCATATGGAACACGCCGATCCCCTCAAGCGAAACCCGATTCGTGATCGTGGCGGTGCCACAGTGGCTAAAGGTGTTGTAGTAGTCCTTGGCCTCCCGCAGCCGCTCGACAGCGACGGCAAGTACCCCAAGTTGCACGGCATTCCACGCCAACTGGTCGACCGCGAGATAGCCTCTGGTCAGCTTGTCGCCGGCGTTGAGTCGATCCCAGTACAGCATCTTGATCTCGGACTCTTTCTTCGTTTTGCGCCTCACGATGAGCGGTTTGTCCGCTGAGCAAAGGATCGACATGGCAATCCCTTCAATGACCTGACGCATGAGGTTACCGGCGGCCGGCAATTTGCCGGTGAGCAGCAGTTTCGTCGACACCATGATGTCGTCCAGGACCCCGAAAACGAATGCCCCGACAAGCGCAGTGCGAACCGTTTCCGTTTTGGTGGCCGCCTCATTCACGGCAGTCATCAGGCGGAAACAACCGGCGAGCGCTTCGCACAGTTCGAGGATCGGTCCGCTCAGATGTTCGGCAAACTTGTCCTTGACCCAGCGGTCATCGTCGAACAGCTCATTGAGCAGCGCCTCGGGATTGGTGGGGTCGATCTTCGGTGGCGTCATCACAGAACCGTTTCGGTGAGAAGGCATGACGGATCGGCGCCAGACCCTTGCCCGGCGGACGTTCCAGCGAAGTGTAGCGGAACACGTGAAATCTGACGAGGAAATCCAGCGTTCGTGATAACTCCGGTTATCAGATGTGCGGATTTCTCGACAGCGGCGTCACGGTGCCTCTTTTCGGGCAGAATGCAGCGCAGATTGGTGGACCGGCCCAGTGAGGGCAGGGGCGACCGCCGATGACAGGAACGAGGGCTGAGCAATGTTGCAGTTCGATCAGGCGTGGCGCTACGAGTCTCCGGGTGTGATGCCCGATGACGTCGTCGACGCGGTGTTCTCTCAGGTCATTTCCCGCCTGCCCGCGCAAGGCAGCCGGCAGGATGTCTACGAGCTGTTCAAGCCACGCTTTGCCGCGTGCTGCGGCGAGTCTGCCGGCCGAAGCTCGAGCGAAAGCTGGGCCGTAAGCGACCTCCTCGCCTATATGAGACAGGCAGCGGGTAACGCGGCACTCTTCGTCGAGGCCTTGTACGACGCCCTGCAGGACTTCGCAAAGAAACATCCGCAGGCAGGCCTGCCGCCGTGGCACTACGTGAATGACGCGCTCGCTCCGAGCGGGTTCGCGATCGATCCGCCGAGGCTGGTCGCGGGACGCGTTGCCGTGCCGGTTGCGGTGCCGGCGAAAGTCCCGTCACTGGACGAGCAGGCGAACGACCGCATCCAGCGCTCGCTTTCGGAGTCCGAGCGATTGCTGAATACCGGCAAGTACCGGCTCGCCGTACAGGAGATCCTGTGGTTGCTCGAAACCGTGTCGACTGCGTTCCAGGGTCTGGAGCACGAAGACGGCACGGTAACCGGCAAATACTTCAACCGGATCATTGGCGACCTCAAGCGGTTCAACCGAGGACGTGTACTCAGCGAAGCGATTTCATGGATCGAGAAGTTGCACGGGTACTTATCGTCGCCGTCCGGTGGCGGGGTGCGACACGGTGCGGTGCTGAGCGACGCTTACGAGCTGACGGAGGGCGAGGCGCGCCTTTTCTGTGATCTCACGCGCAGCTATCTGACGTACCTTTTGCACGAACATCAGCGTCTCGGGGTCCGATAGACGCATGTTTCACGCGACGTGCGCTCGACTGCGGATCACTTCTGCTGATAACGTTCATGCCGTCCGCGATCAAACGAGAAACAATCAGACACCATGCATCTGAACGCGTCATTTTTCGCCGTCCTGTTGCTTGTCGGCCTGATATTTATCGTCGGTAACAAAGCGAAGGTAAAGAGCCCACGGTATCGCGCGAGGTTGCTCCTCACCGAGAATGAAACCGAGTTCTTTCATCGGCTGCGCCGGGCGCTGCCGGACGCGCACGTGTTCCCGCAGGTGGCCATGTCCGCGCTGATAGAACCTTGTTCGCGTACGAAAGAGCGAATCGGCGACTTCAACCGAATTTCGCAGAAACGCGTCGACTTCGCAATTTGCGACCCCGAGCTGAAACCCATGGCGGTCGTCGAACTGGACGATCGGACACATAACCGCAACAGGGACGCCGCGAGGGACGCCGCGTTGGCGAGCGCCGCGATACGGACAATACGTTTCGAGTCCACCAGAAAACCAACGGAGGCAGAAATTCGACTCGCGGTTTTCGCGCATCAGGACACCCAGGTCGACCCGCGTAAGCCTCGGCCGCTCACGCTGGTCAGCTAGACGTCGCAGGGCGCGGCGCCCCCTGACGGAAACTGCCATTCATTGCGCATGCGAAAACCGCTCGCGATTCGTTTCGATCGCTGAATTAGGCTAAGAGCGTGGCCGCGTCAGTGACCGTGCCGTCAGGTGATCTTCGGCCGCCCAGCCGCGGCCAAACGACTCAAGGAACCTCAACAAACAGCCGTTAAGAGCGACGAGCCATCTTGAGGAAACCCCATGTACAGCAAAACCGTCGTAACGGCCGCCGCGCTTGTCGCTTGCCTAACCACGGGCGCGTTCGCCCAAGCACCGGCACTGCCGGCCGTTCCACTCCTGCAGGCCGTGTCGCCCGATGGATACACGAAGCTGTCGATCGATCAGCGACAGTTCTACGTGGCAGGGGCACTCGACACCGATCGGGTACTCTTCGAGCAGACCAAGCCGCTTTTCGCGGCCTGCCTGCAGGGCATAACCATCGCCCGAGCCACCGAAATTGTCGATCGAGGCCTCACCACGCTGGAACCGATGCTGCGGTCGAGCATGCCCATTGCGGTCCACAATGCGCTGCTGATGGACTGCGATCGACGTGGCTTCAAATCCTCCTGACTCACCTGCACACACCGATGAACATCTTCTACGCCCTCTCCGAGGGGCGCGGCAGGTTGACCGAAACGAACCTCAGTGCGTTCGCGGCGTTCCTGCTTGCACCTAACAAACCGCACGGCTTCTCGCATGCGTTCCTGCATGCTTTTCTCACCGAGGTCGCTCGATCCTGCGGCGATCCGGAGCGCTTCAGCGCCGCGCTGGGGCATCCGCTCCTGAGCGTTGAAGTAGGTCTCGAAAAGAAGTACGACGGTCCCGTGTCGCGTATCGTTGACATTGAGATCCAGTTAATGACCGGGGATGGAGACTCACAGCAAAAAGCCCATCACATCGTTATCGAAAACAAGGTGAAAGCCGGAGCCGCGCAGGCGCAGCAGCTTGCCGAGCAGTTCGCCTGCATCAGCGAAGCCAACCGCGACTTGCCGACGCCCATCACGGTGGTGTTTCTGACGCCGCCCGGCGAAGCCGCTGCGCTCTGCTCCGCGCGGAGTTCGACGCCCTGGAGCTCGACGGTCGCCATCCACACCGTAAGACGTGGCTGCGCTGGACCGGCGGGCCAGAAGGACAGCTGTCCGTCGTGGAGCTGATCCGCGACCTGCTGCGGCGAGAGGCGCTCGCCGAAATTGAGCCGATCTCGGATTACACCCGGCACACGCTCAAGGCGTTCGTGCAGTTCCTTCAGCGGGAAATCGTCGCTGAGTCGGTGGCGAAGCGCAGGTTCGCGAGCCAAGATTCGATGGACGTGATCGAGCAGCGGCTGGTCGAGCTGAACGGGAAGGAATACTTGATTGCTCGCTACCGCGGGGCGGGGACCTCTGGACCGGTGAAGGTGTTTGACGCGGAAGCCGATCAGGAGGTCGATGCACATCCGATGTTGCGACTGGCGAATGACCGGTACGACCTAGGAATCCAGTTGCTTGGTAGTGGTGGCCGGATGATCAACACACAGCTGCTCGGGAAATATGTACTGGCTGAACTGGCGAAGCGCCGTATCGGTGTCGCGTCGTCTGGCGACTGACATGCTCCGCAGAGACCATCTTCGCAGCGGCACTGACACGGTGTGACGCAGGTTGGTCATGTCGGGGGCTGGTTCCCCGCTGCGTTGGCTGGTACCCTCAGACCAAGGCGAAGAATGTTTTTCGCATGCGAAACGGACGGGAATATCCATGACCATCAGCGTGGGCTCGGCGTCCTGGACGGACCCGACGTTAATCGCCAGCAAGCGGTTTTATCCTCCCGGCTGTACGAGCGCGGAAGCGCGGCTGCGGTTCTACGCGACCCAGTTCCCGCTGGTCGAGGTGGACTCGAGCTACTACGCAATGCCAAGCGCCTCGAACGCTGTTCTGTGGGCCGAGCGCACACCGCCGCATTTCACGTTCAACATCAAGGCGTTCCGTCTCTTCACTGGGCATCAGACGGACCGGACCAAGCTGCCCAAGGATATCCAGGCCGCCCTGCCCGCAAGCGATAAGAAAAACCTGTACTACAAAGACACGCCGGGAGACATCCTGCGTGAACTGTGGCGCCGGTACATTGAAGCGATCGAACCGCTGCGCAAAGCGGGCAAGCTCGGAGCCGTGCATTTCCAGTTCGCACCGTGGGTCGTCAATAACGCCGATGGCCGGGCTCACGTCGAACACTGTGCGGATGTGATGGAGGGCTACACGCTCGCGGCTGAGTTCCGGCACCGATCGTGGTTCTCGGACAAGGCGCGCGAATCGACGCTACTGATGGAACGGGAGCGCGGCTTCGTCAACGTGGTGGTCGACGAGCCCAACACGACGGCCAACTCGATCCCTGCCGTGTGGGAAGTGACGAATCCGCGACTCGCGCTCATCAGGCTGCACGGCCGCAATCATGAGACGTGGAACATTCAGGGCGCCACTTCTGCGTCGTCGCGGTTCAATTACGACTACACCGAGCAGGAGCTTGCAGAACTGGCCGTGATGATCCAGCGGATCGCAAAGAACGTTGAGCGGACCCACGTCGTGTTCAACAACAATTTCGAAGACCAGGGACAGCGCAACGCGAGGACCCTGATGGGTATCCTTGGTTCTGCGGCAATCTCGCCGTGAGCGTCGCAAGAGCGATCAGGGCAGGCGGAAACCCACAGTGACGGGCGCCGTGCGGTCAGACAGTTTTTTCAGACGGCGGAATCGCGCGGCGGCGCATCTTTCAGCCACTCCAGAAGTGACGGGCGGAAAGTGAAGACTGGCGACTTCAGCCAGTCGTCGACCGCTTCAGCGATCTCGGGAAGCACTTCATCCGCGTCGAACGGTTCGTCGACGGTCCCGGGCTGGTCGGCGGAAAGGTGGGCGCCGGCAAGCTCGTCGCCATCCCAGTACAGCACGCAGTACTCGGCAATGTCCGCGGTGGTTCCCAGCGGATGGTCACGCAGGAGCATGCCGACGTTCGCTCGCGCCTTTGCCAGCTCGTCGTCGAGTGGCGCCCATCTATACCCTCGATGTCCCAAGCTTGCCGTCACATATGCAAGTCTGACGAATGCGAATGCCCGTTGACCCAGGTCACCTTCATTGCAGCCGCTATACGCACAGAAGTGTTCGAAGTCGTCGAGCGGGGTATGCCCCAGATCGTTCTTGGGCAGCGCGCCATCAACGATGAACAGCTGCAGCAGCTCATCCGGCACCATGTGGGCGGCATCTGGCGGCGGCCGATCATTGCATTCAACGGCGCGTCGGAAGCTGGCGCGGCCCAGAGCGGCGGTCACGTACGCGACCCTGACGAAAGCAAAGGCCGTCGGCCCGAGTTCATCCTCTTTGCAGCGCGTGCGGGTGCAGAAGTCTCGAAAGTCGTCCAGCGGCGTGTGCCCGAGGTCGTTTTTGGGTAGGTCGCGATTCCCGAGGACAAGTTCAAGCAGCTGGTATGGCTCTCCGTAGCACATGGCGGTTCTCCTCGACGGTACACCCTAGATCAGCAAGACCGATTCCCAAGTATAAATTCGGCGTCTGGGTCGCCAGCATATTGCTGCCAAATGGAAATTCCTTGACTCCCATTTGAGACAGTACTAATCTGGGAGCTATGATGTTCTCATTTGGGAGGCTCGCATGGTACTGAATCAACCCGCCGGCCGCGACCCGGCCGCCGGCAAACGGGCGAAGGCGTTCGCGGGCTCCAACGGCCTCGGCGCACAACCGCACGACTTCGAATCATTCCGGAAGATGGACCCGCTTGAGCAGCGCCGCCAGATTCGTGAGGGAATGGAGGCGATCATTATCGATCGGGTCGCGAAGGAGCTGTTGCATATTCCCGTACAAACCCTGTTGAGTGGTCTTGGACTGCCGAGTTCGACGATCCTCCGCAAGATCTCGAAGGAAGAACGCCTGTCCGGACCCGAGTCAGATCGGGTCGCGCGAGTGCTCTATGTATTCGAGCAGGCAGCGGAGGTGTTCGAAGACGACACACTGGCGGCAGAATGGATGCAACGGCCGCATATGGAATTGGGCGGCCTGCGGCCGCTCGAGGTTCTGGATTCGCAGCCGGGCTACGACCGCGTGCGCGACTTGTTGCTTCGCGTCATCCACGGCGTGTCTGCATGAGGCTGTACCGACTCGCGAAGGAACGGCGCGGACATTATCGGGCCGATGATCTGAGCGGCAACGGCGCGGCGTTGGCCGGCGGCCGCTGGAACCCGCGAGGCATGCGGGTGCTGTACACGTGTTGTCACGCGTCGACCGCGCTGCTTGAGGCGCTGGTACACATGTCGGGCCTGCTGCCTGCCGGCGGCTATTTTCTGGTGACGCTCGACGTGGCGGACGCGGTCTACGATGCGGCGTTCGTGCCTGCGTTGCCGACCGGGTGGGCGGACCTGACGCGCGATCCGGAAGCGACGCGCGCCCTCGGCCGCCAGTGGATAGAGACCGGCGAACGGCTGGCAATGCGGGTGCCGTCGGTCGTCTGTCCAACCGACTTCAACCTGCTGTTGAACCCGATGCATCCCGACATGGCGAGCGTCAAGGTCCTCAGCAGCGAACCCTTTACCCTGGACCCGCGGCTCTTCGGCCCAGCAACAAGGTAGCACCATGCGCAAAGAATATGATCTGCAGACTGACGTGCTGGCGACGATCGTCGCCGCGACGTCATTCACAAAAAACCACTCCGACCTGCTGACGGCTTTCGCCACGCGCACGGACTATCGAAGTGCGCGCTACGTCATGACCCGCGACGTATACAGCGAGCGGCCGGCGCGCATCCTCGACGCGGAGGATCGCGAGATCGCGGCCGACTATCATGCGTGGATTGACGCGCAGCTCGAAGCGCATGGCGGTTCGGTGCGCGCGGTGTGGGAAGCGTACAGGAATGCTGGCTATCGGCTGACCGAGATCCGGCCGCTGCTGCATTACTTCGTGCATGACCGTGGTGGGGAGCAGGACAACTTCGTTCAACTCGAAGTGTGGGAAGAGCAGGAGTTTGTCGAGCGCGAGCTGTTTCCGCGCGACGACAGTTGGGGCTTGCCCCGGATCGACGAGCTTCGGAGGGGCGCGACCGGGATGGCCTTCATCGAGCGCATCGAACCGCGCATGGTCGGCACGCCCCGATATCGGCTTGAGGGTGCGATCGACATGCTGCAATTCACTGCGCTCGCCACGGCCATGTACGACCGGCGCCGGCGCGCCGACGGCGACCGCCGTCTGGTAGAAACCAACAGTTCGACGGGCGAGCAGCGGATCGTGACGGTGCGCGAGCTCACGCCCGGTTACGATCAGGTGCGCTGGTCGGGTCGCCGCTTTTTCGACGACTGGAGCGCGTCGAGCGCCGGTCGTGCAGGCCACCGGGCCTGCCTGCGCTGGACCTTCAATACTTCTGATTACACCGATCCGAGTGGCAAGCGGGAGCTGAGCTTCGTTCCGCAGTGGGCTCATACGCGCAAGATAGCGGAACTGAAAAACACCGGTAAGCTCGATGTGTACAGCCTGTACGGCAAGCTCACACAATTTGATGAGCGCATCGGCATGCCGTTCGCATGGTACTTCTACGGCCTGCACGGCAACCTCGTAAAGAGCGGCCAGATGGAGCGGGTGCTCGAGGCGGCCGAAGACGGGCTGATCGTGCTGCCAGAGCACGACTACCAGGTGCTTCGCCGCTGGAGCCAGAATCCGTACGGGTTCTGATACACCTGTCTGTTGTTGGCTAGTGGGCGGCTGGTCCGTCCGGTGAGCTGTCACGGAGCGCACGGGATAAGGGACAGTCCGTTAGTCGGACGACACGCCGTTCGCCGGTTGTTAACCCTGCCCGGCACGGCTATACTGTAGACACGTCTGAAACAGCAGACGTCGGGTTTGGCGACCTGAACAAATCAAAGCGCAAACGCCGCGCAAAGCGGCTTTTTTGTGCCTGCGCCTCTGCACGCCGGTTCTATGGGCGGGCCCTGGTGGGGAGACCTTCGGGTCTGCCGGTTTCTTTGGTTCCGGTTCGCCAACCCTGCCTTGTGCCCGCTCACCCCATTTGGCGATGGGCAGCGGAGTTCGACCGCAAACCAAAGAGGCCGCATCATGAGCAACACCGCCGCGCCTGGCTTCAGGCAACCTTCCCATCGTTTTCCTTCCTTCTCAGTTCGCATACCTGCATTTCTTCTCGCCGTCCTAGCGACAGGCATTTCTGCCTGGATATCCATCATCGCGGGAATTGAACGAGGGGGAGCAGCGTCAGAACGTCTCGCGTGGGCGGCCGTAGGGCTTGTCCTGTTGCTCGGCGCACACCTGATTCCAGCGCTTACTCATGGGGCGACGTTGCATGTGCGTTGTACGGCCGTGCTGCTATGGCTAGTGTGCATGGTCAGCACCGGCTATGGGCATGCGACATTCTTTCTTGCCGCGCAGCGCCATGCTGGCGAGGCGCGTGCGGCTCAGGTGCAACGTGACTTGCCCGCAGTGCCCGCGCTTCCAGGTCGTGCGCCGGACGCGATCGCTCGCGAGCAGGCCCGCGTGACCCGTGCACTGCTCGTGGCGCGCTCGACACATTGCACAGTCCGCTGTGAATCGCTCGACATCAGGCGTGAATCGCTTGCGGCCCAACTGGCGGCGCTTGGAACCGAAGCGAACGAAGCACGCCGGCGTGAAGAAGCCGCCGACAGGGAAATTGCCGCGCGCGATGCACTGAACGCTAAAGCGGATGCAGCGAGAAATGATCCAGTAACGTCGCGGGTAGCAGACGTGCTTGGCGCACCGCGGGGAACGATCGATCTTGTGTTTGCTCTCTCGATGGGCTGGTTGCTGGAAGGCGTCGCCTGCCTGGGCTGGATGATCGCGCTTTCCGGCCCCTCGCGCATCAGCAGTAGTGCAGAAGACGTCTCAGTATCGTCGAGTAACGCCGCCTTGCTTGCCGGTAGCATGTCGCTGGGGGCCAGTCCCGTAAAGGGCGAGACGGCCGTAGCGGACGAGCATGGTTACCGGGTTGAAGTCACCGGTAGTCATGCGATTCAGACCGGGAGTAGCGGACGCACCGATCATCGGATGCACAGCGTCGTCAATTCAGAACTGGTGCAGCTAACGAGCGCGATCGCCGACGGGCGAGTGCGGCCAACCGTCAAGGAAATCCGAAGATTCATGCAATGCTCACAGGCGAAGGCCATGCGGTTGAGACACCAGTTTCTGGAGGTCGCCGGTGAATCACAGGACGGCCTGCGGCTGGCCGCTTCGGGAGCCGGTGTGGGTTCGGTTAAACCGCGACTTGTGCATTCCTTTGCCGAGCAACCGCAGGCTGCGTGAGCGAACGGCGCTGCGTTGCGTCAGCCTGCCCTTGTCGTTACGCTGATGGACAAACTATTACCGGGAAGAGGATGAATACAGTTTCCCTCGACGCGATCGGGGCAGGCCTACCGCTTGCCGCCGCCGTCGCATACCTTCCGCGCACGCTGGATGTAACGACAAAGTTCACGTGCGCGATGTTCGTACTATCGGTGGTAATCTCATCGGCGTTCTCGTACTGCGATGCGAATGCCGTCCACGTCGTGCCGGGTGCGATCCTCCTATGTGTGAGCATCTGGCTTCCGCGCGCGCGAGGTCACAATCGCGAGATTCCGGCTGCGATGATCTTCGCGTTGACGTTCATATCGATTTTCCCGGTCGATATATACGGTGCCTACACCTGCCATGCTTCGAGCGGGCAGGCCCGGATCGGGGGCGCCGGTTTTGGTGATTCTCTGCTCCACACGCCGCTGTCCCTCTCAGTAATCCACAGTTTGATCTACTACTTTTGTGAGCGGGACGAAAAGCGTGGCCAGGTCCCGTTTGGCAACTTTCTGCGGCGGCAGTGGGCGTTCACGCTGGGCGATGGAAAGCCGGGCGCGGCCGCTCCGGCGGAGTAGCGACAATCGGTTGCCGGACCGGCGGGTGGCCAACACAGGCCGATTGCGGCAGGTCACGGTAGCTGTACCCGCACGCTCTCGCTACTCGAAAGAGTCCAGCGCGAACAGGGAGCGTGCGGCCCTCGCGTAGCAGGCCCCTGCATTCCACGCAATGCTCTATACTGTATAAACATACAGTGTTTGGAGGGCTTATGGGCGCGTTGCCGGCACGTGTCGAGGAAATCCATCCGTCGCTGTGGACCTATACCCGTGGAGTACATAGTTTGAGAGCGAAAAGCGTGAAAGCGTTCTGCGGTGGGGTCGCCAAGGACTCTCCGTTTCGATGTATGCATACATCGAACTACATCGTTTCGGTTATCGGCTGTTCAGGCTCCGAGGATCTTTCGTATTGCACGCGCGAAGCCGACATCGAACACAGTCCGACCGTGTTCGTTCACAATCTCCCCATGGCTGCTTTCGTGTAAGCCGTGTCCATCAAGGTAGTCGGCAGAGACCGCCTTCTCCAGCGCTTCACGTTCTGAAGGAGTGAGCTGCGCGTCGTGGCCGTGCGTCGTTGTTGGCAAGACGATGGCGGCTCCTGGGCCGCGCGCACCGATTGGGCGCCGGTCCACGACGACTTGAGCGTTAGATTTCAGAAGGTTGACCTCGGCCCGGAGCTTGTCTCGCTCCCCGATGATCGCTTGCATGATGGAGCGGATCGCGGGGTCTTGAATACGCATGAGGTATTCGTGGCTTGCCAGCGGTTTCGATGGTTGAAGCGTCGGTGGCCCGGCATACGTTGCCCAGGACAAAATCAGCTTGCGGTAATCCGCCGATTGCATGTTGTAGAGGACGCGCCCCTTTAGGATGCCTTCCGCCTCCGCCAGGCGACCAATGGTTGAGAGAGAAAAATCGCACGAGCCTAACTCCTGATGCCTACGGCAAATCTCATGCAGCGCTGTCAGCCTAGCAAGCCGATGAGCGCGGCCGCCTTTGGCGAGCAGCGTGCCAAGAACAATGTCCGGGTGGCCGATTGTTGGGCTGTTCATCCTTGCGACTCGTCGATGGATTGAGGCTTGCGCGTGAGCATGCCGGTGGCATTGCATTCCGGCAGAAACGTGGCGAAATCGACGCCAAATCGCTCGCTCAAGCTCTGGCCAGCATCCATCAAATTGATGACTTGCCGCGTTCCCAGCACCGGATTGGCGGGGTTCATCTGCCGTGCGAGACGGCGCATGAATGCGTTGCCAACGCGAAGTTGCTCTGCCTCACTCAGCATCATGAAGACGGGCGACAGGTTATCGCGATATAGCACAGCATCGAGCAACTGACTTCGACGAAATATCGGGGTGCCCTTGATTTCCGTGCAATTTCCGGGTTAGAACGCTCTAGGCGCGGCGGGACTTTGCGGTCCGGCCCCATAAACATTTGTCATTGAATCAAATAGTTGCTGTCTGCCGTCCTGGAAGTGATCCATTCCAAACACGAGGGCGTGTTCAAGGTCTCCAACCCGCGTAATGACGTGAAAATTCATGGCTAGCGTGATGATGGGCGACACCGCCTTATTCCAGGACGAAGTCAATCCGGTGATGAGCACTGCACTCGATGCCGGCCTCCAAGTGACCGCATTTCACAATCACTTCTTTTTGATCAGCCAAAGGTGTTATTCATGCATATCGGCGGTCACGGCGACGCCACCAAGCTCGCACAGGGCGTCAAAAAGGTCTACGACCGAATCGCGGAGGTCCGATCCGCGCACGCCGGTCCCGAAAGCGTCTTTCCCGGTCAGATCGCCAATCCGGGCAGCATCAGCTCCGAGCTGCTCGAAGTCAACCGGCCCGTCTGTCAGGCCGTGGAAGGCATCAAATTTACTCAATAAAAGCAAACAGTTCATCGGTTGTTGACGCCGGCCTCAGCGAATAGTCCCGATTCCCTGATCGCCCGAATCATCGCGTGGACTCGGGTGGGACAAGTACAACGTCACGGACCACCCGATCGACAGTGGTCGAGCGCATGACAGTCTGCCGCCGAAGACCGAGCAACGCGATGATGATCGATGGATCTAATACATTTTTTGTTTCCTCGATCGTGACTACGTGCGCCGGGCGATAAAGAGTCTCCCGATACAGAGCACCGTACCACAGCGGCGCGCGGTCACTTGCGTCGCGAATGATGAAGTGTGAACGCCAAAGGCGTAGCACCAGACGGCTGCGCGATGAGTCGGGATCGGTCCGCACGAGCAAGCTGCGAGGGTTCGCCCGCCGAGTATTTGGGCAGCACCGGCAACTGGTCGACTTGTGGCTGTGACAGCAACCAGCCGAGTGCCGAGCGCGCCGTCCAGGCGACAGCGGGCTGCCAGCCGGCCTGCTTTAGTGCGCCGATGATTGCATCATTGCTTGCCGCCCACTGTAGCGGTAACGGTTCTTCCTCATCACCGCCGACTTCCATGCGCCGTGCCGGCAGTAGTTGCCAGCCATTGTCGAGCCATTGCCCGACGGACAAACTCAGGGCAAGCCGCGCGATCGGTGAACCACCCGCCTTAACGGGTTGCGTGTGGCCGGAAAGATACCCCGCTCCGGCAACCGCGAGCGTTCCGGTGATCAGCAGCGCCATCGCCTTGGGAGACAGATCGTCGTCCACATGCCGGGAGGTATAGGTGCCGGCAAACAGTGAAAGCCACGCGAGCCCGAGCGCCCAGCCGCCGAGAAGTCCGGAAAGCCAGGCCCGGCCGAGATAGAGATCGGCTATGGAGCCCATGACGATCCATAGTGCAACCGCCGTGGCGACGCCTGCACGCCAGCGCAAGGTTTGCTGGCGACATAACAGCCAGCCGGCGAAGGCAAAGATCAGCAGACTGAACGCTGCGCGGCCGTCGGGCAGCGGGGTGTGAGGGTACCGGGAATCCAGTCGACAGGCCGCGTGGACTTGAAATTGAACCCGAGAAACGGCGACAGCGACCCCCGCACCAACCACGGCGATCCACCAAACCGCGGACTTCCAGCTTCGCTTCCATATCAGCCAAACAAGCACGACAGCTGAAACTGCGTAGACCACCGAGCGGTCATTCAACGCGGACAGACCGGTCATCAGCGAGTCGATCGGCGCGATGTGGAGTGACTGCAGGAAAGCGTAGAGCGCTGTGTCGGCCCGCATCAGTGGATCATTGGCGACTACGTCCTGAAGCACACCGCCAAAGAGCCACACGCTTCCGATAAAAAGCAGCACCAGCGCCGCCAACGTGGGGAACTCGGGCGAATCGAGATCGACGATCTTCCGCAACTGTGTTCCCAACCACGGAAGGCGGCGGGCCCAGTGCCGCGTCACTCGCGCCGCGACGCGTTTTGTCATCGGAAGGCCTCGCTCGACCATCAGCCTGACGAGACGCACGATGAGCCAGAGAAGCAGAGCCAAAATAACGAAGATCGCGGCTAGGCGCGCGCTCACGGCTTCGGCCAGGGACGCGGATGCGCCGAACAGGATGCCCGGGGCGATATGCGTGGGCGCCCAGGCGAGCGCCGAGACCACATTGATCGGATAGAACTTCGCGCGAGCCATCCGGGCCGTGCCTACCACCAACGGCACGATCGCCCGCACCGGAGCGAAGAATCGGGCGAACACGATGCTCTTGCCACCGTGCCGCGCGACGAACTGTTCGCCGCGTAACCAGGCGGCCTCATGGCCGTGCGATCGCGACCAGGCGCCGACCTGGGTGTGATAACGCCGCCCCAGTTCGTAGCTCAGGCCGTCGCCGGCGATGGCGCCCAGCGTAGCCACGCCGATCATGATCCAGCCGTCCACCGCGCCGGCGCCGATCAGCGCGCCCGCGGCGAACATCACGACCCCGGCCGGCACGAACGTCCCTATCGCTGCAATCGACTCCGTGCATGCCGCAGCGAACACCACGGCGAGCACCAGATGCGGACGTTCACCGAACGACATGAGCAATGCGTGGATGGACATGGCCGCTCTCCGATCAGGCAGCTGCAGGGCCGGGTTCGGTCAAGGCATCCCGCGCGAAGCGGCCGTAACGCAATGCCAGCGTCGGCAGCACGATCAGGTTCAGCGCCGTGGAGGTGATGAGCCCGCCCAGGATCACGATCGCCATCGGCCCCTCGATCTCATTGCCGGCCGCGCCGCTCGTAACTGCAAGCGGCAGTAGTGCCAGCGCGGTCACGAGTGCGGTCATCAGGATCGGCACGAGCCGCTCCGAGGCGCCTCGGACGGCCGTATCGGCGCTCCACGGGAGTTCATCGACATGCACGAGGTGCTCGTAGTGGCTGATCAGCATGATCGAGTTGCGCAACGAAATGCCAAACAGCGTGACGAAGCCCACCATGCTCCCGAGCGACAGGTTCGCTCCCGCGAGCATCACGCCCAGCACGCCACCCACGAGTGCAAAGGGCAGGTTGACCATGACCAGCAGCACCCCCCGACTGCTCCTGAGTGCAAGGAAGAGCAGCAGTGCGATGCCGATGAGCGACATCGCGCCGTACACCAGCAGATCATGCTGCGATTGCGCGCGCGCCTCGCTTTCGCCGGCGAATACTGCGTAAGTCCCCGGGGGCATGTTGATCTCATGGTTCACACGTGCCTTGGCTTCCCTAACGAAGTCGCTGACCGGGCGGCTCCCGAGACTGACCGACACTGTCTGCATGCGCCGTCCGCCATCGTGGGTGATCTGATAGCGGCCGGAGATCTGGCGAATGGACGCAAGATCGTGCAGCGGCACGGCAAGCCCGTCCGGGTTGCGCAGCATCAACGCGCCGACGCCATTGAGCGTAGCGCGTTCGCGAGGCGAGAGCACCGCCACGACGTCGTACGTGCGGCTACCCTGATAGATCTGTGAAACGGTGGCGCCCTGATAGGCGGACTGGATCGCATCGAGCACTTCCACTGGCCTGAAACCCCAACGGTTCAACTGGTCGAGCTTGAGCCTGACATCGAGTTCGGGAATGCCGGGGGGCGATTCCACCCGCACGCTTGCGGCGCCACGGATTGATCCAAGCACGTGGGCGATCTCCTGCACCTTGCGATCAATCACATCGAGGTTGTCGCCGAATACGTTGACGACGACCGGCGCGGTCACGCCTGAGATTGTCTCGTCGATGCGCTCGACCAGAAAGGTGTTCACGGAGGTGGTGAGCCCGGGGAAGTCCGCAAGCGCCTGCTTGATGCGATACAGCGCCCAGCTCTGATCGGACGCGCTCATCGGCTTGAGATCGACCTCGAACTCAGAGAGCTGAACTCCGACCGGGTCAACGACCTCGTTGGCGCGGCCCGCCCGCTGCGCGACAAGCCGCACGCCGGGCACCTGCATGAGGGCGTGGGAAACCTGCGTGCCAATGCGCATCGATTCGGCGAGTGACGTGCCGGGAGCCAAGCCCATGTGCACGATGTAATGTCCCTCGCGCAACTCAGGAATGAAGTTGCCGCTCATGAACGGCACCGATACGAGTGCTGCCACGCACATCAATGTGACGACGATGACTACTGTCTTCACCCGTTGCTCGACACTCAGCAACAGTGCGACGTAGCGAGCCTTCAGGCGCGCGATCATCCGTGGTTCGTGCTCCGGCAGCGGACCGCGCGCGAGCAGGGCGAGTGCCATTGCAGGGGTGAGCGTCAGCGCCACGCAGAGCGAAGCGAGCACGGCGAGGATATAGGCGACGCCAAGCGGTGCAAACAGCTTGCCGGCGACACCTGAAAGCGTCAGCACGGGCAAAAGATCAGCATCACGATGAAGGTGGCGAACACCACGGCGCTGCGGACCTCGAGCGACGCGCGCAGCACCACGCGAAACGCGGGCAGCGGCTTGGGCAGGCTGCGGTTTTCACGCAACCGGCGGTAGATGTTCTCGACATCGATGATCGCGTCGTCGACCACCTCGCCGAGTGCGATTGCAAGGCCGCCGAGCGTCATCGTGTTCAGACTCACGCCCAACGACGTCAGCACGATGATCGCAACGAGCAGCGAAAGCGGTATCGCCACGGCGGAGATGACGGCTGTACGTGCGTTCAGCAGAAACAGGAAGAGCACCGCAACGACCAGCACGGCGCCGACGATCAGCGCCATTCGCAGGTGACTGACGGACGCATCGATAAAGTTGGCCGGCCGGAACACACCTGCATTGACCTCGACACCCTGTTTTTCGAGCACGGGCCGCAGGCTCGACAATGTTTTCTCGATGCCCTTTGTGACGGCGAGCGTGTTGGTGCCGTACTGACTCTCCAGGACCAGCATCACGCCAGGCTGACCCATGATCGAGGCCGCGCCTACAGTGGGGGCGGGCGCCCAAGTCACCGTCGCGACATCACCGAGTCGAACGGCGGCGCCGTTGCTCCAGCGCAGCGCGATAGCGGCGAACCTTTCGGGTGTCGTGACCTGGCCGTCCGCGTTGATGGCGATGCGCTGATTGTCGTTCTCGATGAACCCCGCGCCGCGCACGCCGGTAGATACGCGCGCCGCTGCCACCACGTCCTGCATCGTGAGGCCATAGCGCAAGAGCTTCGTGGGATCGACCTGGATCTGGAGTTGACGGGTTTGTCCGCCGAAGACGATGGCGTCCGCCACGCCGGGCACGCTGAGCAACTGCGGTCTGATGGTCCACTGCGCGATGTCATACAGTTCCAGCAGAGAACGCTTTTTCGAGGTCAGGCCAATCGCGCGCACGACACTGGTCGTGGTGGTGAGCGGCAGCAGCTTCGGCGGCATGACGCCGGCCGGCAGGCTTGCCGCAAGTGCGCTCACCCGCTCGGAGACCAACTGGCGGATCTGCATCACGTTCGCATGTTCATCGAAGACCAGCGTGATGGCAGACAGGCCCTGCATCGACTTGGAGCGCATCGACTGCAGCCCGACCATGCCGCGTAGGGCGTTCTCGACAGGTTGTGTCACGAGCGTCTCGACTTGCTCACTGGTGAGGCCCGGCGCTTCGGTCTGGATGATACTCATCGGCGGAGCGAACTCGGGAAACACATCGAGCTTCGCGCGGGTGAGCGAGTAGAGACCGTAGCCGGCCGTGATAAGGGCCAGCGCATAGATCACGCCGCGAAAGCGCAGCGAGAACCGGATGATTGCGTTGAGCATGAGCGGTTTGTTGGATTCGTGTCTACCGGGCGAAACAACGGGTCAGTCATCGCATTCGGGCGGATCCTTGCAGGCCGTCGCGATCCCTTGAGGCTTCAGTTCCTCGGATAGCAGCAACTGGGCGCCTTGCGTGACGACGCGGTCCCCAGTATGAAAGCCGGAGTTCACGAGAAAGCCCTGATCGCCCTCGTCGCCGGCGGAACATAGCGGCGCGTGAAGTGATCGGGTGCTGTCTGCACGTAGGCCACGGCTGTCCGCCGTACCAGACGACGGCCGACTCGGGAACGACGAGCCTCTGTGAGGCCGGCGCCGGCATTGGCACATGCGCTCTGGTGCGGGTGCCAACAGGCAACGCTCGATCCGCTGCGTAAAACCAGGGACTGCCTTGTATCGATGGATCGGCCAGCGGCGACGCCGACAGCTTCGTCGCGGTGACATGCTCGCCGTCGGGAGCGTCCACCGTGATGCGCGCTGGCGCGTTACTCTGGAGCCCCGCGGTGGCGTCACGCGCAACACCGCCGTGCGGCCCGCAAGCAGCCGTTGAAACACGTCGGATTTCGGGTCCATCGACGCCCGCGCGAGCGCATCGCCGAACTGCTGGCGCAGCGTCGCCTCCAGCCCGCTGACCGTTGTGGTGGCCGATTGCAGCTTCGCCTGATCCGCCTGCATCACTGCTCGCGCGTCCTGCAGGCTCTTCTGGGAGACGTTGCGATCATCCTCGTACAGCACATTGCTGCGCTCATACTGCGTATGCGAATTACCGGCCTGAGCGGTGAGCGTATCGAGATCGGCGCGTGCGGCGGCCAGCCGGTTATGCAGGTCGAAGAGCGGCTGAAGATCGACGACCGTCGCCCATGCGTTAGTGTCAGGCCGTTTGGTGACGAGGGCGAGCGAGGCAGCTTCGATGTGGCTTGCTTGCTGGATCGCCTGGCTGACGGTCACCACCGTCTCACCATTGATCGTCTGAACGGCCGGCCGGGACGCCGGCTGCGCGGCCACGGATGATGCAGATGGTTTCGGATAAAGGTTTTGATAGATGTACCAGCACGCGCTGGCAGCCAGCGCGATCGTGATGGCAGAAAAGAAGAGCAGCCGGTATCTCATCGCCGTGGTTCCTGTTGAGTCAGAGATTCGTTGGCCGCCTCGGGCTCAAGGGGGCGCTGCATGGCATCCTCGAGCACACCGGCCGCCTTTTGGGCAGCGACGACGGCATCCAGGTGCGTCATTTCGTTTGCCTCGAAGTCGGCCTTGGCCTGCGTGAGCGTCAGACGATCGATGTTGCCGGCGGCGAAACCTGCCCGCTGACTGTCCAGCTGACGCCGTGCGGTGGTGAGATGGCGTGCAGAGAGCTGCACGGCGTCAAGGCTCGCCCGATAATTCGCGAGGGCACGATCCAGATCACCGAGTATCGAATCCTGCAAGGCCGCCGTGCGTGCCGCGGCTTCCTCGCGCTTCGCCTCGGCCTGCGCAATGTTCCCCTGGTTCTGGTCGAAGATCGGCAGCATGATACCCGCAAGTCCGAAGCCTATCTTGTGTGTACCGGTGTCGTATGTGTAGCCGGGTCCGAAATGGATGTCGGGATACTGTTTGGCCACTTCGAGCTGAAGCGCCGACTCGGCCGCCGCGTACTCGGCGAGCGAGGCAAGCAGATCGGCGCGATGGAAAATGGCATCGCGTTGCGCGTCAGCGGCAGGCGGCGCTGGCAGTGACGTACCGAATTCGTCGAGGGTGAACTGGAGGCCATCGAGCGCGGCCGCCGGCACACCGATCGCCGCCGCCAGTTGCGCAAGCGCATCCTGCTGCGCGCTTCGGGCCGCAGCCAGATCAGCCTGCGCCTGTGTCGCCGCGAGAACGGCCGCGTCGACATCCGGTCCCGAGTTTTCGCCGACCGATCGGCGCTTGCTGACCATCCGAACGACCTGCTGCAGTGCTTCCGCCTTGCGCGACAGATCGGCCCCGCGTTCGCGCGCGGCGTACAGAGCGACCAGCGCGTCCCGAACGTGTCCGCGGACCTTCCACGCTTCGTTGCCGATCGCAAGGCGCGCGGCTTCCGACAGGTGAGTCGCCTGATCGAGGCGGTAACCGCGCTTGCCCGCGGTCTCGATCGGAATGTCAGGGCAGGGCCCCAGATGAAGGCGCGCCCGGTCCAGGATTGGGCGTAGCGAACTGGAACGGCAACTGCAGGACGGGGTTCGGCATTGCGTCGGCAGCCTGAATGCCGGCTTTCGCGGTGCCCCAGTGGGCGCGCGCAACATCGAGCGCGGGACTGTAGTACCACGCCGCGAGCGTCAGCATCCGTTCGTCCCACCGGGCCGTCGGCCACGGCTGGACGTCGTGACCGAAGTGCCTTCGTGAGAAACGCGCGCAAGTCCTCGCTCGCGAGTGAGCGCTGCTCAAACTGTTGGGCCAGTTGATCAGGCGCGATCGGCTGTGCGTGGTAGGACGCACAACCGGTGAGTAAGGTAAGGACAATCAGTATCGCGCGGCGCATTCCGGCATCCAAGGGTCTCCCGGCCGCAGGGGCGGACCGCTCATGACCCGGATGCTACGCACCCAGTTGTGAAATTTTCGTCAACAACGTGGCTCTCAGTCCTCCGCGGCGCTCGCGGGTCCCGCCAGGGGCAGGCTCAGCGCCACGCGCGTGCCCTGATCCTGTTCGCTTTCGATCTGAATTGCCCATCCACGCCGGTCGCAGATCTTTTTGACGATCGACAGGCCAATACCGAAACCCTTTGCTTCAGACGGCGTTTGCGAGGCCTGGTAAAACCTGTCGAAAACATGCGGCAACGCGTGCTCCGGAATGCCCGAGCCCGTGTCTTCGATGTGCAGCCGGCCGCGCGCGTATGAGAAGCGCACGCAGCCATGATCGGTGTACCGCAGCGCGTTGTCGGTCAGATTCGACAGAACGATTGCCAAAGCAGAGGCGTCCGCTTTGACTTGAACGCTGCTACCGACGTCGATCACCGTCTGCACGCCGCTGGCGGCTGGCGCTCCGCAAATGGCGCGAGCGTGGTCCCGATCATGCGCGTGAGATCGACCGACTCGACGCGCTGGGCAGAATCGTCGCGGGCAAGCATGAGAAGCGCATTGACAAGCTTGTGCATGCTGTCCACCGCGCGGTTGATCTGCGCGAGCCGGGCGCGCGACTTGCCGCTGATTCGCGAGTCCTGCTCCAGCAATTCGCAGCTGGTCTTGATCGCCGTGAGCGGCGTGCGCAGTTCGTGACTCACGTCGCCAGTGAACTCTTTCTCCCGCGCGATCATATCCGCCATGCGCCGATGATAGTCGTTGAAGGCCTCGACGAGCTCGATGAGCTCGGCTTCGTCATATCTGCCTGGATTGATCAGAGCTGCGCTTTCGTGCCGTAGTGCCTTGACCTGGCGGGCAAGGCTCGCGACCTGCCGCACCAGCAGTCCCGCGACGCCGTACGAAAGCCAGACCGTCAGCAGCGCAAAGAGGCCCGTGCCCGCCATCAGCACGTTGATCATCTCCTTGAAATGCTTTTCGTAGGCGCTGAAGTCGTAGACACGGTAGAGGCGCGCCCCTTCAATCGCCGCGATGCCAACGTGAATCTCCCGATCGCCGACGATGATCTCGTGCGTTCCGGCGGCCATCATGGCGACGCGCGATGGCAGCGCCTGCGATGACTCGTCCGCTGCCGACACGTAGCCGCCGAGTCGCTGGTCGAAGGGCGGCAGCAACGACGGATCTGCCTGGTAGCTTCGCAGCACGCTGACCATATCATCGTGGATCAACGCGGCAATGAGCCTTTCCTCTTGCGCTTCGGCAAGTACCCTGACGCCCAGCGCCTGGGCGATGAGCAGGACGATCGTCAGCGCCGAGAAAACCAGCGCGACCTTGAGGCGCAGGCTACTTCGCATCGGTGTCGCGGGCGACGAGCCGGTAACCGAGCCCGTGGACGGTTTCGATCAACTCTGCCTCGCCTCGTTGCGTCAGCGCCTTGCGCAGCGTGTAGATGTGCGCGCGCAACGTGTCGCTGTCAGGCTGCTCGTCGCCCCAGACCTCTGATTCGAGCTCGGCCCGGCCGAATACCCGGCCCGGCGCTTGCATCATGATTCGCAGCAGCTGCAGGCATTTCGGCTGCAGCTTGATGAGTCGGCCCGCACGCTCGACCCCAAGCGATGTCAGATCGAGTCGGACATCCGCAACCCGTAGTTCTTGGGCGGCGACTTCGCCTCTGTAGCGTTTGATCAGCGCACCGAGCCGGGCGCCCACTTCTCGCAAGGAAAACGGCTTGACCAGGTAGTCGTCGGCCCCATGCATGAAGCCGGCGAGCCTGTCGTCGAGCGCGTCCCTGGCCGTGAGCATCAACACGGGCGTATCGCGATGCGCTTCTTCGCGCAGCTTTCGGCACAGCGTGAGGCCGTCCATGCACGGAAGCGACAAATCGAGCAGGATGGCATCCCACGAAACGGCGACCGCCATCTCCAGACCAGCCTGACCGTTGGAGGCGTAGTCGACCACGTACCCGTTCGCTTCAAGATAGTCGTACAGGTTCGCGGCAATTGACGCATCGTCCTCGACAACAAGCACTTTCATCAGCTTTTGGTCACCGGTTATTTTCTAGTTCGATTTTGACAGCGACGTTAATTTTTAGCCTGGTTTGGATGTTGTGGTTCTGCATGAGACGGAGTGTGCTAAGCCACATTCGTACCGCGTCTCTCTCACCAGTTTCAAAAGGCGTCGTCTGCGCCGCTGCCTCGGCGCAGGGAAGGTAAGATCCGCGGAAGGACGTTTTTTGACTTCAAAGCCCAGTGCGTTAGTGCTCCTAGTACGTGCAATCCGACCAATGCAGCCAAGCCATATGCTGCTAACGAGTGAAGTTCCCCCAGCCACTTCGATAAATCACGGCTCTGTTGGACAATGATCGGTAGAGAAAAAAAGCCGAAAAAGCGCGCGGCGTGGCCGGCGGCATTAGTCTTCATCCAACCAAGCAACGGAATAGCCACCATCAACACATAAAGCACATGATGGACCGCTTTTTCGGCAAAGCGAGCGGCTGTACCAACAGCGTTGATCGACCGTGGCAGCATATGTCGCGCCCTGAGCCGGTTTGCAAGGCGGACGGCCGCAAGTCCAAGTATGAGAATACCAATTGACTTGTGAAGCGCAATTAGATTTTCATGGTCGTCTAACATCAGGCCGATAAACAAATTGCCAATAAGTGCTACCGCCACTAGCCAATGCAGAAGAATGACCGACAGAGGATATCGCGTAACCTTTTTCATCATAAGTTACCTCTTCGCATGGGAGACTTATGCGAATCAGCTAAGCAATTTGTGGTAGCGCCTCTTCGTACCGTTGATTTGGAGCAGTGCTCGCTTTGCGTCGCTCATATTGTTCGCCTGGATCGCCTTCTCGACCTGTGCCAGTTCCTCCCGCAGGGCCTGCATGCCTTCGTCGTACGTGCGCTGATCATCGTGATAGGACTCGCGGCTCGCCTGCCGCGCGTCGCCTTCGAACCTCGTCACATAGCCCCGCAGTTCAGGCATTGTGGTACTCGCCAGTGCGCCCTGCATCGCGCGCTTCATGTCCTTCATCAGCGTCTTGATTTCGCCAGCGTGCGCTTGTGGCGCGGCGGCAAGAAGTGAGGCACACAGCAGCGCGCAGAGGTTCATGTAAAGCCGGGGTTTTGCCATGGCGTTCGATCCAGTAACAATAGTAAGTCTGACGGCTTTCAAAACCGCAGGCTAGTAGAGCGTCAGCACTGGCCTGCAATCGTAAAGAAAGGTGTGACCGTCGGAATGCGTGCTCGTGAGGAGGCAGTCGCTCCCGCCAAGAGAAAATCATCTATAGGGTTGTTTCTTTCAAGTTTGTTTCAAGACCTGGACGCGAATGCCTGAACGAATTGGTCTCGCTCGAGCCCGGAATGTGCCACGAAGCGAGTGCGCAAACCCGTTGATCAAAAAGAGCCCGGCGGATGCCGGGCATAAAGACAACCGTGCCGTTTTAATGTCACGACTGCCGCGTGGCTTGACGAAACATACCGTTCACTATCCATCCGCCTTGTTTCTTGCCTTCACCTACCTTGTGCCGCGCCACCCGTCGTCGCCGACCGTGGAATTTGCAAGAGTCGATTTAGTTGTCGCAACGCCCACGATCCCATCGGGACGGTACCCGATTACAGATGTCCACGAGTGGGCTCAACCGTCGCCATACTGCAGGCCGATAGTTAACGAAAGCTTAAGCGAAGCCATGCCGCTAAAACCAGTTGCGCGCTACTTCCGCCGTGGACTTGGTCTCGGATGTCAGCGCGTATGGGCTCTGGCTGGAGAATCCGACCGCCACGCTGCAAAGTCGGTTGCGCAAGTTTCCTGGACCGACGGACAGCCGTAGGTGAAACGAGCCCGGCGGCGATGTTAACTGTTCTCACGCAAGCGCGGCTCATCGCTTTTTTCTGCAACGCACACATGCGGAATGCGCGCGACTGGGAAGCAGACGCGTACGGTCAGGCCACGACCTTCGAGGCCATGTGCCAGAGTGATCGAGGCATGATGCTGTTCCGCGATGCGGCGGACAATCGAGAGACCCAGGCCGCTACCTGTTGCTGCGTGGCCGTTCCCGCGGTAGAACCGCTCCCATACGCGCGTATGGTCCACCTCTGGAATGCCGGGCCCAGTGTCCCGTACCTCCAGCACCGGCCGACCCTCGTGACCGTAGACTTCTACGTCGACTCGCGAGCCAGCTCCTCCATACCGAATCGCGTTGTCGACGAGGTTGTTCAACAGAATACGCAAGTTTTCTGCGTTTCCGCTGACCGTCAATTTTTTACCTTCTGCGAGACCGAGGTCGACATTGTTGGATTCTGCGAATTTGGATCGCTCGCTTACAACGGAGCGAGCAAGAGCAGTGAGGTCGAATTGGCAGGTCTCAGCGAGCTGCGAGTCCGGCGCGAGCCTTGCCAGTGTCAGAAGCTGCTCAGACAAACGCGAGAGGCGAGTGGCACCCATTCTGAGTTGGGCAGTGATTTCCTCTCGCTCGGCGACGCTTGATGCCCGCTCCAACAACTCAGCTTGCAGTCCAAGACCCATGATGGGCGTTCGAAGTTCATGTGCGGCATCAGCAATGAAGTGTTTTTGCGCGGTGAATGCGTGATCGAGCCGAAGAAGAAGATCGTTGAGCGCATCGACAAGCGGTTTCACTTCACCGGGCATTGCCGCGGTGTCGATTGGCTGCATATTGTTCGCGTCGCGCCGTTTGAGATTTGCTGCGATCTCGCGCAGAGGCCGCAAACCGTAGCCAATCCCGAACCAAAGGAAGAGGGCGAGCAGCGGTATCAGCGACAGCACGGGCCAAAAGAGATGCATCGCGATTTCGGCGACTGCTTCCCAGCGGGCCTTCCTCAACTGCGCAACACGCACCACACGTCACCTTCTCGCGTAACGAACGAATGCCATAGTTGCCCACCCACCATGATATCGGCGAGGCCGGCGCCGGCCGGCGGCGGCAAACTCGAATCGGGATCGCTGCTGAAAATCGGTGTAGAGCCGCGCCAGACCTGAAGCAGCACACCGTGCGATTGTTCGCCAGACATCCGGTCATCGTCGCTTCGCTGCAGACCGGTCAATGACACGTGATTGTCCTCATCGACCACCACATGCCGGCCGATCACCTTCAACTGGTCACTGAGGACTTCATCGAGTTCATACAATGCCCCCCAATAGGTAGCAGCACTTGCCAACAGGCCCGCTAAAAGGGTTGCGGGAAGCAGCCAGAGCACCAGTCGTCTGCGAAGGGATTTCACGCGATCTCCCCAATTTGATAGCCGACCCTCGCACGTTCCGGATCGCTTGTGCACCCAGCTTACGTCGGAGGTTGTGTACATGAACTTGGATCGCGTTGCTCTCAATCTCCTCGTTCCAGCCGTACAGGCGCTCCTCGAGTTGCTCTCGAGTAACGACAACGCTGGGATTTCGCATCAACTCATGAAGCAGAGCAAACTCTCGCGCCGTCACACCCACTTCCACACCACGTAAAAGGACGCAGTGACGGGCCGGATCGAGTTCGATCACCCCCGCTTGCAGTGTCGTCTGTGCCCGGCCAGCGTGTCGACGGTTCAACACGCGGATGCGAGCGAGTAGCTCCTCGAGCGCGAACGGCTTGACCATATAGTCATCGGCTCCTCCGTCCAAACCGCCAACACGATCTGCGATGCCGTCACGGGCTGTAATAATTATCACAGCGGTCGCGTCGTTGCGGGCCCGCAGTCTCTGAAGAAGTGTCAGACCATCTTGCTTCGGCAGTCCCAGATCGAGCAAAACCAGGCCGTACGAGGTGGTGCGCAGGGCGATGGAACCCGCTTCCCCGTCCTGTACCCAGTCGACGGCCATTCCTTCCCGCCGTAACCCGTACTGCAACCCGCTGCCAATTAGAACATCGTCTTCGACCAGCAGTACCCGCATATCCGATTCCTTAAAAGCCCGGAGTCAGTGGTGACTGTACAGGGACTTCCAGTTACTAGCTGGCCGCGCACCGCCCGATTGTGACAAGCCGCTCGGCGTACCACCCACGTCTCGACTAGCAATGTTTGGCGATTGCGCTTGCGCCCCAATACGCGCCTCCGCCGCTTGAATGTCGGCCGGATATTTCACTTTGTTGGGTTTATACCCAGCTCGCTCCAGTTGAATCAACTCGTTGCGTACTTGTGCACGGGAAACAGGGGTGTTCGATGCCTGTGCAAACGTTAGAGCCGGTGCGCTCAGCACCAGCGCCAGCGCCAAAACCTTGAATGTCGTGTTCATGTTCGATTCTCTCCAGTCAGGTGGACGTACAGCTGCGAGCGTTAGCGCGGGCAGCCCGTATTCCGCAGCTTGAGGGCGAAGAGTTAAGACATCGTTAACGCGGCGAATGTTGAGAGTTTTGTGCCCATGACCCACGTGTCACAACGCTTTCTGAGGAATGAAGCGCAACCCGTTGTTCCAACTGCAGACCATGGCGCGTTTCTGCCGACCGACCTCTGAAGTCCGATAGGAGACGCCAAGGGCAAGAATCGATCGTCGCGGTGGTGCTGGGACTGCCCAACGACAAACAACGCGACGTTGTTGGCGTAGCGGAGGTCAGCCCTCGAATCCATCATCAAACTCACCGTACACTGACTAGGTAATTACCTGAGTCTTAGGCGACACTTAGCGCTGGAAACCTTCACGCCGCGATTTCAAGCAGCGGTTACTGCTGCTGGACGGTGTCTCACCTGCCGGATCGCGATCCAGCCTCCTTGACTGCTTAACCAAACCTTAAGTATGGCTTGTTAGCTTTTTCTCCATCAGTTGCGAACATCCATGTTTGCAACTGGAATCTCTAGCAGGCTGTTGAAATACCCTCTGCGCGGGTCATCCGTGCGCAAGGGAGAAACGTTGATTTAAAGAATCGAACGACACTGAGCCCAAAGCGATGCGCGGCCCCGACGGCTATACCGAATCGATGTTCACGATGTCCAGACTGGACGATTTCGTTCCGGCCAATCATCCGCTGCGACCGATTCGCCTGTGGCTGAACGAGGCGCTCACGCGCATGGACGAGGTGTTTTCGCGCATGTACGAGAGCGAGGCCAAGGGCGGTCGCCCGAGCATCGCGCCGGAGAAGCTGATACGCGCGCTGTTGCTGCAGGTGCTGTATTCGATTCGCAGCGAACGCATGCTGATGGAGCAAATCTCCTACAACATGCTGTTTCGCTGGTTCGTCGGACTGGCGATGGACGATGCGGTCTGGGACCACTCCACCTTCAGCAAGAACCGCGACCGGCTGATGGTCCACGATGTCATGGTCAGCCTGTTCAACGAAACTGTCGAGACGGCGCGCGTGCGAGGTCACCTGTCAGGCGAACACTTCAGCGTGGACGGCACGCTCATTCAGGCGTGGGCGGGGCACAAGAGCTTCGTGCCCAAGACGAAACCGGATGACGATTCGCCGCCTGCGGGCGGGGCGGCTCGCAGGAGAACTGGCGCGGCGAGAAACGCAGCAACGACACCCATGAATCCAGCACGGACACTCAGGCGCGCCTGTTTCGCAAGAGTCGTGGCACGGGCGCGGTGCTTTGCTACATGGGTCACGTGCTGACCGATAACCGGCATGGTCTGGTGGTGAACGCACAAGTCACGCAGGCCAACGGCACGGCCGAACGGGACGCGGCCGCGCAGATGCTTGGGGATGCTGCGCGATTTGCCGGTAAGACCATAACGGTCGGCGCCGACAAGAACTACGATACGGCCGGATTCGTGGCGACGTGCCGGGAGAACAACGTGACACCACACGTGGCGCAAAACGATGCACGCGCGGGCGGTTCTGCGATTGACGCTCGAACCACCCGATGGCCCGGCTATGCAATCAGTCAGTGCAAACGCAAACGCATCGAGCAGGTGTTTGGATGGGGCAAGACAGTCGGCAAGATTCGGCAGGCGATGTATCGAGGTCTGAAGCGAGTCGACCAGCTCTTCGTGCTGACTCAGGCGGCGTACAACTTGACCCGCATGCGAACGCTTGCTGCCAGGGCAGCTTGAAAGAGTAAGCGAGAAGGAAAGCGGCATCGGCAGCATCTGAATCACAGAAAAGTCGGCGTCAATTCATTTGGAACACTGCATCGCGCTAGCTCTTCCGAATAATCGAGTGCGCGTTCACGAAGGGATATTTCAACGGCCTGCTAGGAGAACCTGATCATGAAACTGCTTCTCACATCTATTATCGTCGCCACACTGGCCTCCCCGATTGCGTCGATTGCGCAAACAGCCCAGCCACAGCTGAGCCGCGCACAGGTGCGCGCTGACCTCCGACAGATCGAGCAGGCCGGGTACAACCCCGCCCGCCGCGACGATGTCAGCTATCCAGCGGACATTCAAGCAGCCGAAATGCGCGTTGCAGCGCGAGACGGCTTGGATGGCGGTAGATCGAGCATGGGAGGCGCTCCGACTTCCACTTCCGAATCGGGTCACGCTACCGCGAATCACGGTCGGAATTCGCTCTTCAGTCACCATTGATCCGAGCGAAGTCGTTCGTGGGGGGAAGCTTGAGAAAGAGCAGCGGAAACACTGTCGTCCGCGTGGCGTCCGCCGTCACGACAACGTAGCCACACGGCGCAGGTCCGACGGCGGTTCTCTGGAAACCCCAGAAAGTTTGCACGGCGAGACGAGGCCGCCGCCATTGGTGGAGACCGAAGCCCTCGTGCACGTCGGACAGTCATCCGTTGGATAGTCATCGAATGACGCCCTCGATGCAAGGGAGGCAATCCTTAAATCTCCGCGGCCCAGGATTGAGCGGATTGTTGACCTGCCTCGCTGTGCACACCAACGATTCGCACGGGAGAGTTGTTGAAGTGCTCAGCTCGCATCGAGCGTTAGCCGGCGATCGCTCGTGTCTATTTGACGGGGCTCTTCGCTGGTACATCAGGAGCTGGCAATGAGAAGCTCGTTGACATTTACGTTGGCGTTGCTGCTTGCGGTGGCGGGCGCGTCGAGGCTTAAAGCGCAGGAGATTCAAGGAAAGACACGGCAGCAGGTCATAGAGGAGACCAGACAGGCGTGGGTAGACGGATGGCTTCCTATAACCGACACGACTATCCGTTTAGCGCAGCAACGATTGAACGAAATAAGGAGCGGTATCAGAGGCTTCACCCTGGTGTCAGAGCGAAAAGCCCTTGACTTGGCCATGGATGAGCAAAGCGATCCAAGCGCGGCAACATTGTGGTCCGAGGTCGGCCTGCCTCTGCGAGATACGGGGCGCACCGATCATCTCTGGTTTAGAGAGCACGGATAGCGACTCAGCGCCGCAAACGGGCCTATCGCTGCCTTACCAGGGAGCATGGATGCGAATGTACGCGTCGTCGGTCGTCAAGCCCGCCCCTCTGGTGTATATCCGATTTAACGGGTGGCGGGTGCACCGACGTGCGCCCACGTCGGCTCTGGGTATCCCGCGTTTTGTTGATCTCGCGCAACTCGTGGCACGTGCGACACACTTATTCTGGTGTGCGGACTCGTCGGCAAAAGAGAACACGGGGCGCGACAACTCGGAAACGGTGAACGGCGAGCGCACCAAAGTGCGCCAGGGTTCAGCAAATTGGCGATCAGGAAAGCCAATGTTCAAACGAATAATGGTTGGGATCGATGGAAGCCAGGCCGCCATCGGGGCACTCGCCGAGGCAATCCGCCTTGGGGAGAGCGAAAGCGCTACTGTTCGTGCTGTCAGTGTCGTCGAACCCGAGGCCGACACGATCACCCCGTTCTCCGGCTTCGGTCACCCAGTGCCGGTTGCTCGATCACTTCGGGACGCGGCGCAGGCTGGGCTCGCGCGAGCATGTGATCTTTTCGTCCTAACCGGCGTTACTGGTGAAACCTCGCTGATCGATGCAGGCGACAGCGATGTTGCCTCAGTGCTGCTTCGCGAGTCACGTGCGTGGGGGGCTGACCTCGTCGTTCTGGGTACTCACGGCCGCCGCGGAATCGAACGCCTCCTGCTCGGCAGTACCGCCGAAACGTTCCTCCGGACGTCGGTTGTCCCTGTATTGGTCATTCCATCTCCGGAGGGCGTACAGCAAGGCGAGCAACGACAGCTGAAGTCTCAATGACATCCTGACCTTCCGCGCAGTGCAAAGTCGGCATCGCGGCACCCCCGCGGAACACCTCGGCATGTCGAAGGACCGTTTTGTGAAGAAGACCGTGTCGTCAGGCGAGCAGATCGAGTCGTTCGACGGCACGTGTACGCTGACCAAATGTCGATCGCAAGTGGCAAAGTAGATCACGGAGCATCAGCCATGACGGAGATCAATTCAGAAAATTTTCGCGTTCGCGAGGCCGACGAGGTCGATCTTGACAAGTGGCCGACGCGCGTCAAGCCCGCCTATAAATCGAAGGATGAATATCGCGCGATGCTGGGAGACCACACAGGAAGGCTTGTCAAACTTCAAGACTTGCTCTACGCGGACAAGCGTTATGCGGTGCTATTCATCTTTCAGGCGATGGACGCTGCAGGAAAGGATGGGGCGATCAAACACGTCATGTCGGGCGTCAACCCTCAGGGTTGCCAGGTGTTCAGCTTCAAACATCCAAGCACGGAGGAACTCCAGCACGATTTCCTTTGGCGCACCACTCGCGACCTCCCCGAGCGCGGCCGTATCGGTATCTTCAACCGGTCGTACTACGAGGAGGTTCTGATCCTGCGGGTGCATCCTGAAATTCTGCAAGGCGAAAGACTATCGACCGGCTGCGGCCGGGGCGAGGCGCTCTGGATGGGCAGGTACCGGTCCATCAAGGATCTCGAAGATCATCTGTATCGGAATGACACGCGTATCGTGAAATTCTTCCTGCACCTCTCGAAGGAGGAACAGCGCAGGCGCTTCCTCGCTCGCATTGACGAGCCGAACAAGAACTGGAAATTCAGCACGGCGGACATTGAGGAGAGGAAGTTCTGGGGGCAGTACATGGATGCGTATGAAAGGTGCATGAGTGCGACGAGCACGGACTCCGCCCCATGGTACATCGTGCCCGCGGATGACAAGGAGGACGCGCGGCTTATCGTGTCGCAAATCATTCTCGATACGCTGGACACCTTGAAATTGCAGTACCCGGCGATGACTGAGGCGCGACGTAAGGAGCTGTTGGAGATTCGCGAACAGCTCGCTCAAGAGAATGACACTTCACGAGATCTGTCAGTTCGGACTGCCTGACTGTCGCTTAGGAACATGACTAGCCTAATCGAACGAAGGCGATACTCGGGAGCGTCGCCATCCAAGGAACACATCTGAAGATAAGTCTCCTCCGTTTGACGCATGAGACGCCGGACTCGCGCCACGCGATGCTTTAGCGAACTTACGGTCAACAAGCCTCGGCTTTCCTATCTGGGACATTGACTTTCGATGGCAACCGCCGCTCATAGTCACACCGGGTTTGGACAAGTACCACCAGCGCTTCAGACCACCGATCATTCGATGGGTCTCGGTTCGGCGGAGGTGCAGCGTCGCCTTCAGCAGTTCGGCGCTAACGCTATCGAGGATGCTCGCACGCCACTATGGCAGCAGTTCCTCGGCAAGCTCTGGGGACCCGTGCCCTGGATGCTCGAAGCGGTGATCGCGCTTCAGATTCTGCTCCGGCGCGACCAGGAGGCGTTTGTCATTTATTTCTGCTCGCGTTCAACGCGATTGTCACCTTCTTGCAGGAGCGTCGCGCGCAGAATGCACTGACCCTGTTGCGCCACCAACTGCAGGTCAGCGCGCGCGTGCTGCGCGACGCAGGGTGGAGGCGCGTGGCGGCCGCGCAACTGGTGCCCGGCGACGTAGTACACGTGCGAGCAGGTGATCTTGTTCCGGCCGATCTCGTGCTGTTCGACGGAGCAGTCGTACTCGACCAATCGGCGCTGACCGGAGAATCCCTCGCCGTCGATGCAGGCCCCGGGCAACCTGCGTACGCCGGTTCCGTTGTGCGCCAGGGCGAAGCCAGCGGCGAGGTCACCGCCACCGGATCACGCACCTACTTCGGACGGACCGCGGAGCTGGTCCGCACGTCCAACGCGCCCAGCCATATGCAGCGAACGATTTTTCGATCGTCAAGCGTTTGGTCGGGTTCGATCTTGTGCTTATCGCGTTCGTCGTCTTCTATGCCGCGACGCATGATCTCCCGATGGCCGATACCGTGGTGTTCACGTTGTTGCTACTTGTCGCATCGGTTCCTGTTGCGTTGCCGGCGACTTATACGCTAGCCACGGCCGTCGCCAGTACTCGCTTGGCGAAACAAGGTGTGCTGGTTACCCGGCTTCCCGCGGTAGAGGAAGCGGCAGCGATGGACACCTTGCTCTCGGACAAGACTGGCACGCTGACACAGAACGTCCTGTCGGTCACAGAGGTGAAAGCGCTGGCCGCCGTCGACGACGCCGAAGTCTTACGCGCTGCGGCGCTGGCGAGCGATGAGGCCTCTCAGGATCCGTTGGACCTGGCAATTCTCGCCGCTTACAAAGCTGGTGAGCCGACCGAGCCCCTGCCCAAACGCATCAGCTTTCGGCCGTTCGTAAGCGGCCAGCGAACCCGTCTTGACGGGCGAAGGGCTACGCGACAGACGTGAGAGGCTGCCAGTTATGAGGCAGCAAAGATGCGATATCGCACGCTTTGTGGGTCGGCAAGCGTGTCAGGATGTCTTTCAGATACGCGTGGGGTTCGTGCCCGTTCAGTTGCGCTGAGCGAATGAGGCTCATGATCACAGCCCCACGTTGGCCTGCGCGAAGCGACCCCGCAAACAACCAATTGGTCCTGCCGATGGCCCATGGGCGTATTTGATTTTCGACCCAATTGTTGTCGATTGGTACGTGCCCGTCATCGAGGTAGCGCGTCAGCGCCTCCCAGCGCTTCAGGCTGTAATCCAAAGCCTTCGCAATGGCCGATCCGTCAGAAACGAGTTTCCGCTGTGTGACAAGCCATTCATAGAGCGCGTCGCACACGGGCTTGGCTCGGCTTTTACGAAGTTGGCGTCGAGCTTCGACATCCAAGGTCGCGGCATCGCGCTCGATGTCATAGAGCTCGGTGAAGAACGGTAGCGCCTGCTCAGCAAGCTGGCTGCTGTGATTGGCGTGCAGTTCGAAGAATTTGCGCCTCGCGTGAGCTGCGCAGCCGATTTCGGTGATGCCCTGAAGAAATGAGGCCTTGTAACCGCCGTAGTCATCACACACCAGCTTGCCACGCCAGCCGTCTAAGAACGTACGGGCATGCTCTCCAGCTCGGCTGCCCGCGAAGTCGTACACCACCGCGCGAAGGTGACTGAATTGCGTGGACGTATATGCCCACAGATAAGCCCGATGCGTCTTCCCCTTGCCGGGGCTGAGCATCTGCACCGGCGTTTCGTCGGCGTGCAACACGCCTTGCTGCAAGATCTCTCGACGAAGGGCGTCGACCAGTGGCTGCAACTGCGCGCCACATGTGCCCACCACGCTCCCAGCGTGGATCTCGGTATCGCCAGGCCCGCCCGAGCAAAGATCTGCTCCTGACGGTACAGCGGCAAGTGATCTGCGAATTTGTTGACCAGTACCGACGCTAGAAGTCCGGTGGTTGGGATGCCCTTGTCGATGACGTGCGCGGGCACGGGTGCCTGGATTAGCGTCTCACAGTGGCGACATACCCATTTACCGCGAATGTGTCGCTCCACCTTGAACACGCCCGGCGCGTAATCTAACTTCTCGCTGATGTCTTCGCCGATACGAACACGTTCGCATCCGCATTGGCACACCGTGTTGTCCGGTTCGTGACGGATGTCGACACGCGGCAACTGCGGCGGCAAGGGTGCGCGCTTGGACGGTTCGTGTTGGCGCTTGCGTGAAGGCTCGAGCTCTTCGAGCTCTATCTCAATGGCAGCCAGGTCGCCATCAATCGCCTCGTCAAGCAGGCTCATTTGCTCGCTGTTGAGCTGTTCGCTGCGCCGGCCAAACTGCTGGCGCCTGAGCACGGAGATCTCGTGAGTCAGTTGGTCGATGCGAGTTTGTCGGTAATGCAGCTCCCGTTCTAGCTCACCGAGCTCTCGCCGTTTCTCCGTTACCTCCAGATCCTTGGCGTGGACCTCGGCGAGCAGTTGCGCTGCGAGGGCGCGCAACTGCTCTGGATTGAGGTCGTCGAGGTCGGCCGGCGGGTTCATGCAGACCAGTCTGCCAGAACCCCGCAAACGCGAGAAGCAGAACTGTATACGTCGCCCTTAACGCGTCAGATTATGCGTATCACGCCATCTTGGCCGATGCGCTGCCACGGCAGCCCGAGCACCAAGCCCGCCAGTTGCTCGTGCGTGAGCAACTGCTGCTTGGGTTCGCTGCCAGCGTGCGGCCAGACGAACCGCCCCTCGTTCAGCCGGCGCGCTGCCAACCAGATGCCGATGCCATCGTGGACGAGAACCTTCAGTCGGTTGGCGCGGCGGTTGGTGAACAGATAGGCGTGGTGCGGATGCGCGGCGCCGAACACCTTCACCACGCGCCCCAACGCCGTGTCGAAGCCGGCCCGCATGTCCAGCGGATCGACTGCTAGCCAGATCTCGTCGACACGAATCACCGCAGCCACTCGCGCAGCCACGTCGCGCATTGCGCGGCTTCGGAGACCGGCCAGCTCACGGTTATCGACTGACTGCCCCGGCGAACTTCGACACGGATCTCCGTCGAGGCTACCTCCTTTACTCCCATAGCAACAGGGACGAACGCTGGTAGGGGTGTCGATTGAGCTTCTGCCGGGCCTTCAGACAAACGCTTTGGAAGTTTGCCTTCTGCCTGATCAAGCCAGCGGCGCGATAGATTCGCGTTGAGCCGATGTTCCAGCGCCACGGCCGACACTGACACGCCGGTGCCTTGGCAAGCGGCGACAACGCGCGCCAGAATTCTTCGGTTATAAGCGCCGACGACGGCGACGCGTCGGCAACGCCTCTTCTTCGATAGTGTTCACGTGTCCGCTTATTCGCTTTAGTGGACACGATACTCCCAACTGTTTCAGCTACATTCAAGGTGAGTTGCCGAGCCGCTTACGGCCGTTCGATCCGGCGACGCGCTCAAGCGAAGGAGTCTATGCAGTTGACGGCGACGAGTGGCGCGTGTTGAAGGGCGCGGCTAGCGCGGTATTCGCCCAATGCGGAACCGACGCAGCCCAACGCGAAACCGCGCAGGCAGCACAGCAGGTGCTTGCAGAGGGCGGTGCGCGCGTGCTGGCGATCGCGGCCGGCCCGGCAGGGGCCATTCGGCTTCTCGGTTTTGCTCAGTCTGGCCGATCCGCCACGGGTCGACGCAGCAAGACTGATTGCGAAACTCGGCCAACTCGGTGTGCGCGTGATTATGGCAACCGGCGACGCCCTGGAGACGGCACGAGCCATCGGAAAGCAACTCGGTGTCGGGACGCGCGTCTGTGTGGCCTGTAGCGGCGACCTAAGTCAACCAGAGCACTGCGATATCTTCGCCCGAGTACTGCCCCAAGACAAGCATGCAATCGTACGGGCTTTGCAACAGGCTGAACATGTCACGGGCATGACGGGCGATGGTGTCAATGACGCGCCGGCGCTTCGGCAGGCCGAACTTGGTATAGCCGTCGCCAGCGCGACGGACGTAGCGAAGGCTGCAGCCGGCATAGTCCTGACGGATCCAGGTTTATCGGGCATCCTTACCGTTATCACCATGGGGCGCGATGTGCACCGTCGCATGCTGACTTACATTCTTAACAAAATCGTGAAGACGCTTGAGATTGTCGTGTTTCTCACGCTCGGTCTTTGGCTGACCGGCGGCTTCGTGATCTCGGCGCGTTTGATCGTGCTGCTGCTGTTTGCCAACGACTTTGTGACGATGAGCATCGCGGTTGACCGGGTGCGGCCGGCGAGCCACCCTCAGCGCTGGCAAGTCGGACAGCTCGTCGGAGCTGCTGCTCTGCTCGCTGCGGTCTCGCTTGTTTTCTCGCTATCGTTGTACGGCCTCGCACGCACCCAGTTAGGTCTGACCTCGACGCAGATGCAAACTGCGGTGTTCCTGATGCTGGTATTCACGACCCAGGCCAACGTTTATGTACTGCGCAACGATGGCCGGTTATGGACATTGGCCCCGGGATTTGCCATGGCATCTGCCAGCGTTGCAGACGTGGTGCTCATTAGTGTAATGGCCGTGACTGGGACGCTGATGACGCCGATTCCGATCGAACTGGTCATCGTCATGGTCGGCGTCGTTGCGCTCTTCGCGCTTGTTCTCGACCAAGTCAAGCGGATCGTGTTTCAACGCTTCTCGCTCACTTGATCAATGACTGTAAGCGCAGGTCTTGCGTTCAGACATTGCGTGCTGCTCCGAGGGTAACGGAGTTCGGCCTAAGGGGACTAGTATGGCCGCTCGCTAAGGCCGCACAAGGGTGAGGGTGCCTCTGTCGCGACCGGGTAATAACAAATGACTCAAATTGGGGTGATCGTCAGGAAACCGACACGCCGAGGAGACGTCCGACACCAAATGTAAAAGCCGCCGCTGCAAGACCAATGACGATCTGACGAACTGCGGAGAAACCTGCGCTTCTTCCGTTGAATAGCGACGTAAAGACCCCGATCGCTGCAAGCGCAAGGACGCTCAACCCGATGCATTGCACAATCGCGAATTGACCAGAAGACCATAGGAATGGCATCGCAGGAAAGACTGCCCCGACGGCGAAAAGACAAAATGACACTCCTGCCGCGGACCATGGATTCCCGCCTAGCTCGGCTGGATCGAGGCCAAGCTCTTCGCGCGTGAGGGCATCGAGCGCTTTGTCCTTATCTCTCATGATTTGTGACGCGACGCGACTTGCTTCTTCGCTGTCGAGCCCCTTCGCCCGATAGATCAAGCGAAGCTCATGCTCTTCTGCTTCAGGCGTGTGCTCCAATTCGTCGGCTTCTTTTTGGATCTGTGTCTTCGCCAGCTCCCGGGCATTGGTGACCGATAGCCATTCACCCAGCGCCATGGAGCAGGCGCCGGCAATGATACCGGCAAGTGCCGTCAGGAGAATCGCCTTGTTTTGGGTGCCTGCGCCCGCAACACCCATAATCAGGCAGAAGTTCGACACCAACCCATCGTTGGCACCGAGCACAGCAGCGCGAAGATCGTTGCCAGAGGATACGCCCCTGTGCCACGACTCGGCATTGGCGATTTCGGCGCCTTTTGTCGCGGCAGGCTTGCCATCGTTCGCCATTGCCTGAACGACGCTGGCGTGGTGGTGCTCGTCTGCTGACATCTTAGCCGTGTCAGGATTGCCGGCATATTTGTTCCGATCTGCGAATTCAGCGGCAGCGAGCGACGGGAGGACAAAGCGTGGGCCGAACGCGCGGACCAGCGCCTTCATCAGTCCCGTCTTAATGCTTGGGCCTGTGCGAACACGTTGATGGTTAGCTCGGAGCTTATCTGCCCACACTTGAGCGTGCTGCCGCTCCGATGAGGCCAATTCCGCGAATGTCCGCTTTCGGTCCGCCTCCTTTTCGACGCGGGCGAGAGTCTCGTAGATCGCTGCGCTGTGCAACTCATCAGCTAAGTTTGCGCGATAGCGTCGTAGTTCGTTTTTCGATGCCATAGAGGCTATGCCATGGGATAGACGTAAGACTTTAACCCGGAAGTGCTTCAAGGCGCCGGCAAGACCCTTGGTGCGCCTATAACCAAGAATGGCAATGGTTCGTATTTGCGGACGTCCTTGTCGAGAAAGATGCGATCCACGCATCGATTCCGGCTAGACGCTATGGGTTTCTTAAGAATCGCCGACTACAATCACGGCACTGGTTGCTCGAAGCCCCCTCTCGGTGGCGAAGCTCTCACATACAAGGTCCGTCTTGAAGCGAGATCTCGTCCGCATCGTTAGTGCGCATACAAAGCCGCAGCGCTAGCAGCGATGCTGATGCAACTTACTGAACTCGTCACTATTCAATGCTTTGGGATTCCGGAGGCTCTTTGAGCCGCCCCGATTTAGGCTGGCGGTTGCTGCGGCGATGGTCGCATTCGTTGGCGCGTCGCGGCTTGTCAGCTATCTCGCGTACACGAGTATCAACTGTATCGTCAACGTCGATGCCCGAAACGATTCACCTGACAGCCGAGGCGCGGTAATGCGATTCTTGAGCCAAATGCATCGTGACTTTACAGGCTCAGCGCCGGTGGCTCCAATTGACCCTGACGCCAGATCCTAACCAATTGGTCCTTTCCGATCGAGCTTATGCAGCGCAACCAGCTATCCAACGCTACCGACACCGTCACTCGAATTGCAGCGGGCGATGACCGTACGACGTACGATAACACTTCAATCTTCCTCCACTGGTTAACAGTCGGTTTGGTCCTCGCGCAATTTGGGCTGGCGCAGATCTGGGAATACGTTCCGCGGCCAACCCGGCATCTCATGATCGTGGCGCACATGTCGCTGGGCATTCTCTTGGCGGCGGTGATTGTGCTGCGGATCGTTTGGCGTCTATCGCCAGGACACGAGACGCCGCCCGCCACAGCTGGTTGGACAGAGCGTGCGGCCCAGGCGATTCACTATCTGCTCTATGGTCTGTTGGTTTCAGAGGCGGTGCTTGGTTTTGTTCTCCGTTGGTCGGGAAACGAGTCCATAAGCTTCTTCGGACTGCTGCTCCCACCACCGTTTGCACCTTTCAGTAAGTCAGTTCATCACGACATCGGGAGGCACACGAATTCATCGCATGGACGATCATTGTGATGTCCGCCTTCCACGCGGCCGCCGCTTTGTTTCATCACTTCATCGTGCGAGATTCTGTGCTGATCCGTATGCTGCCGCACCTGAAGAAACGGTGAGAACGGTGACGGCCACTGTGCACACGCCTGCTAAGCAACGCAACGGCCATAAACCCCGCAGTATTCAGAGTCCCGCAATCACGTTTCTCAGCTTTTCGCGCAGTTCTTCCGCGATAGACGCTAGCGCCGAATTATTAGTGGCTTGCATCGACGCAACCGGGTCAACGGTCGCAACTTCAACGTCACCGCCCGCCGGCTCGTGGATTACGACGTTGCAGGGCCGCATGGCGCCGATCTTTTCTTCCGCTTGCAACGCCCGATAGGCAAAGGTGGGATTGCAGGCACCCAGAATTCGGTAGCGCCGAAAAGCGATGTCGATCTTCGCCTTTAGAGTGCCTTGGACATCGATATCCGTGAGAACGCCGAATCCCTGACTCGTCAACGCGTCGATTACACGACGGACCGCGTCGTCGAATGAAATCGCAAGAGTTTTTGCAAAGTAGTAGGCCATATGGGCTTCTCAAAAATGTATGAGATTGCGTAGTCCATGCCACGTTGTCGATCCCAGGCTTAATCGTTTGGGCATATAGCGCCGCCGCCGTCCCGTGGGCCGATACTTCATCCCGTGCAGGACCCGCTCCGTTTTGAGAAGTCGCATGTCATCGTTTGAAGGAGAATGTAGCCTGATGTCGTCCTTTTGTTTGTCGCGAGAAGCGCGGTGCGGAAATTGCTTCGCGTAGCCTGCTTTTCTGGCCTATTGTCATTGTTTGCGGCGCCGGCGCCGGTTTCCTCGGCAGATCTCCCTCCAGTTATCAAGACGCTGCAGGCGCAAGGTATGAGCCTCCTGGGCCCCCTACCCGCGCCCCCCGGCATGACCGGCTGGGCAGGGCGGGCAGGCGTTCAACCACTTGCACTATATGTGACGAAGGACGGGCAGGACGCTATCGCTGGAACCTTCATCGACAGAAACGGCAACGATTTGACTGACGACGTGCTCAAGGCGTCCGCTGAACCGTCTATCTCGAAAGAACTCTGGGCCCAGTTGGAGCATGCCACCTGGGTCGTTGACGGAAAGCCGACTGCGCCAAAGGTCGTGTATGTTTTCACCGATCCCAATTGCCCGTATTGTTCGAGGTTCTGGGTCGAGGCGCGCCCTTGGGTGGATGCCGGACGGGTGCAAATCCGGCACGTGCTTGTCGGCATACTTACGCCTAGCAGTCCTGGAAAGGCTGCCGCACTGCTCACGAGTCGTGATCCGTCATCGGCCTTGCACGACTATGAAGCGCGGCAGACGAAGACGGTTGACGCTCAGATGGCGGCCGGCCACGCTCGGGCTCTTGAGGACAAGACGCTGGCGCCACTCGACCCGATCCCCGTCGACATCGCAAAAAAGCTAGCGGCAAACGCGGAGCTGATGCATGCCTTTACGATGCAAGCGACGCCGGGTTTTGTCTGGCGCGACAATGCGGGAGCTGTTCAGGCGCGCACTGGCTTGCCACCGGATCAACTCGAAAGCGTGCTCGGGCCGAAGCCTCGCTGAGCGATCGACCCAACAATGCTGTTAGCCGCGCAGGACACGTGACGGTGCCTATCGCGGGGCTTCCGACCGGTCGTTAGGCACGGCGTGCTCATTTCGGGAAAAGGTGCTTGAGCGCGTCGGATAGCGTCGCTTGTGAAAAGGGGCCTAGGTGCTCAGCGACGAGACGCCCTGATCGGTCGTAAAACAGTGTGGTCGGGTAACCTCTCACGGAGAGTCGTGTAGCAAGGTTACCGCGTGGATCGTGAAGCGAATGGTCAAGCGAATGCCACGCGCTTCGAGATAAGGCCTTACGCCTGACGTGTCGATGTCTTCGTTCAGAAAGATGAAGTTCACGCCGGGCATCTCTCGCTGCATCTGTGCAAAGACCGGAAGCTCGGCTTGACACGGCGGGCACCAGGTCGCCCAGACGTTAATCACTGTCGGTTTTCCGGAAATCTGGATGATCTCGGTCGTATCAGTCGTGGTGGGCAGGGTCGCTCGAGGTAGATCAGGTTGCACCATTTGAGACGCGAGAACTTGTCCAGAACCGTAGACGACCGTGCCGGCAAGGAGTGCGACAATTACTGGAAGGCGGCGAGCATCCTTTCTTGTTAAACGCCAGGCTAAGATAAGGAATGATCCAAGCAATCCGGCCGGAGCGTCGAATCCGAGGTCTTGTACATCCAGGACTTGCAAAAGGTCGCCGTAGTCGGAAACATAGCGTGCAACGAATGCCAATCGAGCGACAAGCAATCCGACACAAATCACAATCGCGACGTCTGCCTCGGCGGTAGCGCGCCCGGGGCCGAGCACACCGGCAACCGACAGAGCTGCAAACACTGCCAACAAGAAAATCAACGGAGGCAGCGGTATAACAAGATGTCCAATCTGCATGATGGGTTTGCCGGCACCAAAAATTCAATGTGTTGCTGGGGCTCTGGGTCAGGCCGCCATTGCGACCTTCGCGACCATGCCTATCGCAATGAGTCCGGCGACCACCGCAAATGCCTGTTGCAGTCGTTGACCGCTCAAGCGATTCCCGATAAGCCTGCCGCCTAGCATGCCGATCATCGCGCCTGCGGCAAAAGGCACACCGACCTGCCAGTTCATCCGCCCGATGAGCGCTGTTGAGATGACGCCGGAAGCCGACACCAGCGTGATGACCGCGAGCGATGTCGCCATGATTGCTTGAACGGGAGCATTGGTTGCCTTCTGAAGCGCTGGCACGATGACGAATCCGCCACCTACGCCAAGCAGGCCAGACAAAAAACCGGCACCGATGCCAGCAAGGGCGATTGCTCTCGTACAGGCGGCAGTCCACACGAACCGGCCGGTGCCACCGTGCAACTGGCAGGGCTGGACAGGTTGGTCGCCCTGCACGGGCTGGGGTGTGCCGGTGGTGCCCTGCCTAAACAACCGCAGCGCCACATATGCTAGGACCGCTGCGAAGATGAGCGCAAGCGGCCCGTTCGGGAGGCGATGCGCGAGCCACAAACCCACGGGAGAAAATACTGTTCCCACCGCTGCCATCAACATAGCGGCCCGGTAGCGCACCAATCGAGCGCGCAGTCCCATGACTGCGCCTAATGCGGCCGATACCCCGACCGCCAGCAGCCCGACGGGCGCGGCTTCTGCAACGCCCAAATGAAGCCCGAACAGGAGCAGTGGAACGGCGAGGATGGCGCCGCCGGCACCGGTAAGCGCGAGAATGAGGCCGACTATCCCACCTAGTAAGGCGCTATTGACTAAAACGTGATCCACAGACTGACCTTTGTGAAAATGGTTAATCAACTGCTGGGATGTAGACGAGTGGGCTATTCATGCCCGTTGCATGGTCGCTTTTGCCCGCTCCACGAGTTCGAAGACGACCATGCCAGCGATCATTGCCGCCACGAAACCGACAGCTTTCGGATATCCCGCGCCGAGCGCGACCAATGCCGGGCCTGGGCAAAATCCGGCTAAGCCCCAGCCGATACCGAAAACAGCGCTGCCGAAGATTAGTCTCGACGTGATGGCCGTGCCGGCCGGAAGTTGCATAGGCGCTCCAAGGAGCGAACTGTTTCGGCGCTTCGCGACAAAAAATGCCAGAGAGCCGACCGCGATGGCTCCGGCCATCACAAAGGCAAGCGATGGATCCCAGCGGCCCGCGAGATCGAGGAAACCCAGCACCTTGGCGGGATTCGCCATGCCGGAGACCATCAACCCGATACCGAAAAGCAAGCCAGCGAGTAGGGCCGCGAGGCGTGTCATGAGGGCAGTCATATCAGCCTCCAATCAGGTGACGTTGCACGAAAACAGTCAAGATTCCGGCCAACATGAAGGTAGCGGTTGCGGCCAGCGAGCGCACCGACCCACGCGACAGGCCGCAGACGCCGTGACCGCTGGTACAGCCGCTGGCGTAGCGGGTGCCAATACCCACGAGAAACCCAGCAGCGAGGATAGCTCCCCAGCCTGCTTCAATGTCCACGTGAGTAGACCTGCCGAGGACGCTTGCTACGACGGGCGCGCCTATCAGACCGGTGAGGAATGCAATCCGCCAGCCAACGTCATTGCGCGGCCAGCTCAGCAGGCCGCCGATGATGCCGCTTATTCCCGCGATTCGGCCGTTGCAAAGCACGAGCACGGCGGCGGCGATGCCGATCACGAGTCCCCCCGCCAGCGACATGCCGGGTGTGAAATGGATGACGTCAATCAGCATGATGGATCCCCTTACTGCTGCGGGCAGAATTGTTCATAAAGTACCGCCATCACCGCGAGGGCTTGCGGGCTGGCCACCGAATAGAAGATGTTTTTGCCCTCGCGGCGCGTATTCACCAGGCCGCTTTCCCGCAACACGCCCAACTGCTGCGAGAGAGTGGGCTGCCGGATGCCGAGCAGTTGCTCCACTTCGCCGACGGAAAGCTCTCCTTGGGAAAGCTGGCACATCAGGAGCAGGCGGTCCGGGTTGGCGAGAACCTTCAGCAGGGCGCATGCATTTTCGGCGCCGGCCTGCATCGTGGCCAGATCGAGCGTCGGATTGGGATTGGAGTGTTTCATAAAATGTTCACGATCTATCTGAATATAGTATATTGCAAAACATAATGTTTGTGAATAGAATGGGCGCATCAGGGCAACACATGAAGCCCATCATTCACCCGTTTTCGACTCAGCGACCTGGACCGTGACATACGTGGTTTACGAGGAAGGTGATTCAGCGTGCGCCATCATTGACTCAGTGCTGGATTACGACCCGAAATCGGGCCGCACGTCTACGGCCAGTGCCGACAACGTGATTGCTTTCGTGCGCGAGCGCGGGCTGCGTGTCGAGTGGATTCTGGAGACCCATGCGCACGCCGACCATCTCTCTGCCGCCACGTATCTCAAGCGAAGTCGGTGGCCACATCGCGATCGGCAAGAACATCTGCCGGGTGCAAGGGGTGTTCAAGAAGCTCTTCAACCTGGAGCCCGAGTTTCGCCTCGATGGGTCGCAGTTCGACCATCTTTTCGCCGATGGCGAAACGTTTGCCATCGGCGGCTTGACAGGAAAGGCGATGCATGTGCCGGGTCACACGCCAGCTGACATGGCCTACCGGATCGGCGACGCCGTATTCGTCGGCGATACGCTCTTCATGCCGGACGTGGGCACCGCTCGTTGTGACTTTCCGGGCGGCGATGCGCACGAGCTCTATCGTTCCATACGCAAACTGCTGGACCTGCCGTTGCACACACGGCTCTTCATGTGCCATGACTATCCGCCCGAGGGACGCGAACCCACATAGGAAACGACGGTGGGTGCGCAGCGCGATGGCAACATCCATGTGCATGAGGGTGTGAGCGAGGAGCAGTTCGTGGCGATGCGGCAGGCACGCGATGCGACCTTGGCGATGCCCATGCTGATATTGCCGGCGGTACAGGTCAACGTCCGGGCGGGCGACCTTCCTCCGCCGGAAGAAAACGGAATCCGTTACCTCAAGATCCCGCTCAATGCTGTTTGATGCAGTGCTTGCCTGGCGTGGCGTCGAGAACGCCAGGCCGGCGCGTGGTTCAACGCTTTCAGGAAGTACCTCATGATTGTGCGCCCCCTCGCCACCGATCTTTCCGTTTCTCCTCAAATCAGTACTACTGATGTCTCAACTTTACAGGAACTCGGCTTTCGGTCGATTGTGTGCCACCGACCGGACGGGAGGCGCCGAACCAGCCTTCGTTCAGAGAGATCGCTCACGCAGCGAACCTGGCCGGAATTCAGTCGATCTATCAACCGGTTGTACCGTGACTGGGTTTGATCGAAGAGGCCGTTGTGTTCGCAGCGCTTTGTGCCGAATTGCCCAAGCCGATCCTCGCCTATTGTCGCACCGGAACGCGGTCCACGACCCTGTGGGCGATGTCGCTGGCGGGCAATGTTACTTCGGCTATGGCGCGCGAGCGCACACAGCGAGCTGAATCCGATTCGGCAACCGTGGTGCCGGGAAACAAAGACGTACAGGCGGCGTTGGTGGAAGTTGTCGAGGCGGAACACACTGTAGTGATCGTCGGCGGGGGTGCGGCCGGAATCGCGGTGGCGTCAAGTTTGCGCGCCCGCGATCCCAAAATGGATGTCGCCATCATCGATCCTGCTGACACACACTATTATCAGCCAGGGTGGACGCTGGTGGGCGCCGGGATATTCGACGCCGCCGATACCGCGCGCACGATGGCCTCATGCGTACCTCCAGGCATTCATTGGATCAAAGCCGCCGTGCTAGCGTTCGAGCCCGACACTCACGCGGTGGTAATCGAGGGAGGGCGGAAGGTACGCTATCAGCGACTTGTCGTCTGCCCGGGGATCAAGGTCAACTGGCATGGCGTCGAAGGGCTCGTCGAAACACTGGGCCGCAACGGCGTGACCTCGAATTATCGTTTTGACCTCGCACCGTACACGGCGGATCTGGTCAAGCGAATGCGTGGCGGCACGGCGCTCTTTACTCAGCCGCCCATGCCCATCAAGTGTGCCGGCGCACCGCAAAAGGCGATGTATCTTTCGTGCGATACGTGGCGACGTAACGGTGTGCTGCAGAGCACGCAGGTGCAGTTCTTCAACGCAGGAGCCGCGCTATTTGGTGTGCCAGACTATGTGCCTGCGCTAATGGAGTATGTCGAGTCATACGGCATCGACTTGCGCTTCGGCCATACGTTGAGGAGCATCGATGGATCTCGCGGTCGCGCAACCTTCGAGCGCGTGCTAGCGGATGACAGCACGGACCGGGTCGAGTCGGATTTCGACATGATCCATGTGGTGCCCCCACAGACGGCGCCGGACTTCGTGCGCTCGAGTCCACTCGCGGACGCGGCCGGCTGGATCGATGTCGATCGCGGCACCCTGTGTCACACGAAGTATGAGGATATCTACGCGTTAGGCGACGCGATCAACGCCCCGAACGCAAAGACGGCGGCCGCCGCCCGCAAGCAGGCACCTGTCGTCGCACACAATGTTTTGGCAAGCCTGGGTCGCGTCGCTAGGATCGCACTGTACGACGGCTATGGATCATGTCCGCTAACGGTAGAGCACGGTAAGGTCGTGCTCGCGGAGTTTGTCTATGGTGGAAAGCTTGCACCGAGCTTTCCGGCCTGGCTGATCGACAGCACGCGGCCGTCGCGTCTAGCATGGTTCCTCAAGGAACGAGTTCTGCCGCCGCTTTACTGGAACGGCATGCTCAAGGGACGCGAGTGGATGGCGCGTCCTGCTCAGGTTGAGTGAACTTGAGCGCCGAATGCAATCGCGCCTGGTAAGGGCGGATTAAGCATTGGATTGTCGCTCGTGAAGGGCTTTGTGGAACAGCATGGCGGTACAGTGGTTGGCGATGGTGCGGTCATTCGGCGCGGATGTCCGATCAATTACCACAAACTGCCAAATCGCGACAACGCTGGTTCTTTATTGCAGAGCGTCACCGGGACCCAGTTCCGGGTCCCCGTCTTTTGAAGTGACGCCACGTGCGTGCTGCTTTGACTGATGGAGCGGTTCTAATCGGCACGGTAACCTTGCGGTCGCCCGGTTGCCGATCAAACCGGCCAGGGTTGTGTCATTTACCTGTCGGCGCGACGTCAGCCGATCTGTCGTCGGTGCGCGGCGCTACTCGCCATACAGCGTTGCCGACGTCGTCAGCCACAAGCAAGGCACCATGCGCGTCCAGTGCGACACCAACGGGTCGACCCACGGCGTAGCCGTCTGTCGTCAGGAAGCCGCTCAGGAAATCCTCAGGTACGCCAGCAGGTTTTCCATCGAAAAATGGCACAAACACCACCTTGTAGCCGGTACGTGGTTTACGGTTCCATGACCCATGCTGGCCGACAAATGCGCCTCCACGATAATGAGGCGGAAACAGCGTTCGGTCGTAAAAGACCAGACCGAGCGAAGCCGTATGATTGCCGAGCGCATAGTCCGGCGCGATGGCTTTTGCAACCAGATCGGGGCGTTGCGGTTTGACGCGGGTGTCGATGTGCTGTCCGTAGTAGCTGTAGGGAAAGCCATAAAAAGCGCCATCTTTCACGGCGGTCATGTAGTCGGGGACAAGATTGTTGCCGAGATCGTCGCGCTCATTGACTGCCGTCCACAACGCGCCACTGTCCGGTTGCCAGGCAAGTCCGTTGGCGTTGCGCAATCCAGTCGCATAGGGCCGCACATGGCCCGTGTCGATGTCGAACACGAGGATACGCGCTCGACCTTCTTCGGCGTCGACTCCATTTTCCCCCGCGTTGCTGTTCGATCCCACCGTGATGTACAGATGCTTGCCGGAGCGATCCGCCAGGATGTTCTTGGTCCAGTGATGGTTGATCGGCCCTGCCGGCAAGTCGGCAACCTTGACCCCGGGGCTTGTTATCTGGGTGCTGCCCGTCACATAGTTGAAACGCAGCAGAGCGTCCGTATCGGCAACATAGAGTTGATTGCCGATGAGCGCCATCCCGAACGGCGAGTGGAGGCCACCCAGAAACACGGTCTGAGTCCTCGCGACGCCGCTGCCATCCACATCGCGCAACAGCACAATGCGATCGGGGCTCGGCACACCGGCGCCGGCGCGCTTCATGACCTGCTTTCTGACCCAGCCGAATAGGCCGCTGCCCTTATCGTGTTCTTTTGGCGCGTCGCTTTCCGCGACCAGCACGTCACCATTGGGCAGCGTGTAAAGCCAGCGCGGGTGGGCGAGGCCACCGGCAAACTCCGTGACGCGAAAGCCTGCGGGAGCAGTGGGCGTGAAATCGTCGGGGCGCGCCTGAACAGGCGCGATGTTGACCATCGGAATCAAGGACGATTCCGGTGCCGGCATGACGGGCGACGAGCCGAAGCCGGTGTTGCTTGAAGCTGATGGCCCAATCGCACAAGAGGCCAGCGGCAAAACCAGTGAAATAGCCAGACGGTTTAGCAGGCGCATGTAGGTTCCGAGTGAACAGCGTTAATCGACGGTGTACGGGACGAACAGCAATAAACCGGCCATGACGTTGCCTGTTAAATGCGCAAACTATTCGGTGATTCAAGTGGAAAACCTCGGGCTCCCGGCTTCGGTCGTGCTGACCCCCATTGACGGTCGTGCGGGAACAGCAGCGGAGTCGAGCATCCGAATATCTCCTCCCCCGGCGTCAGCTTTCCTTAAGATAAAGTCGCTAGGGTCTGTTTACATTTGCCGAAATGTGCTTACATCTCATCTTTTGCGTAAGTTTGCGGATGAGCCGAACACTGTTAAACGACGACGTATGGAAGCGATTAGAGCCGCTGTTGCCCGGCAAGCAAGGAGATGCGGATCGTCGATGCACGGACAATCGCATGTTCGTTGAGGCCGTGCTGTGGATTGCTCGCACAGGCAGTCCTTGGCGCGATTTGCCGGAGGAGTTCGGTCGATGGCATACGGTGTACATACGTTTCTCACGATGGCGTCGCAAAGGCGTGTGGGAACGTGTCGCACAGGCACTGGCCGAGCACGGCGAAATCGAGCATGTGCTGATCGATTCGACCATTGTCAGAGCCCACCAGCATGCAGCCGGCGCACTGAAAAAAACGGAGCGCAGGGGCTCGGACGATCGCGAGGGGGGCTGAGCACCAAGATTCATCTGGCAGTCGATGCAGCAGGTCGAGCGTTGCGATTGATCATCACCGAGGTCAGGTCGCGGATATCGCGTGCGCGCAGGAATTGGTCGAGGGCCTGCGCGCCAACGCGATCATCGCCGACAAGGGCTACGACGCTGACGTCTTCGTCAAAAGCATTCGCGCCAGCCGTGCCAAAGCGGTTATCCCGCCACGCTCGAACCGCAAAACACGCCGTCGCTACGATCGAGCCCTGTATCGGCAGCGCAATCTGGTCGAGCGATTCTTTAGCCGTATCAAGCATTTCCGTCGCGTCGCCACTCGATATGACAAACTCGCCCACAGTTACCTCACATTTGCCTCAATCGCATGCACCTTTGGCCCGCTCGTGAATGTGAACAGGACCTAGCATCTATCGGATTTGCGTAGTGCTTTTTTCAGGCCAGCAGGCAATGTCCCGGGCGTAGTTGAAGGTTGAAGGCGGCGGTTCCCCGTTGGAAATCCGAGAGAATCGGGTTTCGACGACCAACTTCCCGGACAGGGAACCAGGAGAACCGCCAAATGAAGCGTACCAAGAAGAAGCCCCAAAGCGCCAGCGCGCCGTTGCACGTGGTGCCCAAGCAGGACCCGGAAGGACTGCGTGCCTGTTTTGCCGAGAACAGTCAGCTCCTGTTGCCCATGCTCGATCTGATTCAGAACACCCGCGCGAGCATCGACGAGTTGATGCACGAAGCCGGCCGTAGCCTTGTCGAGCAACTGCTGGTGATCTCGGCGACGGAAGTCGCCGGCGAGAAGCATCCGGGCCGCAGAGGCGGCGAGATCCGCTGGCACGGCTCGCAGCAAGGCCAGATTGTGATGGACGAACGCAAGTTGAACGTGAAGCGGCCGCGCCTTCGGCGTCGTGGCGGCGGCGAAGTGCCGGTCCCCGCCTACGAGCAATTGAACGAGAATCCGCGGCTCGCCGAGCGCGTGCACGAGATCATGGTCACGGGCGTGTCGACGCGCAAATATGCCAGGTCCTGCCGAGATGGCCGGCACCGTTGGCATCTCCAAAGCAGCGTCTCGCGCGAGTTCATCAAGGCCAGCCAGACGGCGCTCACCGAGCTGATGGGGCGGCGCTTCGATGACAAGGACTTTCTGGCGATCTACCTTGACGGCATCATCGTCGACTCACGTCACATCATCGCCGCTATCGGCGTGGACAGCCCCGGCGAGAAACACCTCCTGGGTCTCGCGAGCGGGTCAGTGAGAACGCCCAGGTCGTCAGGATCTGTTGCGCGGACTGATCGAGCGCGGCGTGCCTGCGGATCGCGAATACCTGTTCGTGATCGATGGTTCCAAAGCGCTGCGCTCGGCCATCGAGGAGTTCTTCGGCGAACGCGCCCACGTGCAGCGCTGCCGTGTGCACAAGCAGCGCAACGTCCTCGAGCGCCTGCCCAAGGAGAGCGTTTCGCAAACCGCCGCGATCATGAAGGCCGCCTACAAGTTGTCGACCGACGATGGCATCGCCAAGCTCAAGACGCACGCGGCGTGGCTCAAGGCCGACTATCCGGACGCCTCGGCCGCACTGCTCGAGGGCTGGAGGAAACTTTCACGGTGAACAAGCTGGGCCTGACGCCGGCGCTCATGCGCGGGCTGTCGACGACCAACATCATCGAGAATCCCAACGGCGCGGTGCGCCGTGTCGCGAAGGCGCGTGAAGCGCTATCGCGACGCCGACATGGCGTTGCGCTGGACAGCCGCGGGCTTCCTGGAAGCTGAGAAGCACTTCCGAAAAATCCTCGGCGTGAATGAACTCTGGATTCTCGCTGCGGCCTTGAAACGGTCACGCTCGAAATCAATTGACCATGATCGGAAGGTTGCCTAACCTATGCCGCACCCGCCGTCCCAACCTTCAACTGTCTTCGGGACATCGCCGGCCAGCAACTCAAGATTCGCAGGCCGCGCATCCCCATCGATTCATCAAGTCGTGACAACGAGGAGCAAGAATGGCGAAGATCTACAAAATGCAGCGTCCGGCATATGACGCGGTCGCACGCACACTGCACTGGCTAACCGTCCTGTTGGTCGCAATGCAATTTGTGATCGGCTGGACGATGCCGGACGTTCACAAAGACACGCAGCCGGTTGATCTGATCGCGTGGCATCTTGGGGTGGGCGCGACGCTCGTCGCCGTCATTGCAATCCGGGTGATCTGGCGATTGACGCATTGGCCCACGCCGGATGAACTGCCACCGCTACTCAGCGTCGTTTCGCGCATAACGCATGTTCTCCTCTACGCCGCCCTGGTGCTGGTGCCGCTGCTCGGCTGGATCAATGCGTCCTCAAGAGGCTGGGCGGTCCGCTTGCTGGGCGTAGTGTCCTATCCGGCGCTGAGCGAAACAGGCTCCCGCTTCGGCCACGCGATGGGCGATGTGCACGGCATCCTCGCATGGGTGCTCTTCGCGTTGATAGGTCTGCATGTCGTCGCAGCGCTGTTCCACCGCTTTGTCCTGAAGGACCATGTGCTGCAAAGGATGCTGCCCCACGCAAGGCCGTCGCCTGATCAGGGTCGAGACCGCTAGGGTCCGCCAATGCCTAACACTCACAAGGAACCGCATCGAATCAAGGCGATCGGGTGGCTACGCGCTGCGGTCCTTGGCGCGAACGACGGCATCATTTCGACGGCAAGTCTGATAATCGGCGTCGCGTCCGCGCATGCCGAACACGGCCATCTGGTGCTGACCGGCCAGGCCGGATTGGCAGCCGGCGCGATGTCGATGGCGACAGGCGCGTACGTATTGGTCTCGTCGCAAGCGGATACAGGAACTGCGGCTTCCTGCCGATGCTTGCTTCGTGGCGGCATGCGGTGCGCCGGGACTTGTGCGACGGGTGTTGTGAATCGCGCAATTTCAGGACGGGCGGTTGAGCTCGCGCTTGTTTGCTGCGCGTCCGACCTTTCTTCTGATGCCGCAGACTTGGCCCAATGTATTCGTACCTCATGTTTTCCCAAGCCGTTCGCATGAATCAACCGGCGAACCACAGCCATCGTCGCGAAAGCTGGCATCAAAATCGGAAGGACGGACTGTTGAAGCCTCAGAGCGGATGTGGATCGGGATGAAAGACCGCCGTTGCCGAGCACCGCAGCCGCGGATTGCCCGTCTTTAAAGAAAGAGGAATGCCGCGCCTGCGGTGATGGTTGGTGCGAGCGCGGCGCCGAGCAATCTCAGGGGGCTTACCGCGCCTCCAGAGAACCGATGTCCCACTATCGCCAAGCCGGCCGGGTTGGGCGCGTTAGCAATTACGGTCAATCCGCCCCCAGTAACAGCTCCTGCCACGAGCAGATACTTTGCGCTGTCAGACAAACCAGATAATAGTGACCCCAGATAAGTGATGGCGGCATTATCCATCACCGCGGTCAGCCCGGTAGCGCCAAAAAAGAGAGTCAGCGCATCCATAGAACCCACGACCGGCCCCAGCCACCATTGTTGCAGTCCGCCGAGCACAATCAAGCCGCCGAGGAAGAATGCAACCAGGAGGCTTTCACGAAGCATGAGCGGCGATTGATGGCGCTCGTAAGCCTGGGTATATCAAGGAAAAAGAAATGCTCCGATGAAAACGACCGCATGATGTGAATTGACGACGACCAGCGCAAGAAATCCTAGATGGACAAGTGTCACGCCGACGGGGACGCGCTTCAGTCCCGAAGTCTCATCGTCTTTGCTGACCTGTAGCCTCGGTATGCTATTCGCGGTTAGCCCAACGAAGACAGTCGCATTAAGAAGCACTGCGGCCGCCGCTTTCCAGCCAAATGTCGCCGCCATGAACGCGGTGTTCCATCCCCACACATTTGCAACCATTAATACTGGCGGGGCCGCATATGCAGTTATAACGCCGCCGATCGAAACATTAACGAAGAGCAACGCAAGGCCAAAATATTTGACGCGCTCCGGCGTCTGAGCAACGAACAACCGGTCACGTAGCAAGAGCGCCGCGAGCGTCATAGCAGCCGGCTCCGTTACGAAGGAACCGAGAAGCGGGATGGCAGACAAGGAGAACCAGACGATCGCCACTTCCGTGCGCACCGGAAGGAAACGAGACAGCCCAATCACCGCATTCGTGACAAGCACCAAAATCGGCCGGCTCGCCGCCATGACCATGATCACAAAGACAAAGAGCGCCTCTGTGAACTCGCGATGCTCTAAGTAGCCGACGGTCGCCTCGGCCCCAACAAGCACCCACATGACAAGACACAGCACAAGCGCCCAAAAGCCAAAGATGACCTCGACCTCTGCAAGAAAATGGAAGAGACCTGAGTGCTTAGGAAAGCGCCGGCCAAGTGTCTCGATTCGCGCTACGGCGAAAGTGTGGATGAGTGCGAGTGCGAAAATGACAGCGGCAGCAATTTCAATGAAATGAGGCATTGGTGGAAAGCGCGTGCGGAAGCAAACCCGCGAGTTCATTGTATTCATATCTTACAACAACCATTCACCGCGGAAAGCGGACGGGCGCCAGTCCATTGAGGCAGTTCGTGACACGAGCGGCGATACCCAAGAGGAGCTATCAACGCGTTGTTACCTCTTTCTCAGGGCTACAACGTCACTGATGCGGCGATCGTGGAGGAAGCGGACCCGTGCCAATACGGTATCGGCTAGCATCTGCTATTGACCGCGCCTACAAAGCGCACAACCTCGCCGCTGGCAACCTCAATTGCGATCAACGTGCAAGCAACAGCGAGGTGAGCGGGCGGAACGTGTCGCGTCTCTAAGATCCGCGTAAGTGGCTTTGGCTGGATAGCTCGGGATTGCGAACCCGTCACTCCGGATGCGAAAGCGGCCCTAGGCATTTATGGCACAATGTGCTTCTTCTGAAGGCTGGTGCTCGCAATGCCTGTTAGCCGATCTCAACTCGCGTGCAGTTTCCCTTAGGTTTACCTTGGTAACGTTGTGGCTTCCCGCGAGCTTTGCGCAACAGAGCAAACAACTCTTCTTCTCAAGGCATTAATCGACAGGCGATCGCAATCGTGTTGTGTCCCAAGTTATGAGAACGTCCAGAAAATTCGTGCGCTTGTCCAGCCACACCCTTGATCCGAATGTGCTGGAACGTTGGCGATCGAGCGTGCTCAGCGGCGGCTTTGCCGTTTTGTTCGTAGCACTGATCGCACGCGCATTTTGGGTACAAGGCATTAACGATGCGTTTTACCGCCAACAGGGAGAATTGCGGCAGGTGCGCGACTGGCCAACGCATGCTTCACGCGGTAGGATCCTTGATCGTAACGGATTGGCGCTTGCCATCAGCAGTCCAACTCGTTCGCTCTGCGTGGACGCGTCAGGCACCGACGAGCGCATTTCGCGACAGCAGATCGACGCGCTCGCTCGGCTTATAGACGTAAGGCCGACTGCGATCGAGCAGATTTACGCAGCACATCGCGGATTCGCCTATCTGAGGCGGGAAGTGCCACCTGATGTCGCCGAACGTGCGCTGCGTCTCGGCCTTCCCGGACTTTTGCGCAGGATGACTATCGACGGTCGTACCCGGAAGGCGAGATCGCCGCCCAGATCACCGGCTTTACGGGCCAGGATGGAAGCGGGCAGGAAGGGATGGAGCGTTTCGCTGAACAGCGCCTGCGCGGAGCGGACGGACATCGACGGGTGCTTCGCAATACCCGCGGACAGGTGATTGACACCCTCAGCGTTCAAGCGCCCCGCAACGGCCGCGACCTCGCGCTCGCGATTGATCGTTCATTGCTGTATGCTGCGTTCGGCGCTTTGCGCGACGCGGTGATGCGATCAAATGCGAGATCAGGTTCCGCTATCTTACTGGATGCACACACCGGCGAAGTTCTCGCCATGGCCAACTGGCCGAGCTACGATCGAATCAGCACGATGCACGAAGTGGCATGGAAGTGCGCAATCGCGCCGTGACGGACGTCTTCGAGCCAGGCTCGGTGATGAAGCCGCTGACTATTGCGCTCGCGTTGCAGCGAGGACGAATTGCGCCCAACACAATCGTCCCTACCGACGGTGGGAAACTTCGACTCGATGGGCGAACCATTCACGACGACAAGAACTTCGGCACTCTCACCACCGCAGGGGTCGTTGAGAAATCGAGTAACGTGGGCACGACCAAGATTGCCTTGCTGCTCTCGGCTGCTGACATGTACGGAAACTTTCACGCGTTGGGGCTCGGTCACGCGCCTCGTGCTGGACTTCCCGGCGCGGCGGCAGGAAGGGTGCGCCCTTATCGCCACTGGCGCCGGATCGAGCAAGCGACGATGGCTTACGGTTACGGACTTTCCGCGTCGCTGCTGCAGCTTGCCCAAGCTTATACGAGCTTCGCGAATGGCGGGCGGATTGTGCCCGCGACAATCTATCGCCGAGATTCAGGATTATCGATGCCAGTGGGACGCCGCGTCTATTCGGAACGGGTTGCACGACAAGTGCTTGGGATGATGGAGAATGTGGTTTCCGCCGACGGTACTGCGCCGCGAATATGCCGTGCCAGGTTACTCCGTCGCCGGTAAGACGGGAACCGCGTACAAATGGACGACAAAGGGCTACGATCGTCAGCAATATCGGGCTTCGTTCATTGGAATCGTGCCTGCTAAGCGGCCAAGAGTGGTGATTGCGGTATCGATTGACCGGCCACTGCATGGATCACATTTCGGCGGCGCCGTTGCTGGGCCGCCATTTGTCACGATCGCAACGCAAGCGATGCAAGTCTTGAATGTCGCGCCAGACAAGTCCACCGGGAAGAAGGCAGGCGTCAGGCCACGATGTAGCGCCACTCACTGGTCGGCGAGCGACATGACGGTCGCACCGGGAGGTTGCTCGACGCCTTAACATGAAGTAGACCCACCTGATTTACGCCACGGCATATGCATATACCATTTTCGAGAAGGCTTCAGGAAACAAGAGTGAGCGCGCGCCAGCTGCTTGCGTTGCTGTGTCTTGTCGGTCCAGTGTGCGCGCACGCCGCTACTTGTAGTGAGACGCAAGAGGTACGCATCGTCGGTGATGCGCCTGCCGCGATTAGCTACGACATTTTCCAGGCGAGTCGACCAGTCGATGCGCGAAAGCTTCCATCGTTCATCGCTGCGCAGCGGTCAAAATGCTTCCGGATGGAACTCTCGCATGTATCGTTACCGACGACGGTGTGGCCGACCCGGCGGCGATTCTAATTCAGGTCCCAAATGAACCCGTGAACTATTGGGTGAGGAGTTGGAACGTCGAGTTCCTGAGCGCTGCCTACTAGACGCGTGTGCGCATGGTGTGCGTCGAGCGAACCAGTTGAGCAACCGTCGTAGCGTCGCGGCCTTCGTCAGAAGCCTACCGCCAGCGCAAACGACTGCGTTGCGGGCCGCTATCCGCGATGGTCAACCGGTCGGACTCGACGTACCGATTTTGCCTACCGCTTTGGGGCGTATGGTAATGTGAAGGCGGCTTGCACCAATGGATGCTCTCTCTTAGCCGCCGCCTCGTTGCAAAGTCGGCCCGCAGAGTCCTAACGCGGTGTTGACGATAGCGAGGTGTGTGAGGGCTTGTGGGAAGTTTCCGGCGAGTTGCCTGCTCGGGGCGTTGTACTGCTCTGAAAGTAGGCCAAGATCGTTTGCAACGGAGAGTACGCGTTCGAACTGCATCTTAGCTTCCGCTGTGCGCCCTTGCATTTGCAGACAATCGGCCATCCAACACGAACACGCCAAAAAAGCGCCTTCGTTCGGTTCGGACGAAGCCTTCTTGTGCCGACGTATCAAACCCTTCTCATCCAAGTCACAGCGAATCCTTTCGATGGTCGAGGCCATGCGAGCATCGTCGGCAGGTAGGAAGCCGACGAGCGGCATCAAAAGCAGACTTGCATCCAACTCCTCACCTCCGTAGAACTGGGTGAAGGCGCCGAGTCCGTCGTTCCAGCCTTCACGGCAGATCTCCGCGTGGATGGTCTCACGCAATGCGGTGAACCGCGCGATGAGATGGGCGTCTACGCCTTCGATCGAGGATCGATGTTCGACGAACCGATCAAACGCGACCCATGCCATCACCCGAGTAGGTGGAAGTGACGTGGTTTGGCGCGCGACTCCCAGATCCCCGAACCGGGTGTGTTCCAGACGGACTCAAGATGCTCGACAATGCGCCGTTGCACAATATCATCCTGGCTTGACGGCGGCATGCCCGCGCGACGTGCCACGTCGAGGCAGTCTATGACTTCGCCGAGGACATCCACCTGGTGCTGACCCGCAGCGGCATTGCCGATGCGTACGGGGCGGGCGTAACGGAAGCCCTGTAGCCAGTCAACGTTCCATTCATGCACGTGCCGCCCGCCATCGACGCGGTACAGGACCTGGATGTGCTCCGGCGAGCCGGCAATGGTGCGCAATACCCAATTGCGCCACGCGTATGCCTCTGCATCGAAGCCGGCATTCAGGAGCGCGACCATGGCAAAGCTTGTATCTCGCAGCCAGCTATATCGGTAATCCCAGTTGAGTTCGGCCGCGGGCGCCTCAGGTAGCGATGTGGTGGGCGCAGCAACGATCGCGCCGGTACCATGGTGAGTCAACGCTTTCAAGGTGAGGAGCGAGCGTTTCACGGCGCCAGGCCACTCGGTGCGCGCGGTATCGAACTTGCCGATCCAGCCACGCCAATAAGTTTGCGTATCGAGAAGCGCGGCCTCTGCATTGACGGCGCGCGGTAGCGGCTGATGCGACCTACCGTAGCTCATGACGAAAGCGATACGGGCACCGGCGGCAACGTCGAATACAGCTTGGATGATGTCGTCGGCTAATGACAGTTGCACATCGGTGCGCAAGACGACCTGGTCAGGTCCGATGCCAGCCTGTAGCGTACGGTCGATCCGCTCCACCCAAGGCGAGAGGCGCCCATAGTCGAAGCGCAGACGCAAAGTAGAACGCATCGTGACGGTCCCTCGCAATCCGACGACGATGCGTACTACCGAACTGGGGAAGTTGCCGACCGGCATGAAGTCGATGATGCGGACATGGCCGCCAAGCGTTTCAAAGTCGGTTTCGACGATGACGGTGTCAGGCTCGTAGCGGCGGTCTTGCCGGACCACTGCCTCGTCCGGTGCTAGAGACCAGGAGCCGTTCTCGGGGGTGCCAAGTAACGCTGCGAAGCACGCATCGTCATCAAAGCGCGGCCAGCAAAGCCAGTCGATCGAGCCGTCGCGGCTCAGTAGGGCCGCCGTGCTTCCGTCGCCGAGCAGTGCGTAGTCTTCGATCTGGCGGGTCATTTCGAGGACCCCGAGCGCCGCAAAAGACTCACCAAACCCACGGCGCCAAGGCAAGCAAGCGACCAGAACAACGTGCGATGGCGATCCGTGAACATTTCCCAGCTCTGCTGCTTGGCCTGCTCATCGAAGCGTCCGTGTGCGCTGAAGTCTCCAGGTACCGGTTCGAAGAGATTGTTGGGCGAACCCGGCACTAATGATTCGGCGGTCAGCTGACCGCTGTAACCGCTTTTCGCAAGATAGCGATCAATGAGCGCAGGCGCGACACGGTTGGCGAGGATCGCCTTGACTGTCAGGAAGCCCACCCAGACCTCGCGCCGACGGTGAGTCGCGGCGAAGTAAATGGCGCGCGCGGCGACTTCAGGCTGGAAAATAGGGCGACGGGCCGCGCACGCTGCCCATTTGTTGAGCGCCCAGTCGAACTGGGGGTGTTCACGGCAGGCAGGTCGACCATGGTCAGATGAACGTTCAGCCGGTCGTGAATGATTTCAGATCGTAACGAATCGGTGAAACCGCGAATGGCGAATTTTGCGCCGCAGTAGGCCGATTGAAGGGGAACCGACCTGTACCCTAGGGCAGAACCGACGTTCACGATCGTGCCTCGATTGCGCACACGCATGCGTGAAAGTGCGGCCATCATGCCGTGCACCTGTCCGAGATAGGTGACTTTGGTGGCGCGTTCGATTTCTTCGGGGTCAACAAGGACACGGGCGCAAAGGCAGTCGCCATCGCGGCGTTCACCCAGACGCTTATCGGCCCGAGTGTCTCTTCAACTTCTGTTGCCGCGGCATCGACCGCGCCTGCATCGGCTACGTCAGTTGAAATGGGCAGTGCGCGCACGCCGTAGGCGTTGCGGAGTTCTTGGCTGCGCGTTCGAGCCGCCCGGCGTCGCGCGACAGCAGCGCGACATCGAAACCATGACGGGCGAACTCTTCGGCCGAGGCTCGTCCTACTCCGCGCCTGCCCCCGTCACAACGACTACCTTCTTCATAATAACCTCGTCCTAGAGTTCGCCCCTTGCCGCTAACGCCTCGATGCGATCCGCGGTACGCATCGCGATCGCCTGAATGGTGAGAGAAGGATTCACACCGCCGACGGTCGGAAACACAGAGCCGTCGCAGATCCACAGATTGTCGATGTCCCAGCTCCGGCAGTCCGCATCGACGACGCTCGTCGCGGGATCGTCGCCCATGCGCGCGGTGCCGTTCAGATGACACGTATCGTCGTCCTGACGCCATACGTCGCGCGCGCCGGCTGCATCGAGCGCCATGCTCATGTACTCGAGCAGATGCTTCACGAGACGCCTGTCGTTGTCGCATAGCGAATAGGTGACGCGCGCGACCGGCAGGCCGTACTGATCCTTCTCGTCGGCGAGCGTCACGCGGTTGCGCTCCTGCGGCATCGTTTCGCCGACGATCTTCAAGCCCGCCTGATGATTGTACTTGCGCATCTCGTCGACGAGCGCCTGGCCCCACAATCCGCGCCCGTTCTGCACGGCGGCCCATGCGACCGGCAGCGGCCCCTGGCTCATGTAGCAATAGCCGCCGAAGAAGTCCTTGCCCTTGTCTTCGTAATTCCAGTGCTCGGTCATCGAAAGCGACGGCGGCCCCTTGTACCAGCGCACCTCTTCTTCCATCGTGCCCCACGCGGCCTGATTCAACTGCACCATCAGATTTTGTTCCGACGAGGCCGGAGCTGTTCGCGAGGCCATCGCGATAGCGGTCCGTCGCGGACATCAGCAAGAGACGCGGCGTTTCGATCGCATAGCCCGCGACGACGACATTGCGCGCACGCTGGAAGCGCCATCGTCCTTCGCGGAAGTATTCGACGCCGGTCGCGCGGCCATCGTCGCCCATGACGATGCGGCCGACCATCGCGAGATCGCGAATCTCGGCACCGGCGCGCACTGCACGCGGTATCCATGTGACGAGCGCGCTTTGCTTCGCGTTGGTCGCGCAACCCGACACGCAAAATCCGCGATAGACGCACGGATGCGCTTCGCCGCGCGGCGCGGATACGGTCGCGAGCGGCGTCGGCGTCCAGTCGATGCCGAGCGCTTCGCAGCCGCGCGCGAGCACGAGCGCAGCCGCGTTCAGCTCATGCGGACGATACGGATAACGCGGCCTTTTCGGTCCCCACGGATACGTGACCGGTCCCGCGATCTTCAGCGCATTCTCGACTTGCGCGTAGTAGCGCCACATCTCGCGCCAGTCGAGCGGCCAGTCCGCGCCATAACCGAGCAAGGCCCGCGACTTGAACCACTCGGGACGAAAGCGCAGCGACACCATCGCGAAGTGCACGGTGCTGCCGCCAACTGCCTTGCCGCTATTGTTGTTGCCGAGCTTGAGCGGATCGTCGCCGTCGCAGATGCGCTCGTCGGTCCCAGAAGAGTTTCGATTGATGCGTCTCGTCCGATGCGAACTCTTCGAGGGGACGCCACCATGCGCCCGCATCGAACGCGACGACGCGAAAGCCTTTCTCCGCGAGACGGCATGCGAGCGTGCCGCCGCCCGCGCCCGTGCCGACGATCGCGAAATCGACCGCATCGTCTTCGTCGTATTCGCGCATCGGCAGCCACGCGCCATGATGGAAGACATCGGGCGCGCGTCCGTGCTTTGCCGCGCGGCGCATGTTGCGGATCATCGGACACGCTGGTTCTCCTTCTTGGCGCGTGCTTCGTCGCCGGGCTTCGCTTCGACCGCGTCCCACGGATCGCGGCGATCGAACACCATGCGGACATAGCCGCGCGGATTCGCCGGTCCGCCGAAACCGATCTCGCTCCACGCGCGCGGATGCGAGTAATACGCACCGCAGATGTCGCGCAGCACGCGCATCGAGAAGAAGAGCGCGGGCGGCATGCGGCGCCATGCACCGTGATTCAACGTGCCTTGCTGCATGTCGCGCAGCAGCGCGTTCTGCGCTTCCTTGCCGATGCTCGCAAAGGGCAGTTCATGACGCGCGCGGCTTTCGGCATCGAGTGCGGCAAGGCCGATGCGCCATGCTTCGCGCATCGGTGGAAGACGCGTATCGCGATATCCGTCGCCGGTGTCTTTCACGAGCTCGGCATCGAGCAATGCGGGCAATGGCACGGGCTCGCGCTCGTCGTCCTGCGGCACGATGCACGCGCACAGCGCACGCAACGCGATCCATTCGACGGCATCGAAGAAGCGCGCTTCTTCCGGCGTCGCGAGACGTTCGTCGATGACCTTGCGCGTGATGTCGTCCCATGAGGGCGTATCGCGTTTCTTCGTGACGTCGTAGCCGGGATAGCGAGGCAGCGTCATCGCTCGGTCTCCCGCAGGCGCAATGCGGCGAGGGCCGCGAGCGCGAGCGCCGAAAAGCTCGGCGGCGCGGGCAGGGCGGACCGTTGAAGAGATTCTGGCTCCAGTTGCGCCAGCCGCCTGATTGCGCGCAATGCCGCGCGCATGAAAGCCCACGCCGATGAAACCGAGCGCCGTCGTCATGCGCAGCCAGAGCCGCGTGAACCAGCGCTCGCGCGGTGCCGCGATCGCGGCGTTCACGAGCAACGCGGACGCCACCGGCGGAATCACGATGGGGCATACATCACCGGATTCTGGAACGCGCCGCGAAAATGCAGCAATGCGACTTCGCCGAGCGTGCCGGCGATGCCCGCGCTCGTCAGCAGCGCGAGCGCCTGTCCCGCCGGCATGCCGAACATTCGTGGCTCATGCGCGGGCTCGTCGCGCAGTCTTTCGGCGACGGCACCCAGCGCGCCCGAAAGCAGCAAGGCCATTGGGGCGCCGATCGGGGCGGCATAGAAGAGGTTATGCCAGCTCCATCCACCGGGACGCTTCGTGATGTTGTAGAGATGAAATCCGGTGCCAGCCACGCCCGCGAGCGCCGCGCCGAGATAGACCGAATCGCGTACCAGATGGCGCTGCGTCTCGTGATCGCGTCCGCCGTGCAGGCCCGCCAGCAGGGAGAGAGTGGAGGCGACGAGCGGCGTGAACATCGCGGGGTTGTCGAAGGAGCCGCGGTAGTGCTCCATCGCGCTATCCGCGAGCACGGAAAGCGCGAGCAGCGCGGAGCTGCGATTGAAGGTGCGCGCCGTATCGATATGCGTCTCCATCGGCGTTTCATGCGTGCGCGTTTTTTCTGCCGATCAAGGCCGCGCCCGCAGCGGCGATGCCGCAGGCAATCGCGATGTTCCCTGACGTGATGTGCTTCATCGATCATTCCGTTGTCGTCTACGCGGCGAAGCGTTGCGCGTCCGCGTGTTTGAAATCGAGTCCGCAGCCGGGCCGAGAGAGGTCCGGCGCAATGGCGCCATCGATCGCGCGGGGCGCGCCGTCGAACAGCATCTGCTCGATGCGGACGTGATCGTGAAACCATTCCTGATGCCGCAAGCGAGGCGCGGCGCACGCGACATGCAAATGCATCGCGGGCGCGCAATGCGCGGAGAGCGGCACATGAAACGCATCGCACAGTGCCGCGACGCGCAGAAATCCGGTGATGCCGCCGCAACGCGTGACGTCGGCCTGCAGCACATCGATCGCTTGATTCGCGAGCAGCGCGCGGAAGTCGTCGAGCGTGTAGCCGTATTCGCCCGCCGCGAGTTCCATGTGCGCGGGCAACGCATTTCTTATCGATGCGAGTCCGGCGATGTCATCGGACGAAACGGGCTCTTCGAACCACATGACGTCGTGTTCCGCGAACAAGGCCGCGTAATGGAGCGCCTGCTTTCGATCGAGCGCGCCATTCGCATCGACGAAGAGTCCCGCATCGCGGCCGATCACTTCACGCGCGACACGCACGCGGTCCGGATCGCGGGAAGGTTCGCTGCCGATTTTGATCTTGACCCAGCGACAGCCGTTTTCGTGGACCCAATGCGCGAGCTGATCGCGCATGTCGTCGTCGGTATAGGTCGTGAAGCCGCCGCTGCCATAGAGCGGCACGCGCGCCCGCACGATGCCGAGCAGCCGCGCGAGCGGCATGTCGAGCAGACGCGCCTTCGCGTCCCACAGCGCGCAATCGATCGCGGAGATCGCCGTGGCCGCGAATCCCGAGCGGCCGATGTTGCGCACGCGCTGTTGCAGGCGCAGCCAGAGCGCGTCGATATTCCAGGCGTCTTCGCCGATGAGCAGGGAGCCGAGCGTCGCCTCAATGAACTTCGCGACGCTCGCATCGCTGTACGTATAGCCGATGCCTGTCTTGCCCGCCGCGACAATCTCGACGATGACGAGCGTCGTCGAATTCCATGCGAAGGTGCCGTCAGCTTCGGGCTTGTCGGTGGGAATGGTGTAGGCGCGCGTTCGAATCGTTTCGATCGGCGCCTCGCGCTTGGACAGATGCATGAACGATCACTTTTCCTTGTGGCCCGGCAGCACGGCGCTCAGCACCTGCTTCGCCGTATCGACGATCACATGGCTCTGGCTCGGATCGCCCTTCATGAGGCGTGGTCGCGAACGCCGTCGCCTGCGCGATCGTGATATGCGGCGGCAGCGGCGGCACGTTCGGATCGGCCTTCACTTCGATCACGACGGGACGGTCCGCCTCGATATCTTCGTCCAACACGGCGGCCATGCGTTCGTCATCGTCGACATAAAAGCCCTTCAGCCCGATCAGTTCCGCGAACTTGTGATAAGGCACCGACGGAATGTCCTGCGATGCCTCGAACTTCGGATCGCCTTCCATCACGCGCTGTTCCCACGTGACCTGATTCAGGTCTTCGTTGTTGAGGACCATGCAGATCCAGCGCGGATTCGACCATTGCTTCCAGTACTTCGCGACCGTGATGAGCTCGGCCATGTTGTTCATCTGCATCGCGCCATCGCCGACGAGCGCGATCACCGGCCGCGCAGGGTGCGCGAATTTCGCCGCGATCGCGTAAGGCACGGCCGCGCCCATCGATGCGAGGCCGCCCGAGAGCGAGCACATCATGCCGCGCTTGACCTTCAGATCGCGCGCGTACCAGTTCGCGACCGATCCGGAATCGCTCGTAACGATTGCGTTCGCGGGCATGCGCGGCGACAGTTCCCACACCGTGCGCTGCGGATTCACGCCGCCTTTCGCGGGCTCTATCGCGCGCTTTTCCAGCTTCTTCCACCAGTCGCCGATCCAGCTTTCGATGTCCTCGCGCCACGCGTGATCGGTTTTCTGTTGCAGAAGCGGCAGGAGCGCGCGCAAGGTCTCCGCGCTGTCGCCGACGAGATTGACCTCCATCGGATAGCGGATCGACAGCATGTCCGCCTTGATGTCGATCTGCACGCCGCGCGCCGCGCCTTCCTTCGGCAGGAATTCGGAATAGGAAAGCCCGAGCCGATCATGAGCAGCGTGTCGCATTCGGTCATCATCTTGTAGCTCGGCTCGGTGCCGAGCAGACCGATAGAACCGGTGACGAAGGGCAGGTCGTCGGGTAGCACAGCCTTGCCGAGCAGCGCCTTCGCGACGCCCGCGCCGAGCTTTTCTGCTATCGCGATGACTTCATCTGTTGCGTGCAGCGCGCCCGCCCCGACGAGTATCGCGACCTTCTTGCCGTCGTTGAGCACGTCAGCGGCGCGTTGCAGGTCGTCGTCCTGCGGCACGGTCTTCGGCGCGCGATACCCGACGCCCGAATGCAGCGTGCCGTGCTTGCGGCCTGGCGGCTCGTAATCGAGGTCCTGCAGGTCGTTGGGCAGTACGAGCGCCGTTACCTTGCGCTCCGATAGCGCGATGCGCACCGCGCGATCGACGAGGTGACGAATCTGCGAGGGCACGCTCGCCTGTTGAACGAAGGCGCCGGCGACGTCCTTAAACATCGCGGGCAGATCGACTTCCTGCTGATAGTGTCCGCCCAATGCCGCGCGCGCCTGCTGGCCCGCGATGGCGAGGACGGGCATGTGATCGAGACGCGCATCGTAGAGACCGGTGACGAGATGCGCCGCGCCCGGACCCGATGTCGCGATGCACACGCCCAGCTCACCCGTGAACTTCGCATGCGCCGACGCCATGAATGCAGCCATCTCTTCATGACGCGCCTGAATGAATTCGATCTTGCCTTTAGCGCGACTGAGCGCGCCGAATACGCCGTTGATGCCGTCGCCGGGATAACCGTAAATGCGACGCACGCCCCAGGCATGCAAACGATCGACAAGGAAGTCGCCCACAGTCGCAGCCATCGCTTTCTCCAAAAATCGCCTCGGTAATTGGCCTACAACTGCATAACGATCAGAGAGCGTAGGCACGACGGTCTCTTTGACGCAATACCTATGCCGTCGCGCGTCACCGCGCGAGCATTTTTCCCTCTCATTCGAGAAAGCTGGCGATGTCCCGAAGACAGTTGAAGGTTGGGACGGCGGGTGCGGCATAGGTTAGGCAACCTTCCGATCATGGTCAATTGATTTCGAGCGTGACCGTTTCAAGGCCGCAGCGAGAATCCAGAGTTCATTCACGCCGAGGATTTTCGGAAGTGCTTCTCAGCTTCCAGTAATCCCGCGGCTGTCGTGCGCAACGCCATGTCGGCGTCGCGATAGCGCTTCACGCGCCCCGCGACACGGCGCACCGCGCCGTTGGGATTCTCGATGATGTTGGTCGTCGACAGCCCGCGCATGAGCGCCGGCGTCAGGCCCAGCTTGTTCACCGTGAAAGTTTCCTCCAGCCCCTCGAGCAGTGCGGCCGAGGCGTCCGGATAGTCGGCCTTGAGCCACGCCGCGTGCGTCTTGAGCTTGGCGATGCCATCGTCGGTCGACAACTTGTAGGCGGCCTTCATGATCGCGGCGGTTTGCGAAACGCTCTCCTTGGGCAGGCGCTCGAGGACGTTGCGCTGCTTGTGCACACGGCAGCGCTGCACGTGGGCGCGTTCGCCGAAGAACTCCTCGATGGCCGAGCGCAGCGCTTTGGTTCCATCGATCACGAACAGGTATTCGCGATCCGCAGGCACGCCGCGCTCGATCAGTCCGCGCAACAGATCCTTGACGACCTGGGCGTTCTCACTCGACCCGCTCGCGAGACCCAGGAGGTGTTTCTCGCCGGGGCTGTCCACGCCGATAGCGGCGATGATGTGACGTGAGTCGACGATGATGCCGTCAAGGTAGATCGCCAGAAAGTCCTTGTCATCGAAGCGCCGCCCCATCAGCTCGGTGAGCGCCGTCTGGCTGGCCTTGATGAACTCGCGCGAGACGCTGCTCTTGGAGATGCCAACGGTGCCGGCCATCTCGGGCCGGACCTTGGCATATTTGCGCGTCGACACGCCCGTGACCATGATCTCGTGCACGCGCTCGGCGAGCCGCGGATTCTCGTTCAATTGCTCGTAGGCGGGGACCGGCACTTCGCCGCCGCCACGACGCCGAAAGGCGCGGCCGCTTCACGTTCAACTTGCGTTCGTCCATCACAATCTGGCCTTGCTGCGAGCCGTGCCAGCGGATCTCGCCGCCTCTGCGGCCCGGATGCTTCTCGCCGGCGTCTTCAGTCGCCGAGATCACCATCAGTTGCTCGACAAGGCTACGGCCGGCTTCGTGCATCAACTCGTCGATGCTCGCGCGGGTGTTCTGAATCAGATCGAGCATGGGCAACAGGGCTGACTGTTCTCGGCAAAACAGGCACGCAGTCCTTCCGGGTCCTGCTTGGGCACCACGTGCAACGGCGCGCTGGCGCTTTGGGGCTTCTTCTTGGTACGCTTCATTTGGCGGTTCTCCTTGGTTCCCTGTCCGGGAAGTTGGTCGTCGAAACCCGATTCTCTCGGATTTCCAACGGGAACCGCCGCCTTCAACCTTCAACTACGCCCGGGACATTGCCAGAAAGCTTGATGACCGGCTCACGAGTAACGTCGATCCACCTAACGCGGCGATCGTTAATGTGTCCGGCGACGCCTTTGCAAAACTTCCAAACGTTTGTAAATCAGGCATGTTGTGACATATCGTGTTGTAACGAGGCCGTGGTTCGCGCGGTGTCGTGAGAAGGCCATTTGTGTCACAATCTGCGCAGAATCTCAAACCGCAGGTTGCAATGAAATTCCCGCGCTGGATAGACCGAAGAACGATACTGCACGGCAGGCGACTCTGGCTCCACTACGGGGTGTTCTGGCTCGGGCGGTAGCGACGGGGCTGCTCGCTGTGCTCTATGCGCGCGTGATCGATTTCGGCTACGACACATTTCTGCGTTATACGCAGCAATTCTGGTGGCTGCCGCTCGTATTGACGCCAACGATGGCTGCTACGGGGGTCTGGATCACGCGTAAGTGGTTCCAAGGCGCCGAAGGTAGCGGAATTCCTCAGGTGATCGCCACACTTCACGCAGGGCGTGAGATGGGTCCGCGCCTGCTCAATCTTCGCATCCTCGTCGGCAAGATCGCCGTGTCGTTTCTCTCGATTCTGGGTGGGCTCACGATCGGACGTGAGGGCCGACTATTCACGTGGGTGCTTCACTGATGTTCACGCTTCGATGCCTCTATCCGGCGCGCCTGCGACGCATGGGCGGGGCAAGTCTTGAGCGCAGGCTGGCGCTCGCAGGCGCCGCCGCAGGGCTCTCTGCCGCGTTCAATGCACCCCTTGCCGGGGTTGTTTTGCCATTGAAGAGCTCACGCGCAGCTTCGAGCAGCGCACCAGCGGCGTCTTGATTACCGCAATCATTATTGCCGGCATCGTGTCCCTTGGGCTGCAGGGCAACTATACGTATTTCGGCTCGATCGATGTGGGTAGCCACTTTCCGGATCTGCTAGCCGCGGCGGTGGTTCTCATCGGCGTGCTCGCCGGTGTCTTGGGTGGCGTCTTCTGTTGGCTATTGCTCAATACGCGCCGGTGGATGCCCGAGGCGCTCCTCGCCTGGCGGGCAAGCTACCCTGTGCTCTTCGGGGGGCTTTGCGGCCTGGTCATTGCGGTCATCGGCGTCGCAACAGCGAACCATACCTTTGGCAGTGGTTATGCGGAAGCACGCGGCATGCTCGAGGGGAGGGTGCAGTTGGGCGTCGAGTATCCGATCCTCAAAATGGCTTCGATGATCGGTTCCTACCTGCCTGGCGCTCCAGGCGGACTCTTCGCTCCATCGCTTGCTATCGGCGCCGGGATTGGCAATGCACTGCATCTGCTTTTCGGACAGATGCAGCTGCCGATGCTAGTGGCTTTGGGCATGGTGGGTTATCTGGCTGCCGTTACACAGAGCCCGATCACTGCATTTATCATCGTTATCGAGATGATTAATGGCCACGCACTGGTCATCTCTCTGATGGCAACTGCGTTGATATCTAGCCAGGTCTCGAAGTTTTTTGCTCCGCCGCTTTATGAAGCGCTCGCTCAAAGGTATGAGTCGGCAGGCTGATGGTGGCGCGAGGGGCCGTAAAGGATCGCCGGAGACGCCCCGAGCCTTGAGCGGGCCTACCCCTGTGCCTCGACGCTGCTGGCTAACCAGCCAAACGCGCGGTACTCGGCGAAATGCAAGGAGGCCAGCTCCAGCAGGCAGCGTTCGCCTTTCGGTGTGAGGTGAACTTCAACTAGCCGCCGGTCGGCTTCACCGGGCTTGCGAAGCACGAGTCCCGCTGCCTCGCATCGATTGACTAGCGCTGCGGTGCCGTTGGGCGCTGCTTGGAGGCGTTCTGCAATCTCGCCAACAGTCGCCCAGCTCTTTCCCGGAATGCCCTGCACATGCAGAAGCAGTTGATACTGGAGCGGTGTAATGCCGGCTGCGTGAGTGATCTCCTCGGAGTATCGGAGAAATTTCCGGAGCTGATACCGGAAATTGGACATCGACTCGAGGTCTCGTTTGGTAAGAAGGCCGCCCTGAGCGCGACTCTTTCGCTGATTCATGAGGGTAAGTCTCGTTTCGAGATGGCGGAAACAATGGCTCCCGGTCGTTCAACTGGCCACATGTTAGCAGAGCCCGACCTTTATCGAGCATACCGCTTAAGAGCGCAAGTGAAAGCGGCACGATGTGACATGTAGCGAGCCTACCGTCTTGCACGGCCGCCCCCGCCGGCTCCCTATGGCTTCCAAGACTACGTACGCGGAACACCGCTTGCTGCGTGTTTGCACCCTGATGCGGACCCGTTGGGTGTGCAGGGCAAGCGAGCGTTGGAGACCTTAGCGTCACCTTCGTCTGGTCTCATGTGCACGGGAGAACCTTCGATGCCAATATACGGATCGCCCGCCGCGGCGTCGATATGGCTTGCGCTATCCGTGCTATCGGCCATTATCGTCGCTTTCGACGTATGGCTAGGCGGACACCGGCAGCCGATGGTCATTATGTCCGTCGTCTGGCCGTTGACGATGCTTTACTGGGGTCCTGTTGGCCTGATCTTTTATTTTTGGATTGGGAGGTCAACGACGGGTGCAGACAAAGCTGAAACTCCTATGTGGCAGGCCACCTTTCTCGGCGCGACCCACTGTGGCGCCGGATGTGCCCTGGGCGACTTCATAGGCGAATGGCTCGCGTTTGGGTTCGCAGTGACTATTGCCGGCTCCGCGTTGGCTGGGAAACTAGCGTTGGCCTTCGCGCTCGCCTACCTGCTTGGCATCGCTTTCCAGTATTTCTCTATTGCACCGATGCGTAGCTTGGGACTGCGCGACGGCATCGTTGCGGCTGTCAAGGCAGATACGCTTTCCCTGCTCGCTTACGAAATCGGTATGTTCGGTTGCATGATTGCTTTCTCCGAATGGGCCGCGTCGCTGGAGCCGACGAGCGCTGCATATTGGGTGCGCATGCAAGTGGCAATGGTCGCAGGTTTCGTCACGACCTATCCGGTCAATTACTGGCTGATCAAGCGTGGCGTGAAGGAGAAGATGTGAGCAGCGCACCTCGCCTCACTGCTCGGTCCGCCCGTTGTGGATTGGCGCTGACGATTGCGCTAGCTCACGACAAGGCTCGGGCGGGATTTGACGCGACGGCCCATGTGGCGACGTCCCTTGCCGGCACACAAACACCGCTCGCTTACTTCCTTCACAGCAAAGGTCCTGCGACCGAGCCGGTCCTTTACCTAGGATGGATACTCGCGGCCATCTGCACCGCCGTGTGCGCGATCATTACCGTTATGCTGATCATCGGGATGTTTCGGCGCCGTAAGCCTGAAGATCCAAGGTCGCTGAGCACCGAAGGAGGCACGAGCTTCGTTTATGTTGGCACGGCAATCTCCACAGTCGCCCTCCTAGGCATTACGGTGTATATGCTCGTCGTGCTCGCACGTGTCGCCCAACCACCGAACGAACCGGCGATGACTGTCACTGTCACGGCTTACGACTGGTGGTGGAAAGTCGACTACGGCGATGGTCCAAGTCATTTCTCGAGCGCGAACGAACTGCATATTCCAGTGGGCGTGCCGGTGCTCATCCTGCTGAAAAGCGCGGACGTCATCCACGCCTTCTGGGTGCCCGAGCTATCAGGCAAGACGCAAGCCATACCTGGCGTGACCAACCGTCAGTGGATTCAGGCGGACCGCCCCGGCGTATTCCGAGGGCAATGTACCCAGTACTGCGGCCTGCAGCACGCGCATATGGCCTTCGAAGTGTACGCCCAGCCGCACACGGACTTTGAGCATTGGATAGCAGCGCAGCGAATGCCGGCGCCCGTCGGCCAATGCTCAAGCGGCGAGAGCCACGCTGTTTGAGAAGCGTTGCGCGGGCTGCCATACGGTTCGTGGCACCCGTTCCGCTGGCGTACAAGCGCCCGATCTCACACATGTGCTGTCCCGCCGATTGATCGCCGCCGGTACGGTCGCTAATTCGCCGGAAAGTTTGATGCAGTGGGTGCAGCACGTGCAGGAAATCAAGCCCGGTGCGCTCATGCCGGACATGAAGCTTTCGCCTGCGGAAGCGGGCGATCTTTCGGCCTATCTCGCTACTCTCAGGTAAGGAATAACGATGTCCGCGACGAGTGATCGCAGCGTGGTGCAGTCGGGGCGGGTGGCTTTCCGGCGAGAACCGGAATACGGCAGCGTGCCCGAGGGTTCGGACGCGGAAAAACGTCTGCGTGAAACTTGGGAAGGCGAGTCTGGCTGGCGCGGATTTTTTACGACGGTGGATCATAAGAAAATCGGCTTGCGGTACATCGTTACAGCTTTTGCCTTTCTTCTTATCGGTGGGGTCGAGGCCTTGCTGATGCGCCTGCAACTGGCGCGACCGAACGAGACGCTCCTGTCGCCTGAGCAGTATGCGCAGCTTTTTCACTATGCACGGCGTGACGATGATATTTCTTTACGCCCTGCCGGTGCTGAGCGGCTTCGCTAACTTCCTCTGGCCGCTCATGCTCGGTTCACGTGACATGGCGTTCCCGCGCCTGAACGCGCTGTCCTACTGGTTGTTCTTGTTTGCGGGACTTTTCCTCTATTGCAGCTTTCCGTTCGGCGAGGCTCCGAATGCGGGGTGGTTCAACTACGTGCCGTTCTCCTCGCTCGAATATAACCGCGGACCCAATATCGATGTGTACTCGCTCGGTATGGTCCTGCTAGGCATATCGACGACGGTAGGCGCGGTGAACTTCGTGGTTACACTCTTTCGCATGCGTGCGGTCGGCATGTCAGTTGATCGCCTGCCGATCATCGTGTGGGAACGCTCACGATCTCGTTTGCCAATCTTTTCGCCGTGCCGTCCGTGAGTCTTGCATTTCTATTGCTGTGGATGGATCGCAATGTCGGCACGCACTTCTTTGACGTCGCCGCCGACGGCCGACCGCTCCTTTGGCAGCACTTGTTCTGGATGTTCGCGCACCCTTGGGTGTACGTCGTCGTGCTCCCAGCGATGGGCATCGTCTCCGATGCATTGCCAACCTTTTGCAGGCGGCCGCTGGTTGCGTACGCCGCCGTGGCAATGTCAACAGTCGCCACGATGATAATCGGCTTCGAGGTGTGGATTCATCACATGTTTGCGACAGGCATCGCGCCGCTCGCACTGGCGTTCTTCGGCGCGGCAAGCGTGCTCATTTCGATTCCGAGTGCGGTGGCGGTGTTCGCGTGGATCGCGACGATATGGATGGGCCGCCCAGTTTTTACGGTCCCATTTCTTTACTTCGCGAGCTTTGTCCTGATGTTCGTGATAGGTGGTGTCTCCGGCGTGATGACTGCCGCCGTGCCGCTCGACTGGCAGCTGAACGAAACGTACTTCATTGTGGCGCACTTGCACTACGTCTTGCTCGGTATCAATGTCTTCCCCGTGCTCGGTGGCATTACCTACTGGTTCCCCAAATTCACCGGGCGCCTCATGAATGAGCGATTCGGGAAGATCGCCTTTTGGATCGTATTCATTGGCTTTAACGTGGGCTTTTTCCCGATGCACATATCGGGTTTGCTTGGCATGCCCCGACGCGTCTATACCTATCCCGAAGGAATGGGGTGGGACACATCCAATCTCGTCACGACCATTGGCTCATTTTTGCTCGGTATAGGCATTGTGCTATTTGCCATCAATGCGTTGCTCTCAGCCCGCCGCGGAAGTAAAGCCCCGCCCAACCCGTGGGACGCCTCAGGTCTTGAGTGGTCCGTCTCGTCGCCGCCGCCGCCCTATAACTTCGCCGTGCTTCCGATCATTGAATCACGCCATCCCATGTGGGAAGATCGAATTCAACCGACTGGCCGGCGTTCGCATCTGAAGGAAGGGTACCTGCTGCATCACGGCCGGGAGGCGTTGGGCGTCCATCCGTTCAGCGGCAAGCCAGACGTCATCTTGAAGATGCCGGATGACGCATGGTCCCCTTTCCTCCTTGGCGTCTTCGCCGCATTCATGTTCCTCGCATTGCTGCTGCGTTCACCTTCATTCACGATCATCTCTTTCGCCGCGAGCGGCGTGACGCTGATTGCGTGGATGTGGCCGCGTCGGTCATTGGCGCAGCGCGAACCGCCCACGCCCAAACAGGTGACTGCGGCGCCGAGTGCGCTAAAGGACGATGCACTTCCCGTGGGCAGCGCCGGCGAACACTCCGGCGGGTGGTGGGGTGTTCTCGCGCTTGTCGCCACAGAGGCAAGCCTCTTCGGTTATCTGCTCTTTAGTTACTTTTACTCGCAATCCCAAACGCAGCTGCCATGGCCCCCCGAGGGCATACCGAAGATCGGCGTTGGCGCGCTGAGTACCGGCGTGCTTGTCTTGAGCAGCGTGTTCACGTGGTTCTCCGAGCGCACGCTCAAGAAGAACAAGCGATGGTGGGCTTTCGCATGGTTGCTGGTCGCAATCGTACTCGGGACTCTTTTCGTCGGCGTACAACTGAAGGAATGGCACAACCATCCGTATGGATTGACTGCGCACCTCTACGGTTCGCTGTACTTCACCATCACCGGCTTTCACTTGGCGCACGTTCTAGTGGGACTGGTAATCCTGATCTTGTTGGCAATATGGATCGCGTTGGGCTATTTCGACGAAGCGCGCAATGCGCCGATGCGCATCGGCGGCCTTTACTGGCACTTTGTCGACGTGGTGTGGCTGTTCATTTTCACCGCGCTCTACGTGACGCCGATTTGGCTCAGGGGTCAGTGATGCATCCGCGCGTCCCCACAGACGAAGGACTGACACAGGTGGAGAAACGCCGCCTATGGATTTATGCAGGTGCGGGATTCTTTATCTCACCGGGTGCATGGCTTTTGCAGGTCATCGTTTCTGAGACCGTTTCCGCGCAGACGTGCGATGCAACGACAACACCGCTCCGGTCGCCGGGTGTCACCCATATGCACACATGGTTGTACGCGACATCGGCCCTGGCACTTGCGATTTCGATCGTATGCGCGGCACTGTCCACGTACGGCTTCGCTCTCTTGCACGCGAGGCAAAACAGTATCAGAGCGCAGGGCGATCCTAACGAACTGAAGGAGCAACCGCGGCGCGAACAGGAAGAGATTAGTCGAAAACGATTCATCGCTCTATGCAGCGCATTGATCGGTTGTGGATTTGTGGTGGGACTAGTGTTCACGATCCTCGCGGAAGTGTTCCTCGATTCTTGCAGTCAATGGCACTGATATGAACGCGCCAAGAAGCTCGAAGCCGACCACCGTCCTGCTGTTGCTACTTGTGGCACTCGCCGTTGGCGCGTGTAGCGGAAGCGCTGATGATCATTTGCCGACTGCCGTTACCGCGCAGTCGCCCGCGACTAGCGATCCGAAGCTCGTTGCGCGTGGCGAATATCTTGCAAAGGCGGGCGACTGCAGCGCATGCCACGACGCGGCTGACCATACCCCGCTGGGTGGAGGCCTGCCCGTCAACTCGCCTTTCGGCCCGATCTATGCGAGTAACATCACGCCTGATCCACATTCGGCATCGGCCGCTACTCGTTGAAGGAATTTTCCGATGCCCTGCGCTACGGCAAGCGCCGCGATGGAAGCGCCTTTATCCAGCAATGCCGTACGCGTCGTTCGCGAAAATGAACGACGCTGACGTGACGGCGCTGTATGCGTACCTGATGCATGGCGTGACGCCCGCAGCGAAACGCGCGCCGCGGACGCACTTGCCGTTCCCGTTCAATCAACGCTGGGGTATGCTGTTCTGGACTTTCGCTTTCGGTAACCGCGATGAGTTTTCACCTGATCCCAAACAAAGTGCTCAGTGGAATCGCGGCGCGTACTTAGTCCAAGGGCTCGGGCATTGCGGCGCCTGTCACACGCCGCGTGGCCCAGCGTATAACGAACTCGGATATAGCGAGGCGTCGCCGTTATACCTAACCGGTGGGGTGGTCGACCATTGGTTAGCACCCAACCTCACCGGCGATCGGGGAAGCGGATTAGGGCGCTGGTCACGGCAAGACATCGTCAACTTCTTGCGCACGGGCCACGGCGCTGGCACGATCGCGTTCGGCGCGATGGCGCCCGCCGTGGAGGACAGTACCCAGTATCTTACCGATTTGGACCTTAACGCCATTGGCGAGTATCTCAAATCGCTCCCCCCGCAGCAAGCGTACGGTGCCTACGACAACGACGCGCGTGCCAAGCTACAAACTGCGCGCAGCCTTGAGACTGGAGAAAACGAACGGCCTGGCGCAGGTATATACCTGTCGTTCTGCGCCCGTTGCCATCAGCCCGACGGGCGCGGCGAACCAGGCAAAGTGGCGGCCTTGGCCGGCGCCCCTCTCGTTCTGGCTGAAGATCCGACCTCAATCATGCGCATCGTCATTGAAGGCAGTAAAAGCCCTGCCACCGAAACCGGCCCCGCAGCGCAGAAAATGCCTGCCTTCCATCACGAGCTGACGTCGCACGAGATTGCGGAGGTGATCAGCTTCATCCGGAGCACGTGGGGAAATCATGCGGCGCCGGTCTCCGACCGACAGGTCGAGCGGCTTCGCTCGGAGATTCATAAGTAGTGGCCTCCCGACGGGAGGTTCGGCGGCGCAGTCGCTGGGGCTCGCCAAACAGTCGAAACATGAGAGCTCAAGACAACATTTCTGTCGACCTATTCCGTTTCGAGCCACCCCGGAACACCGACACTGGCTCCCACTGGAATAGCAGAAAGAGGTAAGGCGACTCCGAGGAACTTGCACCGGTGCGCGATGGCGCTGAAAGAGCGAGGAGCCGAGGCCGAGGCCCTCCGGACCGTTGCACCGCTGCCGCGCTTGACAAAACTGCTCGCAGGGGTGATCAGATCCCGCTGGTGTCGTAGCTACGACGGTGCGCCTCACATCTCCACTTCTAGCTGCGATGGAGCAAACCCCAATATCACCCGTACAGGCAGATATGGCACACTGTGCTATATCAACATTGTGCGTCACGGTCGTACACGGCATAGAAGCCTAATGGATGCGGAAAACGCCCGATACGTGCGGAAACGACCGATAATGCTTTGGCGAGGATCTCGATGAAGTAGTCGGTCTTGCAGAATGGCGCGAAGCCAGGCGCCGCTTGCGAATAGGTGCAAATAGAGGGTTGCGGAACTCCCAGTTTCAATATGGAATTGGCCTATCTTCTGGGAGTGAGAAGCGCCGATGAGCACACCGGATTTCTTCCGCAGCCGCTTGGATGCGATGATCGATATGCGGCATCCCCTGGCGGTCTTGGCGAGCCGGATGCCTTGGACGTCGATAGAGGCGACGTTGACACCGATCTTCGAGCGACGTGCTCGCGAAGGCCGGATAAGCGCGGAGATTGATCTGTTCGGCACGGCATCCCAACTGGCCGGTGCAGGCCTCAGCTCTGCCGGACGTCCGCGCCTGTCGATCCGGCTGATGGTCGGGCTGCTCTACCTGAAGCACGCGTACAACGAAAGTGATGAATCGGTTTGTGAGCGCTGGGCACAAGACGTGTACTTCCAGTTCTTCTGCGGCGAGGAGTATTTTCAGCCGCGCATGCCGTGCGATCCGACGAACCTCGTGCGGTTTCGGCAGGCGCTGGGCGAAGCCGGCGTCGAGGAGTTGCTCGCGACGACAATTGCAACGGCCGTGCAAATGAAAGCAGTGAGGCCGGCGGAGTTCGAGCGCGTGATTATCGATACGACGGTCCAACAGAAAGCGATTGCCTATCCGACTGACAGCCGATTGCTGGAAATAGCGCGAGGCAAACTGGCAAGGCTCGCGCAACGTGCCGGATTGACACTGAAGCAAACCTACGAGCGAGAGGGGAAACAGTTGCGTCGCCGCGCCGGTGGCTATTCGCATGCGAAACAGTTCAAGCGACTGCGCCGGGTGCTCAAGTGTCAGCGCACGATACTCGGACGATTGCTGCGCGACATCGAGAGAAAGTTATCGAACGCATCCGCCGAGCAACAGGCGTCCTTGAGCATCTGGCTTGAGCGCGCCTGGCGTATCTACCGCCAGCGGACGAAGGATAAGCACAAGCTCTACGCGCTTCACGCGCCAGAAGTGGAATGCATCTCGAAAGGTAAGGCTCGCCAGCCCTATGAATTTGGCGTCAAGGTAAGTCTCGCGATCACGGAGAAGCAAGGCCTTATCGTCGGTGCCCGCTCGTTTGCGGGCAACCCGTATGACGGGCATACCCTGGCCGGACAACTTGAACAAACGACCATCTTGCTTCAGGATCTGCCGGGCGTATCGAAGCCCAGGACCGTGCTGGCCGATCTTGGTTATCGTGGTGTGGATGCCGAGATCGCGCCGGTACAGTTGATTCACCGAGGTAAACACAAGACGCTAAGCAGTACACAGCGACGATGGTTAAAACGTCGCCAAGCGATAGAACCGATCATCGGGCATGTGAAGCAGGACCACGGCATGCAGCGTTGCTGGCTAAAAGGACAAACCGGCGACGCATTGCACGCCGTGTTGTGCGCAGTGGGCTACAACCTACGCTGGTTGTTGGGTGCCATTGTTCGTCTGGGGCTTGGCCCCCTGTTGCTTGCACTTGCGTGGCTGCGCTGCGTGCCGGAGATATGGCAGGAAGCCTTGCCCGCACCTCCCGCAACTGCCTGAGTTGGCGGAGTGCGGCGGAAGTCGGTCGACCGCCGGAAAACGTCCGCGATGGAAATCGAATTTTGCAGGTCGGACGAAGTACCTTTCTTGGTTGCCGAAGCTATGGATCGTCGACGCTTTGTGTGGCTTTGTTGAAGTCGCCAACACTGCCCCGGGACTCATCCACGGAGCATTGACTTGTGACGAAGTGGCGCAGCTGAATGACCAAGCATCGGCAAGCCGACGTTACTTTTCGACATACGACCTTCAGCATCGCGACCTTTTCGTGACTGTCGAGCACGCTCGTCCGGCGAGTGCAATCGGTGCGGACCGTTCTGCCTCGCTGGATGACGCAACTTTGTACGGTGCCGGCGCGACCTATATGCAGCGAGTGGGATTTGGCGTCGGAAGCTGCGCGCTGACAGCGCTGGGCTATTCTGCTCCTTCCGCCATTCATCCCTTTGAAAACGAGCCGTGATCGGCGGCTTGTAGTGAATCCAGTTTTTAAGCATGGTCAGAACTTCCGCGCTACTGTCGATTTCGACTCTACTGTTGTCGAGTGTTTGTCACGCCGATGGCTACGACCATACGGTCATTTATACAGGAAAGGCCAATAATGGTGCCGTCGTGCATTTGCGGCTGTTCGAGGGTGACACCGGAGCCGGTGTGGCAATCGTCGAGTCTCGATTCCAGGTAAATCGCTTTTACGAGACGTTGACCTACCGGGTGGCGTGGGGCCGAAATGCGCTGGCCGGGGCGGGCGACTCAGTTCGCGTCTGGCTTCCTGGAAATCCGGTGGTGCACCTGTACTGCGGAGCTCGGAACCTGGCGTGTGCATCTGAGGAATCCTTCGTAATAAATGCTCTCGGCGTATCTGCGCAACAATGGGAGCGCACCATTGAGGAGGGTGGTTGAAGAATGGAAGGTTCTGACGAGCCTTTCCCACCATCGCTCTTGACGCCGATCGAGGCAACGCGCTCGCCGAGCGCGGCGACTGATGTTCACCAGCGACCCAAGGGCCACGCACAGCGAGATGTTGCGGAGCGATCGGCAAGCTACCCGTACATCAGGAGTTTTGGCGCGGGTGCAAGCGACCTTGACTCCTTCGTCTTCTCATGCGGCGGCCGACTCTTCTCGCAACAATCGTCGATCTCAAATCGTCTCTCACGTCAATCATTCAAGATATTCTTGTGTCACGCCATTCTATTTTTCAGTGCCGATAGACGATCTGCTCGTGAGGCGTTGATGTTGTTCGGCCGAAGACGCGATCACGGCAGTACCGAACCTGTCGCGTTGCAGGGCCGGAGCGGCCGGCGATGCGGTGCATCGGGCGCCGAGTCGACGTAACATGGCACTTAAATTCGTGGACGCGCCGATTGTTCAAAATCACGCTATCGACGCCGATCGTCGCTGAAACGTTAGAAATCTCCGCGAACGTTTAGAAAGAAGCAGGTTATGCCGCTCAACGACAAGGTCGTCGCGGTCGTCGCTGCATCAGAGAACCAGAGAATATCGGCCTCGCGCCTCACATCTCGTGTGAACTTACTCCGCCGATGGAAAGGACTCAGGCCTTCGCGATATCCTAACGTTAAGCAGAATTCAGGGGTGTCTCGCTATGATCGCTCGATGGCAGTGGGTGTTGAAAAGGATCAGCAAGCGATTGTGGTTCCGGACAGGACTTTTCTCGGTGTTGGGCGTCGCAACGGCTTTGCTAGCGCTGGCAGTCAAGCCTTATATTCCAGACGACCTCTCCGCACGCGTCGGCGCCGATGCGCTATCAATGATCCCGGCACCGCGATCGACGTCATTGGCAGAGGGTACGCATCCTTTCACGGTGGGACCGGCGATCGGAGTTAAATGAGGAGCCGTTGCAGGGCTGCGACCAAGTTTTCGTGCCCGGCCTATCCCTTGCTGATCTCTTCGACGACTTCTTCGGTCCCTTGTCCCGCGACGCAGCAAGCATGCTGGAAGTAGGCATCCGGTTGCAGAAATCATTGGCGTTGCTTGCTCGGAATTGGAACACTTCGTTCGAGTTGGCGGCCGTGCGTCACGCTGCGCTCGCGCTGAAGCGAGCCGAGATTGCGCTCGACCTTGAGGAGGATAAAATTCAATTACGGCGGCTGGCTCTGAAGGTGCGTGCCGTTGAGTAAGTTATTTGTAGAATTCAGTAAATTGCGGCTCATGGTGCGGATGCAGAGTTACTCTGCTAGGGTCTGCCCGGCATTTCTGGATGTAAGCACGCCCGCACCATAGCCAAATAGCGACGATCGGCAAGCCGCCTTTCAAAATACTCAACTGTTGTGTGACCGGACTCTTCTGTTAAGCGTGCACCGATTCGGACGCCGGCGAAGAAGGTTTTCGCACTCAGTCGGATAGAATGTTTCGCCACGGCAATGCGCACATTGCGCGTCGCGCCGGCCCAGCGAGACTCGATACAAGTAGCCACCATTGCGGCGGACGCATCTGTGTGCGCCGATAAGAGCGGAGACATGGCAAAGGGACCGTCCTCACGGGAGCAAGCGAACAGGGTCAGGCTGAGGGCTAGCATGAGGGCCAGACGCTGCTGCGTCTTCGAGATTTTGGCGATGATCGCATTCACATCCATGACTTCAATAACGCTGACAAGCCGATTGTTGCTGCGTAAAATAATAGACGCCACCGAAGAGGTGCCACGTGTCTGCCGGCAATAACGGATTGCTAGTCGACTCGCGATCTGTATAGCACATCGATAAGGTGAGGCGTTAGCGTAGCACGTCGCTGTTGCGTAAACAGGAGCACGGCCGTCATTTGAGACTAGGTAGCGGCCAAGTTGATAACCTGTCTTAAGGCTGCGCTGAGCAAGATCTCACGGACCTGCAAGGCGCCGGGACTTCGCGTGCTGGTAGTACCGACAGTTGCGTCACTGATGTTCAGCAAAGCCGATCGGACACTGTACTGCGCAAGTCCTGCTCCTTGATGGGAACCGTGGGGGTTCAATTTGGTCGACCTAACATGAGAGACGCAGGGCAAATGCAGGAGACGAAATGAGACGCCTATTGACCGCTGCACTTTTCATCGCTTCTTTGGTTTCTGGTGCGTCGTTCGCATCTGACAAGAACGCGACGCAAGCCGCAGGGGATCGCAAAGGGCAGGTGCGCATGCAGAAACTTTTGGACTGTTCCATCCGAAGCTGCAAGCAGAGGGGTTGTCGAACTGGAATACGTTAGTACCCGGATCAAAGCTGTCGGGCTACGGTTTCACGTATGGCGGATTGTGGGCCTCGTCGTCCTCAAGGCATCCCAAGGCTCAGCGAAAGCGCTTGTATTTGCATCATTGATCGACAAGGCGCTTACGACAACGTTTCAGCCGACCGATCGACTTGCTAGTCGATTGCAGGTCCACTGCTTTCTCCGCGCTGCGCCTTCGGCATCTGTCTGGGCGTTCTAGCGACGCTCGTTTCAGCGTCCGATCAGGTGAAATTGTCCTCTTTAGACGCTTGCTGCCTGCGCCGCAAAAAGTGACAGCGTACCGAGAAGGATCCAGCCTCCTATGATGAGAACAACATGGCGGCGTCCTGAAGACGGTCGGACGCCAAAGAGACTGCATAACGCGCCCCACATCAAGGATACAGTGAACAATAGCTTCGTGACGAGGTCGGGAGAGTAACCGAGGGCCAAACAACATGCGAAAACAATGAGAATCAGAGCGAACATCCGGCCATTGTGAGCGTGATATCCCAGAATGAAGGCTTGTTCAGTTGAAGACCAAATATTTGCATTCGACGTCTCCGGAATGAGTTGACCGTTTGAAGGATGTCGCCTCGCGCGTGGCCGGACAAGTCTCAGATGCTCGTCGGCAATTCGGGTGTCAAGCTCTAGCATCGGTCTGCATCGGTCTGCATCGATTGCGCCGGCTCTCCTTGACAGACGGACTTACGTACGATGCGCCCAATAGTCAGTCCCTGTCCGAAGATTGAGACCATGACCACGAGGTACGTCATGGCCAAAATGACTTCACGTGCGTCGCCGCTCGGAAGTGAGAGGGCGAGCGCAACGGAAATGCCTCCACGCAAGCCACCCCACGTCAAAACCAGCCATGAGCCGCGCGGCAGTCCTGCGGCGCGCCGGAAAAAGGCAATTGGAGCACCTACCGTAAGAAGCCGAGCAGCTAGCGCAATGACATAAGCGACAACGCCGGCAAGTATCATCCTCGAGGTGAATGGGACGATCAGGGCCTGCATGCCAATTAATACGAAGAGCAAGGCGTTGAGAATCTCGTCGATGAGTTCCCAGAACATGTCGACATAGTGGCGCGTTGTCTCAGACATTGCATGCTCGCGACTACGGTTGCCGGTCATCACACCGGCAATAACCATCGCAAGCGGACCAGAGATCTCAAGGTGACTGGCCAGCGAATAACCCCCAAGGACGGCTGCCAGGGTGAGCAAGACCTCAATCTGGTAATGGTCGACTGATGCGAGGAGTCGATACAAGGCATATCCTAATACCCACCCAAAAGCAATTCCGCCGCCAGCTTCACGCAGGAGGATGAGCGAAGCGCTCGAAACGCTCGGTGCGTCACCGCTTGTTGCGAGGGCGAGCATCAAGGAAAAAAGCACGACCCCCACGCCATCGTTGAAAAGAGACTCCCCAGTAATGACAATTTCCAGATTACGTGGCGCGCCGGCGGATCTTAGAATGCCCATGACTGCAATTGGATCGGTCGGGGAGATCAGCGCGCCAAACACCAAACAATAGGGCAGAGACAGTCGCATGTCGAGAAGCGGCAGCAACAGCCATATCGCGACCCCGACCACGGCGGTTGAGACGCTCGTGCTCACGATGGCGAGCGCCAGGACTTGCCAGCGATAGTTCGCAAGTCTGGCAAAGTCAACATGCATGGCGCCCGCAAAAAGCAGAAGCGACAACATGCCCTGCAAGAGCAACTGACTGAAGTCAACAGAGTGAAGGAAGCCCGCTTCGGCAAGTTTCAAACCATGGACGAACCCAAGCACGTCCCATCCGAGCCCATCGAGGACCACGAGCAAGAACGTCACCCCCAGCGATGTCGCCATGACGCCAATGGTTGTCGGGAGTCTGATGAATCGATGATTCAAGTAGGCCAATACCGCGGTCATCGAGATGCTGATTGCGACGATATCGAGCACTGTCGATCCTCTTTAAGCAGGTTCTGTGCGAGGTTAAAAGCGAGCACGCGCACAACGTGCGATGCAGCGCTCGCCAGAGCCGCGCGGCCTAACCTTTGAGCGGCGCTGAGGCGGTGCCAACAGCGCGCACGCGTGGCCGAGTAGATTTGCTTGGTTCGTCTTCTTGCGCCTGATCCGCAGCGTCGCCGACAAGGTAGAGCGTGCGCGTGGGGACCGCGAAATCCATGCCGCGCTCCGCTAACCCGGTCATAAGATCCAGATTGATTGTCTGCTGAATATCCATGTAAAGGTTGAAGCTAGGATCGGTGACGTAATAGACCACTTCGAAGTCCAAGGAACTCTCACCGAATTGCTTAAAATGCGCGCGGTCAAAACGTGTGTTACCCGCGGATTCGACGGCGGCCTTCACGATCTGCGGGACCTCTTTCAGTTGTTCGGGTTTAGCGTCGTAGGTCACTCCGAAGGCAAACACGATGCGACGCTCCGACATTCTCTTATAGTTGTGTATCGTGTTTTTGAGCAGTTCCGTGTTGCTGCAGACGATCTGATCTGCTCGCCGCTCAGGCTGCGAATGCGGGTGGTTTTGAGGCCGATGTGCTCGATGCTTCCAGCGACGTCATTGAACACGATGAAATCGCCTATCTCGAACGGCTTGTCCAGGCCGATTGCCAAGGATGCGAACAGATCGCTGAGAATGCTCTGGACGGCCAGTGCGACGGCAACACCGCCGACGCCCAAACTGGCGACGAACGCGGTGATATTCACGCCCATGTTGGCGAGAACGGCGAGCAGAAGAACAGACCACAGCAGCGCTCGGGCATCCATGACATCATTGTGGTGATGACCGGATTGTGAGCCGTTGCCGCAGCGCTGGTGAGGCGCCGGTGGGTCCAGACCGAAACGCCGTGATTAACCCAGAGCGCCAGCTGAAACCAACGACGAGAAACCACAAATGGCTGATTCGACTATCCCACTTTGCCGACAGATCAATGAATTCGGTGCCGATCAGCAGTGAGGCCATCACAATCGTCAATCGGTGTGTTCGGTCAAGCACATCAACAACGATGTCGTCAAAGTGAGTTGATGTCTTCGCCGCGATCCTGCCAAGACGTGCGACGCAAATGCGAAGTAGTCCTGACAAGATCAGGTAGCTCGCCACAACGGCGACTGCTGCGTAGAGCCATTCGACAGGCGGTATGCCGAACACCGCTCCGAGATCGAACCATTTTGCCGAACTGAACCATTGCATCGGTAATTTCCCCTCTTATCGTTACTATCACTTACAGTCTGTCTGTACAACGGTGCAAGAGTTCCGTACTCTCATTCAGAAAGTTTGATGGCGTTGTCCACCAGGGCACCCGGCGCGACAAGGCCCTTTTCGCGATGTGAACCGATGTGGCGATTGCGATGCTTGAAATGCTGGCGCACGCAAGCGTGCTGAGCATATGTTCGAACCGCTTTCGGCATACACCTGTTAGCCGTTCATCGGCCTGCTTTTCGAGGTGAATCGACCGTCTAAGGATCCACGGGCGCTTAAACGCCGAAGCGACTTAAGATGGATTTAAGTGTCGAGGAAGAAAGTGGCTGGCTCCGAGAGCAACGGAGCAACCAGGAATGCGCGCAGGGGTGTTGGGCGAAGGGCTCGGTTCGCGTTCGGTCTGTCAGCCTCGCTTGCATTCCGATTAGAGGAGGACCACATTGGCGAAGAACATTGTGCACGGGGATTATGAGGTTATGCTCGATGTGCAGCCGTTTCGAGGGACAAATAGCGTCTGGATCGACGTCACGATTCGGCATGTCGTTACTGGAGTCGTGTTTTATTCATGCTTGGAGCCGTACCCCTGTATTGCGGGGAGCTTGTCCGAGGAAAAGGCGCTCAAATCGGCGATCACGAACGCATGTGGCCGAATCGAGTTCCTTGGTCGGATTGGCCAGTTATAGGGTATTTGTTTATTCAAGTCCGCGTCCGCCATTGGCCGTCGCTTGATAATTGCGTTTGTGACGCGTTTTGAGAAAGACGAATCATTGGTACACCACCATACGACGGGCCTGCAGGCGTCGGCCGTGTACGACCTATAATGGACTTGAATTTTTTGAGAATGCTGTGACGAGTGCGATGGCCTGAATCACGGACGCTGGTGGTTCGCTAAACGCTTCGCAGATCGTCTGTTAGAGTGCATCCCGTTGGAGTCAAGGCACGTGCTGACATCAGAAGGCGCCGACGACGCCGAAATCATTATTCGCCCGTGTTCAGGCGGTGGATGGCAGGTCGAAGTTCCGACTGAGCATGGCAAGCGCGTCACTTTCGCTTGCAGCGAACAGGAGGCACTGGTCTTCGCGCGTGAAAGCCGGCCCGAGGCGAACGTCCGTATTCTACCGGCAACCGACTAGGCGGGGGTGTCTTCAACACTGGCTTTGAACTCGAGCGAACGAGGCGAATGACGATTCCGTCTGATCGATTCAGGAATTTCCTGGCAGTGCCGAGCGCAGGGGCGGGACCGGAAGGTCGTGGCCTTCGATGAAGGCCGCAGCGTACCAAATCGCGAACTTGAGAGCGCTCTCTTCGGTAGCAAAAATACCGAGTTCGCCGAGCGACGTCGACTGTCCGTCCTCTTCAAGGATCGAAACGCTAGCGACGAATGCAGCGCCCTTACGGGTAACGGAGGGCTCGAATGCCGCTCCTGAATGATAGATCACCATCGATCCTCCGTTTGCGCGGCGCTGTTTAGCGCGCAGGTTTCGGTGCCGCACTAGAGGCTTCGACAGTGCAGTGGTTACTTTCCTAAGACAGTGGGCTGTCTGTTGGCTGACCATTTTAGGCGTGGAAACGGGTGAAACGGCGTTAGTATCGGTAAGTTTTCGGACGCGTTCACGCGAGTCGCCAGTCGTAGTCGGCGCCGGGGCTAGCATGGCAGCGCATCGGCCAAGATAACGTGACACGAATCGTCGGACACCTCGAAGGTGACGCACCGGGCAGGATCAGCGATCAGCATCTGAGTCAGCATTCCTATGTTTTTGACGTTCTTCCGACCGCCCGACACTTTCGATCGCTGCCACCGTCGTCGCCGGAGGTCGGTTCTTATCTGCCCGGCGATGGGCACTGACTCGACCCGATCCTAAGAAGGGTGCATGCGGGAGAGCCGACAAGCATCGGCGGCGTGTTGAAAACCGCGCTCGCAGGGTAAGTGTTCGCGGGTCAGGAGGTCACCACGCCTTGGACTTGATACAACCCCGGATCGGATATACAATTATATTAAAGTGTATCCATGCCATGGGAGTGATCATGCAGGTCGCGAAATGGGGTAATAGCCTTGCCGTGCGGTTGCCCGCAAGTGTCGTCGATGCGCTGGGCTTGAAGGAAGGCGACGATATTGAGATTTACGCTGCCGATTCTGGCGCGTTCTCGGTCAGCAAAAAGCCGACCGTTGCCGAGCGGATTGAGCGCCTGCGCAAGTATCGGGGACGTCTGCCCGCGGACTTTAAGTTTGATCGCGAATCGCTCAGCGACCGGGGATAACGCCGAATGACAGTGGCCGCACCGACTCGGTTCGCCGTCGATAGCAACATACTCGTCTATCTGTTTTCGGACGATACCGCAAAGGCCGACAGGGCTGAGGCATTGGTGGCTAGCGGAAATTTCAGGCCAGTCATCAGTACTCAGGTGATGAACGAGGTCACGCTTGTGATGAGCCGGAAGATGGGCTTATCGTGGCCTGAGATCGAGCACATCTTGGACGATGTCGAAGTGTTTTGCGAAGTCGTGCCGCTGACACTTGAAGTTCATAAAGAAGCACGTCGGATTGCAGCGCACTACGGATTCAGGTTTTACGATTCCTGCATTATTGCTTTCGCATTGCTCGCGGATTGCGAAGTCCTCTACAGCGAAGACATGCACCACGGTCAAGTCATCTTCGACCAGCTGACCGTGATAAACCCGTTTTCTTGAGCAGATGGGTCTATTGACTGAACAACTGCGCGTCTTATTGCTTGATCGTAGGCTCGCCGCGGAGCCGTACACAGTCATTAATGAGCACCGTTATTTGACATAACCTAACTTATCGCATTTTAATTTTGGTAGGCCTTATGTCAAGGACCATCGGCTGACTGGGCTCGTTATGCGTCACGTTATGTCAATTTCCACGAATTGCCGCTAGTGCTGTCGGCTGGACAGCCGATGCCAGGTCGGCATCCCGATTTGTACCGTAGCGCCGCCGATTTTGCGCCGCTAGGCTGGATCGCTTCGTGATCGCCGCGGAGCACAGACGATGGAAAGCTGGCGAACAGGCTATCTTGGGATCCGTCAAGTACCCCGCGATCTGAGCGAGTTTGAACTCAACACTTTCTTCACGTTCTCGAAGCAAGAGATCGCGCTCATCGAGACGCGGCGATCTGATTTATATCGTCTCGCCGTTGCGTTGCACGTCGGGTTCGTACGAATGTCCGGCCGATCGCTGGATTCCTATCGCCAGATACCTGCGATGCTGTGGCGGCACCTCGGTCGACAATTGCATGTCCAGCCGCCCGATCTCGGAACGCTGCGCTCGATCTACGACGGACGCTTCGATACGCTGTCCGACCATCAACGATTTGCTCAAATCATCGCGAACTTCCGCACGATCTCAGAGCACCAACGTCGATACGTGATCCGTTGGCTGAAAGAACAATTGACGGGTCGCCTAGAGCGCGGCCAATTGGGCAACGACCTGAAGCAATGGTTCTACGAACATCGGATCGTCATACCCAACGAACGGACAATCCGACAGTTCATCGTCCAAGCAGTTCGCGATATCGAGAGTTCGCTCCACGAGGAATTTCAGCGAACCTTCGGCCCGGAGAAATTGGACAGCTGGGCACGCCTTTTACCCCAGCCACACAAGGAGTACGTGAGCCTGCAGGGCTGGCTTTGGGCTGTGCCGCTCCGTGGTTCGACTCAGCAGATGGGTGAAGTGCTGGATAAGATTAATCTCCTTACCATGCACGGCGTCGCATCCCCATGGCCAAGCGCATGCAACGATGCAATTGTTCGCTATTACGCTCGTCGCTGTGCCAACCGCTCTCCATCCATCAGCAAACGGATCGCGCCGCAAAGCCGGAGGCTCGAGGCCGCCTGTTTCATGCGTTATTCGCTGTGCACGGCGACCGATCACGTACTCACGATGCTCCGGCGCTGGGTGCAGAAAGTCGTGAATGATGCATCTCGCGCGCTCGACGCGGCGAAGAACAAGCTTGACGATCAGCTTCGCGAGTTCGCCCTGGCTGTGAAGGCGTTGGCGATTGACGAGTCCCTGTCGCGCGAACAGCTTGGTAGCGCGCTCTGTGAACTGGCCGACACAGTTCTCTGCCCACCGCAAAGCCGCCGCAGCCTCATGCGGCAGCATCTAATCGGCAAGCGACACTCGGCACGGAACCTATTGATGCGGATAGTGCAACTGCCCTTCGAGGCTGATTCCACTCATCCCGTACTCGACGCGATCGTTCTGCTTCGAGATCTTTATCGCCGTCACGCTTACTTACTGCCCGATGGGTTGAATATTCGTCTGGGTCGCGCGTGGCGCGAAGCGATCGACGGATTCGACCGAATCAAAGCCATGAAGGCGTTCGAATGGGCCACGTTGTTCGCCCTGCGCGTCGCGCTTCGCAACGGATCCGTCTATGTGGAGCATAGTTTCGCGTTCCGTAGTCGAACGCGCATGTTGATTCCGATGGGGGAGTGGATCGCCAAACGCAACAATCTTTACGGGCAACTGGGTCTTCCGCAAGATCCCAAGGAATTTCTCGATCCGATCCTTGCACTTCTCGATCAAAGGCTTGATCTCTTGCTCGAAGCGGTGAAGCAAGGGGATGTGCAAGTTGATACGGCCGTTCATTTGAGTCCGCTCAATGCCCAGCCGGCGGACAACGAAGCGGATCGCCTGCGACAGGCGATCTACCAGGCGCATCCGCAGGGGCAACTACCGGAGATCATCCTCGAGATCGATAGCGCAACACGATTCAGTTGGCTTTTGCTCGGGCGTGAACCTCGCTCACGAGTGGAACTGCTGATGGTCTATTCTGCCGTGCTCGCGCATGGAACATCTCTCTCGGCCGCGGAACTCTCTAGGATGGTGCCCGAGGTGTCAGGCGACGCGATCCGGCAAATGATGAAACGCTTGGCGGACGAGAGAAAGCTGAGGCTTGCCGCCGATGCAGTTCTTGAGTTCATGCACGAGCACCCTATCGCTGCTCACTGGGGCCGTTCTGATCTCGCGTCTTCCGACATGATGTCGCTCGAAACCACACGAAAGGTATGGCAGGCTCGGGCAGATCCAAGGCGTCGCTCGGCATCCATCGGAATGTACACACACGTGCTCGATCGTTGGGGCATCTTTTACGATCAGCCGATCGTTTTGAATGAGCGGCAAGCAGGTGCGGCCATCGAAGGTGTCGTGCGCCAGAGTGCCACGAAAGACATCGCTCAGCTCGCTGTCGACACGCATGGGTACACCGATTTCGCGATGGGCCTGGCCCGCGCGCTTGGATTTGATCTCTGCCCTCGCCTGTCGCATCTTCGTGATCGTCGGCTTCACGTTCCTCGCAGCCAGGACGTGCCGCAAGAGCTTTGCGCCGTGACAGACCGCGACATCAGACTTGACCTCATCGCTGAAGTCTGGGACGAGTTTGTCAGGATTGCTGCATCGATTCGCTCAGGAAAATGTACTGCAGTGGAAGCCCTAACCCGCTTCGGCTCAGCAGCGCGTGGGCAGCCGGTCTATGACGGAGGCGTCCACATCGGTCGGCTTTTCCGTAGCATCTTCCTGATCGATTACTTCACGAACACGACATTCCGGACGGAGCTGCAGCACGTGTTGAATCGGGGCGAGGCCGTGCATGTGGTTCAACGCGCGATTCATGTTGGACGCATCCCAGTCGAATTGGCACGGCGCGAAGATTCGCTCTCAGCCGTGTCTTCCGCATTGACGCTGCTTGCGAACATTCTGATGGCATGGAACACGACCCACATGCAGCATGCGCTCGAGGCGCTGCAAGCCTCCGGAGGCGAATCGCCTGGAGCCGAACAGCTCAGAAGGATTGCGCCGACGCATCTGGAGGGCATCAACCTGCGCGGGACCTTCATTTTTCCGGTTGGGCGCTACGCAAGCAGACTCCTTCCAAGCTTGGTTCAAGGTACGGCGACGCGTGACGCCACTCAGCGCGCATAGCGATGCGCCGGATCACGCTCGAGGGTAGACAACAAGTCCTTGATCTAAAAAGGCATTATTTTGGCGCCAGAACGCAAAGCCTTGTCGGAGCTAGAGCGCCCTAACCCGGAATTTGCACGGAAATCAAGGTCACCCCAATATCGCCTTGCCAGCATCGAGATCAGGATAGAGTTCGACGTCTTCGCAAACTCCAGCAAGCTGAAGCAATTCCGATTCGGTGTCTTCAAACGCGATATGCACGTCGCTCGCGGTGCCCACGGCCACCAGTTGAGTAGAGTCTTCGACGAGCCGGTCGAGCGCGGCCTTACAGCGTTCAATGAGCCGCCAACAAGCGGTGAGATCCTCCGCGAAGTCGTTGAATCGCTTCATCGATCCTTCCCACACGCGCTCTGCTTGCCGAAAGGTATCGAGATGAAGGAAGACCTCGCCAGCGTCTTCAGCGTCAGCTTTCTGCTTCTTCAGATCAAGAAGCACGCCCTCATTCGCGAGGCAAGCATTGCGGGCCTCGTCGAAATGGTAGGCGATCGTGTTGAAGTGCGCGGCGAGCGATGGAAGGTAGTGAGGCTCCGTCACAAACCAGCGGCATCGAACGCAGTTGCGATTCCCTCCCGGAACGGGAGCGTGCTTTGCGTTGCCAACAGCAGTACCTGGCAGAACCATCGGACCTCCGTTGTGGCATCCACCAATCGAACGGTTCTCCATCGAATCGCTGGCGTTTCCTCCAGCGAGGCACAGGCCGTGGTGCATTGGCATCCAGCCCAACGCGTTTCTTGCCGCTGGATGCTCAGCGATTGCATCTGCAACACTACCTACACTATTGCAGATCGCGCTTTGCACAAGTTCCTCGTGCGCAGTATCGAGCAGGAAATTCTGAATGCTCGCATTCTTATTGGCATCCAAACGAGCCTTCGCATCGAGGAGGACATCGCGAATATGGGTGGCTCCAGGCTTGGTGTAATACAAGGTCATGACCAACCGGCTATGACCGACAAGCTTCTGCAGCACAGGGAACGGCACCTGGCCTTCCAAGGCCAGGGCGGTGACAAGGGAGACTCGCAAACTGTGAAGTGGGAACAACGTCCTCTTCTTGGATTGGGGCGGCAGCAGCCGAATCGGCGTTCCATTGTGGTGAGTCTCGGAACGCACGGCGAGCCGTGATTCAAATGCCTTCAGCAAATAGAACCAGCACGAATTGAGCGCCTGATCCTGAAGCGGAAAGTTACGCATTTGTGCCGTTGGGTATTCTGGCAATCGGAAGAGAAAGCACGCGTCGGGATAGCGCGCCAACTGGAAATCAGTCTTGACGATGATATGTCGACGATCCAGTTCGGCCCATGAGGTTCGACGGGAGATGGGGTTGTACTTCTCTTGCCAGTTACGCAGCTTCTCGATCCAGTAGAAAACATTCTGGTGAACTGCTCCGCCGTGCATCCACGGCAGCAAATAGCCCTTCTCCGGCCCTGACTTCGAAACATCGGCAGTCTTGTTCGTGTTGATATACAGGACCGCTAGTGGGTCCTCGCTGCTGCTGCGATCATAGTCGCGCCTGAACACACCCTGCTGTAGCGGTCGAAATTCGCTCCCCTGCGCAATCTCATTGCTGTTCAGTTCCCAACGACCTGCCATATAGCGCCAGGTGTCTGCCTCTCCAGAGTCAAGCACACGGACCTGGCTAGTGCGTAACGGCAAGATGAGCTTCACAAGCAATGCGACCCAGCGCACTGGACTCCACATCTGCAACACTTGACCACCGCGATAGTTTCGACTCAGCTTACGTATGCGCCACACGCAATCCGGATCGTCGCGATCAATCTCGTCTTCGGTCACGTCGAACCAATCAGGTGCGCTCGCACCCATATGGCCGATCTTGCTCCCGAGCGCCCCTTGCGCCCATTGCCAGTCGCGAAAATGGGGTCCCGCCGCCAGCATCTGCCGAAGTTGGTCGATGTAGCCATAGGGCAGCGGTGAGTAAACGCTCTCGCCGCGCTTCGGCAACCCCGCTTTCGACATACGACGTACCGGGTTGCGATAGCCCTGCATTAATACGGCATTATCGTCTTTACCAATCTGACTGAAATGCCGAAGCAACACAAACTGCAGAAAAGCGTGGATAAGATTATTCGCGCTGATGCCCCAAGGAGAGTCAGGACACGCCGTTCGGTGAAATTCTGGAACCTGTGTCGTTTGCGCCAGGAATACACTCGGGTCCAGCGGCAGGCTCTGCAGAATGAGGTAGCGCTCGAAGAAAGTCGATAGGGCCTGCAGTCTCTGGTGTAGACCATGCGTTTCCCCACCGAGCCACTCCAAGGCGAAGACTCTCCAGGCTGCAAGTTCTGGATAGAACTCCACCACCCAGGCCAGGGTTGCATCCGAATCGCGTCGCATGCTGCGCTCGGTCCTTGCCGCCTTGCGACGCCCCTTCGGTTTAGTTGGAGAGGTCTTGTACATGTGTTTGCTCGGTCACGTGGAGATGTGGTTAGTCCGATGAACGGACCAAATCCGACAGAGGCGTCGTAAGAAGTCCATCCAGCCGGTGCGCCGCTTGCTGAAGTGCTTCTCGGGCTTCGCTAAAGCTTGCTTGTGTGTAGATCTCCTGGCTCTCGATGGAGGCGTGATGCATGAAGCGGCGAATCATCGACTTATCGATCTCTGCACGCCTCAAGCGCTGGCCGTAGGCGTGTCTGTGCCCGTGAGGGGTGGTGCCAAGCGCCTTACCGACCTCGAGTCCTATGCGTTTGCATGCGGCCGCATGAGCCTTGTTGTATTGAGTGAGGGTGTACATTGCACCGTATGGCGCGTGTCGAAGGTTCACGAAGGCGAAGGGATGATCCCGGTCAAAATGCGCCAGCTGCTTCAGATAGCGTTGCCATAACTCGAGAAACCACTCGCCATACTCCGGCACGAACCAGTAAGCTTGCTTGTAGTAAGGGCCGTCGTGCATACTGCCTTTCCAGCCGGCATGGCGACGGTCCATCAGGTCTGTACGCGGCACAAGGCGGAAGCGCTGGCCGAGGTATTCTGCTCGGTTCGAGTTACGCGGTCGTCCTCGCTCGTCACACCAATCGGCAGGCGCGATCCCGTAGTGCGGATGGTGGATGAGGACCTTGGCTTGACGCGGGTCCTGTGGATCTGGAAATACGTCCTGAACGTAAAGGTGAAAAGGCTCCGACTCTCGAAATCCCGCGCCATGGAGCAGTAGCGTGATCAAGATGCCACGATAGTCGTAACGATCGCCGTTGCGAAAGCCTTTGAAGAGCAACGCTTCAAAGTGACGTTCTGGAAAAGCTGGCGGCTCACCTCGCGCGACCCTCGGGATTCTCCCGTAGCGAAGCCAATATCGTGTGGCGCGCGCGGTGGAATTCGACGACCACGTATGCCCAAGGAAGGCCTTGCTTCTACGATATTGGTAAGCGGCTTCATCAATCTGTCGATCGAACGTGCTGCCGAGGTACCGAGGATTGACGCTGGCTGCTTCAGGACGAACTTCGCCCAACCAATTGAAGAAGTCGCTCAAATGGATGATGATGCGTGCCGCGTCGTGCGGCGAGCGAGGTGGCCAGCAAAGGCCCGTGGCGTCGAGTCCTGTTTCGCGATTGAACGTTCCTGTGTACAGGCGCTTCGCGAAATTCTGAAACAGTTGATGAGGGTCGCGTTCGGCGGGGTTGAGCTGAATGTACTCAAGAAAGAGCCGCACCGATCGCGTCACCTTGCGCATCCATTCCAGACTGCGATCGTGGCTTCTATGCAGGAAATAATCAATCAGCGGCTCGAGTATCCCCGTCGCGGCAAGCAAGGCGGGGATCTCAGTGTAGACGCCGGTTTCGTCCGTGAGGACCTTTGCTCTGATGCTGACGAACATCGCTCGACAGAAATAGCAAACATCCTACGCACGCTTTAAGTCACCACGTTGACCGTTGTAAGTCATCGCTGCTCCTGAATCGACTCACCGATGAGAGAGCCGTGCCGGCGCGCACTTCGCTGCGATAAAAAAGCTGAAGGCGGATAGCGACGAGACAAGCAACACCGTCCATTCGACGGCGACATACCCATGCGTCAGTCCCCAGATGCTCGCCGCTGCGATGGGCGCGATGCCCTTCGCAATGTTCGACGGAAACGACAGCATGCCGCTGATCGCGCCGTAGCCCTCCGTCCACAGAAACTGCTGGACGATCGTGCCGCGCAGGATCGTCATCATGCCGTTGGCGGCGCCATAGCAGAGCGCGAAGATCCACAATAGCGCAGCGGATTTGCCAGCCACGATCAGGACGACCGTCGAGACGGGAAAGAGTGTCACCACGATGAAACCAACTGTCGTGATGGTGACCTTGCGATCGAATGCGAACCAGACCGCGCGGGCGATGACTTGCGCGGGTCCGATCAGCGCCATGGTGATGACCAGAACCGTGTTGGTGACGCCGCGCTCGACCATCAACGGAACCAGATGAAATGTGAGCGCGGCGAAGGTCGCGTAGTAGGTTGTGAAGCACAGCGCGAGCGCCCAGAAGGTAGGCGTGCGCAGTGCACGTCGCGTTGCCGCAGCATCGACCGCCATGCGCTCCGCGCTCGGCTGGGAAGCGTTCGGGTCGATTCGTGAGGAGCGGATCGCGACGACATGAATCGGCAGGCAAATGATTAGATTGCACGCGGCCAGTGCGACGAGCGCGAGACGCCAACCGGCCACATCCACGAGGAACTGCGTGATCGGAATGAAAACCGTGCTCGCGAATCCCGCAACGAGCGTCACCAGTGTGATCTTGGTCTTGTATCGCAGCGGATAGCGATGCGTGAGCACGGCGAAGAGCGGGTCATAGAAGGTCGCCGCCATCGACAAGCCCAAGCCGATCCACGCTACGAAGAGAATCGTGAGCGACGATGTGGCGGACCACATCAGCAGCATGGCTGCCGCGATCAGCGATCCGATGGACATGACCCGACGTCCGAGCCCGTGGTCGATCCATTTGCCCACCGGATATGCTGCGAAGCCCGAGACCAGCAGTCCGAGCGAGAGGGCCGCATTCGTGGACGTGCGGCTCCAGCCCATCGTCTGCTCCATGGGTACGACCAGCAGCGAAAACGAATAGTAGACCGAGCCCCACGACACCAGTTGGGCGAGCGCGAGCGCCCAGGTGGCCAGTGATTCGGCGCGATCCGTCGAATTACTCGACTTCACTGTCGTCGGTGTCGGCGTTCTGTGTGCTGTGCTCATGGCTCATTGCTGCATTGGCGAGGGCGGAAACAGATGTAGGGGTCTTCTCTTTACGCTCGCTGTACCTGTCGGTCAGGTAATCCGAGCGGTCGCGCACGAGCAGCGTGAATTTATAGAGCTCCTCCATCACATCGACCACGCGGTCGTAGTACGGCGATGGCTTCATGCGTCCGTCCTCATCGAACTCTTGAAACGCCTTGGCAACGGAGCTCTGGTTGGGAATGGTCACCATCCGCATCCAGCGGCCAAGCACGCGCAAAGCGTTCACCGCATTGAAGGATTGCGAGCCTCCCGACACCTGCATGACCGCTAGCGTGCGCCCTTGCGTCGGCCGGATGCTACCGGAATCGAGCGGCAGCCAGTCGATCTGATTCTTGAACACGCCGGTCAGTGCGCCATGTCGTTCCGGGCTGCACCACACTTGGCCCTCGGACCAGATGGACGCTTCGCGCAATTCGACGACCTTTGGGTGGTCTGCGGGCACGCTGTCGGCGAGTGGCAGGCCATGCGGATCAAACACTCTGGTCTCAGCGCCGAACTGCCGGAGGATGCGTTCAGCTTCAAGCGTCAGCAGCCTGCTGTACGACGTGGGTCGAAGTGAACCGTACAGTAGGAGGATTCGGGGCGGGTGCTGCGAAATCGCATGCGCCTCAAGCTTCGCGAGATCGGGTATGTCGAGATGCGAGGCGCTGACGTGCGGCAGGTCGTTGATCATATAGATGTGCGGTTACAGATGGCTCGTGTCGACGTCCGACTTGCCAATCCGGAAGGCTCCGCAACAAAAGTGGCGTGCGGACATTAGCGCCGACGCTATCGACGAAGCCAAACTGCCTTCCGCCCCGTTGCGCGTTTCAGCGACTCGCGCTTCGTCGCTCGTTAGAAGTCCAACACCGTTCGTGTCACAAAACCGAGCGAGTCGCGATCCCTCGTACCGGTCGTTTAATCGGTACAGCGCGCCTGACAGGCTGTGCTCCCTGCGGCCATTCACCAGAATCGCATAGACCTTGAATCCGTCGTCAGAGAGGCGGTTGCGTGTTTGCAGGAGCGGAGCTTGCCAGTTACAGCGCGGGACCTGAAACAGGGTTGGCACATCGAGTAACAGGACAGCAGCCGCTGTTGTGCCGCCTAAGACAAATCGCATCAAGTCCTCATGCCCGCTTCGAGTCGCGGTTAAATCCATTGCTTCCGCGAACTGCCCGGCCTCCCGGCCAAGCGATCGTAAGAGTGCATCGATCAAGGTTGAGGTGGACATACTGACTGACTGCAAAGCAGCGGGTACATTCGATCCAGCGATGTTCCTGAGTCTCGCGCTGCTGGACTTCCGTGCCGGGCGCAATCGAAGCGCGATCGCAGCCGTCATCGGGTTGCAGCGCGAGCCAGAGGAACCAACCCACAACGAGGGTGCTGTGATGTCAACATTGTTCATGACTGGACTCCAATTAAGTGCCATCCCGCGCTCGCGCGAGCTACAGGGTAATGGCACGCGACATGAGTACCGCACTGGCCGGACACAGGGTGCAAGCCTGTTGCGTCATTAGGATCGTTGGGGGCGCCGCCTCGCGCATGACGGCCCTGAAACCAGTCTTCTCGAAAAAGGCCGAGGTGTCCGTCGTGAGCAGCCATGCAGTGCGAGCACCTGCATCGAATGCCTCGTGCAGCAATACAAATAGCAGGTTGCGACCGATGCCCATGCCTCGATGCCCGGACGCGACGACGATCGAACGGACGAGCGCATCACTACCGTACCGTTCGAATCCACCGTAGCCGATGTGTACACCGGCTAGCGTGCTGAACTTAAAGAATGCGCGTCCGGGCTCGGACAGGTCATCGACCGGTAGTTGGGCATCCCTCATAGTCTGCACGAAGGTGGCGTCGTCGCCCGGGATTGCCCGGGCGACGATGAACGGTACGCCATCCTCCTTTAGCATCTCGCGCTCGGGTGCATGAGCCAGTACGTCAACAACAGCGTCCGAAGGTCGGCATAGACGTGTGCCGCGCGGCGTCACGACAATCGGTCGATTGATCAGCATCGGATGGACCAGCATCGCGTCAATCAGTTGCGCATCGGTCAATGCCGCATCGTCGAGTCCGAGTTCCGCATACGGCGTGCCTTTGATCCGGAGTATGTCCCTGACCGCCAGTCCGGTGTCCGTGATGATCCGCTCGAGCGTTGCGCGATCCGGTGGTGTCTTCAGATACTCGATGACGCATAGGTCTTCACCGGCTTCGCGCAACATAGCGAGGACATTGCGCGACGTACCGCAATCAGGGTTGTGGTAAATGATGATGCTCACGCCCGCTCCTCACGCGGTCTCGTACCAGCGCTGCGAGCGGTTCACAACGCCAACCACGAGCAGCATGACTGGCACCTCAATCAGCACGCCAACGACAGTCGCGAGCGCCGCGCCCGACTGGAAGCCGAACAGGCTGATCGCGGTCGCGACGGCCAGCTCGAAGAAATTGCTTGCGCCGATTAGACTCGAAGGCCCGGCTACGCAATGCGCCACACGGAGCTTACGGTTCAGCAAATAGGCCAGCCCGGAGTTCAGAAAGACTTGAATGAGGATCGGGACAGCGAGCATCGCGATGACCAGCGGCTCGCGGACAATAGCCTGCCCCTGGAAGGCGAACAGGAGGACGAGCGTAGCGAGAAGCGCGCATATCGAATAGGGGCCCAGACGAGACACCGTTCGATTGAAGTGTGGCTCACCCTTCGCGAGAAGCGTGCGACGCAGGACCTGCGCAATGACCACTGGGATGATGATGTAGAGACCCACCGACGCGATGAGCGTATTCCAGGGGACAGTGATGGCGGATAGGCCAAGGAGAAGCGCCACGATCGGTGCGAACGCAACGATCATAATCGCGTCGTTCAGCGCCACTTGCGACAAGGTGAAATAGGGATCGCCCTTGCAAAGCTGCGACCAGACGAACACCATCGCCGTGCAAGGGGCGGCGGCCAGCAGAATGAGGCCGGCAATGTAGCTGTCGAGTTGCGCTGCAGGCAGCCAGGGAGCGAAGACGTGGCGCACGAAGATCCATCCGAGCAGCGCCATGGAGAAAGGCTTGACCAGCCAGTTCACGAATAGCGTGACACCGATCCCGCGCCAATGGCCTTTGATCTGGGCCATCGCACCAAAGTCGATCTTGATGAGCATCGGGATGATCATCACCCAGATGAGCACGCCAACTGGCAGATTGACCTGCGCGATCTCCATGCGACCGATAGCCTGGAACAACGACGGCAACCATTGGCCCAGCGCGATGCCCGCGATGATGCACAGCGCGACCCACACCGTCAGGTATCGCTCGAAGAAGCCAATGACGGGGCGGCCCGCGCGAGCAACCGAATCAGTGCTGCTCATTGGATTCCTCGGCCGGACGTTCGCCAATTGCACGCACTTCCTTCTGCGCTGCATTGCGATCAAGTATGTTCAACGGCAGGTTCACAAACTGACTCACCCGCGTCAGGATCTGCCGGTAGACCTTCGTAAAGACTGCGCGCTTCTGCTCGTCGCTGCCCACAAATGCGGCAGGATCCTCAAAGCCCCAGTGCGCGGTGATCGGCTTGCCGGGCCAGATCGGGCAGACCTCTCCCGCCGCCTGGTCGCATACGGTGATCACGAAGTCCATTTGCGGTGCGTCCGGCGTACCGAACTCATCCCAGCTCTTGCTGCGTAGCCCTGCCGTGTCGTAGTCCAGTGATTCGCAACGCTCGAGCGCAAACGGATTGACCGCACCTGACGGATGACTACCTGCGCTGAACGCATGGAAGCGGCCCTTGCCGAGTGTGTTGAAGAGCGCTTCGGCCATGATGCTTCGGGCACTATTGCCCGTGCAGAGGACCAGAACGTTGTAGGTCTTGTTGCTCACGTGGCGCTCCGTTTAATATCTGCGCCCGCGCAGCAGGCATTTGAAGAAACGTAGGTACTGCGTGAACGGTCGCGCGACTCACCATAAACTGGAGCATGCTCAAGCGTTCTAAATGTCTCCCACGCGACTCCCTGAGGATCGACAGTCCACGCCTTGTCCGACTTTGCGTAACAACAAGTCGTCGCCGTCTGGTTTGAAACAGGCAGCTCAGCGCTTGCAAAGCGGGCTCGCATCTCGGCGAGTTCATCATCTGACTCGACCTGGATGCCAAGATGATCGATGCCCGGCTTCACGCCACGCTTCGAAATGGCGAAGTTGACCTTAGGATCGCTCAACTCCCACTTGCGATAGTCCGACTTCGATACGGTCGGCTCCGTGCCTCCGAACATAGCAACGTAAAAGCGAGTGCTCGCTTCGAGGTCTTCGACAGCGACATGAATGTGCATGCGTTTCATGATTTAGCTCCTGTGCATTGCGGCACACCTTGAACGGAACAGTCGGCGCCAGCACAGCAGTTCTCAGTCAAAAACCCGAGCAAGCCGTTCATCGCGTCGAAATTGGCTGAATAGAAGATGAATCGTCCCTGCTGGACGCTGTTGACGAGGCCAGCATGCGACAGGTCTTTAAGGTGAAACGACAGACCGGATGGCGAGAGGCCAAGCTGCTGAGCGATCTCACCAGCCGGCATGCCTTCGGGGCCCGCGACAACCAGTGCGCGGAAGATCGCCAGGCGCGATTCATGAGCGAGCGCGCCGAGCGCGCGTACAACGAGGTTCGAGTCCATGGCAGCATCATAGACCTGTCGATTCAAAGATTCAAGTAATCTTGAAACGACAGAGCGACAGTGTTTGGTCGATTAATTAGGGACGGGAAATAGCGGGCGGAATCGAAGAAGATTGGACTCGACCTCCAACCTGGAACTCAAACACTTGGGCTAGAATACCTGTATATTTATACAGTACTTCTGGAGCTAAATCGTGAGTCGGACTGCGTTAGCCGCACAGCAGTTACGCACGCCCGAGGAACGGGCGCGCTCCATCGATGCTGCGCTCGACAGAAATATGTATTCGGAGTCGGGGGGAATAACCTTGTGGCGCGGAGCGCAGCTGGCGCGGGGCGGTGGACGGACGATCGATACAGGCTATGCCAGCCTCTCGACGGAGCTGCCGGGCGGTGGATGGCCCTTGGGCGCACTCACTGAGATGATGCTCCAGCAGACAGGCATTGGGGAGCTGCGCCTGCTGGCTCCGGCGCTCGCCGCCACGAAGCGACCCATCACCTTGGTCCAGCCACCGCAAGAGCCAAATGCTCCGGGGCTCGCGTATGTGGGCGTCCCGCTGGAAAACACCTTGCTGTTACGGCCCAAAACGACTGCCGACTCCCTGTGGTCTGCAGAGCAGATCCTCCGTGCGGGGACGTGCGGCGCGCTTCTTTTCTGGCAAAACCACGTCAAAGCGGAATGGCTGAGGCGGCTGCAGGTCGTCGCGAAGTCAAGCGAAACCCTGTTTGTCGTTTTCAGACCGTTGGCGGCCGCGATGGACCCGTCGCCGGCTGAATTGCGGCTCTCGGTCCGGCCAACAACTGACGGCGTGTCCGTCGAAGTCGTTAAACGAAAGGGACCTGCCGCCGCGCAGCCGATCGTGGTCGAGCTTCACCCGTCGCCCGTGCTGCTCAGCCGCCACGCCAGGACCCGCCGTCCTGCGACCGTAAGTCGACGAAGCCTCGCCGAGACCACGTCGGCGTGACGAACGCGGACACGGCGCGTCGGTCGTGTTAACGTTACGGGCACCGCCCCGAGGTTAGTCTTTGCTGCCCAGCTCGCTATGTTTGTGGGAGTGGGTCGCACCATGAATCAGTTCGTAATGCGCGCCCTTGCCGCTGCGGGTTGGGGGGAAATGCTCGCCTTCGACACACGTCACTTCAAAGCCACTTCCGCCGTCGCCTTCCCGGACTACCTTGTAGATGCCCGAGGTCTTCACAATCTCGCCGGGTTTATGCTGCTCTGCCATGTCTTCCTCCGCGGTTGTTCTTCGCCGACGAGCAACCGCTGTGCCTCCGCCGGAGGAGGCACACGACGTGCGCATGCTCTGCACCGATTCCGCAAGGCCTTCCCATGATTGACGTGCGACGACTGCGCAGATTAGGGGCCGTCAGGGCTGAAATGCCCGGTCGTATCGCGCCGCAGCTTGCCGTGCTCGCGAAGCAGCCGCCGGCGACAGGGCAATGGTCTTACGAGATCAAGTTCGATGGCTATCGGCTGCTATCGAAATGCGTGGCGGGCGTGCCGACGTTTTACACGCGCAACGGCCATGACTGGACCGATCGTCTGCCGGCGCTGGCCGACTCCCTTGGCTCCTTGCCAGTGAAAAGCGTCTGGCTCGACGGCGAAGCTGTCGTGCTCAATGAAAGCGGCCTGCCCGACTTGGGGTCGTCTCAGAAAACGGAAAATAAAGCACGCTAAGGCATAGCCGAACCTGCCAAGCTTGCTCCACCCTGTAGTGACGCGATCAGCGGGCAGGAAACGTTCCCCCTTCGCGCATGGCAGGCGCACACCAACTCAGACAGCACGGCCTCCATGCGCGCCAGGTCAGCCATTTTCTCGCGCACGTCCTTGAGCTTGTGCTCGGCCAGACTGCTGGCTTCCTCGCAATGGGTGCCATCCTCCAGCCGCAGCAGCTCGGCGATCTCATCCAGGCTGAAGCCCAGCCGCTGGGCTGATTTCACGAAGCGCACCCGCGTTACATCCGCCTCGCCATAGCGGCGGATGCTGCCATAGGGCTTGTCAGGCTCCAGCAACAAGCCCTTGCGCTGATAGAAACGGATGGTCTCCACATTGACCCCGGCCGCCTTGGCGAAAACGCCAATGGTCAGGTTCTCCAAATTGTTTTCCATATCGCTTGACTCCGTACATGAGTACGGAAGTAAGGTTACGCTATCCAATTTCAATTCGAAAGGACAAGCGCATGTCTGAACCAAAAACCGGGCGCGGCGCGCTCTTCACTGGAGGGCTTGCCGCCATCCTCGCCTCGGCTTGCTGCCTCGGGCCGTTGGTTCTGATCGCCTTGGGGTTCAGCGGCGCTTGGATCGGCAACTTGGCGGTGTTGGAACCCTATCGCCCCATCTTTATCGGCGTGGCGCTGGTGGCGTTGTTCTTCGCCTGGCGGCGCATCTACCGGCAGGCAGCGGCCTGCAAACCGGGTGAGGTCTGCGCGATTCCCCAAGTGCGAGCTACTTACAAGCTCATTTTCTGGATCGTGGCCGCGCTGGTTCTGGTCGCGCTCGGATTTCCCTACGTCATGCCATTTTTCTACTGATCGGAGTTCACCATGAAGAAACTGTTTGCCTCCCTCGCCCTCGCCGCCGTTGTTGCCCCCGTCTGGGCCGCCACCCAGACCGTCACGCTGTCCGTACCGGGCATGACCTGCTCCGCCTGCCCGATCACTGTCAAGAAGGCGATTTCCAAGGTCGAAGGCGTCAGCAAAGTTGACGTGACTTTCGAGACACGCCAAGCGGTCGTCACCTTCGACGATGCCAAGACCAGCGTGCAGAAGCTGACCAAGGCAACCGCAGACGCGGGCTATCCGTCCAGCGTCAAGCAGTGAGTCACTGAAAACGGCACCGCAGCACAACGGACGTCATTGTCTGGCGCCACAAACGATAAAGGATCTGTTGCATGACCCATCTAAAAATCACCGGCATGACTTGCGACTCGTGCGCGGCGCACGTCAAGGAAGCGCTGGAAAAAGTGCCAGGCGTGCAGTCGGCGCTGGTGTCCTATCCGAAGGGCACAGCGCAACTCGCCATCGTGCCGGGCACATCGCCGGACGCGCTGACTGCCGCCGTGGCCGGACTGGGCTACAAGGCAACGCTAGCCGATGCGCCACTGGCGGACAACCGCGTCGGACTGCTCGACAAGGTGCGGGGATGGATGGCCGCCGCCGAAAAGCACAGTGGCAACGAGCCCCCGGTGCAGGTAGCGGTCATTGGCAGCGGTGGAGCCGCGATGGCGGCGGCGCTGAAAGCCGTCGAGCAAGGCGCGCAGGTCACGCTGATCGAGCGCGGCACCATCGGCGGCACCTGCGTCAATGTCGGCTGTGTGCCGTCCAAGATCATGATCCGCGCCGCCCACATCGCCCATCTGCGCCGGGAAAGCCCGTTCGATGGCGGTATTGCGGCAACTGTGCCTACGATTGACCGCAGTAAGCTGCTGGCCCAGCAGCAGGCCCGCGTCGACGAACTGCGGCACGCCAAGTACGAAGGCATCCTGGGCGGTAATCCGGCCATCACCGTTGTGCACGGTGAGGCGCGCTTCAAGGACGACCAGAGCCTTACCGTCCGTTTGAACGAGGGTGGCGAGCGCGTCGTGATGTTCGACCGCTGCCTGGTCGCCACGGGTGCCAGCCCGGCGGTCCCGCCGATTCCGGGCTTGAAAGAGTCACCCTACTGGACTTCCACCGAGGCCCTGGCGAGCGACACCATTCCCGAACGCCTTGCCGTAATCGGCTCGTCGGTGGTGGCGCTGGAGCTGGCGCAAGCCTTTGCCCGGCTGGGCAGCAAGGTCACGGTCCTGGCGCGCAATACCTTGTTCTTCCGTGAAGACCCGGCCATCGGCGAGGCGGTGACAGCCGCTTTCCGTGCCGAGGGCATCGAGGTGCTGGAGCACACGCAAGCCAGCCAGGTCGCCCATATGGACGGTGAATTCGTGCTGACCACCACGCACGGTGAATTGCGCGCCGACAAACTGCTGGTTGCCACCGGTCGGACACCGAACACGCGCAGCCTCGCGCTGGACGCAGCGGGGGTCACTGTCAATGCGCAAGGTGCCATCGCCATCGACCAAGGCATGCGCACGAGCAACCCGAACATCTACGCGGCCGGCGACTGCACCGACCAGCCGCAGTTCGTCTATGTGGCGGCAGCGGCCGGCACCCGTGCCGCGATCAACATGACCGGCGGCGATGCGGCGCTCGACCTGACCGCAATGCCGGCCGTGGTGTTCACCGATCCGCAAGTGGCGACCGTGGGCTACAGCGAGGCGGAAGCCCACCACGACGGGATCGAGACCGACAGCCGCACCTTGACCTTGGACAACGTGCCGCGTGCGCTCGCCAACTTCGACACACGCGGCTTCATCAAGTTGGTTATCGAGGAAGGCAGCCATCGGCTGATCGGCGTACAGGCGGTCGCGCCGGAAGCGGGTGAACTGATCCAGACGGCGGCTCTGGCCATTCGCAACCGCATGACGGTGCAGGAACTGGCCGACCAGTTGTTCCCCTACCTGACGATGGTCGAGGGGTTGAAGCTCGCGGCGCAGACCTTCAACAAGGATGTGAAGCAGCTTTCCTGCTGCGCCGGGTGAGAAAAAGGAGGTGTTCAATGAACGCCTACACGGTGTCCCGGCTGGCTCTTGATGCCGGGGTGAGCGTGCATATCGTGCGCGACTACCTGCTGCGCGGATTGCTGCGTCCGGTGGCGTGCACCCCGGGCGGCTATGGCCTGTTCGATGATGCCGCCTTGCAACGGCTGTGCTTCGTGCGGGCGGCCTTCGAGGCGGGCATCGGCCTGGACGCGCTGGCGCGGCTGTGCCGGGCGCTGGATGCTGCGGACGGCGATGAAGCGGCCGCGCAGCTTGCCGTTCTGCGCCAGTTCGTCGAGCGTCGGCGCGAAGCGTTGGCCGATCTGGAGGTGCAGTTGGCCACCATGCCGACCGAGCCGGCACAGCACGCGGAGAGTCTGCCATGAACAGCCCCGAGCGCTTGCCGTCCGAGACGCACAAACCGATCACCGGCTACCTGTGGGGCGCGCTGGCCGTGCTCACCTGTCCCTGCCATTTGCCGATTCTCGCCATTGTGCTGGCCGGCACGACGGCCGGCGCGTTCATCGGAGAGTACTGGGGTATCGCAGCCCTCACGCTGACCGGTTTGTTCGTCCTGTCTGTGACACGACTGCTGCGGGCCTTCAAAGATCGATCATGAGCGCTTCCCATTGAGACAAACCACGCTGTCGCTACGTTGCCTCATGCCGGCATCAAATTCGGCTGAGTAGCTTCTCGCCATCTGGACGTAGCTCACCCTTGGGTGAAACATGCCGATACAGGGTCTGCCGCGTGACGCCAAGTTCCTGGCACAGGTCGCCGACCTTGGTCTCTGGCTGACCCATTGCCGCCATCGCCAGCCGCAGCTTGGCGGCGGTCATCTTGAACGGCCGGCCGCCTTTCCGCCCGCGCGCGCGGGCCGAGGCTAGGCCGGCAATCGTGCGCTCCGCGATCAACTCGCGCTCGAACTCGGCCAGGGCGGCGAAGATGCCAAAGACCAGCTTGCCGGCGGCGGTCGTGGTGTCGATGGCCGCGCCGTGCCCGGTTAATACCTTCAAGCCGATGCCGCGCCCAGTCAGGTCGTGCACGGTGTTGATGAGATGTCGCAGGTCGCGTCCGAGCCGATCCAGTTTCCACACGACCAGTGTGTCGCCAGTTCGCAACGCCTTCAGGCAGCTCGTCAAGCCGGGCCGATCCTCGCGCATGCCGGATGCCTGGTCCTCGTAAAGATGTACTGGATCGACCCCGGCGGCAATCAGCGCGTCGCGCTGCAAATCGGTAGCCTGGGAGCCGTCCGCCTTCGATACCCGCATGTAGCCTATCAGCATGTCGTACCTGTCACATATACGTTCGATTATGTGACAGTGTGCGCCGGAAAGCTCAGGCCGTCAAAAGTTGTCACTTAACCCGTCATTCTGTCTAAGACATGCAAAGGGTCCATCAGGCTCGTAATGTGACAGAAATTCCGGCGGGATGCCTTCCTTCACGAAGGTGGCTCGCAACCGTTCCAGGGAAGCTGGGTCGCGCCGACCATAGGAAGCCAACGCGAACAGCGTAAGCGCTAATTTGAGCGCATCGGCGCGCGCATGAATTTCGCCGAGCGCCGCAAATCTGTTTGCGTGGAAGCGTGACGATTGCGTGTGATTTTCTTTGCTCAGCCGGCGTCGATCGGAACCCGAGACTGCATGAACCGAAATGGCAGTAGGTCGCTTATGTCGGCGTCTTGTGCTCGTTGAGGCAGTTGGGTCAGTACGTGAAGCAGGTACGCGTATGGCTCGACGTTGCACGCGCGGCATGTAAGCACGAGACTGTAGATGACGGCGCTGGCTTTTGCTCCGGCGACCGTGTCGCTGAAGAGCCAAACCTTTCTGCTGGTGGCAAACGGGCGAATGTCCCGTTCCGCGATGTTGTTGTCCACTGGGGCTTGCCCGTCGCCGACGTAACGGCTGAGATACTCCCATTGGTTAAGCGTGTAGTTGATCGCATCGCCCAGCGCGCTTTCGGGTGGCACTTGAGGTGCTTGCTCATCCAGCCAAGCTTTGAATGCCTCAAGCAGCGCAACGCTGTGCTGCTGTCGCAGTCGTAAGGTATAGCTAGCAGGCGTTTCCCCGCTCGGAGGTTTCTCTCGCGCGAGTGCTTCGACGCGGTAAAGTCGCTGGAAGAATTCGAGTGCTTGCTGCGCGCGTTTGCCTAATTTCTTCTGCGTCTTCAGAGCATCTACGAATCCGCGTCGCGCATGAGCAAGGCAGCCGAAGTGGGTCACACCTTTGACTGTTCGCCAGGCGCTATAACCGTCGGACATCACCGCGCCTTTGTAGTCCGCGAGAAACGCCTGAGGGTATTGCTTGCCGCGTCCAGGTTGATAGTCGAACAACACTACAGGCTCTTCGCTATCCTGCCCGCTGCGGTACAGCCACATGTAAGACTGGCTTTGTGCGGCCTTACCCGGTTCCTTCAGCACCTGAACGGTCGTCTCGTCGCCATGAATCAGCGGCTGCGACAGCAACGTCTTGCGTAACTCCCGGTACAGGCGGTCGAGATGCAATTGCGTTGGCTTAATGACCCAGTGCCCCAGCGTGCCTCGGCCCACCGGAATGTTCGCACGCCCGAGCGCCTCTTCCATCCGGTATAGCGGCGTGCCGTCGACGTATTTACCCGTCATCACCGTGGCGATCAAGGCCGCGCTCGCCCGACTGCCTGGCAATGGTTGGGCCGGCATCGGCGCGGTAAGAATCGGCGTACGTTCAGCGACACGCTCGCAATGACGGCACGCATATTTGAACCGAACATGCTGCAGGACTGAAGCCTTCACTTCGATATGCAGTTGTTCGCTGATTTCCTCGCCCATACGATGCATCGCGTTGCTGCAGCAGGGGCAGATCTTCTGCTCCACGGGCAAGTCGTACTCGATTCGCTGACGCGGAAGATCTGCAGGCAGAGGCTTGCGTCCTCGTTTGCGGCGAGCAGGCTCGGCCGCCTCCGGCAGACCTGTGTCTGGTAAGTCGAGTTCGTCTACGTCCTCATCAAGGTCCTCAATGGCGATCTGCTCGGCCTCGTCGAACACCCGATCTTGGAGCTTCTCGCTGCTTGGCGCGAAGCGCTTGTGTTGCGCGAGCCGGAATTGTTCCTCGAGATGGCGAACGCGTTCGCCCAACTGGCGGTTGCTGGCCTCGAGCTCGCGTATGTAAGCCTGCGCGGCAGGAGGCAATTGGGAGAATTCGCGTTCATCCATGGTACCCACAGTAGCGAATGGCAACGCTCGATGGGTTTACGGAAATTTGTAACAGCTATTGGGACCGTCGCTTGCACGAGGCGCGCCGCATCAGCTCGTATGATGGTACTGCCGGGCCGGATGACGTCGGACAGCGTCGATGTCGATGCCGTCTAAAAGCCAATGCAGCTGCTCGGTCGTCAACTCGATCACAGGCTGCTTCCGGGATGGCCACACGAAATGGTCTGCCTCGAGGCGTTTCAACATCAGCCAGAAGCCCGAACGCTCGTACAACAAGAGCTTGACGCGGTTGCGCTTGCGATTATGGAACGCGAACACGGCGCGAGCGAAGGGGTCGAGCTGCATCGACTGCTCAACCAACGCCGTGAGGCTGTTGATTCCCGCCCTAAAGTCAATCGGTTCGCGATGCAAATAAACGCGGAGGTCGGAATCAAGGCGGAACATCAACGCTCTCCCAGCGCGGCGATCAAGGCCGTGACGAGCGGCGCATCGTGCCGTGAGCACTCAAGTTCGACTGTTACCCCGTTCGGGAGGTGCGCTGACAGGCGCGCCGTTGGTCGCGACGCAGTCGCAGGTTGCGTGGGACTCGATGACGCCGGCAACTTCGCGAGCTCGAGGGCGGGCTGCGTAGAGCTCGGTTCGATAGCAAGGACCGGGATGAAGGCCGCCGCTGACGGCTCAACCGTGTTTCGTGCTGCACGAGCAGAGTTGGCCTTCTCATGTAGCCTTATCCACTTGTGAAGCTGGTTTGCGTTTACCTGTGCCCTGAGTGCGAGTCCGGCAATTGACGCCCCCGGTCGCAAGCACGCCTGAATCAGTCGGCGCTTGCCTTCAGGGTCGTACCTTCGTTTGCCGTTGGAGCATTCTCGGATGACTCGGAGTGGCAGAAAGTCAAACTCATCGTCGCTCATGGTCTGCGTCCGCAATGTGGGTTGCGGACGCAATCGTCGCTCTTAACGCCCCTCGAAGAAAGGTGTGCTCGTTTTAGCGCTTACCGAACAGCGAGCGTGCCGTCTCGGGGTTGTGCCGCGCTTCAATGATGGCTTCATCGATGGCCTGGACTGCACGTTGCCAGTGATTGACGGGTTCGGGCTTCGGCGCTTTCGCCGGCAGGCCACTGGTGAACTCGGTTTGGGGCTCGGACCAGAATAGCTTTGCATGCTCGCCAGGCGGGCTTATATCCCTCACCTCGATCAAGCTGATTGCCGTTGCCGCAGCCTCCAGCATCTGCAACCCTACTGCTAGGTTCAGGGTTTCATACGGTCGCCACAGACTTTGCCCAGCACGCAGCGGATACCCACAGCGTTCCCAGATCAGGCGGAGATACCCCGCGTAGGTTCCGCACGCCGAAAGCGGGGTGTTCAGCTCATCAAGCAGCGTGCGTAGCAGCCGAAACCACAATCCGGCGTGGATGCGTCGGCGCGGCAGCTCAACATGGCCGGTCGTCAGTGCCTGCCAGGTACGCCGGTCCATCGTCGCAATCGCGTCGCTGGCCGTGCGTGGGTCGGCGTCGGCGTTTTCCCAGCCGAGAAACCGCCCAGGCACGCCCCAATACGATTCCAGCCAGCACCCATGCAGCGGGCAGCTCAGCATCAGGGGCAGCTTCCACGCAAGCAATACGGCTTGGTTTGCCGGATTGTTCGTAAGCGGTCAGTGAAGCACGTCCTGCCCGCCAACTTGACCTATCGATTTTTTTCTAAAAGGACCTTGCCCAGTCTCCAAGGAAGTAGAGCTTCGTAATCCTCTGCGGTCTTCGCGAGCGGCAGAGCCTTGAACAGGTCGACAAGATACGCGTAGATATCGATGCGATTCGCGACGCAGGTCTGGACGAGTGAATACAGGTTTGCCGAGGCCTTTGCACCTCCTACGGTGTCCGAAAAAAGCCATGCCTTTCTCCCCAGGACAAACGGGCGGATCATGTTCTCACATAAATTATTGTCAACGGGCCATGCCGGATTCTCGACGTAACGGATCAGCTTGGGCCACTGTCCCGCCGTGTAGTTCAAGGCCTTGCCCAGCAGCCCTGTGGGCGCGGTTGTTTCCAGGTACTCATCGAGCAGGGTCCTGATCTTCGTGAGCACCGCACGGCTATAGCGGCGGCGCAGGCGCGCTCGCCAGTGCGGTTTCTTGTTGGCATGCGATTCGGCCGCATAGAGCTTGCCGATCAGGTAGATAAACTGGGTGGACGGCTGATGGCGGCCACGGGCATCTTTGGGCAATGCCGCCTCGGCTTCCACAAAATACCTCCTGCAGTGCGCCCAGCAACCAAGATGCACGAGTGCATTAGCCTTCGCGATCGTGTCATACGGTTTGTACCCGTCGGTCATCAGCACGGCGCCATGGCGCATGCCGGCCCACACGTCCGCACCAAGCTGTTGGGAGCGCCCCGGCGCATAGGTAAACAGGCGCACGGGTGGACCACTGCCGTTCATCTGGACCCAGACGTAACTCTTTGTCTGCGGTGCGCGCCCTGGCTCCTTGAGAACCTGCACGGTGGTTTCGTCGCCGAACCCGATCTCGCTGTCGAGCATCACATCACGCATCAGGTTGATGACGGGCTGTACCGAATGTCCCAGGCGCACTACGCTTGCAGCCAGCGTGTTTCGCGAGATGTCGCCGCCAAAGCGGCGCAGCAGCGCAGCGATCCGGTACAGCGGCAGGCCGTCGATATACTTCGAGACGACGAACCACGCCAGCGCCGCTTCGGTGAACAGGCCCCTGGGGATGATGCGTGCTCGCGCCGGCGTCACCTTCATGCCCTGGTCGCACTGCTGGCATGCGTACTTCACGCGCTCGTGACGGATCACCTGAACCTGCTGCGGGATGATGTCCAGCTGTTCGCTGACCTCGACGCCGATCTCCACGAGCACACTGCCGTCGTTCTGGCACACCCGTTCTTCTTCAGTGAGCTCGTAACGGATCACCTTGCGTGGCAATGCCGGGTCCAGCGGCTTGCGCCCGGGCTTGCCGCGCTTGTGGCCTGCCACCGACGTACTGTCTGTGTCGTCTTCCTGGGCGGGTAACGTGGCGGTCGTCGGAGCCAGCGCTTCCGCTTCATTGAGGAACAGGTCCCGCTGGGCCTCGCTGCGTGCTTCGCTCTTCGCCCCGAACAGCCGTCGCTCGAATGCCTTCAGCTGTTCCTTGAGCAAATCACGCTCGACCTTCGTGACCCGCAGTTCGCCACGCAGCGCGTCGCGCTCGGCGAGCATCGCATCGCGTTCGGCGATGAGGGCAGCGAGTTCTGCGGCGGTGATCAAAATGCGGTTCATGCCACAACCATACCGGCTTGCGCTGCGAAATGGGTTTACGTCACCGCGCAAATTGTTGCGCGCGCGCGCGCTCGCGCGACAGCGATACATCCTCCTCAGCTCACGCGTGCATAGTATCGCGCCGGGTGCTTGCGCATCGCTGTCAGATCAATGCCCTCCAGCAGCCAATGCAGTTGCTCGACGCTCAGTTCCAGTACTGGTTCGCTGCGCGGCCAGGCAAAGCGGTCAGCCTCCAGGCGGCGCAGCATCAACCAGAACCCGTTACGCTCCCATAGCAGAAGCTTCAGGCGATCGGCACGCCGGTTGCGGAACACGTAGACCGCCCGTGCGAACGGATCGAGTCCCAGTGCCTGCTCCACGATCGTCGAAAGGCCCGTAATGCCCTTGCGGAAATCGACGGCATCGCGGTGAACGTAAACCTTCAGATCAGCGTCGAACCGGAACATGGCACCTTCCCAGCGTCTCGATCATCGTCATCACCAGGCTTGAATCGTCGCCGGCACATTCAAGGATGAGCTTGACACCGTTAGGCAGTTCGGCAATCAGTTGCGACGGCAGCGTGACGCGTTGCGCCTGCCGTGCGAGCGCAACCGGTGCCGCATGAGCCTCGCATGCCGTAACATCGGCATGTCCCGGCTGAACAACCGGGATGAACGTCGGCATTGCCTTGGCCACGCCGTTCGGCGCCCCCTCACTGGTAGCATCGCTTTGATACTGACGAATCCATTTACGCAACAGGTTGGCGTTCAGGCCGTATTCCAGCGCCATCCCGGCGACGGACACCCCTGGTCGCAGACAGGCCAGCACCAGCTCACGCTTGGCCTGTTCGTCAAAGCAACGGCGCTTGCCATCACGCTCAAAGCCCCTTACCAGCCGCTCCTTCAGATTCCTGTCCTCTGCCATGGGTAGTGTCCACTTGAAAGTTGAAGTGGACACCAGCATCGCCTATCACTCATCGCGCGGGAAGGACGCCGACAACGGACCGCTTACGATTGTTCAGGCAGAGTGGACAGGCGCGATGTAATGGCTGGCTGGGCAGCCAGGCGCGCCAGCTCGTGATAGATCGCGTCCTACGGCGGAGTTTCGGCAGCAACACCGAGAGCTGGAACGTATAGGTTTCTAAAGCGTCAGGAATCTGATCATCAAGGCTGTCCAGTAACCAAGGCACCCAGCCGGCGAAACTCATGCAACGCAGCCGATCCAGCTCGATGCCGCTCCGCCGGGAGAGCATTGTCAGCAGCGACTGTGGTGGCGCGGTATCCATGTCATCAGCCTGGCCGTGACCAAGATCGTGCTCCAGCAGCTCGAACCCTTCGACGTGGTCTCGTTCACCGGGTCGGCCGGGACGGGCGCGGTGATCCGCTCGCATCCTGCCGTGGCGCAGCGCTCCGTGCGGGTGAACATCGAGGCGGACAGCCTGAATTCCGCCTTGCTGCTGCCGGATGCGGCGCCCGGTTCAGACGCGTTCAATCTGCTGGTGCGCGAAGTGGTCCGCGAGATGACGGTGAAGTCGGGCCAGAAATGCACCGCGATCCGCCGCATCCTGGTTCCCGCCACGGTCTACGACGCGGCGTCTGAAGCCATCGGCGCGAAGCTCGCGGGCATCACGGTCGGCAATCCGCGCAACGAGGGCGTTCGCATGGGCTCGCTGGTGAGCCGGGCGCAACTCGATGCGGTGCGCGAAGGGCTCGAATCGCTCAAGGCGCAGGCCGAGGTGCTGCATGACGGCAGCGCGAAGTCGCTCGTCGATGCCGACCCGGCCATCGCCGCCTGCATCGGCCCCGTGCTGCTGGGCGCGCGCGATGCCGACGCGGCCGACCGGGTGCACGACGTCGAGGTCTTCGGCCCGGTCGCCACGCTGCTGCCCTATCGCGACCTGGATCATGCAATGGCGCTCGCGCACCGCGGGCAGGGCTCGCTGGTGACTTCGCTCTATGGCGCCGACGACGTCGCGCTCGGCCTGGTGTCGGTGCAACTCGCCGCCAGCCATGGGCGCGTTCATGTGATCACGCCCGACGTCGCACAAGCCCAGACCGGCCATGGCAACGTGATGCCCATGTCGCTGCATGGCGGCCCCGGCCGCGCGGGCGGCGGCGCCGAACTCGGCGGACTGCGGGCGCTGGACTTCTATCACCGCCGCAGCGCGGTGCAGGCCAGCCCGAATGTCATTGCGAAACTTGGAATCGCATAGTCCAACGCTGGGGATCGAAGTCCTGTGTTCGCCCCGAAGCGAACTGCGAGCTCCTGCCCTGTAGACCAGAAAAACCGCTGGGGACCTGCGACTTGGCGACTTGGCCTACCAGCCCTCTATTGACGGCAAGCTCGTGCAGCAGTTGGCCTGTTGCCATTTCATCGAACACGGCGACAACGTGATCGTGCTGGGCCCACCGCGACATGCGGCTCTGAGACCAGACCATAGCGAGCCATGACCGAGATCAAAGCTGCCCCGTCCGGCAGTCTGTCGGCGTTCGCGACGGCGCGAACATCTCGAAAATACTGCGCACCAATATCCGGCGACTGCACGATGCCCACCGTAACAATTGGCCGTGCCCTACTTCGTCCCGTCAATGATGTGCAATGCGACAAGTTCGAAGTGAGAGCCATCGACCCCATGAAAGTGCAGAGGGAACCGGCCCGCATATATCGCGCGGAACGTCAAGGAAGTGGCGCTACCTGACAGAATTGGCGCGATTTCTGAAAGTCCGTGAACCCCAACTGCGCCTTCGACAGGCGATTGAACGTCCAGTCGAACGACGTCACCCTTTTTCACCAGAATCACACGACTAGCTTCATTCTCGAAGCGTGGGGGCACCGCAGGAACTTCGACCGAGATAGCGTTGTTAATTGCAGCATCGTTTGGCACCTTAGCCTCTGACGGGAGAGGCAAGCAAAATTGCTCGGCCACAATCGAAGCGGTGAGTTGGGGACTGATCCTCGATGGCGAGCGCTCAAGAATTGCGACAGCAGCCAGGAGCACCGCGACTGCCATGCCTGCGACGAAAAAGTGTTTCAGCTTCACACTGTGGCCCGTTGAAGATCAACTACTTAGTGATCCACTACCGATTGAACTGATACGACCTGCCATCCGCTTGACTTCTTCTCGGCAAGGACAATGATCTCGTCGTACGGGGCATGACGAATCTTCGCGATCGCGGCACTGCGCTCGTTCCCGCCTTCAGTAGCCGCCGGTATCACGCGAATAACATACGGAAGTATTGGCGACGGGTAGCTCTCGATCCCACGCACAGGAAGCAGCGCGTCATTCAATACAGCATATGCAGCGTAAGCGTCTGTAGTCCTTGCCCGACTTTCCACGGCTCGAAGATCTGCCTTGCTAAGTGCGCCTTCTTTATGGAGCAAGGCCGAAGCGCTCCCGTGATCGCGCAGCCTCCAAAGCTTGAGCCTGGCGCCTAATTGCGATGCGTGCGCAGGGTCTGCGTTCTCCACCACAGCTGACGCCGGGTCGCTTGATGTTAGCCACCGGAGAAAGAACCGATGGAAGAAGCTTTTTAGATCCTCGGGAACATCGTACTGAAGCGATCTTGGCTCGGTAAACTTCGGCAGAATTCGGCTCTTCGGTGGAAGAGGCCAGTTTCCCGCTCCACTGGGCAAACTAATAGCCGCCAAGAAGCTCACGTCATTAAGGCCCTCGACCCTAAACCAAGCCGCCGACGCCTCTTTGGTGTCTGCCTTCAGTAGCGTGATGAGACTGTTCTCGACGTCCACCCACGGCTTTGACGATCTTTGATGTCCCTGAACTGCGGGAAAGCTCCTCAGCAGTACATAGGTCTGCTTGGCCATCTCAAGCGCCGAACTTGGAGAGGTGTGAAGCAGGTCGGCCCCGTGACGCTCCGGCCCCCCTCGGGTAAGGGGCGCAGTTGTCCACAACGGGGCTTGACAGTTAGGCAGCCCTAGGGCAGCAGGCGGCCCACTTATTGCACCGGCGTGCGCCCATGAGTCCTGAAACGGATGCAAGGCCGCGCCAAAAGCCAAGAGCAGTTCGCCTGCTCGCGAAGACGTTGCCGCCTTGATCACGGCGGTGACGCGCTGACGCGCTGCGGCCCCTCCGGCCACCACGCCCTGACCCTCGGGGTCGGCGCCTCCGACTGGGTAATGGGATGCACGCATCTCCTCCGCGGACTCCTTGTCCGGCCTTAGGCATGCGTAGTCCGTAAGGAGGCGAATCGTCTCGATGGAGCCAAAGTCCACCCGCTGGTTGCCTGTGGCAATTAGTTCGGCTTGTTGCTCGGGAAACCCTGCCTGCAGCGCAAGCCACTTAGTCAGCCCATAGTGCACGTCCGCCTCATATCCCCAAGCGGGGCCATACACGGCGCAAAGACACAGCACTAGCGAGCGCCAAAGGCGGAGCGAACTGGCGACCAAATATTCCGCAAACGGTTTTGTCATGTTATGCAATAGGCAACGACAGGATCCAAAGACCAAAGGTCGTCAAGAACAACATCAAGAATAGCATCGGTAACTGGCTCACCAGTGCCGCCTTGCGAGTGCCAAACACCGCCAAAGCATCGACATGCGCCCAGTAGACGCCTAGAACGTGTCCTATCAAAATAAACGACACCTGCAAGTGCCAAATTATTCCCGTGTCAAGCATCAGCGGCGCCGGATCAACGTTCGCCGTTCCAAACAAATTCCAACCCCAGCCAAACGGGTCGGAAACAATGCGCACCAGTTGGGCACCCTGCGAGAAAATCAACGTGAAGTAATGTGCGACGTGGTAGACAAATGCAACAGGAATAAGCGAAAGTGCGAACCTATTCATGAGCATTTGGATTGGATGCTGCGAACGCGCCACGAACCTGGCCATCCAGATGAACGCGGTATAGACAAGCACGTAAAACACCAACATAACCAATAGCATTGCCCACTGCCAAACATAGTAGAGCGAGGTCGCGAGCCCGCGCGTGTTTGCGCCTAGCGCTTCTAGCAAGGGGGACATGAGCGGAAGCACCCAGACCCAATACAGATGAGCGAACGGCAACGTCGAGTGCACTCCGTCGAAAGCGGTTGACGAAAGCATGAATATCACAAAAACAGAAAGGCTGAAACCGACGGCGGTTGCCGCCTCTTTGGCGAAACACGCATTCCTCGCCCTTCTTAAAGGCGCGAGAAATGCAAAAAAATGCATCATGACACCAAAGAACTCGCAATAGCGGAACCAGTCTCGAGAACCCACCAGCCATGCACCGCACAAATTGGTGACGGTGTACGCAACAAGGCATAGCGACAGCCCACGCGGCGTCAAAGCCCCAAATAATTCGAGCCAGATAAAAATTATGTAGAGTAAAAGTGCCGGATAGTGCCCTAACCCTTTTGGATAAGAAAGTTTTCCCGCAAAGGAAACTCCGAGCACCTTTTCGAGGGTATCGACGATCGCCAGCCAAGGATTGACTTTGGAATAAAAATTTCCCAGCAGCGCGACCGCGTAAGGAATCACCAGCACAAATATGATCCAGAAGAAGGACATATTGAAATTGGTGAACGGATTCTTCGTGCCCACTGCCCCTGTGGCAATACACAGCACTAGAAGCGCCACACTAAGTACCCGGCCAACACCCGAAGCCCATCTGGCAAGCCTTGACGCAGGAACCGGGCATCCTGCCTCAGGGGCGCTTGGTCCAAGCGTCGGAACCGCGGCAAAGACGCCTATCAGAAGAAAGGAGAGTCCCAAGGCCAGCCCCACCGCTAGTGCGTATACCTGGAACGGCACCGGCATTGTGTACGGCTGCGCGAAGAAGTGCGCAGACGCTGAAAGCGGCGCGCTCAGGGCGCCCAAAAGAAGTATGCGAACCCCGAGCACGGCCATTCGGGCACAGGTAGGTTCGCGACGCTCACTCATCGAAGATTGACGCTTTACTGTTGCAGAGCAGATGCCACACTCTGTGCAAACGGCCATGTATTCGGAGCGAACTGAAGAACTTGAACCCCGTTGTCCATGCACGCTGACACTAGCTGTTTGCGATCAAAGTCGAAATGGAGCTGCGCGCCACACCAGTCAGGCCCCTTCTCGCGCCACTGCTGCAACTTCGCGTGAGCCGATCCCGGCAACAACGGACCGCTAGCGGGATTGAAGTACGCGAGTTCCTTCGGTTTGGCAGGATCCCGAATGTCAAAGACGCGAATGCCGGAATTAAAATAGGCACACGCAAGTGCTGTGGCGTTCTCGCGATTGTCCACCGAGCAGAAGTGACTGCCATAAGCATATAAGCCGAGTCCCACTACGTCCGGAGCGACCTTGGCGCAGTTGGCGGGATCGTGCGTTTCCAGCATGAGCTTAGAAACAAGCTTCGGGTCGCTGTCGTCCTGTATGTCGTAGATTCGAGCCATCGGAAACGGTGGCAGTTTGGCGGCGCACGCAGCCTTGAACCCGGCGTCAGTTAGGACGCCGGCCGATCCGCCCTCGTCGACCTGCACCAGATACGACTTGCCCGCGACCTTCATAGGCAAGGTGTGCTGTGCCGCTGAACCGTCCTTGTGGAAGGCTGTAGATATGAGCGTGATAGCCGCGTTCGGCTTGCGCGCTTGTACTTCCGAAGTGTCGAGCACAACAAACCCGTTGATGGGATACGCGGCCGGGTCGGCAACCTGCGCCAATGTAGGCAGTCCAAACGCAGCTGCGTAAACCCGGTTGCCGTCTGCGCTCACGGACAGACCATGCGCTTTGCCGGGAAGGCCCTTCATGTCAAATACGGCGATCTGCTTCGGCTTGGCAGGATCCGTAATATCAATTGCCCGGTAGACGTTATTCGTAAAGTCTCCCATGTAGTACGTCAGTCCGTCAGGGGAAATGGCCCCTTCATGCCCCTTGGACAATGGCGAATTGGGTGTGTAAACGCCACCGTCCGCTCCGGTCCCGACGGGCGCTGAAGCCAGAAGCTGGGGAGTGCGACAGTCACTAGACAAATCGTAGACGTCCACCTCCGAACCGCCGACGCCTTGGTAGCCGTTGCTCGCCACCAAAATCTGTCGTTGCCCGTTTAGCCGCATCGACTCCAACGGATCGATCATCGCAATCGAGGTAAGTGATGCCGTTCGGATGGGCGTGGCCGGGTCCGTGATATCCAGCACGGTCACGCCCGGGTTCTGCAAGCCAACCGGTTGACCACCGACGAGTGCCGGCGAGGAGGTCGAATGGTAGGTACACGTGCGTCCCGCATGATCCTTGAAGGACGCAAAGGAAACACCGGCGCCGTCACCTTTGTAGCTACCCACGAGGTCTAAGTTGCAGTTGAATCCATTGAAGCCGTTCGCCCGGAGGGACGCGTCCACTTGGCCCTGCAGGCCCGTTTCCGGGCGGTTTCCAGTGGCGCAACTTGCCTTGGCAACGGTCAACGGCTCGGGTGCCGGCGCTACGACTGGGTTGCCCCCGCCCCCCCCGCACGCAACCAACGCTACTGTACTGACTACCGCAAGGAGCGGCAAACTGAGATGAACGCTTGTCTTCATTGTTGTTTCCTTTGAATTTAGGAAAGGATTCGCCTGACACCTTGCGGCTAACAGGCTGCTGAAATACTGGTCCGAATCGCAGCCTCGTTCAGCCCGTCCGACGAGTTGGCATCGATCTTTTCGTCATGCGGGATGTCGAGGTCGGATTTCCTTGATTTCCAGCTTTTTCGCGGTCCCTTTGCCGCCGATTCCCTTCATTGCGCACCCAGCGGACGGACCTGTCCCAAGGTACGCATGCGAACCAAGTTGAAGGCGGCCATGTTCAGCACGAACATCTGGTCGACGCGCTTGAGTCCACGCACCATCACCTGCCGAATGCCACCGACAGTCTTGGCCCAGCCGAAGCCTTGCTCGATCAACTTGCGCTTGCGCTGCGACAGCGCATAGCCCTCGCTCTGAGCAATGGCGTCGGGCACCGCCGACTTGCGGCCCGACTTGTTCTGCGCGACATGCGGCGTGACGCCCAGTTCAATGCAGGTGTCGATGAATTCCTGCGCGTCGTAGCCCTTGTCAGCGCCCAGCGTGATCTCGCGCTCCGGATCCCCGAGGGCTTGCCGGGCATCGTTGATCATGACCTTGGCCGCTTCACGTTCGGCGTAGCCGTCGGCGGTGGTCACGACGGCGCTGGCAATCAAGCCGTGACGGTTGTCGCTCAGCGTATGACCCATGAAGCGCAACTCGCTGGCAGTGTTGCCCTTGCGGTAGAGCCTCGCATCGGTATCCGTCTTGGATTCATGCGTCTCGTTGCTGCGCTTCTCGCCTTTGAAGTTGCCACCACCATCGGCGCTGTCGGATTCATCGTCAGACTTCCGCACAAAGCTTTTGTGGCTGGCCCATGCCTGGATCAGTGTGCCGTCGACGCTGAAGTGCTCGCCCGACAGCAGTTCCTTCTCTTGCGCGATCGCCACCACTTCGTTGAAGAACTCGATGACGGCGTCATGCTTGATCAGGCGTTCGCGATTCTTGGTGAATACGGTCGGCACCCACACCACGTCGTCCATGGAAAGGCCGATGAACCAGCGGAACAGCAAGTTGTACTGCACCTGCTCCATCATTTGCCGCTCGGAGCGAACGCTGTACAGAACCTGCAGCAGCATGGCGCGAAGCAACTTCTCAGGCGCTACGCTGGGTCGACCTCCCTTGGCATCGGCCTCGTACATCGCCGAGAACAGCGGGCCCATCTTCGCCAGCGCCTCGTTGGCCATTGCGCGGATCGAGCGCAGCGGATGCTCGGCAGGAACAAAGTCCTCCAGCTTGCGCATCGTGAACAGGCTCTCGGTGAAGGTGTCGGCGCCGCGCATGGGTCTCGTCGAAATCGGGTCGTCAAATTATCGAGGCTGCCGGCTACGCACTTCTGGCGTCGCGACGGTATTTCAGCAGCCTGCTAACACGCCTTAGAGCAATACACTTCTGTACGGACCATGAATCATATTGTTCTGGCTGGCTTTCGCCGCTGGGGTTTACACCAAGAGCAGAACTACCTACCCGCCCGCGCGCCGCCAAGAAGAGCAGCACATCGCGTCGCTCCACCTGTCCAACTTGATCGAGCGTGACTCCAAACTCTGTCTCCAAGGCTATTGCCATGTGCGGGCCCGCATACACGGTTCGATGCTGCCCGGGGAACGGCCTCGCGTTTATGCGTGCTGTCGAAGCCGCTGCGCCAGGCTAAGTGCTTGTGATCGACGGCTTTGGTACGGATCGCAGGACCTGCGGGGGCGGAAGCGCCGCGATCCGCGCAAAAATCCGAGGGATCGCGGGAGTGTTGACGAACGGGCGGTTCGTGACCTGGCTGCCATCGACGCGGCCGGGCTGCCCGTATGGGCGGCCGGCGTGTCCATCCGTGGTGGTCTGGCGAATCACTTTGGTTGGCACAACGACCCCGTTTCAGTCGGCGATCTCACGGTCGAACGAGGCGACATTGTCCTGGCGGACTCGGACGGGATCATGGTCGTGCCGAGTCAGAGGCGGACGTGATCTTGAACGCTTCCCGGATTCAGCACGAGCACGAACAAAATGCCGAAGAGCGACTTCGAGCCGCCGGTTCCTATCATGATGTCCTGACCTGGAGAGCATCTCCAAGCTCTCGGTCGTCGACTAAGCGCTTAGCCCGCTTCCCGCGCACGGCGTGAAGCCACTGCACTCGGAGCGACGGCGACCCCATCGCTCGGACCGGCACAATTGAAGCCGAGACCTCCTCCGAAGGAATGAAGGAATGGCAATGACCAAGCGCAAGGTGCTTCTGACGGCCGCACTGCTTTTTGGGGGGCATGCTCACGTTGGCCAGGAGGACAAGCTGTACTACCGTCGAGGGCGAGTTAACCGGCAACATCTGACGGAGCGCATCGTGCGCATCATTCGCGAAATGAACATGGAAACCGCGACGGCCGCAGAGGACCCTCCCTAACCGCATGGTGATGAGCGGCATTCCTACCCGGCTTGAAACCAGGAGGTGCCCGCTCGAGCACAATATTGGCCGGCTGCCGAAAACGAACTAGAAATTGCATAGCACTTTGCGTGGATTTGCCGACTACCACCCTCGAGGCGCGCCTTGATAGCCTACGCCACCGAGTTGAACAGCGATTGGAGGATGAAGACCCGCCGAATGACGGTTCCGTTCTGCCGCCACTTGACGGTCGCGTGCGACTTCTTTGACTGGCGTCGCCATGCTGCAGTCGCAGTGCGCTCCGTCCGCGTAAACATCGAAGACGACAGCATCAACTCAGCGGTACTGTTGCCCCGTGAGTCCGCAGGGTCACCCGCTTTCGTCCGAATAGTTGCCGCGGTATCTGCACTTCCGGTGAAAGAATGGATGTCAGACTCCTTCGGCGCATCGGCGCGTCGGGACTGGGGCCGCGCAGCCCGTCAGCGCGCCCTCCGCTCCTCTTCGGGGCGTGCGCTTAATTAGCCTGCCGGACAACTCGGGCCTGAACGGCTCTATAGTGCGGCAAACGTGCATACTTGACTGTATGTTTCATCTTCCAGGTGCGCCCTCTTCTCGACCGGTTAAATCAGCCACCAACTACCGACCTGACGTCCGGTCGGTCGAGGGGGTTGCGGCAAAGTTTTTGGCGAGTGCCTTGGCTAACGCGCCCCGCCGCGGCCAAAATCGCACTCGCCTCGAGCCGAATCATCAAACTATTATCTGACATGCCCACCAAATCGCCCGTCCGCGTCGACGCTAAGAGGCCCGCCGCGTCCAAGAAGCCTGTGCGCTCGGCCAACGCCGAGCGCACGCAACTTACTCCGGATGATTAGATCCAGGCGGCTACCGAGCTTTTGATTCACCGAAGTATCGATGCCGTGCGGGTGGACGTCATTGCCAAGATCATGCAAGTAACCCGCGGGAGCTTCTACTGGCACTTCAAAGATAGAGAAGACTTGCTCGGCCGGGTTCTGCTCAGCTGGCAGGAAGCGCAGACCGAGCAAATCATTGCCCGCTATCGCAAGCAGGGCGTGCACGCAGCAGACCTGATCCGCGAACTTGTCGAGCTGCCATTCCACGGGCGCGCGGCGGCCAAGGGTGCCTCGGTGGAACTGGCCATCCGTGCCTGGGCACGGCGCGACGACATGGCGCGCAGGATCGTGGATGCTGTCGATGCGAAGCGCTTGGTGTATCTCCAGGAATGCTTTGCCGAACTTGGCTTTGACGCCGACGAGGCGAAGGCGCGCGCCTTCCTGCTGTATTGCTACATGCAATCTGAATCGCTGTTCCGCAACCAGGGCAGCGCACAGGACAAGCAACGCCGCCAGGAATTCGTGGCTGAAACCCTTCTGGCCTCCCGGTAGCCGTCCCACGTCCCCCGAACAGGCGGGAACCCCGGCGCTGCTTTCGCTGGCCGCGCTCTACATCTGCAATGTGGGCTGCAGCGTCTCAAGACGCCTACACGCCCATGGCGCGCGGCGGCTAGGGCTTCCGGGGGGTCTCCTCGTTTTCAGTGCAATAAGTGACGGTACGCAAAGCTAGCACTGGCGCGGGGGTGGTCTGGGTAGACCGTTGATTTCATTGACTTTCCTGTTCGCTTTGTAAACGGGTATGGTGGCCTCCCACTTTTGAGGTTCACGATGCAGGGTTGGCACACAACGTTTTTGGGGATGCGTGGGCTCCCCCGCGATATCAGCGACTTCGAGATGAAGGCATTTTTCACCTTCGATGGTGCCGAGCGCGACGCAATCAATGCACGCCGAGGTGATTCCCACAAGCTTGGTCTGGCGCTCCATATTGGTTTCCTGCGCATGAGTGGGCGTTTGCTCGGTGCCTTTCGGGTAATTCCAGTAGCCTTGTGGCGCCACCTTGGCAACGAGCTTGGCATTGCAGCACCAGAAGTCGCCTCGCTGAGAGCCATGTATGAACGCGGGCGCACGCTATTCGATCACCAACAAGTAGCCTGCACGGTCCTTGGATTCCAGTGGATGAGCGAGCACCAGCGCCGCTCACTGGTACGTGAACTGCGCGACGAAGTGGCGCGCTGCGCCGACCGCGATCAGCTACTCGTGCGGGCGCGTCAATGGCTGTACAAGAACAAGCTGGTGATCGTGCACGAGCGGGCAATTCGGACACTGATTGCGGCGGCACTTGCCCAGCTTGAAGTTGAAACAGGCACCGCCATCGCCGCCAGCGTTGATCCAGCAACACTTGATCGCTGGCGAGCCTCAGTTTCAGAGCTGCGCCCAGATGGACAAACCCAGCAGAGTTGGCTATGGGCTGCACCGGCTTACACGCTGGACGTTCATAAGCACCTGGCAGACATCCCCGATCTCATCTTGCGCCGCTACGCGCGCCGACTTGTCTCCAGGCCGCCCTCAGCCGGAGCCAAGATCAAAGAGCCAGCGCGCACCGTGGAGGTCGCATGCTTTCTTCGGTATTGCCTGTTCACCACCACAGACCAGTTGATCCTTATGGTGCAGCGCCGGATCGCCGATCTGTGGCGTCAGGCTGCCGCCGATGTCCCCGCTACCGTCAATTGGGCCGCAATGTACAAAACGCTGCTCGGCGAACTTGTTGCCTTGAGCGCGCAAGGTGCGGTGCCAGATGCTGAGTTGCGTGCCCGTCTTGAAGCCTTGATCACCGAAACCCAGAAACGCAAACCACCGAGCAGGGCCTCCCTGGTCCGCGAGGGATTGATTGATGGAATTCGCCCCGTGCGGTCGTTGCTCGTCGCCATTGCAAAGCTGCCCTGGCAGGCCACCGGCGAGCATCCTGCCATCGAGTACCTTGCCAAGCTGCAAGCTTTATATCTCAAAGGATCCAGAAAGCTGCCAGTTGAAGTGGTGGCACCAAGTCTGGGAATGATCTGGCAGGTTTCGATCTCCAGCCCAGACCGGGAACGGGCGTTTCAGGCGTTGGAGGTGGCCACCCTGTTTGCCCTGCGCCGCGCGGTGCGCAATGGCTCGGTCTGGATTGAGCACAGCCTGAGCTTTCGGGGTCGTGCGCGCTTGTTCTTCACGGACGAGCGTTGGCAGGCAGAGTCCAAGAAACACTATGCCCGTCTATCGTTACCCAGCAAGGCTGCCACTTTCTTGAAGCCTTTGCTGGCCAGAGTAACTGCCGGTGTCGATGCGGTGGCCGCTGCAGCCCGCAGTGGCGTACTGCGCGTGGATGATGAACTCCATTTGTCGCCATTGCCCGCAGAGGACGAAGACCCAGAAGTGACCAAGCTGCGCGCGGCTTTGGATCACCGCATCGGTGAGGTTCAATTGCCGGAAGTGATTCTGGCCGTTGACGCCCAGGTGCGCTTTAGCTGGATCATGCTCGGACGTGAGCCGCGCTCTACCGACGAGCTGCTGATGGTCTATGCCGGCATCATGGCCCACGGCACCAGTCTGACTGCGGTCGAATGCGCGCGCATGATTCCGCAATTGTCTGCCACCAGCATTCGCCAGGCCATGCGCTGGGCGCGGGACGAACGGCGTCTGAGCCAGGCCTGCCAGGCTGTGCTGGAATTCATGCAGCGACACCCGATTGCCGCCACCTGGGGGCGGTCCGATTTGGCATCTTCTGACATGATGACCATGGAGACCACCAAACGGGTGTGGCAAGCCCGGCTTGATCCTCGGCGCAACACACCTTCCATTGGAATCTACTCCCATGTAAAAGACCGGTGGGGCATCTTCCATGCGCAGCCCTTTGTGCTCAATGAGCGCCAGGCGGGCGTGGCCATTGAAGGTGTCATCCGCCAAGAAAAGCTGGAGACCAGCCAGCTTGCTGTGGATACCCATGGCTACACCGACTTTGCCATGTCACATGCCCGTTTGCTTGGTTTTGATCTTTGCCCGCGGTTGAAGGAACTCAAACAGCGCCACCTCTTTGTGCCACGCGGCACCAAAGTGCCCGCAGAAATCGCTGCGGTGTGCGAAGCCAATGTCGACGTCGCTTTGATCGAAAAGCATTGGGATAGTCTGGTGCACCTGGCAGCCTCGGTCATGAGCGGACATGCCAGTGCGGTGGCAGCTCTTGCGCGGTTCGGTTCTGCCGCCCAGGGCGATCCAATCTATGAGGCTGGCGTGCAATTGGGGCGGTTGCTGCGTACGGCGTTTTTGGCTGACTACTTTGTCAAGGACGCTTTCAGGAACGAGTTGCGCCGGGTGCTCAATCGGGGCGAGGCTGTTAACGCCCTCAAGCGCGCCATTTATACCGGCCGGATCAGCCCGGCGCAGGCCAAACGTGTCGATGAAATGCAGGCTGTGGCCGATGCGTTGAGCCTGATGGCCAACATCGTGATGGCGTGGAATACCTCACAGATGCAGGCGGTCCTGGATCGCTGGTCGAACCGCCGCCAGGTCATTCCACCGGAACTGATCGGGAAGATTGCGCCCACCAGGCTGGAGAGCATCAACTTGCGGGGTGTGTTTCGCTTCCCGGTTGACCGCTATGCTGACCAAATCCTGCCTTCGCGGCCAAATGCATCGATAACTGGCACCAATGGATGAAACCGACCACGGTTTGACGCCACGAATCGCAGATTTGAAAGTGAACAGGAAAGTCAATGAAATCAACGATCTACCAACACCACCTCCGCGCCAGTGCTAGCTTTTCGTACCGTCACTTATTGCACTGAAAACGAGGAGACCCCTACCGGGCTAGCGGCCTCAATCTGGTAACGGCTGCCGTCGTGTTGTGGAACACGGTCTATCTGGAACGGGCTGCGCACGCGCTGCGTGGCAACGGCCATGCCGTTGATGACGCGCTGTTGCAGTACCTGTCGCCGCTCGGTTGGGAGCACATCAACCTCACCGGCGATTACCTCTGGCGCAGCAGCGCCAAGATCGGCGCGGGCAAGTTCAGGCCGCTACGACCGCTGCAACCGGCTTAGCGTGCTTTATTTTCCGTTTTCTGAGGCGACCCCGACTTCAGCGCATTGCAGAATGCTTTTGCACGCCGTCGCACGTCCAGCATCGTGTACTTCGTATTCGATCTTCTGTACCTGGACGGATTCGACCTGCGTCACGTGGCTCTGCATGAGCGCCGCGATCTCTTGCGGCAGTTGTTGGCGGAAATAGACGACGCACGTCTGCGATTCAGCAATGACTTTGAGCAGGACGTCCATTCATTGTTGGACTCTGCCTGCCGCATGCAGCTCGAGGGCATCGTGGGCAAGCGGGCAGACGCGACCTATACCGAGGGCCGCTCGCCCGACTGGGTCAAACTGAAGTGTCGGCGGCGCCAGGAGTTCGTGATCGGAGCCTACACGCAATCGCGAGGCGCGCGAAGCGGCGTTCGGGGCCTGCTCCTTGGCGTCTTCGAGCGCGACGGCTCGTTGCGTTACGCGGGGGCGGCCAAGGCTGAACTCAGGCCGAAGCAGCTGCAGGCGTTCGCGGCCTCGCTGCACGAGCGCAAATCGCCGCCGTTTCTTAATCCGCCGGCGCGAGACCCTGATCGCGAGGTCGTCTGGGTTGAACCCGAGAAAGTGGTCGAAGTATCGTTTCTTGAGTGGACGCCGGTAGGTGAGATTCGGCAGGGCGTCATGGTCGGCCTGAGAGAAGACAAAGACGCCAGGGAAGTGCGAGAGGAAGGCGTCGATCTCGCGATGTCAACAGGCGCAGGAGAGCGTCTCTCATCCGGAGTCCGTCCGGTGCGGATCACCAATCCCGGCCGGATCATCGATCCATCGTCGGCCGTCACAAAGCGCGACCTGATCAGCTACTACGAAGCGATGGCCGACTTGATGCTGCCGCAAATAGGCAACAGGCCCTTGATGCTCGTGCGCGCCCCCGACGGCATCAGCGGCGCGCTAATTTACCAAAAACACGCCGAATCGCAGCGCTTCGTGGCGGTCGAGAGCTTGCCGCCGTCTCTCCATCCCGGACATGCCCCCCTGCTTGTCGCCAACACGCCCGCTGCCCTCGTGGAGTTGGCCCAACTGAACGTCGTCGAGATCCACTGCTGGAACGCGAGCGCACCGAATCTCGCTAGCCCTGACCAGTTCATCCTGGACCTTGACCCGGACCCTGCGCTGCCTTGGAGAACGATGCGGGAGGCGGCCATGCTGGCCAAGGTACTCCTTGACGAGATCGGGCTTGAGTCGTTCTGCAAAACCAGCGGCGGGAAAGGTTTGCATCTTGTCATCCCGTTGCGGCCGATTCATGCATGGGACGAGGTCAAGCGGTTCTCGCATGCGATTGCACGCCATCTTGCGCGTGTCGTGCCCGAGCGCTTCTCCGCGGTGTCTGGTCCTCGAAACCGAGTCGGGAAGGTCTTCGTCGATTATCTGCGCAACGGGCGCGGCTCCACGACGGCTGCCGCGTATTCGGTTCGCGCTCGCCCCGGGCTCGGCGTGTCGGTGCCAATCAGCTGGGACGAACTTGGCGCTGTTGAAGGCGGCGACCAGTGGAATGTGCGCACCGCACGGCAGCGCAGGGATATGCCGTGGGGCGGAATCGAGCGGCAGCAGGTCATCACCAAGCAGATGACTGCAAGGCTCCAAGCATGAGCGCCACGCGCAATACTCAAGATCCTGACGTTGGTTGCCGTAACACATGATGGCCCGCCGCGTGTGACGGCCTTGGATATTCACATAGCAACGCGCAATCCTTATATAATTTCACTCATTGCATTTAGTGATTAAAATCAACATTGCAGGAGTGGAGCATGTCACAAAAAGATCGGAAAGCGGAATTCCGCAAGGCACTTATCGAACTGGTGAACTCGCACATCAAATCCAGCGGAATCACGCCGGAGGAGGCCGCCACGGTGTTTGCCGAAGAGGCGAAGACCGCGCTGGACCATCTCGGGTGGAAGCCTCAACCCCAGCGGGCCGCAAGCGAGCATCTGGTCGTTGCGGCCGCCTGTCTGAACGACGGTCTGGTAATTCCGGTGCCACGCTTCGACGCGCTGTTCCCTGTCTCTGAATCGGCGATTTAGCGCGTTCGAAGCTAGCAGTCCCAAGAGCATCGCCTTGCCATGCAGAGAGGGCGGGCATGGCGCGCAAGAAGCCAACGCCGGTACGGGCTGACGTATCGATCACTTATAGGAATAAAAGATGAAATCGCGCAATCCACATGATGTTTCCGCTTCACGTTACGGCCGTCGCTGGATGATCGGCATCTTCGTCGCGTGGCTGGTTGTCTTCGAACTGTTCAACGGTCGCATGTACGGATGGTCGGCGCCCGCAACGAACCATGACATCGTCCGATCGGCTGTCGTGCTGGTCATCGGCTGTGTCGTCGCGCTCGTCGGTGGCAAGCGAGCGGAAGCGAGATACAAGCGTAACCGGCGAAGCGCGTTCTGAAAAAGTCCATCCATATGAGTGAGCAACACAGCGAGACAGGCGAGAGCTCGGCGGTTCTTGAGACCGTGGAATCGACAGACAGCCTCGAGGCGAGAACGCTTAATGTGAGGCAGGGAGCCTTTGCCATTGCGACCACGCAGGACACGTTGAACCGCCTGCGCACAGGTAACCTCGGGCCGTGCGTCGCCTTCTACGGCATCAACCGACGAGCCGGCGTGACATTCATGAGCCACGTCGACGGCAACCTGTGCGGCTTTCGCGCATTGGAGGATCGTCTCTCGAGCGCTACCAATGGGGACCTCGAAAGTTTCGCGCTCTATGCCACGACCAACTACACGATGACGGCGAGGCTAGCATGCCTCGCTCTTGTCGGCGCGGCGTATCACTGGTTGCCCTTATGGTTGTGGCTGGGGTTGATAGCCGTCGTCGTCGGCTTTGGTTTCGCAAGCCTTCTGCAGATCTACGTCTTCGCCCGGCGAGCCTTCGGCACATGGCGCATCAAGCTTTGCACGCCGTGGCAGTTCTCCGGACGCGTCGAGGTCAGTCTTGATGCTGCATCAAGCGGTGGCCCGGACGTGCCGCGACGCGAGACCGTTTCCCGCGCTGAAAGTGAGCGTCGCTACGGTCGACTCCATTGTTGGGTGTCGGGTCAACGGGAAATGACCCCGACACGAGAGGTTTTGAACCTTGCGTCGGAGCGCGATGCACTGCGCGAAGTTGTGCAGGCGCTGGACTCATTCCAGCGCGAGTACGGCGCGCAGGCGCTGGACCCTGACGGCATGCCGGGCAACGAGCATTACCGGCCGAAGCTGGTCGAGCTGGTGTCGAAGGCCCGTGCCGCGCTAGCTAGCCGCCCGACAGAGTGACGGCGATGACAGTAGGGCGCGATCTGACGCCGCCAGTAGACCAACTTAGCTAAGTTGGCTAGAATGGTGTCGTCCAAGGGAGCGATGTCATGCAAAATGCCAACATTCACGAAGCCAAGACGAATCTGTCGCGGCTTGTCGACGCGGCAATAGCCGGAGAAGAGGTCGTGATCTCCAAGCGGGGTAAGCCGGCGGTCCGGCTCGTACCCGTCGAATCCGAAAAACCTCTCCGGCGCTTCGGCGTAATGCGCGATAGCATCCGCATCGCCGACGACTTTGATTCGCCGCTGCCCGACGACATTCTCGCCGCTTTTGAGGGACGGTGATGCGCCTGCTGCTCGACACGCATATCTTCCTGTGGGTGGTCGCCGACGACGCAAAACTGAGCGCCGCGGCCCGCGCGACAATCTCGGAGGCGGCAGAGGTGTTCGTCAGTAGCGCGAGCATCTGGGAAGCCTCTATCAAGGCGGGGCTGGGAAAGCTGGACGTCGATATTGACGCCCTCGTAAGCGCCATCGAGACGAGCGGGTTCAACGAATTGCCCGTCATCGCGGCGCACGGTGCCGCCGTACGCCATCTTCCAGACTTCCATCGCGATCCGTTTGATCGGCTGCTGATCGCTCAAGCGAAACATGAGCCAATGCATTTCATGACGGTTGATGGTCATCTTGAACAGTACGCACCTGACCTCGTCATGAAGGTCTGATGCGGGTGAGCCACGTCGTTCCGGAAACAACCATGTCGCCACAACAAGCCCTTCAAATCGTCCAGCAGCTCGCGGACGGCATAGACCCGACGACCGGCGAAGTGCTGTCTGCAGAGAGTCCGTTCAATCAGCCGGAAGTGATCCGCGCGCTAAATCTCGCATCGAACGCACTCAAGGCACACGGGCTAGACGCCAAGGCAGCACCGACGCAAAAACCCAGACCAGAAAACGCCGGCCGGTCGTGGTCGCCGCAAGAAGATGCAGAGCTGCTTGCCGAATTTGATGCTGGTATCGTGCCTAAGGAATTGGCTGTCAAACACGGCAGGACTAAAGGCGCAATCGAGTCCCGCCTCGTGAAACATGGCCGTATCCAGCGGTGACGCTTGCCATACTCCAGGCGCGATGAAATGTGTCCGTTAAACCAAAGAAAGGAGTAGATCTTGTTGCGACGAATGATGACCGAAAAGGGCTATCCCGTGGAAGCGTACGCGATGGCTGCTGTGCTCTACGGATTCTGTGCGGCCGCGATGTTGATCGCAGAGTTCAGCACGCTTGACCTGTATTACTTTGAGGCGTGGTCTTTCCGCCGGATCGGTGGCCTCGTCGGCGTGATCGCTCCGCCTTTGGTAGCGGCAGTTTGGTTCGTTCGTAATGAGTGGGACACGTGGCTTCCGAAACGGATTCTGGCAGGGTGGTGCCTGGGTATTGCAATCGCCGCTGCCGGCGTGACCATCCGTGCTTGGTTGCATATCTAACTCGGGAAATGCCGCCGTCTATCACGAGCAAAGCGAGCCATGTCCAACCTTACCCCGGCGCTGGCCTTGCGGGCCGCAATCAACCTTTTGCGAGATTCTGCCGAATCACGCAAGATGCCCAACGGCGAGCCCCTAACTGATGCCGTTGTGCAGTTCCATTTGGACGCCGCTGACACGCTGGAAGAGTCCCTAACGGACCTCCGGGACCACGAGTAAGAAAACAAGAGCATCGGGGCAAGCTGGACATTCTCAATCTGCTTGAACGAGGCGAATCGGGGCAGCGGCCGCACCGGATTGACAGCTATTTTCGAAAACTTCCGCAGCTAAAAGATGGTATTTTTCCCCGCCTTTTTATTTGCCGCATACGCCAATCTGGTCATTGCTATTCGCGGTCTTGTCTTGAAAGGACGTGACGGGGTTGTGGCGCAGCTGCATTTCGTGTGCTGCCTCGTGGGCGTACTCGGTTTGTTGTTGGGATTCGAGATGGTCCCCGATCCGACCAAAGGCATCGCGGGCGACGCATACAACTGGAGCCCCGTTGCATTTTTTGGGTTCGGGGCGGCAACCATCGCGCTCTTCGTTGCGCGGCTGCGTAAGCAGGAACGCCAGGATCGTCGCGACCCGCTCACGCTGCGCTTCGGTACAGCGATGCTAGCCGTACTGGCAGGGCTCTACATCTGCGGCACGGCGGTTGATCACTGGTGGTTCTTTCGTGATTCTGAAAAAGCAGGCACAGCAGAGGCTTCCTTTGTAGGCAAGGACGTCAATTGCAGCAGCTCAGTGCTTGTGAGACTGGATGGTAGAACCGCGACCTACCGATGTCCGACGCTGATCGAGTTCGGCCGCGATTACAGTCAACCGTTTGTGCCTTGGCCTTCCTATTCTCAAGGCATAACAGACGGTCGACATATTCTCGATGCGCTGGCGAATGCCGACGCGCAGACTGAAACCAAACAAGCGGTACGACACACGCCAGCGGACACGCAACCCGCGGCTTCCGGCCCGTAATTGATCGGGGCATCGAGTTCGATATACCCCTGATATAGTTTCGGCCATGAATACCTCTCTTCCCCCCGATTCCGCCAACAGGGACCGCATGCGCGCGCTGTGCGAGCTGGCCGGCTCGCAGGCTGAAGCGGCCGCGTTGATCGCCAAACATACTCGTCGTCCATGTAGCGTGAGCGCCATCAAGTCCTGGACATGCTCGCCTGACTCGACGCGCGCAAGAACGTGCCATGAATGGGCGGTCGAAGCCCTGGAAAAAGAACTAAAAAAACTTGGTCGCAGCACTTGACGCGGTGTACATGTACACCGCATTATTGAGTTGTCTGTCATCCATCTAGCGATGGATTCCGTTTGTGTTTGCGAGACAGGTGCGCCGCCCGGGGGCGGTGCCGCAAGCAGAACCAGCAACTCAACAAGAACGCAAAATGACCAAGTATCTTCAAGACCTCACCAACGCCGTAGCAGGCATGTCCGTGCTGCAGGCGACTCTCTTCTGGCTTTTCATTGGCATCGCGTTCGTCGCCATCAGGCGGATCTACGCGCGACTCGTCCATCACAAAAGCGCGCCCGCGGCGCCGGCACAGCATCACAACATCGCCTTCTTACTCGCGCTCGCTTCGGTGTTCGCACTTTGCCTTTCCTTTCCGTTCCACATCGTTCTCGCCGACGACCAGTTCGACTGGATCTCTGCCTGCGTGGTGCTTTATGGAACGTGCTGGGTGGCGATCGGTGCCGTAATGAGCAGGGAGCAAGAGGTCGACATGCTTTCGTTGATCGACACGCAGAAGGGGGCGACACCGAATGCGATTGAAGTGGCCACCGTTAAGGCCCTCGTCGATGCATCGCGTTTTTGCCGCAACGGCCTAATCTTTGTCGCCCTCGGTGCCGTTATCCAGATGGGCCATCTCGTCTACAAAGCTCACCCCGAGCTGTTTTTCAAGGTCGCAGTTGCGCAAGCTGACCCGGCGATGGGTGCCACCATCACGCAAACGCCGGCGCTCGCCGCCTTGCGCGACAGCCAGCCGTCGTGACGATGACTTACTGGCTGTGAGCTGGTAGCGCTCTATGCCAGTTGGTGAGGACGAAGGCAATGGGCGAGTGGACCAAAGAAAGCGAGTATTGCCTGTCGCATCCGAGCGGTTGGACGATCGCCAAGTGTTACGTGCAAGGCGTCCCCCGCTACGTTCTCTGGGAAGGCGATACGCGCAAAAACCAGTTTAACGACGTACGCGACGCGATGCGCGAGCACTCGCGGCTCACACGTGTCGAGCAGGCAACCGAACGGGGCGGCGACGCAGTGGCTCCGCCCAGCCCGCAAGAATAAAGCAGCAGCGGCCAAGCGGCCCAAACAGGTGGTGGCTCGCGATACCAACAGCAAGCGACCCACAACGCATCGATTAACAGACCGAGGAACCAAATAATGAAGACGAAGAATACGGCCATCTTTGCAAACGACATCACCACGATCAAGCGGACCGCGCAATACGCGCTCGCGACGCTGGCGTTCGCGGCACTCGCGGCGTGCGGCGGCGGCGGTGGCGGTGGCAATACCTCCGCGGCGTCGAATGCGCAGGCCAGCGCAAACGTTCAAATCGTATCGTTCGGCGACGAGCTGTCGGATGTAGGTACATACGCGCCGGTCATCACCGCGAGTTTTGGCGGGGGCCGCTTTACCACGAATCCGGGCGAAGTCTGGACGCAGAAGGTCGCGGAATATTTCGGCGGCTCGCTCAGCGCTGCCTATCTTGGCGGCTTTGGTCAGCCGCTCGCAGCGTCGACAGGCCTTGGCTACGCGCAAGGCGGGGCACGCGTGCAGGACCCGGCCGGCGAAGGGCATGCGGCGTCGTCGGTGCCGAACGCCGACTACGCGCAGGCGACAACCGTTCCAGTCACGCAGCAGGTGCAGAACTACCTGAGTGCACATGGAGCCTTCAGCTCCAGCCAGGTCGTGCTGGTGAACGGCGGCACGAATGACATTCTCCTTCTCGAGCCTTCGATCGAGAGCCTGGTCGCATCGGATGTCGCTGGAGGCATGGACCTGACCAGCGCGGTGCAGAAGGAAGCAACCGCCGCTCTCGTGCCGGTAGCTCAGAAGTTCGCTGCGACGGTGCAACAGATCGCGACCGCGGGCGCCGGCCACGTCGTCGTGGTCAATGTGCCGGACCTCGGCCAGACTCCCCTTGGGGCAAAGGTCGGTTCGAGTGGGCAGCAGCTGCTGACGGCGCTCGCAACCGTCTATAACCAGGCGGTCAGTCAGACGATTCAGAGCTTCGGCTTGCCGGCCGGCAAGGTCGTTCCGGTTGACCTGTTCGGGTGGCAAAACGGTGTTATCGCTGCCTATCAGGCGAATGGCTTCTCCGTTGCCAATACCGGCACAGGCTGCAATATTTCGCTGATGGTCCAGAATGCGACCAACTCTGGCGTGAGCAATCCGCAAGCGTTCGGCTCGTCGCTGTTCTGCGCGCCGGCCCTTTACACCGTTGCTGGTGCCGATCAGTCGTACATGTTCGCCGATCTGACCAATCCGTCGACGCATCTCCACGCCCTGTTCGCGCAGTATGTCGAACAGCAACTGGCGAGCGCCGGCGTCAGCAAGTAACGCGCGCGACGCGGTAAAAGTCTGATGTGGGACCGCTCAGGGATGTCGCGAAAGTAACCGCGTGTCACTTTCCAACCTGTGCGGTTCACAACTGCGACGATTGAAGCAAGCGCTCGAAGGCGCAAGTTGGTTGAATCATAAGTCCGTCATGAAGGAGGTTCGATGTTCACTCTTGTCGCCAAGGTCGCAGTGCACGGCGAGTTGATCGACGTGATGCAGACTCCAGTTTCGCCGGTCGACGGCGAACGCATGCTGCAGGCAGCATTAGCCGACGATCGGGCTCTCCCAAACAACGGGCAAGATCTCGAAGACGGTGAAATGTGGGTCGACATGCACGACGCCGAGGGGAATATTGTCTCCAAAGAGCCTGCATGTTTTCACGCTGCCGACGCTGCAGATGCTCTTGAGCTGCATTTCAGCGCCCCAGCAGGTCTTATCGCTAAAGCCCTGTCAAAAAGCAACGTGATGGCCCAGTACAAGGATCACCGGGCCGCCGTGTGTTTCGCGCTGCACGGTTAACACGATGGCGGGGGAAATCCATAAACGGCTGGTGACGCTTGGCGAAAAATGGCTGAAGCGGCAGGGGTTTGCCGTAGTCGCGAGCGAGCTTGTGACGAGCGGCACGCGGGAACAAGCCGATGTTATCGGCTTCAGGTCTAACTGCTCGGCCGTGATAGAAGCCAAGGCGTCCCGGTCCGATTTTCTGGCCGACTCACGCAAGCCACATCGCATATCGGGCGGTCTAGGTGTGTATCGGTTTTATCTCTGCCTGCCCGAAGTGATGGACGTAGCCGATCTGCCGGAGCGGTGGGGCCTGCTGTACGCCGATGGGCACACCGTGCGCGAAATTCTGCGGCCGACCGGAAACGGATGGCCGTCGCTGGGTGCGAAGTTGGGAGACTGGTCCGCGTTCCAGCACGAAGCCGACGTGATTGCAGAGCGCGCCGTTTTGTTCTCCATCGCACGCCGGCGGTCATTACCTCGCTCGGTTGAGCAGTATGAAAAGCGATTGCAGGACGAAGTCAGACGGGCCGAACGGCTTGCCAGAGAGAATGTCGATTTGGCCGAACGGGTGAGAAAACTGGAACTCGCTCTGTATCTGGCAGAACGAGGGCTCACAGCGGACAAACAAAGCCCAGCCGAATTCAAGACAGCGATGCGGCGAAAGATTGCGTCGTAAAAAGGGTTGCGCAAGCGCCAACCACTCCTCAACGAAAGATTAAACAAACAATGGAACAACGCATGACCACCTGCTCGAAAATCGCCTTAACTCTTCTGTCCTGCGCCTCAGCACTGATGCTGGCTGGTTGTGGCAAGCCGGAGCATATCGACCTGCTCGGCGTCCGAGCTGGAATGTCGCTCGATGAGGTCAAGGCCGCAGCCCCTGCCGGCGCATCCTTGTACTGCCTGGGCGACGGCGACATTATGTTTGATCAGCGTGCCCGCCTGCCCCCGAGCACTACGCTCAAGTTCTGCACCTGGTCAACGCTCGGCGCCGACGGCACTCGAAGCGTCGCCCAGCTTCAACTTGGCAACGCAACGAGCTTTCAGCAGACGCTCGCGTTCAGTTATTCGGCGGCCGGGTACACGCTCAGCTCCTTTGGCATCGAATTTCCCTCTGCGGCTTTTAGCGGGATCGTCACGAGCCTGACGGAGAAGATGGGCAAGCCCGACTCAGCGGCCGGCTTCGCCGGACTCAACGAAACTGTTCAGTGGGATGGCAAGGACGGGACGCTGAAGGCCGGCCTCGACGTCTCCGGCGCGCCGATCGCGCTGGTGATGTTGCAGCGGCCCTCGACTCCGCGCAGCTGATGGCGCCGGCGACACAGAATGTACACCTCCTCCATTGGTAACCAGGCCTACACTATCGCGGTCTGGATGTTTGCCGACTGGCTCAGCCGGAACCCCTTGATGGCGGGCACTCCGCCCCAGCATTCGCCTCCTACCTGGACAACCGAACAATGGGCGCACGCGGCGACACTGGAAGATGCCTTGCGCCTGTTCGGCGCCGACGAAGACAGTGTTGAATTGCGGTCCATCAACACCGCGACGCCTACTGAGGTACGTCGATGGGTACGGGAAGACGAGCGTGACTTATGCCGCGCCGATGATGGCGTCCTGCGTCGATTTCCCGACCAGCTGCTACAAATTCTTCTCATGGGACGGGGAGAGGTCGAGCTGGACGCGGCCGGCGCAATGGCTGATGCCGTCGATCTCTTCCGCAATGTGACGCAGTGTTCTTAGCCGGTGACCGGCGAGGGAGATGATATGGAAACAATCCGGGGGCTTCTTGTCTGGATAATCGACCTTCACGACACGGACGCGATGAATCGGGTAGTCGCCGCTCAGCGCCGTGCAGGGCGTCGCATGTTCTACGCGCTGGTGACTGCCTCGGTCCTGTGTGCAATCAGCCTGGTCATGGCGCCCGACGTGTCGACTACAGACCTGGCAGCGCCACCGGCTGCTATCGCGTGGAAGCTGGCCGTCGCGCTAGCGGTCGGCGCGCTGATGACAACGGTCGTTGGCATGATGTACATCGCGCGGTATGTCATCCTCTTGCGATGGCCCGATCGCTTCGTACGTGACTCTGACTAGGGCGGAAGGCGAGCGCCTGAGCAATCGTTTCAGCCGTGTACAAAGCGGATCAGGAACGCCCCGGCCGTCCCAATCACAAGAAACGGCCACGACCGTAATGACAAGCGCCAGTCGACGCTGGACGGCCATGCCGCCATTAGCAGCTGCGCGAGACATAGCCACAGCATTGCATCCCACGCGGACGGGTGGAATCCATGACGCACTCTTAGCCATGCGACGACAGGTGCGATTGCAAAACCGAGCAGCGGAGCGAGGCTGGCAGGAGCCGCGTTCCACCACCGCACGTTCGCGAATACGACAGCACCGAACACGTAGGAACCGTAAGCGGTCAGTGAAGCACGTCCTGCCCGCCAACTTGACCTATCGATTTTTTTCTAAAAGGACCTTGCCCAGTCTCCAAGGAAGTAGAGCTTCGTAATCCTCTGCGGTCTTCGCGAGCGGCAGAGCCTTGAACAGGTCGACAAGATACGCGTAGATATCGATGCGATTCGCGACGCAGGTCTGGACGAGTGAATACAGGTTTGCCGAGGCCTTTGCACCTCCTACGGTGTCCGAAAAAAGCCATGCCTTTCTCCCCAGGACAAACGGGCGGATCATGTTCTCACATAAATTATTGTCAACGGGCCATGCCGGATTCTCGACGTAACGGATCAGCTTGGGCCACTGTCCCGCCGTGTAGTTCAAGGCCTTGCCCAGCAGCCCTGTGGGCGCGGTTGTTTCCAGGTACTCATCGAGCAGGGTCCTGATCTTCGTGAGCACCGCACGGCTATAGCGGCGGCGCAGGCGCGCTCGCCAGTGCGGTTTCTTGTTGGCATGCGATTCGGCCGCATAGAGCTTGCCGATCAGGTAGATAAACTGGGTGGACGGCTGATGGCGGCCACGGGCATCTTTGGGCAATGCCGCCTCGGCTTCCACAAAATACCTCCTGCAGTGCGCCCAGCAACCAAGATGCACGAGTGCATTAGCCTTCGCGATCGTGTCATACGGTTTGTACCCGTCGGTCATCAGCACGGCGCCATGGCGCATGCCGGCCCACACGTCCGCACCAAGCTGTTGGGAGCGCCCCGGCGCATAGGTAAACAGGCGCACGGGTGGACCACTGCCGTTCATCTGGACCCAGACGTAACTCTTTGTCTGCGGTGCGCGCCCTGGCTCCTTGAGAACCTGCACGGTGGTTTCGTCGCCGAACCCGATCTCGCTGTCGAGCATCACATCACGCATCAGGTTGATGACGGGCTGTACCGAATGTCCCAGGCGCACTACGCTTGCAGCCAGCGTGTTTCGCGAGATGTCGCCGCCAAAGCGGCGCAGCAGCGCAGCGATCCGGTACAGCGGCAGGCCGTCGATATACTTCGAGACGACGAACCACGCCAGCGCCGCTTCGGTGAACAGGCCCCTGGGGATGATGCGTGCTCGCGCCGGCGTCACCTTCATGCCCTGGTCGCACTGCTGGCATGCGTACTTCACGCGCTCGTGACGGATCACCTGAACCTGCTGCGGGATGATGTCCAGCTGTTCGCTGACCTCGACGCCGATCTCCACGAGCACACTGCCGTCGTTCTGGCACACCCGTTCTTCTTCAGTGAGCTCGTAACGGATCACCTTGCGTGGCAATGCCGGGTCCAGCGGCTTGCGCCCGGGCTTGCCGCGCTTGTGGCCTGCCACCGACGTACTGTCTGTGTCGTCTTCCTGGGCGGGTAACGTGGCGGTCGTCGGAGCCAGCGCTTCCGCTTCATTGAGGAACAGGTCCCGCTGGGCCTCGCTGCGTGCTTCGCTCTTCGCCCCGAACAGCCGTCGCTCGAATGCCTTCAGCTGTTCCTTGAGCAAATCACGCTCGACCTTCGTGACCCGCAGTTCGCCACGCAGCGCGTCGCGCTCGGCGAGCATCGCATCGCGTTCGGCGATGAGGGCAGCGAGTTCTGCGGCGGTGATCAAAATGCGGTTCATGCCACAACCATACCGGCTTGCGCTGCGAAATGGGTTTACGTCACCGCGCAAATTGTTGTGCGCGCGCCGCGCTCGCGCGACAGCGATACATCCTCCTCAGCTCACGCGTGCATAGTATCGCGCCGGGTGCTTGCGCATCGCTGTCAGATCAATGCCCTCCAGCAGCCAATGCAGTTGCTCGACGCTCAGTTCCAGTACTGGTTCGCTGCGCGGCCAGGCAAAGCGGTCAGCCTCCAGGCGGCGCAGCATCAACCAGAACCCGTTACGCTCCCATAGCAGAAGCTTCAGGCGATCGGCACGCCGGTTGCGGAACACGTAGACCGCCCGTGCGAACGGATCGAGTCCCAGTGCCTGCTCCACGATCGTCGAAAGGCCCGTAATGCCCTTGCGGAAATCGACGGCATCGCGGTGAACGTAAACCTTCAGATCAGCGTCGAACCGGAACATGGCACCTTCCCAGCGTCTCGATCATCGTCATCACCAGGCTTGAATCGTCGCCGGCACATTCAAGGATGAGCTTGACACCGTTAGGCAGTTCGGCAATCAGTTGCGACGGCAGCGTGACGCGTTGCGCCTGCCGTGCGAGCGCAACCGGTGCCGCATGAGCCTCGCATGCCGTAACATCGGCATGTCCCGGCTGAACAACCGGGATGAACGTCGGCATTGCCTTGGCCACGCCGTTCGGCGCCCCCTCACTGGTAGCATCGCTTTGATACTGACGAATCCATTTACGCAACAGGTTGGCGTTCAGGCCGTATTCCAGCGCCATCCCGGCGACGGACACCCCTGGTCGCAGACAGGCCAGCACCAGCTCACGCTTGGCCTGTTCGTCAAAGCAACGGCGCTTGCCATCACGCTCAAAGCCCCTTACCAGCCGCTCCTTCAGATTCCTGTCCTCTGCCATGGGTAGTGTCCACTTGAAAGTTGAAGTGGACACCAGCATCGCCTATCACTCATCGCGCGGGAAGGACGCCGACAACGGACCGCTTACTAGGAACCGTCCGCTGCGCGATGGGGCCATAGGGACAAGCGTACCGGTCGCGCCAGCGTAAGAAATCCGACGATGAAATGCAGCAGTTCGTGTGCGATCGTACCCGGGAGCGCCACCAATGCGAAGGCGAGGTTGGCACGACCCCAGCGCGCTAGAAGCAGCGCGATGATCGCTGCCGGGCAAAGATATGCCAGCATCGATTTAACAGGCAGATGCTGGACTAGCGCGAGCGAGGTCACCATGAGTCGGCCGAGGGGCGCGCAGCATTATTCACTGCGCGATTTTCAACGTCATATAACCGTTGGCGTATCCAATCTGGAAACGGTTGAGTACGTTCATTCCCAGCAGGGGGAACTGCAGGTGCTCGACGACCTGCACGTCGACGTCGCTGACCGTAAAGCCGCCGAAGCTGAGGATGTTGGCCTTGCTCGTCCAACTGGTTGCCATACCGTTAGCGGTAGAAACGACAACCTGCTGGCCAGCGCGAATCCCTGCATTACGCGCCTCGTGCAGCGGAATTGCCGAAACAGTGGCGCCTGTGTCGACCAGGAATACGACCGGGTAACCGTTGATCCAGCCGGCGAGGTGGTACTGCCCGTCCGCTGACCGGGGCACCAGATAGACCCCGCGATCCAGTTTCGGTGACTCGTTCTGGACCGGCGACCGCGCGGCCAGAGGCAGCTGCGCTGGAGCATAGTTGCGACCGTCGAACACCCCGAAATGGATCGTCTGAGTGTGGCCGTAAAGAGGGAGCATCATCATGCCAGCTGCGAGTGTCGCCGCGGCTGCGGCTGGCGTGGAAACGAAGAGAGATCGTTTCGCATGCGAAAGCAGCTTCAGTGTCATTCTGCGGTATTGAAAGCGTGCGGGACGGCCTGGGATAGATCGGGCATTGCATCGCCGGCTGCCCATTGCACATGGTTGAGCCGGTCGTTTTCCAGCAGCTCGCCAAGGGCCGCCATAAAGCCGTCGGACGCGTTGCCCGGGATCATATACACCGCGGTGTGTTTCTCCGACGTGTCGCTAAGGATCACCGAAGCGAGTGGCCGTGAGGACGGGAGATTGTAGCGGAGACCTTTAACGAACCGTCGTCCGTTCGTAACGAGGCTGTCCAGCAGGTTTTTTTCGTCGACGTTCGAAAACGGCAGCCAGTGCTCGTTGGCAAGCATCAGGGCCATTTCTTCGATGTCTGCAATGCCGGCACCGCCCACGCTAAACGTCGCGATCATGACGAGGTGAATTTCGGGGAATGCGTTCCAGAGACTGACCTCGTCCTTGTAGACCTTTTCGAGCCGCTTGTTCAGATCGCTGCTCAACATGAACGGAAAATCTGGAACCTGCTTCAGGATGACCTTCTTTCCGTAGCGTGCTGCGGTCACTTCCTTGATCTCGCCGACAACAATGAAGAGCTTCTGTCCCGTCCTGCCAGCGCTCTCGGCAGAGGCGATGAGCGCGCTTCGCCGCTGCGCGATTTCCCCCTTGCGATCGACGTAGAAGGGCTCGGGTACATAAAGCGTACTCGGCAGATGCAGTCCTTTTGTATACTTGCCCTGGGCCGCGCGGACCAGGTACTTGTGGATCGTGGCCCAGCTGCGCTTGCCCTCCATCGCTGGATTCCAGTGCGTCAGGTGCGCTTCGTCCCACAGAAAATGCAGCAGAGACCGGATGGTGAGCTTCGAAGTCTCGCCCTTGATGCTTTCCTGCTCGCTGTTGCTGGGCTGTGGCGGCGCTCGCCCCGGAACCTTGTTCAGGGCGAAGTCAAGCCGTAGGGCCGTCGTTCCGTCTTCGATATCTTCCTTGATCGCGTGACCCAGTACCTCGCCGAGCCCACTGAGTTCCGCCGGCGGGTCGTACGACCCACAATCAGCGGCGTGGCCTGCTCCCGACTCTGGCATTCGCTTGATCAGATAGTGACCGTTCGACTTCGCGACGTACATTGGAATCCCCGGCCGCACGCAAAGGCACAATGGCCGGATCTTCGTGTGGTGGATACGGCCGAGTGCAGCCTGCAGTGCGGGACCGTCTTCGTCGAACAGCCGTCCGTCGATCTCATAGCGTTGCATTGCCAAACCCCGTTTTTTTAAGTGCTTGTAGGACGCAAGGTAGCGCTTCCGACGTTACTCGGTTCACGGCTCATTTATACCGCGGCTTTGCTCCTGCTTTCCCGGCGTCATTTCCTGACTCTGCTCGACCGACTTCTTCTGATCGACTTCCTGATAGTTCATCTGCACTCTCTGGCCAACGCGAACCGCACCGCTAACGTCTGAACGGGCAAACTCAACGGCATCCGTACGTCCAGTTTGCACGAGCACGTGCTTGTCTGTGACCCTGATCACCTCGCCGCGCACCACGATGTTGGGATCGAGATCGCTTGCTTTCGTGACACGTAAATGGGTTCCCGCGGTCGCCTTCGCCCCGGTCGGCTCATCGCCATCCGCAGTCAGAACAGCTTGCCCGCTACGTCCTGTCGAGCTTCCTCGTTCTCGTGCATCTCCTTGACTCCTTTCATGGCGCTGCGAATCCACTGCGAGGCTATCTCGCGGTGGGAGTCCGGCTGCCTGTCGGTAGGCGGCATCGTCGATTCGTCCGGCGTCTCGCTGCTGTTCGATTCTGGTTTGGAGTCGTTGCTGGATGTGTTCATAGTTGCCCTCTGATCTCAAGACGTTGACGTTTTCGAAACCCTGCAGATTGACCGGGTTGGACCGGTCGCGCACATCAATGATGTCGAGAAGTAGATTATTTCCGAAGTATGCGCTCAGCTGCGAAAGCGAGTCGGGCAGGCCACCGACGATCCGCGCGATGGTTCCGATGCTTGAACCCCGGCCCTCCTCGTAGAACCGCTGCAGCGTCTTGTCGAGCGCATCTTCGACCTTGGGATGTACGACCATAATATGCGCCCGGTAACCGGCATCAAGCACCTTCTGGATCTTGTCGCGGCTGGTGTCGAAGCTCGACATCTGCCCCTCAAAAACCATCACGGCATCCTGCGGCAGTCTGTTTTCCTTGAGCATCAGCGACGTTTTGCCGGCCCCTGGAGAGCCGGTCAGGAAATACACCGTGTCACGGCCCGCTTCGCGCTTCCCCTGGAGGTTTTCGGTGAAGAGGGCGGAAGACAGAACCGCCGCCGTGTTGTGCACCGGCTGGTTGTATCGGTTTCGCGCCTCCCGCGACGCGCTGAACTCCGGGAACGTCTCCTTGAAGAGATCTGCCGCAACGTACCGTCCCTCGAACGACCGGACATCGCTTTTGTAGGCCTCGATGTACTTCTCCGGCGCGGACCTTGCCGACTCTATCGCCCGCTCCTGTACGCGGCGCCGGTCCGGTTCGTCGAAATTGACGTACCGGATGTTTTCAAGCTCCATCTCACACCCCGCATAATTTGATTTTGTTAACCTGCATCCGTGATTTTAATTCGTTTGTCACGGTTGGCAAAACGTCTTCAGATCTTCCCGGCGATCCGCACTCGATGCCTTGCCGCAACGTGTTGAAATTACAACGGTTAACGGCCCCGACGAAAAGCTATGACATGGTTGGTAGTGCACAACGGAAGGTCGTGCATCGCCAGAAAAACTAAATTATAATCACCCCGTCGCCTGATTCAGTTTTTTACACAAAACGGCGCGCACACTACGGGGACGTAATGAGGACCGACCATCCCAACGCCATCTTTCGCAACCGAACGCCAGTTCTTCTCGGCGTCGTTGCGATTCTTCAGCTGCTCGACTGGCACAGCACGCTCACCGCACCGCATGGTCGGCATGAGTCGAACAAGCTCCTTAACTGGATTTCCCAGTGGATCAGCTTTGCCTACGAGTTGACGCTGATCAAGGCCGCATTTCTGCTTTTGCTCGCCATCGGCTATCTCTACTGGCGAGCGCACAAAGGAATGTATGAGCTGGAGTACGGCCTGTGCCTCGCCGTACTGATCGTCGTTTACGGCTGCGTCGTCCTCAATAACTACCTGTCCTAAGCCATCGCCGTTACGGGGATCGGGGACCGTCATGAATTGTGTCGGTACATGCTGGCGTGGTTTTCACAGCCTTGCGCCGCGCACCTGCATGCCACGCTCCGACGCCGCACACCGCAGATGGATTTCTGTCGTATCAACCGAACCGTCTGAAAGTTCGATCGCCGATAACGGCACCAACCGGAGCAACAGACTCATGCGAAGCATTTCCAAACTCACCGCCGCGCTCGTTATCGCGGGCTACGCGGCACTCGCTCACGCCGGTTTCCCCGAGGAGCTTGTCAAGCGCTTTCCGGCCGCTCAGGGTGCCAAGATCCAGCCTTCGATTCCCGGCTTCTGGTCGGTCGTCAAGGGCAGCGAAGTCTTCTTCGTGCGCGACGACTTCTCCGTGCTGATCACCGGGAACGTCATCGACCTGCGAACCAAGCAGAACCTGACGCAGGCGCTCGAACAGGCGAACCGGCCGAAGATTGATGTGGCACAACTGAACCTGAAGGATGCGATCCGCTTCGGTAGCGGCTCGCGAAAGCTCTATGTCTTCTCCGACCCCGACTGTCCTTACTGCCGTCGGCTCGATGGCGAACTCACCCAGCTCAAGGACGTTACGGTCTATATCTTCCCGTTCCCCCTCGCGCAGTTGCACCCGAACGCACCCGGCGTATCGGAAGCCGTCTGGTGTCAGTCGGATCGGGCGGCCGCGTGGGCCAAATATCAAGACCTTGCGCGTGACGGTTTCTCCGGCCCGCCGCTCGATGCGGACCCCGAAGCGGACTACAAAAAGCGATCGGCGCGCCTGATTTCTTCGTGGCGCGATTACCTGCATTCGCGCCGTCAACCCGATCAGCCGACGTGCGAGAACCCCATCGCCCGCAATCTTGCGTTCGGTGAGAAGTGGAGTATCAACGGCACGCCGGCCCTGATTTTCGAAGACGGAACGCTGGTGCCCGGCCTGACCCCCACGGCCCGTATCGAGGCGCAACTGACGCAGTCTCACGCAAACCTGACGGCATCCAAATGAGCACCCTGAAATTTCGCCTTCTTAGCGCCGTTGCCGCGCCCGGTCGCTACACGGCGCTCCATGCCGGCGTCGTCACGCTAATCGCCACGGCTGTTTTCATGATGCTGACAGCTGGCGACCTCGGTCCGTTGGGGCCACTAATCATCGCTGCATCGTTCTACGTGATTTTCGCTGCGGTGGTGATCGAACTGGTTCTCGGGCTGATTTCCTTCGGGCGTTGGCTGGCCCGAAGGGGCTTGAGCAAGTACGCGTGATGATCCGGGCCTTCGTCACGCTCGTGATCGCGCTGGGTATCTGCCAATCCGCGCGAGCTGACGCTGACCTGCGGGCATGCTTCGAGCACGCGGCGCAGCGTCGGCACATCAGCGTGAAGCTGTTGCTTGCAATCGGTCACGTGGAATCGCGCTATCGGCCAGGAGCGGTCAACACGACCACGGGCGCGATGGGGGTGATGCAGATCATGCCGTTTCACCTGAACTGGCTGAAGCGATATGGCATCAATCGTGACGATCTGCTAGACGGCTGCACGAACATCAATGTGGGCACTTTCCTGCTCTCCGACTTTATCCGCATGTATGGCAATACCTGGCGTGCGGTCGGCGCATATGGCGCGGGCATCGCACCCGGCAACGAAAAGGCACGGCTCGAATACGCGCGCCTCGTCCAGCAGCAATACGAGCGGTTGATGAACCCGGAGAGCGAGCCTGTGTTTCCTCGAGCCGCCCGGATCGAGACGCAAGCGAGGCCGACGCGACCAACAATGGTGGTGGACAAATGAACAGAAGATTTTTGCAATGCGTTGTGTTCGCACTCGCGGCCACTGCGCAGCTTGCTTGTGCCGAAGACCTCGGCGTGAAAGCGCAAACCTACGCGCTCGATCGCGACGCCACGGAGCAGATCAAGGACGTCATGCGTCACAAGCAGCAGAGCGGCGAGATGGACACGTTCTGGAAAAACTACCGGGACAAGGTGATTGCGTCGATCAAAAACCCGCCGTCGCTCGGCGTCAGAAGCGACTACACGACGCGCACGGAGTTGCACGACCTTCGGTTTGTGATTCCGTCGGACTATAAAGACCAGAACGGAAACGTGATCGTCAAACGTGGCACGGTTGTCGAACCGTTGAAAGTTATGCCGTTGACGTCTGGCCTGCTGTTCATCGACGGAACCGATCCAAAGCAAGTGGAGTACGCAATCCGGCGTAGCCAGCGGGAACCGATGAAGATCGTGCTCACGGCCGGCTCGCCGTACCTGATGCGCATCAAGTATCAGAACGTCCCGTGGCGCGGTGAGAAGGGCGTGCCTTTCTATTTCGACCAACGCAAGATCATCATCAGCACGCTCGCAAAGCTGTATGGCATCCAGATTGCCAGCGTTCCGGCTGCGCTATTCCAGCAGGGTGACAAGCTCGCCGTCCAGTTCGGTATGGGAGATATGAAATGAGACTTCTCTCGCGATTCTGGATTGCGATCGTACTGGCGTTCAGCCTGTCGGGCGGCGCCCAGGCACAGCAGATCTGCAACGGCAGTTTTCCCAATCTCATTAACGACGTCTGCTACGACTGCATATTTCCGATTTCCATCATGGGGGGGTTCATCAACCTCGGCGTTTCCTCTCAGGACTACGACACAGGCGCGAGTTCTTTTCCGGTCTGCGTCTGCGCCAACAACCTGTCGGTGGGTTCACCGGTCTCATTCTGGGAGCCGCGCTACATGGTCGATACCACGACAAAGCCCGGCTGCATGCCCCTGCTCGGAGGAATCGACATCAACACGCCGTACAACTCCGACGAGTACGGAACGGAGAACTACACGACGGCGCATCTAAACGGCAAGCGAAAGTCGGCCTTCGTACAGGTCAATGAGTACATCAATCCAGTCATGTCGGCGATCGGCGTGGTGGTGAACAACCCGTGTCTGGACAACCGCTCTTTCGACGTACCTTTCCTCAGCTGGGCAGATCCGACATGGAACGATGACTCGCTGTCGCTAATGCTGACGCCGTATGCGTATCCGTTTGCAGGCGTTCCAAGTGTTGCGGCCGAGCTGCCCGACGCGATATCGGCCACCTTCGGCTTTCCCTCGGAAATCCTCTTCTGGGTTGCTGGGGCCTGGGGCCCGATGTATCCGCTGGACGGCAACGTCGCTGTTGCGAACACGCAGGAGCAGGTTTCGCATCTGATGATCGCACGCTTGTTTGCAAAGCTGCACGCAGCCGGGGCGCAGCAGTCGACAGCTGGTCAGGACGCTCTTCAGTCATGCGGCGCCCTTGGCGTGCCGCAACTGATCATGGACAAGCGGCAGTACAAGACGAACCGGACGTTTCCGTTTCCCGACAACATGTGCACGCCGATCGGTCGGCCTCTTGCGTTTCAGGAGATCGGCGCGTCCCGTCCGCAGGACAAGGACTACGGGTACTTTCTCTTCCAGCGCAAGGACTGCTGCGCAACCTACACGGTCGCTCAGTAAAGGAGAGCAAATGAAAAGACTGCTCGCAACCATCATGCTGTGCTGTGCGGCTTCGACCCACGCTGAACAACCGTCGCTTGTCGATTCGATGACCGCACCGTGGAACACGCTGGTATTCGTCTCCACGAGGATGCCACAGGCCTCCGTGATCGAGCTGGCCCGCGAGGCCAGTCAGGCGGGTGCTGTGATTGTGCTCACCGGCTTTTCGGACGAAAACGGCACGCTGACTGCGACCCAGAAGTATGCCGCGCAGATCAGCAGCGCCTGCTGTGGAAAGAAGCCTGCCCATTGGATCATCGATCCCGTTCTGACCCGGCGCTATCACGTCACTGCAGCACCGACGTTTGTCGTTGCTCACGGCGAAAGTGACGACCCTCGCGAGTACTCAAAAGTCGCGGGCGAGATCAGTCTCGCCCAGGCACTGAAGTTCGTCGCGCAGACATCGAAACTGCCTGCCGCGAGGGACGCGGCGAGCCGCGTTTATTACTCGGCCTACGGCGATAAATACTAATTGTGATCAGTCTTCCTAGTGATTAAAATAAATGTATGACAAAGTCCAAAATGATTCTTTCGGGGTTAGCCGTCGTGTGCGTGCCGGCGTTTTCGGCACCAGCATCGGACGGCGTCACGTACGTCCAGCAGGGTCGGTACGTGTCGGGCGCTGTGGTCGTTGCGCCGGCGAATGGCGGCGAATATGTGTACTCGTCCAAGCCGGCTGACGACGGACGCGGCACGCAGCGATTCATGCTGGGGCAGGCTCCTCGCCAGAACTATGACCTGTTCAGCTCTGTGGAAGAGGCCGCACTCTGGCGTACTCGGGAACTCCAACGCGAGGCGATGGCGGCGGCGAATGCGCGGGCGAGAACGAAGCACGTCAGTCGACGCGCGGCGCCGAAGCTCAACTGGCCCAAGGTCGTTCTCGTTGGCGACAGAACGTGTGTCCCGCAATCAGCGTTTGCGTCTGCTTCGGACTGGCAGCAACACCTCGTCTGCTGGTTCGCTGGAGATCGACGTGTCGAATAAGACCTTCCGCATTCCAAAATATGGCGGCGCTGAAAGCGCGTTTCTAGGCGTTGAGTTCAAAGACACATACATCCTCATCGTCAGCGTGTTCGTTGCGCTAGTGGCAGGAAAGATCTACGGAACTGGCGCGTATCTGGGTATTCCGTTCGTCGGCTATCACGCGAACAAGAAGTACATCGAATGGCGTAGCACCCGACTGCCTGGTTTCATTCTGGTCTGGCTTTACCGCTTCGGGCTGCGAGGGTTTTCGAAAGGGTTCAAGTCGCAGCGAACGGTGTATGTCGGGGATGCCACGGTGATCAACCCCGCCTCGGACCGTCTTCTATCTCAGATGATGCGCAAGCAGGACGTCGCTGATTCCGAACAACAAGTCACTGAATAGGGCAACAACGATATGGACCTTCCGAACCGAAACAAGTCAGTCGCGGAACTCCGAAAGAAGAATGACTTCCTCATGATCGTAGTGCTGTGTCTCGCCGCGGCAGTACTGCTGTGCGTCGGCAAGGTCGTCTTCATGTCGGAAATTGTTGTGAACCGTGTTCCCGGCATGCCCGATGGCGCGAAGATCGAGCGAAACGGCATGGACGTCGGCGCGCAACAGGCGACCGCCTATGCCGTAGCTTCGGCGCTTGCTTCTGTTAATCCGAGCACCGGTGAAAGCATCAAGAAGTTTGTACAGCCGTTTTTCTCCGCCGCTGCCTACACGAAGGTTAGCCAGGCCATTGACAGCAAGGTAGCAACGCTCAGCATCCAGCACGAGCTGGGCAGCTACTACTTCATCCTCAAGCGTTTCGAGGCGGACGACAAGCTGGGTAGGGTATTCGTGCTTGGCGACGTTCACACGGTCAACGCGGCAAGAGATACAGCTGAGCCGTGGGTCTTCGAGTTTCCGGTGCATTTTGCCAACTACCAGATGATCCTCGACGACGCGATCGCTTATTCCGGTGACAAGGCACATAACTCCGAATGGATCAAGGCTCAACAAAAGAAATGAAGACCACCACACGCTACCTGCCCGCGCTGCTGTTGGCCAGCCTTGGGCTCTCGCTCCCGTTTGCCTCACGCGCTGACAGCGCGCCGGCCACGGTTGATTTCGGCCAACCGACTGGCGCAGTTTCCAGTTCGACGCCTTTTCCGTCCGCCGGCGCGCAAGGTGCGGCACCGACCCGGAAAAAGGTGGTCGCACATGTAAAAAGCAAAGCCGCGCGCAACGCGCTGACGGTCGATTCGGCAATCGCTGTGAAGGCGACGCCCGCCAAAGAAATCGACTTGCCCGGTGTACTGCACGTGCCGGGGGAGAAGCTGGGCATGGACGATCCGACGCGCTCACAAAAGGTCTCGTGGACCAATCAGGGATCGAAGACCGTCTATCTCAGTGTGACCGAACCGAACCGCATCGTGCTTCCGTTCAAGAACCCGTACATCGTGCGGATGAGCGATGTGACGGTCGACCATCGCCCGGAGAGCAACAACCTGTACGTGTACTGGAACGTCAATCGTCCTGAGGACGCGCAGCCGCGACAGATCTATATCGAGCCGCCGGGTGGTGGTGGTCAAGCCCTTGGGCTCGAGATTGTTCCGAAGACCATCCCGGGGCAGACGATCCTCGTTGCGGACGATACCGGCATTACTGCGAGCCACAAGCCAAAAACAGGTGACAGCAGCGATTACGTCACCCACGTTCAGGACCTGATGGCGTCCGTCGCGCTCGGCGAGTCGCCGAACGGCTTTTCGCAGGTCGACGTGAACCTGCCGCCGATTGGGATGGATGGATTAACCGTGACGGCCGACACGCGCTACAGCGGTCAGGAAGGGGACGTTTGGGTCTACACGGTGAGGAATCCGCGTCAGACGATTGCACAACTGCGGGAACAGGAATTCGACGGCCCCAACGTGCTTGCGGTTTCCATCTATCCGAAGCCGTTGCTGCAGCCTGGCGAAAGAGCCCGGGTCTTTGTGCTGGCCCGCAAGCGTGAGGAGCAGTGAGCATGGCACTTGAATGGCAATGGCTCGACCAGAAGAAGCAGGAATGGAACGACATGCAGCCTGGGTTCCGTTACCTGCTGATCGCGGTGACCGTGCTCGGCACGGCATTTATCACGTACAACCACTTCACGCGTCGCCCGCCGCAGACCTCGACGAGTGCAGCGTTACCCGCACAGACCGTGGCGATGCCGACCCCCGCTGCAGCTCCCGCAACCGGGGCATCGGCTCCCACGTTTACGGGTGTCGTGGGCAACGTGCTGCCGTCCTCGCCGCGCAATCAGGGACTCGAGAACGTCGTGACGGACATCGAGAGCCTGAAGTCGCAGCTCGCGGCACTCCAGCGGCAGCAGGGTGGAAATCCCGCGCCTGGGGTCGTCAACACGCCGTTCAAGGCGAGTGCCCCCGCGCCGACGACGCCCGCCACCGACAGCCAGGGTTCGAATCCGCTCGGCAAGGACCTGCCGGAAGCGGTGAGCTTCGACCAACCGGGCTCGCGCGCCAAGGCACGGCCCATTGACGCGTCCGGCGTGACAGCGAGCGCAGATGCCGCAGCGCCTGCGCCCCAGGTGGCGAACCTGCCGCCGGCACGTCCGACGATGATCGCCGACCCGGTCCCTGCCCGATCCAGCAGCGATGACGACAAGCGCCCCGATCTGGTGCTGCCGATGTACACGGGCATCGAGGCCGTCATGCTCTCTGGGATCAACGCGCGACCCAGCGGCTCGAACGGTGGAGGAGCTGCCGGAAGCGTGACATCCGCGCTCGACGTTGGCGCGCCGTTCGTTTCGCGCGTCAAGGGCATGGCGATCATGCCCAATTCGTGGAAGGCCAGTGATCTTGCGAACTGCTTCGTCGGCGGCTCCGCGACTGCCGTGCTATCCGCCGAGCGGGCCTATGGAATCGCCGATCACATCAGCTGCATCTTCAAGAACGGTGACGTGTACGAAGCGCCCATGAAGGCCTATGCGCTCGACGTTGACGGCACGCTGGGCCTGGCGGGGAAAGTGGTCAACAAGCAGGGTGCGATGCTGATGCAGGCCGCGTTGACGGGTATGGCTGCAGGCCTTGGCGCTGCGCTCGCGCCGAGCGCGGTGCCCAGCTACAACACGAACGTCGGCAGCGGCTCGGAGCAGAGCTACACCTATCCGAGCCCGAGCTATCTGGCGGGCACGGCAGTAGGCCAGGGCATCAATCACGCGGCAACTGAGCTGTCGCAGTTCTATCTGAACTTTGCCAAGGAGACCTTTCCGGTCGTCGAAGTCACGGCAGGCACCCGTGTGACCTGGATTCTCAAAGAAAACCTCGTGTTGAAGAAACGATTGGTCAACAAGGAAGCAGTCCAATGAGCAACCTTAAAAGCAAACTTGCGGTGATCGCCATTTCCGTTTGCGCTGTGCCGGTCCTATCGGGCTGCCCAGCCGCCTTTAATCCGATCGGGTCTAACTCGTACGACTGCAATCGCAAGCAGGACCCGTCGAGCATCTACTGCCACAGCTTCAAGGCTGTTGAGGCTTCGACAAACGGCGAGTTGCCGCCCAGCCGCTTCGACTCCGAGCTGAACTTCAGCCAGTACGACAAGGCGACCGACATCGCGCCGGTCGGCCAGCGCAATACGGCGGCCTCCCCGATTCGCTCTGGTTCGGGCGAGCCGGTCGTTATGGGCTCTGGCGGTCCGGCCGTTCAGGGATCGGCGACTCCAGGAACGGTTCGCACGGTTGCCGTAGACGGCATGCCTGACGGCATGCCGGTCCGTGAGGGCCCCGTTATCCAGCGGACGTGGATCAAGCATTTCGTGGACGGCAACGACATGCTGACCAGTGACACCACCGTCTACAAGGAGATCGTTGGCTCGCACTGGTCAGGATTCGATGGGGGCAACCCCGCCGGCGCCGCGCGCGGCGTCTACCCACACAAGCCTGCGGACAGCAAGGCGCTCGAGGCCGCGAAGCCCTCGCAGCCCGACACGTCCCAGCGCACCGATTTCATCCAGCCAGGACCGCAAGCATCGGCTGGTGAAAGTAGCCCAGGCAATTCCTTGCCGTCTTCAATGCCACAGTAAAAGTAGAGGAAAACCATGAAACAAAATGCTGTCTTGACTCACGCTCACGCACCGGCACGCTCGTTCCGGCCCGTAGCCGTGATGGTGCTTACGATGGGGGCGATGCTTGTTTCCGTTGGCGCACTCAACGGTGGTACGGCGCTGGCCGCAAGTGCGTGGGACACGCTTGTTTCGACCGTCCAGACGATGCTCGGCAGTACGCTCGTCATGGCGCTCGTGCTGCTCTCGCTGATCGTAACGATCTGGCAACTCGCGCATGGCGGTGGATACCGCAACCTGACCGTTGTGCTGGGCATTCTGGCGACTGCGCTGATCGGACCGTCTCTTGTCCAGACCGTTGCAACGGCGACGGGCCCGGGCTATGCGTCGACGGCACATCAGCTGGAAACGGTCGATCTCGCGCACTGACCCTATCGCGACACCTCGTAGGAGAAATCGCGGCGCGTCCATCCGGTCGCGCCGCGTTCCGCTGACGCCGACAGAGAGATTCATCTTGACTGCCAAGATCACGCAAAGCCGCACCAAACGTGCGAGCGACATCATTAACCTCGAAACCTATACCCCTGATTCGCATCTTCTGATCAGCAAGGCCGCGGGCGGAGAGAAGCCGTATATCGGCGCGGTCTACCGTATGAGTCCCCTTGCCGGCGGCGGCGGCGAATTCAGTACCGTCGTGCAAAACGTATTCAAGGCGGTCCCCGACGACTCGGTGATCACGGTCAGCCTTCTGGTTCAACCTGACCACCATGCTCCAGCCGCGTTTGCCAAGGGCAAGGTGAATGGCGGCTATGTTGTTACCGACCTGGTCAACAGGCAGCGCAGGCTGTATGAGCAAGGCCTTCGCACCGGCACGCTTGCCGACATGGGCATGATCAACAAGCGTACGGTGTATATCTCGCTCGCGGTGCCTTGCCGCAAGGCTGACGCCGAGGTCATCGAACAGGCCGAAAACCTGCAGACCGAATTCCTGACCAACGTGCGCGACTGCGGCTTCCGGGACGCGCAAAAACTTACGCCCGGTCAGGTCGTGGGCACCTACCGGCAGTTCACAGACATCTTCAACGAGCATGGCGAAGTCCAGCTCGACCAGATGATCGATCTGAAGTACCAGATCTACGGGCCCGATCAAAGTTTCGATTTCTCGGACTCGAAAATTGGCGTCATCAACGAGGACACCTACTGCTCGGTCGTGACCACCAAGAGCTACCCGGTTGAGCCGTTCCACGGCATCATGAATCTGGTCAGCGGAGCGCCCTTTAACAAGGGGCCGACGAAAGAGGGCGGCGGCCAGCGTATCGAAACCGCCTACATCCTGTCCACGACGGTGCGGGTCGCCAGCCAGCGCAAGGAGTGGACTCGCATGGAAAGCGCCATCAAGTCGCGGACCACTGCACAAAACTTTCCGATCAAGCTCGGTGTCGAAGACACCCAGGCAAAGCTCGCGGATCTGCTTGAGCTGAAGCGCCAGGTCGCTGAAGACGGCCAGAAGTTCGTGTACGCCTCGACCAACGTGTTTCTGTTCGGCCGCAAGCGCGAGGAGGTGGTGCGCGCGACTGCGACGGTGAAGGGCACTCTGGACAAGCTCGGCTTCGACGCCCGTGCGGTACTTGGCACCGGGCTGGTTCGACTCTCGCAGATTCTGCCCCTGAACTTCTCGTCCGCAATCGCCAACAATGTCGACGGCGAGGCCGTGATGGCCAGCTCCGAAGTGGGGTGCCTGCTTCCCGTCTACGGCGACTATCTCGGTAACGTCAACGCTTCATACCCGGTGACGGGCGCTGCGTACCTTACGCGACGCGGGTCTATGCACTACTTTGATCCGTACGTCAGCAATTCCAACTACAACGGTGTGCTCGCCGCGAAATCCGGTGCCGGCAAGTCGTTCAATCTGCAGTACATGATCGAGTGCGACCTGGCTCAGGGCGATTTCGTCATGCTCTTCGACAACGGCAAAAGCTCCAAAAAATTCTGTCGCTCAGTCGGAGGCGAGTTTAACGAGTTTGGCGGGCCCGATGGCTATCGACCGTCGCTGACGCCGTTCACTGGCCTGTCTGACGACGATTTCGACGCCCAGCAGGAAACGATTACGTCCCTGCATATCATGATGGCGTACGACGGCGAGACGCCCGACTCCGGCGCCCGGATTGCCGCGAACGAAGCGGTCAAGGCGGCTTGGGGCAAGGAGGGCAACAAGGCCGAAACCTCCACTGTCATCGACTGCCTCGAAAAGATGGTCGAGCAGGCTCAGTCGAATCCGATCAAGAACCAAGTCATCACGGCCGCTGCCAACCTCATTCCGCGCCTGAAGGCGTTCGTGGAATCGCCAACTCGCGGCCCGTACTTCCGCGGTCCAAGCACGCTGAATCCCCGCTCCCAGTTCACGGTGTTTGAACTGGCGAGCCTCGGCGATGACGACCACCTCAAGCGCGTTGTGCTGTTCTGCTGCCTGAACGTCCTGATGTCGCGCGTCAGGACCATTCCCGGCCGGAAGCGCATCTATGTCGACGAGGCGCAGGACCTGTTCCAGGTTCCGGCGGCCGCAGCCGCGATGGAAGGGCTCTATCTGAAGGGCCGGAAAGAAAAGCTCGCGGTCTGGATCATCGTCCAGTCGCTGCTGAAGATCGCCGGCTTCCCGGCCGGCGCCGTGATCCTCCGGCAATCGGCGTGGAAGGTAATCATGGAGCAGGAACCTGAAGAAATCGACGCGGTGATCGCGCAGAAGGTCATGACGGCATTCGCCGACGATCCGTATTTCAACCGCCTGTTGCGAAGCGTTGAATCGAGAAAGGGATTCTGGAGCGAGTCCCTGATCATGGGCGACAAAACGTACGAAGTTGTCCGTCTCTATGTGGACAAGTTCACTGCAACGCTCTTCAGTTCTGAAGGTGACGATCGCGACGTCGTGCTGCAACTCATGGATGAAGGCATGGACGTGCTCGACGCAGTCCGGAAAGTGATGGGCGACAAGAAAGCCCGCCGCACCGAGTGGTTCCGCAAGATCCTCGCAATGTGCACCGATCACGATGGACTCACACCGAACGAAGTCATCAACGAGATAAAGGAGCTGCAGTAATGAAAGGACTTATGACAGCGGGCTCGGTGCCGTACTCCGTCGTGATGATGCTGTCGCTTGCGGTCTACCTCATGGGACACCAGACGGCCAAACCGGCTCCGCGCATTGCGGTGGCCGAGAAGAGCGCGGTCATCCTCGAGGCCGCCCTCAATGATCCGTCTGCGTCCCAAGAGAAATTGAAGCAGCAGGTCGCCGTGCCGATCCGTGGGGTGATCCAGCGGTACGAAAAGGCTGGCTTCGTGGTGGTTAATACCAGCCGCAATGATCAGGGCGATATAACCCTCGACGCCCTGCCGGCTGACACGATCGACATCACGAACGAGCTGCGCACTGCCGTGCATCTTCCTGTGCAGAAACCCGACGTTGCGTCCCCTGCGCCGGCGGAAGCGACTGCTAGCGCGAGTGCAGCGGGTGCCCGTCAATGATCCACGACGCAGCAGCAAGCGCAGAAGCGCCGGCCTACGATCGCGGAAAGTTCCTCATGTTCTTCCTTGGGGTGCTGCTCATTGCGTGGGGGTTCTGGAGCAAGCCGATCATCACGATCGGTTTTGACCCGCAAAACGAGCGCTGCCTTCCCGACCTGCATCTAGCGCTGCTGGTACACCGTGCTCCCGCAGCGGTCCACGACGGCGATCTGCTGTTCTGGACGCCGTCTGGCGCGTTGGCCGGCTTCAAGGAACGCTTCATCCTCAAGCAGGTTGCGGGCGTGCCCGGCGATCGCGTGACGATTCGCGACGGCAAGGTCCAGATCAACGGAAAGACAGTGGTGCAAGGTTTCCCGCTCGCGCGCTTCTACCACCGTGGTGAAAAAGAATTCGAGCGCGACGAGATCATTCCGCCCGGGGAGTTTTTCATGGTTGGTGTTCATCCCCTCTCGAATGACTCGCGCTATTGGGGCTACCTCGACGCAGGCCGGGTCGCAGGCTTCGCTTACCGTCTCTTCTGAACGACCAGTATGGTTCGCCGATTCCACATCATTCGATTCAGCTGTGCGCTCGCGTATTTGCTCACAACCACTTGTGCCTTGGCCCAGGCGGTGTCTCCGCGAGGCGACGCGTATGGCGACGCGTTTCTGAACTATCAGCCATACGTGACACCTGCAGCCCCGGCTTCTGCACCGCCGCCCGTCGCCGCAGCACCCGCCGCTCGCGCCCCCGCGCCAGCCTCTGCTCCGGCATCGGATGGCAAGCAGGCCGTCACGGTGGAATTCCTCCGCAAGATCTACCCCCAACTGGAAGAGCGGGCGATCAACAATCCGACGGATGCGAATGTCTCCGACTACATGTATGCCAAGCGTGTGATTTTCGACAAGGCGCAACGCTTTTCGGAGGCAGTGGTCCGGGTTCTTCACGAAGACCCGGTTCTGGACGAGAACAATCGCGTTCCGTATGCGTCGATTGGCGCACGCTCCGTCCGGAACGCCGACTATCAGGCGCAACAGAAGGCCGTCGAGGAGCTGTCGAAGATCGGTGGCCTCGTTGTATTTGTTGACGGCTCCTGCCGCTTCTGCGCCATGCAGCTACCGATTCTCGACATGCTCCGGCGTGGCTACAACGTCGAGTATCTGGTGATCTCGCTCGATGGTACCCGTCCCAAGGGATTCACGGGCAGCATCATGCAGGACAACGGCATGTTCCATAAGCTCGGGCTGAAGCTGACGCCGTCGATTGTCTTCGTCCCGCACCCCCGCGCCTATAACGGGCCCGTGGACCCGAACAAGTACCTGATCGTCTCGCAAGGGTTTTACGCCGAGGACGAACTGGTCAAGCAAATCGCATTTGCGGGTCATGACACGCAGTTGCTCAGTGCGGACGTCATGCGAGACCTGAACGTCTGGGACCGCGGCGTAGCGAGCACGCAAGACCTGAACAACCTGCGGCTGGACCCAAGCAAACCGGGTTCATTCAAGGAAACCCTGCAACCATATCTGCTCAAGCAGTATTAAGGAGTCGCCCATGCGTATAAAACATATTCTGGTGGCCATTGTGCTCGCGCTTGCGCCGATGTTCGCGTTTGCAGGGATTTTCGCTGACCTCGGCTCGATGGTCATGAGTAATTCGACGGCGCCTGGCGTGCTGACTACCAAGGATCGGGTGGGTGTGTTCATGGGTGGTTTCTCGATGCGTGCGCCGATCCAGTCGGTGAACCTCATCACCTTCGACCCGCCTCGGATTGATGCCGGGTGTGGTGGCATCGATCTCTATGGAGGCTCGTTCAGCTTCATCAACGGTCAGCAGCTGATCCAGATCTTCCGGCAGGTAGCCGCGAATGCGGCGGGCCTCGCATTCAAGGCCGCTATCAAGGCGATCTCACCGTCACTGGACGCGCTGATCACCGAGTTCCAGACGCTGCTGCAGAACCTGAACAATCTCGCTAAGAATTCCTGCCAGCTCGCCCATCTCATCGTCGACCCTGCGGCCGCGGCGCTGTCCAACGCGGTCAACGGTGACGGCAACATCGCCAGTACGGATTCGGGCATGCTCAGTGACGCCTTCTCCGGCCTCACGAGTTACCTGTCGAATGCGAACTCGTTCCTCAAGCAGCAGTCGGCGAACAATCCGAAGAGTGGCAACTCGCTGGTGAAGACAGTCGTGTCCTCCGGCGCATCGTCGATCATGGGCCTCGCGGGACTTCCGAACGTTGACGGCAGCAGCGACGACGCGACGAATCCGAACAGTCTGAACAACCAGATTCTGTATGCGCTGCTCGGGTACAACATCGATGCAGTCCCGTGTAACAGCCTGAACCAGAGCGGGCAAGGCGTCAGCAGCTCCACGCCGTCCGGCAACAGCATCGGCCAGGTTACCTGTTCGGGCCCGGCATTGATCACCCTCGACGACATTGTGAAGGGCGGCGGCACGGGCTCGCTGCGTCCGAGCACCCCCTTGTCGCTCTACCGATGCGTGAACCCGAGCGGCAGCATCGCAGGCGGCATTGACGCACAGATCTGTACGCAGATGCAGGTGGTGTCGTTCAACTATCAGGGCATCGAAGGTTGGGTTAATACGATGCTGTTCGGCCAGGCTGACCCGGCCAACGGTGTGTCCGGCTCCTCCATCGTCGGTCAGGTCAACAGCGGTACGTCGACAAGCTTCACGACTGCACAGGTTCAGTTCATGAAGCAGGCGGGCGTGCCTCTGGCCGCGCTGCTGTCGAAAACGTCGAATCCGAATACCCGCGTTGCGATCGCGCAAAGGCTTGCGCCGCACATCGTGGATTGTGTCGCCTCGCATATGGGCGAAGTGCTGTACAAGGGCGCCAATCTGATTCAGACCTCGACCGGCTTCGATCTCACCGACGACGAAAAGGACCGTATCAAGCAGTTGCGCGGCGACTATCTCGTCAAGCAGACCGCGTGCAACAACAGCGACGTGATGCTGAAGATCGTTACGGAAATCAACGAAGACACGCGGTTCATGTCGTCCAACATCAAGTAAGCGCAGCGAGGGGAAACA
>NZ_JAJUBH010000006.1:0-213922 GCF_021353155.1 Caballeronia sp. PC1
ATGGTGGCGGCCGATGCGTTTGAACGCGTGTACTGGCGTCAAAGCGCCAGCGAGCTCAAGCCTTTCCCTCCATTGCATGGTGATAGTCGATGCGACGTCACCATCATCGGTGGCGGCATCATGGGACTCGCTTGTGCAATTGCATTACGCGAACGTGGCGTCGCGGTGATATTGCTCGACGCTGCGCAGCCAGGCATGGGGGCGTCCGGCCGCAACGGCGGACTAGTCGTGCCGAGCTTGCCTCGACTGGGGCCTTTAGATGTCGTGCGCTTGTTGGGCGAACCGCATGGCTATCGCTTGAACGCGATGGTCGCCGGCAGTGCCCAGCGGGTCTTCGACACTGTTGCGCGATTTGGCATCGCATGCGAAGCAGAACAGGCGGGCTGGATCAATCCGGCGCACGGCGCCGGGCTTGTCGAGGGCTTACAGCGTCGCGTGGCGGACTGGCAAGCCGCAGGCGCACGATCGACCTGGCTCGATGCGGTACAGACTCGCGATATCACAGGTAGTCCACATTATTTCGGCGCATTGTTCGATGCCAGTGGCGGACATTTGAATCCGCTGGCGTACACACGCGGTCTGGCAAGCGTCGCCCAACGCCTTGGTGCAGAGGTCTATGGCGACAGTACCGTTGAAAATGTTGCTCGGCACGGCAACCGATGGCGGGTCGACACCGCATCTGGACGCGTGAGTTCCGACGTCATCCTGCAATGTACCAATGCCATGGAAAGCGCTGCGAAATCGTCACTTTCCGGCGACGTTCAACGCAGCTTCGTGCCATTGCACGTCTATCAACTTGCGTCCCGTAAACTTACGAAAGCCGAACGCGCCACCATCTTACGGACACGCTCCGCACTCTCTGACACACGCAACAACTTGTTCGCCTGTCGTTACACTGCCGATCATCGGCTGGTGACCGGTGGAATGGCACCGATGACCCATTGGCGCGCCACGCAATGGCTCAAACCCTTGCTGTCCGGTCGCATGGCAAAGATATTTCCGCAGCTCGACGGAATAGAGTTCGATTTTCTGTGGCGGGGCACCGCGGCACTGACGCCTGACTTTCTTCCCCGGCTGTTTCAGGTAGCCGAAGGATGGTTTGCACCGTTGGGCTGCAATGGTCGCGGCATTGCCATGTCAACGTCGATAGGCGCGACACTGGCTAATTATGTGGTCGACAACGACTCGGGATCCTTACCGCTTCCAATCACGCGCGCTGCGCCGATCGCGTACCATGAATTGGCCCGCTTTGCTCCGCAATGGCTCTTGGTGCCGGGCATGATTCAAGACTCAATTCGCGCGCGGGTGCCATAAGTCGACTGAGCAGGTTTGGTCAAACCCTTGACTTATCACGGGCCACGACCAACGGCAACGGCACGCTCGTTCGGCACGGACAAGTACGAAGGAATCGGAGGCCGTTTCGACTGGCAGCAGTTGAAGGCGCGGTACTCCGACGAGAAAAACTATAACTACATCGGCAAAAAGACGGGAAGCTATCGCATACCGTGATACTGCCCGCCATCAGCGGGCCTCGGCGTTTTCTACGACAGGCGCATCGGCGAGAATCTCTTGCACGGTTTCCCTAATGAGATGCGCCGCCCGCGAGCGCAACCGGCTCGCCTGACGACTGACGGACTGCGCCAGGGCAATCTGCGTCGTCAGCGCCGGCTCGACGATCCGGCTCACCGGCAACAGATCGGCATAACGCGTTTTGGCGATGATGGTCGCGCCCGCAATCGCCGAGCCGAAGCCTTCCAGCACGAGTTGCAGGATGGCGTCAATGCCGTCGATCTCGTAGCGGATATCGAGTGCGATACCGCGCAGCGCGGCCGCCTCTTCGACTGTGCGGCGGATCGGGTTCGGCGCGCACGGAAAGATCAGCGGCAAGGACCCGATGTCTTCGAAAGGCACGGCCGCCGGCGCGGCAAGCCGGCCATCGCGCGGAGAGATCAGACACAACGGCTCGGAGGCGATGACTTCGACTTCGATGGACGGAGCGGGCTTGCGGTCATGCAGCAGGACGATATCGATCTTGTCATTGAGGAGCGAGTCGTACAGCGTACGCGACAACCCTTCGACCATGACGGCCTGCGCATTCGGAAAGCGCGCCGCGAAGGCGCGAATGAACGGCACGGTCAAGACCCGCCCCAAGGAAGGCGGCATACCAATCACTACGCGGCCGCGCAGTTCCCCGTCCACGTCCGATACGTTGTTGGTGACCGCTTCGAGCTGCTGGAGGATATTGCGCGCGGTCGCCAGCAGCCGCGCGCCGGCATCGGTCGGCCGGACGCCGCGCCCGGTCCGCACGAGCAGGACCGTTCTCATCTCCGTTTCGAGGCGGCGAATCTGCCGGCTGAGCAAAGGCTGATTGACACCCAGAAATGAGGCCGCGCGCGTAAAACTGCCTCGTTCGACAACCTCGACGAAGTGCCGGAGCTGCTCCAGTTCCACGGTTCGATTCCTTCAGGAAGACGCCAGACCTCATTACACCATGGCCGCCATGCGCTGCACAGAGCACGCGGAGCAGGCTTAAGCGCGCTTCTGGTACGGAGGTAGGAACATCATCGTGAGCGCGGACACAACAGACATGCCTGCGGCGAACATGAAAACGTGTCCGTAGGAACCGAACATGGACCGCGCAGAACCGTACATAAGCGGGCCGATCGACACACCGCTGAGAAACAGGATGATGAGACAGCCGTAGATCGCGCCGAAGTGTTTCTTGCCGAAGTACTTGCTGGTGAGATAGCTGACCAGATCACTTTCCGTCCCATAGCCGATGCCAACGAACGCCACCCCGATCACCAGCGCGAACAATGGCAGCTTCACGTACACGCACGACGCCACCAGCGCGCAGCCTACGCCGGTCAGCAGAAACGCGAGCGCGCCGATGCGTGGCGCGAACGCGCGGTCGAGCAGCCATCCGATCGCCAGCCTGACGGTGAGCGTCACGACGCCGAACCCCGTCGAAATGAGCGTGACCGTCGTCGCCGGATAGCCCAGATCGCGGGTCAGCTTGGAGATTTGCGGCACCACTCCGGTGACGACCGCCGAGGTCACGAGAATGGCGAGCGCCAGCAGCCAGAATGCCGGCGTGCGCACCGCTGCGCTCAGCGTCATGCCTTCGATGCCCGTGCTGTTGCGGCCCGCGCGCTTCGTACCCGGACTGACCGCGCAGAAGAAGTTGACGCCGAACGGCAGCACGACGAGAATCGCCGCCATCACGTAGAAAGTGCCGCTCGCGCCGTAATGCCTCAGCGAAAGGCCGATGACGCCCGGCAACGTGACATACCCCAATCCCAGCCCGGCCGACGCCGCGCCGATGGCGAGCCCCCGTCGTTCGTCGAACCATTCGGTGATGAGTTTGTTATAGGTCAGCGACTGCGCGCCGTAGCCGAGAAAACCGAACAAGAAGCACACGGCATAGAAGCCTGCGAGCGTTGAGACCAGCAAGCCGAAGGCGGCCAGGCACGCAGCGGCGAGCAGAATGGATGGCAGCATGACGCGCCGCACGCCCAGGCGGTCGGTGAGCCGACCCGCCACGGGCGCCGCCACCAGCGACGCGATACCGAACAGCGTGAGCCCGAACATCACCTGGCCGATCGACCAGCCGTAAGTGCGCTCGAACTGCGGCGCGAGCGTGCCGATCAGCAGCAGGATCATCGGTCCGGGACTAAACAGCAGGCCGACGATCGCCGCTGCCACGATGCGCCAGCCGGCGTATCGCGGGCTGCTTTCGTTCGCCGCGCCGACGTGCACTGCATCGGTTCTATCGATGGCGTCCGGCGGCTTGTTGAACAACGCGCTTTTGGCGTCGATCGTCTTGTCTTTCATGTGCCACTCCGAAGGATTGGGATCGTCGACAGGCTAGAAGGAATGGTGGATGCCGATGCGCGCCGCCACCTGATTCGGCGTCGACGACAGACCGCCACCGTAGATGAACGCATCGGTGTTGCCGGTCGCGCGCTGATAGGCGACATTCGCGTAAAGCTGAGTCGATTTGGATAGCGAATAAATATCGCCAAGCATCGCCTGCGTCCAGCGATGTCCGGAAAGGGTCGTGGTGAACGCGCCGAACACGATACTGTTGTCCGGTGCCGTAGCGTAGTTGACGCCTCCATCGTAGGCCTGGTAGGTATCCGCGAAAGACAGGCGTTCGAGTCTCACATGCGTATAGAGCGCATGAAACAGGAACGCGCCAACCTGATAGCTTGCGCCCACGCCGAAGTTCTTCACCTTGTCGGCCACATACGTATTGCTGCCGGTTACGCCCTGAAACGGATAGACACCCAGCGTATTCACCGACATCGTCCGATTGTTTTCATCGGCATAGGTCACCGCCACCTTGAGCGCCTGATTGGCATAGCGCAGCGCGAAACCGTAATTGCGGCTCGTTGCGAAGTTGCTCGTGTTGCCGAACGCGAACTGCGCCGCGAACTGGAAGCCGTAGAGCACCGGCGAAACATAGCGGACGTTGTTATCAATCTGATCCGCCGATGTGTTCGACAGCTCGTCCACATTGCCCGGATGGAACGTGATGTAACTCGACGCCAACACTGCCGTATTCAGCGGCCCAAGCCATTCATAGCTGAAGGGCGTCTGATGGCCCGCCGTGAACGTGCCGAAAGTCTTCGACGCCAGGCCGACATAGGCCTGCCGGTTGAACATATAGCCATTGCGGACCATCTGCCCGGTGAGCGTGGAGAACCCGTTCTCCAGCCTAAAGATCACCGACATGCCGCCGCCGAGATCCTCCGTGCCCAGAAAGCCCCAGCGGTCCGGCTGGGAATTGCCCTGCTCCGCCGCCCACTGGGCGTGTCCGCCGACGTTGTTGATATAACTCAAACCGGCATCGAGGCTGCCGTACAGCGTGACGCTGCTCTGCGCCATGGCCAGACCCGCGTGCAAAGACGTCATTGCGACAAACCAGCCTGCTCGCTTCAGTGTGTTCATGGGGCGTTTGGAATTATCGTGGTTATCATCTTCGATGGCTGCCGCCTGCGACCCTGCGGCAGCCCAGCGTCGTCACCCCGCAACCGGCGCGTCGGTCCCCTCGACTTGCACCCGAAATCCCGAGCGCACATTCGGCCAGTAGTCCCAGATGGCTTTGTGATGCGTGCAGCGGTTGTCCCAGAAGGCGATCGAATGCGGCTCCCAGCGGAAACGGCAGGTCCACTCGGGCTTGTTGCAGTGATCGACGAGAAACGCGAGCAGGCGCTCGCTTTCGAGGCGCGGAAGGCCGTTGATGCGGCTGGTGAAATCCGTATTCACGAAGATGAGTTTGCGTCCAGTCTCCGGATGCCTGACGATGACGGGATGGGTCGAAACTGGCGTGCCGGGACCGAACACGCGCGTGCCGTCGTGCACGGCGGTGAGGCCTTCGAGATAGATTTTCATGCGCGGCGACAGCGCATCGTAGGCGCTATACATGCTGGCGAACATGGTGTCGCCGCCGCCATGCGGCGGGACCGTGTGGTTATAGAGCATGCTGCCGAGCGGTGGCACCTCGGCGCAGGACTGATCGCTGTGAAAGTTCTCGCCGGAGATCTGCTTCGACGTCTCGTCATAGTGGAAACGCCGCACGAGGTCATTATCCGTGGGCTTGCTAATGGTCTGCTTGCCAACATGCCGCCCTAGCGGTCCGAAATAACTGGCCACGCGAATCTGATCGTCAAAGCTGATTTTCTGATCGCGGAAAAATACAACCTGATACTGCAGGAAGGCGGCCTTCAGTTCGGTAACCTCCTGCGGCGACAGCGGCTTCGTCAGATCGACGTTGCCGATGATCGCGCCAACATGGGGCGAAAGCGGTGTTGCAGTGATGCAATCGAATTGCACGGCAATCTCCAAAAATCGATATCGGAACCGAATTTTCGATGGCGGCGGCTTTCGCTTGCCATCGAACGCGTTGGAGATCGTAGGATTAAACGTTTCCCGAAGGTAGTCGCTCAAAAATCAAGCAGATATACAGTACGGGTATATCGCGAGTCGGCACTGACCGTCCGAAATCGCCGACAGCGGGTGGCAACGGTGCGTGCGGCCGCCCTCGGCGAAAGCATTGAACCGGTGTCTTCGAGTGGATGATGGAGGACAACGGTGCGCGCAAGAGCGCGCTCCAAGAGAGGAAAATCAGTTGAGCACGCCCGGTTGTCATCCAAGACCATGGCTCTTGTGTGAGCAAAAAGCCTCATAAAAGAATGTTTACGCCGACCGAAAATTGAGCCACTTGTAGGGATCGCGCCGACTGAAAAATGAGCCGGGCAATCAACCTATCCTGCTAGTTTTTCAGGCAGGGTGTTTGGGGATGATCCCGATGACAATGATTGGAAAGGTGCGGCGGATGTTCCACCGCCAAAACAAGTCGGTACGCGAGATCGCGCGTCTCACAAGCCTGTCGCGCAACACGATTAGCAAATACCTGAACATGGATGTTCAGGAGGAGCCGAAGTATCAGCGACGTTCGCAGCCGACCCGACTAGCACCGTTTCATGAGACGCTGGTGCAGGCACTCTGCGTGGACGCACGGCGGCCGAAGAAGGAGCGACGCACGGCCTGGATGCTGTTCCAGGAGATCAAGGCAAGCGGCTACGACGGTTGCTATTCGCGGGTGACCGATTTCATCCGGGCTTGGCGGCAAGGCGAAGGCAAGGCGGCTTCGAAGTCGGCGTTCGTGCCGTTGCAATTCGAGCTGGGCGAAGCGTTTCAGTTTGACTGGTCCGAGGAAGGACTGGTTATCGGCGGCATTTACCGTAAGCTGCAGGTGTCGCACATGAAGCTGTGCGCGTCGCGGGCGTTCTGGCTCGTGGCCTATCCGAGTCAAGGTCACGAGATGCTGTTCGACGCCCATACACGCTCGTTCGCGGCCTTCGGCGGGGTGGCCCGCCGTGGCATCTATGACAATATGAAGACGGCGGTCGACAAGGTCCACAAAGGCAAGGGCCGCACCGTCAACTCGCGCTTTGCGGTGATGTGCGCGCACTACCTGTTTGACGCGGACTTCTGTAACGTGGCCAGCGGCTGGGAGAAAGGCGTCGTCGAGAAGAACGTGCAGGACAGCCGCCTACGTATCTGGATTGAAGCTCGCGAGCAGCGATTCGGCAGCTTCGCCGATTTGAATGCGTGGCTCGGGAGCCGGTGCCGGTCGTTGTGGGAGCAGGTGAAACATCCTGACTATCGCGACCTGAGCGTTGCCGACGTATTCGAGCAGGAGCGCGCCCATCTGATGCCGATGCCGACACCGTTTGACGGCTACGTTGAACGCGCGGCCCGCGTGTCGTCGACCTGCCTGGTGGTAGTCGGACGCAACCGCTACTCGGTACCATGCGAATTTGCAGGCCAGATGCTTAGCACGCGGCTCTATCCGGGGCGTGTCGTTGTGGTGGGCGATGATGCCGTGGTGGCCGAACACGAACGGCTAGCCGACGAGGGTCTGGTGCGATACGACTGGCAGCATTACATCCCACTGATCCAGCGCAAGCCCGGCGCACTGCGCAACGGTGCGCCGTTCCTGGATATGCCCGAGCCGCTGCAACGCCTGCGCCGGGCGCTGCTGCGCGAGATGGGCGGCGAACGCGTGATGGCGAAGGTCCTGGCGCTGGTGCCGGACAGCGGCCTGGACGCTGTGCTGATCGCGGTCGCGTTGGCACTCGAACAGGCACCTCCCTCCGGACGCGTCAGCGTCGAGCACGTGGTGAATGTGCTCTCGCGCATGCGAAGTGTGCAGATGCCGCCTACGATCGATACAGCGCTACAGCTGAGCACCCCGCCGCTTGCCGACACATCGCGCTACGACGGGCTGCGCCCGGCGCTGCAACAGCCGGAGGCCGGTCATGCGTGATCTGATCGTCGAACTCAAGCAGTTGCGGCTGCACGGCATGGCCGCCGGCTGGGCCGAACTGCTTGAGCAGAATAACGTGGAAGTGGCGTCGTCGCAGTGGCTGCTTGAGCGGTTGCTGCAGGCCGAGAGTGCCGATCGGGCCGTGCGTTCGGTCAGCCATCAGATGAACGCCGCGAAGTTCCCGGTGCATCGCGATATCGCCGGCTTCGACTTCGATGGCTCGCCGGTCGATCGCCAGCTCGTCATGCAACTGGCCAGCATGACATTCACGGAGGGCGCGCACAACCTGGTTCTGGTCGGCGGGCCGGGGTCCGGGAAAAGTCATCTTGCGACGGCCATCGGCGTATCCGGCATCATGCACCACGCCAAGCGCGTGCGCTTCTACTCGACCGTAGATCTGGCCAACGCATTGGAGCAGGAAAAGGCGCAGGGCCGCGCCGGACGAATCGCCGCGAGCTTGCTGCGTCTCGACTTGGTCATTCTGGATGAACTCGGATATTTGCCCTTCAGCCAAGCCGGCGGAGCACTGCTGTTCCATCTTCTAAGCCGCCTGTATGAGCACACGAGCGTTGCCATCACAACGAACCTGGACTTCGCTGAATGGTCCAGTGTGTTCGGCGACGCGAAGATGACCACGGCATTGCTGGATCGGCTGACGCACCACTGCCACATCGTGGAGACTGGAAACGAAAGCTATCGTTTCCGGCATAGCAGCGCCAGTGCAAAGAAACGCATCCGGTCGCGCGAAGCAGCGCGAAAAGGCGATGCCGCTGGCGTTTCCGAATCCGCCTGACCTCGTTCGCCGCGCAGGGGAAGCTGCTACGAGCTACGCCCTCCGCAGCTTCCCCTGCGCCACGCACTCTCATACGAAGGAGGACAACGACCACGGAAACCCATACACTTATCCACAACCGGTCCCACTTCAGACCGGTCTCCACCCCGGCTCAAAATTCAATCGGCGCGGTGGTTCAAAATTCAATCGGCGCGGACATCATGTTCAGCACGAACGCGTGTGTGTGCAGGTCGGGATCGACTTCCCGCGAGGTCTCATGCCGAAACGTCGCGGCGACGAGCTTGTTAGTCTGTTCGACATGTGTCTTGCCGTTCACCGTATGACGCGCCGCGGTGAGCATTTCGGCCTCGCGCAACGCTGCGGCCACCGCCCGATCGTGAGCCGCGATCATGCGCTCGTCACCGTGCACGAGCGCTTGCAAGGACACCCCCTTGGGCGCAGAAAACGTCAGGTCGTACCCGAGGCGCTCCCTACGCGCCTCAGACGGCTTCGTGCGACGCAGTTGCGTATACTCGTCGATCCGCCCATCCAGCAATTCGGCAAAACGAGCCTGCTCGACCGGACCGCTCAGCCCCAGGGCTTCTGCACCCTTGCCCTGCCATTGCATGGCGCTGCCGTCTTTCGCGTAATAGTCGTCGGCGCTGTCGGCGTAATAGCTCACTACCTTGCCGACATTCTGGCGCTTGATCGTCGTGATATTCAGCATCAGGACGCCCCCAGAATTTCGCCGTCGAGGGACACGATGCCCGGGACCCGGGACTTGCGCATGTAGGTGACGGATTCGGTCTTGAATTTCGCGATCGGCAAGTCACCGGGAAAGGCGAGATAGCCCTCAAGATTCGGCAGGCGCATCAATTCGGACGCGAGCACCACCGATTCAGGCTTGATTTCCTCGTTCTGGCTGTTGGTGCCCATGCCGCCAAAGGCCCTGCGGCTACGACCGGAGCGTTGCCGCATGATTTCGTGCTGACCGAGTGCGCGCGACATCTTCTCGGCGGTCTTCTCACCCATGCGGCCGACACCGAGTGCGACCATTGTTCGATGGTTACCAAGCATCGTCTCCGCGAGGTTCTCCCCGTACACATCCACCAGTTGCGTGTATGTCTGGTAGCCAGACACGACGCGCAGTCCCTTCTTGCGCCCCTTGGTCAGAGCGTCACCCAAAGTCGGCAGGCGTGCGAGGGATTCGAGTTCGTCGAGATACACCCAGAGCCGGCGGCTCAGATCGGCGCTCATACCGAGCACGCTACTGAAGATCGTGTCCGCAAAGCACGAGATCAGCGGCACCAGTGCCGCGCGCATGTTCTCGTCCCACGTAATGTAGAGATTCCCGCCGCGAGGATCGGCAATCCAGTCGCGCAGCGAGAAGTCACCGTGCGGCATCTCGAGGTGCGGCGGCAATTTGTTCGAGAGCACAAATCGGGCGCTTCCAGATGCCCGACTATTTCCTGTGAAAAGCGCCTGCGCGTTTGTCCCTTGAACATACGCTTCGAGTTCTTCCAGCGTTTTTCGGTTCGTCCATTCAAAGACCTCCTCCATCGTCGGATTTCTCGACGTTGAATAGACCTTGCGGGCAACTTCGGTGAAAAGCAGCCGCCCGTAGTCATTCCACTCTTCGGACTCAGCACTGCCCGAGCGCTGAATAATCGACGCCGAATAACGCTTAAAATCAAAATCGGCACGGATTTCGTTAAAAAACGACCAGCCCTCGGATCGCCCATCGTACGGATTGAGGATTTTGTCGCCTTGCCGGTAGAAGTTGGAAAGAAATTCGCCGTCTGGATCGAGCACCACCATACGATCACCGCGTGCCATACTACACACCATCATTTCTTTGAAAAGGGTCGATTTCCCGGTCCCGGTCGACCCGCCAATAGAGACGTGGGTATTTTCAGCTTCGGTTGGCATCGGCACACCTGCAATCGTGATTTGCTTTTTTTTGCTTTCTCTCGTCTTTCTTGCCAGTTCATCAGCCGTGACCACCTCCGTCCCGCGAAAGAACTTGGAGAATGCTGCCCCTTTGAATGGTCTCTTTCCCGCGTTTATCGCCGCTGCTATCCCAGCAATCGCCAACAACTCTCCGAGCAATAACGCGCCCCACAGGGGTAACAAATGAAATGTGTTTCGGATCAAGAGAGGAAGGACTTCGCGAACGGTCTGCGGCGTAAAACCATACACAAGCCTCGCCGTGACAAACCACGCGAAGAGCGGCACGAAAAGTATGGCAGCGATTCCTGCCTGCCGCTTTTGGATATCATCCACGGTAACCCTCCCGCGCCGGTTCCCAAGACGGGATGGCCAAGCGATCATGTTCTGCTCGCGCACTTCGAATCTTTTCGGGCGGCAAGGCCATCCTCAACAGCAACAAGACTTCCATCAACATAGTCGCTGCTGAATAGGAGTGTTCGGGCACCGCTTCATCTCGACCAGTGTTCGGAAATCTCAACATCGCGTCAGTCAACTCGTCCAGGCGTGCTAGAACCTCTTGACCGCTTTCGTGACCCTTCCCAAAGAGCGCATATTTGATGTACTCGGAGACGTTTCCATTGTGGCGAGCGGAGCGCTCTTCGAGCTCAATTCTCTGCGCATCATTGAGTCGAATGCTAATCGTCGGCATGGCTTAGCTCCGGTAGGACGGGTGTAATACACAATAAGCCTTATGCGATAGCACGTTCAATGGTCTCTGTCGGACCCCCGTTTTACATCACCCGAAAACATAAAAGGTAAATATTGCGCAAGATCAACCACTTAGCCAATGCGAAGCATTGCGTATGGTGTATAGCATTTAAGGGCCTAGGCCAGCCGCTGATTTAAGGGGAAATCGGGAATGTTTACAGCCCGTTTGTGCGTCTAAAACACGTTCTTTCCTATCCTTCACGCAGCGCGTGAAGGCGAATGCGCGAACGGACTGAAAGAGGACATAACGGAGACACTTTGACGACGACCCGAGGAATCACCAGATACCGAATGGAGACTTTTACGAGGCAAAATGCTTGCGTTCGATTGCATAGATCACTAGAGTGAAAACTAAGCTCACACGAAAGCGAATCATCGGGAGGGTCGACAATGCCGTTATCGCAACTCAAACCGAAAAGCGATTCGGCTGTCGTGCGCAACATGCTCGCCGAAATTGAAGCTGCGTTAAATTTCGGTGCATCACGTGAGTCAATCTGGAAAATGCTCTGCCAGGAACAAGGACTCAAGCTGACGTTTGATGGTTTTGTTAAAGCGTTATGGCGCGCTAGACGTATTCGGCCCCAGCCGACTCCGAAGCCCGGTCATAGGCGCGAGGCTGATGTCGGCGCGTTGGATTCGATAGGGAGGTCAGGTAATCGTCCCGATACGATCGAGCGGGATCGCGATGCGTCGATTGAATCGCAAGAAGTCGCGGCGAAGCGCAACCGCATTAGAACGACACGGGATTTTGAGCGCGTCCACAGCATGGACTTCAGTGAGTTTGACGATAAATTCAAGTGAGGTGCGAATTGAAGATCGCCGTCTTAAACTACAGTGGAAGCGTCGGCAAAACAGTCGCAGCGCATTACCTTCTCAAGCCGCGCATGCCTAACGCCGCATTCTTTTCCGTGGAGACGATTAACCAATCGGCAAGTGATCTTGGCGCTGATCAAGTCTCTCAACTGCAGGGGAAAAGGTTTGGCGAGTTGCTCGAAGCGCTGGTTTTAGAAGACGACGCCATTATCGATGTCGGCGCCTCCAATATCGAGCCGTTTTTCGAAGCCATGTCACGGTTTTCCGATGCCGAACAAGAATTTGATTTGTACGTGATTCCCGTCACACCGGATCAGAAAGCCTGGCAGGAAAGTTTGAAAACCGTTGAAGCACTGTCGAATGTCGGTGTGGAATCTGCCAAAATTCGCTTGCTGCCGAACAGAATCGCCGCGGAACCGATTGGGGAGATTCCGGCGGTATTTAATTACGTCGAAAAGACCAAAAAAGCATGGATCGATCCGAACGCGTACCTGTTTGAGAGCGACATTTACGGCTATTTGGCGGCAAAGCGGATAGGCTTTGACCAGTTGATCGATGACGGCGTCGATTATCGGGCGCTGGCCAAGTCCGAATCGGACCCGGACAAAGCCAAGGACTTCGCTCGCATGTACCGCTGGAAAAAGCTCGCTATTCCGGTTCGCAACAACCTCAACGACACATTTTCGTCTTTGGTGTCGTGATGGATCGGCCGCCGTCCAAGGAGGAGATTCTCCTCGAATGGTTTCTCGGCGACTCGAAGGAGATCGTCGCGGAATTGAAGGCGGCGGTGGCCGACGCTCAGAAGGTCCGTGAAGGGGTTGTCACGGCGAGGGGGGAACTGGATGCCATAGTCCAGACAGCGACACGGGAGTTGGTGACCGCTCATCGCGAACTCGCCCAAGCTTTTCGCGATGCCAAAGCGGGCAACGCTGATCTAGCGCGAACTGTGTTCGCATCGAGCGAACGGGCGGCAGCGGTGGGCGTGCGCCGGTCCCTGCCTCTGCTGATGGTCTGTTGCGGCCTGAGTTCAACAATCGGCGCCACGATCGGCGCGGCGACAGCCGTCCTGCTGATCCGCTATCTTTTATAGCGTGCCGCGGCAGCTTGGCGGCGACGCTGATTAGAAGACGTGTTCGCCAGAGCGCCGCGCCCGGAGGCACCACGGCGCGAAGTATTGCTCGGTTAGCTGGTTTGTTTAATGCGCGCCCGCGCCTCGTCGGCCATCCGCCTAACTTGCGCAGCGAGTTCCGGCGGTAGCCACACTTCGACCTGCTCCCAGTTCGCCGGAAGGTCTTGCGACACGGCCAGGACCGATTTGATCACCGCGCCCACGCGTTGCTTTGTCAGCCCGCTTTCATTCGCAGCCTCGGTCTGAGACACGCCATCGACCAGCACGCGGCGCGCAACTTCGACGTTGCCAACGGTCATTCGTTTAAGGCGGGGCATGAGCGACTTGAAGTCCTTCGCGGTCATCCTTTCTCCTGCCATGTTTGCGCCCCCATCTGAATGCGTGAAATCGGGGCTCGATTATCTGCTTGAAGTCAATAGCGGTCAACAGCACGCGCAAACACGTTGAGCGCTTGGCGTGCTGTCTTGCTGGGTCAGTGACGGTGCATCTTCTGAGCGATCAGAGGATGAGACAAAGTAGCGACGCCTCGAAATCGCCAGAAGCGCGACCCCTTTCGGGCGTAAATGAGGGTGACGTTTCCAGTTCCGAGTTCGTGACCCTTAAAAGATTCAGCCCCATCGCCCAACTGCCAGACGAGCGGTGGCCAAGGGCCAGACATGGCCGCGTGATATTCGGCCTCGGTGATTTCTTCGGCGGCGGTCGACAACGCCCGCTCCTGCTGCTCGATGAAGCGATCCTCCTCACCTATCACGACGCCCGGATGGCGCTGTGCGAGCTGTTCGAGCGTTTCCCGCGTCCAGTTGGTGACGAAGTGGCCGTCCGCCAGTTCTAACGCATAATCGATCGCGGTCGGCTCGCCAGGAATATAAAAGACCTTGCTCATGGTGTTCTCTCCATGTGTCCGAGGTAACTACCGGGCGAGGCCGGATGCCGCTCGTCCGGTAGCGCCTCCGCGTTAGCCGATCATCTTGCGCATCTCGTCAGCGAGCACCCAGAGCGCCCGGTTCAGTTTTACGTTCTGGTCGATGCCGCTGACCGCTCGGGTGGTCGTCGTGCGGCCGGTCGTGCTGCGTCCGTGAAGGCCACCTTTGACCATGTTTTCCTGCACACGGTTGAAGGTCGCCCACAAGTCGGAGCCCCCGTCCTCCATGCGACGGGGCCGAAGTATCTGCGTCTCGGTGACGGGCGCGGCGGCTTCTTCCGTGTCGTACTTCAATTCGAGGGCTGCGCGTGCAAAGGCGTTCTGTGCGCCTGCATCGAGCGTTACGCCCTGCATACCTTCACGCTGCTCGTCGACAACCTCGAAGTTATCGAGCACGCGGAACGCGCCTTCGATCACCTCCCCGACGACATCACCCTTGTGCGGAACTCGCACCTCGCCCACATTCGTGCCGCAAACCATCCCGTTGCAGCAGACAAAGCGGAACATGCCGGCTAGCATTTGATAGCTGCTCGTGCCGTCGTGGCTGTTCAGCAGGATGATTTCGTTGGCTTCCTTGCCGCTGATCTGGTCCGCATGGCGAAGGCGAATCATGTGCTTGGTGAAATCGCGCTTGTCTTCGTTGCGCACGCGGGTCTGCGCGACCATGAACGGCTGAAAGCCTTCGCGGCGCAGGCCTTGGAGCACATCGATCGTCGGAATGTAGGTGTAGCGCTTCGAGCGGCTGTCGTGCTTGTCAGCGGCGAAGATCGATGGCGCGACGCTTTGGATTTGCTCGTCCGTCAGAGGAACTTCCGAGCGGAGAACGGGCGCGTGGTAACCAAACTTAGATGCGAGTTGCATATTCGTACTCCTAAGTTGCGGTGTTGTAAAGACCCGGGAGCGGTTGCCGCCGCTTGATTCCCGGTATCGAGGCGCTGTGCTGATTAGCGTGTCGATGTATGTATGATAGGACGAATCACAGCAAAAGTCAATATCTGTAAATATAAATATCAATTCTGTTTACCTCTCACTCGCGATAACTTGGCATCTACGGTGCTGCCCCGAGGACGAGGGAGAGAGCGGATCGTTCGATTCAGACAGGCGCGCGAGCGTCTGTCTCATTTCAAGGGGCGTGGAGCACGCGTAGGCCTGTGCTCGGTCTGCTCGTCGGATTCGGTCGGTCGCGGTAAGCCCGTTCTGCCGCACGAACCGGCGCGGTCAAGGGAACGTGGAATACCGCAGGCCGCGCAGCGGTCGAGGATATGCCGCGAAAGTCCCTTGACCGGGAAAGCCGGGGCGTGTGGCAGATTCAAGGACGCGAGCGACTGACCGAATCCGGCGAGCAGACCACCCGACAGATCGTGCGAAACAATCGGCAAGCCCCGTTCGGGGCGCGCAGCGCCGCCAGGCGCGGAGGTCAGTTTGCTGCTTGGTGTTTCACTCCCGCACCGATATAATCGAACTAGTTGGATCCCCGTTCTACTCCTGCGGTGTTGGACGGTAAGGCTCGAAGCGTTGCCGCGCTCCGAGCCTTTGTTTTGTTCGCGACGAACCTGAGGACCGAGCGGTCATGCAACCGCCCTTCCTCGTTAAGCACTGCCTTTCACTGATTGCCTTCTTCGCCGATTTCTTCTCGGCTTTCCTCGTCGTCTAAACTCTGTTCCTCAGACTCGGCAGAAACAAAGCTGTGCTCTAGCGGAACGTCGCGATTGACCAGCACTTCCGGAAGCCAGCCGGTCTCCGACAGTAACCGCTCCGCCATCGACGCAGCTTGGTCCTTCTTGTTCGATGCGAGCGGAGCCGCTGCGTCTGCCGAGACTGCGGCAGTCACCACCTCGGCAATTCGGCCTTTCGAGACGTGATTCAGGTAACTTGCCTGCGTGGCCGTCCAGTACTTGGTCATATCGAGATTCAAGACATCGCACAGGGCGTTCACCGGATGTGCGCTATCGGTCCCGCTCACACTGTCGAGGGTCGCGGCGACGCAAAACGCGAAGAGATTCGACGTGACGTCATCGCTTTGCTGCAACAGCCAAGGCAGAAGCTCGGCACTTCTCGTCGGCAGCATCGCGGACCATTTTGCACGCTCGGCGTCGATCTGTTGCCATGCGCGACTGTCTGCCATATCGTCAGCCTCCCGCAGCAGCTTGTCGTGCGACAAGGCGAATTTCGCCTCCAGCGTCGTTCCATGGAATCCGTAACCGAACTGCTCGGGGAAAATCGTCGGAATCATATGGTGCATGAGCACGGCAAGTGCAACGCCCGGTTGTGCGGCAAGTTCAACTTGAACAGCGGCGGTGCGGTGCGCGGTCAAACGTCGGCAAAGCTTTTCGCTGTGAAGCGGCTTTTCCTTCTTCGTCGGCTCAAGCGTGCCAGTAAGCTCGCCCGTCGTGAAACCCTCGCGAGTGGGCTTGTCGTCCGGCTTCAGAAAACCGCGCTCGATCACGACCTCGCCGGCGATGTTTAGGAACACGAAAGCGCCGCCGCGCGCCAGTTGATCGGACGACCACGCTTCCATGCTGTCGACAAAAGCGTCACATGCATCGCTCGCGGTGTTTGCGGCTTCTTCCAACGCGTCGCGCTTTTCCTCGTCCTCTTCGCCGGACTCGTCATCGTAATAGGCGTTCAGTGCGTCACTGGCGGCATCGCGCGCCTTCTGGAGTTTTGCGAACTCGCGCTCTTCCTTTTTGCTCATATTGCGTGTGTGTGATGCCAGCCGACCATATGCGCTCAACTCACTATAGTCGCGTTTGATCCGCGTTTCGACCCACTTCCACCCTTCCGCGCTGATCGTCTGCGCAATCTCGATCAGGCGGCCCGTCGCAAGTTGCTGCAACAGGTCGGTGTTGCCGATGTATCCCGCATTGTCGTCGTCGCTGAACAGGTCGCGACGCACGAATCCACCGGCGGCCTCGTAGGCGTCGAGCGTGACAAATGCTACGAGCGGATTGTTGCGAACCTCGACTTCTTCCTTGGTGATCGCGGTTCGAAGCTGATGCGGATCGCGCAGCCACGACTGAGCGGCATCAAACCATAGTCGCTCCTGTAGAGCATGGTCATCGGTCAGGGCGAGCGCGACGACCTGCTCTATGCTCATGCCATCATGGCGGAACACTTCCAACAGCCGAGGCGAGACGTTGGCAATCTTGAGTCGGCGCTGTACCGTCAACACCGGGACGGAGAAGAGCGCGGCAATGTAGTCTTCGCTCTTGCCCTCCTCGATCAGCATCCGAAATGCCATCGCCTGATCCGCGCCGTGCATCGGCTCGCGAGCATGGTTTTCGATAAGCGACGCGGCGATGGCTTCAGCCTCGGTGACGACCCGGACCGGGATCAATTCGTCCGGGCCGATCACGCCACGCTCCGCGAGTAATTGAAGTGCGGCGAGTCGACGCTGGCCCGCGCACACGCAGAGCTTCGGCTTTTTGCCACGTGCAGCCTTCATCGGGTGCGCAACGAGATTTTGTAGCAGCCCCTTTGCGGCGATACTGTCTGCGAGGCCCTCGATGCCTGTAGCGGCCTTGCGGCGAACATTTCGCGGCGATGGGCTTAGACGCGATAGTGCGACTTGCTCGATAGTGCTGTCGCCGCCGAAAGTGCTTTCGAGTTCGGTGGGCGACGTTGCCGCACCGCCAAGCTCGACAACGTCGGTTTGAACTTCGATGGCGTCGTTGCGATCATCCATTTTCAAGCTCCCAGAGAGTGCCAGCGACTGAGTAACGCGGCGAAAGGTACCGCTGTGGTCACCGGCCGGTTTAGAACCAAGATTGATGAAGCGGGAGGCAATCGACAGGGCTCGCGATTGCCCTTGGCTTCTAGATCAGTCGATGTCAACGATGCCGACGGGGCCGATCGCTTTCACGGCGCAAAAGCCCTCGCCACAGACGCGGCTATGGCCATCGTCATGCGTCACGAACTTCCGCGATGCGGTGACACTGTGGGCCACTTTGAGGCGGTCGCTCTGCTTGGCGAGCGCCGCGTGGATCATCGTCTGTACGCTGCTCGCACCGTCCCGATGAAGTCCCGCGAGTTGAACGCGGTAGAGTTCGCCCGAGCGGAATTGATCCACGGTCGGCGCAGTGAGGCCGTTCTCGGTGAAGTTGCTTTTGTAGCGTCGATAGACGCGCTCAATAGCGGACTGGACGGCAGCGTCGCTATGCTCGCGGACTGTTGCGATATGGTCCGCACCAAAGCAGACTTGTTGGCCGTCCATCATGTGATAGATCGAACCTTGGTAGTCGATCAAGCTGTCGAAATACGCTGCCTTGAATCCGCCCGTAATGGCTTCCACTTGCGCGGCGTTCGGACCATCGGTCCAACTCACATAGATGGATGCGCCACCGCTATAGGTGCGGCTCCGGACCGAGAACTTCACACCCTTGAACGCCTCCGCGAGCGACTGCCGAATCAGCTTGGCGGTCTCAGCACAGGTAAAGTGTTTGATTGCCATGATCTGGTATCCTCAATATTGAATAGAAAATCAGAGCGTCGTCACCATCACGCTCAACCATCTGCCTTCGTGGTACTTCATCTGGATTCGCGAACGAGCGACGGTCACCACTCGAATGTCGCCCTCGATATATGATCTTTGGTGAGCCTCGGAGGGCGCGGGAGGAACGCCCGCTTCGTTGGTGGGGTCGCTTGTGCGGGTGGTCGTTGCGCTCATCATTACCTCCTTTGTCTGCCGTTCAGTTTCATCTGCTCTTCGGAGCCGCCTCGGCGCATGTTTTGCACGGACCGGATTCGGTGCAAGGGCGCGCCCGGAGGCCGCAGCGAAGCGCAGCCGCAGGCGAGCATCGAACGGGTGAGGACGCGGCGAAGCGAACCCTTGTACCGAATCTGGTTCGTGCTATGCGTCGATCACGGGGCGGCTTTGAAGGGCAGGTGAAACGCGCTTTGAACGGCTGACAAAGGATGGAGCGCAACGACGCGGTTCTCGCGCAAGCAGCCCCACGGCACGGGCACCGCCAGGTGTCGGTGCCCCTTCGGCGCATTGCGCCGCATTCTATTTTTGAGTTTGAAGGGCGCCGTCAGGCGCCCGCCTCGGTTGGCGGGTTTGCTGCTTTCAAGTTGGAAAGCGTTTTGGGTGGGTCGCGTTTTCGCGTCTATGCTGCGCCCGCTGACACTGGATTGGGTAGCTGCAGACGCAGCGTCAGTCGATGAGCGCGGGTTCTGCCTCTTCGGTTCCGCCGGGGTCGTCTTTGCGCGGCGGTGGCTTGAGCCCTGCGAGCGCACGCTGACGGAGGGCCTGTTCATTGAGCAACAGCCGGATCTTTTCAAGGGCCACGAGCTGACCGAGATTTTCCTCAATCCATACCTTGTGCAGGCAACTGAAGTATTCGCCGAGCTCGAGCATCACGGCGCGCGACTGTGCAATCTCAAGCAACATGCGCTCTACGTCGGCGTTGCCGCGATACTTCCGCCAAAGCGCACGCCCCTCGTCCAGTCCGACGGGCTCAAAGCGCGGCAGTTTGCGAGCCATCGAGCGCGGCAGCCGTGAGAATAAGCACGTATATGTACCGCACATGCGCGCGCGCAGGACCGACGGCACGAAGGCCGGTCAGCCCATAGTGAAGATGCACCCCATCGGCGTGTGCGCGATCGGCTGGTGTTGGCTTACGACAGATGCCCATCACGGCTCCCAAGATGTCTTTCGCGACATGCTATTGAGAATCAGGACAACCGGCGTCTGCTTTCGTGGCAAATTCAACAATTCGCGCAAGAAGGCAACATCTCTGGGCGGACAAGCATTGTTGCTCACGGTCGTATGACAGGGGTGTGGCCCGCCATTCTCGGAATTGAGGAGCGCCTGCCCTCTATATCGGACAATCACTCAAGCTGAGCTTCGCCTATGATGGACCTGTCTCCTCGCTCCGTCTCGACCATGAGAGCGATTCGGCGTCATGGGTGCGAGAGCCCATGACGCCTTTTTTCTTCGAGCCTCGCGCTGTCCCCGATGCCAGGCGCCGTCGCCATCAACGCGCTCGCTCATCCGATCGGCTGTTAGCAGATCAGCGAGGTGCGAGCATCGTCCCTCGGCACTTCCGCGCGTCGCATCGGCAAGCGTAGGCAGCCTTCAGCGCCGCGGTCCTGCGCCCTTCGACCTCAAGGCAATAGTCGATGAATATCTCCGTGCCGATAGGGATATCACGAAGCGCGCGAATGAACACGCGGCTCCCATCTTCTTCGGCTTCAGCATTGGGGCGGCAACTGTGGTTGATCCAGCGCGCGGAATTTCCACCGTGAGCGCCGTCGATCACGCTTCCGTCGGCCAGGCCAAAGAAAATGTGTGTCCGTCCTCTGCCGAGCTGCGCTCGAACCTGCGCTGCGCTTCCTTTCCTGATATGACCTGCCCGGCATACTCGATGATCAAGTCGCCTGCGCCGATGCTTTTGAGTGTGAAAACGCCTCGGCCATGAACCGGTGATGTACGAACTGCGATGCGGCGCATGAGAACCTTGAGACTGGAAGTCGGTTGAGTCGAAGTGAGGCCGTCGACGATCCTCTGATCGACGTTGCATCTTCTCATGGATCACGGCATCGCAATCACTTCGGAATGTCCGTTGCGACGGATATTGTTTTCGAGCAGAGGGAATTGTTACGTCGTCGAGGAGACATGAATGCCTTCGGCCGACGCGCCGCTGGTCGCGGTTGACGCCTATCAGTTTCTCGGCGGTCTCCGGCAGTCTCCGATGTGCCGGTCGATGCCCTTCAGCGCGCTGCTTGCGAGGGCCGCGCACATGAACACCGCGGACATAAAAAAGCCCAGTGCGCTGCACCGGGCAAGCCATCGATTCGATCGGTGGCGGAGGTTCCAAAATGCAAACTGGCCGTCTATCTCTCCCGACAGCGGCCAGCATGTTGTACTTGAAGACTAGGCCTTCTCAGGGAATGGATCGGCCCGGCGGCAACTGCTTCGCCAAATCACTGCAATCAGACCCCGACCGAGATTAATGACCGAAGTAGACCGGGGCCACGCTATTGCCCGTGTGTGCCGGAGCACCGCCCGAGGCCGATGAGCCGTCTGCCACACCGCCGTAGCTTTGGCCGTTTTGGGCGGCAACCTTAGCTTCCGCCGCTTGGATCTCGGCCGGATAAGTCGTCCGATCCATACTCGGGTTGTAGCCAGCGCGTTCAAGTTGCACGAGCTGCGCCTTCACTTCAGCGCGGGTCACGGGTTGGTTCGATTGTGCGAACGAGGAAACTGCCGGGATTGCGAGCGCAGCGGCGACGATGATGGATGCGAGTTTCATGATGCTTACCTCCAGGTCTTTGTTTTCGCAAACAGCCCTGTTTGCGTTTCAGTGATTCCAGTCTAAGCAAACTGACCTCTAGCGTTAACCACTAATGCGACAAAGAATTATTGTCGGTTCGCGCAATAAAGCCCCCGCCGGTCACGACGCTGTCGCGTACGCACCTCTCGGTCACGCGCTCAAGTACCCGACCGCCCCGGAAGCAGGACTCGCGCAAGATCGCGGACTCCGCGCGGTCCCGCGGTCCGTGCATCCCAACGCTGACGACGCGCGCGCCGAGCACTCACCGCGAGCGGAGCCGCCGAGCACATTGCACGCAGTCGCGACCCTTTCCATCCCGAAGCATGACGCCTCGTTAGGTTGTCTGGACCGGCCACCAACGGACGGCTTGATTCCAGATCAAGGTGATCAGTACGATGTCATGGATGCGAGCTGATGCTCGACCAAACTGGGGAGGAAGAGTCATGACGCCATCCGATACGGCAAGCGAATGGCGACGAGCGAACGGCTATGTCGGCCGCGGCGGCGTGGTCATTGTGTTTCGGGACAAGGTGCAGAGCTGGGTGAACAGTCTTCGCAATCCCGAACACTGGCAGCCGGGATGCATCGCAGTCGATGAAGAGGGTCACACGTGGACGACCGTCGCTGGCGACGAACGCGAAGGCGCGCTGTTGTGGCTGCCGAATAATCCGCTGTGACGCTGCATCGCGCGTGAAAGACTTCTATGAAGCGAGTCGATTTCGTCACACGGTCGGTCGCGAGCATTGCGACCAAGGCGGGTGCTTGCCAATGCCCGGCTATTCGTGATCGCGAAGGTTGGAGAGCGCATCTTCGAGGACTTCTGCTGCCTCGAAGTGAAGGTCGACGCCGGCATCATCGAGCGGTTCACCGGACGGCATACGGCGACATTCTGCCGAGTCGCGCAGAACGTTGATCGCCGCGCGTAGTGCAAGTGCGGTCGTCAGTTCAGTCATGCGATTTCCTCGTTGTTTCGTTCTGTGCGACCGGAGCACGATCACCTTCCGCGCATGCGCGTCTATGCAGCAAGTCGATGCTCGTAATATGGCCGGTCTCGATCATCGAGAATGGCGTACAAGGCATCTAGATTAAGCGCATCGGGGTTCAACCACGCTTCGACGTTGTCCGGCTTGATCGGAATGATGCAACGATCATGTCCTGCGGCCTCGATCTCTGGCGGAGGCTCGTCCGTGATCGCGGCGAAAGAAAGTAAGTCGGGTTGGCCGGACGTGTCAGAAATCTTGTGTGCTGAGGTCGATTAAAAAATCTCAGCTGATGGCGGAGGTGAAGCGCTCGCCGAACAGAATGGCGAACTGATTGACTGCTTGCCGCCAGGTTATAGGCGGCATCTTCCAGTCCTTCTCGATGTTGCGCAAGGCCAGATACAGCAGTTTGCTGGCAGCTTCGTCGCTCGGGAAGTGGCCGCGATTCTTGACGATCTTGCGCAACTGCATGTGCATGCTCTCGATGGCGTTTGTCGTATATACGATTCGACGCACCTCGGGCGGATAGGCGAAGAAGGGAATCACCTGTTCCCATTGGCGCTGCCACATCGCTGCCACGGTCGGGAATTTGCGGCCCCACTCGCTGCTTGCAAAGGCCTCGAGCGCCGCTGCGGCCGCCTCGGCGGTGGCGGCCTGGTAGATCGGCTTGATCGCGGCCGCCAGCGGCTTGCGGTCTTTCCAGCTCGCCAGATTCAGCGAATTGCGGATCAGATGCACGATGCAGGTCTGGATCTGGGCGGCCGGATAGACCGCCTCAATCGCTTCAGGGAAGCCGCGCAACCCGTCGACCACCGCGATCAGAATGTCGTTCAAGCCGCGGTTCTTCAGTTCGTTGAAAACCTTCAACCAGAACTTGGCGCCCTCGGTTTGCTCGATCCACAGTCCTAGCACTTCCTTGCGACCGTCGGCGCGGATGCCCAGCGCCAGATAGACAGCCTTGTTCTTGACAGTGCCTTCGTCGCGGATCTTCAGTCGCAGCGCGTTAAAGTACACGATCGGATACATCGCCTCGAGCGGGCGTTGCTGCCACTGCTCGACCTCAGCCAGCACCTCGTCGGTGACCGTCGAAATCAGATCGGGCGACACCTGCAGCCCGTACAACTCCAGCAGATGGCCTTGAATCTCACGCACGCTCATGCCGCGCGCATACATGCTGATGACGTGGTCGTCGAAACCCGGCAGCCGGCGTTGATACTTGCCAACCAGTTGCGGCTCAAACGTCGCCTGCCGGTCGCGCGGAATATCCAGCTTCAGTTCGCCGTTGGGCGTCAGGACCGTCTTCGAGCTCGTGCCGTTGCGGTGGTTGCCAGCCTTGCCTTGCTCGCTCTCGGCTTCCAGATGGTGGCTCAGCTCGGCCGCGAGCATGCGTTCGGCCAGCCGCTTCTTGAGTTGGCCGGCCAGACCCGATTCGCCCAGGACCGACTCGGCATCCTTGCCCTGAACTTGTGCAAGCAATTGGTCAATTAGCTCATCGGAAAACAGCTTCGGTGCCTTTGTGCTCTTGTTCTTCTTTGTCACGGTTGCTTCGGTCATAGGACGTTATTCCCGTTATCGTCTCATGACCTCGGCACACTAAAAATCTGACAGGCTCGGTTGGCCGGGCGCGCTCCAGTGCGACCACAGACAAGCGACGTACATTAGCTGACCGTTGCTTGGGCGAAACTCCAAGACGAGGTTTTCGTCTTGCTCGTGCGTCTCAAGAGGTGTGTTCTCGTAACGAGCTCGCTTGACGTTCTCGTAGAAGACGTCGACCAGCATCAAACCATGCGACACGCCAAAGCATGGCTTCCAAAAGCCCTCGAGATTGTCGCGTCGCGCGTTGTACGTGCCAGGAAACCGCGTGTCATAGTTGGCGGGCTTGCCTGCAATGCGACACTGATAGCGCATCGGCTTCACCATGTACTTGCCATCTTCAACGACAAGCACCGGCGCATAATGCCCAGGAAAGATCCGCGAGTCGCGATCCTTGGGTGCCGTTCGACGCAGATCGTCGAGTCGACGCAAAGCAGAGTCGATCTTGTCGGTGGCGATACGCCGACTTTCGGTCGCGGCTTTTGTCACCTTCGTCTGCAGCGCGCGCTCGGCGTCGGCGAGGCGCTTGCGCTGCTTAAAGAGATCCTGTTCGAGTGTGTTCGCCTGCTCGGCGTTGAACCGATCGATGAATTCCTTGATCTGACGATCATCGTCGTTTTGGGGCTCAAGGAACGGGGCGTCCATCGCCTTCGGAATCTTCGCCTTGCTGCCTTCTGCGCGCTCCCAGTACAGACGCGCGAATTCGCGAATGTCCATCTGTGCGCCGTACATTTTGACGTATTTCCGATAGTCCGCCTGGATCTGCGCCGAGTAACACACTGCCGCCTCCTTGCTTTGTGATCGTTCCGCTCAGTCGCCCGGATTTGTCACCCGAATCATCTCTGGTTTCGATCGCTCAGATCAGCAATTAGCTCGCCGTGCCGGTCGCCTCGCGACACAGCTTCATCATCTTCTGGACCACCGTGCTCGCATGGTTCAGTCCCATCTCGCCAGTGAAGAGCACCTGCACGTCCGACTGGCGTACGGCGATGCCCGCACGCTTCAGGTCGCGGCGCGCGATTTTGAGCGCCAACTGGCCGGTGAGAATGCGGTCGAGCCAGTCCATCGTCACGCGATTGCGTTCGATCCATATGCGGCAGCTCGCAACGACGTGATCGACGCGCCATTCCTGCGTGAGCGCGTAAGAAGCCGCCACCGTCGCCACGAGAAAGCACAGTAGATCGGCTCGCGCACCTGTCAGTTCGTCAATTTCCGGTTTCTCCATCTCGCTCCCTGCGTATTTCTCTTTTGCACCGATTCGTCGATCGTCGCATCACCAAAAGCCTTGCGCAACTTGGCGACGAAGGCGGCGACCTCGGACATTGGATGTCGTGGTGCAAGCTTATTGGTCAGATATTTGAGCTGCCAGCTAAAAGGGAGCAATTCACTGGTTCAGTTTTGCGCTAAGATGAGTACTGTATATTTATACAGTATTTGACGGAACCCCTTTCCCGGAATCTTTTCCCGACCATGGCCGCCCTGCCTCAACACATCGAGTCAATCCACCCGTCGATTTGGCGAGGGTCGGCCTTGGCTCGCCCGTACGGCAAGACAATCGACACCGGCTACGCGGCCTTGTCTGCGGAGTTGCCTGGTGGCGGCTGGCCGATTGGCGCGCTGGTCGAGCTACTCGTTCAGCAGCCGGGGATCGGTGAGATGCGTCTGCTCAAACCCGCGCTTCTTGCGGCGAGCAAACGGCCGGTTGCACTACTCCAGGCGCCGCACATGCCGAACAGCCTGGCGTTCGCCTACCTGGGCGTACCGCTGGACAAACTGATGCTACTGCGGGCTTCGAAGACAGCCGACGCGCTCTGGTGCGCCGAGCGCGTGCTCAACGCCCGAAGTTGCGGCGCGCTGCTCTTCTGGCAGCAGCACATCCGCTCTGAGGCGTTACGGCGATTGCATCTGGCGGCTCAAGCGACCGAAACATTGCTGATTTTGGTTCGACCGCTCGCTGCCGCTCAGGATTCGTCGCCTGCGACTTTACGGCTGGGCGTGCGGCCCGCCGACGGCGGAATCGTCGTCGATGTCGTCAAGCGACGAGGTCCAACCCGAACCGATCCACTGTCCATCCACCTCCAACCGACTCCCATTCTGCTCAGCCCTCATGGCCGTGTTCGTCGCCATCTTCCTGCCCCGGCTTTCGCTGGAGGTCTTCCGTCCGAGATGGTCATCTCCGACTGAACACGGCTGCGTGGTGCTTGAACGTGACAAGGTGATCGTGCTGGATCAGGCAGCAAGAGAGGCAGGGGTAATGGTGGGCATGAAGCGCGGTGGCGTCACGACACTGACAGCCGACGCATTGATGTATGACCGCAGCCCCGCGCGCGAGCTCGATGTGCAGCGCGAAGTCGCCTTCGCACTGCTGCGCTTCTCGCCTCAGGTCGCCGTGCGTGAGGAAGAAACCATCGTCGTTGATGTAACGGCGAGTCTTCGACTGTTCGGCGGCATCGTGCACGTCTGTCGACAGATCTGCGAGACGGTCAAAGCCATCGGCGTCACCGCCCGCATGAGCGTGGCCCCTACGGGACAAGGCGCGTGGCTGCTTGCCAAACGCGGTCGCCGGCGCGTGCTCAAAATGACATCGCTCGAACGCTTGCTGGGCGAGCTACCCTTCATGGTCGTCCCCGAAGTTCGCTCATTCGGCGACTGGTTCAACGGACTCGGTTGTCGAGTGCTCAACGATATTCGACGCCTGCCGCGCGCGGGTCTCAAAAAGAGGTGCGGTGTGGATTTACTGGATTCTCTTGACCGCGCCTACGGCCTGTCGCCCGAACTGTACGAATGGCTGGAGTTGCCGCCCTCCTTCAGCGCGCGCACCGAATTGCCGGATCGCGTCGAGCATGCTGAGGCGATCCTCTTTTCCGCACGGCGATTGATCGTGCAGCTGTGTGGCTGGTTGAGCGCACAGCAGCTCGCACTCACGCAGGCGACCATCACGCTCGAGCACGAGCGCGGCCGCCAGGCGATCGACCCGACGGTTATCGAGATTGCACTCGCCGAACCCACATGGCACGAGGAGCACCTTGTCCGCCTGCTCAAGGAGCGGCTCGGTCGGATCGAGCTCGAAGCGGCCGTCATCGCGGTTCGACTCACGGCGTCGAAAGTCCAGCCCGCCGAGCCGCCGAGCGATTCGCTCTTCCCCGATCCGGGCGGATCGGCACAGGATCACAACCGCCTGCTCGAACTGCTGGTCGCTCGCTTGGGTGCGGAAAATGTGCTGCGGCCGGCGCCGACATCCGATCATCGGCCCGAACACGCGAATCAGTGGGTGCCGGTGCAGGCCACGACCAAGGCATGCCCGCCTCCTGCCGAACTTCCACGTCCGACGTGGCTGCTCGACACGCCCGTGCGGCTCATGATCAAGAATCACCGACCGTTTTATGGCTCGCCGCTCAAGCTGGTCTCGACAGGCGAGCGGATCGAAGCGGGCTGGCACGACGGCGAACTGGTGACGCGCGACTATTACGTCGCGGAAGCCGCCGATAAAAGCTGCTACTGGATCTACCGTGAACGACCGAGCGTGAAGACCGAAGAAGTTCGCTGGTTCCTTCATGGGCTGTTCGGATAATCGGTGTCGCCGTGGATCTGTTCTCGTCGGCGCTGCCCGATTACGCTGAGCTCTTTGCGTTTACCAACTTTTCGTTTCTGCACGGCGCATCGCACGGTGAAGAGCTCGTGCTCCGCGCATCACAACTCGGCTACTCAGGTCTGGCGATCACGGACGAGTGCTCGCTGGCGGGTGTCGTACGCGCGCACGTCCAAGCGAAGGAAGAAAAGCTGCCGCTCATCATTGGCTCGTATTTCCGCCTCGTTCATGCCGACAAAAGTCCGGCGTTCGGCTTGATCCTGCTCGCGCAAAATCGCAACGGCTACGGCAACCTGTCCGAACTGATCACGCTCGGTCGCATGAGGGCAGCAAAAGGCTCGTACCTGCTCACGCCGCACGACCTGTCGAAACCCGAGAAAGAGTTCGCGCATCTGCGCGGTATGTCCGATTGCCTGGCGATCCTGGTACCGGATTTTCCTGCGAAGGAGGACGCGCTCTCCGCGCACGTCGAATGGCTCAACGAGGCGTTCCCGGCTCGTGCATGGGTAGGCCTCATCTTGCATCAACGCGCGATGGATGACATTCATCGCGGCAGCGTCGAATACATCGCCGAACAACACCGCGTGCCCGTTGTCGCTCTCGGCAATGTCGTGATGCATGTGCGGTCGAGAAAGCCGCTGCAGGACACCATGACGGCAATTCGCATAGGCAAGCCAGTGGCCGAATGCGGATACGATCTCGCGCCCAACGCCGAGCAGCACCTTCGTTCCCGGCTGCGGCTCGCCAATCTGTACCCCGCGCACGCGCTCACCCAGACACTCAATATCTTAGAGCGCTGCACGTTCTCGTTGGATGAACTGCGCTACGAATATCCCGATGAGCTCGTGCCCGACGGCTTCACGCATGAGGCATATCTGCGGCAGGAGACCTACGTCGGCGCCCACAAGCGTTTTCCCGCCGGCATCCCGCATGACGTGCAGCAGCAGATCGAGCATGAACTGCAGCTCATCCGCGAGATGCGCTATGAAGCGTACTTCCTCACCGTCTATGACATCGTGCGCTTCGCACGAAACCAACACATCCTGTGTCAGGGACGCGGGTCCGCGGCCAATAGCGCGGTCTGCTACTGCCTGGGCGTGACCGAGGTGGATCCGTCGCGAGGGAATATGTTGTTTGAGCGCTTCATCAGCAAGGAACGAGGCGAGCCGCCCGACATCGATGTTGACTTCGAGCATCAGCGGCGTGAGGAGGTGATCCAGTACATCTATCGCAAGTACGGCAGAGATCGCGCTGCCATCGCCGCTGCGGTGTCGACCTACCGGCCGCGAGGCGCGCTACGCGAGACAGGTAAAGCACTCGGCATCGATCCGCAGATCGTCGACAAGGTGGCCAAGTCGCACCAGTGGTTCGACCATTCTCAAGACCTGTTGCGTCGCTTCGAGGAGTCGGGGCTTGACCCGGCGAACCCGCTCATCACGATGTGGGCGAAGCTCGCTGCGGAGATATTGAACTTCCCCCGCCACTTGTCGCAGCACTCGGGTGGCTTCGTCATTAGCCGAGGCAAGCTCACGCGACTTGTACCGGTCGAGAATGCCGCGATGGCCGACCGCAGCGCGATCCAGTGGGACAAGGACGATCTCGAAGCGCTGGGGCTTCTGAAGATCGACGTGCTCGCGCTGGGCATGCTCTCGGCGATCCGCCGCACGCTCGATATCGTCTCTGAACAACGCGGCGAGCGCTTCGAGATGCAGGACATTCCGTCGGAAGACTCCGCAACGTACGAGATGATCTCCCAAGCCGATACGATCGGTGTTTTTCAGATCGAGTCACGTGCGCAAATGAGCATGTTGCCGCGCATGCAGCCGCGGACCTTCTATGACCTCGTGATCGAAGTCGCCATCGTGCGTCCCGGTCCGATTCAGGGCGGTGCTGTTCATCCGTATCTGCGGCGACGTCAGAAGATCGAACCCGTGAGCTATCCGAGTGCGGAACTGGAGACGGCGCTCGGTCGTACGCTCGGCGTGCCGATCTTTCAGGAGCAGGTGATGCAGGTGGCGATTCTCGCCGCGGGCTTCACCCCGGGCGAGGCCGATCAACTGCGACGCGCGATGGCGGCGTGGAAACGCAAGGGCGGACTGCAGCAGTATTACGATCGCATCGTCAACGGCATGCGAGAGCGCGGCTACGAACTAGCATTCGCCGAGGCGATCTTCGAGCAGATCAAGGGCTTCGGCGAATACGGCTTTCCGGAGAGTCACGCGGCGAGCTTTGCGCTGCTGGTGTACGCAAGCAGTTGGCTCAAATGTCACGAACCGTCCGCTTTCCTCGCGGCGATGCTCAATTCACAGCCGATGGGTTTCTATTCGCCTTCACAGTTGGTGCAGGATGCGAAGCGTCATGGCGTCGAAGTCGTGCCGATCGACGTCACCATCAGCGGCTGGGACTCGGTGCTTGAGCAACGTAATGATCGTGCGAAGCCGGTTGTTCGTCTCGGCCTGTCGCTGCTCAAAGGCATGCGTGACGGCGCCGCGGAGCGCATTGAGAACGCGCGCGCAGTAAAGCCTTTTGCGACCGTGAGTGATTTAGCGCGACGCGCTCAGCTCGACCGGCACGATTTGCAGGTATTGGCGGGTGCCAACGCGCTACAGTCACTTGCCGGCAATCGACGCGAAGCGCTTTGGCAATCTGTTGCGGCCGTGCCTGATCAAGACATTCTCGCCGACAGCCGGGTCGATGACGAGACGCCCGAACTCGGCGCGCCGTCTGCGGCCGAAGACATCGTCAGCGACTACAACGCCGCTGGACTGACGTTGGGCCGGCATCCGCTTTCCCTCTTACGCCCGACGCTACTCGGACAACGACTGATGCCCGCCGCTACCTTGCGCACCTATCGAAACGGACGACTCGCGCGCGGCTGTGGGCTCGTCACCGTGCGGCAAAGGCCGGGCACCGCCAAGGGCGTCATGTTCGTGACACTCGAGGACGAAACGGGGAACGTCAATGTGATCATCTGGCCGTCGCTCCTTGAGAAGCAACGAAAGGAAGCGCTAGGTGCCGCGCTGCTTGCCGTGTATGGCACATGGCAATGCGAAGGAGAGGTCCGCCACCTCGTCGCTCAGCGCCTCGTCGACATGTCGCATCTGCTGGGCGGCCTCACGACGGTGAGCCGGAACTTCTGTTGAAAGCAGGCTCCGGGCGTAACGCTCTACAGCGCTTGAAATCGATCGTCTATTCGGCGGAACGCTGCGTCGAGACCTTCGACTCCTCGGACGCTGTCTTGCGACGCTTCTTCGGTCGTGCGGGTACAGGCGGCGTCGTTCCGCTTTCGCTGACCTCACTCCCTTTCCTGGCAGTCTTCGATTTCTTCGCTGCAGTCTTGGGCTCAACGACGGCTTCAAGTGCTTGACCAGAGGTTTTCGTTGCGGCCTTCTTGCTGCCTTTCGCGCTGACTTTGGCCTTCGCTTTGTCGTCCGCCTCGGCGGTATTCTTTGCAACCTTCTTCGCTGCGCTCTTGCCCGCGTTCGACATCTTCTGGGTTTTTTCGACCGCGACTACTTCGGACTCCGCCGACGAACTCAGCGATGGCTGGATGCTTTCCGCCTCAAGCTGAGCGACGGCTTCGCACCAGTAGTGATCGTCGCGGCCGTGCGCGCGACCGCCGGCTTCCCACAAGAGATAGGCGCGAGTTCGAACGTTCTCTTCGGTGAAAGCGTGATTCGTGGCTGGCATTCCGACTCCATGGACTTAAGCATCAGCGCGACCTTATCAGGTTGGCACCGGACGCTCAACTCGCCATTTTCCGAATGACGCTGATCAGCTGCTCAGTCTTCGGTATGCGCTCAGATGTCGAATGAGGCCACGCCGGTCTCCGCGTTTGTCCAGAAGAATAGCCAAATTATGGTGCGCGTCGGCGTAGTCTGGATTGATGGCAAGGCATCGTTCGTAGCCTTGCTTGGCATCGTCGAACCGATCGAGCATGTCCAAGGCGACAGCCCGATTGAAGTGCAGAACAGCATCGTCCGGGAAATGCGACAGCGCTTCCTCGAAGACAGTCAACGCGTCCAGACATTGCCCTTCCATCTCGCACAGCAGCGCCCCCAGATCGACATACGCAGAGTAGAACGGCTCCGGCGACAACTCGATCGCGCGTCGATATCCGTGTTCCGCCCCTGTGGGATCGCTTTTTATCAACTGCTCAGCCAACTCGTACCACTCTTGCGCCTGTGCGGCCGCGGCACCCTTGCGTTCCGGCGTCGCGTCGAAGACAACGACATCGCCCCTCACCTCCGCGACCTCGAAATCCAGCAGCATCTGGCCCGTCACCGCATCCCAGCGCGATGGCCCGGTTTTGACCACAATCGAATCGCCTTCTGCCGCGACGCGGATTCCCGATAGCGGGAGCGTATCGGGCAACTCGCGCTTGAGTCGAGCGAGCGCCTCGCGGATCTTGCGAGGCGAGGCGCGCGACGATCGCAGTTGGAGCGCCGTGCGAAGCATCACGACGTCCTGAAACGAAAAGCGCATCTCATTGCGTGAGCCGCGAGCCGGGGTAACCAGCCCAGCTTCGATCAGCCCTTCGACGACGCGTCGGGACACGCCCAGCATGGATTGGAGCTTCGACAGCGTCACGTCGTGCGAAAGGGTTCGCTTCACTTGCGAGCGCGCACCTTGGCCGGTGCTTCTGTCGCAGCTACCTTGGGAGCACGCGCGGCAGGCTTTCTCGTCTTGGGAACGCTCACCACGTCTGCGACTTCTTCAGCGGGCTTGACGACGGCCTTTCGTTTGGCGGCCGCAGGCTTTGCCGCTTTCGCGCTGGTCTTGGTGAGACTCGCCCGCAGCGCTTCCATCAGGTCGATGACTTCGCCACCCGCTTCGGCTTCCGGCGCCTCAGGCGCAACGATTTCCTTGCCCTCGATCTTGCGGTCGATCGCCGCGAGAACGCGCTTCTTCTCTTCGTCCTCATAGGCCGATGCGTCGTAGTTGTCCTCCGCACCCTGCTCGATTATCTGAATCGCGAGCTTTAACTCGGAGTCCGAGACTGCCACATGCTCGATGTTGAGTTCCCTGAGCGAGCGCACCTCGTCAGCAAAGAGCAGTTGCTGAAAAACCATGCCGTCCTCGGCTGGCCGCACCTGAACGATCCGCGTACGCCCTTTGTACGACCACTTGGCAAGCGCACATCGTCCAGTCTGTGAAAGTGCTTCCTGCAGGAGGCTGTAGGGTTTCCCGCCTCGTTTGTCCGGCGCGATGAAGTAGGCCTTGTCATAGAAAACGGGGTCAACCGACTTCTCGGGCACGAAAGAGACGATCTCAACGACGTGGCTGGCGCTCTCCTCGAGCGCCTTCAGCTCGTCCGCGGTGAAGACGACGTACTTGTCCCGCTCGAACTGGTAGCCCTTCTGCATGGAGGCGCGCTCCACCACCTTGCCGGTAGCCTCCGACACATATTGCTGCTTGACGCGCGAGCCGTCAGGCCCAAGCAGGTTGAAGCGGACGTCAGAGGCGCTTTCGGTTGCCGAGTAGAGCTTGACCGGAATCGAGACCAATCCGAACGACAGCGAAAGCGAGGCGATTGAGCGGGCCGGCATGAGGCTTCTCCTTGGCGGCAACGACCGCAGCCAGTGAAATCAGCTTATCAATGCGTTCGCCCATCTAACCGACAAGCGACAGGGCCAGAGCGATCGACGAGCAAGATGCAGGATAGCACCGCGCGCGAACCGCGTAGTCGCCCGGCCGAAAGCAGATGGATTGCCTATTCTGGAGGATATCGGGCTGGTACGTGCTTTGCACGATGCCTTGACCTACGGAGGCCCTATGCCACTCGCTGCAATATTCGACATCGACGGGACGCTGATCGACTCGGTCGATCTTCATGCGTTGGCCTGGCATGAGGCCTTCGCTCACTTTGGGCATGACGTCAGCTTCGAACGGGCGCGTAGTCAAATCGGCAAGGGCGGGGATAACCTGATGCCGGCCTTTCTGTCCGAAGCCCAACTGCTAGACCATGGCGAACAGCTCGATTCTTGGAGGGGACAACACTTTAAGGCACATTACCTGCCGATGGTGCGGCCTTTCGCAGCGGTGCCGGAACTCCTAGGAAAACTACGCGGTGCGGGCGTGAAACTCGCCGTGGCATCGTCGGCCAAGAGGGAGGACCTCGAAATGTATCTCGATATCGCCGCGATCAAGGATTTACTCGATGCGACGGTCTCTTCTGAAGACGTCGAGCAGTCGAAACCTGCACCGGACGTGTTCGAAGTCGCCCTGCAAGAGCTCGAGGTGCCGCCCGACGCCGCGATCGTGATTGGCGACTCGCCCTACGATGCCCAGGCCGCAGGGAAAACCGGCTTACGCACAATCGGTCTTCTTTCCGGTGCCTTCACTGAGCAGTCGTTGCGAGATGCCGGTTGTATTGCAATTTATCCTGGGCCTGCCGGATTGCTCGCGAATCTCGTCCGTTCGCCGTTACTAGCTTGACCGACGCAGCTCGGACGGGACCCCGAACGTCTTCTCTATTCGACTTAAGTGCGCCCGGGAAGACAACCAATCAGCGCCAATCGCTTCGCGATATCGTGAACAAATCTTATAGACATCGGATAGCACTTTCCGTGTTGGTTCTTCTCAACGGCTGTGTCATCGGTGGTGGCATGCCAAATACTGCTGGCCATCTGAGTCCGACAGAGTGCCGTGATCTGGCTGCGCTCCGAAGCAACGCGTCTCCGACGATGGCGCAACACCAAAGCGAACTAGGAGCGCTGCGCAAAGCAGGCTACGACCCGTCACCGTGGTATGACGATCCGTACTATCCGGATGATTTACAAGCGGCGCAACGACTCGTTGACTATTGGTTCCAAACGGAATGCCCGCAAATACTGTCGAAGTAACAGAAGGGATATTAGCTGGACGTTTTCAGTCTGCACGGAAGTCGCTTTAATCTGCGCCATCCGAGCTTTCTCGAGTTCGACGCAGCTTGCGACGGACCTGCGAAGATTCGCTACCGGACACCGCGACGGCAGGATACTATCGCTCGGGTCGCTACCCATACCCGTTCCCTGTGTAGCTCTATTTCGATAGTCGATCTTATCGAAATAGCGGTTCGGAATGCTAAAACTGCGGCGCTTTAAGCGGCGTCGACGGCCCGAATCGTGGTGTAACAGCTTAAAAGGTTACGGTTACACCGCATGAGGTCAATATCGACGTTCGACCGGCCGTTGCTGATAAGGTAGCGAACGGCGCGATGGGCGTCCTTGGAGAGCCCCCATGCCAACGATCGCCGCCTAACGACCTCTTAAGCGTTACTCGAATGCCGCTGCCGCGACGACTGCTTTTCGAGCGGCACCTGCTGCTTGCCGCGCCAGTTGATCGGCGGATATCCGTTCTGCTGCGCACCCTTTTTCAACAACTGATTCGCCTGCGCTGATGCGCTCGGCGCCTCGCAGCATGACTACGGCGCATTTACTCGGGCAGCACCGGATCAGCAGCCTTACTGGACTGTGCGGGAGTATTGAGCCTGCTGAGCAAGTCGATCGCTTCGTCCTCGACCAGTTCGGGGAACAGAGGAGGCAGATATTTTACTTGCGTCTGTAGTTCTCCATCGCCGGTGACTTCGGCAAGGACGACCCGAACGTTATCGAGCACCTGTTCCAGGCCACGGTCTAGGCTGAGAAAGCGAACCTTGAGTTGAATTGGCAAGTCTCTTGCCACAGCTTTCACAAGCGCGATCCGCGGAATGAGGTGGACGTCGCTCAGCACGTTGTACGTTGCGTCCGGCTTTGTGGGTTTCAGGACCTTGCGTGCATCAAGGTTGCCATACAGGCAGGCGACAAACAGAACCACGATGCCGTCTGTCTTTTCCAGGCCACCCGATATCGCAAGTTCGGCGAGTTTATCTTCGACAGCCCTGCGCGCAGCGGGTGCGACCGGATCAATGAGCAAAGGTGCCGCCTGCGTCCGGAACGCTGCGCGCGCGTCCCAGTCGGCTTCGCGAAGTCCCGTAAAGATTTGAGCGAACATATCCTTTGCAGACTTGAGGTACTCGGAGTCTGTACGTGCAGACCTAAAAAAGCGGGCGACTGCTTCCGTTTCCTTCTCAAGCTGTTTTGCTTTCTCCGCCAAGTTGTCTTCGCGTCCGTGTTCGCCCTCCATAAGCGATGGTAATGGACTGATGGCGTATTGAGGTGCGTCGATTTCTCGAAGAAAATCGAGCATGCGTTGCTCTTTTTCCCCTTTTTGTTCGTTGCCGGCGATCGCGACTTTGATGACGGACACTACGTTGCGATCCAGAAGAAAAAGCGTGTCGGTCTGTATGTTGGTTGAGTTCATGCTTTTTTCATTTAGGTTGGATGGGTAGCTCTTTGATTGTTTACCTACCCCGACTGTATCCTTTTGGGTGTCTGCGAATCCACTCCGGCAAGCAGCCGAAATTGGCAGACTACCGCCTCATGCGTTTCGCATGGATCGCAGCGTGCTTTGTAGCGAACGGCGACCGGCTGAGAACGACCCGTCGCAGCCCCCAAACGGGGGTCAGCAAATGTTTCAATATGCTTGGAAGACGGCCACTGACCGTCCGGAATGCGAAGAGCCGGCCCAGCCTTTGCCTATCTGTCGTTGCTCCTCTCTGGAACAGGGCGCGCACCTAAGTGTTCAGAAAGCCGGAAAGTGAATGCGCGAATGCACGCGCCTGTTCATCATATGTTTCGCACAAGTGTAAGAACATTTCGTCTTCTGACACGATCCTGTTTCGAATCAATGCGGCGTACAAGTTCTTTCCATTTTGATTATTGATCCCTGGATTTTCTTCTATAGACAAACGAGGGCAGTAATTTTTATCAGTGTATTCGATGAAAATTTGCTTTTCGATACTCTCCCATGGAAGAAACTCAATATTGTGTCGATCTCTCGCGTAACGGTGTGGGCGCTGATCGCCGTCGAGAACGGAAATAACATTTTCTTCGGTAGAAAAGAAGTTTTGATCGGCATTTCTGTCCATCAATCTGACGGTATTCGTCCCACCACCAATAAATATAATCTTGTACTTATAAAATGTCCTCGGGAGATATCGTTTAATGACAAATTCTATAAAATTTTCGAGTACGTCATCCTCAGTGAGGATATACTTGTCCCAGCCTGCAAAACCAAATAGCAAGCTCTTTGCATAATTGAAAGAAACGGGCTGAATTTCGAGCGCCCCATCCTTCGATTCGATGTAGTGTAATTCTTCGGCTTGCAGTGTTCCCATCATCGCGAGAGAGTGCGTTGTGAACACGATGTTTACCGCGTACTTTTGGCAATACATCCTTAGCTGCGCGACAAGTTTTGCCTGCGCAGCGGCGTCAAGGGAAATATCAATCTCATCGATAACGATTAACTTTCTTCCGGCAACTATATTGCGGTAGAGAGATATCAAAAAATACTCGCCAGAACTAAAATAATCCTCTCGAATATATCTACTTTCGTTAAGAATTTGACAATAATAAGATTTTTTCTTGATGACAATGCAACGCAAATTATCAAACTTATTATTACCGTAAATTGTGTGAAGAAAATCGATCAACTCGTCGGGGCGCGTGTAATTTTCTAAAACGATGTTACGCCTGATTTCATGGTCTGCATCACTGATACTCTGAAAAAAATTGAATCGATCACCATACGGCATGGGTAGCTCGACTTCGAGGCTGTCGCGGACTTGCTGAGCGACGACTGTCTTACAATTTAGGCTCTGAAGTTTAGGATCGAACGTAAATACATATTCGTATGGATCGCACAAGTAAATAATTTTGCTCGAATTCGAGAAGATGCTATCAACGGCTGTCTTCTTGAACGTGTCTGCTATGCGAAGGTTACGCAGCGCCTTAACGAGGGTCGTCTTCCCAACCCCGTTGCGTCCAACGAGACAGGTAATTCCATTTGCCTCGAGATCGAGAGTCAGCTCTGCGGAGCGGACATGTTGCACGTTCTCAATTTTCAGGATCAGGTTCATCTCGATCCTTGGTGAATAAGTGTGTCGATTACGGTGACGCCGTATTTCTTCTTGAGCTTATCAAGGTATCCGGGATCGACAGTATTCACGTAATTCACATAGCCGGAAAGTTGCTCCGTGGCCTTGGAAAGATCCGTCTCTAAAAAGTCACGGAGTTTCGCCCTATCTGTTATGTAAAAATGAAGCATCGTTTCGATTTGTTGCTTCAACTTAATATCGACAGACACGGTACCGTTCGGCAATATAACTAGGCCGAGAAGCTTGATTTTTCGACCAATGCTGGTAATCTTTGTCTTTTCTGGATTGAGTGTTAGGTGACCTAGGTCGACAGATTTTAGCGTGTTTTCGATGGCAGTCGCGAGGTTGTTAAGGCCATCCCTATTTTGAGACGAGACGATGATATCATCTGAGTATCGCGTGTAGACCATTCCACGATTGACGCAATATTCCTCGAAGCTATCGTCGAAGCGATGCAAAACCGCATTACTTATGAGCGGCGAGGACGGAAAGCCAATTGGCAAGGCCCCGTCGATAGTAACCAGTTCGATAATACGATCAACGTGATCCATGAGGTCGGCGATCGGTGTGCGCGTCGCTGCGCTTTCGATGACCAAGCGAACCATCATTGAATCAATACTGGGAAAAAAGTCCTGAATATCGGCTTGGAAAAAGTGCTTGTTATGGGCGTGCTTCTTCACGGCCTCGACAACATTAACACCCTTTCGGTAGGAAAATACGACCCGCTCATTGACATCAAGGTACTCGAACAGAAACAGTTTGAGGAAGCTGTGATATATCTTCATCGTCTTGTCTGGTGCGTAGACAAGACGTTCCTTCGACGTTTGGGTTCTGCCAACGTTGATCGGTTTATATCGCGCATCCAAGGCTTCGCATATGAAGTCACGATATTCGTATTTACCGTGGTACATCGCCCGAAACAGCTCTGCGAGTGGCTTCTTGGTCATAGAGACGCGTGAATTAAGGTCGATGGGCCCGTTTCGCGACGCGCGAAACCAGCATCCTGATGCATTATGCCGTCAGATGGAAGAGCCGGGGGAGCAGAACAGATAGAGCGAGAAGGGGGTTGCCGGCAGCAGTTACAATTTGGGCGGCGGCCTCGAAGAAGCGCACCGCCCAATCGTAAAGTGGATGCAGAGCCGGGAGAGGCCAGACTTGAGACCGGAGATGCTCCTAGTCGCTGGCATGCAAAGAGCATAACGCAACTCACCTTGAAGTGCAAACGCATAGGCAGATCGTGGGGTCCGACTTCGTGGACTGTTTTGCCACCGCAGAGTCTGCATTCAAATTGTCGGTCCGCGAACGATCACGCCGTCGGTGTGGACGGCTTAGAACCCTTAACAAAATGAACGAAGGGGCTGTTAACCCTCGATGAATCCTGTTAACCTTTTCATTGTTTCGACGGTGAAAAGGACATGGCCAAGCCGCTACTCGACGACGACCTTTGGGCACTCATCGAACAGTTGCTGCCCCCTCCGAAGCCACGCCGGGCCCGTTATCCGGGGCGCAAGCCGCTCGACAATCGTGCGGTGCTCACCGGCATTCTCTTCGTCTTACAGACAGGCCTGCGTTGGGACCTACTCCCTCGCGAGATGGGCTGCGGCAGCGGCATGAGTTGCTGGCGTCGCCTGCGGGACTGGCAGGCGGCAGGCGTCTGGGAGCAACTGCACGAGGTGCTGCTTGGGCGACTGCGTGCAGCTGACCGAATCGACTGGTCTCGCGTCATCGTCGATTCCTCTTCAATCCGCGCTGTGGGCTCAGGTCAAAAACAGGACCGAATCCCACAGACCGCGCGCGACCCGGTTCAAAGCACCACCTCATCACCGAAGCGCAGGGCATCCCGCTCGCGGTGATACTGACCGGCGCCAACCGCAACGACGTCACTCAACTTCAAGCGCTGGTCGAGGCCATCCCGCCTATCAGCGGCAAGCGTGGCAGACCACTGTCAAAGCCTCGGGTCGTTCAAGGCGACAGAGGCTACGACCACGACAAATATCGACGTCCACTGCATGCCGCCGGCATTGCAACCGAAATCGCTCGGCGCGGTCAGCCCCACGGTAGCGGATTAGGCAAAACACGCTGGGTTGTGGAGCGGACCATCTCGTGGCTTCACAACTTCCGCAGACTGCGCATCCGCTTCGAACGGCTCGCTTTCATCCACGAGGCCTTCATGAAAATCGCTTGCTGCATCATATGCTGGCGACACCTGCAAAAGTCATTCTGTTAACGCCTCTTAGACGTGAATACGACCGATCGCGGCTGCGTCAGTTTGCCGGAGTTGTCGACCGTCCGCGGGCGACTGAGCCTGCCTATCGAGCGCGATTTGCACTTTCGTGGGGAGGGACGCCTGATCACCTACGCGAACGATGCGCGGCTGGCAGAGCGGATCTTCGTCGATCGTTCCTCATGGACCTGTTCGTTGCCCACGTTCATGCCTCCATTCAAGATTCTCCATTTTTACCCGAGGGATTCAAATAGGGCATACGCGGTATGCTTGTGAGTCGCCGTCTCTGTCAAGATGGCCTTGGAGATACGCTTACATTGCGGACACATACTCGCTCCCAATAGCGGGACTTTCCTGTCAATGCTGGCTATCGCACTCGGTATCGCCGTGATCCCAACATCCTAGATCCAGTCGGTCGGCACTAGGCCTTGTCCGCGCCACTCTTCAACACGATGGACGTTGGCTAGTCGCCCCCAGACCTCTTCCGCAGCGTGATCAAGTACGACAATCTGCAACCGGCCTGTAGTTTTTGTGATGATGCTATCGAAAAGTGTGAATACCTTCCGCACCGCAGCTATGTCCTCGTTGCCCCATTCTGGGTCTGGGTTCTCATCTAACGCCTTTCCTGCCCGGAGGGTTGGAAAGTAGACTTGGCTTGGTTGATCATAGATTAGCAATCCTGGCACTGGATGATTCAGCTTGCTCAGAAAGTAGCCTTGCAGGGCAAGAGTCAGCGCCACATGGTATGCAAGCCAATTTGCACCGCTACCAATCTCCCAAAGGAAATCATCGCGCGTACCACGAATAACCTTTACCGTCAGGTCTTGGATATTCAGTCGAATAGGGGCATCTGGCCACTCCCCGTCGAGTTGTGGAACTAGCCGCGAACAAATGGACTGAATCGTATCGAGAGCGTTTTCCGTTTTCCGACCAATTTCGTGTTCAGATATCAGCTTGTTCAGGTCCTCAACCTGCATCCTCAGCGCAAATATCTCTTCGTTAAGCGCTGAAGAGGTATCGAGGGTTTCATACAACCTCATAGCTTCTTGCAGGCGGCCTAGGAAACGCGAGATTTCCTCTCCACGAGTTCTCACCTTGCGCGCTTCTTCCGATTGGCCTTCCAGTGTTCGAATTTCTTGGCGCACTGCAGCAAGATCCGCAAGAATCGTATCCACTGCTTCGCGTTGACGAAGCGTCTCTCTTCCCAACGATTCCGTAACCCCCGGGTGCGATCGCAGTCGAAGTTCTATGCCTTCAAGCGCCTCGCAAAGTTGATCTATCCGTGCTCGTCCAGCGTCGCTCGGTTGAAGCACCGCCGCCGGACGTTCAGTCGCTAGTTCGCGAATCCATCTCGACAGTTCTAATCGGTCTCGTTGAACGTGAAGGCCATCCCGAAAAGTGTCACTGCTTTCATCAAGGCGCCGCAATTCGTGCAGCCGACTACGAGACTGATTGAGATCCATCCCAAGCTTGGACTCAGCCGCCCGCAGCTCGGTGAGCCGACCCATTGCGACATCCATGGACGCGAGAGTTGGGGTCGCAGATTGAGCGTCGCTTTGCATTGCGGCTCGCAGAAGGTCAACGATCGCAGGCCAGTCGTTCGGCACAATCGTGTGCGCTGGCAGTAGTCCGTACTCAATCGCAAGACGTACCCAAGCGAAACCCTCTCGCTGCCAGGATGCGCCAGATGCCTTCCGGGCCCTTAACTCGCCTTCCTTTCGGCGAAGCAGCCGTGCGATGCGATCCAACTCGTGGCGTGCCTGCAGAAGCTCTGGGCTAATTGCACCAAGCACATAGGGGAAGATGATTTTTAGCTTTTCGCGATGCTCCGTAGTATCAGCCTTGAAGAACATGACATCGGGATTCGCAACGATGTTCTGAGGCTGAAAAATGAAAGCCATCAAATCTCGAAAGCTTGGCCGTGACTTGAACCGATCCTCGGCGCCTGGCTCAAATTGCAAGTTTGACAGGCCCGCTAGGCGGTTCAAGACTGTTTTGACGTAGTCAACCGTTTGGTTCTTCTCCTGGATGACAGGAGGTGGGTCAACCTCCGTTCCCTCCAAAAGCAGCATGTCGCCGGAGGCTTTCAAATCGCCGGGCTCCCGACGGGCAATCAACTTTTGTCCTTCGAGGGTATCCACCAGCACACCAAACCAGGAACAACTCTCGCGAATCACCCCCACCGGAATAGCGCATTTCTCTGATCCCAGGCAGTAGTCAATTATCGGTATCACCGAAGATTTGCCGGTCTTCGATGCCCCGGTGATGACGTTTACCACACCGGGTTCAAACTTCACTACGCGCGGTGCGCCACCGCGTCGTGGCCACAGAATGACTTGTCGCAGCTGGAAATACATCAAAACTCCACTTTCAGTGTGTGCACTACCTGCTGATCGGTGAGGCCCGCAAACCAGTAGCCGATCCTTCCACACGCCGCTGCCAGACGTCGAATTCGCTCTGGCAGCACAGGTATGCGCAAATCGTCGTACAGACCATTTGACCAGATCGCGGCCGTCATCGGATCGATTCGGATGAGACCGGACTGCTCCGCGGAAACTAGTGAGTCCAAGGTCAGTCGTCTTAACGCAATCGCCCGACTGTGAATCGCAATGAGATCTTCCCGCTTTTCTCCGAGCTTGCCGGCGAACAGATGCAGCCCCGATGCTCTACGTGTGCTCAGAACCATCGCCAAAGTTGGGCTATGCAGGATCAGCGGAAGGACAAGAAATGTGAGGGGCAGCGTCGCCGCGTGGCCGTCACGATCCTGGTATCCAAGGCCGAACTGCCAAAGCGCGTAGGCACCCAGCGCCTCGTTCTGAACCAGTGCCGCCTCACTAAGGCGCCGTGGACGGACGCCCCCGTTCATGCTTCGCCCTCCTCGTCTAGAAGGTCGTCGTGTTCGGGATGCCAGCCAAGCTCTCGCCTGTCGGCCAAATCATTGAACGCCCCATGCGTAAAATAGTTCGGTACGGTCCGGTTGCCTATGGGCACCTCCAAAACCGAACATCGGCCGTAGACGAGTCGGCCTCGCACAACTTCCGGCTTGTCTGAATGGAGATCCGTGATCTCACTGGCAAACGCTTCATACCGACGCAGCAACGATTCCTCCCAATCCTTAAAGCTATCGTCGTAGATGAATCCGGCCTCGGCCCACTTCACCTTGTCCCCGGACGTTCGCATGAGATCACTTGCCGCCCTAAGTTGCTGCGTCTCCGTGGCTTCGATTAACTGCAGTTGCCGAACGAAGATCGGTCTACTCGTGAGCACTGCCTTGGTGTCAGCTGTCGTAGGAACCACGGATAGCGAGGCAAGGTAGCCGGGCATGTTGTTTTGCTGAACGAAGGCGTGAAAGCTTTTCCGAAAGTCTCGGACACCAATCAGAGCCGGCATACCATCACGGATGAGCCGGTCTGCTCTCGCCTGTGCCATACCGATGGCGGCTTCGCAAATGACGTCAATCGCCCCGTCCGGAACAGTAGGCGCCAGCAGAGCTCGCAGAGGTTGTATCGGATCTGCATCGCCACTTACAACCGAGGTCTTGCAAATCACCTGATTGCGAACAGCAATGGTCACATCAAGAAATTTCTGCACGTGCGGCATGCACTTTGGCGGTTCGGCCCTTTTGCTGAGCTTGTCTGCAACCTGTTGAAGCAACAGATCTACGGCATCCGCAGACGTTGCGGCATGAATGGCAGAACTCAACTTACCGGACTTCGGGGGTGTCACGTACAGGCGAAACGCTGCTTTGCTCCCATTCACCTTTTCGGACTCGACCGCAGTAAGCCAATTCCCAATTGTCTTCCAAAGATCCTCGGACCAATCAGAGAGAGCGTTGTGGGACAGTGCGCTCTTGCACTGCTCCAAAAGGACGTTCCCGTCGGAGTAGTGAACGGCGACATCATCCAGAAGCTCTAAGGAAACGCTCGAATCCAGTGGACCACTCAGGAGGTGGTAGCAAAGCCGGACTGGCTGCAATGAGAAGCCCAGATAAGGACCAGGCGCACTGTGCTTGACTAAGGCTGTCATCCATTTTGCCCCAGGTCTGCGCGACTATAGAAAGCTACCCATCCGCAATTCGTAAACTCCATGGTGTCCCCCGATTGTCAGCATAATTCAACGTAAGGCTGCTCTACACGTTTTGTTACGCATAGGGTAGTGGTAACGAAGAATTAAGGCTATATGGCTGGTCATAGGCAACCTGAGCAATCCGTCGACAATCAAACTCGGTCATGGTGCCCCGCAACTGTCGCTGATGACTGTAATCGGCATGTGGTCGATTTCCTGATCAAGGGGCCAAGCGCGGTGTCGTCGGAGCGCCGGCGATCGAAACCCGGAATCCACGTTGGGTGAGGTTTTCGAAGGCCTTCGAGAGGTTGACCTTGCTGAAAAACGGTAAGTTTTCCTTGAGCGTGGCACTATCCTCGCCCAGTATCAGGAAAACAATCTCATAATCCGCGCTCCTGAGGTTGTCCAAGGGCACGAGATCGCGTGCGGCCAAATCTACACCGCGCAGCACCGTTCGCGCCTTCTTGCGGAACGCTTTATCGCCGAGCATGATTTCAGCAGCGACACCGCCCTGAGCAAAGAGATGGCTCAGCCCGGCCGAACCGCCCTTGCGATGCTTTACGTGCACCAGTTGCTTGGCGGGAGTCAGGAGGTCGCAGAGTTCTATTGGCGATGTGGTCCGGTCGGTCTTGACGAGCTTCTTGTCCAGTAGGAAATATCCATGCGCTACGGCTGCTCGGATGTTGTAGTCGCCCTCGGACTCGATTTTTGATTTTCCTCCGTCGTCCCACACTTCAACTTCCGGGAATGCAAGCGTGGAGGTCTGAATCAAGTTCAATGTCGCGGCTATACGACCAATGAATGCTGTATCGACCTCGTACCACTTGCCATCGAAAATGATCTTCGTTTTGTCCCCGTCGACTATCTCGAAGTAGATGCAGCGATACACTGAGTGTTCGTCGATGTCGCCATCGACGTCGTGGACAAAAAGTCGGTCGCGCTTCAAGGCTTCGATGGTTAGGCGCGCTAAATCAGGAATTGTGTCGATGTAGTCGGCCGAATCGATCACGGGACGCACGCCGTCTTTATTCCGCGTAAAGCTGAAGCCTAGGATTGTGTCCCATGCACCGATCTCCGGGAGCGTGACCATAATTCCAGGATTACGCGCGGAAACGGCTTTAACCAACTGCGCGTTCAGCGAATCGATCGAGGCGTCGTCCTTTATCTTGCGGACGTTGTCCACCCACGAGAATGACGTCTTGTAGTCGTCGTTGACATAGTAGCTTTTGACGCGGCGGGCCAACCCGGGCAAATCCGCAGCTTCCATTTCGGCGCCGAAGGAAAACATCGCGTCTCCACCAGCGATATGCCTAAGGTCAACCCCGCGTTTGGGGACACCAGTCACAGCACGAAGAACATCTCGTAGGATGTCGATCCCGAAGACGCCTACTTCCGAGTCGCGAGCAGCCTGAGATTTCTTCTGAACAGGTTGGTCTTCGAGGGTGTGCAGGTCGACGCTACGCAGCGATTTTTCGTCGAGCGTGTTGAGCGCTGTGCGAAGGCCAAAGTCCTGAACGAATCGCGATTGCTCGATCAGATACCGGCCGTAACCGAATGTAAATGCGAAGATGTCGTCGTCCACTCGAAGCAGCAGTACCGCAGAACTCGATCGATTTGCGAGATCTGGTATGACTCGGCCTGCAACTTCGTCGAGCATCGAACCCCAGCTAGGCCTCTTTTCCTCACTCCGCTTTACATAAAGGACCCCGTCTATGCCCAAGTTGTTTGCCATGGGATAGTCGTTCACTGGTGCGTCAGCGAGCAGATCCGCGAACATTTGGCCCTTGTCTGAGGGCTTAGCCATAAAAAGGTTCAGGCGGCGGTAGGTTTTCGCCATCTCATTTCCCTGCTATGTTCTACTCAGGCGCGCTTCCGCATGCTAGGGAGCGTTGCCCATCTTTCAATCATGAGATTCGGAAACCGTTCGCAAATCCAAACACGATTGAATCTGTGGAGGATACGTCTCTGTTATCCGGACGGCTCTGACCGGTTCATGTGCCCGTGCCTAAATTGAACTGCTAAGCGTCAACGCTGGCCGTCTTCGGGACTCCATTCAGGCCCAGTTGGGCGCACACACCGGGACGCAAGGGTCAAGACTGACCCCGGCAGCGTCGCGTTGATCGCGGTTGCAACTTGGTACTGTTTTGTCGATTGCTCAGTTCGCTGAAGTATTCGAGCGCCACATGAACGGCGGCCGTTGCGGAAGGGCATCAGCCGCAAAATCATGACCGATGACCTCCGACAACGGTTTCCGGTTCCATCGAGGGCGAGCCTGTCTCCCCGGACTTTCGACTTGAGGCCTTATTCTCGCGCAGATGTTGCAATGATTGAATCGAGCGCGCCCGTGTTGATCACCTTGTCAACAAAGCTTTCCATCGCGTTTGCGATCGCCTTCTGAGCGGCTAAGCTTAAGGCATCGGCGCCTACCGGGCAGTTTCCGTCTTCACTTGCATGGCCTTGACCGCGGAACGTCGTGGTGATCAGTTCTTTCCCCTGCTTATCGGAAACACGAGCGCGAATTGCGATATCGACGTTTGCATCGGCGGAAGGCACCCAAAATCCGGGCGTGAAGCGAATTCGCGGGTCAAACTCGGAGAGGTCGAACTTGAAGATGATCCCATCCCGCGCGGACGGCACCGCTCCTCCATTGTTCACTACCTGAGGGAAGGCGGCTTCGACCGTCTTCGAAATGGAGCCTTGCAGCGCGTCACCAATGTACATCGGATACTTATGTGCGCCACAGGCAAATCCGGACTTGACATCTTTGCCGGCCGTAACAAGGTTTTCACTGAAAACCACGTAGGCCTTGTCCTGTCTGATCTTCGTGCTCATGACTTCGGAAGCACCCGATTGCGATGCAACTTGGACGTTATACGCACACCCCGAGAACACCGTTACTGCTGACATCACCGCGACTGCTCTAACCCACGCCATAATTCTCCCTCTTGCCTTTGGCTGATTCTTCTTATCCGGGTCACTTTCTCACAGCATGCCGTGAATGATCCCCGATGCACTTAACGGCACTGGGTGAGAATTCTTTAGAGAAGGCTTTTGGGCAGACCTTGCTGACTATCCGACTTCAACCGCCGGCATAATAGGTACCGCGTGCTCAGCCGGCAGATGCGCTTGACCAGGTTGGCGAAGGGGCTCGGCTTTTCGTGGAAGAGTCTGTGAATTGGGCGGCAGATGCGACTTGCATCGCTTTGCTCGCAACTCGGATCTAGGACGAAACTGAGAGAAGTTGCGAAGCTGTGTGCGTAGGTGCCGTTTAGATAAAGCCGCTTAGGAGGCGCGGCGGCTCCGATTGACCGCGGCGGGTCGGGAGTAAGAGTTGGCCGATGGCGGATGCGATCGCTCGGCGACTTTGGTGCCGCCAACTTCCGCAACCCGACATACTGCTGACCTAGAAGTGGGCGTCGTCGACCGTCAGCAACGGCCGAAACGAGGCCGAGAGTTCACGGCCGCCGGGATTTCACCAGCACTTGGTAACATGGTCGCAGAGCAAACTTTCCCTCTCGTCATGATCCAACATCATCCCGACCGCCTCGCCAGTCTCGTACGTGAACTTGCACGTTTGCCCAATGAAACGGAGTGGCTCGAGTTCAAGCGCAACAACGAAAAACCAGAGGCAATTGGTGAGTATATCTCTGCGCTTTCCAATTCCGCAGCTCTTGCGGACAAGGCTCATGGTTATCTGGTCTGGGGGGTGGCGGACGATACTCACGAGATAGTCGGGACCGCGTTCGAGCCACGATCAGCTAAGGTCGGTAACGAGCAACTTGAAAATTGGCTGCTGCGTCTCATCAGCCCAAAAATTCCTTTCCAGTTTCTTGAAGTGACCGTGAACGAGTTGCCCGTCGTTGTGCTCGAGGTCGGCCGCGCCTATCGGCATCCGGTCCAATTTCAGAACAACGAATTCGTCCGCATTGGTTCTTATCGGAAGAAGCTCAAAGATTTTCCTGAGAAGGAACGCGCGCTATGGCGGATCTTTGATGAGATTCCGTTTGAGGCGTTGGTTGCCGCAGGCGATGTGTCCGAAGAGGAAATCACGTCGCTGCTCGACTATCCCGCGTATTTCGACCTCGCCGAGATCCCGCTTCCTGAGAACCGATCGCTCATCGTTCAACGATTGCAGGCTGAGGGGCTGGTCATAAAAAACGCGGCGGGGAAGTGGGACATCACGAATCTCGGTGCAGTTCTCTTTGCCAAGCGCCTGGAAGACTTCCCTCACCTCAAGCGCAAGGCAGTGCGCGTGATCGCGTACGACGGTAACAGCCGAATCAGGACGTTGCGTGAGCAGATTGGCGGCAAGGGATACGGTGCGGGGTTCGAGGGCCTCATCGGTTTCGTCAATAATCTGCTGCCCTCCAATGAAGTCATTGGCCGAGCACTGCGACGTACCGTTCCGATGTACCCGGAACTGGCGATACGGGAGCTGGTCGCGAACGCGCTGATTCATCAAGATTTCTCCGTCGGCGGCGCCGGTCCCATGATCGAGATTTTCGCTGACCGCATGGAGATATCGAACCCCGGGGTCCCACTTGTAGATGTTGATCGATTTCTAGATACGCCTCCTCGCTCACGGAACGAGGCTCTTGCCTCGCTCATGCGTCGATTCGGCATTTGTGAGGAGCGAGGGAGTGGCGTCGATAAGGTGGTGTCCGAGACAGAGGCTTATCAGCTACCCGCGCCCGAGTTCGCGATCGCGCTCGAGAACACCCGTGCTTCCCTCTTCGCCCATCGTCCTCTCGCGCAGATGGATAAATCTGACCGGATTCGCGCGTGTTACCTGCACGCCTGTTTGCGCTATGTCTCGCGCGACTACATGACGAACACATCGTTGCGAGAGCGCTTCGGGATTGAGCAGCAAAATAGCGCGACGGCGTCTCGCTACATCAAAGAAGCGGTCGAGCACGGGGTCATTCGCCCCTACGATGAAGCGGCCGGCCGGAAGTATATGAAGTACGTCCCGCATTGGGCGTGAGCCACTGTCGATCTGTTACTCGCTTATTTGATCCGATATCGCAACAGCGACGCCAAATCGCTCGATCAGCGCCGCAATCCCCTTTTCAATCAACGACTTACGGTTCGACGGTTTATTTGATGGTCATTTGATCGCGGGTGTCTGAAGCAGCTTGACCATCACCCGCAGGGTCGACCAATTAGAAGAGGCCACGCTAGGTCGTGCCCGAGTCCAAACGGGCATAATAGCCTGCCACTTGTTCAAGCATCCGCTTTTTCTCCGCGGGACGTAGATCGTCGTCGTCTGAAGCGACGCGTGACCCAGCACCTTCTGCACGACATCCACCGGCACGTCATCGGCCACCGATTGGGTGCCGAAGGTGTGGCGAAAGGCGTGCGCATTCATCTGTCCAAGGCGCACCCGATCATCTAGATCCAGCGCGTCCATCGTCTCGACCAGTTCTTTCAGCATTCGACCAATCAGCCGGTTCAGCCCGTCGGCCGTGTACCCCGCATTTAGGGCGAGAAGGAGGCGTTCGCCGGTACCGCCTCGATGCCGACGTCGGGAAGCATCAGTCCAGGGAATGATGACGGGCGCGAGGAGTGGTCCGCTCGGTGCGCCGTCTACTTCGCTCGCATCGAACGCTTTGCGTCGATCGGCCCAGTGCGCGCGAAGGGCCGTCAGCGCTGCCGCACTCACCGGTACCGTGCGCTCGCGCTGTCCCTTGCCCACGATAGTCAGTTCCCACACCGGCCGCTCGAGCGTGCCGTAGAACGACGGGTTCAAGTCTTCGCGGCGGGCGATCGCTGCCTCTTCACGCCGTAGACCTGAGTCGCCCATCAACAGAATCGCAGCGCGAACCGCTCGCCACTGTCGCGCTTCGTCGGCCGCTGAACGTGCATCAAGTTCCGCGCGCAACTTGCGCCACAGCTTCGCCGGCAGGGCGCGCTCGATCTTCATCGGGCTGTGCCGTTTGACCACCACCGGATCGTTGACCGCCTTCCATGGGTTGCCGCCCAGGTACCGTACATCGACCCACCAACTGAACGCCGTGCGGAGCACTCGAACCGTGTAGCGTTGGGAATCTGAAGACAGCGCGGCCTTCCCATACGCACCAGCAGCGAAGGGCCGCCACCGCGGCGAGTGCCGCGCAAATCGCTCGCCCACAAAACGTGGGTCCGGGTTTTTCAGGAAATCCTTGTAGGCCTCACAGTCGTCCACGCGCAGATCGCTCAGCGCCTTGCCGCGCAACACGACCGCCCACAACAAAAACCGCTCGAGCTCCTTGGTGTAGGCGCGCAGCGTTTTCGGCTGAATCCCGAAAGCGGTTCAGATAGGCGCGCACCGCATCGAGGTCATGGTTCGCCTGGATGTAGCAGAAGGCTGTCGAGCGGTTTTCGCCGTGAGCGCCCGACAGCGCGCGCGGCACGACTAGCCGCTCCAGGGGAGCCAAGGTAAGTCGCCCGCCCTTCTGCTCCGACGCAAAATCCGGCACCACCTCGACGAGCTCGTCCGCGACCAGCGGCACGCCATCGTGCTCTGCCGAGTCGACGTCGAGGTCGACCGTCAGCTGCAGGGCCGCCTGCTGCTTGCGCAGCCAGCTGACGATCGCGCGCGCCCGACCGCGACCGATGCGCGGGATCGAGCGCCACCAACTGGGCCCTCGCCGGTTGCAGAATGCGATCAGCTCACCGAGCGTCGTGATCCCCTCCCCTTTCAGGCGCCGCGCAATGCGCGGACGCAACCACGCACCGATCGCGTGATCGGCGTGCGGCGCGGCGGCGGCGAGCTGCGCGGCCTCGGTGACCATGCGGAACGTGACCGCGGTGAGCTTCGGCTGGCCGTGCTGTTTGATCGACGCGCGCAGGTGCTCGGCGAGCGCGGTCGAGCCGTGGGCTAGCGCGAGCTGCACCAGCGTGTCGAGCATGTCGGTGAGATAGCGCTCCATCGCCGCGGGCGTCGCCGCATGCGGATCCTCGTCCGGGTCGTAGTAGGTGCGCGCGATGATCGCCGGCGCGATGCGCTGCACGTACGCGCGTAGCGCCGTGAAATCCTTGGTCGTGAAGCCGCGCGGGATCGCGATGTCGGCGACGTCGGTGACGGCGTTGCCGGAGGGAGTGCCTTTTCCGGAGGAGGCGCGACGCTCAGCCATGTCTGCCCTCCCCGCCTTCATCGGGCTCGTCATCGTCATCATCATCGTGGTCGCCGGGACCCGCATCAGTGTCGGCGTCGGAATCGGCGTCGTCAGCCCCGCCCCTCGGCGGCATCCGATCGGCATCCGGCGGACGGACGTGCACGCCAAGCTCGGCGAGCACGGCATGCGCCTGCGCCAGAAACACCTCGGGCCACGTGGCGCACAGAAACTCGAAGGCCACGCGCGCGTCGCGCAGCACGTCGGCCAGTCGCGTGTTCCCCGCCGTGCGCGCAGTGACGTCGAAGTCGGCGCTGTTATCCGAGTCGGCGCGCGCGCCATACATCACCCGCTGCACCAGCGCGACCGCCCCGTCGTCGGCGATGCAGTCGAGCACCGGGAGAAAGCGGGTCTCTTTATATACAGCAGCGCCGTAAGTCTCGGCGAGCGCGATCACGACCGCGAGCTCCATGCGCGTTGGCCTGAGCGGCAAGCCTCGCGGCAGCGACGGCACCGCGTGGTGGTGGGCCGTGAGCCCGGCAGCCGCAGCGGTGCGTTTCAACGCGATCACCTCGTCGACTTTCAGCACGACGTGTGCGACTTCGACGCTCGGCGCCTCGGTCTGCCAGCGATGGGAATCGTCGTGATTCGGGTCGTAATCGGGATGACGATCGGCACCGGGCGAACCGTGCGGCACGCGCTCGCCGTTTTCCTCGTCATCGTCTGCAAACCCTTGTGCCACGGGCCCTCCCCTGTCACGCGTTTTGGAATAGGGCCGATTCTACCCCTAAAACGCTATCCCGATAATATTACATTATCAGGCTTGATTCGTCATAGCTAAATTCTATTTTTGCACAATGATAGGGACCTCCCCTATTACCCGATTTGCCCTGCTTTGGCATGGCCGCTTTAAACGCCCCACGGAAAGCATAGAAAGCGACGCTCCAACTTCGAAGACGCGCTTGATCGCCTCGCGAGTTTTTCCTGGAGACCGTCGTTACGACAAATTCGCGGCCGCCCGCGACTGACCAGAACATCATTCAGCAAGATTTGCCTTCTCCAGGCTGCTTCGTAGGTATGGCGGTTGCGATGCAAGCGTTCGCCGATCCAATAATTTTTTAGGGGACAGGTAACGGACACGACCGAGGCAAACGGAATGCTGAAAGAGGCGACGGGCAAGGTACAAGAAGCCGTTGGAAGCGGCGTAGCCGATGCGATGACGCAGACCAAAGGCAAGGCTGGCCAATTGGCCGGCGCGACGCAGGAATTTGCAGGCAGCATGACGGCCATGGTTCGCGACAAAACCGAGGAAAACCCGCTGGTAGTGCTCGGTATCGTCGCTGTCTCGAGCTTTCTACTGGGCGTTCTTATTGGCAGAGTCGGCCCCAGCAGAAATTTTCTCCAATACGCAACTTCGTCAGCGACTAGCTGACTCAAGAGCGGGTCGCGGCGCTCTGGGACCATTAGACGCACGGCCGAGCGACATATGTAGGATTCATCGCTCGGTTTACCTGGCTTCCTAATCGGCAGCGGACGAGCTCAGGCCACAACTCCCGGTTCAACGTAGGCTCAAACAGTTTCTTTGACCAGAGGAAGAAGGCTGGCGGCGAATGGCGATGGAAGTCACTATATCTCGCTGGGCTCTGTGATGAAGACGGCTACATCCACGTCGTCTCGCAGTTACGAAGGCCTTGGCCTGCCGTACATGTGCTCAACTTTGATGCGAGTGATGCCCTCAAGCTTGCCAACGGCGTCACGCAGAGCGCGTACGCACACATCGCCAAGACCTTCGACGATTATCTGATGGTCGAGGATGCTGCCACAACGAACGATGGTCCATTTATGAACAACTGCACCGAAGCTTGCAAGGGCGATCGATACTGAACCGGGCACGTTACCACTTGCAGTGGTGACAAGACGAATAGTATGCGTCAACTGCAAGTCGGGCAAAACGACTGACTGACGACAGGATATTGATACCTCGTTGGCGTTCATGACTTGCTTGTCTTGGTCTAAATCCAACTAAACCGGTGCAAGCTTCGCCGCACCCGCTTCGTTGCCGTTGAATGGCCGCATCGCCTGATTGAAAGGCTTCCACCTTGCCCGGGTAGGCAGGTTGGCGTCGTGTGACCGACTCTTGATGCATGCACTACTGTTGAGGTTCGATATATCGAAAACCGTTCCATTATATCGACCTTTGCACGCGCGGACAACGCCCGAAGGCAGTCCATTCTTTTCAAGCCGGTTAAGAACTTACCCTGAGGAACTCACGCAGCACATCACAGAGCAACGAAGCTTCTCGCACTGGCCGTCCGTGATGGGTCACACGTTTGTGGCCTGCGCCGTCAGCCGCCAACGTACCAATTCCCTTCGCAAAGCGAAATGAGTTGGTCGCATGTCAAGTCTTGTCGGTTCAAGCTTGAAAGCAGACCGTTTTTGCGAATCTTATCTGCGCCAAAAATCATTTCGGCCATCGTTATGCATGCGTTCGTCGCCGGCATTGATAGATTGACCAGCGTTCCGAGATACGCGAAGAATCCAAGCCCAAAAGGAACGTCCTCGGTAAGGAAGCGTGTTGCAGTGGTCGTCGGTCCGGCCGGGCCACCATTGCGCAATTTTGCTATCTCCGCAGCGGCGTTTGCCAGACCGGTTTTCTGCGCACCGAACGATGTGCAGAAGTGGTCTTCAATGTCATTTAGTAAGTAACCAAAAGCGTCCGCAAGGCGCAGCCGCTCTTCGTCCACCGACATGATCATCTTCGAGACGTTCTCCGTCATCTGCTCGTAATGCAACCAAGCCTCTCCGTGCTCAATACGCGACATGTTCATCAACGCCAAAGGAACATGTACAACCGGGCCAGTGTTTGCAAGCGTCGAAGTCAGTATGGTTGACTGAGGAGTGAATATTGAGCCGAAAATGACCGTTAGCCTGGCGATGGCCTCGTTTATTCGATTTGCCGGAAAACTCGATACGGCGAGCTGTGGGCGAAGCGTCAGCACATCCACGCTTCTCCGATCTTTCTTCCGTGCTGTGACGAACGTTGTCGGGGATGCGCAGATAAGGGGTCTCGCAGACGTTTCCGCTACAAGACGTGCCAAAATCAACGCACTCAAAGAGACGATGGGCGTTATGACGATCATCTGGTCGTCTCGAGCATGATCTGCGATGGCACGAATTACGCTCTCGTGCCCATATCCGGGGATTGCGAAGACGACCAAGTCGGCGTTCTTCATTCCTTCGGCCAAACTAGTGCATTCCTCCACCTCGTATGAACCGTAGACCTTTCCTGATGAATGGATGACCGAAGTGGAGGATGTGAGATCCGTAGCCCCTTCGCCGGAACGCGACCAAATACTGATGCCGTGCCCCAAAGAAGCTAGATAAGAGGCGTAACCGAGCCCTAGAGACCCAGCTCCGAGAATAAGAGACGGAATCAAAAAGACACCGCTGGGGGCTGTTAAGGAAGCTCTGCAAAACTCCTTTTTGCATGGAGGATTAGGAGTACTATTAGATGGTAATGACTTGGAGGCATTGCAATGACGCAACTTCATCTCGGCTTGAACCTATCAACCAAACGTACGCGTAAGCGGGAGTTTCTGGACGAGATGAGACGAGTTGTGCCATGGTCGAGGCTGATCGCATTGATCGAGCCGCATTATCCGAAGGCGAAGACTGGTCGTCCGCCATTTCCGGTGGCGACGATGTTGCAGATTCATTTCCTCCAACAATGGTTCGGTCTGTCGGATCCAGCGATGGAAGAAGCCCTCTACGATGTACCGCTGTATCGCGAATTTGCAGGCCTCGATGGCGGGATGACCCGTCTTCCAGATGAAACGACTATCTTGCGGTTTCGGCACCTGCTCGAAGCGCATGGCATCGCTGCGCAGATCCTGGCGGTCGTCAATGGATTATTGAAGGAGAAGGGATTGATGCTTAAGGCGGGCTCGGCTGTCGACGCTACGTTGATCGCAGCGCCGAGTTCGACCAAGAACGGCTCGGGCACACGTGACCCCGAGATGCAGTCGACCCAGAAAGGCAGGAATTGGTACTTTGGCATGAAGGCGCATATAGGCGTGGACGCGGATTCAGGCATCGTTCACACGGTCATCGGCACGGCGGCTAACGAGCACGACATCAATCCGGCCCTTGCGTTGTTGCACGGTGAAGAAACGGATGTTTATGCTGACGCCGGATACCAAGGCATCGAAAAGCGTAAGCAAACGTGCTCAGCGCGATGGCATGTCGCGATGCGGCCCAGCAAGCGAAGAAAATTGAACTTGAAGGATCCCCTCGATGCCATATACGACAAGATCGAACGACTGAAAGCCGGAATTCGTGCAAAGGTCGAACATCCATTCCGAATTCTCAAGCGACAGTTTGGTTACTTGAAGACGCGATACCGGGGGCTGGCGAAGAACACGGCTCAGATCACCACATTGTTTGCGTTGGGAAATTTATGGATGATGCGCAAGGCGCTGCGCGAAGCGTAAAACACACAACTGAATGAACTCGCTCCCGTACTCTCGATGAGAGGTCACAAAGTGTGGGCCCATCGCCTCTGCCATACACAGCCCTGCTGAGCGAGAACAATCTGCCCAACGCCTATATGGTGCGCAGGCTTTTGAAACCACATTCTGCAGAGCTTCCTTAACCTTTTCGGCAAGCTGTTAACCTTTGGCCATCTGAACAACTGGAGCCAAGGATGGGCGCGCCGATTGTTGAGGACGAACTGTGGGCACTGATCGAGCCATTGCTGCCGATGCCAAAACCACGGCGCAAGAAGTATCCGGGACGGTTGCCGGTTGCGAACAGGGCTGCACTGAACGGCATCCTGTTCGTGCTCAAGACCGGTATTCGCTGGCGCGACCTGTCGACAAAATTAGGATTTGGCTCGGGCTCAACCTGCTGGAGACGGTTGCGAGACTGGCAGAAGGCGGGTGTGTGGAAGCGATTGCACGAACTACTGCTGGCGAAGTTACGCGAGGCAGGCGAACTGGACTTCTCGCGAGCAGCCGTCGACTCTTCATCTGTGCGAGCCGTTGGGGCGGGCGAAAAACTGGCCCGAACCCCACGGATCGCGCGCGACCAGGTTCCAAGCACCACATCCTGGTAGACGCCAACGGCGTTCCAGTCAGCGCGATCCTGACAGGCGCGAATCGCAACGACGTCACCCAATTGCTGCCACTCGTTGACGCCATTCCGCCGATACGCGGCGTACGTGGCCGACCTCTTCAGAAGCCCAAAGTCATCTACGCAGACCGTGGCTATGACTCCGAGACACATCGCCAGAAGCTTCGCAAGCGCGGCATCAACCCGGTGATTGCCAAGCGCCGGACAGAGCACGGGAGTGGTCTGGGCAAATTCCGATGGGTTGTCGAACGTACTCATGCGTGGCTTCACAATTTCCGTCGTCTTCGTATTCGCTTCGAACATCGCGCCGACATTCACGAAGCATTTCTAAAACTCGGTTGCTCCCTCGTCTGCTGGAACATCTTCAGACGGACGGAGCAGCCTTTTTGAATCCGTCTCTAAGAACCCGCATACGGTGAACCGGAATGAAATGCTGCTGGCAAGGGAGAGGTAACGCATCAGAGCCTCAGGGCAACGAGGCCTCTGATGAATCGGGAGCAGAAGAGACCCGCTTGAGGAACGTTTCTACGGTTTGACTGCAGCAGTCACGATGATTTCGACTAGAACCTCCGGCGCGCCCATCTCGCATTGCGCAGTCGCACGAGTCGAAGCAGCGCCCGGTGTCACCCATGCATCCCAGATTTCATTCATAGCCGCAAAGTCTGCCTTAATGTCCTTGAGCCAGATTTGCGCCGTCAGAAGGCGACTTTTGTCGGTGCCCGCCTCGGCGAGGAACTTGTCGATACGCGCCAGCGTCTGACGCGTCTGACCGCCGATATCCTGACCGCGATCTTCGGCGGTCTGGCCGCCAAGAAAAACGATTCCGTTGTACACCACGGCACTGCTGCGTCGGGCGTTCGTGTTGACGCGAACGATGTCGCTCATATTTCTGTTCCTCTCAGAAAAGGTCAAACAGCATTCAAACTGCAAGAAGGTTTCGCTATGCAGGCGAAGACAAACGAAGGCGGCTATTACTGCCTCAGGCCGTGCCGAGCGGCAGGTCCGATCGACGTAGTGTCTCGTCGACCAGCGGATAAAAACACGCCACCGACCGCGATTCGCCCATCTGAACGAGCGGAGGCAGTTGCGACGAGCATTCGGGCTTTGCCCTTGCACATCGAGGATGGAAAGTGCATCCGGATGGCAGGTTCGTCGGCGCCGGAATTTCTCCCTGTATCCGCGTCAGGCTGATCCGGGCTCGCGGATCGGGCACCGGCGAGGAATCCCGCAATATACGGCTATAGGGATGCAGCGGCCGGTCCAGCACTTGCCCCGTCGGGCCTTGCTCGATGATGCGTCCGAGGTACATCACACACACGGTGTCACAGAAGTGGCGCACGACGCCGAGGTCATGCGAGACAAAGACGAACGACAGTCCCCGATCTCGCTTCAGCCGTTCGAGAAGCTGCAGAATCTGCGCCTGGACCGAGACGTCCAGCGCTGAAACCGGTTCGTCGGCGACGATGATCTCCGGGTCCAAAACCAGCGCACGCGCGATGCCGATACGCTGGCGTTGCCCGCCCGAAAACTCGTGAGGGAACCGGTCGAGCGCGGAATGAGGCAGGCCGACTTCGTCGATGGCCTGCTCGACTTTTCTTGCGATCGTTTTGGCGTCGCCGGCCTTATGGACGATTAGCGGCTCCGAGAGCGCCTGGCGAACCGTTCGACGTGGATTCAGCGATGCATAAGGGTCCTGAAAGACGATCTGCATGCGGCGGCGCAAAGCCCGCAGCCGGGAACCCGTCGCTTTCCGGATATCTTCGCCGTCGAACAGCAGACTGCCCTCGTTCGGTTCGATGAGCCGCAAGAGCGTCCGTGCGACTGTCGACTTCCCGCATCCCGACTCGCCGACTAGCCCGATCGACTGTCCGCGTCCCACGCTGAAGGAGACGTCGTTCACGGCGCGAACGATCTGAGCCGGTCCGCCCAGCCAGCCGCCGCCGCTTTCGAAGCGCTTGACCAGGTTCTTCACTTCCAGAAGCGTACTCATACGTTCTCCGCCATCTGTTCGACCCGCACGAGGCATCGGACCTGATGTCCGGCGCCGATGTCGTCAAGCGACGGCCGCTCGATTTCGCAGCGCGGCTCCTTCAGCCGACAACGCGGCGCGAACGCGCAACCGGCAGGTCGTGCCGTGATCGCGGGAACGCCACCCGGAATTGCCTCCAGGCTCTGATGATCCGCATCGACACGCGGCATCGCACGCAAAAGCGCCTCCGTGTACGGATGGGTCGGCGAAGCAAATAACGTCTGCACGTCCGCAGTCTCCACGACTTCTCCCGCATACATGACCGCGACCTTGTCGGCGATCTGCGCGACGACGCCCAGGTTGTGCGTGATGAACACCACTGCCATGCCATGCGCCGTCTTGAGATCGCTCAGGAGACTGAGAATCTGCGCCTGGATGGTGACGTCGAGCGCGGTTGTCGGTTCGTCGGCCAGCAAAACACGCGGCTTGCACGCGAGCGCCATCGCGATCATGACGCGCTGGCGCATGCCGCCAGAAAATTGATGCGGATAGTGATCGAAGCGCTCTTCGGCTGCCGGAATCTTGACTTCGTTGAGTACATCGAGTGCAAGACGGCGTGCTTCCGCTTTGGAGACATCGCGGTGCTGCCGGATCGCCTCGGCGATTTGCTCGCCCACGGTCATCGTGGGATTCAGCGAAGTCATGGGCTCCTGGAAGATCATCGCGATCGCATCGCCGCGAAGCTTGTTCATCTGCTTCTCGGAGAGCGATTCGAGATGCTGGCCTTCGAACAGGATCTGCCCGCCGCCGTGGCGCGTCATGGTCTGCGGCAAGAGGCGCAGAACCGAGAGCGCCGTGACGCTCTTTCCGCTGCCCGATTCACCGACGACCGCGAGTGTCTCGTTGCGCATGACCTTGAGCGAGACATCGTTGACCGCCGCGTGCCATGAACCGCCGACGCGAAACTCGGTGCGCAGGTTGCGCAGCTCAAGCACCGGAATTTGAGAATTGCCTTCTGCTTTCATGACCGCTCCGAGCGCATTTTCGGGTCTATTGCGTCGCGCAAGGCGTCGCCGAGCAAGTTGAGCGCGAGAACCGTGAGCAGGATCCCAACGCTGGGAAACACCGTGAGCCACCACGCATCGAGAATGTTTTCGAAGCCGTCACGGATCATGCTGCCCCAGGTGGCCGCCGGCGGCGGCACGCCCATGCCGATGAAGCTGAGCGATGCTTCAGTGCGGATGGCCGTCGCCATCCACATCGAGCCGAGGACGACCACGTCGGAGATCATGTTCGGCAGAATATGAACCCCCATCAGCCTGATGTGCCCGAAACCCAGCGCCCGCCCCGCTTCGACGAAGTCACGCTGCTTCAGCGCGATCGTCGGCGCACGCGCGACACGAATGAACGGCGCGACTTCGGTGATCGCGATCGCGATGACGAGGTTTTCGAGGCTGGCCCCGAGCATCGCGGCGACCATGAGACCGAGCAACAGCGCCGGGAACGAGAGCAGTACATCGACCAAGCCCGTGACGAACTGATCGACGATCCCGCCGAAATAGCCGGCGAGAATACCGAGCGCCGAGCCGACGGACATCGCGATCAGAATGGCGACGAAGCTGACTAGCAGCGAGATTCTCGCGCCAAAAATCAAACGCGAAAGCACGTCGCGGCCGAAGCTGTCCGTGCCGAGCCAGAAGTGTGCCGACGGCGGGTCAAGCCGGAAATTGATGTGCTGCTGCAGGGGGTCGTATGGCGCGATCCAGGGCGCGAACACCGCGACGAAGACGATCAGCGCGAGAAGACCGATTCCCAGCCACGACAGGCGATTCTTCCTCAGCGCCTGCCATACGGGATTGGATTTGGAGGACGGCTTCGCCGCCATGGATGCCGCAAGGTTGCTCATTTGTATTTCACCCGAGGATCGATCAATCCATAGACAAGATCGGTCAGCAAATTGACGACGACCACACAGGCCGCGAAGACGACCATCAAACCCTGAAGCAGCGTGTAATCACGCGTATTCAGGGCGCTCAGAATGAGCTTGCCGAGTCCGGGCCGGTTGAAGATGATTTCAGTCAGCACCGAGTTGCCGATGAGCGTGCCGAAGTACAGACCGACCACGGTTACGATGGGGATCAGTGCGTTGTGCAAGCCGTGCCGCAGGACGAGACGCGCGGTGCCCACACCCTTCGCACGCGCGGTGCGGATAAAGTCTTCACTCATCACGTTCAGCATCGAGGAGCGCGTGACGCGCATGACATAGGCCGCCATGATCAGGCCCAGATTGAACGCGGGTAACGCGAGGTTACGCAACTGCACGCCGACACCCTGATCCATGCTCGTGATGACCGGCAGCCAGCGCAGATGAACGGCGAAGACGAGCAGAAGCAGGATCGCGGAAACGAACGACGGAAACGAAAGGCCGACGAGCGAGAGCAGGCGGCCCAGATAGTCCGGCCACGCATTGCGGCGCAGCGCCGCCCATATGCCGAGAGGAAGCCCGATCACGAGCCCGATGGCAATCGATGCAAGCGATAGCTGGAGCGTCCATGGCAAGACGAGCGCGACCTCGTGCAAGACGGTTCTGCCGCTCGCCATCGACGCGCCGAAGTTCCCGGACATCATGTCGCCCATGAAGTGCAGGTATTGCAAGTACATGGGCAAATCGAGGCCCATCTGCTTGCGCAGCGCGTTGAGCGCCTGCGCGCTCGCCTGATCACCGAGCATCGCCGCGGCGGGATCGCCCGGCACGAGCCGGACCAGTACGAATACCGCGGTCAGCATCGCCAGCAGCGTAGGGACCGCCAACAGAAGGCGCTTGATCGCATAGCGGATCATGAGTAATGCTCCTTGGATTGCGCCGTTTTCAACGACGCGGAGATAGAGGCGCCGTTGCCAAAGCGCGTGCATTGCCGGGGTGCGTCTTCATGTTTCGCTCTCCGTTTCGAGCGTGGCCAACTCGCCGAGGGTCAGGGGCTTTAGCGGTGGTCTGATCCGGTAAAAACCGACTTCAGTCACCGGACGCCGCTGCTCCGCCGCGATGATGTGCGCGATCGTGTAGCCGCATTGCCTGCCCTGACACGGCCCCATCCCCGCACGAGTGAACGCCTTGAGTTGGTTCGGTCCCGGCTGGCCGAGCGCGGCGGCTTTGCGAATGTCGCCCGCGGTGAGTTCTTCGCAACGACAGACGATGGTCTCGTTATCCGGCTCGAGGATGCCGGGACGCGGCGGATACAGCGCATCGAGCATCGGCCGCAACTTGAGCAAGCTGCGCAACTGCTTTCTGAGCGCCGATGCCTGCGACTGCGCGACCTCGTCGGACAGCCGGTCCGCACGATGCGCGACGCCGATCGCGGCCAGTTCACCGCGCACGGCCGCTGCCTTCGCGCCACCGATACCTGCGCCATCGCCCACGACGAAGATGCCCTGCTGGCTTGTCTCGCCCCATTCGTCGACGTCGGGAACGAGGCACGATTGCTGTTCGCTCCAGGTGTGGCGGCAATCTAGCGCCCGCGTCATGTGGATGGAAGGCACGATGCCTTCGTGCGAAAGAAGCACTTCGGCGGGCTCGCAGCGCGTTGTGCCGTCGCGCAGTGTGTACTCGACTTCCTGCAACCGTCCGTCGCCCAGTGCGCGCACGTTCACCACGCCTCGGATATGCATGACGCCAGCTTTCTTGATTTCGCTCGTCCATTGCAGGCCTTTGCGAATGTCCTTCCAGCCCGCCAGCATCGCGCCAGCCCACGGCAACGCGCGGCGGAACGTGTCCGTAGGAGCGGTATCCAGCCAGCCCGCGATCTTTCCGCCCGCTCGGATCAACTGCGCCATGTACAGCAGCGGCAAAGGACCGGTTCCCGAAATCCACACAGGCTGAGACGGCACCTGACGCGATGTCTTGAGCAGAATCTGTCCCGCACCGACGGTCAGGACGCCGGGCAGCGTCCAGCCGGGAAAAGGTGCGGGACGTTCCTGCGCGCCCAGCGCGAGGACCACACGCTTCGCGCGTACCGCTTCGGCACGCCCGCCGTGCGTCAGGAATACGCGCCAGCCCGGCTCGATCTGCCAGACCTGCGTCAGCGGTTCATAGACGGCCCCGCTACGACGAAACGATTCGGCCAGACTCGCGCCCGCAAGATACTCTTCGCCCAACATCCGGCCGATGCGCGTTGGCGCGACAGCTTCCACCGCACGATAGATCTGACCACCGGGAGCGGGCTGCTCATCGACCACCAGAACGGATAGACCGCTGCTTCGCAAGCGAACCGCTGCGCTCATGCCCGCCGGTCCGGCCCCTACGACCACTACATCGAATTCGCGCATCATTGCGTCACCTTCTTTCGGCCAAGTTGTCGCTCGACGCGCATGCCTTCTTCCACGGTCATCAGACAGGTCTGCGTCGACGCGACGCCATCCACGACGGCCAGGCACTCGAAGCAAACGCCCATCATGCAGAAAGGAGCGCGCGGCGAACCGTGCACGGGCGTCGTTCGGCTCGCGGCGTTGCTTTCGCGCAGGAGGACGGCTGCAATTGTTTCCCCGCGTTCAGCCGTGACGGCATGACCGTCGACATACAGCGTCAACGTCGGCGCGACGAGGTCAGGCAACTTTTTGAACATCGAAACGGCCATGATGGAAATGATCGAAAGTGTTTGCGCGCGTGCCGTGGGCCAGCGCGCGTGCGTAAGCGCCCGCGTGAAAGGAAGCCAGCGTGACGCCGGAATGGCAGATGGCGATATCGGCGCCGGGACAGGCTTGCGAACTCGCATAGATCGGCGCGCCGTCCGGCGTCATGATCCGCAGACAGGCCCATTGCCGCACCAGACGCGCCTTCGCCAGATCCGGAAGGATTTGCACGGCCTTGCGCGCAAGGCGGACGGCCGCATCGGATGTGGTGTGGAGGTCGAATCCGACTTCTTCCTGAGTGACGCCGATCATCACCGTCCCTTCGCCCGTCTGACGAAGACCGCTCGCGGGCAGTGGAAGCAGTGGCGCGAGTCTTTCGGTCACGAGCAACTGACCACGCTGGGGCCGGATAGGCACGTCCAGGCCGACCATCGGACCCAATGCGGCCGAGCCCAGACCGGCCGAGACAAGCACTCTTTCCGCTCGCGCGGCCCGCGCTCCGGCGATGACCTCGAACCCGCCGCCCGCGAGCAGCTTGATCGACGTCACTTTCTGCCCGCTTCGCAGCGTGCCACCGCGCCGAAGGAAAGCCGCTTGCATGGCGGCGAGAAGACGCAACGGATTGACGTGTCCATCGAGCGATCCAAGGCTCGCGCCGAACACGTCCTTGCCGAGACGCGCATTGGGAAGAAGACGCTCGAGTTCGTTCCTGCCGATCATGCGTGTCGACACGGGAAACTCAGGGAGCTGAGCGTGCCACGCGCCGATTCGGGCAGCGCGGTCGGAGAACTCCTTTTCGCTCAGGCAAAAATAAAGTCCGCCCTTCTGTTCGTAGGCGACCGGCATGCCGCTTTCCGCCTCCAGTTGCGCAGCGAATTGCGGCCAGTCGTTCGCCGCTTCCAGTGACAGACGCTGATATTGCGGCTGGCCCTGACCTTTGCCATGCGCCCACACCAAGCCGAAATTGGCCTTCGCCGCGCGGAAGTCGGTGTCTTCACCGTCCAGCATCAACACGCGCCGGCCTTCCCGAATCAGCCCATATCCAACGGCGGCACCGACCATGCCGGCCCCTACAACGATGACATCAAACTCTTGAGACATAACAGACATCCTTGCGAAAACACGTGAACGCATCGCGTTCCCTGGCTGCAGGCCGGGCCCCCGATCGAGTGCGCACCTGCGGCGGCTGGCATCAAAACCGGGACGGTCAGGGCTTATTCCTCGAAAGCGTCGTGAGCTCGGTCACGGGAGGCTGCAGACTCAAAGCTCCTTTGAGCTGATAACCGAGATTGACGCTGTTGCTCTGCACCCAGACTTGTTTTAGGCCGAACAGCGGCACTGCGCAGACGTCGTTATGAATTTTCTGTTGCGCCTGTTTCCAGAGATCGAGCTGTCGTTGAGCATCGGGCTCGACGGCCGCTGCGCGGATTTCGCGGTCGGCGGCCGAGCAATGCCCAAAATTGGACATGGCGCCCGGCGCGCCGATGGACGCCGCCGAATCATAGAACTCTCTTAGCCAGTTTCCGGCAGTCGGGAAGCGAGCCGCACCGTAGAATACGAGCGCGCTCTCGTCCTTGCGGCTTTTCGCCTGATACGTGGCGTGATCCACCACTTCCATGTCAAGCTTGATGCCCGCACGGGCGAGCTGCGCCTGAATGATCTCCATGATCGGCTGCTGCGCGGAAACGTTCGACACGACCGAGTGAAGCGTTAGGCCGTTCGGAAATCCTGCCTCGGCAAGAAGCTGCTTCGCGCGAGCGGGATCGTACGTATAGCCACCGCTGCTGCAATCAGCCCCGAGATAGCCGTTCGGGACGGCGGAACAACCCTTGTCCGCGACGTCTTTACCGGCATAACGAACGATTTCATCGACGTCGATGGCTGCGGCGATCGCCTGACGAACCTTCAGGTTATCGAGAGGTTTGATATTGCGATTGATGAAGATGGTTCGAAATTCAGCGGGATCCATGATGTCCACGTTCATGCCGCGGCTTCTCGCCCTTTCAACCCAGCGTTGCTCCCGCTTCGCGCCCATCAGATCAATTTCGTTCGTCGTGACAGCCAGTTCGCGCGCGCTGTCTGAAAGGATCATGCGATACATGATTCCCGAGAGCTTCGGCGCGCCCCGGAAATAGGCATCGTTGGCAACGAGCTTCACGTACTGCTGCGTCACAAGTGAACTAAATGCGAACGGGCCGGTGCCGATCGGCGCCTGACCGAACTTCTTGCCCAGCTTCTCGGCGGCGGCCTTGCTGATGACGCTCCCGCCGTGGTAGTTCGCAACCAGTCCGAGAAACGCCGCGGACGGATGCTTGAGCGTGAAGCGCACCGTGTAGTCGTCGAGCGCCTCGACCTTGTCGATGACCGCGAAGTCTCCGGCGAAGCTGGAGCGTTTGGGATCGGCCGCGCGGCGCACTGAATAGACGACGTCGTCGGCTTTCATTTCGCCGTAGTTGCCGTGGAACTGCACGCCTTTGCGCAACTGGAAAGTCCAGACCGTCTTGTCGGCAGACGCTAGCCATGTGGTGGCCAGATCTGGCTCGACGAGTTTCGGATCGGCGCTGCCGGGTGCAAACTTGACCAGTCCATTGAAGATTTCCGACACGACACCGAGATCGCCGAAATTTGTCGCCCGGTCGGGATCCAGTGTCGCTACATCAGCGGAGCTAGCACTGATGATCATCAGCGGTCGCACGTCGACCGGCGAAGCTGCCGAACGAGCAGCAACGCTCAGCGTCCCCAAAAGTAACGCAAGCGCAATCGCTTTGGCGGCAAGGATCGTTTGCTTCATCGGATGTGGGGCTACTAAAAGAATGGGGCTGTGCTCGGCTTCAATGAATCCGCCGTCTAACCCCTATGCTAGCGACGAATGATCCACCCGATAACCGGTAAACACCCTAGTCAATGCTATTTTGCGATGAAACCTAAACGACGCCGTAACCTATTGTTTTATCGACGTATTCATCACATCGCAACGCGCGTATAATAGCCTTTTACGATCCACCTATGTCTTTATGCTATGGATAAGAGAATAACGTTGCGGCACCTGGAAGCCTTTCGGGCGATCATGGTGCGAAAATCCGTTACGGGGGCTGCTGAGATGCTGGAGATCACGCAGCCGGTCGTGACTCGACTCATAGCGGATCTCGAAGAGAGAATCGGCCTTACGCTTTTCGCCCGTGACAAAGGTCGATTGGTGCCGACGGCGGAAGCGGCGCTACTGTTCGAGGATGTGCACCAGTCCTTGGTTGGAATTGAACGCATCGCGAACGCTGCCGCTAATATCAAAACGCTGAAACTCGGACATATTGAAATCGCTACTGCTCCGAACATGGCGCACTCTTTCCTTCCGCGAGCGATAGCAAGCTTCACGCGAGAGCACCCGGACGCCCTAGTTACAATGCATGTGCATAGCTCGGCGACAGTCCTCAATATGGTTGCGGGCGATCGATGCGACCTCGGCTTCGCCATGGTCCCGTTGAAGGCGACGAGACACGGAAACACTGAGATTCTTGTCTCAGCGCGAATGGTCGGCGTCGTTCCGGCGACTCATCATCTAGCCGGCCGACATGTCCTCCATCCAGAAGACTTTGAAGGGGAAGCATTCATCTCCTTCTCTCCCCTGATGGAAGCGCGGACCAGGATCGATTCCATCATGCTGTCTCATGGGGTGAGTCGACGCATCAACGTGGAGACGCAAGTTTCGTCCGTGATTATTAAACTGGTCGAAGCAGGAGCGGGACTCTCCATCATCGATCCGCTGACGGCCGCGGGTTACACTGGAGGACAGCTAAGGTTCATTCCATTCGAACCAGACGTCATAAGCGATTATTCGATCGTCATTTCACAGCGCAACGCATCAACCCTTATCCTGAAACCGTTCATCGATCACGCGCGCCGGGAGATCCGCGCGATGTTGTCACCGCAACTGATAGTCGAAAGTTGAATCTCTAGGAGGCGACCCGAAAACGGCTTATGCTGGAACCGTCTCCTTGCAAGCACTCGGCATCAGTCACTCCGTTGACCGGACGCTTTGCCTGCGCCGTGGCTTGCTAGCGAGCTGGCGTGGCCGATTAGATTGTCTTTTAGGAAAGCAAGCAAGGAGGCAGCCGTACGGTTGCCACCGTCCGTCTCGGGCATGATGGCAGCTACCTCGACGCCCTCAATCGACTCGACAGCGATAGTTGTGAGGTGATCGTCGTACATTCCAATTTGCGATGCTGCGCTAATGCGCGAGACGACAGCGACGCCGAGTCCCGCACGCACGAGCTCGATAGCGGCCCATGCATCGCGCACTTCATACTCGAAGATCGGGTGAAGACCCGCGGCAGTAAACCAGCGCTCGAGAATAGGACGGATGACGCCGCCTGGTTTCATCGCGATCAGTGGTAGCGAGGCAAGGTCATCCGGTGTGACCGCAGCCCGATCAGCAAGCGGATGAATGCGAGGCAGGACGCAAACCAACTCACTCGTGAAAAGCGGCTCGACGATGATTCGACTGACATTCACCGGAAGCGAGACAATCCCGATGTCGGCGAGACCGTTGGCGACATTGCGAACCACGGCGGGACGATGAGCAGCATCCAAATCCATACGGAGACCCGGATGAGTGGCTGCGAACCGCCCAATGGCCCCGACAATCAAGGTGTTGGAAAACGCCGATGTCAGCAGGACTCGCAAAATAGCGCGGTGATGTCCTGCAATTTCCACGGCGGCCGCTTCGATTCCAGAGAGCCCATCGTAAAGACGGTCTACCTCAGCGAGCAGCTGATACGCCTCTGCGGTCGGGGTGAGCTTTCCTTTCGCCCGATTGAAGAGCGCAAAGCCAACCGCAGTCTCAAGTGTCGAAATCTGATAGCTGACGGCTGGCTGGCCGATGGAAAGAATCTCTGCGGCGGCTGTCATCGAGCCAGCACGCATCACTGCTCGAAACGCCTCGATCTGCCTAAGTTTGAGACCCATGATGGGGCGCGCCTTCGTCGTTGGTACGTTCATTCCTTGAACCGTCAAACGAGAACGGGAAGGTAAATCGGAATTGCCTTCCCGTGAGAACGTCGTTCTCAACGACCGCACGCCACTAAACAACCCAAGCTTACGCAGCGACCGGACGTTCTCCTTCCACCGTCGTGCGATGCATCAGACGCGTCGTCGCCGGATCGAACGAGTCGCGATAGTGCATCAGGCAACGATTGTCCCACATCATCATGTCGCCCGGCTGCCACTGCTGAATCCAGACGTGACGCTTGTCCGTCGCGCGTTCCCAAAGTTCGGCGAGCAACTCCTTCGCTTCGGCTTGCGGCATTCCCACGATCGCTTGACGGTGCGGTTCGCCGCCAAGATAGATACAAGGCTTCTTCGAATCGCCGTGCAGGCGAACGATCGGATGGTCAATACCCGACCACGTCGCATAGTCTTCATTATCCGGCTTCGTCTTATTCAGACGCACTTCACCGCGACCATCGATGACGTTCTGGTGATGAATTTCCAGTCCCTTCAGGCGTTGCTTCAACGCTTCCGGCAGTGCAGCGTACGCCGAGTACATGTTCGCAAAATACGTATTGCCACCTTCCGGCGGAATCTCGATGGAGCGCAGGATGGCGGCCGAAGGCGGGCGCTCGACAAACCACGTATCGGTGTGCCAGTTCACTTCACCGTCGCCCAAGTCGCCTGCTGCCGTACCGTCTACCTTCTTCTTGTTGCTGATGACGAGGATTTCGGGAAACTCCGCGTTCTTGCCCTGTTGCAGTTGGCGCGGATGAATGACCGGCGGCCCGAGACGCTTGCTAAACGCCACCTGCGTCGCATCGTCAATTTTCACGTTACGGAAGCGGATGAGCGGGTACTGCTTCCAGACGGAACGGAACTGCTCGATGGTCTCGTCATCGAGGGACTCGAAAGGAAAGTCGGGAATCTCGGCGACGAAGTCTTCCACGAGCGGCGTGACGGTGAATTTCATGTCGGGGTCTCTTCAATGTTTGATATGGACAACACAGGCTTCGTTAGCGCTGCATCGTGAAATTATTGTGTCGCGACAAAACGCACTTGCCCAATAGAGCGTCAGGCATGCCCTATCGAAAAATTTGATACCCAGCCCTCCCGCGCTCAACCCGAATAGCTTGATAGGGTGAACTGGCATTCGACCAACCGGATGGACTCCTGGCTCATCTGTAATGCGCGCATCTAAAGTCGGTTACACCAACGCCAACTTGCCTACCATGATTGGCTGCGGCAACCTCCTTGATCACAAGGTAGTCCCGGACGATGTCGACGAGCGCCGCATTTCCGAGCTGCGAGCCGAGACCTGCAAGCTCGAAGACATCTCGAATCAAGGTCGAACATATCTATGCTCAATCCCGCGGGCGCATTGACAAGAGACGGCCTACGTGTCGTCTGGTATCAGCACATCGATGATGTTGACCGCTAAACCTCCACGCGAAGTCTCTTTGTACTTCGTTTTCATATCCGCGCCCGTTTGCATCATTGTCTTGATGACAGAGTCAAGCGACACGTAGTGGCTGCCGTCGCCGTTCAGCGCCATGCGCGCTGCGTTGACGGCTTTGACTGCACCCATCGCGTTTCTCTCGATGCACGGGATTTGCACCATACCCCCGACGGGGTCGCACGTCAGACCCAGGTTGTGTTCCATGCCAATCTCAGCTGCATGTTCAACTTGTTCCGGCGTCCCACCCATCGCAGCGCACAATCCGCCAGCTGCCATCGAGCAAGCCACTCCGACTTCGCCCTGGCATCCGACTTCGGCGCCAGAAATCGATGCGTTCAACTTGTAGAGCGTGCCGATCGCTGCAGAGGTCAGGAGGAAGGCGAAGATGCCTTCCTCGTTAGCCATGCCGATAAACTTCATGTAGTAATGCATCACGGCGGGGATGATGCCGGCCGCACCGTTGGTTGGTGCAGTCACGACTCGGCCGCCGCTGGCATTCTCCTCGTTGACTGCAAGCGCAAAGAGGTTGAGCCAATCCATCGCGGCCAAAGACTGGTCGCCTCCACCATCCTTGCGCAACAACTGTTGATGCAGTGCCTTTGCTCGTCGCTTTGACCCCCAATGGACCCGTGAGGTTGCCTTCGTTCCTGCAGCCGCGGTCCACACATGCTTGCATAACCCCCCAGATGCGGCGAAGTCCCTCGACTATCTCAGCTTCGGTCCGCCACACGAGCTCGTTCTGCATCATCAGCTCGGCAATCGACAGCTCGTTCTCGCGGCATAGATTCAGAAGCTCTTTGCCGCTCGAGAATCGGTAAGGCAACTGGAGCGGCGCATCGAGCATCCGCGAGTTGTCTGCGCCAGCGGTCACGACGAACCCTCCACCGACGGATAAGTACGTAGACTCACGAACAATACTTCCGTCCTCTCGGTACGCCAGAAGCCTTAAACCGTTGGGGTGTTCCGGAAGTGCTTGCCGATAGAAGGCCACATCGCGACGGGCATTGAACGGAACGTCGTGATGACCGGCGAGGGCGAGTTGACCGGAAGCGGTCACTTCCAGAAGACGCGGTTCAATAGTGTCCGCGTCGATGGTGTCGGGTGCCTCTCCAAGCAGCCCGAGAATCACACCTTTGTCGGTCCCGTGCCCCTTTCCGGTGGCACCCAAAGACCCATAGAGCTCGGCACGGACTCGCGCTACAAAAGGCAACATCTCGCACCTTTCCAAGGCCCGCACGAACATCAGTGCTGCGCGCATTGGGCCAACTGTATGTGAGCTTGACGGCCCGATGCCAATCTTAAAGAGGTCAAACACGCTCACGGCCATTGATTTTCCTTTCCCTAATAGAAAAAAGCGGGCACCTAATGGGGCCCGCTTAAGACCATGCCCCATGGAGAATGTAAATTAGTGGGCGTTGAGTGGGATTGCGCTGCGGCGCCAAACTGGCAGTGTGCAAATCACAAGACCGGAGATGATTGCTGCCGGAACAATCAACAGCGACGGTGCTGCGGGCATGTGCAGAGTGGAAATGAGCCACGTCGACACGAGCGGGGAGAATCCGCCGAAGATCGAAACGGAGAGGGTGAAGCCCACACTCATCCACGTTGTGCGAAGCTTCGTTGGGAAAATCTCGCAAATCGTGGCGGGCGCCGGGCCCGAGAACAAAGCGAACAGCGCTCCTAGGCAGCACTGCAACAACAGGACCTGCTGGAAGCTCGCACCGCTCGACATCATGTGCAGAATCGGATATCCCGCGATTGCCGTGAGAAGGCAGCTCCCTAGAAGCAGCGGCTTACGACCAACACGATCCGACATAGCACCTGCGACCGGAAGCAGCAACGTCTGAACAAGTAGCGCGATGTTGCTCGCCAGAAGCGCCTGTTCGCGCGTCAAGCCTGCCTCACGCTGGGTGTAGGTCACCATGTACGCGTTCACGAGGTAAGACAGCACCGTCCAGAAAATCGTGAAGCCAAACGCCTTGAGGCCAAGCTTGAACGCAGCGCTGCCTGCAACGGGAATCGGCGGCGCTTCCTTCTTGCTTTTCTCGTACTCTGGCGTCTCTTCAGTCTTGGCTCTCAGGAAAATGCTGAACAGCGAAATGGCAATGCCGCCAGCGACAAACGGCACGCGCCATGCCCAAGCATGCACGACATCCGCTGGCACCAGCGACAGCAACGAAGCAACAACCGAAGCCAGCAGCGCGGCACATGAAGCGCTGACCGTCTGGAAGCTACCGAAAAATCCGCGATGTTCGGGGGGCGAGGACTCGACGATGAAAGCGGTCGACGTACCATATTCGCCGCCGGCTGCAAAGCCTTGAAGTGCCCGCAACGAAACCAAGAGAATCGGAGCTGCCACACCAATCGACTCATAGCTCGGCACCAGACCAATCCCGATGCTGCCAATTGCCATACACGTCACGGTCAAAATCATCGCCGGCTTGCGACCTTTGATGTCGCCAATGCGGCCGATAATGAGGCTTCCGAAAGGGCGCGCAATGAAGCCAATACCGTAGGCTGCGAAGGTTTGCAGCAGCGACACGACCGGGTCTTGATTCGGGAAGAACAGCTTGGCGATCGTCGCGACAAAGTAGGCGTACACCGCAAAATCATAGAATTCGAGGAGGTTGCCGCTTGCTGCTGCAATCACGGCAATCCACGTCTTCCGGTTTGAATTGTAGGGGTTCATAGACCTTCCTTATGTCTCGCTAACGAAGCTTCCGGGTTAAGCGGCGACTGTCGCACCGGCTTCTGTCTTGTTGAGTTCAGGCGCAGCGAAGCGCCGATTAGCCAGAACCGGCAGGACTGCACGAGCGTGGTCGATGCGAGCGCGGTCGATCTCAGCGTAAAGAAGCGTCTCGGCTTCTCCCGCTCGGGCGATTGCGACACCGAGTGGGTCGACAACCACGCTTGCTCCGATGTTGCGCGGACCGCATTCGCCACTTGCGATCACATAGCAAGTGTTGTCGAGTGCCCGCGCTGTCGTGAGAACTTCCCAGTGCCACTCTTTCATCGGACCCTTGACCCATGCTGCTGGGAGCACAAGAGCGTCGGCGCCATCGAGCGCGAGTCGGCGTGCAAGTTCCGGGAAGCGAACGTCGTAGCAGGTCATCATGCCAAAACGCAGCCCGTCCACCTCGACCAGGGGAGGCACTTCATTGCCTGGTGCGACGCGGACCGATTCCTGCATCGAGAATGCGTCGTAAAGATGTAGCTTTTCGTATTTTGCAATCACTTCGCCATTACGAATAACCACGAAGACGTTCTTGACTCGTTCAGCGCCAGTGGTGATGTGAATGGTCAGCATCGTGGTCATGTCGTTGGCTTTGCTCGCTTCGAGCAAAGCCGTCAAGAACGGACCGTCGAGCGGCTGTGCAGCGCTCAAGACAAGGTCCGGATCGGCAATATCGCGCGCCAGAATCCCCTCGGGAAGGACGAAGAGCCGAACGCCATTATTGGCAGCGGTGTGCATCAACTCGACGCACTTCTGCTGATTCCTTTCGACTTCACGGTCTACAGCGATTTGTCCGATTGCGATTTTCATAGAAACTCCTGCTATTACCTAGATAGGATTCAGATCCGAAAGAGCGTCTTCGCGTCGAGGCGCGTCTCGATAATGCGCTGCTCGTAAAGCTCGACCGCGAAGTCGTCAATCATCTTTTCATTGCTTGCGAGGCCGTTGGTATTCCAGGTCGCCGGTAGATCACGGCTGGTTCGCGCAATGTCGTCGAGCAACCAAGGGGTTGTGTCCTGATACTTGGTTCGCTTTTCCGACCAGACACGCGACGACTCCTCGATGACTTCGCCTATCTCGGCGGCTAGCCAGGGATACTGTTTGCAAAGGTCCGGCTTGACACCAAGGATGTGAATTCCAGGGACGTATCCAACCTCCTTGAAATATCGCACCTCTTCGGCACGAAAATCTGACAGTAAGAACCGAAGTCCGGATCCGTCGCTAAAGAACGCGGGCGGCAGAAACGGTGAGAACAACGCATCGAGCTCGCCAGCTTTGACCATGTCGACAAGCGGCTTCTCGTTCGGCGTTGCCTCAATGCGACCGGGCCGTGCAAATCGGCCAAGGCGGTCAATGATCGGATAGGACTCCGTTAGACGTCCGGCGTACCACCGCACATCCTCGATTCCGATTCCCGCCCGGCGCAGCAGTGTGCGAGTCCACGTGTTGCCCGAGTCGGACCAACCAGTTACGCCGATACGCTTTCCGGCAAGGTCTTCGACTCGGGTGATGTCGCTGCCGGTGCTGGTGAGAATGCACCGCTGGCGGAAGCCTCTCATCAGGAAATGGGGCAGGCACCGGAGCGGATAGCCGCCCGTAGCCATACCCTGCAGGTACTTACTGAAGGAGACTTCTCCCGCGTCGTAGTCGTTTTCCTGAGTCCAGTCCTGGACGGCTTGGACGCGAACCACTTCGATATTCAACTTGCCCGACTTCACGTCGCCCAATGCCAGCGGGGTTAGATAGTCCCAGTCACGCACTGCCAACTTCACTTTCAACTGCATGTTGTACCTCAACTTGTAGCCGTCGTGAGCGGTTCCGCTCAGTGACGAATCCAGTGTATAAATGCGTTAAAAAATGTACAATCGGTTTTTTGTACTTGCACAAAACTTACTTCTATGCCTGACGAAGATCGCATCGTTGCGCTTGTCTCCCGCATCCAGGACCGCAGTCCGGCCGGTATTGCGGTCGAAATCGCTAACCTGATCCGCAGCGGTGAGTTGCCCGTTGGCACGCAACTGCCAGCCGTCCGCGATCTCGCCGCCGCACTGGGTGTCAGTCCTTCGACGGTCTCAAGCGCATGGCGACAATTACGTTCGCACCGAATGGTTTCCGGCTCACGTCGCAATGGCGTCTGGGTTCAAGGCGACCAAACATCGCTTCGCCCTGTTCGTTACGAGGGACGAGGTAACTTTGGTCCTTTCGCGGTCACCGACTTGCGCCTGGCGACACCCGATCCCGCACTGCTCCCCGACTTGTCACAGGCTCTGGTGCACGCAACCAAAGTCAAAAACCTAAACAGCTACGTGAGAGAGATCATCACTCCCTCATTGCGCGAGGCCGTTATGCGTGTGTGGCCCTACGAAGCGCCAGCCTTCATCGCTACAAATGGCGGATACGATGCTCTCTACTTAGCCTTGGTCTCGTCTGTCCTTCCGGGCGCGTATGTGGCGGTCGAGACTCCCGCAACGGTTCGGATCCTCGACATCGTCGACAAGGTCGGTGCTCGCTCGCTCCCCATCGAATGCGACGACGAAGGCCCATTACCTGAATCGCTTGCCGCTGCTCTGAAACGGAAGCCCTCAGCGTTTCTCTTCCAGCCCGGCTCGCACGCAACAACGGGTCGGGTACTGAGTAAAAAGCGCATTGCCGCGCTCACCGGCCTGCTCAAGAAGAGCGACATGCTCATCATTGAAGACGACGGACTTGGCCTTATCTCTCCGGAGCCAGCGGCAAGCTTTGGCAAGTCGTTCTCGGAGCGCACCGTCCACATCAAATCCTTCTCCAAATCACACGGTCCGGACTTACGCCTGGCCGTCATGTCTGGCTCCGCAAACTTCATTGACCAGGTTCGTGGGTACCGAAACTTCCGCGAAGGCTGGACCTCTCGAATCCTTCAGGAGGCCGTCGCATGGCTCCTGCAAGACAAAGCGTCCATCGCTTGTGTCGAGTGTGCGCGAGCGAGATATGCGCAGAGAAACGCCGCCTTCTCCCGGGCCCTCACTGCGCGCAACATTCCCCACAGCGCCGGCGGACTCGTGGTCTGGGTTGCCGTTCCATCGGAGCAACATGCCTTGGTCACGCTAGCCTCTCGTGGCATCGCGGTGAATCCTGGCAGCTCGTCTGGACTGACCAGAACATCACACTTGCGCATCGCAACCGGTCAGTTGGTCGACGACTTTGAAAGAGTCGCCGACGCGGTTCTTGCCGGCCTTCATAACCCCGGCCTGCAAGGACCAGCTGACGCTTACTACTAAAAGCGCGGTGTTCGCGGCACCGCGGGCATCAAAACTTGTGGTTGATACCCAACGTCGCCACGAACTGATGATTCGTCGAAGACGGCGTTGCTTGATTAATGGCTGCGACCGCTTTGTTGCCAAGCGAGTTGGTACCGCTGGCGGTTTGATACAGACCAACCAAGTAGAGAGTCGTGCGCTTGGAAAGTGAGTAAAGCGCACCCAAGTCGTATTGGTTGTAATGCGCGCCCGAGTCGCTCGTCGCACCGCTATCACGCGTGTAGTTGTAGGCGGCGCCCAGCAATAGGGAAGGCGTTACGTTGTACTTAACGCTAACTTCACCAATATTGAAGGTTGCGGAGCCACGATATGCACTCGTTATCGGACTCAGCCCTGCAACCGGCGTCGCACCAAGGCTGTCAAACTTCACGTTGCTGTAGACCACGCCCAGGGTTGCCGCACCCACTTTGTATGCAGCGCCAGCTGTCACAATTTGTTGTGAGCCCGCCGAGGCGTATCCAGCAACAGCTGGACTGGTGATGTTGACGCCGGTTGTGCTGTCGTTGGCCCGGTTGCCGTAGAACGAGAAATTCGGGTTCTTCGCATACAGGTACGCGACCGCTGCTGAGAGCGGGCCGTTTGCGTATGTGACGTCGATATCGTAGATGTTGTTCTGCGTGAAATTCCCGGCACGGCCGCCGAAGCTATAGAGACCCCCGAAGGTCACACCGTGATAGTCGGCACTCTGGAACTTCACAGCGTTGTTGATGCGCCAAGAACTATCGAGGTTATCAATATCGCCAACGTGGGCGCCATATGCAGCACCACCTGCTGCCCAGTTCGATGCCTGGAACGGACCGACTTTGACCGATACATCCGAATACTGGCGGCCTAGCGTAACAGTGCCGTATTGATTTGCGAGGCCGACGTAGGCTTGACGGCCAAACTCCGTGCCGTTCTGACCTATCGTGCCGTTGGTCACGCTGTATCCAGCTTCCAACTGGAAGATTGCCTTCAATCCGGCGCCGAGGTCCTCAGTACCCGTCAGGCCCCAACGAGCGCCATTCATGTTGCCCGATGTCATCGCAATCTGATTTTTGCCGCCCGCATTCGAATTGAAGCTCATGCCTGCATCCACGAGGCCGTAAAGCGTCACGCTGCTTTGAGCACTTGCCGCGCTGGCGAAGACCAGAAGAGCGGCGGCGGTGGTCACCGTCAGAGTGAGAGTTAGGCCCCTGTCTTTGCCCGCACGGGTTCTCAAGTTCATCAATACGTAAGCGGTCCGTTGTCGGCGTCCTTCCCGCGCGATGAGTGATAGGCGATGCTGGTGTCCACTTCAACTTTCAAGTGGACACTACCCATGGCAGAGGACAGGAATCTGAAGGAGCGGCTGGTAAGGGGCTTTGAGCGTGATGGCAAGCGCCGTTGCTTTGACGAACAGGCCAAGCGTGAGCTGGTGCTGGCCTGTCTGCGACCAGGGGTGTCCGTCGCCGGGATGGCGCTGGAATACGGCCTGAACGCCAACCTGTTGCGTAAATGGATTCGTCAGTATCAAAGCGATGCTACCAGTGAGGGGGCGCCGAACGGCGTGGCCAAGGCAATGCCGACGTTCATCCCGGTTGTTCAGCCGGGACATGCCGATGTTACGGCATGCGAGGCTCATGCGGCACCGGTTGCGCTCGCACGGCAGGCGCAACGCGTCACGCTGCCGTCGCAACTGATTGCCGAACTGCCTAACGGTGTCAAGCTCATCCTTGAATGTGCCGGCGACGATTCAAGCCTGGTGATGACGATGATCGAGACGCTGGGAAGGTGCCATGTTCCGGTTCGACGCTGATCTGAAGGTTTACGTTCACCGCGATGCCGTCGATTTCCGCAAGGGCATTACGGGCCTTTCGACGATCGTGGAGCAGGCACTGGGACTCGATCCGTTCGCACGGGCGGTCTACGTGTTCCGCAACCGGCGTGCCGATCGCCTGAAGCTTCTGCTATGGGAGCGTAACGGGTTCTGGTTGATGCTGCGCCGCCTGGAGGCTGACCGCTTTGCCTGGCCGCGCAGCGAACCAGTACTGGAACTGAGCGTCGAGCAACTGCATTGGCTGCTGGAGGGCATTGATCTGACAGCGATGCGCAAGCACCCGGCGCGATACTATGCACGCGTGAGCTGAGGAGGATGTATCGCTGTCGCGCGAGCGCGGCGCGCGCACAACAATTTGCGCGGTGACGTAAACCCATTTCGCAGCGCAAGCCGGTATGGTTGTGGCATGAACCGCATTTTGATCACCGCCGCAGAACTCGCTGCCCTCATCGCCGAACGCGATGCGATGCTCGCCGAGCGCGACGCGCTGCGTGGCGAACTGCGGGTCACGAAGGTCGAGCGTGATTTGCTCAAGGAACAGCTGAAGGCATTCGAGCGACGGCTGTTCGGGGCGAAGAGCGAAGCACGCAGCGAGGCCCAGCGGGACCTGTTCCTCAATGAAGCGGAAGCGCTGGCTCCGACGACCGCCACGTTACCCGCCCAGGAAGACGACACAGACAGTACGTCGGTGGCAGGCCACAAGCGCGGCAAGCCCGGGCGCAAGCCGCTGGACCCGGCATTGCCACGCAAGGTGATCCGTTACGAGCTCACTGAAGAAGAACGGGTGTGCCAGAACGACGGCAGTGTGCTCGTGGAGATCGGCGTCGAGGTCAGCGAACAGCTGGACATCATCCCGCAGCAGGTTCAGGTGATCCGTCACGAGCGCGTGAAGTACGCATGCCAGCAGTGCGACCAGGGCATGAAGGTGACGCCGGCGCGAGCACGCATCATCCCCAGGGGCCTGTTCACCGAAGCGGCGCTGGCGTGGTTCGTCGTCTCGAAGTATATCGACGGCCTGCCGCTGTACCGGATCGCTGCGCTGCTGCGCCGCTTTGGCGGCGACATCTCGCGAAACACGCTGGCTGCAAGCGTAGTGCGCCTGGGACATTCGGTACAGCCCGTCATCAACCTGATGCGTGATGTGATGCTCGACAGCGAGATCGGGTTCGGCGACGAAACCACCGTGCAGGTTCTCAAGGAGCCAGGGCGCGCACCGCAGACAAAGAGTTACGTCTGGGTCCAGATGAACGGCAGTGGTCCACCCGTGCGCCTGTTTACCTATGCGCCGGGGCGCTCCCAACAGCTTGGTGCGGACGTGTGGGCCGGCATGCGCCATGGCGCCGTGCTGATGACCGACGGGTACAAACCGTATGACACGATCGCGAAGGCTAATGCACTCGTGCATCTTGGTTGCTGGGCGCACTGCAGGAGGTATTTTGTGGAAGCCGAGGCGGCATTGCCCAAAGATGCCCGTGGCCGCCATCAGCCGTCCACCCAGTTTATCTACCTGATCGGCAAGCTCTATGCGGCCGAATCGCATGCCAACAAGAAACCGCACTGGCGAGCGCGCCTGCGCCGCCGCTATAGCCGTGCGGTGCTCACGAAGATCAGGACCCTGCTCGATGAGTACCTGGAAACAACCGCGCCCACAGGGCTGCTGGGCAAGGCCTTGAACTACACGGCGGGACAGTGGCCCAAGCTGATCCGTTACGTCGAGAATCCGGCATGGCCCGTTGACAATAATTTATGTGAGAACATGATCCGCCCGTTTGTCCTGGGGAGAAAGGCATGGCTTTTTTCGGACACCGTAGGAGGTGCAAAGGCCTCGGCAAACCTGTATTCACTCGTCCAGACCTGCGTCGCGAATCGCATCGATATCTACGCGTATCTTGTCGACCTGTTCAAGGCTCTGCCGCTCGCGAAGACCGCAGAGGATTACGAAGCTCTACTTCCTTGGAGACTGGGCAAGGTCCTTTTAGAAAAAAATCGATAGGTCAAGTTGGCGGGCAGGACGTGCTTCACTGACCGCTTACATCAATACACCTTTATCTAGTTTGAAGGGGGCGATAGAGCTCACGTGCTCCTCAACGGCCGAAGTGCACCGGTCGAAGGTTTGCCGCGGGAGTTTGTCAACGACCTGCAAGCCCACGAAACGGAGAATAGTGAAGAAAAAAATGTTGCACAATAACGTTTTTGTACTTGCACAAAAAATCTTTGCGTTTTCAGGGTTTGCCCTAACCTATTGGTTGAAAAGAGCTTTTCGATTAACAAGGTGGCCTTCCACGCGCGCGGACGTTGCTCGAAGCTTCGCAGCACAGCGCGAAGTCGGCGGCAGACGAGGTTGGGTATGGGAGTTCGACGCAGTTCAGTAGGTGTATGCACGCGAGTTCGGCATGCCGCGAGTAGAAGATGCCGTTCGCCTGCCGCGGAACAAGATGCGACAGTCAAGCCCGATGCATTAAGTAGGTCGTCTGCGGGCCGCGCTAGAACACGCAACAAGGCAGAAAGGTCTGAAGACGGCTGTGTACGAGGCGTTCGAAAAGCCAAAGACCACTGGAGGGAAGACTGCTTATGGCCGAACCCGGCAGTTCAGATCAAGACCCAACGAAGCAGAGATCGTCGACTAGCGCGAAAACAGGATCGCCCAAGATCCACTCAAGTTCGGCGATTTTCCTCACAATCGTTCCAGTAGCGCAGCGGGTCGCAATGGTCCGGGTAATGTAAGTCAAGCCACGCTGCGAGTTTTGGCCAATCCGGACGGTGGGTTCCTGTTCGCGCCGACCAGGTCGACGATCGCTCGAGAATTCGACCATTCCCGCGGTCGCGAACAATCACGCTTCCGAGACCGCTCGACGTGTTTGCCTGTGATTCGATCAGGTAACGTGGCAGGAGCCGGAGTTCAGCATCCTTGGCCCATCCGAATAACCCGCATACCACAGCATAAGATAGTCACGATGTCACGCTGGCCGTGCTGCAGATCTTGTCGCCAACCGACTCGGGCGCGCGAAAATGCCAGCGACACGTTGCCAGCAACGGTGACGATCACGATTCTTCCCTCCGACGGTCCATTCGCCTAGCTCACGACCGTGATCTGGTTCATCGCCGCAAGGTCCGGGAAGCGTCCCGCTTTCAATATCCGATCCAGCCGTCCCTTGGCGACCTCGATTCGGTGAAGGGGCGTGGAGGCGAGTTGGGTGTCGTGCGCGCATAGGACCGTCTCGATCGCCTCGCACTGATCGTCGGCGATAGCCCACGGGTGATCCGTCTCCGAATCGTGAATGCACGCCCTCAGGACCGCTTCCGCCTTGAGGTAGGTCTCGATCGGCGGATCAAGCCGATCCCTCTCGCAGACGAAGTAGGTCAGGTAGAGGGTTTTGACGAGTTCGCTCGCAAGGTCAGCGTTGCCACGTCCGTTGCGCAACGCAACCAGGGCCAGGTGGTATCTCAGCGAGAAAGCCCGCGTCGTAGCCGGCGCAATCGGCAACAGCTGCGCCCGGGTCAGCGGCGCACGGCGCATGGTCTTCGCGTTTTTCGGTTTATTCGACATGTTGGCGATGGTCAGCGACCGCCCCCGCTTCGACGGTCTGGGATGCCGGAGACGTCATGTATGAGGGAGTCGGCGCAGTATTTGGAGCAGGAGCACTGTGCTGCAGACTACGCCTTCTCAGCAGAGGACTCCGTGCGCGGAGCGAAGTAGCGAACAAATGGCCTCCGGCTCGCCGACGCCGATCGGTCCTTCGTTGGTACAAACAAAACCGCACATGCTATTTCCGTAATGGCAGATCTCTGCTCTCGTCCCGTTCATGCGCTGTATGAATGGGCGAGTCATTAGGTTGGTCGACTGACGCACCGACGCGTGCGATCTTGATACTGCGCGCCCGAAACGGCCGAGCGCGTCGAACGCGCGTCCGCGCTGCAACAAAAATCACCCCTATGCCTCGTCGTCGGCGTAGTAACGCGCCGCAGCGTCGAGCATGCGGCGCCGTTCAGCCCGCACATAAATTGACGTCGTCTGCAACGACGCGTGGCCCAGGATCGACTGGACGACGTCTGTCGGCATATCGCGCGCAACCGCGCGCGTCCCAAATGTGTGTCGAAAAGCGTGAGCCGAGGTGTTGGCTAACTGCACCAGGTCCTCCGCGCTGAAGTCGGCCAACGCCGCAGTCTGCGCGCTCAGTCGTTGCATCGCCATGCGAACGATGCGGCCGAGCGCATCGACGGTATAGGGCATCGAGTGAGCTCTACCCTTTTCATTAGGTTCGTCCAAACCCGCTTCATGTCGTTCGATCGCCGCAGGCGTGGCCGGGATCCAGGTTGGCGCGATGAGCGGTCCATCAGCGTGCACCTCATCAAAATCGCTGCCGCGATCTCGCCAGTGCGCTCGCAACGCGTCAACCGTCGCGCGACTGACCGGCACCGTGCGTTGCTTGCGACGCTTCCCCACGATGGTCAAGGTCCAGACCGCGCGGGCGGCCCGAGCGGCACCGGCGTTTGCATCCGGTAACGATTTCTGTGCCGCAGCGGTCATGTTAGTCGATGGATTGTTTGTCGATGCCGCGCTCGAGGCAGGTCCGCCCGTCGATGGCCGAACGGCAGTTCTTCTGCGTTCCGCTAGCCCGCGGTCGTCGCGATCTTCGGCGGGACGCAGATCTTCACGTCGCGCCGAGGCAGCTTCCGCACGGCGCAAACCGGAGTCCCCCATCAGCAAGATCGCCGCGCGGGCGGCACGCCATTGACGCCCATCCTCGTCGGCTGGTAGATGGGCCTCGGTCATGAAGGTGCGGTCACATCGTTCATCCAGTGCTGCGCGTACCTGCGCCCACAGTTTGGCCGGCAGCGCCCGTTGTACCTGCACGGCGAGTTCACGCGTGATAGTGGCCGGCTCATGCACGGCGCTCCAGGGGTTACCCGCCAGATAGCGCACCTCGACGAGCCACGCAAATGCCGCGCGCAGCACGCGCACCGCATACGCCTGACTGTCGGCCGACAGACCTTCGGTTGAAAACGGCCGCCACCTTCCACTGCTGCGCGGCCGCTTCGGTCCCGTGAACGAGGCCAACGGCGCCTTCAAGAAATCCTTGTAGGCCTCGCAATCCTCGACCGCGAGCGACGACAGCGCCTTTTGCCGAACGACGACGCTCCATAGAATGAGGCGTTCGAGTTCGCGCGTGTAGGCGCGCAAGGTCGTGGGTCGATCGCGATACCGGTGCAAGTAGGCGTGGACTGCGGCCAGATCGTGCTCCGCGCGGATGAACGCGAATGTGGTCGCCCGGTTGAGACCGCGGTACGTCCCCTCGCCGCCTGATAGTGCAGCCGGTACGGCGAGGTGTTCGAAGGCGGCCAGGCGCGGTTCGGCCGGGTCACCGCCAATGACAACCGGCCCTCGATCGGATTCCTGTTTGGGGTCGGCGTGCGCGCCCGGTTGAAGCGATGGCACCAACGACGTCGTGTCGACGTCCGCTGCAACCTGGACGCCGAGTGTCGCTTGATGGCGTCGCAGCCACGCGACAAGTGTGCGGGCGCGCAACGCGCCCACGCGCGGAACTGATCGCCACCAGCTGCCGCCGCGCGCATTGCAATAGTCGATCAGCGCGCCGAGTGTGCCGATGCCCTCCCCGCTCAGGCGCTGCGCGATGAGCGGACGAAACCACAGGTGAACCGGGTGCATCGTGAGCGGTGCGGCCGCGGCGAGCGTCGACGCGTGCTCGACCATGCGCAGGGTGACGGCAGTCAGCTTCGCGCTGCCGTGCTGCTTGATCGATGCCTTCAGATGATCCGCCAAGGCCTGAGAGCCATGCAGCAGCGCGAGGTGAACCAGATCGTCGCGCATCGTGCTCAGATAACGCTCAGTCGCCTCGGCACTGGCCGCGTGCGGCGAACGCTCGGGATCATAGTAGAGACGCGCGATCGTCGATGCCGGCAAGCGCTGCACAAACGCACGTAAGGCGGTGAAGTCCGTGCGCGTATAGGTCCGCGGGGGCGGCAAGATCAGTTGTTGCGGTTTGTTGGCCATGATCGGTCAGCGCACCTCGTCTCTCACTTCATCCATTTCACACGATCCGCTTCGCACCCGACCTTGCTCGGTTCCTGGACCGACGATGACGGCCTGTTAGCCCGCTCGACTCGACCACCCTCGGTGAGCTTATTCGGGGGTCGGCTTCTCATCGCTTTGGTGCCCGCGCGGATTCGGATCCCGCTCGCCGTCACTCACAAAGAACCGCTGATCCCACACCACGGGCTGCGGCGCCGACACCACCAGGCGCGCCGCGTCCGGATGCGCGGGATTGATTACGGCATTGCATTCCGCCCTTGCCACTACCGACGGCACCACCAGGGCTGCGGATCTCGCTTCCTCGATCCACTGGTCGCCGAAGCGTCGCGCGATCTGCGCGTCGGGCGCGTCCCACCCCGCCGACAAGTCCTCGACGGTCACGCGCTCGATCGACACATCCTCGGGCACGTCGACCTCGACCCACACGTGATGTTTCGGCACCTTGCCGATCCGCGCATGGACCAGCACTTCCAGCATCGCGCCCGCGAAATTCAGCGCCCCGTAGATGACCGGACGGCCCGGGCTATTGAACCGGCCGCCCACGAGCATCGCGCCGGTGCCGCTCCAGACGGGATGACGGCGATCCGCAATTCTAAAAATCCGCATCAGGCCCGTACCTCGCCCTCTGCCTCAATTTCAACCTCGACGCCATCTATGTAGGAGGTCATGCCGGCAGCCCATAGAACAACTTCCACAGCAACTCTTCGACGCGCCGCGCACCCAGCTCGGTCAATGCCACCTCCACCGGCGTGCGCCCTTCGAGCAACGGATGCGGGGTGTTCAGGAATTCCCGCGCGTCCGCCTCGTCGTCCCAGACGTAACGCGCGGTCGCGACGATCCGCGCCAGCCGCTCGGTCTTCTCCGACTCGTCGGGACTGAGCTTGTCGCGGCGACGCTTGAAGGTCGCCTCCGGCACGATGCGCGCGAGCAGCGCACGCCGTTCCTCGGCGCTACGCGTCGCGTGCTCGACGCCTTCCTTCAACGCCGATTTCGGCAGTCCCTCGCGCACCTGCGCGTCGAGTTCGGCCACCGAGTGCGGGATACGCGCCAAGGCCATCACCGCGGCGATCTGTTCAGGCGACACCAGCAACATGGCGGTCTCCATGGAATCATTTGAACCTTCATTATAGGCCAAATGATACCTCCGCCCCACTCCGCAGCGACGTAGAAGCGAAGATGCCCTATTCTAGCCATTAAATCATTCACTGCTAATAATAATTAGCAGACAAGCGCGGTTTTGGTAGTTGGTGTTTTTTGCCGCCAAAACCCTGCCTTCGGGCCTCCACCCTCGTCTTCCGATGCCCTGGCGACCCCTCGATCGCCAGGGCCGCCGCCGTTACGCCGGCTTGATGTTCGACGCCTGCTTGCCCTTCGGACCCATCTTCTCGTCGAAGGTCACCTTCTGCCCTTCCGCGAGTGATTTGAAACCGTTGGTTTGAATCTCCGAGAAGTGCGCGAACAGATCATCGCCGCCATTGTCCGGCGTGATGAAGCCGAAACCCTTTGCATCGTTGAACCACTTGACTGTACCTGTTGCCATGTTTGTTTTTGCCTATGAGATTGAAGATCGCGTCGCCACCGCGGCGCCAGGCGCTATCTTGACTTGCTGAGAAGGACGAGGCAATAAGATCAATCCACATCGTCCGAGTTGTGACTGGTGGCGCAGGCCGGTGTACTTCGACGCTCGAATCGGCGTTTTGAACGACCGTTCGTTCGAAATTTCAAAGGGGTGTACCCGTGTCTGATAATCCCGACGCTATTACATTATCAGGCTTGACCAAGATTGCGCGAGCGCGGATTTTCCTGGCCGAGTTCGGATAAAGCTACGCAGTTGGCGCCGTGCGCGGCGCCCGAGTCGCGCATCAAACGGTGGCATCGCCGCGCGAGATTGGCGCACGCCGCCGGGCCGCGGACCGCTCCCCTCCCCTGCCGATGGGTCGATGGCCCCGCGGGAACGGCGTCGCGGGCGGGCTGCGCGCATCGACTTGTGTTGCTGGATTTCACCGAGCGCTCCGCGTACTGCGACTGCTTTCCCGAGCTCGGCCGCCCGGCGCGTCCGAGCTCGGCTGGAGTCAGATTGGCCTGATTGATCCCATTGCCGCGGCCGAGATATCGGCAGGCATCCATGTTGCCCCCTGCCACCCCTGGCGATTGGTCCGCTGCAGCCCTGTCACATGCCTCGGCAGCCCGTTGACGCCGAGGCCCACCCCGAACTCGAACGGCGACGGTGGGCCGCCGCGGCGCGCGTCGGCGCCCATCGGCAAAAGACCGGTTCCCGCTCCGCATCCTCCCGCGCCGCGCGCGTCACAGACAAGACGCGGCCTCGCGGCGGGACGCTCCGGGTTGGCTGCAAATCCACCGAACGCCCCACGGCATGCGAACGTTACGGGCATCGGGCTGAGCGAGCTGGCACCGGTCAAGGACGGCAACGGTTTCCGTCACCGGCCGGTTGCCGCTCTGCCATGCGCTGCCTCCGCGCCTGGCTGGACGACTTGAGAGACGCCTCGAGGAGCATCTCGCGGACCGCGTCGCCGAACGGGGAAATCGCCCCGCAGTTTGCAGCGATGGTGCCGATATCGCTCACCTTGAACGCCCGCGCGCAGCCCGCCGTCGTTGCGGAAAGCGTCAAACTGGATCGGTTCGAGCGGCTCAGACGCCGCGAGCCGCTTGAGCCACTTGATCCGCCGCCCGATCGCCTCGCCGTGGGCGGCTGGTTGCTTGGCTCGACGAGGCAGCAACACCGCACGCACGGCGGGACCGACGCGTCGATGGACGCCAGCTTGAGGTCTCTCTTCCCACCCAGGATTCGGTCGACGGCAACCGTGTCGTCGCGCTGCAGGGACGGCTGAGGATTCGTTCCGCTTCGTCGAGCCTGGCCGACCGACACTCGGATCGACAGTCGGTGCCAAAGGTCCAGGTGAGGCGCGGTTCGTTGCGGGCCGAGATGCCCACGCGCGTCGTGACGGCACCGCTCACGCGGGCAGCTTCTAGGCGTGGATGAAAACCGATCGGTAGTTGCGTTTCGCACTCTCGCCGGGACGGCTCATTGATCGCGTCGGACGCGGGGTCTCGACGCGCTTGGCACGCCCACTCCGGCGATGAAGTCACACCTACCACGCCGTCAGCCGCCCTGCGGCCCGGCGAGGGCTAAGCCGTCACCGTGCGAACCTTCAGCAACTGGCGCAGGCCGGCAATGTGCTCGCGCACCGCCAACGTCACGGGCGGCTTCGCGGGTGCCATCGACTCCCTGCGCGGCGAGTTGGCGGCGACCGCCGTTCGTTGGGCGTCGGCGAAGCGCTCGAGGTCGATCGCGGTGGCCGGACGCAGGGTTCCGGTCTTCAGGGCGTGCGCGAACGATTGGGTCCAACCCGTCGCCTGGCGTCCGATGCCCTCCGTGAGCCTGCAGATCGTCATCGACTCGCCGCTTGCACCGATCACGTACTGACACTTTCCATCAGCGTCGATGAACGTACGGCCGGCGTTTTGCAGGGCGACGGCGGTGGCCTCGACGTGCTGCTGCGTGCGCGCCTGATTGGCGGTCTTATCGCGGTCGCGACGTCGCACGAGGTGGGCAAAGTCGACCGGATTGCGCAGCAGGGCGCGCAGGTAGTTGATGGGGGCCTTGGCCAGCTTCAGGTGGTCCCACGTCGCCTCGACGACATCGGAGAGGCGCTTACCGTGCTCACGCGCTTCGCGCATGAGTTTGAAAATCAAAAAATCAAAAAACCCCAGGGTGCGCAGGCGCTGGAGGTCCGCAGGCAGTGACCCTGGTTGTCTCTTTTGAAAAACGGAAGGGCTTAGATCCTTATATATTCCACCGTCTGCCATCTTGGCAGACGGTGCTGGAAATGAGGATGCTGCGTCGTTAGATGCGGCGGGCGAGACCGATTGCGGCGCGGGTTCGTCCTGCGTGCGCGTAGACTCAATGAGGCCGAGGAGGGCGACAGCGTGTTCGGTCAGGTGCAGGTAGGCACGGCCGAACAGACCAGCTTCGACGTAGCGAGCTTGAGGGCGACGATCGATAAGTCCCGCCGCTTCGAGATCATCGAGGCTGCGATAGAACGTCCGCATCGATTGTAGCGCACGCCCGGTCAGCAATTCGCGCCGTGCAAAGATCGCTGCGAACGGCTTGGCGGCGTCGACCGTGCGGGCGAGGGCGGAGAGTAGCGCGCGAGCGCGCGGCGGAATCTGTTCGATGTGCGCGGCTCGGAACGCCGCCCGGAAGATGATCCAGGGCAGGTTGGTCGAGTCGCAGCGAAAAGCGGTGAGGGCAGCCGAATCTTCGGGATGTGTTTCACCCTCGCCAGCAACCAAGCGTTGCGCGATAGACATGTCGAGCGGTCCATTTGCAAAAATGGATTGAATTCGCTTGACTGCAGATCGCGTTTCGCTACACTCGGGGTCTGTGAGCAGTGACCACTTCCGGTTCCCGCCGGTGAGTGCGCGGTTAGGCTCTCGCAGCCAAACCTTCAAAAGCCCTCGGTTCCCGCCGGGGGCTTTTGTTTTTGGGTCTCGAAAGACCTAGATTCTTGATATTTCCATCAATTAGAGTCTCATATCGTTTGAAATCAACGTGTTACGGTTACGCGTCGTTCATCTCATTTGATCTAGCGCCTGCCAAAGTTTCCAGCGTGCGTCTGATAGCATCTTGGACAGCTTCTGCAACTTCTTCAGACTGAAACTCGATTCGCATGACGTTCTTGGCGCGACGCACGTCGCACCATGTGTTTTTTCCAGCCTTGACCTTGTAAGTCGTCGCTGCCGGCTTCGCTGTTTTCGTTCTGTCCCCATCACGAGCAAAACGAACAGCTTGCGACTGATCCAGCTTGCGTGTGGAAACTTGAAGCACTGCCTCCACCACGCGATCACTCTTCCCGAGCTCAGAAATGCTGGCTAATTCCGCTGCAGCCGAAGCGCCCACGATCCCCACATTTGCGTCGAGAATCTCACGCGCCGCATTCGGCAATCGATCATATGAAAGCAACAGACTCACGAACGATTGGCTAATGCCAATCTGCTCCGCAATCTCTGCTTGCTTCAACTTTGAGTGCTTTTGTTGAAACCTTTTCAGCCCGACATATTTCTCATAGTCGGTTAAGTCCGACTGCATCAAGTTGGCGAAGAACGCTCCTTCATCGGCCTCCTCAATCGTGGTGTCGCCGACAACGCAGCGAATGCTTTCACGGCCAAGCTCGCGGAACGCGTCCGTGCGATGGTGGCCGGAAAGTATTTCGAAGCCTCCTTCCAATCGAGGAAGCACCACAATCGGATGAATAAGCTTGTTATGACGCAAATTCTCTCGAAGCTCTGCGTACTTCTCCGCCGGCATGTGCCGACGTCGACCGGGCACCTCGTGCAGTTCGATCAACGGGATGTCGATCGCACCCCTGGACTGTTGAGCCTCAGCAAGTTTGCTCTTTAAGAGCTCAATTTCCTCCGCCGATCCGGCAGTTACCCCCGCTTCCAACTCTTCAATGCGCTGGCGCAACACGTCGAGCTCCCTCTCCTTTTCTGCGAGAAGAGGGAGCGAAGCCATGAGCTGTCCAGGTGCTGTTTTCGGCCTCACGGGGATATCGGACTCAGGCCGTGGCGGACGTGGGTTCGAGCCAATTCCGGCAGCTTTCGCTGCGAGTCGATCCTTAATACTCATTTGACCTCCGATTCGGCATGCCACAGCGTCACGATCTGTTGATCCACGATTTCTGCAAACCGGTCGTACGCTTCTCTTGCCCGCTGGTAGGTTTTCAGGCTTCCTTGATACTTCGATATGTCGTACACCGTTCCGAATTCAGCCGCTGCAGATTGAGTCACCGCGGTCGTGGGGATCTCAACAGGAAGTACCAGACCTTCGTAGGTCTTGTTGATCCAATCTCGGACAATCGGTGTCGCTGCTTGGCTCTGGTCTACTTTCGCAAGTAGCACGTTGATGAAGTCGAAGCTCTTGTTCAGTTGCGGCGCTACTTCTTGCATGCTCTGCGACAAATCGGAGAACAAACTCCAGAACTGGGTCGACGAGGCATAATCGAGTGCACTTGGCGGCGTCGGCACAACAAGACCGTCCGCTGCCATGAATGCATTGATCGTCAGGTAGGACAGGGCAGGGGGCGTGTCGATGATTACAACGTCGTATTGGTCCAAAAGAGACCGAAGACCGCTGTTCAGCACGTTCCAGAATTGAAAGCTCTTTTCTTTGGACTGTTTGAACGGCAGGAAGAATTCCGCTCCGAACAATGCCGCACTCGCTGGAATTAGGTCGATGCCGTCCCAATATGTGGATTGAACAGCATATTGAAGGCTATCGGTCTCGCCATAAATCAAGGGGAGAACCGTATGTTCGTCCGCAACCTCGCTATCGGCGAGGATTCCGTGCAGTGCAGAGAGCGAAGCTTGAGGATCAAGGTCAACCAGAAGCACGCGACGGCCAAACAGCGTCAGGCCTTGAGCCAGCGTCATCGCGGTTGTGGTTTTGCTAACGCCACCCTTGAAGTTCCCGATGGCGATCGTTTTCCCCTTTACCCCGGTGGGGCGCTTGGCGAAGGGAGCGATGCGGTCGATCCAGATTCGTGTCTCGGCAAGCGTAAATTCCCTACTACGGCTATGCCGAAGGGTGCCCTGAGGAAGATCGGACTCCGTGCGAGCCAGATAATGCATACGTTGGCGATCAACACGGCAGAGATCGCCGACTTGAGCAGTCGTAAAAACCGGCGGGTTCTTCCGCGGATGTGGCGCAAGCATGCTCTCGCGCACATCGACGAGCATGTCGCTGGCGCTCCGGGCAATGTCTTTGATCCCGTTCAAAGGAATACGCTTCGGAGCGTGCTTGACTTGAAGTTGCATCGTCGGCGAGGACTTATCAGGGCGTGCCCGAACGGCGGTGGTCATCAACTGCTCCCGTTGTTGGATTCAACACTCGAATGAGAAAAAAACGATACGTGTTGAATTTCCGACAGCATAGTGGGAAACGCGCCGCGTCGCAAGTTTACGTTACTCGGCGAAGGCCACTGGTCGAGGGTTTGAAGCCGGATTTTCGAAAAAGCTTTAAGTGTCGCGCGCAGACACCCGGCCGCACCGATCAGAGGCGGACGCCTGTACGGAAGGCGGCGCGTCGCGGTGCTGCTAGCTGCTCCGTTGGGGATCAGCCCGTCCCGGACGACGGCGAATAAATGAAGCCGCGTTGGGCTTGCATAGCGCCTCCGTGCGCGGCCTCAATAAGGTTGAGGCTCCGGTCGGACCTCCTAGTGATAGGAATTAGACGGACCGTTCCTTTCGGCCCAAGCATCTTCGTCCTCTTCATCCACGTCCGGCTCCCACCAAGGTAATCCCGCAGCAGCACATTCCTCCCGAGACGCGCTCGTCGCAAAACAGTGAACATCGACTCGCCTGAATTCGAGTTCGCCTTTCTGGTTCGGCATCACGTCATCAACCAGTTCGTTGGCTGCGGCGATGTCGTCGAATATCTGGGCTTCCTCGAGGGGTCCTGGAAACAACTTGGAAAAGGCCGGGCACGCTCCGTCCGCTCGTAGGAAAACCCCGTGTTTAGGGCTGTACAGCACGTACGCAACTTTCCGATCTGAGACCAGCGGGAGCAGGCCCAAGTCACTGGCCACTTGTATCGAGCTCCGGATGGTCTTCGCGCCGAGCTTTTCATTGATCGATGGCACATGGTTGCGTTTCAACGACGTCGGCGAAATATTGAGCACTTCGGCGATTGCATCGAGCTGGAAGCCACGTTTCCAGGCATTGAGGATTTGAAGTTCGAGGGTTGTTAAACCGGTGTTTCTGAACGCGATCGCGACTTCCTTTCGCATGTACCACTCAAACACTTGGGCGGATAGTGCTCGAAACAATGCCAGATTGGCGCGCAGACGCTCTTCGCCGTTCTCCTCGGGCAATGTATCCGTCGCTGCGTAGAGAACGCCAAAGTGATTGCTTCCGCGATGATGCGCCGGAACGACAGCGAGGCTTTTCATCCCGAAACCACGCGCCCGCTCGGCGATCTTGCGACCGCCGCCGCTCATTCTTTGAATCTTGCCGAAGTCTGACGAAAAAAATGGCTCGGGATGTCCGCGCGCGCGCTCAAGGGCAGGATCGCCCGCGTACATGCGCAAGGACACGTAGGTCTGCAGTGCCTCGGCATGCGAGGTCAGAATTCGATAAGAGGCCGGTTGACCACTCGAGTCATCTTGCGCCAAGAAAAACATGAAGCTCGTCGCACCCAACCCACGAATGACGGCGTTGACGCAATGCAACAACTCGATCTCATCAGTGGCCCGGCTTAGACGATTGAGCATCGCCAACTGCTCCTCAATCGAGCCCGGCGCGCTCGATTCCGGAGCCACGTACATTGCTTCGCGAAGTAGGTGCTCAAGAACCGGTCCAACCCGATCAGAGTGCGGCTCACTCTTCATAAATTCGGAGATGCTCGCGTCGTTTGCAAGCAAAACCTGAGTGATCTTTGGGCCTACCTTCCCGGCAGGCGCGGTCGAAAACGACTCGCGCTCGATGAGAAATCCAGCTGCAGCCGGTGTCACATTCAGCCGCACAGTCTCATGCCCAAGGTTTAGCGAGATTGGTTGCAGAGCTGCCATGATTTTGTCCGACCAAAAAATTGGATTGAACTGTACGAATGCGATTCAATCACGCTTCGTTACAAATAGTCACATTATCCCCGGCCTATCATCAAACCGGCAGCATAGTCAATACGGTGAACATGCTGCTTAGTTTTTATAAGATGGACAGCAAGACGTAAATCGCTGAAGGATTTAGAGATGAGTGACAGATCCAAATGCCGAGATAATGGAGTCGATGCTCGACGTGTCGTGATTGGATCCCGGACACGAGTTCAGATAATTCCTTCGGGCATTTGGCGTGGCGTTCAAGTCGACGTGTCCGTGCCGGTACTCAACAATCGACAGGAAATCTTTGATTGGCTTGTCGCAGCTGGATCCGCCGCCCACACCAGCGGCGTCGCCCGCCATGCACAGTAGCGAGGCGCACGCGTCTTTCGCGAAAACGGGCGGTGTCACAACTGCAGCGGCAATCGAAACGAACAGGGCAATAGTGCGATGGTGTTTCATATTCACAGTCCTCTCGAGTGGGATTACGTATGGTTTGAATCCGCGAGCGCGCGCTTAAAGCATGCATTTAAAGCTGAGATAAATGCAAGCACACCCATGGATGCAAACAGAAACTGTAAGTGCTTCCAATGATCGAGAAATGCGAACAGGGCCGCGAAAAGCACAGTGATAGCAATAAGCTTCGTCAGTATGCGAAGCGGTTTGATGAATAACGCAAGCAAGGTGATCAGTATGTCAATCGACGTGAGCAAAGCGATACGACCGATCAACGCAGCACAGCGCCGTGCGACCTGGCACGTTGCCTTTAATGCACCTCGAGCGAATCCGGTGATGGTTCGGGAAGCGCGCGACCGAGGGGAAGCGGATCGATTTTGCCTGGGTGCATCTAGCCGTATCACCTTGCCCATCTCAGTCCTCCGGATCGCGTACCTCGAAGTCGGTCAAGAGACGCCCCTGATCCAGGTAGTCCCTCAACCAATGCGGCCGCTTGCCACGACCGCTCCACGTGTTGAAGGGATTGGCCGGGTCGCGATATCGCGCCGGTCCCTTCGGGGCTTTCTCTCCTCCGACCATTACGAACTGAATCTGTTCAGCCGGTGCGGCCGGACGCTTCGCAGCACGTCTGTTCGGTTTGCTCTTGTCGCTTGACACAGCCTCGTTACTCACTAAGATAGACGTTAAGCATTGAAAATGCAATTTCAAGGACTAACGATGAGCCGCATCATTCTGCTCGCTGCGTTGTCTGCTGCCATGGTTGCAGTGGCAGGGCAGGCTAATGCCCACGCCGGAACGTCGGCCGACGTGATGGAGATAGCGAAGCAGTGCGCGCCCAATGTCAGTCCTATCACCATGGGCTCCCTGGTTGCCCACGAATCGAAGAACAATCCGATCGCGATCAACGTGAACGGAAATTATCGCCTGTCTTCGCAACCCGACACGAAAGAAGAGGCGGCCCAGATCATCGCGAAGTTGGAAGCAAGTGGCGCGAACTTTGACGTCGGGTACGGGCAGGTCAATTCGGCAAATTTTTTGAATCTGGGTGTCAGCGGCAGCGATTTGCTGGATCCATGCGTCAACCTGCGCGCTTCAGCTGCGGTCTTGACGGCTTGCTATTCACGCGCGGCGCAAACCTACGGCGAAGGCCAGACGGCACTGTTGCACGCGCTTTCCTGCTACAACACGGGTTCGCAGTCGCGCGGCATCGCCAACGGATACGTCTCCAAGGTCGTTGCGCATGTGCGAGCCCTACAAATCCCTGCCCTGACGGATGACGCTGGCGGTGTGACGCGTGGAGCGCAATCTAATTCCAGTTCCATGCAGCAGGGTAGGGCAGCCGTCGAAAGGCTCCCCATGAAAGCCACCGCGGCGGTGATGCGGGATCCCCAGGACCTGGAAAACCAAGGCGCGTTCTCGCGAGACGACCCCGGTGCATTCGGCTCGGTGATGCCGGAGCCGTAACCCATGCAAGTGTTCTTGATCCCGCAAAAGCAGATCGAGGAAGAAATTCGGCGCGGCCGACTACAGGCCGTGAAGATTCAGAGAGTGGCGACCAAACAGTGGTTTCCACTGTTTGAAGTCGGCGATGACGCCGCGAATGTCGTCGTCTGTTCGATTCGCGTTCAAGCGAAAGAAGAGGTGCGCTATTGGGCCGACCTCAGATTGCTAGTGGAGTGGCTTCGCGAGCGATGCGGAGTCGAAAGCTGTGTGTTGCTGTTGTCCGAATTTAACCCGAAAACCGGAGAACCTTGATGACACTCGTCGTTTCCCGAAAAATCGGTCGTCCCGCCGCTACCTTCCGGTTTATCACCGACCACGTCTATCGCTCCCGGGGCGTCCCGCTTTTTGCATGGACGCTTGCCATCACTTCCTTCTTCTCGTCAGGCGCCTATGCCGCAGGCACCGACACTGGATCATCCGCCATGAGTTCGTTGCAGGCGTGGATGATGACCTGGATTCCCATCGGCGCCGCACTGCTGATCATCGCATGCGCTCTTGGCTGGATCGCGCACCTCGTTCGAGCTGACTTCGCCGTGCGCTGCGTGGTCGGACTGATTGTCGTGGGCTCTGCGTCTTATCTGGTCGCGCTTTTCGGAATCAGCTAAGGCTTGACGGTCGAGACCGAGAGCAGAGTTCTCGGACCCGTGTCTACGACGCCACGGCCATCGATCCCCCATCTGAGAGGTGCCATCAATGAAGACAGGCGAGTTTCCCCTGTTCAAAGGCGCAACGCGCCTCCCGACCTACATGGGCATCCCGCGCACCCCGTTCCTGCTTGTTTTCATGGTGTGTGGCGCGCTGTTCATGGTGATTCACTTTTGGACATTCCTCCTCTTCGCCTTCCTTTGGTTCGTTTGCTTTTGCATCACTAAGCACGACGACCGCATGTTCCGCGTGATCGGCTTGGCGTTCAGTACAAAGTTCGTGAATCTCGTGGACTCGCCGTTCTCAGGCCGATGGGGCGGGTCAAGCTATGCGCCGGTGAGCTACAAGGAGAAGATGTGATGACCGTCTCCATGCGTCGACTGCAAGCCGATGCCGGGTACAGGAAGGAACCGTCGGCGGTGAAGTTCGTGCCCTATTCCTATCACGTCACTGACTCGATCGTGAGCGCCGTGTCGAATGAGTACCTGATGACGTTCCGCATTCGGGGACGCTCGCACGAGTGCGCGTCCGACGCGGAGCACATCAACTGGCGTCGCGACTTGAATCAACTGTTCAAAACAGTAGGCAATGAACACGTCCGGTTCTGGACGCATTTGCATCATCACCAGAGTGATCGCTATCCCGAGACCGAATTCAACGCGATATTCCCACGCGAGCTGGATCGCAAATATCGCGAACGCTTTGAAGATGTGCCGTTGATGACCAACGATTGGTACCTGACGATCGTGTACAACCCCGTCGGGGATCTGACACAAAAGTTTCTGGCTCGGTTCGAACGCCCGTCGCGCGAAGAGTTGCTCGAGATCCAGGCAGAGGCGATAGCGAGCCTCGAAGACATAGCGTCGCAGATCACTGGCGCGATGCGCGCTTACGGCATTGAAGCGCTCGGCATCTACTACCGCGATGCCAGAGGGAATCGCATCGAGGATCGCCACGCCGCCGAGGCCGATGATGTGGCAGATCCCGACGACATTTTGAGCGAGGAAGGTGAGCTTTCACGAGCGCCGACGCCCGCTTTGCAGATCGTTGCGTCGACTGGGCGCCAGTTCGCCTTTTCAAGCGCGTTGGAGTTCTTCTCGTTCCTGGCAAATGACGAATGGCAGCCGTTTCCGGTCACGCGGGATCGAGCGCGTGAGTCGATGCTCTATAACCGGATCGTGAGCTCGGTGTTCGGCGACGTGATGCAAAGCCGTCGAATCGATGCCGACAAATACGTCGCGGGCGTAGAGATAGTGGATTATCCAGAGGCGACCGAGCCGGGGCAGCTCAATATCCTGATGGAGGCGGACTTCGAGTTCGTGTTGTCCCAGCAGTATTGCTGCATGTCGAGCATTGCGGCCAGCGTGTTCCTGTCAAACCAGGAAAAAGCGATGCTCGAAACGAAGGACAAGAGCCGGTCCCAGATCGCTCAGATGGCCGATGCCGCAGACGATGTTGTCTCGCGTCGCGTGACGATGGGGTGGTACTACGGTTGTCTGCATGTCACTGCTGATACGCCGAAGGAGGCGCAACGGCGAGCGCGAGCCGCGCGGGTGATGCTTAACTCGTGCTCGGTTGTCGCACGGTCAATCGGCCTTGCGTCGGACGCAGCATGGTGGTCACGGCTGCCGGCCAACCACGCGCTGGCGCCGCGCCCCGTGCCGATCAACAGCATGAATTTCCTGTCGTTCTCGCCGTTCCACAATTTTATGGTTGGAAAGCCGGACGGAAATCCCTGGGGTCCCGCCGTCGCATTGCTCAAGACCGTCACAGGCACGCCACTGTTCTTCAATTGGCATTCGTCGCCACTCAACGAAAGCTCTTTCGGTAAACGTCCACCCGGCCACGCGATCATGCTGGGCAAGACAGGCTCGGGAAAGACCACGTTGTTGAGCACACTCTTGTCTTTCTCGACGAAGTTCCGTCCTCGCCAATTTATCTATGACGTGGGGCAGGGCATGTATCCCTTGGTTGCGGCCCTCGGCGGACTGTACACCGTGCTGCGCGACGGCCACCCCACAGGATGGCAACCCGCGCAGCTTGCACCGACAGAAACAAACATCCGACTGGTCAAGCGGCTTATCAGGTTGTGCGCCGAAACCTCGTTGGAAAGCCCGATCACACACGATGAGGTGAAGCAAGTCAACGAGGCAGTTGATGCTGTCATGGGGTCGAGTTCACTCATGCCACTGGCGACTCGCACCTTCACCGCTATCGTGCAACATCTTCCGCGGCCCTATCAGGTAGGCGCAGGCGAGCGGCCGTCCCTCGCATCGCTGCTTGAGCCGTGGTGCCGTGGGGGAGAGCACGGGTGGTTATTCGATAACGACGCCGACGAGTTGGATCTAAATCAGCATGACGTGTTCGGATTCGACCTTACTGATTTCATCGTCGGACCAGGGCAAAAAGCGCCGGTCGCCCGCACGCCATTGCTGATGTATCTGCTGTATCGGGTGCGCTCCTCGATCGACGGAACGCGGCGCGTCATTCAAACGTTTGACGAGTTCGCGCAGTATCTCGACGATCCGACCATCACGCTTGAAGTAAAGCGTGGACTCAAGACGGATCGGAAAAAGGACTGCATTTACGTGTTCGCCACCCAAGAGGCGAACGACGCGCTGGATAGCGCAATCGGAAAGACGATCACTCAGGCGTGCGTGACCAAAGTGATGCTGTACAACCCTGAGGCCACTCCCTCGGACTACCTCGAGTATCTCAAGCTCACGCCCGCGGAACTAGACGCGATGCTGTCGATCCCCGAGGACAGTCGGCAATTTCTCGTCAAGCAAGGCAACCAGTCGGCAGTCGCCGTGATGGATCTTTCCGGCATGGACGATGAGATCGCGATCCTCTCGGGGACCCCGGACAACGCCGAGCGACTTGATCAGGTCATGAAACGACTCGGGTCAGAAGACCCTGATGCGTGGCTGCCGGCATATTTCGACGCGGTTCGCCGCAAAGCATAAAGGAGGTGGTTCATGAAACGCTCCCTATGTGGTGTTGCGTTCGCCTTGAACGCGATCTTCATGCCGATGACGGCGCAATCCCAGGTTCTCGTTGAAGATCCGATGGCCATAGTGCAGCTAGTGAACCAGGTGACAACGCTGAAAAGCCAGCTCGATCAACAGGTAGCCCAATATCGAGCGCTGACGGGCAGTACTGGCCTGGGAACGCTCATACCGGGAGACGCCTCGTTGTTGCGCACGAACCTTCCATCTAACTGGTCCCAAGTGTATGGCGACGCGCTCAATGGCGGAACCTCAGGCTACAACACCCGCACAACACAGATCATTAATGCCGTCAAATCGCGAATCGATAGTATGGGACGCAGCGATGCGCTTGACTATGCAAATAGCCAAGTCGAAGCTAAGGGCGCGACTGATCGAGCGATGGGGGAGCAGGCCTACAACAATGAGATGGCCGAGCTTAACAATATTCAATCTCTGACGAATCAGATCGATGCGACCAGCACGCCGAAGCAGATTGCAGATCTGCAGGCGCGCATTTCGACCGCGCGTGGTGCGATCGAAGCTGAGCAGACGAAGCTCAACCTCATGTCGTCGCTGCAGAAATCGCAAGACAAAATCCTTGAACAGCAGCAAACCGAAGCTGTGCGGCGATATACCATCGGCACGGCCTCCGATGACAATACCGCTCCGACGATCACACCTTAAGCTTCAACACTGGAGTTCACGATGAATAAAGCAGGGTTTTTGTTCCTGGCGATCTCCATGCTCGCTGCATGCGGCAAAGACGCCGATCACCCTCCGCAAACGAAGGACTGGTATGTGCAGCATGACAAGGAGCGTCATGCTCGTGTGGACGAATGCAACAACGATGCGGCGCAGAAGGTCACTCCTGACTGTCAGAACGCTTTAGAAGCTGAGAGCCAGGTCTACGTGTTCGGGAAATAGGAGAGACGTGATGGCGGCTTTCAACGCTACCTCGCAAATTTTCACTTACATGGATACGGTCGTATCCCAGTTCGTGGCGACAAATCTGTCGAACGTCATCGGCTTCGCTGCGCCGCTTGTGGGACTTGGCCTGACGATGGCCTTAATGCTCGAAGGACTGTTTCTGATGGGGCGACCGAACGGCGAGCCTCTTAGTTCTCTAGTCAACAGGTTCGTGAGATATGCCATCATCATCAGCATCGCGAGTGCGGGCGGCTGGTATCAGACAAAGCTTGCCGAGACTGCCATGCATCTCCCCGACGATTTCGCATCGGCACTTGTGATCAACGGAGAATCTGGCGCAAGCGCACAAACTTCGATCGCAAATTCGATCGACCAAGCCTTGGACAATGGTTTAACTGTCGGGAAGACCGCATTCGAGCACGCCGGTGTGCTCAGTGGGCCACACCTAGCGAGCCTTGTTCTCGGCATTACAGTGCTGCTCGTAACGGCCCTGATGTGCGGCATTGGCGCTGGCATGATCTTGATGGCGAAGGTAATGCTAGGCATCACTGTTTGCTTCGGCCCAATCTTTATCTTCTTGCTGCTCTTCGAGAGCATGAAAACGCTTTTCACAAAGTGGATGGGGTCAGTCATCAACTATGGCCTGGTTTCCGTTCTGTTTTCTGCGGTCTTCGGCTTGTTGCTGCATTTCTTCAAAGCTGCGATCGGAGCGGCGGCGGCTAATAACCCCACATCTCCTATCATGGCAGCGATCCTCACCTGTGCGTTAGTGCTTTTGATTTCATGGTTCGTGTTGAAAGAAATCCCTCACTTGGCATCATCCTGGGGACAGGGCGTCGCGGCGGACATATTCCGGCACGTGCGACAAAGCAAGGACGGGATGGAGGGCAGTGCGGCCGCGAGTCGCGGAGGAAGTTCCGCTTCATCGGGTCAGTCCGGTCGCGGCGGCTCAGGGTCCTCCAGCTCTGCAGCAACATCGTCAGCAGCGACTCAAGCGTCCCAATCTGCTACTAACGGTCTAGCCCGCGGATCCCGCCGATCAGCTTAGCGAGCGGAGTTTGTCGCATATAGATCATTGAAACTGTAATTTCAATGATCTGCTATCGTTTTGCAAGATAACCACCAAGAGCGCGATTATGAAGTCACTCTTATCTTCTATATTTTATGTACTACTAACACTATGCGGTTGCGCAAGTAAGCCGAAGCCGCCGCCTGAGCCAGATATGGCGCATCTTGTTTCGGTCAATAAGGCAACGCCTGTTGAGCTCGAAGGTAAGGTGATTCTTCCACCTAAAACGGCCGTTCAGCAATGGAAGGCCGGGGACGCAAACTGATGAACGCCGCAGATCAAAAAATCACGCGGGCCGAACGTAAGGCGATCACGCGCGCTGACATGGACACTTATCGAAAAGAGCGAGGGAGTGCAGAGATCGATCTGCTCGATGAGGTCCTGATGTCGCGTAAGCGCGCCTGGCAAGTCGCCAGTGGCTTCGCAGGGTTTGCGCTGATGGCGTGGATTGTGGCCGGTGGGACGATGCTACGCTACGCGCAGCCATTACCGCAGTACTTGCTCACGTTGAACAAGTCGACCGGTGAACTGTCGCAGGTGTCGATCGTCCCTCAGAACATGGGAATGGACGAAGCAACGGACCAATATTGGGTGTCACAGTTTGTGATTCATCGCGAAGCCTACGACTTCTATGCGGGGCAAACCGATTTCGACTTTATGCGGCTCACGGCCGTCGGTCAGGTGGCCGACGACTATATGCAGCAATACCGTGGATCTAAACCTAAGGATAAGGTGCTCGGTGACTCGGAAAGCACGTCGGTCCATATCAACTCCGTGATTGTCGACACCAAACATCGCGTCGCTACGATTCGGTACACGACGACGAAGCGTATGCGGGATCGGCCGGTCGCCGAGCCTCCGCAGTACTGGATTGCGACCCTGGCTTATGACTACGTGCATCGCCCGATGACCGCTGCAGAACGATTCATCAACCCCGCCGGGTTTCAGGTCACTAGTTTCAGGCCCAATCTCGAAAATCCCACTAATGTCGGCAGGGTAGGAGGTTGATGATGATCCGATACGCGCTGACTGCCTTTGCGTCCGCTGCTGTGCTCGCGTCTTCGTCGGCCTTTGCAGTCGCACCGAAGAAGAACTCGCCTGACGACTATCGGATCAAGTCCGTGGTCTACAACGCTCGGGATACGGTTCAATTGAACGCCGTGCTTGGCCTGCAAATCCACATCACAGTCGGACCCGAAGAAAAGTACGTGACGCACGCTTTTGGCGACACGAAGGCATGGCAGTTCACCCACAGCGGCAATAACTTCTTTGTGCGCCCAACTGCAGACCTCAGCGATACCAACCTAACCATCATAACTGACAAGCACACCTACAACATCCTGCTCCATTTCATCGGCCATGCCGTGAAGAAAGGGGCGGACGGTCAACCGGTTCAGGCGTTCATTAACAACCCGTGGTCCATGAAACAGGCGACCATCGAGTTGAACTACCTGTATCCCGCTCAGGAGTTGGCGAAAGCGAAAGCGGCGATCGCACAGGCCGCACGACAGCAGGCAATGAACCGGGGTGACCCGTACGCAGCTTACAACGTCGACTACGAGATGTCTGCCGACCCTGCGTCGTCGTCGATCGCGCCGATGAATGCATGGGATAACTTTCGGTTCACCTACTTCAAATTTCCTGCTAACGCTGAGCTTCCTGAGATCTTTGTCGTGAGCTCGGATGGCAAAGAAAGCACCGTCAACACGCACGTTGAGGGTGTCGACCACAACATCATCGTTGCCGAGACAACCGCCAAGCAATGGCGCGTGCGTTACGGACAGCAGAAGGTGGTTGGCATCGTCAATGGCGGATTCGACCCGGCGCGCGGAGCAACTTCCAGCGGGACGACCTTGCCGGGCTACACGCGGACAATGAAAGGGGAGAGGGAATGAGCCGACGTGAGCAAAACATTGATGAGCTCGTCGATCCGAGCGAACAGATCGATGGCGGTCGGGAGTCCTTCAGCCGGGTTGTGCCGTCGCGGAATCGCGTCCAAGGCATGCGCGCGTTCGTGGCGCTGATGGTCATCATCGGAATCGTCCTGGTCGGGTGGATCATTTTTCGAAAGCTGCACCCTTCCCCGACACCGGATGCTCCGGCGAATCAGCAGACTTCGGGAATGCTGCCGCAGTACAGCTTCTCGACCGATCCAAGCGGTGCTGCCTCGGCACCTGTAGCCGCGAGTCCGATCGCCGCATCCGACCCACTGCCGCAGCATTCACTGCCGGCGCGTCAGGCAGGCGCCAAGCGCGAGTTGACGCCAGAAGAAAAGGCGTATCAGCGTCGTCTTGATGCGAACGCTGCCGGAGTTCAGGACGCTCCACAAAGCACAGGAAGCCCTCTGCAAAAGACCTCGGCAGGAACGAGTTCCACTGCTGTAAGCGCCGACAGCTCAGCCTTCGCATCAAAAATGACCGGGGTCACCGTCGGACGAGTCATGGCGAGCACCTTCGAGCACCCGAGCATGACCGTGCCGGCAGGCACGATGATCCAGTGTGGGACTGCGACCGAGCTGGATACAACCGTTCCCGGACAGATCAAGTGCCATGTCAGTCAGGATGTGTATTCCTTCAACCACAAAGTGCGTTTGATCGACAAAGGTGCGACCGTCGTTGGAGAGGCGAGCGGGGGAATCAAGAGCGGGCAAGCGCGTGTGTTTGCATTATGGACCCGCCTTGTGAACCCAGACGGAGCGGTGATCAATCTGAATAGTCCCGGCACCAACGCCCTCGGTAGCGCAGGCATTCCTGGACAGGTCGACGCGCATTTTTGGGAGCGATTCGGTCCAGCAATTCTGATATCGGTGATCTCGGATTTTGGCGACGCCGGCGTTCAGTACGCAGCGAACAAAGCCAGCAACGGCGGCACGAACCTCAACTTTGACAACACCTCGCAGACATCAGACTCTCTCGCGCGAGAAGCGCTTGCTGCGACGATCAACATCCCGCCAACGCTGTACGACCAGCAGGGCGACCATGTCGCAATCTTCGTGCGTCAAGACCTCGATTTCAGCAACGTGTACGAGTTGAACAGCGATGCCACTCCATAAAGCACAGTCCTTTATTGCCTCGGACCATGCGGTGAACATGACGCTGGCCCCGCTGCTCCCATATCTTGAGGACCCAGCGGTTTTCGAAGTTCGAATCAACAGATTCGGGCAGGTCGTCGCTGCACGGACTGACGGCCGTGAAATCTTCCATGAGCCGGCAATCACCCCCGCCTACGTCAACAATCTGACGAACACGCTTCTGTCTTATAACGGCCTGGGTCCGTCACCGATCATGGACGTGATGTTGCCCAACGGCACCCGCGGCGTGATCGTGCGGCCACCGGCTGTCCTTGAGGGTACCGTGCTGATTTGCTTCCGAAAGCACCTTCAGCTTCGAAAGGGGCTTGAAGAGCTGCAAGACGAAGGTCGCTTTTCAAATGCAAGGCGACGCACCATCGAGGACATGCTGAAACTTGATGCCGTTGAAGAAAAGCTGCTTGCGCTTCTTGAGCGTCGAGATGTTGTCGGCTTTATGCGCGAGGCGGTTCGAAACCGGAAAAACATCTGCGTGTCAGGCAAGACCGGATCCGGGAAATCAACGCTCACTCGGACGCTGCTGGCCGAAGTTGCGTCGACCGAGCGCGTGCTGTTGTTAGAAGACGTCCACGAGGTCGAGGCCGACAATCAGTACGAGGTCGGTTACATGATGTATGGCAAGCAAGAGGGAAGGGTGTCCGCCAAAGAATGCCTGACGGCCGCAATGAGACTTTCGCCCGATCGGATTTTTTTGACGGAGTTGCGTGACGATGCCGCATGGGATTACCTGACGGGCGCGAATACCGGGCATCCGGGCGGTATTTTCTCGACGCATGCTGACAATGCCGCGACAACATTTGCGCGAATCGCAACTTTGGTAAAGGCCTCGGACGTTGGGCGCACTGTTGATCACGACGTCATTCTTAAGACTGTGATCACTACAGTCGACGTCGTCATCTACATGGCAGATCGTGAAGTGAAAGAGATCTACTATGATCCACTGTATCGAAGACGCCAACTGATAGGGTAGAAAGAGGCTCGGGGAGCGGCGCTATTTTGTGCGCTCGATTCCCATCCATGATGGTGTCGGCGCATAAGCGCAATTTGAGGGACGCGATCCTTCGACTGTGATCGGCCGGCCACACTCGGCCATTCGCACGCTGCCAAAGACTGACGTTCGAGCGACCGCTTACCTCTGAATATCGCCGATCACCTAGATCGTTGCTGCGGTGCGGTGAATGCACGACCTATAGGGTGTTCGTCGTGCTCGTATGCTCGTACATGCGGCGGTCCTGGCGCTCGGGTCATTCCGTAAGTACAAGTCAAATCCATAGGCAGATGAGGTACACCACGAGGAGCCAGCCCGCGGTAAAGGCGGTGAGCGAACTCCACGTAAAACGCCAATCAACAAGGGCGAAGTGCGAACTCAACGGCACTGCCCACATGGGCATTAGCGCAAATGCGATAACGGCGAAGGCGAAAACCATGCAGAACTTCCCCGCCCAGACTGCCGGACTGGCTTGGCCTTGTATGAGCAGTGGCTGCGTTGGGGCCGCTGCTTCGTCGCCTAGAACGAATCTACTGATCGTTTCGAAGTTTTCGGGGACTACTGCCGCACCGTGTCCTCCTCGCATATAGGTGACTTCGTACACAGGCGGATCTCTTTCGGCGAATCCTGTGTGCCCGGCACTGCCCAGGTCGGACTTCGATTTACGCAGTCGCTCGAAGATAGCGGGGAAAATTGCGACTACCAAGTCCGCCGACGCCACAAAGTTCTGGATGGCGGTCAGGCGATTTTCGCCGATATGTTTGCTCCAAGGAAAGTTTCGGTTCACAACACTCCCAGCAAAAACCGCGCGTTCAAATGCGCACGCCGGATACCTCGCCAATGCGCTCGCAAGCAAGTACGTGCCGTTGCTATGCCCGACAAAAGACATCGCGGCTTGAGGGTACTTGGCGAGTGCCTCCGTGTATTGGTCCATAAACCAACGCACGTTTTTTTGGCGTTCGGGTTGAAGCATGAAGCGGGCGATCGGAAAATAGCCATACCCAGAACTGACGACGCGGACATTCGCGGACATCCGTTTAGCCGTCTCATATATGACGGGTGCAAGTCTTTGCGTCCAGTTTCCATAGTCGCGAATCCCGTGCATGACAAATACGACATGTGCGACATCCGGCTCTGAACTGAAGTCGACAAGCATGTCGCTTTCGATTTGCGCTGCGTCCGTCAGTAGTGCATCGAGGAATATCTGCTTGCGAACTGCGCCGGCCGCTCCGGAGAAGTCAATGACGTTCGCGTGACCAGTTTCGGGCACCGACCGATACACGAAGGACGCGCCGCACTGAATGTCGACGTTGTCGCGTTCGTCGACAATATCGTCGACCGTCCCGAGAAGTTGCACTGTCATTGGGACCGGAGGCGACAACGAGCGATTCCGCAGGAGACTGATCCATTGGATTCTCAAATTCGCCACGAAAGGCGCGCCTTCGCGAACACTATTGATTAGACGGGCAAGCCGTAACCAATGCCAAAGTTGCGAGCATGTATTGAAGGCAAGCCACTTCGGCCAGGACAGATCCCTTGCCTTTTGACGTAGTTCCCACCCTCGGTTGGTTCCTGCCAAGAGAATGATCCTCGATACCGACGCTCCCCATGCCTGCGGCGCTAAACGCAGATAGCCCGAGTGATCCTGATTTTCACCCCTTGCAAATACATACGCCTTACGCACTAACAATGCACCAAGGCTATGGCCGATCAAAACAATTGCCTCGTATCGAGCGCCCCTAGTTTCGCGGGCCTTAACGGCATCGCCTATACATCGGACGAGGGCCTCGGTAATCTCGATCGGGTCCGCGCTCGAGAACAAACCAGCTGGGTAATCCGGGAACAATAGATCCGCATTCGGCATGGCATCCCTTACCGCCGATCGGACATCCTGCATCTTTGTTGAGGACGCAGTCCAGCCATGAACAGCCACGACGAGTGATGTAGACTCGCCGGCGATTTCTGGGACTGCATTTTCCAGTCGCATGGATGCCCCCGTCCTGGATTTTGTAAAACTAAACGAGACTTACACATGTCGTTATAGATGCTTTGCGACAAGCTTTCAAATGGCTCCTTTTTGACAGGCTTTGGCCGGATGAACCTGAGAAGGAGGCCTGAAAGGCAGATCGGCCTGACCGAAAGGAAGCGTCATACCCCCCGCTTTTTCTACTTTCCGTTCGCTAACGAACAATTACAAAAACATTTCGCACGAATATTCGAGCCATAGATGGCCGTAGGAGCGAGTACGCTAATCCAGTCGGGCGTAGAAGACCAAAAATTCACCGGACTCTTGAGGAAATCATGATGACCTCAGTGAGGAAGACGGCAATCAGGTTTGCGTCATTGCTATGGGGATTGTTCGCGCCGCTCATCGCGCTAGCGTGTCCCGACTGCCAGTATGAGTTTTGCATCGTCACCGCTTGCTGGTGTCAGCCGAAAGACCAGTGCGTTCTTCCTCCCGCAGTCAAGGACTTCGGCAAAGCGGTGGGAGACGCGCCAAGACTTGTCGCGACGACGATCGAGAAAGCAGTTTCGGATATAGGCAGGACCATCGAAAAAGCTTTCGACGACACGTCAAATACGCTGGATATCGCTATTCGGGACGGGGTCGCGAACGTAGAAAAAGCTGGCAACGACGCGAACGCCGAACTTGGCCGGTTCGGGCGTGAGTTGGGTAATACTGCCCACGCGATCGAGCATGCGGTAGAAAACGAGGCAAAAGGTCTCGCCGACGGCGCGTGATGCTGAACGGCGAATTCGGGAGGGCAAAGTGGTAGATGCGATCTGGCATGCGGCCTTGAGTCCCGTGCAGGTCGCTGAGCACAGCGCGTCAGAGGCGGTGCTTGAGAGCGCCTATCTGCGAGGTGTCGGACAAATCGCGGCCAGCACTTATGGCCCCGGCGGGGCGGCAGCATACGCCACTTGGCTCGCGTACCATCAAACAGGAGATCCAAGTCTCGCACTTCGTGTGGGCATTCTTTCAGGGGCTACCGCTATGGCCTACGGTGGGGCCGCAGCAATTCCCGACAGCGCGAAAAAGGCAGTGGTAACAGCGGCAATTGGCGGTCTAGCCGTCGCGGCTGCGGGTGGCGACGAAAAAGCAGTCAAGGAAGCGTTCTTGCTTGCGGGCGCGATGGTTGTCGTCCAGGACGGCTTCAAGGAGTACACGCAGCATAAGTTAGATCCGAGAGCGTCCGAGGGGACTGAAGCCTATTGCATCAGCGCCACCGCAACCCACTGCGTACCGCTGCCCGAGGGCGCGGTCCTCGGAACGGATGAAAAAGGGAATTTTGTAGTCGATATGGCCAAGGTTGATCCGAGGATTCCTGCGGTTGGTCTCAAGGACAACACTGCATTCTTCAACGAATCAAATCCAGCAATGGTGGGTGTCTCAAAGATTCCCGGCATGCAAGCCATGGCCATTTTCCACGACACCTGGACGGTGGGATGGAAGTCAGACGCGCTAATAAAAACGTCTATCATTCCGGCCATTGTCTTGACCTACGTCGGGACGACGGCGCCGGTTTTCGAGAGGCTTGATAAAACCGTCGTCGAGAAATCGCTTAACGGAACTTTAGCCGAGCAATGCTGTGAACGGCCTGCAAGTCCGCAAGAAGTTTCTGTCAACGCCCAGAGAGTCGTTGATAGCGCCGTCAGCCTCTCCCCACAAAGCGACTACACCGTTATCGCACTCGAGCGCCGGTATGGGCCGCCATGGTGCAGCGATGGATACATACTCAAGGCAAAATCAAAGTTTGTCGAGGACCGTTGTCTTCGCATGGAGCGCGGGCAAATCACTGGGAATCCGCCGAACTTGAATACCGACTACGCTTGCCGTGTGCTAGTGACGCACGCCGGTAAGACCGAACTCATCAAACGCTCGTTGTTCGACCGAGATGGCTGTGATTCTGACTTCCTAGCGCGGCTTAATTCCCCTCCACCGGATGGAGCCGCCCGGTGGTATCGGGCGGATGCTCGAGTAACAACCGCACAATAGCCGTTGACGGCAGAACCGAGGAGGGAGCCGCTAGTCCGCCGCCGTGGACGCCTCAAACAGGATGCCGCGATAGCCGGTTTCTCTAGCTCGCTGAATGTGCCGCGTCTCTTCCGGTGCAGAGCATCGCGGTCTTCCTATAGGCATGACAGCCACCGTTACACATGGCGGGACCGATCCCCGCCGCGACAAGGACGGCGGCCGGCCCATCGAGAGAGCGGGGCCGTCGTTATCACGCGCACCGTTCTCTCCGGTGCCGTCTACTGCCACGAAGCATAGGCCGTCTTCGCGGCTTCGCGGCTTCGGGCCTTCGGGCCTTCGGGCTCGCGGATGAAGATGCTACGCGTCTAAAAACGACGGAGCCTGGCCGGCCGATATGGCTGATCGAATGGCCGTTCCTGTTGGGAAGCTGCCGCAGCGCTCGCGCCAGGTCGAAGGACGGGTGTGGGTCGACATGACTCATTCGTTAACTCAAGATCCGGGACGTGACTTCCGGTCGAAGGCCGCGGCGAAGCGGCACCGTAAGTCAGCATAGGAGCTGAGGGTTAAGTTACGTCGAGGCCGAAAGCGACCCCGACGATCAATCGCACCTGGAAGACATTAGGATGTCTAACAAATATCGCTAATTCAGAGCGCCTATCTGCGAGGTGTCGGACAAATCGCGGCCAGCACTTATGGCCCCGGCGGGGCGGCAGCATACGCCACTTGGCTCGCGTACCATCAAACAGGAGATCCAAGTCTCGCACTTCGTGTGGGCATTCTTTCAGGGGCTACCGCTATGGCCTACGGTGGGGCCGCAGCAATTCCCGACAGCGCGAAAAAGGCAGTGGTAACAGCGGCAATTGGCGGTCTAGCCGTCGCGGCTGCGGGTGGCGACGAAAAAGCAGTCAAGGAAGCGTTCTTGCTTGCGGGCGCGATGGTTGTCGTCCAGGACGGCTTCAAGGAGTACACGCAGCATAAGTTAGATCCGAGAGCGTCCGAGGGGACTGAAGCCTATTGCATCAGCGCCACCGCAACCCACTGCGTACCGCTGCCCGAGGGCGCGGTCCTCGGAACGGATGAAAAAGGGAATTTTGTAGTCGATATGGCCAAGGTTGATCCGAGGATTCCTGCGGTTGGTCTCAAGGACAACACTGCATTCTTCAACGAATCAAATCCAGCAATGGTGGGTGTCTCAAAGATTCCCGGCATGCAAGCCATGGCCATTTTCCACGACACCTGGACGGTGGGATGGAAGTCAGACGCGCTAATAAAAACGTCTATCATTCCGGCCATTGTCTTGACCTACGTCGGGACGACGGCGCCGGTTTTCGAGAGGCTTGATAAAACCGTCGTCGAGAAATCGCTTAACGGAACTTTAGCCGAGCAATGCTGTGAACGGCCTGCAAGTCCGCAAGAAGTTTCTGTCAACGCCCAGAGAGTCGTTGATAGCGCCGTCAGCCTCTCCCCACAAAGCGACTACACCGTTATCGCACTCGAGCGCCGGTATGGGCCGCCATGGTGCAGCGATGGATACATACTCAAGGCAAAATCAAAGTTTGTCGAGGACCGTTGTCTTCGCATGGAGCGCGGGCAAATCACTGGGAATCCGCCGAACTTGAATACCGACTACGCTTGCCGTGTGCTAGTGACGCACGCCGGTAAGACCGAACTCATCAAACGCTCGTTGTTCGACCGAGATGGCTGTGATTCTGACTTCCTAGCGCGGCTTAATTCCCCTCCACCGGATGGAGCCGCCCGGTGGTATCGGGCGGATGCTCGAGTAACAACCGCACAATAGCCGTTGACGGCAGAACCGAGGAGGGAGCCGCTAGTCCGCCGCCGTGGACGCCTCAAACAGGATGCCGCGATAGCCGGTTTCTCTAGCTCGCTGAATGTGCCGCGTCTCTTCCGGTGCAGAGCATCGCGGTCTTCCTATAGGCATGACAGCCACCGTTACACATGGCGGGACCGATCCCCGCCGCGACAAGGACGGCGGCCGGCCCATCGAGAGAGCGGGGACGTCGTAAGGCAGTGGTAACAGCGGCAATTGGCGGTCTAGCCGTCGCGGCTGCGGGTGGCGACGAAAAAGCAGTCAAGGAAGCGTTCTTGCTTGCGGGCGCGATGGTTGTCGTCCAGGACGGCTTCAAGGAGTACACGCAGCATAAGTTAGATCCGAGAGCGTCCGAGGGGACTGAAGCCTATTGCATCAGCGCCACCGCAACCCACTGCGTACCGCTGCCCGAGGGCGCGGTCCTCGGAACGGATGAAAAAGGGAATTTTGTAGTCGATATGGCCAAGGTTGATCCGAGGATTCCTGCGGTTGGTCTCAAGGACAACACTGCATTCTTCAACGAATCAAATCCAGCAATGGTGGGTGTCTCAAAGATTCCCGGCATGCAAGCCATGGCCATTTTCCACGACACCTGGACGGTGGGATGGAAGTCAGACGCGCTAATAAAAACGTCTATCATTCCGGCCATTGTCTTGACCTACGTCGGGACGACGGCGCCGGTTTTCGAGAGGCTTGATAAAACCGTCGTCGAGAAATCGCTTAACGGAACTTTAGCCGAGCAATGCTGTGAACGGCCTGCAAGTCCGCAAGAAGTTTCTGTCAACGCCCAGAGAGTCGTTGATAGCGCCGTCAGCCTCTCCCCACAAAGCGACTATACCGTTATCGCACTCGAGCGCCGGTATGGGCCGCCATGGTGCAGCGATGGATACATACTCAAGGCAAAATCAAAGTTTGTCGAGGACCGTTGTCTTCGCATGGAGCGCGGGCAAATCACTGGGAATCCGCCGAACTTGAATACCGACTACGCTTGCCGTGTGCTAGTGACGCACGCCGGTAAGACCGAACTCATCAAACGCTCGTTGTTCGACCGAGATGGCTGTGATTCTGACTTCCTAGCGCGGCTTAATTCCCCTCCACCGGATGGAGCCGCCCGGTGGTATCGGGCGGATGCTCGAGTAACAACCGCACAATAGCCGTTGACGGCAGAACCGAGGAGGGAGCCGCTAGTCCGCCGCCGTGGACGCCTCAAACAGGATGCCGCGATAGCCGGTTTCTCTAGCTCGCTGAATGTGCCGCGTCTCTTCCGGTGCAGAGCATCGCGGTCTTCCTATAGGCATGACAGCCACCGTTACACATGGCGGGACCGATCCCCGCCGCGACAAGGACGGCGGCCGGCCCATCGAGAGAGCGGGGCCGTCGTTATCACGCGCACCGTTCTCTCCGGTGCCGTCTACTGCCACGAAGCATAGGCCGTCTTCGCGGCTTCGCGGCTTCGGGCCTTCGGGCCTTCGGGCTCGCGGATGAAGATGCTACGCGTCTAAAAACGACGGAGCCTGGCCGGCCGATATGGCTGATCGAATGGCCGTTCCTGTTGGGAAGCTGCCGCAGCGCTCGCGCCAGGTCGAAGGACGGGTGTGGGTCGACATGACTCATTCGTTAACTCAAGATCCGGGACGTGACTTCCGGTCGAAGGCCGCGGCGAAGCGGCACCGTAAGTCAGCATAGGAGCTGAGGGTTAAGTTACGTCGAGGCCGAAAGCGACCCCGACGATCAATCGCACCTGGAAGACATTAGGATGTCTAACAAATATCGCTAATTCCTTTTATGTCAAACAGCGGTCGTACGGCACCCGGGCTTGGGGTGCCCTTGATTTCCGTGCAATTTCCGGGTTAGAACGCTCTAGGCGCGGCGGGACTTTGCGGTCCGGCCCCATAAACATTTGTCATTGAATCAAATAGTTGCTGTCTGCCGTCCTGGAAGTGATCCATTCCAAACACGAGGGCGTGTTCAAGGTCTCCAACCCGCGTAATGACGTGAAAATTCATGGCTAGCGTGATGATGGGCGACACCGCCTTATTCCAGGACGAAGTCAATCCGGTGATGAGCACTGCACTCGATGCCGGCCTCCAAGTGACCGCATTTCACAATCACTTCTTTTTGATCAGCCAAAGGTGTTATTCATGCATATCGGCGGTCACGGCGACGCCACCAAGCTCGCACAGGGCGTCAAAAAGGTCTACGACCGAATCGCGGAGGTCCGATCCGCGCACGCCGGTCCCGAAAGCGTCTTTCCCGGTCAGATCGCCAATCCGGGCAGCATCAGCTCCGAGCTGCTCGAAGTCAACCGGCCCGTCTGTCAGGCCGTGGAAGGCATCAAATTTACTCAATAAAAGCAAACAGTTCATCGGTTGTTGACGCCGGCCTCAGCGAATAGTCCCGATTCCCTGATCGCCCGAATCATCGCGTGGACTCGGGTGGGACAAGTACAACGTCACGGACCACCCGATCGACAGTGGTCGAGCGCATGACAGTCTGCCGCCGAAGACCGAGCAACGCGATGATGATCGATGGATCTAATACATTTTTTGTTTCCTCGATCGTGACTACGTGCGCCGGGCGATAAAGAGTCTCCCGATACAGAGCACCGTACCACAGCGGCGCGCGGTCACTTGCGTCGCGAATGATGAAGTGTGAACGCCAAAGGCGTAGCACCAGACGGCTGCGCGATGAGTCGGGATCGGTCCGCACGAGAGCAAGCTGCGAGGGTTCGCCCGCCGAGTATTTGGGCAGCACCGGCAACTGGTCGACTTGTGGCTGTGACAGCAACCAGCCGAGTGCCGAGCGCGCCGTCCAGGCGACAGCGGGCTGCCAGCCGGCCTGCTTTAGTGCGCCGATGATTGCATCATTGCTTGCCGCCCACTGTAGCGGTAACGGTTCTTCCTCATCACCGCCGACTTCCATGCGCCGTGCCGGCAGTAGTTGCCAGCCATTGTCGAGCCATTGCCCGACGGACAAACTCAGGGCAAGCCGCGCGATCGGTGAACCACCCGCCTTAACGGGTTGCGTGTGGCCGGAAAGATACCCCGCTCCGGCAACCGCGAGCGTTCCGGTGATCAGCAGCGCCATCGCCTTGGGAGACAGATCGTCGTCCACATGCCAGGAGGTGTAGGTGCCGGCAAACAGTGAAAGCCACGCGAGCCCGAGCGCCCAGCCGCCGAGAAGTCCGGAAAGCCAGGCCCGGCCGAGATAGAGATCGGCTATGGAGCCCATGACGATCCATAGTGCAACCGCCGTGGCGACGCCTGCACGCCAGCGCAAGGTTTGCTGGCGACATAACAGCCAGCCGGCGAAGGCAAAGATCAGCAGACTGAACGCTGCGCGGCCGTCGGGCAGCGGGGTGTGAGGGGTACCGGGAATCCAGTCGACAGGCCGCGTGGACTTGAAATTGAACCCGAGAAACGGCGACAGCACGACCCCCGCACCAACCACGGCGATCCACCAAACCGCGGACTTCCAGCTTCGCTTCCATATCAGCCAAACAAGCACGACAGCTGAAACTGCGTAGACCACCGAGCGGTCATTCAACGCGGACAGACCGGTCATCAGCGAGTCGATCGGCGCGATGTGGAGTGACTGCAGGAAAGCGTAGAGCGCTGTGTCGGCCCGCATCAGTGGATCATTGGCGACTACGTCCTGAAGCACACCGCCAAAGAGCCACACGCTTCCGATAAAAAGCAGCACCAGCGCCGCCAACGTGGGGAACTCGGGCGAATCGAGATCGACGATCTTCCGCAACTGTGTTCCCAACCACGGAAGGCGGCGGGCCCAGTGCCGCGTCACTCGCGCCGCGACGCGTTTTGTCATCGGAAGGCCTCGCTCGACCATCAGCCTGACGAGACGCACGATGAGCCAGAGAAGCAGAGCCAAAATAACGAAGATCGCGGCTAGGCGCGCGCTCACGGCTTCGGCCAGGGACGCGGATGCGCCGAACAGGATCCACCGGGCGATATGCGTGGGCGCCCAGGCGAGCGCCGAGACCACATTGATCGGATAGAACTTCGCGCGAGCCATCCGGGCCGTGCCTACCACCAACGGCACGATCGCCCGCACCGGAGCGAAGAATCGGGCGAACACGATGCTCTTGCCACCGTGCCGCGCGACGAACTGTTCGCCGCGTAACCAGGCGGCCTCATGGCCGTGCGATCGCGACCAGGCGCCGACCTGGGTGTGATAACGCCGCCCCAGTTCGTAGCTCAGGCCGTCGCCGGCGATGGCGCCCAGCGTAGCCACGCCGATCATGATCCAGCCGTCCACCGCGCCGGCGCCGATCAGCGCGCCCGCGGCGAACATCACGACCCCGGCCGGCACGAACGTCCCTATCGCTGCAATCGACTCCGTGCATGCCGCAGCGAACACCACGGCGAGCACCAGATGCGGACGTTCACCGAACGACATGAGCAATGCGTGGATGGACATGGCCGCTCTCCGATCAGGCAGCTGCAGGGCCGGGTTCGGTCAAGGCATCCCGCGCGAAGCGGCCGTAACGCAATGCCAGCGTCGGCAGCACGATCAGGTTCAGCGCCGTGGAGGTGATGAGCCCGCCCAGGATCACGATCGCCATCGGCCCCTCGATCTCATTGCCGGCCGCGCCGCTCGTAACTGCAAGCGGCAGTAGTGCCAGCGCGGTCACGAGTGCGGTCATCAGGATCGGCACGAGCCGCTCCGAGGCGCCTCGGACGGCCGTATCGGCGCTCCACGGGAGTTCATCGACATGCACGAGGTGCTCGTAGTGGCTGATCAGCATGATCGAGTTGCGCAACGAAATGCCAAACAGCGTGACGAAGCCCACCATGCTCCCGAGCGACAGGTTCGCTCCCGCGAGCATCACGCCCAGCACGCCACCCACGAGTGCAAAGGGCAGGTTGACCATGACCAGCAGCACCCCCCGACTGCTCCTGAGTGCAAGGAAGAGCAGCAGTGCGATGCCGATGAGCGACATCGCGCCGTACACCAGCAGATCATGCTGCGATTGCGCGCGCGCCTCGCTTTCGCCGGCGAATACTGCGTAAGTCCCCGGGGGCATGTTGATCTCATGGTTCACACGTGCCTTGGCTTCCCTAACGAAGTCGCTGACCGGGCGGCTCCCGAGACTGACCGACACTGTCTGCATGCGCCGTCCGCCATCGTGGGTGATCTGATAGCGGCCGGAGATCTGGCGAATGGACGCAAGATCGTGCAGCGGCACGGCAAGCCCGTCCGGGTTGCGCAGCATCAACGCGCCGACGCCATTGAGCGTAGCGCGTTCGCGAGGCGAGAGCACCGCCACGACGTCGTACGTGCGGCTACCCTGATAGATCTGTGAAACGGTGGCGCCCTGATAGGCGGACTGGATCGCATCGAGCACTTCCACTGGCCTGAAACCCCAACGGTTCAACTGGTCGAGCTTGAGCCTGACATCGAGTTCGGGAATGCCGGGGGGCGATTCCACCCGCACGCTTGCGGCGCCACGGATTGATCCAAGCACGTGGGCGATCTCCTGCACCTTGCGATCAATCACATCGAGGTTGTCGCCGAATACGTTGACGACGACCGGCGCGGTCACGCCTGAGATTGTCTCGTCGATGCGCTCGACCAGAAAGGTGTTCACGGAGGTGGTGAGCCCGGGGAAGTCCGCAAGCGCCTGCTTGATGCGATACAGCGCCCAGCTCTGATCGGACGCGCTCATCGGCTTGAGATCGACCTCGAACTCAGAGAGCTGAACTCCGACCGGGTCAACGACCTCGTTGGCGCGGCCCGCCCGCTGCGCGACAAGCCGCACGCCGGGCACCTGCATGAGGGCGTGGGAAACCTGCGTGCCAATGCGCATCGATTCGGCGAGTGACGTGCCGGGAGCCAAGCCCATGTGCACGATGTAATGTCCCTCGCGCAACTCAGGAATGAAGTTGCCGCTCATGAACGGCACCGATACGAGTGCTGCCACGCACATCAATGTGACGACGATGACTACTGTCTTCACCCGTTGCTCGACACTCAGCAACAGTGCGACGTAGCGAGCCTTCAGGCGCGCGATCATCCGTGGTTCGTGCTCCGGCAGCGGACCGCGCGCGAGCAGGGCGAGTGCCATTGCAGGGGTGAGCGTCAGCGCCACGCAGAGCGAAGCGAGCACGGCGAGGATATAGGCGACGCCAAGCGGTGCAAACAGCTTGCCGGCGACACCTGAAAGCGTCAGCACGGGCAAAAAGATCAGCATCACGATGAAGGTGGCGAACACCACGGCGCTGCGGACCTCGAGCGACGCGCGCAGCACCACGCGAAACGCGGGCAGCGGCTTGGGCAGGCTGCGGTTTTCACGCAACCGGCGGTAGATGTTCTCGACATCGATGATCGCGTCGTCGACCACCTCGCCGAGTGCGATTGCAAGGCCGCCGAGCGTCATCGTGTTCAGACTCACGCCCAACGACGTCAGCACGATGATCGCAACGAGCAGCGAAAGCGGTATCGCCACGGCGGAGATGACGGCTGTACGTGCGTTCAGCAGAAACAGGAAGAGCACCGCAACGACCAGCACGGCGCCGACGATCAGCGCCATTCGCAGGTGACTGACGGACGCATCGATAAAGTTGGCCGGCCGGAACACACCTGCATTGACCTCGACACCCTGTTTTTCGAGCACGGGCCGCAGGCTCGACAATGTTTTCTCGATGCCCTTTGTGACGGCGAGCGTGTTGGTGCCGTACTGACTCTCCAGGACCAGCATCACGCCAGGCTGACCCATGATCGAGGCCGCGCCTACAGTGGGGGCGGGCGCCCAAGTCACCGTCGCGACATCACCGAGTCGAACGGCGGCGCCGTTGCTCCAGCGCAGCGCGATAGCGGCGAACCTTTCGGGTGTCGTGACCTGGCCGTCCGCGTTGATGGCGATGCGCTGATTGTCGTTCTCGATGAACCCCGCGCCGCGCACGCCGGTAGATACGCGCGCCGCTGCCACCACGTCCTGCATCGTGAGGCCATAGCGCAAGAGCTTCGTGGGATCGACCTGGATCTGGAGTTGACGGGTTTGTCCGCCGAAGACGATGGCGTCCGCCACGCCGGGCACGCTGAGCAACTGCGGTCTGATGGTCCACTGCGCGATGTCATACAGTTCCAGCAGAGAACGCTTTTTCGAGGTCAGGCCAATCGCGCGCACGACACTGGTCGTGGTGGTGAGCGGCAGCAGCTTCGGCGGCATGACGCCGGCCGGCAGGCTTGCCGCAAGTGCGCTCACCCGCTCGGAGACCAACTGGCGGATCTGCATCACGTTCGCATGTTCATCGAAGACCAGCGTGATGGCAGACAGGCCCTGCATCGACTTGGAGCGCATCGACTGCAGCCCGACCATGCCGCGTAGGGCGTTCTCGACAGGTTGTGTCACGAGCGTCTCGACTTGCTCACTGGTGAGGCCCGGCGCTTCGGTCTGGATGATACTCATCGGCGGAGCGAACTCGGGAAACACATCGAGCTTCGCGCGGGTGAGCGAGTAGAGACCGTAGCCGGCCGTGATAAGGGCCAGCGCATAGATCACGCCGCGAAAGCGCAGCGAGAACCGGATGATTGCGTTGAGCATGAGCGGTTTGTTGGATTCGTGTCTACCGGGCGAAACAACGGGTCAGTCATCGCATTCGGGCGGATCCTTGCAGGCCGTCGCGATCCCTTGAGGCTTCAGTTCCTCGGATAGCAGCAACTGGGCGCCTTGCGTGACGACGCGGTCCCCAGTATGAAAGCCGGAGTTCACGAGAAAGCCCTGATCGCCCTCGTCGCCGGCGGAGACATAGCGGCGCGTGAAGTGATCGGGTGCTGTCTGCACGTAGGCCCACGGCTGTCCGCCGTACCAGACGACGGCCGACTCGGGAACGACGAGCCTCTGTGAGGCCGGCGCCGGCATTGGCACATGCGCTCTGGTGCGGGTGCCAACAGGCAACGCTCGATCCGCTGCGTAAAACCAGGGACTGCCTTGTATCGATGGATCGGCCAGCGGCGACGCCGACAGCTTCGTCGCGGTGACATGCTCGCCGTCGGGAGCGTCCACCGTGATGCGCGCTGGCGCGTTACTCTGGAGCCCCGCGGGCAGCGTCACGCGCAACACCGCCGTGCGGCCCGCAAGCAGCCGTTGAAACACGTCGGATTTCGGGTCCATCGACGCCCGCGCGAGCGCATCGCCGAACTGCTGGCGCAGCGTCGCCTCCAGCCCGCTGACCGTTGTGGTGGCCGATTGCAGCTTCGCCTGATCCGCCTGCATCACTGCTCGCGCGTCCTGCAGGCTCTTCTGGGAGACGTTGCGATCATCCTCGTACAGCACATTGCTGCGCTCATACTGCGTATGCGAATTACCGGCCTGAGCGGTGAGCGTATCGAGATCGGCGCGTGCGGCGGCCAGCCGGTTATGCAGGTCGAAGAGCGGCTGAAGATCGACGACCGTCGCCCATGCGTTAGTGTCAGGCCGTTTGGTGACGAGGGCGAGCGAGGCAGCTTCGATGTGGCTTGCTTGCTGGATCGCCTGGCTGACGGTCACCACCGTCTCACCATTGATCGTCTGAACGGCCGGCCGGGACGCCGGCTGCGCGGCCACGGATGATGCAGATGGTTTCGGATAAAGGTTTTGATAGATGTACCAGCACGCGCTGGCAGCCAGCGCGATCGTGATGGCAGAAAAGAAGAGCAGCCGGTATCTCATCGCCGTGGTTCCTGTTGAGTCAGAGATTCGTTGGCCGCCTCGGGCTCAAGGGGGCGCTGCATGGCATCCTCGAGCACACCGGCCGCCTTTTGGGCAGCGACGACGGCATCCAGGTGCGTCATTTCGTTTGCCTCGAAGTCGGCCTTGGCCTGCGTGAGCGTCAGACGATCGATGTTGCCGGCGGCGAAACCTGCCCGCTGACTGTCCAGCTGACGCCGTGCGGTGGTGAGATGGCGTGCAGAGAGCTGCACGGCGTCAAGGCTCGCCCGATAATTCGCGAGGGCACGATCCAGATCACCGAGTATCGAATCCTGCAAGGCCGCCGTGCGTGCCGCGGCTTCCTCGCGCTTCGCCTCGGCCTGCGCAATGTTCCTGGTTCTGGTCGAAGATCGGCAGCATGATACCCGCAAGTCCGAAGCCTATCTTGTGTGTACCGGTGTCGTATGTGTAGCCGGGTCCGAAATGGATGTCGGGATACTGTTTGGCCACTTCGAGCTGAAGCGCCGACTCGGCCGCCGCGTACTCGGCGAGCGAGGCAAGCAGATCGGCGCGATGGAAAATGGCATCGCGTTGCGCGTCAGCGGCAGGCGGCGCTGGCAGTGACGTACCGAATTCGTCGAGGGTGAACTGGAGGCCATCGAGCGCGGCCGCCGGCACACCGATCGCCGCCGCCAGTTGCGCAAGCGCATCCTGCTGCGCGCTTCGGGCCGCAGCCAGATCAGCCTGCGCCTGTGTCGCCGCGAGAACGGCCGCGTCGACATCCGGTCCCGAGTTTTCGCCGACCGATCGGCGCTTGCTGACCATCCGAACGACCTGCTGCAGTGCTTCCGCCTTGCGCGACAGATCGGCCCCGCGTTCGCGCGCGGCGTACAGAGCGACCAGCGCGTCCCGAACGTGTCCGCGGACCTTCCACGCTTCGTTGCCGATCGCAAGGCGCGCGGCTTCCGACAGGTGAGTCGCCTGATCGAGGCGGTAACCGCGCTTGCCCGCGGTCTCGATCGGAATGTCAAGGGCAGGGCCCCAGATGAAGGGCGCGCCCGGTCCAGGATTGGGCGTAGCGAACTGGAACGGCAACTGCAGGACGGGGTTCGGCATTGCGTCGGCAGCCTGAATGCCGGCTTTCGCGGTGCCCCAGTGGGCGCGCGCAACATCGAGCGCGGGACTGTAGTACCACGCCGCGAGCGTCAGCATCCGTTCGTCCCACCGGGCCGTCGGCCACGGCTGGACGTCGTGACCGAGTGCCTTCGTGAGAAACGCGCGCAAGTCCTCGCTCGCGAGTGAGCGCTGCTCAAACTGTTGGGCCAGTTGATCAGGCGCGATCGGCTGTGCGTGGTAGGACGCACAACCGGTGAGTAAGGTAAGGACAATCAGTATCGCGCGGCGCATTCCGGCATCCAAGGGTCTCCCGGCCGCAGGGGCGGACCGCTCATGACCCGGATGCTACGCACCCAGTTGTGAAATTTTCGTCAACAACGTGGCTCTCAGTCCTCCGCGGCGCTCGCGGGTCCCGCCAGGGGCAGGCTCAGCGCCACGCGCGTGCCCTGATCCTGTTCGCTTTCGATCTGAATTGCCCATCCACGCCGGTCGCAGATCTTTTTGACGATCGACAGGCCAATACCGAAACCCTTTGCTTCAGACGGCGTTTGCGAGGCCTGGTAAAACCTGTCGAAAACATGCGGCAACGCGTGCTCCGGAATGCCCGAGCCCGTGTCTTCGATGTGCAGCCGGCCGCGCGCGTATGAGAAGCGCACGCAGCCATGATCGGTGTACCGCAGCGCGTTGTCGGTCAGATTCGACAGAACGATTGCCAAAGCAGAGGCGTCCGCTTTGACTTGAACGCTGCTACCGACGTCGATCACCGTCTGCACGCCGCTGGCGGCACAGCGCTCCGCAAATGGCGCGAGCGTGGTCCCGATCATGCGCGTGAGATCGACCGACTCGACGCGCTGGGCAGAATCGTCGCGGGCAAGCATGAGAAGCGCATTGACAAGCTTGTGCATGCTGTCCACCGCGCGGTTGATCTGCGCGAGCCGGGCGCGCGACTTGCCGCTGATTCGCGAGTCCTGCTCCAGCAATTCGCAGCTGGTCTTGATCGCCGTGAGCGGCGTGCGCAGTTCGTGACTCACGTCGCCAGTGAACTCTTTCTCCCGCGCGATCATATCCGCCATGCGCCGATGATAGTCGTTGAAGGCCTCGACGAGCTCGATGAGCTCGGCTTCGTCATATCTGCCTGGATTGATCAGAGCTGCGCTTTCGTGCCGTAGTGCCTTGACCTGGCGGGCAAGGCTCGCGACCTGCCGCACCAGCAGTCCCGCGACGCCGTACGAAAGCCAGACCGTCAGCAGCGCAAAGAGGCCCGTGCCCGCCATCAGCACGTTGATCATCTCCTTGAAATGCTTTTCGTAGGCGCTGAAGTCGTAGACACGGTAGAGGCGCGCCCCTTCAATCGCCGCGATGCCAACGTGAATCTCCCGATCGCCGACGATGATCTCGTGCGTTCCGGCGGCCATCATGGCGACGCGCGATGGCAGCGCCTGCGATGACTCGTCCGCTGCCGACACGTAGCCGCCGAGTCGCTGGTCGAAGGGCGGCAGCAACGACGGATCTGCCTGGTAGCTTCGCAGCACGCTGACCATATCATCGTGGATCAACGCGGCAATGAGCCTTTCCTCTTGCGCTTCGGCAAGTACCCTGACGCCCAGCGCCTGGGCGATGAGCAGGACGATCGTCAGCGCCGAGAAAACCAGCGCGACCTTGAGGCGCAGGCTACTTCGCATCGGTGTCGCGGGCGACGAGCCGGTAACCGAGCCCGTGGACGGTTTCGATCAACTCTGCCTCGCCTCGTTGCGTCAGCGCCTTGCGCAGCGTGTAGATGTGCGCGCGCAACGTGTCGCTGTCAGGCTGCTCGTCGCCCCAGACCTCTGATTCGAGCTCGGCCCGGCCGAATACCCGGCCCGGCGCTTGCATCATGATTCGCAGCAGCTGCAGGCATTTCGGCTGCAGCTTGATGAGTCGGCCCGCACGCTCGACCCCAAGCGATGTCAGATCGAGTCGGACATCCGCAACCCGTAGTTCTTGGGCGGCGACTTCGCCTCTGTAGCGTTTGATCAGCGCACCGAGCCGGGCGCCCACTTCTCGCAAGGAAAACGGCTTGACCAGGTAGTCGTCGGCCCCATGCATGAAGCCGGCGAGCCTGTCGTCGAGCGCGTCCCGGGCCGTGAGCATCAACACGGGCGTATCGCGATGCGCTTCTTCGCGCAGCTTTCGGCACAGCGTGAGGCCGTCCATGCACGGAAGCGACAAATCGAGCAGGATGGCATCCCACGAAACGGCGACCGCCATCTCCAGACCAGCCTGACCGTTGGAGGCGTAGTCGACCACGTACCCGTTCGCTTCAAGATAGTCGTACAGGTTCGCGGCAATTGACGCATCGTCCTCGACAACAAGCACTTTCATCAGCTTTTGGTCACCGGTTATTTTCTAGTTCGATTTTGACAGCGACGTTAATTTTTAGCCTGGTTTGGATGTTGTGGTTCTGCATGAGACGGAGTGTGCTAAGCCACATTCGTACCGCGTCTCTCTCACCAGTTTCAAAGGCGTCGTCTGCGCCGCTGCCTCGGCGCAGGGAAGGTAAGATCCGCGGAAGGACGTTTTTTGACTTCAAAGCCCAGTGCGTTAGTGCTCCTAGTACGTGCAATCCGACCAATGCAGCCAAGCCATATGCTGCTAACGAGTGAAGTTCCCCCAGCCACTTCGATAAATCACGGCTCTGTTGGACAATGATCGGTAGAGAAAAAGCCGAAAAAGCGCGCGGCGTGGCCGGCGGCATTAGTCTTCATCCAACCAAGCAACGGAATAGCCACCATCAACACATAAAGCACATGATGGACCGCTTTTTCGGCAAAGCGAGCGGCTGTACCAACAGCGTTGATCGACCGTGGCAGCATATGTCGCGCCCTGAGCCGGTTTGCAAGGCGGACGGCCGCAAGTCCAAGTATGAGAATACCAATTGACTTGTGAAGCGCAATTAGATTTTCATGGTCGTCTAACATCAGGCCGATAAACAAATTGCCAATAAGTGCTACCGCCACTAGCCAATGCAGAAGAATGACCGACAGAGGATATCGCGTAACCTTTTTCATCATAAGTTACCTCTTCGCATGGGAGACTTATGCGAATCAGCTAAGCAATTTGTGGTAGCGCCTCTTCGTACCGTTGATTTGGAGCAGTGCTCGCTTTGCGTCGCTCATATTGTTCGCCTGGATCGCCTTCTCGACCTGTGCCAGTTCCTCCCGCAGGGCCTGCATGCCTTCGTCGTACGTGCGCTGATCATCGTGATAGGACTCGCGGCTCGCCTGCCGCGCGTCGCCTTCGAACCTCGTCACATAGCCCCGCAGTTCAGGCATTGTGGTACTCGCCAGTGCGCCCTGCATCGCGCGCTTCATGTCCTTCATCAGCGTCTTGATTTCGCCAGCGTGCGCTTGTGGCGCGGCGGCAAGAAGTGAGGCACACAGCAGCGCGCAGAGGTTCATGTAAAGCCGGGGTTTTGCCATGGCGTTCGATCCAGTAACAATAGTAAGTCTGACGGCTTTCAAAACCGCAGGCTAGTAGAGCGTCAGCACTGGCCTGCAATCGTAAAGAAAGGTGTGACCGTCGGAATGCGTGCTCGTGAGGAGGCAGTCGCTCCCGCCAAGAGAAAATCATCTATAGGGTTGTTTCTTTCAAGTTTGTTTCAAGACCTGGACGCGAATGCCTGAACGAATTGGTCTCGCTCGAGCCCGGAATGTGCCACGAAGCGAGTGCGCAAACCCGTTGATCCAAAAAGAGCCCGGCGGATGCCGGGCATAAAGGACAGCCGTGCCGTTTTAATGTCACGACTGCCGCGTGGCTTGACGAAACATACCGTTCACTATCCATCCGCCTTGTTTCTTGCCTTCACCTACCTTGTGCCGCGCCACCCGTCGTCGCCGACCGTGGAATTTGCAAGAGTCGATTTAGTTGTCGCAACGCCCACGATCCCATCGGGACGGTACCCGATTACAGATGTCCACGAGTGGGCTCAACCGTCGCCATACTGCAGGCCGATAGTTAACGAAAGCTTAAGCGAAGCCATGCCGCTAAAACCAGTTGCGCGCTACTTCCGCCGTGGACTTGGTCTCGGATGTCAGCGCGTATGGGCTCTGGCTGGAGAATCCGACCGCCACGCTGCAAAGTCGGTTGCGCAAGTTTCCTGGACCGACGGACAGCCGTAGGTGAAGCGAGCCCGGCGGCGATGTTAACTGTTCTCACGCAAGCGCGGCTCATCGCTTTTTTCTGCAACGCACACATGCGGAATGCGCGCGACTGGGAAGCAGACGCGTACGGTCAGGCCACGACCTTCGAGGCCATGTGCCAGAGTGATCGAGGCATGATGCTGTTCCGCGATGCGGCGGACAATCGAGAGACCCAGGCCGCTACCTGTTGCTGCGTGGCCGTTCCCGCGGTAGAACCGCTCCCATACGCGCGTATGGTCCACCTCTGGAATGCCGGGCCCAGTGTCCCGTACCTCCAGCACCGGCCGACCCTCGTGACCGTAGACTTCTACGTCGACTCGCGAGCCAGCTCCTCCATACCGAATCGCGTTGTCGACGAGGTTGTTCAACAGAATACGCAAGTTTTCTGCGTTTCCGCTGACCGTCAATTTTTTACCTTCTGCGAGACCGAGGTCGACATTGTTGGATTCTGCGAATTTGGATCGCTCGCTTACAACGGAGCGAGCAAGAGCAGTGAGGTCGAATTGGCAGGTCTCAGCGAGCTGCGAGTCCGGCGCGAGCCTTGCCAGTGTCAGAAGCTGCTCAGACAAACGCGAGAGGCGAGTGGCACCCATTCTGAGTTGGGCAGTGATTTCCTCTCGCTCGGCGACGCTTGATGCCCGCTCCAACAACTCAGCTTGCAGTCCAAGACCCATGATGGGCGTTCGAAGTTCATGTGCGGCATCAGCAATGAAGTGTTTTTGCGCGGTGAATGCGTGATCGAGCCGAAGAAGAAGATCGTTGAGCGCATCGACAAGCGGTTTCACTTCACCGGGCATTGCCGCGGTGTCGATTGGCTGCATATTGTTCGCGTCGCGCCGTTTGAGATTTGCTGCGATCTCGCGCAGAGGCCGCAAACCGTAGCCAATCCCGAACCAAAGGAAGAGGGCGAGCAGCGGTATCAGCGACAGCACGGGCCAAAAGAGATGCATCGCGATTTCGGCGACTGCTTCCCAGCGGGCCTTCCTCAACTGCGCAACACGCACCAACACGTCACCTTCTCGCGTAACGAACGAATGCCATAGTTGCCCACCCACCATGATATCGGCGAGGCCGGCGCCGGCCGGCGGCGGCAAACTCGAATCGGGATCGCTGCTGAAAATCGGTGTAGAGCCGCGCCAGACCTGAAGCAGCACACCGTGCGATTGTTCGCCAGACATCCGGTCATCGTCGCTTCGCTGCAGACCGGTCAATGACACGTGATTGTCCTCATCGACCACCACATGCCGGCCGATCACCTTCAACTGGTCACTGAGGACTTCATCGAGTTCATACAATGCCCCCCAATAGGTAGCAGCACTTGCCAACAGGCCCGCTAAAAGGGTTGCGGGAAGCAGCCAGAGCACCAGTCGTCTGCGAAGGGATTTCACGCGATCTCCCCAATTTGATAGCCGACCCCTCGCACGTTCCGGATCGCTTGTGCACCCAGCTTACGTCGGAGGTTGTGTACATGAACTTGGATCGCGTTGCTCTCAATCTCCTCGTTCCAGCCGTACAGGCGCTCCTCGAGTTGCTCTCGAGTAACGACAACGCTGGGATTTCGCATCAACTCATGAAGCAGAGCAAACTCTCGCGCCGTCACACCCACTTCCACACCACGTAAAAGGACGCAGTGACGGGCCGGATCGAGTTCGATCACCCCCGCTTGCAGTGTCGTCTGTGCCCGGCCAGCGTGTCGACGGTTCAACACGCGGATGCGAGCGAGTAGCTCCTCGAGCGCGAACGGCTTGACCATATAGTCATCGGCTCCTCCGTCCAAACCGCCAACACGATCTGCGATGCCGTCACGGGCTGTAATAATTATCACAGCGGTCGCGTCGTTGCGGGCCCGCAGTCTCTGAAGAAGTGTCAGACCATCTTGCTTCGGCAGTCCCAGATCGAGCAAAACCAGGCCGTACGAGGTGGTGCGCAGGGCGATGGAACCCGCTTCCCCGTCCTGTACCCAGTCGACGGCCATTCCTTCCCGCCGTAACCCGTACTGCAACCCGCTGCCAATTAGAACATCGTCTTCGACCAGCAGTACCCGCATATCCGATTCCTTAAAAGCCCGGAGTCAGTGGTGACTGTACAGGGACTTCCAGTTACTAGCTGGCCGCGCACCGCCCGATTGTGACAAGCCGCTCGGCGTACCACCCACGTCTCGACTAGCAATGTTTGGCGATTGCGCTTGCGCCCCAATACGCGCCTCCGCCGCTTGAATGTCGGCCGGATATTTCACTTTGTTGGGTTTATACCCAGCTCGCTCCAGTTGAATCAACTCGTTGCGTACTTGTGCACGGGAAACAGGGGTGTTCGATGCCTGTGCAAACGTTAGAGCCGGTGCGCTCAGCACCAGCGCCAGCGCCAAAACCTTGAATGTCGTGTTCATGTTCGATTCTCTCCAGTCAGGTGGACGTACAGCTGCGAGCGTTAGCGCGGGCAGCCCGTATTCCGCAGCTTGAGGGCGAAGAGTTAAGACATCGTTAACGCGGCGAATGTTGAGAGTTTTGTGCCCATGACCCACGTGTCACAACGCTTTCTGAGGAATGAAGCGCAACCCGTTGTTCCAACTGCAGACCATGGCGCGTTTCTGCCGACCGACCTCTGAAGTCCGATAGGAGACGCCAAGGGCAAGAATCGATCGTCGCGGTGGTGCTGGGACTGCCCAACGACAAACAACGCGACGTTGTTGGCGTAGCGGAGGTCAGCCCTCGAATCCCTCATCAAACTCACCGTACACTGACTAGGTAATTACCTGAGTCTTAGGCGACACTTAGCGCTGGAAACCTTCACGCCGCGATTTCAAGCAGCGGTTACTGCTGCTGGACGGTGTCTCACCTGCCGGATCGCGATCCAGCCTCCTTGACTGCTTAACCAAACCTTAAGTATGGCTTGTTAGCTTTTCTCCATCAGTTGCGAACATCCATGTTTGCAACTGGAATCTCTAGCAGGCTGTTGAAATACCCTCTGCGCGGGTCATCCGTGCGCAAGGGAGAAACGTTGATTTAAAGAATCGAACGACACTGAGCCCAAAGCGATGCGCGGCCCCGACGGCTATACCGAATCGATGTTCACGATGTCCAGACTGGACGATTTCGTTCCGGCCAATCATCCGCTGCGACCGATTCGCCTGTGGCTGAACGAGGCGCTCACGCGCATGGACGAGGTGTTTTCGCGCATGTACGAGAGCGAGGCCAAGGGCGGTCGCCCGAGCATCGCGCCGGAGAAGCTGATACGCGCGCTGTTGCTGCAGGTGCTGTATTCGATTCGCAGCGAACGCATGCTGATGGAGCAAATCTCCTACAACATGCTGTTTCGCTGGTTCGTCGGACTGGCGATGGACGATGCGGTCTGGGACCACTCCACCTTCAGCAAGAACCGCGACCGGCTGATGGTCCACGATGTCATGGTCAGCCTGTTCAACGAAACTGTCGAGACGGCGCGCGTGCGAGGTCACCTGTCAGGCGAACACTTCAGCGTGGACGGCACGCTCATTCAGGCGTGGGCGGGGCACAAGAGCTTCGTGCCCAAGACGAAACCGGATGACGATTCGCCGCCTGCGGGCGGGGCGGCTCGCAGGAGAACTGGCGCGGCGAGAAACGCAGCAACGACACCCATGAATCCAGCACGGACACTCAGGCGCGCCTGTTTCGCAAGAGTCGTGGCACGGGCGCGGTGCTTTGCTACATGGGTCACGTGCTGACCGATAACCGGCATGGTCTGGTGGTGAACGCACAAGTCACGCAGGCCAACGGCACGGCCGAACGGGACGCGGCCGCGCAGATGCTTGGGGATGCTGCGCGATTTGCCGGTAAGACCATAACGGTCGGCGCCGACAAGAACTACGATACGGCCGGATTCGTGGCGACGTGCCGGGAGAACAACGTGACACCACACGTGGCGCAAAACGATGCACGCGCGGGCGGTTCTGCGATTGACGCTCGAACCACCCGATGGCCCGGCTATGCAATCAGTCAGTGCAAACGCAAACGCATCGAGCAGGTGTTTGGATGGGGCAAGACAGTCGGCAAGATTCGGCAGGCGATGTATCGAGGTCTGAAGCGAGTCGACCAGCTCTTCGTGCTGACTCAGGCGGCGTACAACTTGACCCGCATGCGAACGCTTGCTGCCAGGGCAGCTTGAAAGAGTAAGCGAGAAGGAAAGCGGCATCGGCAGCATCTGAATCACAGAAAAGTCGGCGTCAATTCATTTGGAACACTGCATCGCGCTAGCTCTTCCGAATAATCGAGTGCGCGTTCACGAAGGGATATTTCAACGGCCTGCTAGGAGAACCTGATCATGAAACTGCTTCTCACATCTATTATCGTCGCCACACTGGCCTCCCCGATTGCGTCGATTGCGCAAACAGCCCAGCCACAGCTGAGCCGCGCACAGGTGCGCGCTGACCTCCGACAGATCGAGCAGGCCGGGTACAACCCCGCCCGCCGCGACGATGTCAGCTATCCAGCGGACATTCAAGCAGCCGAAATGCGCGTTGCAGCGCGAGACGGCTTGGATGGCGGTAGATCGAGCATGGGAGGCGCTCCGACTTCCACTTCCGAATCGGGTCACGCTACCGCGAATCACGGTCGGAATTCGCTCTTCAGTCACCATTGATCCGAGCGAAGTCGTTCGTGGGGGGGGAAGCTTGAGAAAGAGCAGCGGAAACACTGTCGTCCGCGTGGCGTCCGCCGTCACGACAACGTAGCCACACGGCGCAGGTCCGACGGCGGTTCTCTGGAAACCCCAGAAAGTTTGCACGGCGAGACGAGGCCGCCGCCATTGGTGGAGACCGAAGCCCTCGTGCACGTCGGACAGTCATCCGTTGGATAGTCATCGAATGACGCCCTCGATGCAAGGGAGGCAATCCTTAAATCTCCGCGGCCCAGGATTGAGCGGATTGTTGACCTGCCTCGCTGTGCACACCAACGATTCGCACGGGAGAGTTGTTGAAGTGCTCAGCTCGCATCGAGCGTTAGCCGGCGATCGCTCGTGTCTATTTGACGGGGCTCTTCGCTGGTACATCAGGAGCTGGCAATGAGAAGCTCGTTGACATTTACGTTGGCGTTGCTGCTTGCGGTGGCGGGCGCGTCGAGGCTTAAAGCGCAGGAGATTCAAGGAAAGACACGGCAGCAGGTCATAGAGGAGACCAGACAGGCGTGGGTAGACGGATGGCTTCCCTATAACCGACACGACTATCCGTTTAGCGCAGCAACGATTGAACGAAATAAGGAGCGGTATCAGAGGCTTCACCCTGGTGTCAGAGCGAAAAGCCCTTGACTTGGCCATGGATGAGCAAAGCGATCCAAGCGCGGCAACATTGTGGTCCGAGGTCGGCCTGCCTCTGCGAGATACGGGGGGGCGCACCGATCATCTCTGGTTTAGAGAGCACGGATAGCGACTCAGCGCCGCAAACGGGCCTATCGCTGCCTTACCAGGGAGCATGGATGCGAATGTACGCGTCGTCGGTCGTCAAGCCCGCCCCTCTGGTGTATATCCGATTTAACGGGTGGCGGGTGCACCGACGTGCGCCCACGTCGGCTCTGGGTATCCCGCGTTTTGTTGATCTCGCGCAACTCGTGGCACGTGCGACACACTTATTCTGGTGTGCGGACTCGTCGGCAAAAGAGAACACGGGGCGCGACAACTCGGAAACGGTGAACGGCGAGCGCACCAAAGTGCGCCAGGGTTCAGCAAATTGGCGATCAGGAAAGCCAATGTTCAAACGAATAATGGTTGGGATCGATGGAAGCCAGGCCGCCATCGGGGCACTCGCCGAGGCAATCCGCCTTGGGAGAGCGAAAGCGCTACTGTTCGTGCTGTCAGTGTCGTCGAACCCGAGGCCGACACGATCACCCCGTTCTCCGGCTTCGGTCACCCAGTGCCGGTTGCTCGATCACTTCGGGACGCGGCGCAGGCTGGGCTCGCGCGAGCATGTGATCTTTTCGTCCTAACCGGCGTTACTGGTGAAACCTCGCTGATCGATGCAGGCGACAGCGATGTTGCCTCAGTGCTGCTTCGCGAGTCACGTGCGTGGGGCTGACCTCGTCGTTCTGGGTACTCACGGCCGCCGCGGAATCGAACGCCTCCTGCTCGGCAGTACCGCCGAAACGTTCCTCCGGACGTCGGTTGTCCCTGTATTGGTCATTCCATCTCCGGAGGGCGTACAGCAAGGCGAGCAACGACAGCTGAAGTCTCAATGACATCCTGACCTTCCGCGCAGTGCAAAGTCGGCATCGCGGCACCCCCGCGGAACACCTCGGCATGTCGAAGGACCGTTTTGTGAAGAAGACCGTGTCGTCAGGCGAGCAGATCGAGTCGTTCGACGGCACGTGTACGCTGACCAAATGTCGATCGCAAGTGGCAAAGTAGATCACGGAGCATCAGCCATGACGGAGATCAATTCAGAAAATTTTCGCGTTCGCGAGGCCGACGAGGTCGATCTTGACAAGTGGCCGACGCGCGTCAAGCCCGCCTATAAATCGAAGGATGAATATCGCGCGATGCTGGGAGACCACACAGGAAGGCTTGTCAAACTTCAAGACTTGCTCTACGCGGACAAGCGTTATGCGGTGCTATTCATCTTTCAGGCGATGGACGCTGCAGGAAAGGATGGGGCGATCAAACACGTCATGTCGGGCGTCAACCCTCAGGGTTGCCAGGTGTTCAGCTTCAAACATCCAAGCACGGAGGAACTCCAGCACGATTTCCTTTGGCGCACCACTCGCGACCTCCCCGAGCGCGGCCGTATCGGTATCTTCAACCGGTCGTACTACGAGGAGGTTCTGATCCTGCGGGTGCATCCTGAAATTCTGCAAGGCGAAAGACTATCGACCGGCTGCGGCCGGGGCGAGGCGCTCTGGATGGGCAGGTACCGGTCCATCAAGGATCTCGAAGATCATCTGTATCGGAATGACACGCGTATCGTGAAATTCTTCCTGCACCTCTCGAAGGAGGAACAGCGCAGGCGCTTCCTCGCTCGCATTGACGAGCCGAACAAGAACTGGAAATTCAGCACGGCGGACATTGAGGAGAGGAAGTTCTGGGGCAGTACATGGATGCGTATGAAAGGTGCATGAGTGCGACGAGCACGGACTCCGCCCCATGGTACATCGTGCCCGCGGATGACAAGGAGGACGCGCGGCTTATCGTGTCGCAAATCATTCTCGATACGCTGGACACCTTGAAATTGCAGTACCCGGCGATGACTGAGGCGCGACGTAAGGAGCTGTTGGAGATTCGCGAACAGCTCGCTCAAGAGAATGACACTTCACGAGATCTGTCAGTTCGGACTGCCTGACTGTCGCTTAGGAACATGACTAGCCTAATCGAACGAAGGCGATACTCGGGAGCGTCGCCATCCAAGGAACACATCTGAAGATAAGTCTCCTCCGTTTGACGCATGAGACGCCGGACTCGCGCCACGCGATGCTTTAGCGAACTTACGGTCAACAAGCCTCGGCTTTCCTATCTGGGACATTGACTTTCGATGGCAACCGCCGCTCATAGTCACACCGGGTTTGGACAAGTACCACCAGCGCTTCAGACCACCGATCATTCGATGGGTCTCGGTTCGGCGGAGGTGCAGCGTCGCCTTCAGCAGTTCGGCGCTAACGCTATCGAGGATGCTCGCACGCCACTATGGCAGCAGTTCCTCGGCAAGCTCTGGGGACCCGTGCCCTGGATGCTCGAAGCGGTGATCGCGCTTCAGATTCTGCTCCGGCGCGACCAGGAGGCGTTTGTCATTTTATTTCTGCTCGCGTTCAACGCGATTGTCACCTTCTTGCAGGAGCGTCGCGCGCAGAATGCACTGACCCTGTTGCGCCACCAACTGCAGGTCAGCGCGCGCGTGCTGCGCGACGCAGGGTGGAGGCGCGTGGCGGCCGCGCAACTGGTGCCCGGCGACGTAGTACACGTGCGAGCAGGTGATCTTGTTCCGGCCGATCTCGTGCTGTTCGACGGAGCAGTCGTACTCGACCAATCGGCGCTGACCGGAGAATCCCTCGCCGTCGATGCAGGCCCCGGGCAACCTGCGTACGCCGGTTCCGTTGTGCGCCAGGGCGAAGCCAGCGGCGAGGTCACCGCCACCGGATCACGCACCTACTTCGGACGGACCGCGGAGCTGGTCCGCACGTCCAGCGCGCCCAGCCATATGCAGCGAACGATTTTTTCGATCGTCAAGCGTTTGGTCGGGTTCGATCTTGTGCTTATCGCGTTCGTCGTCTTCTATGCCGCGACGCATGATCTCCCGATGGCCGATACCGTGGTGTTCACGTTGTTGCTACTTGTCGCATCGGTTCCTGTTGCGTTGCCGGCGACTTATACGCTAGCCACGGCCGTCGCCAGTACTCGCTTGGCGAAACAAGGTGTGCTGGTTACCCGGCTTCCCGCGGTAGAGGAAGCGGCAGCGATGGACACCTTGCTCTCGGACAAGACTGGCACGCTGACACAGAACGTCCTGTCGGTCACAGAGGTGAAAGCGCTGGCCGCCGTCGACGACGCCGAAGTCTTACGCGCTGCGGCGCTGGCGAGCGATGAGGCCTCTCAGGATCCGTTGGACCTGGCAATTCTCGCCGCTTACAAAGCTGGTGAGCCGACCGAGCCCCTGCCCAAACGCATCAGCTTTCGGCCGTTCGTAAGCGGCCAGCGAACCCGTCTTGACGGGCGAAGGGCTACGCGACAGACGTGAGAGGCTGCCAGTTATGAGGCAGCAAAGATGCGATATCGCACGCTTTGTGGGTCGGCAAGCGTGTCAGGATGTCTTTCAGATACGCGTGGGGTTCGTGCCCGTTCAGTTGCGCTGAGCGAATGAGGCTCATGATCACAGCCCCACGTTGGCCTGCGCGAAGCGACCCCGCAAACAACCAATTGGTCCTGCCGATGGCCCATGGGCGTATTTGATTTTCGACCCAATTGTTGTCGATTGGTACGTGCCCGTCATCGAGGTAGCGCGTCAGCGCCTCCCAGCGCTTCAGGCTGTAATCCAAAGCCTTCGCAATGGCCGATCCGTCAGAAACGAGTTTCCGCTGTGTGACAAGCCATTCATAGAGCGCGTCGCACACGGGCTTGGCTCGGCTTTTACGAAGTTGGCGTCGAGCTTCGACATCCAAGGTCGCGGCATCGCGCTCGATGTCATAGAGCTCGGTGAAGAACGGTAGCGCCTGCTCAGCAAGCTGGCTGCTGTGATTGGCGTGCAGTTCGAAGAATTTGCGCCTCGCGTGAGCTGCGCAGCCGATTTCGGTGATGCCCTGAAGAAATGAGGCCTTGTAACCGCCGTAGTCATCACACACCAGCTTGCCACGCCAGCCGTCTAAGAACGTACGGGCATGCTCTCCAGCTCGGCTGCCCGCGAAGTCGTACACCACCGCGCGAAGGTGACTGAATTGCGTGGACGTATATGCCCACAGATAAGCCCGATGCGTCTTCCCTTGCCGGGGCTGAGCATCTGCACCGGCGTTTCGTCGGCGTGCAACACGCCTTGCTGCAAGATCTCTCGACGAAGGGCGTCGACCAGTGGCTGCAACTGCGCGCCACATGTGCCCACCCACGCTCCCAGCGTGGATCTCGGTATCGCCAGGCCCGCCCGAGCAAAGATCTGCTCCTGACGGTACAGCGGCAAGTGATCTGCGAATTTGTTGACCAGTACCGACGCTAGAAGTCCGGTGGTTGGGATGCCCTTGTCGATGACGTGCGCGGGCACGGGTGCCTGGATTAGCGTCTCACAGTGGCGACATACCCATTTACCGCGAATGTGTCGCTCCACCTTGAACACGCCCGGCGCGTAATCTAACTTCTCGCTGATGTCTTCGCCGATACGAACACGTTCGCATCCGCATTGGCACACCGTGTTGTCCGGTTCGTGACGGATGTCGACACGCGGCAACTGCGGCGGCAAGGGTGCGCGCTTGACGGTTCGTGTTGGCGCTTGCGTGAAGGCTCGAGCTCTTCGAGCTCTATCTCAATGGCAGCCAGGTCGCCATCAATCGCCTCGTCAAGCAGGCTCATTTGCTCGCTGTTGAGCTGTTCGCTGCGCCGGCCAAACTGCTGGCGCCTGAGCACGGAGATCTCGTGAGTCAGTTGGTCGATGCGAGTTTGTCGGTAATGCAGCTCCCGTTCTAGCTCACCGAGCTCTCGCCGTTTCTCCGTTACCTCCAGATCCTTGGCGTGGACCTCGGCGAGCAGTTGCGCTGCGAGGGCGCGCAACTGCTCTGGATTGAGGTCGTCGAGGTCGGCCGGCGGGTTCATGCAGACCAGTCTGCCAGAACCCCGCAAACGCGAGAAGCAGAACTGTATACGTCGCCCTTAACGCGTCAGATTATGCGTATCACGCCATCTTGGCCGATGCGCTGCCACGGCAGCCCGAGCACCAAGCCCGCCAGTTGCTCGTGCGTGAGCAACTGCTGCTTGGGTTCGCTGCCAGCGTGCGGCCAGACGAACCGCCCTCGTTCAGCCGGCGCGCTGCCAACCAGATGCCGATGCCATCGTGGACGAGAACCTTCAGTCGGTTGGCGCGGCGGTTGGTGAACAGATAGGCGTGGTGCGGATGCGCGGCGCCGAACACCTTCACCACGCGCCCCAACGCCGTGTCGAAGCCGGCCCGCATGTCCAGCGGATCGACTGCTAGCCAGATCTCGTCGACACGAATCACCGCAGCCACTCGCGCAGCCACGTCGCGCATTGCGCGGCTTCGGAGACCGGCCAGCTCACGGTTATCGACTGACTGCCCCGGCGAACTTCGACACGGATCTCCGTCGAGGCTACCTCCTTTACTCCCATAGCAACAGGGACGAACGCTGGTAGGGGTGTCGATTGAGCTTCTGCCGGGCCTTCAGACAAACGCTTTGGAAGTTTGCCTTCTGCCTGATCAAGCCAGCGGCGCAATAGATTCGCGTTGAGCCGATGTTCCAGCGCCACGGCCGACACTGACACGCCGGTGCCTTGGCAAGCGGCGACAACGCGCGCCTTGAATTCTTCGGTGTAGCGCCGACGACGGCGACGCGTCGGCAACGCCTCTTCTTCGATAGTGTTCACGTGTCCGCTTATTCGCTTTAGTGGACACGATACTCCCAACTGTTTCAGCTACATTCAAGGTGAGTTGCCGAGCCGCTTACGGCCGTTCGATCCGGCGACGCGCTCAAGCGAAGGAGTCTATGCAGTTGACGGCGACGAGTGGCGCGTGTTGAAGGGCGCGGCTAGCGCGGTATTCGCCCAATGCGGAACCGACGCAGCCCAACGCGAAACCGCGCAGGCAGCACAGCAGGTGCTTGCAGAGGGCGGTGCGCGCGTGCTGGCGATCGCGGCCGGCCCGGCAGGGGCCATTCGGCTTCTCGGTTTGCTCAGTCTGGCCGATCCGCCACGGGTCGACGCAGCAAGACTGATTGCGAAACTCGGCCAACTCGGTGTGCGCGTGATTATGGCAACCGGCGACGCCCTGGAGACGGCACGAGCCATCGGAAAGCAACTCGGTGTCGGGACGCGCGTCTGTGTGGCCTGTAGCGGCGACCTAAGTCAACCAGAGCACTGCGATATCTTCGCCCGAGTACTGCCCCAAGACAAGCATGCAATCGTACGGGCTTTGCAACAGGCTGAACATGTCACGGGCATGACGGGCGATGGTGTCAATGACGCGCCGGCGCTTCGGCAGGCCGAACTTGGTATAGCCGTCGCCAGCGCGACGGACGTAGCGAAGGCTGCAGCCGGCATAGTCCTGACGGATCCAGGTTTATCGGGCATCCTTACCGTTATCACCATGGGGCGCGATGTGCACCGTCGCATGCTGACTTACATTCTTAACAAAATCGTGAAGACGCTTGAGATTGTCGTGTTTCTCACGCTCGGTCTTTGGCTGACCGGCGGCTTCGTGATCTCGGCGCGTTTGATCGTGCTGCTGCTGTTTGCCAACGACTTTGTGACGATGAGCATCGCGGTTGACCGGGTGCGGCCGGCGAGCCACCCTCAGCGCTGGCAAGTCGGACAGCTCGTCGGAGCTGCTGCTCTGCTCGCTGCGGTCTCGCTTGTTTTCTCGCTATCGTTGTACGGCCTCGCACGCACCCAGTTAGGTCTGACCTCGACGCAGATGCAAACTGCGGTGTTCCTGATGCTGGTATTCACGACCCAGGCCAACGTTTATGTACTGCGCAACGATGGCCGGTTATGGACATTGGCCCCGGGGATTTGCCATGGCATCTGCCAGCGTTGCAGACGTGGTGCTCATTAGTGTAATGGCCGTGACTGGGACGCTGATGACGCCGATTCCGATCGAACTGGTCATCGTCATGGTCGGCGTCGTTGCGCTCTTCGCGCTTGTTCTCGACCAAGTCAAGCGGATCGTGTTTCAACGCTTCTCGCTCACTTGATCAATGACTGTAAGCGCAGGTCTTGCGTTCAGACATTGCGTGCTGCTCCGAGGGTAACGGAGTTCGGCCTAAGGGGACTAGTATGGCCGCTCGCTAAGGCCGCACAAGGGTGAGGGTGCCTCTGTCGCGACCGGGTAATAACAAATGACTCAAATTGGGGTGATCGTCAGGAAACCGACACGCCGAGGAGACGTCCGACACCAAATGTAAAAGCCGCCGCTGCAAGACCAATGACGATCTGACGAACTGCGGAGAAACCTGCGCTTCTTCCGTTGAATAGCGACGTAAAGACCCCGATCGCTGCAAGCGCAAGGACGCTCAACCCGATGCATTGCACAATCGCGAATTGACCAGAAGACCATAGGAATGGCATCGCAGGAAAGACTGCCCCGACGGCGAAAAGACAAAATGACACTCCTGCCGCGGACCATGGATTCCCGCCTAGCTCGGCTGGATCGAGGCCAAGCTCTTCGCGCGTGAGGGCATCGAGCGCTTTGTCCTTATCTCTCATGATTTGTGACGCGACGCGACTTGCTTCTTCGCTGTCGAGCCCCTTCGCCCGATAGATCAAGCGAAGCTCATGCTCTTCTGCTTCAGGCGTGTGCTCCAATTCGTCGGCTTCTTTTTGGATCTGTGTCTTCGCCAGCTCCCGGGCATTGGTGACCGATAGCCATTCACCCAGCGCCATGGAGCAGGCGCCGGCAATGATACCGGCAAGTGCCGTCAGGAGAATCGCCTTGTTTTGGTGCCTGCGCCAGAAACACACATAATCAGGCAGAAGTTCGACACCAACCCATCGTTGGCACCGAGCACAGCAGCGCGAAGATCGTTGCCAGAGGATACGCCCCTGTGCCACGACTCGGCATTGGCGATTTCGGCGCCTTTTGTCGCGGCAGGCTTGCCATCGTTCGCCATTGCCTGAACGACGCTGGCGTGGTGGTGCTCGTCTGCTGACATCTTAGCCGTGTCAGGATTGCCGGCATATTTGTTCCGATCTGCGAATTCAGCGGCAGCGAGCGACGGGAGGACAAAGCGTGGGCCGAACGCGCGGACCAGCGCCTTCATCAGTCCCGTCTTAATGCTTGGGCCTGTGCGAACACGTTGATGGTTAGCTCGGAGCTTATCTGCCCACACTTGAGCGTGCTGCCGCTCCGATGAGGCCAATTCCGCGAATGTCCGCTTTCGGTCCGCCTCCTTTTCGACGCGGGCGAGAGTCTCGTAGATCGCTGCGCTGTGCAACTCATCAGCTAAGTTTGCGCGATAGCGTCGTAGTTCGTTTTTCGATGCCATAGAGGCTATGCCATGGGATAGACGTAAGACTTTAACCCGGAAGTGCTTCAAGGCGCCGGCAAGACCCTTGGTGCGCCTATAACCAAGAATGGCAATGGTTCGTATTTGCGGACGTCCTTGTCGAGAAAGATGCGATCCACGCATCGATTCCGGCTAGACGCTATGGGTTTCTTAAGAATCGCCGACTACAATCACGGCACTGGTTGCTCGAGAAGCCCCCCTCTCGGTGGCGAAGCTCTCACATACAAGGTCCGTCTTGAAGCGAGATCTCGTCCGCATCGTTAGTGCGCATACAAAGCCGCAGCGCTAGCAGCGATGCTGATGCAACTTACTGAACTCGTCACTATTCAATGCTTTGGGATTCCGGAGAGGCTCTTTGAGCCGCCCCGATTTAGGCTGGCGGTTGCTGCGGCGATGGTCGCATTCGTTGGCGCGTCGCGGCTTGTCAGCTATCTCGCGTACACGAGTATCAACTGTATCGTCAACGTCGATGCCCGAAACGATTCACCTGACAGCCGAGGCGCGGTAATGCGATTCTTGAGCCAAATGCATCGTGACTTTACAGGCTCAGCGCCGGTGGCTCCAATTGACCCTGACGCCAGATCCTAACCAATTGGTCCTTTCCGATCGAGCTTATGCAGCGCAACCAGCTATCCAACGCTACCGACACCGTCACTCGAATTGCAGCGGGCGATGACCGTACGACGTACGATAACACTTCAATCTTCCTCCACTGGTTAACAGTCGGTTTGGTCCTCGCGCAATTTGGGCTGGCGCAGATCTGGGAATACGTTCCGCGGCCAACCCGGCATCTCATGATCGTGGCGCACATGTCGCTGGGCATTCTCTTGGCGGCGGTGATTGTGCTGCGGATCGTTTGGCGTCTATCGCCAGGACACGAGACGCCGCCCGCCACAGCTGGTTGGACAGAGCGTGCGGCCCAGGCGATTCACTATCTGCTCTATGGTCTGTTGGTTTCAGAGGCGGTGCTTGGTTTTGTTCTCCGTTGGTCGGGAAACGAGTCCATAAGCTTCTTCGGACTGCTGCTCCCACCACCGTTTGCACCTTTCAGTAAGTCAGTTCATCACGACATCGGGGAGGCACACGAATTCATCGCATGGACGATCATTGTGATGTCCGCCTTCCACGCGGCCGCCGCTTTGTTTCATCACTTCATCGTGCGAGATTCTGTGCTGATCCGTATGCTGCCGCACCTGAAGAAACGGTGAGAACGGTGACGGCCACTGTGCACACGCCTGCTAAGCAACGCAACGGCCATAAACCCCGCAGTATTCAGAGTCCCGCAATCACGTTTCTCAGCTTTTCGCGCAGTTCTTCCGCGATAGACGCTAGCGCCGAATTATTAGTGGCTTGCATCGACGCAACCGGGTCAACGGTCGCAACTTCAACGTCACCGCCCGCCGGCTCGTGGATTACGACGTTGCAGGGCAGCATGGCGCCGATCTTTTCTTCCGCTTGCAACGCCCGATAGGCAAAGGTGGGATTGCAGGCACCCAGAATTCGGTAGCGCCGAAAAGCGATGTCGATCTTCGCCTTTAGAGTGCCTTGGACATCGATATCCGTGAGAACGCCGAATCCCTGACTCGTCAACGCGTCGATTACACGACGGACCGCGTCGTCGAATGAAATCGCAAGAGTTTTTGCAAAGTAGTAGGCCATTTTGGGCTTCTCAAAAATGTATGAGATTGCGTAGTCCATGCCACGTTGTCGATCCCAGGCTTAATCGTTTGGGCATATAGCGCCGCCGCCGTCCCGTGGGCCGATACTTCATCCCGTGCAGGACCCGCTCCGTTTTGAGAAGTCGCATGTCATCGTTTGAAGGAGAATGTAGCCTGATGTCGTCCTTTTGTTTGTCGCGAGAAGCGCGGTGCGGAAATTTGCTTCGCGTAGCCTGCTTTTCTGGCCTATTGTCATTGTTTGCGGCGCCGGCGCCGGTTTCCTCGGCAGATCTCCCTCCAGTTATCAAGACGCTGCAGGCGCAAGGTATGAGCCTCCTGGGCCCCCTACCCGCGCCCCCCGGCATGACCGGCTGGGCAGGGCGGGCAGGCGTTCAACCACTTGCACTATATGTGACGAAGGACGGGCAGGACGCTATCGCTGGAACCTTCATCGACAGAAACGGCAACGATTTGACTGACGACGTGCTCAAGGCGTCCGCTGAACCGTCTATCTCGAAAGAACTCTGGGCCCAGTTGGAGCATGCCACCTGGGTCGTTGACGGAAAGCCGACTGCGCCAAAGGTCGTGTATGTTTTCACCGATCCCAATTGCCCGTATTGTTCGAGGTTCTGGGTCGAGGCGCGCCCTTGGGTGGATGCCGGACGGGTGCAAATCCGGCACGTGCTTGTCGGCATACTTACGCCTAGCAGTCCTGGAAAGGCTGCCGCACTGCTCACGAGTCGTGATCCGTCATCGGCCTTGCACGACTATGAAGCGCGGCAGACGAAGACGGTTGACGCTCAGATGGCGGCCGGCCACGCTCGGGCTCTTGAGGACAAGACGCTGGCGCCACTCGACCCGATCCCCGTCGACATCGCAAAAAAGCTAGCGGCAAACGCGGAGCTGATGCATGCCTTTACGATGCAAGCGACGCCGGGTTTTGTCTGGCGCGACAATGCGGGAGCTGTTCAGGCGCGCACTGGCTTGCCACCGGATCAACTCGAAAGCGTGCTCGGGCCGAAGCCTCGCTGAGCGATCGACCCAACAATGCTGTTAGCCGCGCAGGACACGTGACGGTGCCTATCGCGGGGCTTCCGACCGGTCGTTAGGCACGGCGTGCTCATTTCGGGAAAAGGTGCTTGAGCGCGTCGGATAGCGTCGCTTGTGAAAAGGGGCCTAGGTGCTCAGCGACGAGACGCCCTGATCGGTCGTAAAACAGTGTGGTCGGGTAACCTCTCACGGAGAGTCGTGTAGCAAGGTTACCGCGTGGATCGTGAAGCGAATGGTCCAAGCGAATGCCACGCGCTTCGAGATAAGGCCTTACGCCTGACGTGTCGATGTCTTCGTTCAGAAAGATGAAGTTCACGCCGGGCATCTCTCGCTGCATCTGTGCAAAGACCGGAAGCTCGGCTTGACACGGCGGGCACCAGGTCGCCCAGACGTTAATCACTGTCGGTTTTCCGGAAATCTGGATGATCTCGGTCGTATCAGTCGTGGTGGGCAGGGTCGCTCGAGGTAGATCAGGTTGCACCATTTGAGACGCGAGAACTTGTCCAGAACCGTAGACGACCGTGCCGGCAAGGAGTGCGACAATTACTGGAAGGCGGCGAGCATCCTTTCTTGTTAAACGCCAGGCTAAGATAAGGAATGATCCAAGCAATCCGGCCGGAGCGTCGAATCCGAGGTCTTGTACATCCAGGACTTGCAAAAGGTCGCCGTAGTCGGAAACATAGCGTGCAACGAATGCCAATCGAGCGACAAGCAATCCGACACAAATCACAATCGCGACGTCTGCCTCGGCGGTAGCGCGCCCGGGGCCGAGCACACCGGCAACCGACAGAGCTGCAAACACTGCCAACAAGAAAATCAACGGAGGCAGCGGTATAACAAGATGTCCAATCTGCATGATGGGTTTGCCGGCACCAAAAATTCAATGTGTTGCTGGGGCTCTGGGTCAGGCCGCCATTGCGACCTTCGCGACCATGCCTATCGCAATGAGTCCGGCGACCACCGCAAATGCCTGTTGCAGTCGTTGACCGCTCAAGCGATTCCCGATAAGCCTGCCGCCTAGCATGCCGATCATCGCGCCTGCGGCAAAAGGCACACCGACCTGCCAGTTCATCCGCCCGATGAGCGCTGTTGAGATGACGCCGGAAGCCGACACCAGCGTGATGACCGCGAGCGATGTCGCCATGATTGCTTGAACGGGAGCATTGGTTGCCTTCTGAAGCGCTGGCACGATGACGAATCCGCCACCTACGCCAAGCAGGCCAGACAAAAAACCGGCACCGATGCCAGCAAGGGCGATTGCTCTCGTACAGGCGGCAGTCCACACGAACCGGCCGGTGCCACCGTGCAACTGGCAGGGCTGGACAGGTTGGTCGCCCTGCACGGGCTGGGGTGTGCCGGTGGTGCCCTGCCTAAACAACCGCAGCGCCACATATGCTAGGACCGCTGCGAAGATGAGCGCAAGCGGCCCGTTCGGGAGGCGATGCGCGAGCCACAAACCCACGGGAGAAAATACTGTTCCCACCGCTGCCATCAACATAGCGGCCCGGTAGCGCACCAATCGAGCGCGCAGTCCCATGACTGCGCCTAATGCGGCCGATACCCCGACCGCCAGCAGCCCGACGGGCGCGGCTTCTGCAACGCCCAAATGAAGCCCGAACAGGAGCAGTGGAACGGCGAGGATGGCGCCGCCGGCACCGGTAAGCGCGAGAATGAGGCCGACTATCCCACCTAGTAAGGCGCTATTGACTAAAACGTGATCCACAGACTGACCTTTGTGAAAATGGTTAATCAACTGCTGGGATGTAGACGAGTGGGCTATTCATGCCCGTTGCATGGTCGCTTTTGCCCGCTCCACGAGTTCGAAGACGACCATGCCAGCGATCATTGCCGCCACGAAACCGACAGCTTTCGGATATCCCGCGCCGAGCGCGACCAATGCCGGGCCTGGGCAAAATCCGGCTAAGCCCCAGCCGATACCGAAAACAGCGCTGCCGAAGATTAGTCTCGACGTGATGGCCGTGCCGGCCGGAAGTTGCATAGGCGCTCCAAGGAGCGAACTGTTTCGGCGCTTCGCGACAAAAAATGCCAGAGAGCCGACCGCGATGGCTCCGGCCATCACAAAGGCAAGCGATGGATCCCAGCGGCCCGCGAGATCGAGGAAACCCAGCACCTTGGCGGGATTCGCCATGCCGGAGACCATCAACCCGATACCGAAAAGCAAGCCAGCGAGTAGGGCCGCGAGGCGTGTCATGAGGGCAGTCATATCAGCCTCCAATCAGGTGACGTTGCCGAAAACAGTCAAGATTCCGGCCAACATGAAGGTAGCGGTTGCGGCCAGCGAGCGCACCGACCCACGCGACAGGCCGCAGACGCCGTGACCGCTGGTACAGCCGCTGGCGTAGCGGGTGCCAATACCCACGAGAAACCCAGCAGCGAGGATAGCTCCCAGCCTGCGTCAATGTCCACGTGAGTAGACCTGCCGAGGACGCTTGCTACGACGGGCGCGCCTATCAGACCGGTGAGGAATGCAATCCGCCAGCCAACGTCATTGCGCGGCCAGCTCAGCAGGCCGCCGATGATGCCGCTTATTCCCGCGATTCGGCCGTTGCAAAGCACGAGCACGGCGGCGGCGATGCCGATCACGAGTCCCCGCCAGCGACATGCCGGGTGTGAAATGGATGACGTCAATCAGCATGATGGATCCCCTACTGCTGCGGGCAGAATTGTTCATAAAGTACCGCCATCACCGCGAGGGCTTGCGGGCTGGCCACCGAATAGAAGATGTTTTTGCCCTCGCGGCGCGTATTCACCAGGCCGCTTTCCCGCAACACGCCCAACTGCTGCGAGAGAGTGGGCTGCCGGATGCCGAGCAGTTGCTCCACTTCGCCGACGGAAAGCTCTCCTTGGGAAAGCTGGCACATCAGGAGCAGGCGGTCCGGGTTGGCGAGAACCTTCAGCAGGGCGCATGCATTTTCGGCGCCGGCCTGCATCGTGGCCAGATCGAGCGTCGGATTGGGATTGGAGTGTTTCATAAAATGTTCACGATCTATCTGAATATAGTATATTGCAAAACATAATGTTTGTGAATAGAATGGGCGCATCCAAGGAGCAACACATGAAGCCCATCATTCACCCGTTTTTCGACTCAGCGACCTGGACCGTGACATACGTGGTTTACGAGGAAGGTGATTCAGCGTGCGCCATCATTGACTCAGTGCTGGATTACGACCCGAAATCGGGCCGCACGTCTACGGCCAGTGCCGACAACGTGATTGCTTTCGTGCGCGAGCGCGGGCTGCGTGTCGAGTGGATTCTGGAGACCCATGCGCACGCCGACCATCTCTCTGCCGCCACGTATCTCAAGCGAGAAGTCGGTGGCCACATCGCGATCGGCAAGAACATCTGCCGGGTGCAAGGGGTGTTCAAGAAGCTCTTCAACCTGGAGCCCGAGTTTCGCCTCGATGGGTCGCAGTTCGACCATCTTTTCGCCGATGGCGAAACGTTTGCCATCGGCGGCTTGACAGGAAAGGCGATGCATGTGCCGGGTCACACGCCAGCTGACATGGCCTACCGGATCGGCGACGCCGTATTCGTCGGCGATACGCTCTTCATGCCGGACGTGGGCACCGCTCGTTGTGACTTTCCGGGCGGCGATGCGCACGAGCTCTATCGTTCCATACGCAAACTGCTGGACCTGCCGTTGCACACACGGCTCTTCATGTGCCATGACTATCCGCCCGAGGGACGCGAACCCACATGGGAAACGACAGTGGGTGCGCAGCGCGATGGCAACATCCATGTGCATGAGGGTGTGAGCGAGGAGCAGTTCGTGGCGATGCGGCAGGCACGCGATGCGACCTTGGCGATGCCCATGCTGATATTGCCGGCGGTACAGGTCAACGTCCGGGCGGGCGACCTTCCTCCGCCGGAAGAAAACGGAATCCGTTACCTCAAGATCCCGCTCAATGCTGTTTGATGCAGTGCTTGCCTGGCGTGGCGTCGAGAACGCCAGGCCGGCGCGTGGTTCAACGCTTTCAGGAAGTACCTCATGATTGTGCGCCCCCTCGCCACCGATCTTTCCGTTTCTCCTCAAATCAGTACTACTGATGTCTCAACTTTACAGGAACTCGGCTTTCGGTCGATTGTGTGCCACCGACCGGACGGGGAGGCGCCGAACCAGCCTTCGTTCAGAGAGATCGCTCACGCAGCGAACCTGGCCGGAATTCAGTCGATCTATCAACCGGTTGTACCGGGACAGGGTTTGATCGAAGAGGCCGTTGTGTTCGCAGCGCTTTGTGCCGAATTGCCCAAGCCGATCCTCGCCTATTGTCGCACCGGAACGCGGTCCACGACCCTGTGGGCGATGTCGCTGGCGGGCAATGTTACTTCGGCTATGGCGCGCGAGCGCACACAGCGAGCTGAATCCGATTCGGCAACCGTGGTGCCGGGAAACAAAGACGTACAGGCGGCGTTGGTGGAAGTTGTCGAGGCGGAACACACTGTAGTGATCGTCGGCGGGGGTGCGGCCGGAATCGCGGTGGCGTCAAGTTTGCGCGCCCGCGATCCCAAAATGGATGTCGCCATCATCGATCCTGCTGACACACACTATTATCAGCCAGGGTGGACGCTGGTGGGCGCCGGGATATTCGACGCCGCCGATACCGCGCGCACGATGGCCTCATGCGTACCTCCAGGCATTCATTGGATCAAAGCCGCCGTGCTAGCGTTCGAGCCCGACACTCACGCGGTGGTAATCGAGGGAGGGCGGAAGGTACGCTATCAGCGACTTGTCGTCTGCCCGGGGATCAAGGTCAACTGGCATGGCGTCGAAGGGCTCGTCGAAACACTGGGCCGCAACGGCGTGACCTCGAATTATCGTTTTGACCTCGCACCGTACACGGCGGATCTGGTCAAGCGAATGCGTGGCGGCACGGCGCTCTTTACTCAGCCGCCCATGCCCATCAAGTGTGCCGGCGCACCGCAAAAGGCGATGTATCTTTCGTGCGATACGTGGCGACGTAACGGTGTGCTGCAGAGCACGCAGGTGCAGTTCTTCAACGCAGGAGCCGCGCTATTTGGTGTGCCAGACTATGTGCCTGCGCTAATGGAGTATGTCGAGTCATACGGCATCGACTTGCGCTTCGGCCATACGTTGAGGAGCATCGATGGATCTCGCGGTCGCGCAACCTTCGAGCGCGTGCTAGCGGATGACAGCACGGACCGGGTCGAGTCGGATTTCGACATGATCCATGTGGTGCCCCCACAGACGGCGCCGGACTTCGTGCGCTCGAGTCCACTCGCGGACGCGGCCGGCTGGATCGATGTCGATCGCGGCACCCTGTGTCACACGAAGTATGAGGATATCTACGCGTTAGGCGACGCGATCAACGCCCCGAACGCAAAGACGGCGGCCGCCGCCCGCAAGCAGGCACCTGTCGTCGCACACAATGTTTTGGCAAGCCTGGGTCGCGTCGCTAGGATCGCACTGTACGACGGCTATGGATCATGTCCGCTAACGGTAGAGCACGGTAAGGTCGTGCTCGCGGAGTTTGTCTATGGTGGAAAGCTTGCACCGAGCTTTCCGGCCTGGCTGATCGACAGCACGCGGCCGTCGCGTCTAGCATGGTTCCTCAAGGAACGAGTTCTGCCGCCGCTTTACTGGAACGGCATGCTCAAGGGACGCGAGTGGATGGCGCGTCCTGCTCAGGTTGAGTGAACTTGAGCGCCGAATGCAATCGCGCCTGGTAAGGGCGGATTAAGCATTGGATTGTCGCTCGTGAAGGGCTTTGTGGAACAGCATGGCGGTACAGTGGTTGGCGATGGTGCGGTCATTCGGCGCGGATGTCCGATCAATTACCACAAACTGCCAAATCGCGACAACGCTGGTTCTTTATTGCAGAGCGTCACCGGGACCCAGTTCCGGGTCCCCGTCTTTTGAAGTGACGCCACGTGCGTGCTGCTTTGACTGATGGAGCGGTTCTAATCGGCACGGTAACCTTGCGGTCGCCCGGTTGCCGATCAAACCGGCCAGGGTTGTGTCATTTACCTGTCGGCGCGACGTCAGCCGATCTGTCGTCGGTGCGCGGCGCTACTCGCCATACAGCGTTGCCGACGTCGTCAGCCACAAGCAAGGCACCATGCGCGTCCAGTGCGACACCAACGGGTCGACCCACGGCGTAGCCGTCTGTCGTCAGGAAGCCGCTCAGGAAATCCTCAGGTACGCCAGCAGGTTTTCCATCGAAAAAATGGCACAAACACCACCTTGTAGCCGGTACGTGGTTTACGGTTCCATGACCCATGCTGGCCGACAAATGCGCCTCCACGATAATGAGGCGGAAACAGCGTTCGGTCGTAAAAGACCAGACCGAGCGAAGCCGTATGATTGCCGAGCGCATAGTCCGGCGCGATGGCTTTTGCAACCAGATCGGGGCGTTGCGGTTTGACGCGGGTGTCGATGTGCTGTCCGTAGTAGCTGTAGGGAAAGCCATAAAAAAGCGCCATCTTTCACGGCGGTCATGTAGTCGGGGACAAGATTGTTGCCGAGATCGTCGCGCTCATTGACTGCCGTCCACAACGCGCCACTGTCCGGTTGCCAGGCAAGTCCGTTGGCGTTGCGCAATCCAGTCGCATAGGGCCGCACATGGCCCGTGTCGATGTCGAACACGAGGATACGCGCTCGACCTTCTTCGGCGTCGACTCCATTTTCCCCCGCGTTGCTGTTCGATCCCACCGTGATGTACAGATGCTTGCCGGAGCGATCCGCCAGGATGTTCTTGGTCCAGTGATGGTTGATCGGCCCTGCCGGCAAGTCGGCAACCTTGACCCCGGGGCTTGTTATCTGGGTGCTGCCCGTCACATAGTTGAAACGCAGCAGAGCGTCCGTATCGGCAACATAGAGTTGATTGCCGATGAGCGCCATCCCGAACGGCGAGTGGAGGCCACCCAGAAACACGGTCTGAGTCCTCGCGACGCCGCTGCCATCCACATCGCGCAACAGCACAATGCGATCGGGGCTCGGCACACCGGCGCCGGCGCGCTTCATGACCTGCTTTCTGACCCAGCCGAATAGGCCGCTGCCCTTATCGTGTTCTTTTGGCGCGTCGCTTTCCGCGACCAGCACGTCACCATTGGGCAGCGTGTAAAGCCAGCGCGGGTGGGCGAGGCCACCGGCAAACCCGTGACGCGGTGCCTGCGGGAGCAGTGGGCGTGAAATCGTCGGGGCGCGCCTGAACAGGCGCGATGTTGACCATCGGAATCAAGGACGATTCCGGTGCCGGCATGACGGGCGACGAGCCGAAGCCGGTGTTGCTTGAAGCTGATGGCCCAATCGCACAAGAGGCCAGCGGCAAAACCAGTGAAATAGCCAGACGGTTTAGCAGGCGCATGTAGGTTCCGAGTGAACAGCGTTAATCGACGGTGTACGGGACGAACAGCAATAAACCGGCCATGACGTTGCCTGTTAAATGCGCAAACTATTCGGTGATTCAAGTGGAAAACCTCGGGCTCCCGGCTTCGGTCGTGCTGACCCCATTGACGGTCGTGCGGGAACAGCAGCGGAGTCGAGCATCCGAATATCTCCTCCCCCGGCGTCAGCTTTCCTTAAGATAAAGTCGCTAGGGTCTGTTTACATTTGCCGAAATGTGCTTACATCTCATCTTTTGCGTAAGTTTGCGGATGAGCCGAACACTGTTAAACGACGACGTATGGAAGCGATTAGAGCCGCTGTTGCCCGGCAAGCAAGGAGATGCGGATCGTCGATGCACGGACAATCGCATGTTCGTTGAGGCCGTGCTGTGGATTGCTCGCACAGGCAGTCCTTGGCGCGATTTGCCGGAGGAGTTCGGTCGATGGCATACGGTGTACATACGTTTCTCACGATGGCGTCGCAAAGGCGTGTGGGAACGTGTCGCACAGGCACTGGCCGAGCACGGCGAAATCGAGCATGTGCTGATCGATTCGACCATTGTCAGAGCCCACCAGCATGCAGCCGGCGCACTGAAAAAAACGGAGCGCAGGGGCTCGGACGATCGCGAGGGGGGCTGAGCACCAAGATTCATCTGGCAGTCGATGCAGCAGGTCGAGCGTTGCGATTGATCATCACCGAGGGTCAGGTCGCGGATATCGCGTGCGCGCAGGAATTGGTCGAGGGCCTGCGCGCCAACGCGATCATCGCCGACAAGGGCTACGACGCTGACGTCTTCGTCAAAAGCATTCGCGCCAGCCGTGCCAAAGCGGTTATCCCGCCACGCTCGAACCGCAAAACACGCCGTCGCTACGATCGAGCCCTGTATCGGCAGCGCAATCTGGTCGAGCGATTCTTTAGCCGTATCAAGCATTTCCGTCGCGTCGCCACTCGATATGACAAACTCGCCCACAGTTACCTCACATTTGCCTCAATCGCATGCACCTTTGGCCCGCTCGTGAATGTGAACAGGACCTAGCATCTATCGGATTTGCGTAGTGCTTTTTTCAGGCCAGCAGGCAATGTCCCGGGCGTAGTTGAAGGTTGAAGGCGGCGGTTCCCCGTTGGAAATCCGAGAGAATCGGGTTTCGACGACCAACTTCCCGGACAGGGAACCAAGGAGAACCGCCAAATGAAGCGTACCAAGAAGAAGCCCCAAAGCGCCAGCGCGCCGTTGCACGTGGTGCCCAAGCAGGACCCGGAAGGACTGCGTGCCTGTTTTGCCGAGAACAGTCAGCTCCTGTTGCCCATGCTCGATCTGATTCAGAACACCCGCGCGAGCATCGACGAGTTGATGCACGAAGCCGGCCGTAGCCTTGTCGAGCAACTGCTGGTGATCTCGGCGACGGAAGTCGCCGGCGAGAAGCATCCGGGCCGCAGAGGCGGCGAGATCCGCTGGCACGGCTCGCAGCAAGGCCAGATTGTGATGGACGAACGCAAGTTGAACGTGAAGCGGCCGCGCCTTCGGCGTCGTGGCGGCGGCGAAGTGCCGGTCCCCGCCTACGAGCAATTGAACGAGAATCCGCGGCTCGCCGAGCGCGTGCACGAGATCATGGTCACGGGCGTGTCGACGCGCAAATATGCCAAGGTCCTGCCCGAGATGGCCGGCACCGTTGGCATCTCCAAGAGCAGCGTCTCGCGCGAGTTCATCAAGGCCAGCCAGACGGCGCTCACCGAGCTGATGGGGCGGCGCTTCGATGACAAGGACTTTCTGGCGATCTACCTTGACGGCATCATCGTCGACTCACGTCACATCATCGCCGCTATCGGCGTGGACAGCCCCGGCGAGAAACACCTCCTGGGTCTCGCGAGCGGGTCGAGTGAGAACGCCCAGGTCGTCAAGGATCTGTTGCGCGGACTGATCGAGCGCGGCGTGCCTGCGGATCGCGAATACCTGTTCGTGATCGATGGTTCCAAAGCGCTGCGCTCGGCCATCGAGGAGTTCTTCGGCGAACGCGCCCACGTGCAGCGCTGCCGTGTGCACAAGCAGCGCAACGTCCTCGAGCGCCTGCCCAAGGAGAGCGTTTCGCAAACCGCCGCGATCATGAAGGCCGCCTACAAGTTGTCGACCGACGATGGCATCGCCAAGCTCAAGACGCACGCGGCGTGGCTCAAGGCCGACTATCCGGACGCCTCGGCCGCACTGCTCGAGGGGCTGGAGGAAACTTTCACGGTGAACAAGCTGGGCCTGACGCCGGCGCTCATGCGCGGGCTGTCGACGACCAACATCATCGAGAATCCCAACGGCGCGGTGCGCCGTGTCGCGGGGCGCGTGAAGCGCTATCGCGACGCCGACATGGCGTTGCGCTGGACAGCCGCGGGCTTCCTGGAAGCTGAGAAGCACTTCCGAAAAATCCTCGGCGTGAATGAACTCTGGATTCTCGCTGCGGCCTTGAAACGGTCACGCTCGAAATCAATTGACCATGATCGGAAGGTTGCCTAACCTATGCCGCACCCGCCGTCCCAACCTTCAACTGTCTTCGGGACATCGCCGGCCAGCAACTCAAGATTCGCAGGCCGCGCATCCCCATCGATTCATCAAGTCGTGACAACTTGAGGAGCAAGAATGGCGAAGATCTACAAAATGCAGCGTCCGGCATATGACGCGGTCGCACGCACACTGCACTGGCTAACCGTCCTGTTGGTCGCAATGCAATTTGTGATCGGCTGGACGATGCCGGACGTTCACAAAGACACGCAGCCGGTTGATCTGATCGCGTGGCATCTTGGGGTGGGCGCGACGCTCGTCGCCGTCATTGCAATCCGGGTGATCTGGCGATTGACGCATTGGCCCACGCCGGATGAACTGCCACCGCTACTCAGCGTCGTTTCGCGCATAACGCATGTTCTCCTCTACGCCGCCCTGGTGCTGGTGCCGCTGCTCGGCTGGATCAATGCGTCCTCAAGAGGCTGGGCGGTCCGCTTGCTGGGCGTAGTGTCCTATCCGGCGCTGAGCGAAACAGGCTCCCGCTTCGGCCACGCGATGGGCGATGTGCACGGCATCCTCGCATGGGTGCTCTTCGCGTTGATAGGTCTGCATGTCGTCGCAGCGCTGTTCCACCGCTTTGTCCTGAAGGACCATGTGCTGCAAAGGATGCTGCCCCACGCAAGGCCGTCGCCTGATCAGGTCGAGACCGCTAGGGTCCGCCAATGCCTAACACTCACAAGGAACCGCATCGAATCAAGGCGATCGGGTGGCTACGCGCTGCGGTCCTTGGCGCGAACGACGGCATCATTTCGACGGCAAGTCTGATAATCGGCGTCGCGTCCGCGCATGCCGAACACGGCCATCTGGTGCTGACCGGCCAGGCCGGATTGGCAGCCGGCGCGATGTCGATGGCGACAGGCGCGTACGTATTGGTCTCGTCGCAAGCGGATACAGGAACTGCGGCTTCCTGCCGATGCTTGCTTCGTGGCGGCATGCGGTGCGCCGGGACTTGTGCGACGGGTGTTGTGAATCGCGCAATTTCAGGACGGGCGGTTGAGCTCGCGCTTGTTTGCTGCGCGTCCGACCTTTCTTCTGATGCCGCAGACTTGGCCCAATGTATTCGTACCTCATGTTTTCCCAAGCCGTTCGCATGAATCAACCGGCGAACCACAGCCATCGTCGCGAAAGCTGGCATCAAAATCGGAAGGACGGACTGTTGAAGCCTCAGAGCGGATGTGGATCGGGATGAAAGACCGCCGTTGCCGAGCACCGCAGCCGCGGATTGCCCGTCTTTAAAGAAAGAGGAATGCCGCGCCTGCGGTGATGGTTGGTGCGAGCGCGGCGCCGAGCAATCTCAGGGGGCTTACCGCGCCTCCAGAGAACCGATGTCCCACTATCGCCAAGCCGGCCGGGTTGGGCGCGTTAGCAATTACGGTCAATCCGCCCCCAGTAACAGCTCCTGCCACGAGCAGATACTTTGCGCTGTCAGACAAACCAGATAATAGTGACCCCAGATAAGTGATGGCGGCATTATCCATCACCGCGGTCAGCCCGGTAGCGCCAAAAAAGAGAGTCAGCGCATCCATAGAACCCACGACCGGCCCCAGCCACCATTGTTGCAGTCCGCCGAGCACAATCAAGCCGCCGAGGAAGAATGCAACCAGGAGGCTTTCACGAAGCATGAGCGGCGATTGATGGCGCTCGTAAGCCTGGGTATATCCAAGGAAAAAGAGAAATGCTCCGATGAAAACGACCGCATGATGTGAATTGACGACGACCAGCGCAAGAAATCCTAGATGGACAAGTGTCACGCCGACAGGGACGCGCTTCAGTCCCGAAGTCTCATCGTCTTTGCTGACCTGTAGCCTCGGTATGCTATTCGCGGTTAGCCCAACGAAGACAGTCGCATTAAGAAGCACTGCGGCCGCCGCTTTCCAGCCAAATGTCGCCGCCATGAACGCGGTGTTCCATCCCCACACATTTGCAACCATTAATACTGGCGGGGCCGCATATGCAGTTATAACGCCGCCGATCGAAACATTAACGAAGAGCAACGCAAGGCCAAAATATTTGACGCGCTCCGGCGTCTGAGCAACGAACAACCGGTCACGTAGCAAGAGCGCCGCGAGCGTCATAGCAGCCGGCTCCGTTACGAAGGAACCGAGAAGCGGGATGGCAGACAAGGAGAACCAGACGATCGCCACTTCCGTGCGCACCGGAAGGAAACGAGACAGCCCAATCACCGCATTCGTGACAAGCACCAAAATCGGCCGGCTCGCCGCCATGACCATGATCACAAAGACAAAGAGCGCCTCTGTGAACTCGCGATGCTCTAAGTAGCCGACGGTCGCCTCGGCCCCAACAAGCACCCACATGACAAGACACAGCACAAGCGCCCAAAAGCCAAAGATGACCTCGACCTCTGCAAGAAAATGGAAGAGACCTGAGTGCTTAGGAAAGCGCCGGCCAAGTGTCTCGATTCGCGCTACGGCGAAAGTGTGGATGAGTGCGAGTGCGAAAATGACAGCGGCAGCAATTTCAATGAAATGAGGCATTGGTGGAAAGCGCGTGCGGAAGCAAACCCGCGAGTTCATTGTATTCATATCTTACAACAACCATTCACCGCGGAAAGCGGACGGGCGCCAGTCCATTGAGGCAGTTCGTGACACGAGCGGCGATACCCAAGAGGAGCTATCAACGCGTTGTTACCTCTTTCTCAGGGCTACAACGTCACTGATGCGGCGATCGTGGAGGAAGCGGACCCGTGCCAATACGGTATCGGCTAGCATCTGCTATTGACCGCGCCTACAAAGCGCACAACCTCGCCGCTGGCAACCTCAATTGCGATCAACGTGCAAGCAACAGCGAGGTGAGCGGGCGGAACGTGTCGCGTCTCTAAGATCCGCGTAAGTGGCTTTGGCTGGATAGCTCGGGATTGCGAACCCGTCACTCCGGATGCGAAAAGCGGCCCTAGGCATTTATGGCACAATGTGCTTCTTCTGAAGGCTGGTGCTCGCAATGCCTGTTAGCCGATCTCAACTCGCGTGCAGTTTCCCTTAGGTTTACCTTGGTAACGTTGTGGCTTCCCGCGAGCTTTGCGCAACAGAGCAAACAACTCTTCTTCTCAAGGCATTAATCGACAGGCGATCGCAATCGTGTTGTGTCCAAGTTATGAGAACGTCCAGAAAATTCGTGCGCTTGTCCAGCCACACCCTTGATCCGAATGTGCTGGAACGTTGGCGATCGAGCGTGCTCAGCGGCGGCTTTGCCGTTTTGTTCGTAGCACTGATCGCACGCGCATTTTGGGTACAAGGCATTAACGATGCGTTTTACCGCCAACAGGGAGAATTGCGGCAGGTGCGCGACTGGCCAACGCATGCTTCACGCGGTAGGATCCTTGATCGTAACGGATTGGCGCTTGCCATCAGCAGTCCAACTCGTTCGCTCTGCGTGGACGCGTCAGGCACCGACGAGCGCATTTCGCGACAGCAGATCGACGCGCTCGCTCGGCTTATAGACGTAAGGCCGACTGCGATCGAGCAGATTTACGCAGCACATCGCGGATTCGCCTATCTGAGGCGGGAAGTGCCACCTGATGTCGCCGAACGTGCGCTGCGTCTCGGCCTTCCCGGACTTTTTGCGCAGGATGACTATCGACGGTCGTACCCGGAAGGCGAGATCGCCGCCCAGATCACCGGCTTTACGGGCCAGGATGGAAGCGGGCAGGAAGGGATGGAGCGTTTCGCTGAACAGCGCCTGCGCGGAGCGGACGGACATCGACGGGTGCTTCGCAATACCCGCGGACAGGTGATTGACACCCTCAGCGTTCAAGCGCCCCGCAACGGCCGCGACCTCGCGCTCGCGATTGATCGTTCATTGCAGTATGCTGCGTTCGGCGCTTTGCGCGACGCGGTGAGGCGATCAAATGCGAGATCAGGTTCCGCTATCGTACTGGATGCACACACCGGCGAAGTTCTCGCCATGGCCAACTGGCCGAGCTACGATCCGAATCAGCACGATGCACGAAGTGGCATGGAAGTGCGCAATCGCGCCGTGACGGACGTCTTCGAGCCAGGCTCGGTGATGAAGCCGCTGACTATTGCGCTCGCGTTGCAGCGAGGACGAATTGCGCCCAACACAATCGTCCCTACCGACGGTGGGAAACTTCGACTCGATGGGCGAACCATTCACGACGACAAGAACTTCGGCACTCTCACCACCGCAGGGGTCGTTGAGAAATCGAGTAACGTGGGCACGACCAAGATTGCCTTGCTGCTCTCGGCTGCTGACATGTACGGAAACTTTCACGCGTTGGGGCTCGGTCACGCGCCTCGTGCTGGACTTCCCGGCGCGGCGGCAGGAAGGGTGCGCCCTTATCGCCACTGGCGCCGGATCGAGCAAGCGACGATGGCTTACGGTTACGGACTTTCCGCGTCGCTGCTGCAGCTTGCCCAAGCTTATACGAGCTTCGCGAATGGCGGGCGGATTGTGCCCGCGACAATCTATCGCCGAGATTCAGGATTATCGATGCCAGTGGGACGCCGCGTCTATTCGGAACGGGTTGCACGACAAGTGCTTGGGATGATGGAGAATGTGGTTTCCGCCGACGGTACTGCGCCGCAGGCCGCCGTGCCAGGTTACTCCGTCGCCGGTAAGACGGGAACCGCGTACAAATGGACGACAAAGGGCTACGATCGTCAGCAATATCGGGCTTCGTTCATTGGAATCGTGCCTGCTAAGCGGCCAAGAGTGGTGATTGCGGTATCGATTGACCGGCCACTGCATGGATCACATTTCGGCGGCGCCGTTGCTGGGCCGCCATTTGTCACGATCGCAACGCAAGCGATGCAAGTCTTGAATGTCGCGCCAGACAAGTCCACCGGGAAGAAGGCAGGCGTCCAGGCCACGATGTAGCGCCACTCACTGGTCGGCGAGCGACATGACGGTCGCACCGGGAGGTTGCTCGACGCCTTAACATGAAGTAGACCCACCTGATTTACGCCACGGCATATGCATATACCATTTTCGAGAAGGCTTCAGGAAACAAGAGTGAGCGCGCGCCAGCTGCTTGCGTTGCTGTGTCTTGTCGGTCCAGTGTGCGCGCACGCCGCTACTTGTAGTGAGACGCAAGAGGTACGCATCGTCGGTGATGCGCCTGCCGCGATTAGCTACGACATTTTCCAGGCGAGTCGACCAGTCGATGCGCGAAAGCTTCCATCGTTCATCGCTGCGCAGCAGGTCAAAATGCTTCCGGATGGAACTCTCGCATGTATCGTTACCGACGACGGTGTGGCCGACCCGGCGGCGATTCTAATTCAGGTCCCAAATGAACCCGTGAACTATTGGGTGAGGAGTTGGAACGTCGAGTTCCTGAGCGCTGCCTACTAGACGCGTGTGCGCATGGTGTGCGTCGAGCGAACCAGTTGAGCAACCGTCGTAGCGTCGCGGCCTTCGTCAGAAGCCTACCGCCAGCGCAAACGACTGCGTTGCGGGCCGCTATCCGCGATGGTCAACCGGTCGGACTCGACGTACCGATTTTGCCTACCGCTTTGGGGCGTATGGTAATGTGAAGGCGGCTTGCACCAATGGATGCTCTCTCTTAGCCGCCGCCTCGTTGCAAAGTCGGCCCGCAGAGTCCTAACGCGGTGTTGACGATAGCGAGGTGTGTGAGGGCTTGTGGGAAGTTTCCGGCGAGTTGCCTGCTCGGGGCGTTGTACTGCTCTGAAAGTAGGCCAAGATCGTTTGCAACGGAGAGTACGCGTTCGAACTGCATCTTAGCTTCCGCTGTGCGCCCTTGCATTTGCAGACAATCGGCCATCCAACACGAACACGCCAAAAAAGCGCCTTCGTTCGGTTCGGACGAAGCCTTCTTGTGCCGACGTATCAAACCCTTCTCATCCAAGTCACAGCGAATCCTTTCGATGGTCGAGGCCATGCGAGCATCGTCGGCAGGTAGGAAGCCGACGAGCGGCATCAAAAGCAGACTTGCATCCAACTCCTCACCTCCGTAGAACTGGGTGAAGGCGCCGAGTCCGTCGTTCCAGCCTTCACGGCAGATCTCCGCGTGGATGGTCTCACGCAATGCGGTGAACCGCGCGATGAGATGGGCGTCTACGCCTTCGATCGAGGATCGATGTTCGACGAACCGATCAAACGCGACCCATGCCATCACCCGAGAGTAGGTGAAGTGACGTGGTTTGGCGCGCGACTCCCAGATCCCCGAACCGGGTGTGTTCCAGACGGACTCAAGATGCTCGACAATGCGCCGTTGCACAATATCATCCTGGCTTGACGGCGGCATGCCCGCGCGACGTGCCACGTCGAGGCAGTCTATGACTTCGCCGAGGACATCCACCTGGTGCTGACCCGCAGCGGCATTGCCGATGCGTACGGGGCGGGCGTAACGGAAGCCCTGTAGCCAGTCAACGTTCCATTCATGCACGTGCCGCCCGCCATCGACGCGGTACAGGACCTGGATGTGCTCCGGCGAGCCGGCAATGGTGCGCAATACCCAATTGCGCCACGCGTATGCCTCTGCATCGAAGCCGGCATTCAGGAGCGCGACCATGGCAAAGCTTGTATCTCGCAGCCAGCTATATCGGTAATCCCAGTTGAGTTCGGCCGCGGGCGCCTCAGGTAGCGATGTGGTGGGCGCAGCAACGATCGCGCCGGTACCATGGTGAGTCAACGCTTTCAAGGTGAGGAGCGAGCGTTTCACGGCGCCAGGCCACTCGGTGCGCGCGGTATCGAACTTGCCGATCCAGCCACGCCAATAAGTTTGCGTATCGAGAAGCGCGGCCTCTGCATTGACGGCGCGCGGTAGCGGCTGATGCGACCTACCGTAGCTCATGACGAAAGCGATACGGGCACCGGCGGCAACGTCGAATACAGCTTGGATGATGTCGTCGGCTAATGACAGTTGCACATCGGTGCGCAAGACGACCTGGTCAGGTCCGATGCCAGCCTGTAGCGTACGGTCGATCCGCTCCACCCAAGGCGAGAGGCGCCCATAGTCGAAGCGCAGACGCAAAGTAGAACGCATCGTGACGGTCCCTCGCAATCCGACGACGATGCGTACTACCGAACTGGGGAAGTTGCCGACCGGCATGAAGTCGATGATGCGGACATGGCCGCCAAGCGTTTCAAAGTCGGTTTCGACGATGACGGTGTCAGGCTCGTAGCGGCGGTCTTGCCGGACCACTGCCTCGTCCGGTGCTAGAGACCAGGAGCCGTTCTCGGGGGTGCCAAGTAACGCTGCGAAGCACGCATCGTCATCAAAGCGCGGCCAGCAAAGCCAGTCGATCGAGCCGTCGCGGCTCAGTAGGGCCGCCGTGCTTCCGTCGCCGAGCAGTGCGTAGTCTTCGATCTGGCGGGTCATTTCGAGGACCCCGAGCGCCGCAAAAGACTCACCAAACCCACGGCGCCAAGGCAAGCAAGCGACCAGAACAACGTGCGATGGCGATCCGTGAACATTTCCCAGCTCTGCTGCTTGGCCTGCTCATCGAAGCGTCCGTGTGCGCTGAAGTCTCCAGGTACCGGTTCGAAGAGATTGTTGGGCGAACCCGGCACTAATGATTCGGCGGTCAGCTGACCGCTGTAACCGCTTTTCGCAAGATAGCGATCAATGAGCGCAGGCGCGACACGGTTGGCGAGGATCGCCTTGACTGTCGGGAAGCCCACCCAGACCTCGCGCCGACGGTGAGTCGCGGCGAAGTAAATGGCGCGCGCGGCGACTTCAGGCTGGAAAATAGGAGCGACGGGCCGCGCACGCTTGCCCATTTTGTTGAGCGCCCAGTCGAACTGGGGGGTGTTCACGGCAGGCAGGTCGACCATGGTCAGATGAACGTTCAGCCGGTCGTGAATGATTTCAGATCGTAACGAATCGGTGAAACCGCGAATGGCGAATTTTGCGCCGCAGTAGGCCGATTGAAGGGGAACCGACCTGTACCCTAGGGCAGAACCGACGTTCACGATCGTGCCTCGATTGCGCACACGCATGCGTGAAAGTGCGGCCATCATGCCGTGCACCTGTCCGAGATAGGTGACTTTGGTGGCGCGTTCGATTTCTTCGGGGGTCAACAAGGACACGGGCGCAAAGGCAGTCGCCATCGCGGCGTTCACCCAGACGCTTATCGGCCCGAGTGTCTCTTCAACTTCTGTTGCCGCGGCATCGACCGCGCCTGCATCGGCTACGTCAGTTGAAATGGGCAGTGCGCGCACGCCGTAGGCGTTGCGGAGTTCCTTGGCTGCGCGTTCGAGCCGCCCGGCGTCGCGCGACAGCAGCGCGACATCGAAACCATGACGGGCGAACTCTTCGGCCGAGGCTCGTCCTACTCCCGCGCCTGCCCCCGTCACAACGACTACCTTCTTCATAATAACCTCGTCCTAGAGTTCGCCCCTTGCCGCTAACGCCTCGATGCGATCCGCGGTACGCATCGCGATCGCCTGAATGGTGAGAGAAGGATTCACACCGCCGACGGTCGGAAACACAGAGCCGTCGCAGATCCACAGATTGTCGATGTCCCAGCTCCGGCAGTCCGCATCGACGACGCTCGTCGCGGGATCGTCGCCCATGCGCGCGGTGCCGTTCAGATGACACGTATCGTCGTCCTGACGCCATACGTCGCGCGCGCCGGCTGCATCGAGCGCCATGCTCATGTAATCGAGCGAATGCTTCACGAGACGCCTGTCGTTGTCGCATAGCGAATAGGTGACGCGCGCGACCGGCAGGCCGTACTGATCCTTCTCGTCGGCGAGCGTCACGCGGTTGCGCTCCTGCGGCATCGTTTCGCCGACGATCTTCAAGCCCGCCTGATGATTGTACTTGCGCATCTCGTCGACGAGCGCCTGGCCCCACAATCCGCGCCCGTTCTGCACGGCGGCCCATGCGACCGGCAGCGGCCCCTGGCTCATGTAGCAATAGCCGCCGAAGAAGTCCTTGCCCTTGTCTTCGTAATTCCAGTGCTCGGTCATCGAAAGCGACGGCGGCCCCTTGTACCAGCGCACCTCTTCTTCCATCGTGCCCCACGCGGCCTGATTCAACTGCACCATCAGATTTTTTCCGACGAGGCCGGAGCTGTTCGCGAGGCCATCGCGATAGCGGTCCGTCGCGGACATCAGCAAGAGACGCGGCGTTTCGATCGCATAGCCCGCGACGACGACATTGCGCGCACGCTGGAAGCGCCATCGTCCTTCGCGGAAGTATTCGACGCCGGTCGCGCGGCCATCGTCGCCCATGACGATGCGGCCGACCATCGCGAGATCGCGAATCTCGGCACCGGCGCGCACTGCACGCGGTATCCATGTGACGAGCGCGCTTTGCTTCGCGTTGGTCGCGCAACCCGACACGCAAAATCCGCGATAGACGCACGGATGCGCTTCGCCGCGCGGCGCGGATACGGTCGCGAGCGGCGTCGGCGTCCAGTCGATGCCGAGCGCTTCGCAGCCGCGCGCGAGCACGAGCGCAGCCGCGTTCAGCTCATGCGGACGATACGGATAACGCGGCCTTTTCGGTCCCCACGGATACGTGACCGGTCCCGCGATCTTCAGCGCATTCTCGACTTGCGCGTAGTAGCGCCACATCTCGCGCCAGTCGAGCGGCCAGTCCGCGCCATAACCGAGCAAGGCCCGCGACTTGAACCACTCGGGACGAAAGCGCAGCGACACCATCGCGAAGTGCACGGTGCTGCCGCCAACTGCCTTGCCGCTATTGTTGTTGCCGAGCTTGAGCGGATCGTCGCCGTCGCAGATGCGCTCGTCGGTCCAGAAGAGTTTCGATTGATGCGTCTCGTCCGATGCGAACTCTTCGAGGGGACGCCACCATGCGCCCGCATCGAACGCGACGACGCGAAAGCCTTTCTCCGCGAGACGGCATGCGAGCGTGCCGCCGCCCGCGCCCGTGCCGACGATCGCGAAATCGACCGCATCGTCTTCGTCGTATTCGCGCATCGGCAGCCACGCGCCATGATGGAAGACATCGGGCGCGCGTCCGTGCTTGCCGCGCGGCGCATGTTGCGGATCATCGGACACGCTGGTTCTCCTTCTTGGCGCGTGCTTCGTCGCCGGGCTTCGCTTCGACCGCGTCCCACGGATCGCGGCGATCGAACACCATGCGGACATAGCCGCGCGGATTCGCCGGTCCGCCGAAACCGATCTCGCTCCACGCGCGCGGATGCGAGTAATACGCACCGCAGATGTCGCGCAGCACGCGCATCGAGAAGAAGAGCGCGGGCGGCATGCGGCGCCATGCACCGTGATTCAACGTGCCTTGCTGCATGTCGCGCAGCAGCGCGTTCTGCGCTTCCTTGCCGATGCTCGCAAAGGGCAGTTCATGACGCGCGCGGCTTTCGGCATCGAGTGCGGCAAGGCCGATGCGCCATGCTTCGCGCATCGGTGGAAGACGCGTATCGCGATATCCGTCGCCGGTGTCTTTCACGAGCTCGGCATCGAGCAATGCGGGCAATGGCACGGGCTCGCGCTCGTCGTCCTGCGGCACGATGCACGCGCACAGCGCACGCAACGCGATCCATTCGACGGCATCGAAGAAGCGCGCTTCTTCCGGCGTCGCGAGACGTTCGTCGATGACCTTGCGCGTGATGTCGTCCCATGAGGGCGTATCGCGTTTCTTCGTGACGTCGTAGCCGGGATAGCGAGGCAGCGTCATCGCTCGGTCTCCCGCAGGCGCAATGCGGCGAGGGCCGCGAGCGCGAGCGCCGAAAAGCTCGGCGGCGCGGGCAAGGGCGGACCGTTGAAGAGATTCTGGCTCCAGTTGCGCCAGCCGCCCTGATTGCGCGCAATGCCGCGCGCATGAAAGCCCACGCCGATGAAACCGAGCGCCGTCGTCATGCGCAGCCAGAGCCGCGTGAACCAGCGCTCGCGCGGTGCCGCGATCGCGGCGTTCACGAGCAACGCGGACGCCACCGGCGGAATCACGATGGGGGCATACATCACCGGATTCTGGAACGCGCCGCGAAAATGCAGCAATGCGACTTCGCCGAGCGTGCCGGCGATGCCCGCGCTCGTCAGCAGCGCGAGCGCCTGTCCCGCCGGCATGCCGAACATTCGTGGCTCATGCGCGGGCTCGTCGCGCAGTCTTTCGGCGACGGCACCCAGCGCGCCCGAAAGCAGCAAGGCCATTGGGGCGCCGATCGGGGCGGCATAGAAGAGGTTATGCCAGCTCCATCCACCGGGACGCTTCGTGATGTTGTAGAGATGAAATCCGGTGCCAGCCACGCCCGCGAGCGCCGCGCCGAGATAGACCGAATCGCGTACCAGATGGCGCTGCGTCTCGTGATCGCGTCCGCCGTGCAGGCCCGCCAGCAGGGAGAGAGTGGAGGCGACGAGCGGCGTGAACATCGCGGGGTTGTCGAAGGAGCCGCGGTAGTGCTCCATCGCGCTATCCGCGAGCACGGAAAGCGCGAGCAGCGCGGAGCTGCGATTGAAGGTGCGCGCCGTATCGATATGCGTCTCCATCGGCGTTTCATGCGTGCGCGTTTTTCTGCCGATCAAGGCCGCGCCCGCAGCGGCGATGCCGCAGGCAATCGCGATGTTCCCTGACGTGATGTGCTTCATCGATCATTCCGTTGTCGTCTACGCGGCGAAGCGTTGCGCGTCCGCGTGTTTGAAATCGAGTCCGCAGCCGGGCCGAGAGAGGTCCGGCGCAATGGCGCCATCGATCGCGCGGGGCGCGCCGTCGAACAGCATCTGCTCGATGCGGACGTGATCGTGAAACCATTCCTGATGCCGCAAGCGAGGCGCGGCGCACGCGACATGCAAATGCATCGCGGGCGCGCAATGCGCGGAGAGCGGCACATGAAACGCATCGCACAGTGCCGCGACGCGCAGAAATCCGGTGATGCCGCCGCAACGCGTGACGTCGGCCTGCAGCACATCGATCGCTTGATTCGCGAGCAGCGCGCGGAAGTCGTCGAGCGTGTAGCCGTATTCGCCCGCCGCGAGTTCCATGTGCGCGGGCAACGCATTTCTTATCGATGCGAGTCCGGCGATGTCATCGGACGAAACGGGCTCTTCGAACCACATGACGTCGTGTTCCGCGAACAAGGCCGCGTAATGGAGCGCCTGCTTTCGATCGAGCGCGCCATTCGCATCGACGAAGAGTCCCGCATCGCGGCCGATCACTTCACGCGCGACACGCACGCGGTCCGGATCGCGGGAAGGTTCGCTGCCGATTTTGATCTTGACCCAGCGACAGCCGTTTTCGTGGACCCAATGCGCGAGCTGATCGCGCATGTCGTCGTCGGTATAGGTCGTGAAGCCGCCGCTGCCATAGAGCGGCACGCGCGCCCGCACGATGCCGAGCAGCCGCGCGAGCGGCATGTCGAGCAGACGCGCCTTCGCGTCCCACAGCGCGCAATCGATCGCGGAGATCGCCGTGGCCGCGAATCCCGAGCGGCCGATGTTGCGCACGCGCTGTTGCAGGCGCAGCCAGAGCGCGTCGATATTCCAGGCGTCTTCGCCGATGAGCAGGGAGCCGAGCGTCGCCTCAATGAACTTCGCGACGCTCGCATCGCTGTACGTATAGCCGATGCCTGTCTTGCCCGCCGCGACAATCTCGACGATGACGAGCGTCGTCGAATTCCATGCGAAGGTGCCGTCAGCTTCGGGCTTGTCGGTGGGAATGGTGTAGGCGCGCGTTCGAATCGTTTCGATCGGCGCCTCGCGCTTGGACAGATGCATGAACGATCACTTTTCCTTGTGGCCCGGCAGCACGGCGCTCAGCACCTGCTTCGCCGTATCGACGATCACATGGCTCTGGCTCGGATCGCCCTTCATGAGCGTGGTCGCGAACGCCTTCGCCTGCGCGATCGTGATATGCGGCGGCAGCGGCGGCACGTTCGGATCGGCCTTCACTTCGATCACGACGGGACGGTCCGCCGCGAGCGCTTCGTCCCACACGGCGGCCATGCGTTCGTCATCGTCGACATAAAAGCCCTTCAGCCCGATCAGTTCCGCGAACTTGTGATAAGGCACCGACGGAATGTCCTGCGATGCCTCGAACTTCGGATCGCCTTCCATCACGCGCTGTTCCCACGTGACCTGATTCAGGTCTTCGTTGTTGAGGACCATGCAGATCCAGCGCGGATTCGACCATTGCTTCCAGTACTTCGCGACCGTGATGAGCTCGGCCATGTTGTTCATCTGCATCGCGCCATCGCCGACGAGCGCGATCACCGGCCGCGCAGGGTGCGCGAATTTCGCCGCGATCGCGTAAGGCACGGCCGCGCCCATCGATGCGAGGCCGCCCGAGAGCGAGCACATCATGCCGCGCTTGACCTTCAGATCGCGCGCGTACCAGTTCGCGACCGATCCGGAATCGCTCGTAACGATTGCGTTCGCGGGCATGCGCGGCGACAGTTCCCACACCGTGCGCTGCGGATTCACGCCGCCTTTCGCGGGCTCTATCGCGCGCTTTTCCAGCTTCTTCCACCAGTCGCCGATCCAGCTTTCGATGTCCTCGCGCCACGCGTGATCGGTTTTCTGTTGCAGAAGCGGCAGGAGCGCGCGCAAGGTCTCCGCGCTGTCGCCGACGAGATTGACCTCCATCGGATAGCGGATCGACAGCATGTCCGCCTTGATGTCGATCTGCACGCCGCGCGCCGCGCCTTCCTTCGGCAGGAATTCGGAATAGGGAAAGCCCGAGCCGATCATGAGCAGCGTGTCGCATTCGGTCATCATCTTGTAGCTCGGCTCGGTGCCGAGCAGACCGATAGAACCGGTGACGAAGGGCAGGTCGTCGGGTAGCACAGCCTTGCCGAGCAGCGCCTTCGCGACGCCCGCGCCGAGCTTTTCTGCTATCGCGATGACTTCATCTGTTGCGTGCAGCGCGCCCGCCCCGACGAGTATCGCGACCTTCTTGCCGTCGTTGAGCACGTCAGCGGCGCGTTGCAGGTCGTCGTCCTGCGGCACGGTCTTCGGCGCGCGATACCCGACGCCCGAATGCAGCGTGCCGTGCTTGCGGCCTGGCGGCTCGTAATCGAGGTCCTGCAGGTCGTTGGGCAGTACGAGCGCCGTTACCTTGCGCCCGATAGCGCGATGCGCACCGCGCGATCGACGAGGTGACGAATCTGCGAGGGCACGCTCGCCTGTTGAACGAAGGCGCCGGCGACGTCCTTAAACATCGCGGGCAGATCGACTTCCTGCTGATAGTGTCCGCCCAATGCCGCGCGCGCCTGCTGGCCCGCGATGGCGAGGACGGGCATGTGATCGAGACGCGCATCGTAGAGACCGGTGACGAGATGCGCCGCGCCCGGACCCGATGTCGCGATGCACACGCCCAGCTCACCCGTGAACTTCGCATGCGCCGACGCCATGAATGCAGCCATCTCTTCATGACGCGCCTGAATGAATTCGATCTTGCCTTTAGCGCGACTGAGCGCGCCGAATACGCCGTTGATGCCGTCGCCGGGATAACCGTAAATGCGACGCACGCCCCAGGCATGCAAACGATCGACAAGGAAGTCGCCCACAGTCGCAGCCATCGCTTTCTCCAAAAATCGCCTCGGTAATTGGCCTACAACTGCATAACGATCAGAGAGCGTAGGCACGACGGTCTCTTTGACGCAATACCTATGCCGTCGCGCGTCACCGCGCGAGCATTTTTCCCTCTCATTCGAGAAAGCTGGCGATGTCCCGAAGACAGTTGAAGGTTGGGACGGCGGGTGCGGCATAGGTTAGGCAACCTTCCGATCATGGTCAATTGATTTCGAGCGTGACCGTTTCAAGGCCGCAGCGAGAATCCAGAGTTCATTCACGCCGAGGATTTTTCGGAAGTGCTTCTCAGCTTCCAGGAAGCCCGCGGCTGTCCAGCGCAACGCCATGTCGGCGTCGCGATAGCGCTTCACGCGCCCCGCGACACGGCGCACCGCGCCGTTGGGATTCTCGATGATGTTGGTCGTCGACAGCCCGCGCATGAGCGCCGGCGTCAGGCCCAGCTTGTTCACCGTGAAAGTTTCCTCCAGCCCCTCGAGCAGTGCGGCCGAGGCGTCCGGATAGTCGGCCTTGAGCCACGCCGCGTGCGTCTTGAGCTTGGCGATGCCATCGTCGGTCGACAACTTGTAGGCGGCCTTCATGATCGCGGCGGTTTGCGAAACGCTCTCCTTGGGCAGGCGCTCGAGGACGTTGCGCTGCTTGTGCACACGGCAGCGCTGCACGTGGGCGCGTTCGCCGAAGAACTCCTCGATGGCCGAGCGCAGCGCTTTGGAACCATCGATCACGAACAGGTATTCGCGATCCGCAGGCACGCCGCGCTCGATCAGTCCGCGCAACAGATCCTGACGACCTGGGCGTTCTCACTCGACCCGCTCGCGAGACCCAGGAGGTGTTTCTCGCCGGGGCTGTCCACGCCGATAGCGGCGATGATGTGACGTGAGTCGACGATGATGCCGTCAAGGTAGATCGCCAGAAAGTCCTTGTCATCGAAGCGCCGCCCCATCAGCTCGGTGAGCGCCGTCTGGCTGGCCTTGATGAACTCGCGCGAGACGCTGCTCTTGGAGATGCCAACGGTGCCGGCCATCTCGGGCAGGACCTGGCATATTTGCGCGTCGACACGCCCGTGACCATGATCTCGTGCACGCGCTCGGCGAGCCGCGGATTCTCGTTCAATTGCTCGTAGGCGGGGACCGGCACTTCGCCGCCGCCACGACGCCGAAGGCGCGGCCGCTTCACGTTCAACTTGCGTTCGTCCATCACAATCTGGCCTTGCTGCGAGCCGTGCCAGCGGATCTCGCCGCCTCTGCGGCCCGGATGCTTCTCGCCGGCGACTTCCGTCGCCGAGATCACCAGCAGTTGCTCGACAAGGCTACGGCCGGCTTCGTGCATCAACTCGTCGATGCTCGCGCGGGTGTTCTGAATCAGATCGAGCATGGGCAACAGGAGCTGACTGTTCTCGGCAAAACAGGCACGCAGTCCTTCCGGGTCCTGCTTGGGCACCACGTGCAACGGCGCGCTGGCGCTTTGGGGCTTCTTCTTGGTACGCTTCATTTGGCGGTTCTCCTTGGTTCCCTGTCCGGGAAGTTGGTCGTCGAAACCCGATTCTCTCGGATTTCCAACGGGGAACCGCCGCCTTCAACCTTCAACTACGCCCGGGACATTGCCAGAAAGCTTGATGACCGGCTCACGAGTAACGTCGATCCACCTAACGCGGCGATCGTTAATGTGTCCGGCGACGCCTTTGCAAAACTTCCAAACGTTTGTAAATCAGGCATGTTGTGACATATCGTGTTGTAACGAGGCCGTGGTTCGCGCGGTGTCGTGAGAAGGCCATTTGTGTCACAATCTGCGCAGAATCTCAAACCGCAGGTTGCAATGAAATTCCCGCGCTGGATAGACCGAAGAACGATACTGCACGGCAGGCGACTCTGGCTCCACTACGGGGTGTTCTGGCTCGGAGCGGTAGCGACGGGGCTGCTCGCTGTGCTCTATGCGCGCGTGATCGATTTCGGCTACGACACATTTCTGCGTTATACGCAGCAATTCTGGTGGCTGCCGCTCGTATTGACGCCAACGATGGCTGCTACGGGGGTCTGGATCACGCGTAAGTGGTTCCAAGGCGCCGAAGGTAGCGGAATTCCTCAGGTGATCGCCACACTTCACGCAGGGCGTGAGATGGGTCCGCGCCTGCTCAATCTTCGCATCCTCGTCGGCAAGATCGCCGTGTCGTTTCTCTCGATTCTGGGTGGGCTCACGATCGGACGTGAGGGGCCGACTATTCACGTGGGTGCTTCACTGATGTTCACGCTTCGATGCCTCTATCCGGCGCGCCTGCGACGCATGGGCGGGGCAAGTCTTGAGCGCAGGCTGGCGCTCGCAGGCGCCGCCGCAGGGCTCTCTGCCGCGTTCAATGCACCCCTTGCCGGGGTTGTTTTTGCCATTGAAGAGCTCACGCGCAGCTTCGAGCAGCGCACCAGCGGCGTCTTGATTACCGCAATCATTTTTGCCGGCATCGTGTCCCTTGGGCTGCAGGGCAACTATACGTATTTCGGCTCGATCGATGTGGGTAGCCACTTTCCGGATCTGCTAGCCGCGGCGGTGGTTCTCATCGGCGTGCTCGCCGGTGTCTTGGGTGGCGTCTTCTGTTGGCTATTGCTCAATACGCGCCGGTGGATGCCCGAGGCGCTCCTCGCCTGGCGGGCAAGCTACCCTGTGCTCTTCGGGGGGCTTTGCGGCCTGGTCATTGCGGTCATCGGCGTCGCAACAGCGAACCATACCTTTGGCAGTGGTTATGCGGAAGCACGCGGCATGCTCGAGGGGAGGGTGCAGTTGGGCGTCGAGTATCCGATCCTCAAAATGGCTTCGATGATCGGTTCCTACCTGCCTGGCGCTCCAGGCGGACTCTTCGCTCCATCGCTTGCTATCGGCGCCGGGATTGGCAATGCACTGCATCTGCTTTTCGGACAGATGCAGCTGCCGATGCTAGTGGCTTTGGGCATGGTGGGTTATCTGGCTGCCGTTACACAGAGCCCGATCACTGCATTTATCATCGTTATCGAGATGATTAATGGCCACGCACTGGTCATCTCTCTGATGGCAACTGCGTTGATATCTAGCCAGGTCTCGAAGTTTTTTGCTCCGCCGCTTTATGAAGCGCTCGCTCAAAGGTATGAGTCGGCAGGCTGATGGTGGCGCGAGGGGCCGTAAAGGATCGCCGGAGACGCCCCGAGCCTTGAGCGGGCCTACCCCTGTGCCTCGACGCTGCTGGCTAACCAGCCAAACGCGCGGTACTCGGCGAAATGCAAGGAGGCCAGCTCCAGCAGGCAGCGTTCGCCTTTCGGTGTGAGGTGAACTTCAACTAGCCGCCGGTCGGCTTCACCGGGCTTGCGAAGCACGAGTCCCGCTGCCTCGCATCGATTGACTAGCGCTGCGGTGCCGTTGGGCGCTGCTTGGAGGCGTTCTGCAATCTCGCCAACAGTCGCCCAGCTCTTTCCCGGAATGCCCTGCACATGCAGAAGCAGTTGATACTGGAGCGGTGTAATGCCGGCTGCGTGAGTGATCTCCTCGGAGTATCGGAGAAATTTCCGGAGCTGATACCGGAAATTGGACATCGACTCGAGGTCTCGTTTGGTAAGAAGGCCGCCCTGAGCGCGACTCTTTCGCTGATTCATGAGGGTAAGTCTCGTTTCGAGATGGCGGAAACAATGGCTCCCGGTCGTTCAACTGGCCACATGTTAGCAGAGCCCGACCTTTATCGAGCATACCGCTTAAGAGCGCAAGTGAAAGCGGCACGATGTGACATGTAGCGAGCCTACCGTCTTGCACGGCCGCCCCCGCCGGCTCCCTATGGCTTCCAAGACTACGTACGCGGAACACCGCTTGCTGCGTGTTTGCACCCTGATGCGGACCCGTTGGGTGTGCAGGGCAAGCGAGCGTTGGAGACCTTAGCGTCACCTTCGTCTGGTCTCATGTGCACGGGAGAACCTTCGATGCCAATATACGGATCGCCCGCCGCGGCGTCGATATGGCTTGCGCTATCCGTGCTATCGGCCATTATCGTCGCTTTCGACGTATGGCTAGGCGGACACCGGCAGCCGATGGTCATTATGTCCGTCGTCTGGCCGTTGACGATGCTTTACTGGGGTCCTGTTGGCCTGATCTTTTATTTTTGGTTTGGGCGGTCAACGCCGGGTGCTGAGAAAGCTGAACCTCCGATGTGGCAGGCCACCTTTCTCGGCGCGACCCACTGTGGCGCCGGATGTGCCCTGGGCGACTTCATAGGCGAATGGCTCGCGTTTGGGTTCGCAGTGACTATTGCCGGCTCCGCGTTGGCTGGGAAACTAGCGTTGGCCTTCGCGCTCGCCTACCTGCTTGGCATCGCTTTCCAGTATTTCTCTATTGCACCGATGCGTAGCTTGGGACTGCGCGACGGCATCGTTGCGGCTGTCAAGGCAGATACGCTTTCCCTGCTCGCTTACGAAATCGGTATGTTCGGTTGCATGATTGCTTTCTCCGAATGGGCCGCGTCGCTGGAGCCGACGAGCGCTGCATATTGGGTGCGCATGCAAGTGGCAATGGTCGCAGGTTTCGTCACGACCTATCCGGTCAATTACTGGCTGATCAAGCGTGGCGTGAAGGAGAAGATGTGAGCAGCGCACCTCGCCTCACTGCTCGGTCCGCCCGTTGTGGATTGGCGCTGACGATTGCGCTAGCTCACGACAAGGCTCGGGCGGGATTTGACGCGACGGCCCATGTGGCGACGTCCCTTGCCGGCACACAAACACCGCTCGCTTACTTCCTTCACAGCAAAGGTCCTGCGACCGAGCCGGTCCTTTACCTAGGATGGATACTCGCGGCCATCTGCACCGCCGTGTGCGCGATCATTACCGTTATGCTGATCATCGGGATGTTTCGGCGCCGTAAGCCTGAAGATCCAAGGTCGCTGAGCACCGAAGGAGGCACGAGCTTCGTTTATGTTGGCACGGCAATCTCCACAGTCGCCCTCCTAGGCATTACGGTGTATATGCTCGTCGTGCTCGCACGTGTCGCCCAACCACCGAACGAACCGGCGATGACTGTCACTGTCACGGCTTACGACTGGTGGTGGAAAGTCGACTACGGCGATGGTCCAAGTCATTTCTCGAGCGCGAACGAACTGCATATTCCAGTGGGCGTGCCGGTGCTCATCCTGCTGAAAAGCGCGGACGTCATCCACGCCTTCTGGGTGCCCGAGCTATCAGGCAAGACGCAAGCCATACCTGGCGTGACCAACCGTCAGTGGATTCAGGCGGACCGCCCCGGCGTATTCCGAGGGCAATGTACCCAGTACTGCGGCCTGCAGCACGCGCATATGGCCTTCGAAGTGTACGCCCAGCCGCACACGGACTTTGAGCATTGGATAGCAGCGCAGCGAATGCCGGCGCCCGTCCCGGCCAATGCTCAAGCGGCGAGGGGAGCCACGCTGTTTGAGAAGCGTTGCGCGGGCTGCCATACGGTTCGTGGCACCCGTTCCGCTGGCGTACAAGCGCCCGATCTCACACATGTGCTGTCCCGCCGATTGATCGCCGCCGGTACGGTCGCTAATTCGCCGGAAAGTTTGATGCAGTGGGTGCAGCACGTGCAGGAAATCAAGCCCGGTGCGCTCATGCCGGACATGAAGCTTTCGCCTGCGGAAGCGGGCGATCTTTCGGCCTATCTCGCTACTCTCAGGTAAGGAATAACGATGTCCGCGACGAGTGATCGCAGCGTGGTGCAGTCGGGGCGGGTGGCTTTCCGGCGAGAACCGGAATACGGCAGCGTGCCCGAGGGTTCGGACGCGGAAAAACGTCTGCGTGAAACTTGGGAAGGCGAGTCTGGCTGGCGCGGATTTTTTACGACGGTGGATCATAAGAAAATCGGCTTGCGGTACATCGTTACAGCTTTTGCCTTTCTTCTTATCGGTGGGGTCGAGGCCTTGCTGATGCGCCTGCAACTGGCGCGACCGAACGAGACGCTCCTGTCGCCTGAGCAGTATGCGCAGCTTTTCACTATGCACGGCGTGACGATGATATTTCTTTACGCCCTGCCGGTGCTGAGCGGCTTCGCTAACTTCCTCTGGCCGCTCATGCTCGGTTCACGTGACATGGCGTTCCCGCGCCTGAACGCGCTGTCCTACTGGTTGTTCTTGTTTGCGGGACTTTTCCTCTATTGCAGCTTTCCGTTCGGCGAGGCTCCGAATGCGGGGTGGTTCAACTACGTGCCGTTCTCCTCGCTCGAATATAACCGCGGACCCAATATCGATGTGTACTCGCTCGGTATGGTCCTGCTAGGCATATCGACGACGGTAGGCGCGGTGAACTTCGTGGTTACACTCTTTCGCATGCGTGCGGTCGGCATGTCAGTTGATCGCCTGCCGATCATCGTGTGGGGAACGCTCACGATCTCGTTTGCCAATCTTTTCGCCGTGCCGTCCGTGAGTCTTGCATTTCTATTGCTGTGGATGGATCGCAATGTCGGCACGCACTTCTTTGACGTCGCCGCCGACGGCCGACCGCTCCTTTGGCAGCACTTGTTCTGGATGTTCGCGCACCCTTGGGTGTACGTCGTCGTGCTCCCAGCGATGGGCATCGTCTCCGATGCATTGCCAACCTTTTGCAGGCGGCCGCTGGTTGCGTACGCCGCCGTGGCAATGTCAACAGTCGCCACGATGATAATCGGCTTCGAGGTGTGGATTCATCACATGTTTGCGACAGGCATCGCGCCGCTCGCACTGGCGTTCTTCGGCGCGGCAAGCGTGCTCATTTCGATTCCGAGTGCGGTGGCGGTGTTCGCGTGGATCGCGACGATATGGATGGGCCGCCCAGTTTTTACGGTCCCATTTCTTTACTTCGCGAGCTTTGTCCTGATGTTCGTGATAGGTGGTGTCTCCGGCGTGATGACTGCCGCCGTGCCGCTCGACTGGCAGCTGAACGAAACGTACTTCATTGTGGCGCACTTGCACTACGTCTTGCTCGGTATCAATGTCTTCCCCGTGCTCGGTGGCATTACCTACTGGTTCCCCAAATTCACCGGGCGCCTCATGAATGAGCGATTCGGGAAGATCGCCTTTTGGATCGTATTCATTGGCTTTAACGTGGGCTTTTTCCCGATGCACATATCGGGTTTGCTTGGCATGCCCCGACGCGTCTATACCTATCCCGAAGGAATGGGGTGGGACACATCCAATCTCGTCACGACCATTGGCTCATTTTTGCTCGGTATAGGCATTGTGCTATTTGCCATCAATGCGTTGCTCTCAGCCCGCCGCGGAAGTAAAGCCCCGCCCAACCCGTGGGACGCCTCAGGTCTTGAGTGGTCCGTCTCGTCGCCGCCGCCGCCCTATAACTTCGCCGTGCTTCCGATCATTGAATCACGCCATCCCATGTGGGAAGATCGAATTCAACCGACTGGCCGGCGTTCGCATCTGAAGGAAGGGTACCTGCTGCATCACGGCCGGGAGGCGTTGGGCGTCCATCCGTTCAGCGGCAAGCCAGACGTCATCTTGAAGATGCCGGATGACGCATGGTCCCCTTTCCTCCTTGGCGTCTTCGCCGCATTCATGTTCCTCGCATTGCTGCTGCGTTCACCTTCATTCACGATCATCTCTTTCGCCGCGAGCGGCGTGACGCTGATTGCGTGGATGTGGCCGCGTCGGTCATTGGCGCAGCGCGAACCGCCCACGCCCAAACAGGTGACTGCGGCGCCGAGTGCGCTAAAGGACGATGCACTTCCCGTGGGCAGCGCCGGCGAACACCCGGCGGGTGGTGGGGTGTTCTCGCGCTTGTCGCCACAGAGGCAAGCCTCTTCGGTTATCTGCTCTTTAGTTACTTTTACTCGCAATCCCAAACGCAGCTGCCATGGCCCCCCGAGGGCATACCGAAGATCGGCGTTGGCGCGCTGAGTACCGGCGTGCTTGTCTTGAGCAGCGTGTTCACGTGGTTCTCCGAGCGCACGCTCAAGAAGAACAAGCGATGGTGGGCTTTCGCATGGTTGCTGGTCGCAATCGTACTCGGACTCTTTTCGTCGGCGTACAACTGAAGGAATGGCACAACCATCCGTATGGATTGACTGCGCACCTCTACGGTTCGCTGTACTTCACCATCACCGGCTTTCACTTGGCGCACGTTCTAGTGGGACTGGTAATCCTGATCTTGTTGGCAATATGGATCGCGTTGGGCTATTTCGACGAAGCGCGCAATGCGCCGATGCGCATCGGCGGCCTTTACTGGCACTTTGTCGACGTGGTGTGGCTGTTCATTTTCACCGCGCTCTACGTGACGCCGATTTGGCTCAGGGGTCAGTGATGCATCCGCGCGTCCCCACAGACGAAGGACTGACACAGGTGGAGAAACGCCGCCTATGGATTTATGCAGGTGCGGGATTCTTTATCTCACCGGGTGCATGGCTTTTGCAGGTCATCGTTTCTGAGACCGTTTCCGCGCAGACGTGCGATGCAACGACAACACCGCTCCGGTCGCCGGGTGTCACCCATATGCACACATGGTTGTACGCGACATCGGCCCTGGCACTTGCGATTTCGATCGTATGCGCGGCACTGTCCACGTACGGCTTCGCTCTCTTGCACGCGAGGCAAAACAGTATCAGAGCGCAGGGCGATCCTAACGAACTGAAGGAGCAACCGCGGCGCGAACAGGAAGAGATTAGTCGAAAACGATTCATCGCTCTATGCAGCGCATTGATCGGTTGTGGATTTGTGGTGGGACTAGTGTTCACGATCCTCGCGGAAGTGTTCCTCGATTCTTGCAGTCAATGGCACTGATATGAACGCGCCAAGAAGCTCGAAGCCGACCACCGTCCTGCTGTTGCTACTTGTGGCACTCGCCGTTGGCGCGTGTAGCGGAAGCGCTGATGATCATTTGCCGACTGCCGTTACCGCGCAGTCGCCCGCGACTAGCGATCCGAAGCTCGTTGCGCGTGGCGAATATCTTGCAAAGGCGGGCGACTGCAGCGCATGCCACGACGCGGCTGACCATACCCCGCTGGGTGGAGGCCTGCCCGTCAACTCGCCTTTCGGCCCGATCTATGCGAGTAACATCACGCCTGATCCCACATTCGGCATCGGCCGCTACTCGTTGAAGGAATTTTCCGATGCCCTGCGCTACGGCAAGCGCCGCGATGGAGAGCGCCTTTATCCAGCAATGCCGTACGCGTCGTTCGCGAAAATGAACGACGCTGACGTGACGGCGCTGTATGCGTACCTGATGCATGGCGTGACGCCCGCAGCGAAACGCGCGCCGCGGACGCACTTGCCGTTCCCGTTCAATCAACGCTGGGGTATGCTGTTCTGGACTTTCGCTTTCGGTAACCGCGATGAGTTTTCACCTGATCCCAAACAAAGTGCTCAGTGGAATCGCGGCGCGTACTTAGTCCAAGGGCTCGGGCATTGCGGCGCCTGTCACACGCCGCGTGGCCCAGCGTATAACGAACTCGGATATAGCGAGGCGTCGCCGTTATACCTAACCGGTGGGGTGGTCGACCATTGGTTAGCACCCAACCTCACCGGCGATCGGGGAAGCGGATTAGGGCGCTGGTCACGGCAAGACATCGTCAACTTCTTGCGCACGGGCCACGGCGCTGGCACGATCGCGTTCGGCGCGATGGCGCCCGCCGTGGAGGACAGTACCCAGTATCTTACCGATTTGGACCTTAACGCCATTGGCGAGTATCTCAAATCGCTCCCCCCGCAGCAAGCGTACGGTGCCTACGACAACGACGCGCGTGCCAAGCTACAAACTGCGCGCAGCCTTGAGACTGGAGAAAACGAACGGCCTGGCGCAGGTATATACCTGTCGTTCTGCGCCCGTTGCCATCAGCCCGACGGGCGCGGCGAACCAGGCAAAGTGGCGGCCTTGGCCGGCGCCCCTCTCGTTCTGGCTGAAGATCCGACCTCAATCATGCGCATCGTCATTGAAGGCAGTAAAAGCCCTGCCACCGAAACCGGCCCCGCAGCGCAGAAAATGCCTGCCTTCCATCACGAGCTGACGTCGCACGAGATTGCGGAGGTGATCAGCTTCATCCGGAGCACGTGGGGAAATCATGCGGCGCCGGTCTCCGACCGACAGGTCGAGCGGCTTCGCTCGGAGATTCATAAGTAGTGGCCTCCCGACGGGAGGTTCGGCGGCGCAGTCGCTGGGGCTCGCCAAACAGTCGAAACATGAGAGCTCAAGACAACATTTCTGTCGACCTATTCCGTTTCGAGCCACCCCGGAACACCGACACTGGCTCCCACTGGAATAGCAGAAAGAGGTAAGGCGACTCCGAGGAACTTGCACCGGTGCGCGATGGCGCTGAAAGAGCGAGGAGCCGAGGCCGAGGCCCTCCGGACCGTTGCACCGCTGCCGCGCTTGACAAAACTGCTCGCAGGGGTGATCAGATCCCGCTGGTGTCGTAGCTACGACGGTGCGCCTCACATCTCCCACTTCTAGCTGCGATGGAGCAAACCCCAATATCACCCGTACAGGCAGATATGGCACACTGTGCTATATCAACATTGTGCGTCACGGTCGTACACGGCATAGAAGCCTAATGGATGCGGAAAACGCCCGATACGTGCGGAAACGACCGATAATGCTTTGGCGAGGATCTCGATGAAGTAGTCGGTCTTGCAGAATGGCGCGAAGCCAGGCGCCGCTTGCGAATAGGTGCAAATAGAGGGTTGCGGAACTCCCAGTTTCAATATGGAATTGGCCTATCTTCTGGGAGTGAGAAGCGCCGATGAGCACACCGGATTTCTTCCGCAGCCGCTTGGATGCGATGATCGATATGCGGCATCCCCTGGCGGTCTTGGCGAGCCGGATGCCTTGGACGTCGATAGAGGCGACGTTGACACCGATCTTCGAGCGACGTGCTCGCGAAGGCCGGATAAGCGCGGAGATTGATCTGTTCGGCACGGCATCCCAACTGGCCGGTGCAGGCCTCAGCTCTGCCGGACGTCCGCGCCTGTCGATCCGGCTGATGGTCGGGCTGCTCTACCTGAAGCACGCGTACAACGAAAGTGATGAATCGGTTTGTGAGCGCTGGGCACAAGACGTGTACTTCCAGTTCTTCTGCGGCGAGGAGTATTTTCAGCCGCGCATGCCGTGCGATCCGACGAACCTCGTGCGGTTTCGGCAGGCGCTGGGCGAAGCCGGCGTCGAGGAGTTGCTCGCGACGACAATTGCAACGGCCGTGCAAATGAAAGCAGTGAGGCCGGCGGAGTTCGAGCGCGTGATTATCGATACGACGGTCCAACAGAAAGCGATTGCCTATCCGACTGACAGCCGATTGCTGGAAATAGCGCGAGGCAAACTGGCAAGGCTCGCGCAACGTGCCGGATTGACACTGAAGCAAACCTACGAGCGAGAGGGGAAACAGTTGCGTCGCCGCGCCGGTGGCTATTCGCATGCGAAACAGTTCAAGCGACTGCGCCGGGTGCTCAAGTGTCAGCGCACGATACTCGGACGATTGCTGCGCGACATCGAGAGAAAGTTATCGAACGCATCCGCCGAGCAACAGGCGTCCTTGAGCATCTGGCTTGAGCGCGCCTGGCGTATCTACCGCCAGCGGACGAAGGATAAGCACAAGCTCTACGCGCTTCACGCGCCAGAAGTGGAATGCATCTCGAAAGGTAAGGCTCGCCAGCCCTATGAATTTGGCGTCAAGGTAAGTCTCGCGATCACGGAGAAGCAAGGCCTTATCGTCGGTGCCCGCTCGTTTGCGGGCAACCCGTATGACGGGCATACCCTGGCCGGACAACTTGAACAAACGACCATCTTGCTTCAGGATCTGCCGGGCGTATCGAAGCCCAGGACCGTGCTGGCCGATCTTGGTTATCGTGGTGTGGATGCCGAGATCGCGCCGGTACAGTTGATTCACCGAGGTAAACACAAGACGCTAAGCAGTACACAGCGACGATGGTTAAAACGTCGCCAAGCGATAGAACCGATCATCGGGCATGTGAAGCAGGACCACGGCATGCAGCGTTGCTGGCTAAAAGGACAAACCGGCGACGCATTGCACGCCGTGTTGTGCGCAGTGGGCTACAACCTACGCTGGTTGTTGGGTGCCATTGTTCGTCTGGGGCTTGGCCCCCTGTTGCTTGCACTTGCGTGGCTGCGCTGCGTGCCGGAGATATGGCAGGAAGCCTTGCCCGCACCTCCCGCAACTGCCTGAGTTGGCGGAGTGCGGCGGAAGTCGGTCGACCGCCGGAAAACGTCCGCGATGGAAATCGAATTTTGCAGGTCGGACGAAGTACCTTTCTTGGTTGCCGAAGCTATGGATCGTCGACGCTTTGTGTGGCTTTGTTGAAGTCGCCAACACTGCCCCGGGACTCATCCACGGAGCATTGACTTGTGACGAAGTGGCGCAGCTGAATGACCAAGCATCGGCAAGCCGACGTTACTTTTCGACATACGACCTTCAGCATCGCGACCTTTTCGTGACTGTCGAGCACGCTCGTCCGGCGAGTGCAATCGGTGCGGACCGTTCTGCCTCGCTGGATGACGCAACTTTGTACGGTGCCGGCGCGACCTATATGCAGCGAGTGGGATTTGGCGTCGGAAGCTGCGCGCTGACAGCGCTGGGCTATTCTGCTCCTTCCGCCATTCATCCCTTTGAAAACGAGCCGTGATCGGCGGCTTGTAGTGAATCCAGTTTTTAAGCATGGTCAGAACTTCCGCGCTACTGTCGATTTCGACTCTACTGTTGTCGAGTGTTTGTCACGCCGATGGCTACGACCATACGGTCATTTATACAGGAAAGGCCAATAATGGTGCCGTCGTGCATTTGCGGCTGTTCGAGGGTGACACCGGAGCCGGTGTGGCAATCGTCGAGTCTCGATTCCAGGTAAATCGCTTTTACGAGACGTTGACCTACCGGGTGGCGTGGGGCCGAAATGCGCTGGCCGGGGCGGGCGACTCAGTTCGCGTCTGGCTTCCTGGAAATCCGGTGGTGCACCTGTACTGCGGTGGAGCTCGGAACCTGGCGTGTGCATCTGAGGAATCCTTCGTAATAAATGCTCTCGGCGTATCTGCGCAACAATGGGAGCGCACCATTGAGGAGGGTGGTTGAAGAATGGAAGGTTCTGACGAGCCTTTCCCACCATCGCTCTTGACGCCGATCGAGGCAACGCGCTCGCCGAGCGCGGCGACTGATGTTCACCAGCGACCCAAGGGCCACGCACAGCGAGATGTTGCGGAGCGATCGGCAAGCTACCCGTACATCAGGAGTTTTGGCGCGGGTGCAAGCGACCTTGACTCCTTCGTCTTCTCATGCGGCGGCCGACTCTTCTCGCAACAATCGTCGATCTCAAATCGTCTCTCACGTCAATCATTCAAGATATTCTTGTGTCACGCCATTCTATTTTTCAGTGCCGATAGACGATCTGCTCGTGAGGCGTTGATGTTGTTCGGCCGAAGACGCGATCACGGCAGTACCGAACCTGTCGCGTTGCAGGGCCGGAGCGGCCGGCGATGCGGTGCATCGGGCGCCGAGTCGACGTAACATGGCACTTAAATTCGTGGACGCGCCGATTGTTCAAAATCACGCTATCGACGCCGATCGTCGCTGAAACGTTAGAAATCTCCGCGAACGTTTAGAAAAGAAGCAGGTTATGCCGCTCAACGACAAGGTCGTCGCGGTCGTCGCTGCATCAGAGAACCAGAGAATATCGGCCTCGCGCCTCACATCTCGTGTGAACTTACTCCGCCGATGGAAAGGACTCAGGCCTTCGCGATATCCTAACGTTAAGCAGAATTCAGGGGTGTCTCGCTATGATCGCTCGATGGCAGTGGGTGTTGAAAAGGATCAGCAAGCGATTGTGGTTCCGGACAGGACTTTTCTCGGTGTTGGGCGTCGCAACGGCTTTGCTAGCGCTGGCAGTCAAGCCTTATATTCCAGACGACCTCTCCGCACGCGTCGGCGCCGATGCGCTATCAATGATCCCGGCACCGCGATCGACGTCATTGGCAGAGGGGTACGCATCCTTTCACGGTGGGACCGGCGATCGGAGTTAAATGAGGAGCCGTTGCAGGGCTGCGACCAAGTTTTCGTGCCCGGCCTATCCCTTGCTGATCTCTTCGACGACTTCTTCGGTCCCTTGTCCCGCGACGCAGCAAGCATGCTGGAAGTAGGCATCCGGTTGCAGAAATCATTGGCGTTGCTTGCTCGGAATTGGAACACTTCGTTCGAGTTGGCGGCCGTGCGTCACGCTGCGCTCGCGCTGAAGCGAGCCGAGATTGCGCTCGACCTTGAGGAGGATAAAATTCAATTACGGCGGCTGGCTCTGAAGGTGCGTGCCGTTGAGTAAGTTATTTGTAGAATTCAGTAAATTGCGGCTCATGGTGCGGATGCAGAGTTACTCTGCTAGGGTCTGCCCGGCATTTCTGGATGTAAGCACGCCCGCACCATAGCCAAATAGCGACGATCGGCAAGCCGCCTTTCAAAATACTCAACTGTTGTGTGACCGGACTCTTCTGTTAAGCGTGCACCGATTCGGACGCCGGCGAAGAAGGTTTTCGCACTCAGTCGGATAGAATGTTTCGCCACGGCAATGCGCACATTGCGCGTCGCGCCGGCCCAGCGAGACTCGATACAAGTAGCCACCATTGCGGCGGACGCATCTGTGTGCGCCGATAAGAGCGGAGACATGGCAAAGGGACCGTCCTCACGGGAGCAAGCGAACAGGGTCAGGCTGAGGGCTAGCATGAGGGCCAGACGCTGCTGCGTCTTCGAGATTTTTGGCGATGATCGCATTCACATCCATGACTTCAATAACGCTGACAAGCCGATTGTTGCTGCGTAAAATAATAGACGCCACCGAAGAGGTGCCACGTGTCTGCCGGCAATAACGGATTGCTAGTCGACTCGCGATCTGTATAGCACATCGATAAGGTGAGGCGTTAGCGTAGCACGTCGCTGTTGCGTAAACAGGAGCACGGCCGTCATTTGAGACTAGGTAGCGGCCAAGTTGATAACCTGTCTTAAGGCTGCGCTGAGCAAGATCTCACGGACCTGCAAGGCGCCGGGACTTCGCGTGCTGGTAGTACCGACAGTTGCGTCACTGATGTTCAGCAAAGCCGATCGGACACTGTACTGCGCAAGTCCTGCTCCTTGATGGGAACCGTGGGGGTTCAATTTGGTCGACCTAACATGAGAGACGCAGGGCAAATGCAGGAGACGAAATGAGACGCCTATTGACCGCTGCACTTTTCATCGCTTCTTTGGTTTCTGGTGCGTCGTTCGCATCTGACAAGAACGCGACGCAAGCCGCAGGGGATCGCAAAGGGGCAGGTGCGCATGCAGAAACTTTTGGACTGTTCCATCCGAAGCTGCAAGCAGAGGGGTTGTCAGACTGGAATACGTTAGTACCCGGATCAAAGCTGTCGGGCTACGGTTTCACGTATGGCGGATTGTGGGCCTCGTCGTCCTCAAGGCATCCCAAGGCTCAGCGAAAGCGCTTGTATTTGCATCATTGATCGACAAGGCGCTTACGACAACGTTTCAGCCGACCGATCGACTTGCTAGTCGATTGCAGGTCCACTGCTTTCTCCGCGCTGCGCCTTCGGCATCTGTCTGGGCGTTCTAGCGACGCTCGTTTCAGCGTCCGATCAGGTGAAATTGTCCTCTTTAGACGCTTGCTGCCTGCGCCGCAAAAAGTGACAGCGTACCGAGAAGGATCCAGCCTCCTATGATGAGAACAACATGGCGGCGTCCTGAAGACGGTCGGACGCCAAAGAGACTGCATAACGCGCCCCACATCAAGGATACAGTGAACAATAGCTTCGTGACGAGGTCGGGAGAGTAACCGAGGGCCAAACAACATGCGAAAACAATGAGAATCAAGAGCGAACATCCGGCCATTGTGAGCGTGATATCCCAGAATGAAGGCTTGTTCAGTTGAAGACCAAATATTTGCATTCGACGTCTCCGGAATGAGTTGACCGTTTGAAGGATGTCGCCTCGCGCGTGGCCGGACAAGTCTCAGATGCTCGTCGGCAATTCGGGTGTCAAGCTCTAGCATCGGTCTGCATCGGTCTGCATCGATTGCGCCGGCTCTCCTTGACAGACGGACTTACGTACGATGCGCCCAATAGTCAGTCCCTGTCCGAAGATTGAGACCATGACCACGAGGTACGTCATGGCCAAAATGACTTCACGTGCGTCGCCGCTCGGAAGTGAGAGGGCGAGCGCAACGGAAATGCCTCCACGCAAGCCACCCCACGTCAAAACCAGCCATGAGCCGCGCGGCAGTCCTGCGGCGCGCCGGAAAAAGGCAATTGGAGCACCTACCGTAAGAAGCCGAGCAGCTAGCGCAATGACATAAGCGACAACGCCGGCAAGTATCATCCTCGAGGTGAATGGGACGATCAGGGCCTGCATGCCAATTAATACGAAGAGCAAGGCGTTGAGAATCTCGTCGATGAGTTCCCAGAACATGTCGACATAGTGGCGCGTTGTCTCAGACATTGCATGCTCGCGACTACGGTTGCCGGTCATCACACCGGCAATAACCATCGCAAGCGGACCAGAGATCTCAAGGTGACTGGCCAGCGAATAACCCCAAGGACGGCTGCCAGGGTGAGCAAGACCTCAATCTGGTAATGGTCGACTGATGCGAGGAGTCGATACAAGGCATATCCTAATACCCACCCAAAAGCAATTCCGCCGCCAGCTTCACGCAGGAGGATGAGCGAAGCGCTCGAAACGCTCGGTGCGTCACCGCTTGTTGCGAGGGCGAGCATCAAGGAAAAAAGCACGACCCCCACGCCATCGTTGAAAAGAGACTCCCCAGTAATGACAATTTCCAGATTACGTGGCGCGCCGGCGGATCTTAGAATGCCCATGACTGCAATTGGATCGGTCGGGGAGATCAGCGCGCCAAACACCAAACAATAGGGCAGAGACAGTCGCATGTCGAGAAGCGGCAGCAACAGCCATATCGCGACCCCGACCACGGCGGTTGAGACGCTCGTGCTCACGATGGCGAGCGCCAGGACTTGCCAGCGATAGTTCGCAAGTCTGGCAAAGTCAACATGCATGGCGCCCGCAAAAAGCAGAAGCGACAACATGCCCTGCAAGAGCAACTGACTGAAGTCAACAGAGTGAAGGAAGCCCGCTTCGGCAAGTTTCAAACCATGGACGAACCCAAGCACGTCCCATCCGAGCCCATCGAGGACCACGAGCAAGAACGTCACCCCCCAGCGATGTCGCCATGACGCCAATGGTTGTCGGGAGTCTGATGAATCGATGATTCAAGTAGGCCAATACCGCGGTCATCGAGATGCTGATTGCGACGATATCGAGCACTGTCGATCCTCTTTAAGCAGGTTCTGTGCGAGGTTAAAAGCGAGCACGCGCACAACGTGCGATGCAGCGCTCGCCAGAGCCGCGCGGCCTAACCTTTGAGCGGCGCTGAGGCGGTGCCAACAGCGCGCACGCGTGGCCGAGTAGATTTGCTTGGTTCGTCTTCTTGCGCCTGATCCGCAGCGTCGCCGACAAGGTAGAGCGTGCGCGTGGGGACCGCGAAATCCATGCCGCGCTCCGCTAACCCGGTCATAAGATCCAGATTGATTGTCTGCTGAATATCCATGTAAAGGTTGAAGCTAGGATCGGTGACGTAATAGACCACTTCGAAGTCCAAGGAACTCTCACCGAATTGCTTAAAATGCGCGCGGTCAAAACGTGTGTTACCCGCGGATTCGACGGCGGCCTTCACGATCTGCGGGACCTCTTTCAGTTGTTCGGGTTTAGCGTCGTAGGTCACTCCGAAGGCAAACACGATGCGACGCTCCGACATTCTCTTATAGTTGTGTATCGTGTTTTTGAGCAGTTCCGTGTTGCTGCAGACGATCTGCTCGCCGCTCAGGCTGCGAATGCGGGTGGTTTTGAGGCCGATGTGCTCGATGCTTCCAGCGACGTCATTGAACACGATGAAATCGCCTATCTCGAACGGCTTGTCCAGGCCGATTGCCAAGGATGCGAACAGATCGCTGAGAATGCTCTGGACGGCCAGTGCGACGGCAACACCGCCGACGCCCAAACTGGCGACGAACGCGGTGATATTCACGCCCATGTTGGCGAGAACGGCGAGCAGAAGAACAGACCACAGCAGCGCTCGGAGCATCCATGACATCATTGTGGTGATGACCGGATTGTGAGCCGTTGCCGCAGCGCTGGTGAGGCGCCGGTGGGTCCAGACCGAAACGCCGTGATTAACCCAGAGCGCCAGCTGGAAACCAACGACGAGAAACCACAAATGGCTGATTCGACTATCCCACTTTGCCGACAGATCAATGAATTCGGTGCCGATCAGCAGTGAGGCCATCACAATCGTCAATCGGTGTGTTCGGTCAAGCACATCAACAACGATGTCGTCAAAGTGAGTTGATGTCTTCGCCGCGATCCTGCCAAGACGTGCGACGCAAATGCGAAGTAGTCCTGACAAGATCAGGTAGCTCGCCACAACGGCGACTGCTGCGTAGAGCCATTCGACAGGCGGTATGCCGAACACCGCTCCGAGATCGAACCATTTTGCCGAACTGAACCATTGCATCGGTAATTTCCCCTCTTATCGTTACTATCACTTACAGTCTGTCTGTACAACGGTGCAAGAGTTCCGTACTCTCATTCAGAAAGTTTGATGGCGTTGTCCACCAGGGCACCCGGCGCGACAAGGCCCTTTTCGCGATGTGAACCGATGTGGCGATTGCGATGCTTGAAATGCTGGCGCACGCAAGCGTGCTGAGCATATGTTCGAACCGCTTTCGGCATACACCTGTTAGCCGTTCATCGGCCTGCTTTTCGAGGTGAATCGACCGTCTAAGGATCCACGGGCGCTTAAACGCCGAAGCGACTTAAGATGGATTTAAGTGTCGAGGAAGAAAGTGGCTGGCTCCGAGAGCAACGGAGCAACCAGGAATGCGCGCAGGGGTGTTGGGCGAAGGGCTCGGTTCGCGTTCGGTCTGTCAGCCTCGCTTGCATTCCGATTAGAGGAGGACCACATTGGCGAAGAACATTGTGCACGGGGATTATGAGGTTATGCTCGATGTGCAGCCGTTTCGAGGGACAAATAGCGTCTGGATCGACGTCACGATTCGGCATGTCGTTACTGGAGTCGTGTTTTATTCATGCTTGGAGCCGTACCCCTGTATTGCGGGGAGCTTGTCCGAGGAAAAGGCGCTCAAATCGGCGATCACGAACGCATGTGGCCGAATCGAGTTCCTTGGTCGGATTGGCCAGTTATAGGGTATTTGTTTATTCAAGTCCGCGTCCGCCATTGGCCGTCGCTTGATAATTGCGTTTGTGACGCGTTTTGAGAAAGACGAATCATTGGTACACCACCATACGACGGGCCTGCAGGCGTCGGCCGTGTACGACCTATAATGGACTTGAATTTTTTGAGAATGCTGTGACGAGTGCGATGGCCTGAATCACGGACGCTGGTGGTTCGCTAAACGCTTCGCAGATCGTCTGTTAGAGTGCATCCCGTTGGAGTCAAGGCACGTGCTGACATCAGAAGGCGCCGACGACGCCGAAATCATTATTCGCCCGTGTTCAGGCGGTGGATGGCAGGTCGAAGTTCCGACTGAGCATGGCAAGCGCGTCACTTTCGCTTGCAGCGAACAGGAGGCACTGGTCTTCGCGCGTGAAAGCCGGCCCGAGGCGAACGTCCGTATTCTACCGGCAACCGACTAGGCGGGGGTGTCTTCAACACTGGCTTTGAACTCGAGCGAACGAGGCGAATGACGATTCCGTCTGATCGATTCAGGAATTTCCTGGCAGTGCCGAGCGCAGGGGCGGGACCGGAAGGTCGTGGCCTTCGATGAAGGCCGCAGCGTACCAAATCGCGAACTTGAGAGCGCTCTCTTCGGTAGCAAAAATACCGAGTTCGCCGAGCGACGTCGACTGTCCGTCCTCTTCAAGGATCGAAACGCTAGCGACGAATGCAGCGCCCTTACGGGTAACGGAGGGCTCGAATGCCGCTCCTGAATGATAGATCACCATCGATCCTCCGTTTGCGCGGCGCTGTTTAGCGCGCAGGTTTCGGTGCCGCACTAGAGGCTTCGACAGTGCAGTGGTTACTTTCCTAAGACAGTGGGCTGTCTGTTGGCTGACCATTTTAGGCGTGGAAACGGGTGAAACGGCGTTAGTATCGGTAAGTTTTCGGACGCGTTCACGCGAGTCGCCAGTCGTAGTCGGCGCCGGGGCTAGCATGGCAGCGCATCGGCCAAGATAACGTGACACGAATCGTCGGACACCTCGAAGGTGACGCACCGGGCAGGATCAGCGATCAGCATCTGAGTCAGCATTCCTATGTTTTTTGACGTTCTTCCGACCGCCCGACACTTTCGATCGCTGCCACCGTCGTCGCCGGAGGTCGGTTCTTATCTGCCCGGCGATGGGCACTGACTCGACCCGATCCTAAGAAGGGTGCATGCGGGAGAGCCGACAAGCATCGGCGGCGTGTTGAAAACCGCGCTCGCAGGGTAAGTGTTCGCGGGTCAGGAGGTCACCACGCCTTGGACTTGATACAACCCCGGATCGGATATACAATTATATTAAAGTGTATCCATGCCATGGGAGTGATCATGCAGGTCGCGAAATGGGGTAATAGCCTTGCCGTGCGGTTGCCCGCAAGTGTCGTCGATGCGCTGGGCTTGAAGGAAGGCGACGATATTGAGATTTACGCTGCCGATTCTGGCGCGTTCTCGGTCAGCAAAAAGCCGACCGTTGCCGAGCGGATTGAGCGCCTGCGCAAGTATCGGGGACGTCTGCCCGCGGACTTTAAGTTTGATCGCGAATCGCTCAGCGACCGGGGATAACGCCGAATGACAGTGGCCGCACCGACTCGGTTCGCCGTCGATAGCAACATACTCGTCTATCTGTTTTCGGACGATACCGCAAAGGCCGACAGGGCTGAGGCATTGGTGGCTAGCGGAAATTTCAGGCCAGTCATCAGTACTCAGGTGATGAACGAGGTCACGCTTGTGATGAGCCGGAAGATGGGCTTATCGTGGCCTGAGATCGAGCACATCTTGGACGATGTCGAAGTGTTTTGCGAAGTCGTGCCGCTGACACTTGAAGTTCATAAAGAAGCACGTCGGATTGCAGCGCACTACGGATTCAGGTTTTACGATTCCTGCATTATTGCTTTCGCATTGCTCGCGGATTGCGAAGTCCTCTACAGCGAAGACATGCACCACGGTCAAGTCATCTTCGACCAGCTGACCGTGATAAACCCGTTTTCTTGAGCAGATGGGTCTATTGACTGAACAACTGCGCGTCTTATTGCTTGATCGTAGGCTCGCCGCGGAGCCGTACACAGTCATTAATGAGCACCGTTATTTGACATAACCTAACTTATCGCATTTTAATTTTGGTAGGCCTTATGTCAAGGACCATCGGCTGACTGGGCTCGTTATGCGTCACGTTATGTCAATTTCCACGAATTGCCGCTAGTGCTGTCGGCTGGACAGCCGATGCCAGGTCGGCATCCCGATTTGTACCGTAGCGCCGCCGATTTTGCGCCGCTAGGCTGGATCGCTTCGTGATCGCCGCGGAGCACAGACGATGGAAAGCTGGCGAACAGGCTATCTTGGGATCCGTCAAGTACCCCGCGATCTGAGCGAGTTTGAACTCAACACTTTCTTCACGTTCTCGAAGCAAGAGATCGCGCTCATCGAGACGCGGCGATCTGATTTATATCGTCTCGCCGTTGCGTTGCACGTCGGGTTCGTACGAATGTCCGGCCGATCGCTGGATTCCTATCGCCAGATACCTGCGATGCTGTGGCGGCACCTCGGTCGACAATTGCATGTCCAGCCGCCCGATCTCGGAACGCTGCGCTCGATCTACGACGGACGCTTCGATACGCTGTCCGACCATCAACGATTTGCTCAAATCATCGCGAACTTCCGCACGATCTCAGAGCACCAACGTCGATACGTGATCCGTTGGCTGAAAGAACAATTGACGGGTCGCCTAGAGCGCGGCCAATTGGGCAACGACCTGAAGCAATGGTTCTACGAACATCGGATCGTCATACCCAACGAACGGACAATCCGACAGTTCATCGTCCAAGCAGTTCGCGATATCGAGAGTTCGCTCCACGAGGAATTTCAGCGAACCTTCGGCCCGGAGAAATTGGACAGCTGGGCACGCCTTTTACCCCAGCCACACAAGGAGTACGTGAGCCTGCAGGGCTGGCTTTGGGCTGTGCCGCTCCGTGGTTCGACTCAGCAGATGGGTGAAGTGCTGGATAAGATTAATCTCCTTACCATGCACGGCGTCGCATCCCCATGGCCAAGCGCATGCAACGATGCAATTGTTCGCTATTACGCTCGTCGCTGTGCCAACCGCTCTCCATCCATCAGCAAACGGATCGCGCCGCAAAGCCGGAGGCTCGAGGCCGCCTGTTTCATGCGTTATTCGCTGTGCACGGCGACCGATCACGTACTCACGATGCTCCGGCGCTGGTGCAGAAAGTCGTGAATGATGCATCTCGCGCGCTCGACGCGGCGAAGAACAAGCTTGACGATCAGCTTCGCGAGTTCGCCCTGGCTGTGAAGGCGTTGGCGATTGACGAGTCCCTGTCGCGCGAACAGCTTGGTAGCGCGCTCTGTGAACTGGCCGACACAGTTCTCTGCCCACCGCAAAGCCGCCGCAGCCTCATGCGGCAGCATCTAATCGGCAAGCGACACTCGGCACGGAACCTATTGATGCGGATAGTGCAACTGCCCTTCGAGGCTGATTCCACTCATCCCGTACTCGACGCGATCGTTCTGCTTCGAGATCTTTATCGCCGTCACGCTTACTTACTGCCCGATGGGTTGAATATTCGTCTGGGTCGCGCGTGGCGCGAAGCGATCGACGGATTCGACCGAATCAAAGCCATGAAGGCGTTCGAATGGGCCACGTTGTTCGCCCTGCGCGTCGCGCTTCGCAACGGATCCGTCTATGTGGAGCATAGTTTCGCGTTCCGTAGTCGAACGCGCATGTTGATTCCGATGGGGGAGTGGATCGCCAAACGCAACAATCTTTACGGGCAACTGGGTCTTCCGCAAGATCCCAAGGAATTTCTCGATCCGATCCTTGCACTTCTCGATCAAAGGCTTGATCTCTTGCTCGAAGCGGTGAAGCAAGGGGATGTGCAAGTTGATACGGCCGTTCATTTGAGTCCGCTCAATGCCCAGCCGGCGGACAACGAAGCGGATCGCCTGCGACAGGCGATCTACCAGGCGCATCCGCAGGGGCAACTACCGGAGATCATCCTCGAGATCGATAGCGCAACACGATTCAGTTGGCTTTTGCTCGGGCGTGAACCTCGCTCACGAGTGGAACTGCTGATGGTCTATTCTGCCGTGCTCGCGCATGGAACATCTCTCTCGGCCGCGGAACTCTCTAGGATGGTGCCCGAGGTGTCAGGCGACGCGATCCGGCAAATGATGAAACGCTTGGCGGACGAGAGAAAGCTGAGGCTTGCCGCCGATGCAGTTCTTGAGTTCATGCACGAGCACCCTATCGCTGCTCACTGGGGCCGTTCTGATCTCGCGTCTTCCGACATGATGTCGCTCGAAACCACACGAAAGGTATGGCAGGCTCGGGCAGATCCAAGGCGTCGCTCGGCATCCATCGGAATGTACACACACGTGCTCGATCGTTGGGGCATCTTTTACGATCAGCCGATCGTTTTGAATGAGCGGCAAGCAGGTGCGGCCATCGAAGGTGTCGTGCGCCAGAGTGCCACGAAAGACATCGCTCAGCTCGCTGTCGACACGCATGGGTACACCGATTTCGCGATGGGCCTGGCCCGCGCGCTTGGATTTGATCTCTGCCCTCGCCTGTCGCATCTTCGTGATCGTCGGCTTCACGTTCCTCGCAGCCAGGACGTGCCGCAAGAGCTTTGCGCCGTGACAGACCGCGACATCAGACTTGACCTCATCGCTGAAGTCTGGGACGAGTTTGTCAGGATTGCTGCATCGATTCGCTCAGGAAAATGTACTGCAGTGGAAGCCCTAACCCGCTTCGGCTCAGCAGCGCGTGGGCAGCCGGTCTATGACGGAGGCGTCCACATCGGTCGGCTTTTCCGTAGCATCTTCCTGATCGATTACTTCACGAACACGACATTCCGGACGGAGCTGCAGCACGTGTTGAATCGGGGCGAGGCCGTGCATGTGGTTCAACGCGCGATTCATGTTGGACGCATCCCAGTCGAATTGGCACGGCGCGAAGATTCGCTCTCAGCCGTGTCTTCCGCATTGACGCTGCTTGCGAACATTCTGATGGCATGGAACACGACCCACATGCAGCATGCGCTCGAGGCGCTGCAAGCCTCCGGAGGCGAATCGCCTGGAGCCGAACAGCTCAGAAGGATTGCGCCGACGCATCTGGAGGGCATCAACCTGCGCGGGACCTTCATTTTTCCGGTTGGGCGCTACGCAAGCAGACTCCTTCCAAGCTTGGTTCAAGGTACGGCGACGCGTGACGCCACTCAGCGCGCATAGCGATGCGCCGGATCACGCTCGAGGGTAGACAACAAGTCCTTGATCTAAAAAGGCATTATTTTGGCGCCAGAACGCAAAGCCTTGTCGGAGCTAGAGCGCCCTAACCCGGAATTTGCACGGAAATCAAGGTCACCCCGGCTTCCGCGAGCAGCACATTCTATGGCCCGGCAGCCGGTCGGCCCCCGCATGGTTGTCGCAACCGTGATCGCGCTTGTGATGCGCGTGCGGCCCGCCGATGAAAACGATGATCCGTTGCTCGCAGCCAATCCCGCGACGCGCACCTGAAACCCGACTGAACGATACGGAAAATACTAATGAACATTGATTGTCACGGTCACTACACGACCGCGCCGCAGCAGCACGAGGCACGATGCAAGCAGCAGATCGCTGCGCTCGCGGATGGCGTTTCGCCGCCGCCACGTCTCGTCATCACGTTCGTGCGCATCGATCATGTTGGGTGCGTTTCCGCCGCGCGATAGCGACAGCCCGCCCCCACGCGACGGTCCGACTTTCCCGGCTGACTCTCGCCTATCGAAGTGCAAGCCGCCCGTTACGCCGGCACGTGGCCGGCGGCTCGCCACGATCCATCGGACGATTGGGCGCAATGGCGCAGCCGCCCTGACGTTCGCGTCCGAGCTCTTACCAGAAGTCTGCTTTACGTTCCGAAGTTCCTTCGGAAAACGAGCATCCTGCAGCGAACTAGCCTCGCATTATTCTATGACGAGAGCTAGTACCCGCAGCGGACTCCCTGACCCCGCCTTAATCTTGAGTGGTGCCGACATGATTACGACGCCGGTAGACGGTAGCTGATCAAGGTTTTTAAGACATTGCAGCCCGAACCGATTCGAGCCGTGCATGAGAGTGTGACACGGATAAGGTACTGGCCAAGCGTATGATTGCCCGGCATCCGTATTAATGGTCTCGACGCCGAAGCCGTGAACTTTGCGCTCCTGTATGAGCCATTCCACCGCTTCTTGCGTAGGTCCGGGCGTGTGTGCACCATCCTCATGCATGTTGAGGAAGGCGACGGGATCAGTGCGTTTAGACCAGTCGGAGCGTAGTAGCACCCACGCGCCGGCCGGAATGCGGCCGTGCTCGGATTCCCACGCTTCGAGAAAACTGACACTTAAGAGCCAGTCCTCGTTGGCCGCCACTTCTGCAGTCGCATCGATCACGACAGCCGGGGCGATAAAATTTTTAACGTCTATCGTATCTACGGTGTTCTGCTCGTGGTCTTTCCCCGTCACCCAATGCGCAGGAGCGTCGAAGTGCGTCCCTGTGTGTTCGCCGCAGGAAAAATTGTTCCAATACCAGCCAGGGCCCTGCTCATCGTAATGACTGATCTTTTCCATTTTGAACGCCCAGACCTGGCCATACTGTGGCGGCAATTGCAGCGCCGGGAAATCAGGCGATAGCGTTTGCGTCAGGTCAACGACGCGTACCCGGCCGCTCGCGAGATCGTTGGTAAAGTGCTGGAGACTGCTAGTCATGTTTGGCTCCGTTTCTTCATGGTTAACTATCTATGCACTGAGTTGCGCCCCCAATGCGCCCACGCCTTTTCGAAAAACTGCCGCATTGTCAACACACATAAAAGCATTCAGAATCATGGTTAAGCCGTCTTCGTGCCTGGAGACAAACCAGCAAGCGGAGCAATCGTTTTCTATCAATGGGCGGATGCGCCTCCAACGCAGACCATTTCAAGCATGAGCAATCCACCTGCCAGCGGCTTCATCGACAACTACACGCCCGCTCTGCTTGCACAAGTCAGCCAACTCATCTCCGGCGAATTCCATGCGATCGTGCAAGCAGCCGGCTTCGAAGTCTCTGACTGGCGCGTGTTATCGACGCTCTCGGAAGGCAAGACAATCAGCATTGGACAGCTCTCTCAGATGACCGTCACGAAGCAGCCCACCGTCACACGCTTGCTGGACCGTATGGAGGCACAAGGTCACGTCAAGCGCATCCCGCACGACACGGATCGACGGGTCACGCTGGTGCGCATTACGCCGCAAGGCCAAAAACTCGTCTCCGCGCTAATCAAACAGGCCAAGGCCCACGAGGAGCGTGTGCTGGCTCCGTTGGGAAAGGCCAAAGCGGATGAACTCAAAGCCACCTTGCGCCTACTTCTCAATCTGCATCGCCCATCCGCGTGATTCGTTCCTTAGCCAGGTCGTTCACCGTGAGGTCGCTTTCGGCCGCGCCATCTTGAACATCGCCGCCTCTTCGATCTCAAAGTAGTCCGCGGGGCCGCCGCCGCGCATGACCGGGCGTGCGGCCGCCGTTGCATATCCCTCATCGCTTAGCAGCGCGCGGGCAACGTGCACGCCGACCACCTCACCGATCACCATCCACGTATCGATTGGGCTGCCGTTGGCGCGTTGTAACAGCATCACGTCAGAGACCCTGCACTCGAATGAAACAGGGCTTTGCGCCACGCGAGGCGCCGACACGATGCGCGATGAAGTCGGATCCACCCCGGCAAGTGCGAACTCGTCGACATCCGCGGGCACCTCCCCGCTCGTCAGATTCATGTGCTCGCATAGCTCCCGGGTCACCAGGTTCCAGACAAACTCTCCTGTGTCACGCGCATTCCGCACTGTGTCCTTAAACCCCACGCTCGAAAATGCGAGGACGGGCGGCGAATAGTTGAAGATGTTGAAGAAGCTATATGGCGCGAGATTGAGCGCGCCCTCTAGGTCGCGTGTGGAGATCCAACCGATTGGACGAGGACCAACAATCGCGCCCAGAGGGTCGTGGGCGAGACCGTGGCCGTTCGCTGGCTCGTAAAAGTGCAGGTCTTTGCAAGCGGCATGCTGCGAAACAATAAGCGGCGGCGCACTCATGGTCAGTATTTTCCGGACAGGAGTTCACCGCAACCGGCCACCTCAGTGCGTAAGTCAAGACGCCGCAGCATCTGCCACGTTGTCGCCACCGCCGCCGAGACGGTCGGGACGCCAGACTCGTCCTGCACGCGCTGGATAGAGGGCAACGACTGCATTTGCACACACGCAGAAAGCACCAGCGCATCGATGTTCGCCCGATTCAGACGTTTGTAGATCTCCACAAGCCGCGCCGGATCCTGCGCGGCCACCTGGAGGTTATCCGGAATTTCCAGTGCGACGTAGTCCTGCACCTCAATGCCTTCGCTCTCGATGTACTCCACAACCATTTTCGTCAAGGGCTTCATGTACGGACACACCACGGAGACCCGCTTCGCGCCGACCGCATGCAACCCGTCGACGAGAGCGCCGGCGCTCGTCACGACAGGCGCAGGCGCACCGTTTTCGACAGTACGATCGAAAAGACGCTTTTCAGACACGCGGTGATATCCCTGTCCCATGCTCATGATCGCCACGAGGCACGCATAGCCAAGCACCTCGACACGCGCATCCGAGAGCTCAAGCGCACAGCGATCGCTGTCTCGGTCCATCGCTTCGAGTTCCTCCTTGACGACCTGCTTCATCCGCATGCGGCTCGAGTGGAAAGTGAAGCGCTCGGCGAAGTCGCGCTCACGCGCACGGAACATCGCGGGTATCTCGGTTTCCATCGTCGTATTGGATGAGGGCACGATTTGCCCGATACGCAGAACACGCGGTTGTGTCATGACTTGCTCTCGGTAAGCTCGAAGGAGTTGAGGTCCACCTGTTCAGCTTCAGCGCTCACGCGGTCAAAAGTGTCGGCCGCTCCGTCGATGTACTGCGCTGGCGCGAGCGGCCGGCGGTTCACACGCAGATCGAACACGTCAAAGCGGTTGTAGTGGCCCGTGATGTCATGCATCTGGCGAGGCTGGATGCAGCGCCCAAGGTCGATGTCGGCGTACACGATCCCTTCCTCGTCGATGAGCGGTTCACCGATGACGCGACCGTCCGGGCCCAGAATGCCGGAGAAGGCGCTATTGCGGCGCGCGAGCAGCTCACGCGCCTGCGGATGCGTTGCGCTCATCGCGTCAACGATCTCCGGCGAGACCGTCGAACACGAGACCACCGTAAACAGCTTGCCTTCGAAGCAATGCGCTGCGGCCCGCACGCGAATCGCCTCAGCCATGTCGTAGTCGGGGGGCGCCACCGGCAGCGCAATATAGCTCGCCACATGAACGAGTTCCCCTTGCGCAAGGAGGCTGAAACGCGCCAGCGTATTGGTGTTCTCACCACAAGCGAGTGAGCCGAGTGGCCCAATGCTGGTTTCGTGCACACGCAGTGCGGAGCCATCGCCATTTGCCCAGGTGAGCTTTTCAGCCCACGTTGGCACGAGCTTGCGATGACGTCCCAGGATGCGCCCCTCGTCGCTGATCGTTAGAAGCGTGTTGTACAGCGTGCCAATGCCTGTTCGACTACGCTCGTTCACGCCGACCACGACATTGATGTGATGCGCTTTAGCGGCGGCGGCAATGCGGCGAATTTCGGGTCCCGGAATCTCGATCGCCGACTTGCAAAGCTTCTCGAACCACGGACTGCCTTCCACCGGATTCATCACCCAGTTCCAGTACGGATAGCCCGCCACGAACACTTCAGGAAAGGCAACAAGCCGCGCGCCGTTGCCGGCTGCCTTGCGAATAAGCCCGCAGACTTTGTCGACGGTAGCGTCAGTGTCGAGGAACACAGGAGCGGCCTGTACCGCGGCCGCCTTGAATTGAGGGAGGTTAAGCATGAGGGTGTACTCGTTTGTTCAGCACGTTGAGCGGATCTCAACGGCGGTTAGACGGCTACCACAGGATGGCGAAGCTCACCAATGCCCTCCACCTGTGCTTGCACGACGTCACCAGGCCAGAGCCATTCCTGCGGCGAACGGCCCGCGCCCACGCCGTCCGGCGTGCCGGTCGCGATGATGTCGCCCGGCTCCAGTGCGATGGCTTTGGTGATGTCGGCGATGAGCGCGGGCACTTTGAAGAGCATGTGACGCGTATTAGAGCTTTGCTTGGTGACGCCGTTGACCGTGAGGCTCAAGTTAAGCGTGTGCGGATCGGGAATTTCATCTGCCGTGACAATGCATGGCCCGAACGGTGCATACGTGTCCTGCCCTTTTGAGTAGATCCATTGCCCAGCGCGGCGGCAGTCACGTGCGCTCATATCGATCATCACGCTGTAGCCGAACACGTATTTGAGCGCGTCAGACTCGCTGACGCGTTTTGCTCGCGTACCCATGATGACCGCGAGTTCCACTTCCCAGTCGAGCTGCTGCGTAACTTCCTTGTTATGCTCGATGGCGTCGCCTGGGCCGATCACCGACGTTGGCGGCTTCGAGAAAATGACGGGTTCCTTCGGCAAGTCCTCCGATGTGTCGAGCGTGCGGCTCGATTCCGCAACGTGCTCAACATAGTTGAGACCGATACCGAAGATGTTCTTGCGAGGGCGTGGAATGGGTGCTAGCAGCTTGACGTTCCTCGCCGGTATAGAGACGCCGACAGGCCATTTGCCGCGCTGCTCATCGAGTAACGCGCTGGTTTGATACACCGCCTGCGGGCCGAGATCGATGAAGTCGAGCATGCTCTTGGGCAGGGGGAAACCCGTGGCGGCGCCGAGGCGCTCGAGGTCGACGACAGTATCCTCGATGATCGCACCCAGACGGGCGGCAGCACAAACCTCGGAACGATAGGTGACAAGACGCATGGTAAAACTCCATAAAGCCCGTCCGACGACAGCGGGCAAATATTGAATCGAATGTTCTAGTGCCAAACAATCACACAGCTACTGTCTGATGGCCGCCGTTGTCGACAAGGGCCTCTTCGCGATACAAGTTGAGCGCATGCATGACCGGCAAATCGTTGAAGCAGAACAAACACGCGTCGTCCGACGACGAAAGGTTCGCGTGCTCGTGGAACGCCCACGATGGGACGCAGAAAATGTCGCGTTCGGTCCAGTCCAGGCGCTTGCCATTGATGATCGAATAGCCGCTGCCCTTTGCGACCTGATAAATGAAGCTGCCCGTGTGGCGATGCGCGCGCGTGTGCTCGCCCGGACGCAACAACTGCATGCTTGCGCCAATGGTCGACATGACCGGCCCACCCGTCACCGGATTAACGTAGTGCATCAGCACGCCATCGAACGGAGAACCGTCGGTCGCATGTGCATGCCGTACGAGTGCTTCGTAAGTCGGTTCCCACTCGTACTTGAATAGCGGGGAGTAGCGCTTATTCCAGTCACCGTTTTGGGGGCGCAGACCGGGCGCACCCCAGCTTGCCGTGGAGTCGTTCACGGCGTGCGTAACTGCCTGCCGAAGATCCGGGTGCACCGCATAGAACCCGGCCTCCAAGGCATTGACAAGTGGAATGTCGAGACCGTCTTGCCAGATACATGGCGAGCCGTCGTCCGCCACGCCGTGTTCATGCCAGGTGCCATTGGGGGTAAGCACGAAATCGTTGCGCCCCAACGTCATCTTGTGGCCGTCGACTACGGTATAGGCGCCAGTGCCTTCCATGATGAAACGGAGCGCCGAGGAAGAATGAGCGTGCGCCGATGCAACTTCGCCCGGGTGCATGACCTGAAGTCCCGAATAAAGCCAGCCCACGGCGGCTGACACATCGCGGCGCCCTGGATTACTCAGGTAGATCACGCGTCGGCCGGCCTTTTCGGGCGACACCAGCTGCACGGAACGAAGCACATGTTCGCGCATGTCGCGATACCGCCAAAGTACCGGCACCGACTCCGACTTCGGCTCCCACGGTTCGATCTTGTTCGCCACGGTCCACAGCGCGCCTGCCTCAAGGCTTTCTAGAGATCTGTAGTAGGCAATCAGTTCTGGCGTGTCCTCTACATCTGCACGGCCCGCGACGCCCTCGCGATACGTGTCGTAATTCTGCTCAGCCATGTCGTTGCGACTCCATCGGATGAATTTAGATCAACCTGGCACGCGGCCATCTCACGATGCGGTGCGCTGAAAAGCGCGTTCCATTTGCTCTTTCGCAAACAGATACTGGCGTGGCCATTCCACGTTCCGGTAGCCAAGCTTTGCGCTTTCACGCAACAGCCACGCAGGATCGGCGAGATGTGGACGGGAGATCGCGCAAAGGTCAGCACGCCCCGAAGCGATGATGCTGTTCACTTGATCGCCCTCCGTGATGGCGCCAACAGCAATGGTCGGCACCTGAGCCTCGTTACGCACACGGTCGGCAAAAGGCGTTTGATACATGCGGCCGTAGACTGGTTTTTGCTGCGGCGTGACTTCGCCAGACGAGCAATCGATCATGTCCGCGCCAGCGGCCTTGAGGAGGCGTGCGATCTGCACCGCGTCGTCGCCGTCAATGCCACCTTCCATCCAATCGGACGCCGAGATGCGCACTGAGATCGGCTTTCCTTCCGGCCACGCAAGGCGCACCGCGCGAAGTACTTCCAGGGGAAAGGCCATCCGGTTTTCGAGCGATCCTCCGTATTCGTCGTTGCGCTGATTGGTGATCGGCGAGATGAAGCTCGACAGCAAATAGCCATGGCCTGCTTGCAGTTCTAACCAGTCAAAACCGGCTGCATCGGCGCGACGGGCGGCCGCTGCGAAGTCCTCGCGCACGCTCTCCATGTCCTCGCGCGTCATGGCTCGAGGCGTTTCCGACACACCGGCCAAATACGGCAGCGGCGACGCAGACATCAAGGGCCAGTTGCCGGCCTCCAGCGGATGGTCCATCTTCTGCCAACCGAGCTGCGTCGATGCACGGCGTCCCGCATGACCCAGCTGAATCCCGATACGCGCACTGGAGTTGTCGTGAAGGAACCCAACGATGTGTGCGAATGCCGCCGTCTGATCATTGTTCCAAAGTCCCGGACAGGCTGGCGTCGCCCGCGCTTCCGGCGAAACCGCTGTCATCTCGACCATGACGAGCCCTGCGCCACCGAGCGCGCGGCTACCAAGATGCACGAGGTGAAAATCACCCGGCACACCGTTTTCGCACGAGTACATTGCTGTAGGAGACACCACAATCCGATTTTTAAGTTCCACGTCGCGGATTCGATACGGCGTGAGCATCGGCGGCACAGCATCCTCAGCGATCGTCGCGCCTGCTTGTTTCGCAAGCCGCCTTTCGTAGCCTTCGAGCCAGTCGCGATCCCGCAAGCGAAGGTTTTCATGAGAGATTCGTTGCGAGCGGGTAAGCAATGAATAGGCGAACTGTTCGGGTTCGAGTCCAGCGTAGCGGTTCACATTCTCGAACCAATCCGTGGAATTACGCGCAGCATTTTGTATCTTGAGTACTTCGACGCCGCGCACCGCCTCATAATGCGCAAGCTGCGTTTCAAGCGAATCACCAACGGTTGCCAGGCTGCGTGCAAGCTCGACGGCATCTTCGAGTGCCAGCTTCGTTCCCGATCCGATCGAAAAATGAGCGGTATGCGCCGCATCGCCCATTAGCACGACCGGAACCTTCTTCCCATCGCCTCGCATGGTCCAGTGCACCCACTTTTCGCAGATGACGCGCGGGAAGCGGATCCAGATTGCGGAGCCGCGTAGATGCGTGGCGTTGCAGATGAGGGGGTGGCCGTCTAGATACGGTGCGAAAAGTCTCTCGCAATATGAGATGCCCTCTTCCTGACTCATGTCGCCAATCCCTGCGGCCTGCCACGTCTCCTCGGGCGTTTCGACAATGAATGTGGAGAGACCGTCTTCAAAACGATAGGCATGTGCCTGGAACCAGCCGTGCTCGTTCTGCACAAAAATGAAATTGAATGCGTCGAACACCTTTTTCGTGCCAAGCCACACGAAACGGCATCGGCGCTCGTCGATGTCAGGTTTGAAGGTTTCCTGATACTTTCTACGCGTGAGGCTATTGACTCCATCCGACGCAATTACGAGGTCCGCATCGTACTTGCGGGCGATCGCTTCATCATCTTCTACAAATTCCTCGAAAACCAGTTTTACGCCCACGTCTTCACATCGCGCTTGAAGAATGTTGAGGAGCTTCTTACGGCCAATGCCGATAAAGCCGTGCCCGCCGCTTCTAACGGAACGGCCTTTGAAGTGAATCTCGATATCGTCCCAGCGGTTGTACGCATCCCCGATCGTCTCGGCTGACACAGGATCGGCCTCGCGCAGGTTGTACATTGTGGCGTCCGAAAACACGACGCCCCATCCGAACGTGTCGTACGGACGATTGCGCTCAACGACCACAATTTCATTCTTTGGATTCCACACCTTCATTAGTAATCCAAAGTACAGGCCTGAGGGACCACCTCCAATGCAGAGGATCTTCATTTTCCTTGCTCCGATATTTCAGATTGACCTATTCAGCCTTGCCGGCAATCGTTGCCCATTTCATCGATCGGCCGCAACTGCGCACGCATTGGCTGCCCGCTCAATCACCACTCGCAAATCTTCTGGAATGGAAATGGATTCGTGGGTGTCCAGCGATGTGGTCACGATCGTCTGCCGCGCAGCCATACGAACTACGTCATCTGCGCCGGTACACGTCCACCCGAGCGTAAGTGACTTCTGTCCGAGGCGTTCCACGTCAAGCGAGAGCCGAACCTGGTCGCCCATTTTGCTGATCGCCTTGAAGTCGACCTCCAGATGTACCGTCGGCATTCCGACGCGCCGTGTGCTCAGTACGCCGTGATAGCCGTCGGGCAACAGTTCGTCGATCCACAGTTCGATCAAGTCGTTGAACAGCACGAAATATTGTGGATAAAACACAATCCCGGCTGCATCGCACTCGGAAAAGTGAATCTTGCGCTGGCGCTCGAATACATGGGCTTTCATGCTTATTCCTTAGGCGTGTAACCGGCCGTTCAAGCCAGCGCGTGCTGCGCAAGGGCCGCTTTCAATTTGTGGCCATGCTCATCGGCGAGCGCCGCGTCGCGCAACTCGCGTAATGTGGCGGGCGCAAGTCGCCCACCGGCTCCTTGCACTGCTGCCATCAACGTCTGATAGTTCCTTAGGCCCCGCGCGTACGTGTCGCTATAGCCTTTTACGAGGCGCTGGCATTGCGCAATTTCAAGGGCCAGGGCGGGATTGCGTTTGGCCGTCTCGGCGATCTGTGCCAGCCATTCTTCGATACGGACATTTTCGTGCTGATATCGCAGCGTGCTGCGTCTGATCGTGCGCAAACTCGCGACCACGTGCAGCATCAAATAGCCAGACAACGAACTGGTGCGGACCACCCGTCCAGACTGCGTGCTTCGCTTAACGAGCCCATGGAGCCAATGCGGCTTCGCCAACCAACGGCCGAGCGACGCGGGCAGCGTCTCGCAGATCTCCTCGATGCGCGGATGCATGAATTCGTTGATCTCCAGCAGTTGGTCCGACTGAGCCTGCACTTCACCGCGCACGCGCTCGAAGCGCGCGCCGCGAGTCTTCAGGTCCGCCACACGTATCGTGTCTTCAAATGACATCCACAGCGCAAGGTGTCGTGCGGTCTCACGTAATAGCGCGACCTCCTGCGCGGGCACTGCGCTGACCAAGGCGACGAGCCGGTCGAGGTAAAGTCGCGCATAGGCGGGATCTTGATAGTCGATCAAGCGACGCACGCCTTCGAGGGCAATCCGCTGAACCGCGGCAGGAAATTCGGTGCGTACGCGCTCGACCAGCCGAGCCACCGTCGCATTGCGAGGTGCTGGTTGCACTTCGTCCGAAGGCTCGCCGATGCTGGCGCTTTCCTCCACGCTTGCACGGTCGAACGCCAGCGCGAAAGCTCGCGAGCTCGGCTTCACGCCAACGCCGCCGCGCTCAATGGTCTCCTCGAATTCGCGGCGGCTGAACGGCAGTACGCCCGCGCCGGCGAGCGCGCCGAACAGCACGGCACTAATCACGCTGGCGCTTGCTTGAGCTGCGTGCGCCATATCAAAGCGAATGTAGCGCTTTGCGGCCTTGCTGGCGTGCGCGATCAGCGTTTCGCTATCCACGCGGCCATCACCCATTGCAGACTTTTCCGAGATCGAGTAGACCCGGTGAGTGGAGGAAATGAGCGTCGTGCGCTCCGGAGTGACAAGTCCACGTTGTACCGCGCGGCCTGCCTCCATCAGTTCCGAAGCAAGGACGACATCCACGTCGCCCGGCAAGGGCATCAACGCAAGCACGGGCGCTCGGGCAAGGCCTGGTTCGGTCGGAAAGAGCTCGACGTAATAGATTGTCGCCCCGGTACGCTGTGCAACGCCGGGAACCGACGTGGTCTGGGCGCGATAGCCGTTGTGCTCGCCGAGGTCGACGATCCAGTCGGCGAGCACACCGCCGCCCTCACCGCCCATGGCGAGAATCGCAATTTTGATGGGTTGAAGACTCATCGTATCTATCCTGGATCAGAAGGCGTAGCGCGCCCGGCGTGCGGCGCTGCGGCGTTGAAGCCAGCCGATAACCGCATCTCGTGTGCGCTGCCGCAGCTTGTCCGCGCGTGTGGGGTTGCTGATAATTTGCGCGCGATAGAATGACGGACACAGCACCGCTGCATGGGAAACTTCCCCGCATAAGCCGCAGCCCACGCAGCTGTCGAGGACGCTCGCCACCGGATCGGTACGCAACGGATCGGGATTGGGTTTAATCGACAGCGACGGGCAACCCGACAGACGGATACATGAATGATCGCCCGTACACGTATCGGAGTCGATGCCGAATCGTTCGCGCACCACCCGCTCGCCCGCCGCCATTGCCTTGCGAAGCTTTGGCTTCTCGCGCCGCTGCTTGTTGAGCATGCACTCGCTTTGCGCGATCAGCACTTTGGGTCCTTTCGCAGAAGTAGTGAGGGCTTCCTTAAGCGTCGCCTTCATTGTCTTCAGGTCATAGGTGCGCCGAACCGTTTTGACCCATTTCACGCCAACGCCGCGCACTGCCTGCTCGATTTCATGCCCCGTGCTACGGGTCGGGTTCAGTGCGGTTGAAGAGAGAATGTCCTGGCCACCCGTGGCTGACGTATAGCTGTTGTCGACCACCACAGTCAGGTTGTCGCTCCTGTTGAAGACGGCATTGGCAATGCCACTTGTCAACCCGTTGTGCCAGAACCCGCCGTCGCCCATGATGGAAATGGCGCGCTTCGCTGCGGGTGCGTTGAGCGCGGCGGCGCTGGCACCGCCCAGTCCATATCCCATCGTCGTCGCACCGAGATTGAACGGCGGCAGGATCGAGAACAAATGGCAGCCAATATCGGCACTCACGTGATGCGGTCCGATCTCGCGCTCGAGCAACTTCATCGCAGTGAAGATAGGACGCTCAGGGCAGCCTGTGCAAAAGCCAGGCGGGCGCGCGTGCACGTTCTCGTTGAGAGCCGGTACTACATCGACTTCGGGCTGGGAATTCTCCACTTCCACGCGACTCGTCGCAGCTTCTTGCACCGCCACCACCGGTATCACCTTACGCGGCGCAGGCTGCGGCTCAAGCACGCCGTATTGTTCGAAGAAGGCGCGCAGCCCCTTCATCACTGTCGCGGTGTTGTACTCGCCGGCGAGCGGCAAGACATCCTTTCCGTGCAGCGCGGCGCTAACGCCGCGCTGACGAAGGATCGCGCTCGCGTTCTGCTCGACGAAGTTAGGCTGGCCTTCCTCGATCACAAGCACCGCGCGCTTATCCGCGCAGAAACGCTCCCACTCCGAGTCGATAAGCGGATACGCCACGTTCATCACATACATCGGAATTTTCGATTCCCCATACACGTCCGCTAGACCGAGGCGCTCGAGTGCGCGCAAGACCGTGTTGTAACTGCCGCCCTGCACGGCAATGCCGATGTCCTGCCCATCAGATCCGAAGAATTCGTTAAGTCCGCGAGACTCGACGAATTTGACGGCCGCCGGCCAACGCTCATGAATTTTTTCGCGTTCGTGTGCAAAGCTCGCGGGCGGCAGCACGATACGGTCGACGTCGCGCGCTGGGTTCTCGAGTGCGTCCTTGATTGTGAAGGCGGAGCGCCTGTTATTAGCCGCGACGAACTGACCGTGCAAGTGGCACGCACGAATGCGAAGCTGCAGCATGACCGGGGTATTGCTTGCCTCCGAAAGCTCGAAGCCATCCTTGACGGCTTGCACAATGCACGGCAGGTTCGGGCGTGGGTCAAGGAGCCAGATCTGGGACTTCATCGCGAACGCGTGACTGCGCTCCTGCATGATCGACGAGCCTTCGCCGTAGTCCTCGCCGACGATGATCAGAGCCCCACCCGTTACGCCGCCAGACGCAAGGTTCGCCAGGGCATCCGACGCCACGTTTGTGCCCACGGTTGCTTTGAACGTGACGGCGCCGCGCAGCGGGTAATTGACCGAGGCCGCCAAGGAGGCGGCTGCGGTCGCCTCGCTCGCACTGTTCTCGAAACGAATGCCGTGGTCTTGCAAAATGTCCTGAGCGTCGGCCAGGACATCCATGAGATGCGAGATGGGCGCGCCCTGATAGCCGGCCACGTATGCCACACCTGATTCCAGTAGCGCTTTGGTCACCGCAAGGATGCCCTCGCCACTGAACACCTCCCCCGCGCCCAAGCGCAGCTTCTTGACTTCCTCAACAAACGAACGCTCAGCCATAACCGCCCCTTTGACAAACTGTTCCTATCGCGCACGACGCGACAATCACCGTGATTGATACCAGTATATTTCCATTTTCAATATTTCCAAAATCATGGTTGTCCCTTAAGAGCGGCGCTTGTCAGAGAAGGCGTGACCGCTCAATGCACATGTCTGTTGCACTGATCCGGCTTACGCCTCGCTCAAGTTGACCAGAACAGCAGCGCTAAGCAGACAGAATTGGCATATCTTAGGTACTCCATATTGATATCCTGTCTCCTCGGCGACGTGCATGTCGGACCCCATATCCGCGAAGGGTGCTACGACCCCGCGTTATCTGCGTGACGGGACAGCACCAGCGCTTTCAGAACGTTTTTGCAATGGCAACACGCAACCCCAACTGATCGGGCGTACCTAACATCGCGACGCGTTCACACTCGCCGGCGACTACCAAAGCACAAGCTGTCCGACGCCGAGGCGTTGTGCGTTCTCAATAGCACGTACCGATGCCGCCAGATCCTCCATGGGCAGCCCAAGTGATTTGAACACCGTCAGCGCCCTTGGGCCTGACCTGCCCAAGTGTTCGCCAATGAGCACTTCCCCGAGTTCTGCAAGAATGTGATCCGCCGTAATCAACCCCTCATCCAGCGGTATCAAATACTCGCCACACTCCGCTTCCGCCTGCGACCGGGAGTCAACAAAACACTCGGCCGAGCAGAAAACGTCGGCCGCAAGCTCACGGGACGTCGGGGCGCTCGTCCCCACCGCATTGATATGGCAGCCTTCCTTGATCCAGTCTAGCTCGAGAATCGGCGTTTGCGAGGCGGTCACGGTGCAAATGACATCTGCATCCGACACCGCAGCCTGGGCACTCGGGCAGACCTCGCAGTCGCTCGCCTTAGCAAGCCGGCTCGCCTGCTCAGCATCGATTCCCCAGACAGTGAACTTCGCTCCAGGGGCGAGCACGCGCAATGCGTCGATATGCGCGCGTGCCTGACGTCCCGTACCTAGAATGGCGATCCTTTGCAGGTCTTTCCCGGCTAGTGCTCGCGTTGCCACCGCGGATGTTGCTGCAGTGCGCGTTGCGGTGATTTCGTTGGCGTCGACCATGGCAGTGATTACGCCGGTTATGCCGTCGTGAATCAACACCGCGCCTTGATGGGTATCCAGTCCGAGCGCGTGATTGGCGCTGGAAACCATAATGTCTTTCATCGCCCACAGGGGTCGCTCGCCGCGCCGGAACACTGGCATCAGCCCCATCATGGCGGGGGTGTCCTCGGCACGAAGAACGACGCGCGGAAACTGGCGGTATTGGCCGCGTGCGTTGTCCGCGAGCGCCGTTTCAATTGCGTCGATGCAGTCTGCCATTGTAAGTGCGTGTGCGACGTCGGATTTGTTCAGTACCAGCATGTTATGACCTCTACTGTCTCTTTGCGTCGAGTCACGCTCGCGTTCGAACGCACGGATAACTCACGATACAAACTCCGGTAGCGTGAATGCAGTGATGGGCGGCACGAACGCACGCCATGGACGGACGTCGACAAGGCAAGTCTGCGCACTGCATCCTTGCGAGAGCCCGGAGGCCGGCCGGTCCAGCGTCAGTACGTTTGGATTCCCGTGCTTGTCGAGACCCGTGTCGACATCCGGATCGAACCATGCACCGGTGTTCAGCCGCGCAACTCCAGGCATGACATCCCGCGAGAGTCGAGCGCCAGCGAGACACCGTCCTCGTTCGTTGAAGACCTCCACCAATTGACCGTCGGCAATGCCGCGGGTCTCGGCGTCGGCCGGGTTGAGATATATCGCCTCGCGCCCGTTGATCTTGCCGGCTTGGCTGTAGGGGCTTGCATCGAGCTGGCTGTGTAGGCGACGCGCCGGCTGGTCAGTCAAAAGATGCAGCGGAAATGTCTGCGCGGCAGGCGCACCTAACCACTCAGGCGGCGCCAGCCACACCGGATGGCCCGGACAGTCGGCGAGCCTGAAGCCTGCGACCCGCTCCGAGTAGATTTCGATCTTTCCCGAGGCTGTGTTTAGCGGAAATTTGTCCGGGTCCATCACGAAATCGGCAAGCATCGTGATCGGATGATCGTGCTCGCTCAAATCCACCATGCCGGCTTGCCAAAAGAGATCAAAGTCGGGCAACTCGATACCCCGGTTCCGATTCAACACTTGGCTCCGATCGTACATTCTTCGCAACCAGCCGCGCGCGTTCAACGACTCTGTGAACAATTCGCCGCACCCCAAGCGATGCGCGAGTGCGGCAAAAATATCGTAGTCGTCTCGCGACGCGCCCGTTGGGGCACGCACTTTCTTCATTGCAATAAAAAACGCCTCTCGCGTGGCCATGCCAATATCGTCGCGTTCGAGCGAGATGGTCGCCGGCAGCACGATATCCGCGCGCTTTGCACTTGGCGTCCAATATTGCTCGTGGATGACGATCGTCTCGGGCTTGCGCCAGGCCCGCAGCATCCGATTGAGATCCTGATGATGATGAAACGGGTTCCCGCCAGCCCAATACACTAACCGGATATCCGGATACGTATAGGTGTCGCCGTTGTAGGTGAACGGCTCGCCAGGATGAAGCAACATATCGGCGAAACGCGCCACAGGGATGAAATCCGACACGGCATTTTTACCTTGGGGCAGGGTCGGGCCACGCGTCTTCACATGTGCGCTACCAGGGAGGTTGGCAGCACCATAACCAACACCAAAGCCTCCCCCCGGCTGACCGATCTGACCAAGCATAGCGGCAAGTACGACGACCATCCAAAACGGCTGCTCGCCATGGACGGCTCGCTGCAACGACCACGCCACGTTGAGCATCGTGCGCGAAGCCGCCATACGCCGTGCCAACGCCACGATCGATGAGGCGGATACACCGCTGATTGCTTCCGCCCAACCCGGCGTTTTCGCTTGCCCATCAGACTCACCGATCAGATATGAGGCAAAGACGTCAAAGCCAACGCAGTAACGCGAGAGGAAGGCCCGATCGTAAAGCTCTTCCGTCAACAGAGTCCACGCAAGTGCGAGCATCACTGCTGCATCGGTGTTGGGACGGCAGGCAATCCATTGCGCCTCCCCGCTGAGTGCGCCAAAATTGTCACGCACCGGTCCAATGTTGACAAAATGAGCACCACCGGCCTGCATTCGCGCCAAGCCGGTCGGCACGCCATGTATGCCGACGCCGCCGGCGTTCATCTGCGCGTTCTTAATGGGCACCCCTCCGAAGCTAACAAACAGATCGGTGTGTTCAGCCAACGTGTCCCAGGATGAATGCGAGGCCATCAGGTCATCCATCGGTGCTACCACATGAGGCAGGATGACGTTAGCGGCCCCGAGACTGTAGGAATCGACGTGACGCACGTATCCGCCAGCGGCGTTCAGGAAACGATGGACCTGACTTTGAGCATGATGAAAGCGCCCCGCGCTGGACCATCCGTAGGAGCCACCAAAGATGGAGGCGTTCCCGTGCGCACCACGCACGCGCTGGATCTCGGTCGCCACCAGATCAAGTGCGTGATCCCATTCAATCTCGACAAAAGGTTCCTGTCCGCGCAGGTCCGGCCTGGCGCCTGGGCCCGACTTCAACCAGCTTTCTCGCACGGCGGGTCGTCGTACACGCAACGCTTCAAGGGTATCGTCCAGCAAATGCACGCCAATCGGGCTTGGGTCGGGGTCACGAGGTAGCGGACGCAGCTCGTAAGCGCCGTCCGCGCGTGTGTCGACTTCGTAAGTACCCCAGTGCGCGAACGTATAGGTAGGCATTTTTATCGATCAAAAAGAAATGAGATGAGTCATCGAACGGAGCTGCGACGCGCACAGCGCTCCGTCGGCGGCGTTTAGCTGTCGATCTTTTTGAACAGCGCCTGCATGTCATTGCTCGAGAACGCTTGATCAACGACAAGGGCCGTCCCTTGAATGTGCCAGGACACCGCCGGAGTACTTATGTCGCCATAAGCGTCGAAGCGAATCGGTCCAATGGCGCCGACGTATTGAATAGGTGCACCCTTCTTAATCAGCTCCAGCGCCTTCCGGAACTCATCAGGTCCGGTGCCCACCTGCGTCCCTCCCGCGGCGTAGACCTTGCGCATCGCATCGCGGATGGCCGAGCCGGACAGACTGGGCGCAATATTCATGGCCAGACCTAGCGCGATCATAGCGTCGTACTCGCTATAAATGCCCGGGCCGTCCGCACTGGCCTTGTACGCCGTTTCGTATGCTTGTCGAAGTACGTTCACCGACGGACCAGCCGCTGCCGAGATATCGATTCCGACGGCCTTTTGCAGATACTTGGCTCCAACGGCCGAGACGAAATCCGGACTGCGCAACGCGTTGTTAAGAATCAGATTCTGCGTGCCGCCGAGTGAGATCCAGTCTCGTGCAATCGTCGCACCATCTTGCGGAAATGCCACCAGAAATAGAGCGTCCGGTTTTTCATTCAACATCGAACTTACTTCAGCGCGATACGAAGGCTGGTTCTCGTTATACGGTACCGACTTCACGACCTTGCCCCCGAGCTTCTCAGTCGCATGAATGAAACCCTTCGCGAGACTTGTTCCGTAATCGGTGTTGACGAAAATGATTGCGATGCGTTTGTACCCGCGCTCGGCAGCAAGCTGACTTGCCGGATACGCCATGGTCTTGGCAGTGGGAAATGTTCGAAAGAAGTAGCCTCCAGTCTTGCCCTCCTGCGCCAGGGTAGTCAGGATCGGCGATGACGAACAACAAGAGATCTGGGGAATTTTGGCGGTCGCCGTCACCGACGTGGCAATCGGAACCGTAACACCGCTCGACACGCTGGCAACCAATGCGGAGACGTGCTCGACATCGACCAGGTACTTCGCCGCGTCGACGCCGACATTCGGCTGCCCTTGGTCGTCCTTGAGCCGGAACACAACGGGGCAGCCCTTCACTCCTCCCGCCTCGTTGATATGCTTGACGGCAAGTTCCGCGCTGTTCGCGATGCTTTTGCCGACGGCGCCGAGCGAGCCGGTGAGGGGCAGCACGCCGCCGATCTTGACCGGGCAGTTCACCTCCGGGGCGGGCGATGCGGCGAAGGTCGTTATTGGCAAACCAATTCCAAATGTGATCCAGGCAAAGCATGCGCGCAGCGATTTCGTCGCAAGATGTTTCATGAAAGAACTCCTTGATTCGTGACAGTAGTGTTCAGAAGCGGTGGCGCATACCCACGTGGAAGACGAATTGGCGCGTTCCAGTCGCGGCCGCAGCGATACCGGGGTTGATTTGTGCATTCGTGGCATCCCCTGCCGCAATTTGATATGCAAGCATGGCATACAGATCCGTGCGTTTTGAAAAGAGGTAGTCGCCGAACACATTGAACTGGTGGTATTTCGGCCTCTTCTGAGTTGCATCGATGGTACCCATGGAATAGGTATAGCCCGTCGCAATAGTGATCGACGGTTTCAGGAAGTAGCTTGCCCAGATTTCGTAGTTGTTGAATGTCACGTCGGCACCGGCCCCATTAGTGTCCTTGAAGCGAGTGTTCGTGTATGCGATCGACGTCTTGACGTTGCCGATTGTGTATGCGCCGGTCAGGCCTGCCACTTGTTGGCTGGCGGTTTGTGCCCCGACGACCGCTGTGCCGAAAATTGCGTTCGAAGAGACAAAGTTGCCATCAGGAAATTCTTGAACCGGGTTCTTCGCAAAAAAGTAGCCGGCGCCAAGATATAAGGGGCCGTTACTGTAGCTGCCGCCGAGGCTGATCATACTTCTTGCGCCAAATTGTCCGGCCACGCCACCCATGGCATATAGGGCGCCGAAGCTCACGCCGCCGAGGTTCGCGCTCGTAAATTTGATCGAGTTGTCGACGCGAAACGAGTTGTTGGTGTTATCGACATCACCGGCGTGAGCGAATTGACCACCGTATGTGCCGTTCATCGTGCCGGGGCCGACGAAGTTGACGAACGGATCATACTGGCGACCGATGGTCAAGGTGCCCAGCCCCGCGCGCGACAGCCCCACAAACGATTGACGACCAAAGCCTCGTCCACCCTGCCCAAGCCTGCCTGAGAAAGCGTCGAACCCGTTCTCTAGTGTGAAGATCACGGTCGTGCCACCGCCGAGGTCTTCGCGTCCGGTGAGCCCGAATCGGCTACCCTGCAGAAAACCGCTTTGCATGGCGAACACGCGCCCCGCCCTCGTATTACTCACATATGTCACGCCAACGTCGACGATGCCATACAGCGTGACGCTCGTTTGCGCTTGTGCAGCACTGCTGCAAACCAGCCAACCAGCCACCGCGAGTCCTCCGAGTATCTTTTTCATATCCTAACCGACTTGTCATAAATTAATAGTACTAATCAAAGATGCTTGCGCTTTCGCCGAATCGTAAATCGCACCAAATGCTTAAAGATGACCGATCAAAGTTAGTGCCGGGCGACGCCGGAAGCCAGGTCCACTCCACTCACGTTCGTTGGTGAAATGTGCTTGGAGACGGTGCGCTTTTCCGGCAGCAACCCGCTCGGCCGACGGAGAAGCACTAGCACCAGGGCGACACCGATCAGGATCGGCGTAAGGGCGGCGGACCGGGCTTGCTGCGCGGCAGGAATCAGATGCCCCAGCGCATAGCCGATACCGCTCCACAGGCCCCAGACAACAAGGCTACCCAGAATAGCGCCACGATTATTGCCCGATCCACCGACGATCAACATTGTCCAGATCTGGAACGTCATCAGCGGCAGATAATTATCCGGCGAGATGAAACCAATGAAATGGGCTTGCAAAGCGCCTCCTAATCCCATGATCATCGACCCCAGCACAAAGGCTTGAAGTTCGTAACGCTTGACGCTTTTGCCCAACGACGCGGCAGCCACCGAATCTTCACGGATCGAGCGCAATACGCGCCCCCACGGGCTGGAGGCTAAAGTCTCAACGGCGACATACACCACTGCGACAATCGCCGCGAGCATTACCAGGTTGAGCATGAGCAACTCACCTGCCGAACTTGCTACATGCTCAAATGATTTGGGGATTAAACCGATGCCAAACGGTCCGCCCGTAAGCTTTTGCTGGTTTACCAGCAACGCCTGGATCACGATCGCCACGCCAAATGTAGTGATTGCAAGATAATCCTCTCGTAGGCGCAGCGTCACGAAGCCAATTACTGTGGCGGCGATACCCGACAACACGACCGCCCCAATCCAGCCGATCATGATCGGCAAACCTAGTCCACCTACGCGCTCGGCCACTGGAGCGCTCGTCAAAAGAGCCGAGGTATATGCACCAATCGCAACGAAGCCCGCGACCCCGGCGTTGAACAAGCCGGTGAAGCCCCATTGAACATTGAGCCCTAGACTGATCACCGCGAATATGAACCCGGTCGCGAAGAAAAACTCTAGATAGTTGATCATGCACGTGCTCCAAAAATGCCGTTGGGACGCAACAGCAGGACCGAAATCAAGACGATGAATGCCGCAGCGGAGCGGTATTCGCCGCCGATCCACGCCACTGCCAGCGATTCGGAAATGCCCACGATGAGCCCGCCGAGCACAGCACCCTGCACACTGCCTAGCCCTCCCAGAATGGCTGCCGAGAACAGCGACAGGAGCAACTCGAAGCCCATCTGCGGACGCACCTGTGTGAGCACACCAGACATGGTGCCGGCCACAGCCGCCAGGCCGCCACCGAGCAGACAAGTGGCATAGACCGCGACACGTGTGTTGATGCCGGCCACGCGGGCGAGGCCGCCATTCTCGCCTGCTGCTCGCATCGATAGCCCAATGTGGGTGCGCGTCAAAATAAAATGCACGGCGATAACCATGGCGATCATTACCGCGATGGCCGCCAGTTGATCCGGTGTCGCCCGAATGTCGCCGATGATCGGCATCGCGATCTGCAAGTCTCTGCTGAAGTATTGCGGCTGTGCACCGAATAGCAGTTCTAGCAAACTGCGCAAAGACAAGGAGATGCCGAAGCTCGCCATGACCACGACCATGCGTGTGTTCGATGCGCGCAGGCGCGAAAAGACGAGCCGGTCGAGCACTAGGGAGAGGGTTCCCGTCACAAAAAAGCTCGCAAGCAGCGCAGCGATTAACGCCCATCCAAACGAAAGTTCGCCGATAGGTTGCGACGTCGCTCCCCACCAGCCTGCGATGGCGTAGGAGAGATACGCGCCCCACGCGATGAACTCGCCGTGGGCGAAGTTCGCAAAGCGCATGATCGAGTACGTCAAGGTGACGCCGATGGCGCCGAGCGCGATGACCGAGCCTAGCAGGACACCATCGAAAGCAAGCTGCATATTCATTGGGTAGCTCCTGCACTGGCGTTGTGTGCCCCCGTCAGACCAAGATACGAATGCGCGACGTCCGGGTCGTCGAGCAGCGTCGCTGCCGTGCCTTCGTGACGCTGCGTTCCCTCGACGAGAATGTAGGCGCGGTCGGCGATTGTGAAGGCAGCCCGCACGTTTTGCTCGACCATGACGATAGACATACCCGCGTCGCGAACGCGGAGTAGCTGTTCGAAAAGCATCTCGACCATCTTGGGCGATAGCCCTGCCGAGGGCTCGTCGAGCATGATCAGGCGGGGTTCGACGATCATGGCACGAGCGATTGCTAGCATCTGTCGCTGGCCACCTGACAAGCGGCCAGCCTGCAACGAGCGCAAGCGCGCTAGGTCGGGGAAAAATTCGTAGATCGTTTCCACTCGCTGCTTACGCATCCCTCGCGGCAAACGATGCGCGGCAATGGCAAGATTTTCCGGGATCGTCATGCTGACGAAGACATTCTCTGTCTGCGGTACGAAGGCCAAGCCTTTATCGATCATCCGATGGGCTGCAATCCGCGTGATATCCCCGCCGTCGAAGTGCACCGTACCCGCATGCTTTTGAACGACACCAGCAATCGTCTTTATGAGCGTCGATTTTCCCGCGCCATTCGGACCGAGTAGTAGCAGGATTTCGCCCTCGTAAGCCTGGATATTTGCATCGCGCACGATCGACAGCGTTGGTTCATAGCCTGCCCAGAGACCTTCGGTTGAGAGAATGATGTTTGGTTTCAGCACGATGCCCCCCCCAGATAGGCTTCCAACAACCGGGGATCGGAGGTCACTTCGCCCGGTGTTCCGCTGCAAAGCATCTGTCCGCGCGACATGGCGAAAACTCGATCGCACAGGCGTGTGACCATATCCATATTGTGTTCGATCAACAGGAAACTCATTCCTTGTTCGTTCAGCTCTCGGATGCGGGCGATGATCGTTTCGAGCAACGACGGATTGACTCCAGCAGCCGGTTCATCCAGCAGAATTACTTTTGGGTCTGCTGCTAAAGCGCGTGCAAGCTCCAAGAGCTTGCGCTGACCACCAGATAAAACGCGCGCTGGTTGATCAGCCAGTTTGAGTAGCGCAACAAAGTCCAGGAGGTCGCGCGCTTTATCCAGATTCTCACGCTCTTCACGCGCAACACGTCTCCATTGGAGCCAGTTCGGTAGCAATGCCTCGCCCGCTTGTTTGGGGAATGCGACCATCACGTTCTCCAATACTGTCATCTCGGGAAACGGTCGCGGTATTTGAAACGTGCGACCCAGTCCCATACCGATACGCCGGTGCGCAAGCTTGTGATGCCCTGGCATCCCGTCGATCCAGACCTCACCGCTAGTCGGAGACAAGCTGCCGGCAATCAGGCTGAACATGGTGCTCTTGCCCGCGCCATTCGGACCGATGAGCCCGGTGATGCTGCCGCGTGACACATGCAACGACGCTTCGTCCACTGCGACCAATCCGCCAAAACGGCGCGACACGTTTTTGACATCGATAATGTTGTTACTTGTCGGAGAGTTATTCACGGGGTTAGCTCCGTGGCAACGCATGCGCCAGCGCACGGTCGAGACGCTCGGACACACTGTCAGCCGTCACCGATCCCGGAGACCAACGCATGCACTGACCCCGCGTGTCGGTCACGATGCCCTGCGCCATCAACGCGACTTGCAAGCTAGTCGCATTAATATGATCTGGAATTCGTACCATCACGCTTCCGCCGCGCCAAGCATCGTCTTTTGGTGAAAGCAACGGCAATTGATGAGAATCCGCAATATCGATCAGAGCGGCTGACAACGTTAGATTACGAGCACGCGCGGCCGGCACGGTCTGCGCCAATGTCCACTTCAAGCCAGGATGTGATGCGATGAAGGGCAGATAGGACGGAGTGCCATTGTCGAAACGTCGCGCATCCGGTGCATAAGTAAATGCGTCGATTGCCCAGTTAAAGGGGTCGGGTTGGCTGAACCAGCCTCGAAGCGTTGGCTCTAGTTCCGTGAGCAACTCACGGCGCAAATAAGCCAACCCTGCTCCCGGGACGCCGGACAGCCATTTGAGCGATGTCGCGACGGCGAGGTCGGCATCCATAGCAATGACGTCGATAGGCAGAATGCCCACGGCCTGCGTGATGTCTACCGCAATCAGACTGCCTTTGGTCCGACCGTGTTGAACCAGAGTCTCGATATCGGCCCGTTTGGATGCTGTCGACGATACGTAAGTTATCAACGCAACGGCGACCTCGCTGTCCCAGTGGGCTATGAAATCTTCGTCCTCGATAAAAGCGGCGTCTTCACGCAGAGGAACGGTAACGAGCTCAAAGCCACGCAACGCACTCAGTCCACGCAAAAGGAAATGCAGGCTTGGGAAGCAGTCTTCAGCGATCAGCACGCGCCGGCCTCGTAACGTGCGGTCGGGCAACGCACCGATAAAGTTCGATACCGTCTGAGTGACGTTCTCCGCAGCGAAGATCGATCCAAATGGTGCATTGATGAGCGCTGCCCAGTCATCGAGCATCGCTTGTCGAGCGTCGATCATCGGATTCCATCGCGCTCCGGCAACATCACACCATTCATCGACGAAGGTGGCGAGAGCGGCTTCCACGGCTTGACGTTGACCAGGAAACCGGCCAACCGAGTGGTACAGAAGCCAACCGGAGTCGTCTTGTAGTTCTTTAGCGTTCATCTAAAGTAGATTCATCTCAAAAAGGACTGTCAATCCCGAGTGGAAATTCCCGGGCGGCGTTGGTTGCATTGCTTGCCACCTTGATGTTTCCGTGCTATTTTTGATCACGTGATCATTTGATCAAAACATCAAATTCAGTGTTGGCCGATCAAATTTAAATGTCAAGCAAAATTAATTTCGAAGGCGCGGTCGTGCCCGTATCTGCGGCGCGTGTGACCGTGCAGGAAAAGATCTACGCCGACTTGCGCATGTCGTTGATGAGAGGCCGATTCGACCCCGGGCAACCCATGGTGATTCAGGCGCTCGCCAGTGCGTACGGCACCAGTCCCATGCCGGTGCGTGAAGCAGTCCGGCAGCTAGTCGCCGAAAACGGACTGAAATCACTTCCAAACGGCACCGTGCAGGTGCCTCAGGTCAGCGAAGACAAGCTCCACGATCTGTGCGAAGCGCGCCTTGCGCTCGAGGGGCTAGCGACGTCGCTCGCTTGCGAGCACATGACGACGGCAACGCTGCGCAAGCTCAAAGGATTGATCGCAGAGCATGAGCACGCGATGGAAGACGACGGCATCTACACCAGCCTCGACAAAAACCAGGAATTCCACTTTCTGATCTACGCCACTTCGCGCTCCACGGTCCTTCCACCTTTGATCGAGAGTCTTTGGCTGCAGTACGGGCCATACATGCGATTCATTTCGCGTCACCTAGGTTCTCAGGTGATCGAATCGCTACGGTCCAACGGCACCGACTTTCACCATCTCCTTCTCGAAGCATTTGAGAAGCGCAATCCGGCGGCCGCACGGGCAGCGATGGAAAGCGATATCCGACGCACAACGAACATGCTCTCCGACCTGCTCAAGAGCGGCGCGCACACTACCGATCCTCAAACATGACAGCCTGGTCCCTTAGATTGACAGAAGCGCGTTCCGGTCTGGACGTCACCATCGAACTGCTGGAGAAAAAAGCGCCGGCGAACGTCGCGTTCTTGCGCAACCTGTTGGCCGAACCGTGCGAGATGCCCGCGATTCATGCCATATGGACGGGGCCGGAAATCTCGTGTCCAATCCCGTCTGCCCTGGTGCCCCCCGAGTTGGCGGAAGTGCCGCTCCCTCCCGAGAATGCGACGCTGACGCCGCAACCGGGGGACTTGGTGTTGGCGTATGTGCCCGCACGGATGTGGGGCGGCAGTCCAAGCCCGATCTTCGATCTCGGGGTTTTCTACGGACCCGGTGCGCGTATGCTGTTTCCGATTGGGTGGTTGGCAGGTAGCGTCATCGGCAAAGTTTTGCCGCAAGATCTCGCTGCTCTCACCGAAGGTTGCATCGCGATTCGACAGCAGGGTGCTTGCACGCTGCGCTTTGAGGCTAAGTAG